>PLCS01000014.1 GCA_003134855.1 Acidobacteriaceae bacterium
AGCCACACCCGCTGGTCGCGCACCTCAGCGAGCGTCTCGCGGTGGCGCAGCACGCGCACAAAAGCCTCCTGCACGGCGTCTTCGGCATCAGCGGAGTTGCGTAGCACGGAGTAAGCCACCCGGTAGAGCGTTCCGGCATACTGGCTCACCAGCCCCGCGAGCGCCTGCTCTTCCGCGTGCTTGCGAGCCTCGTCGTACACAGCTTTGTCCGCGATCTCCATCCAACCTGAGAATACTGCCTGGCCCGCGCTCATAGTCCACCAGACGCGGGGGAAGGGAATTATGCTCGAATGCAATCCTGCTTTGGCGCAAAAAGAGGCTCGCGAAGTTTACTCNNGGGAGCCTCTTTTGTCAATCCGTAAGCCTACTGTTTGGCGCCCAGCTTCTGTGACGCAATCGAGCCGGCGGCGCCATCCTTGTCGGCGTCCTTCACCTTGGCCCATAGCGCCTTCGCCAGATCCTGCTTGCCGGTTGCGGCATAGAGGCCTGCCAGGTCAAGCTGCGCCACGGCTGTTGACACCGTATCCGACGGCTTGGCGGCCAGCGCATTGTAGAGGTCAATCGCCTCGGCATCGCGGTTGGTCTGGTGATAGAGCCCGGCCAGCGCCAGCTTGGCCAAGTTCGAGAGATTCCGGTCCCATGCGCCGGCTGCAGCTTTCAACTCAGTTTCAGCAAGGCCGTTTTGCCCCAGTTCCTCGTAGGTAACGCCGGCAAAATAGTGGGCCTTGGCGCCCTCGGCCATCCAGCCATACTGCTTAGCCACCGCGGCAAACTGCTGATTGGCAGCCTTCGCGCGATCGCCGGCCGACGCGTATACCCCCGGGGTTGGCGGGGCACCGGGCTGCGCAAGCTGCGCGGTGTAGGTGTCCAGAGCCGCGCCCAGCGCGGTGTCGGCCTTGTTTGAGGCCCAAACCCAGTAACCGATGGCGAGTCCGCCCGCAACCAGCACGGCAACAGAAACGATGGCCCAGCGTTGAACGCCGGAACGATGACCGCTCAGCCAACTCATGCTGCTTGCGGTGGCCTGGGCAAAACGGTCCTTCTTCAGGGCATGACGAGTTCTTGTATCCACGAGGTCTCTTCTTATCCTTGGTTTGCGGCTCCGTACGGCTGGAGGCCTGCTATTGCAACCCCATTAGTCTATCAGCGCGCCAACAGGGGCGTCCACCAGCACTTGCCGAGGGGCGGGCAGGGCGGTAGGATGATCTTATGTATGAAGAGTTTAGCGTGAAGGATCGCTGGAGCGGGGAAGAGCTGCATTGCCGCTGGAAAGGCACACAGGTGGCCATCGCCACACGGCACGCCGACGCCGTGGATGTGCGCTTCGATGTGAACGGGCGACCGATGTGGATTGCCCTGCCGCTGGAGGCTTGGGGCAAGCATAAGTTGCTGACAGGAAAGGTGATCACCGACCAGCTCGCGGTCCAGATCGCGGGGCGGTTCCTGAAACAACTGGTTGAGGAAGGCTACGACTCGCGGCGGGAAATCTATACCATGACCGTGGAGGAAGTCCTTGCGCATCTTGACGTTGTGGTCGCCGAGGCGCGGGCGCTGGGGGAGATGCCGACGCTCCCGGTGGGAGCGTAGAGATCAGGGATCAGGGGTCAGAGATCAGGGACTTGGGAGTTGACGCTCAGGGGCTGTTTTGGCAGGGAAAGTGATGCCTTCCAGGCTACTGATTTTCGCCAACTGTGAAGCTATCGTCAGCCGGTTTACCCCCAAAATGAACAGCTACAGGTTACCGGTTTCGAGCAAAGTGGTGCTCTGTAGCTGTCCGGTTTTGCCTGAAATGGTGCTAGATAGCTGTCCACTTTCCCGGGAATGGCTGCAAGTACGTCATCAACAAATTTGAAATCGTCCCGGATGGCGGGACTCTGGGGTGTTTGGGGGCGAAGATTTGGCGTTTTTTCTTGACTATGGTTGGTCAAGTTTTTGGAGCAGGGACCAGGGAATAGGGAACAGGGACTAGGGACTAGGGACCAGGGACTAGGGACTAGGGAATAAAGACTCGCTGGACGGCGAGAATTGGGTGGCTTTTTGTCTTCTCCGTTCTGGAAAATAGTGGGATTGAACTGCCGGATATAGGCGAATAAAAGGCCAATACCTACATCCTGACCTTCCGGCCGCGGGAGAGGTTCAGGCTTCCGGGCTGTCTGCGGGAAAGATCGGCCTCTTGTCCGTGACCCCGAAATACAGGTTACGAGATGCCGACTTTTCCGATACTAATGACGCAGACGGCTGGCCGACGCGAACCGGTCGGGCCATGTATTGGGGAAATCGCCTTTCACTTGCCTTCTAGGAGGGAGACTAGACCTTCAATTCTTCGAAAAACCTCATCGAAGGTCAGAATACGGACGCCGACAAGTCTTTCTCTAAATCGTTCGAAGGAGCGTCTCATAGAATCGTCCACGAGTTCTTTCAATGCATTGCCAAGAATCACTACGCAGTATGGTCTTGCCGCCGTGAGACGATCATCTGCTTGCTTTAGCGTGTGAAACTCCGCAGACAAGGACTCACTGTACTCAAGCACCTGAGAAATTGCACCGCCCAAATCGATTGATGGTGGGAATGCACCATCACGGTATTTTGCACCCAGGATGTGAGATTGTGGCGTCTTAATTTCTACGAGAACGGCGGCCCCTGACGATTCTGTCCTGAACAAGAAGTCAACGATATTGCCTCCGGTGTTGGTCAAGTCCTTGCCACCAACGTACGCCTTTCCTTTGATAAGAACGATGGGATAAGCGAACAATTGGGAGAGTACATAGGAATGACGAGCGAACAGGTTCTGCCAAAACTCCTCATCCTTGTTTTCCGTGTTGGCAGACCAACTCTTGAGTACAGAACGCAAGTTCGCGAGTCCAACCAGAGAATTTAATTCAGGCAGTTCCCCACCTTCATTTATCAATTCTTGCGCCTCAGTCTGTCTCGAAAGCCACTGCAAGACTACACGCAAGGCCTGTACCCCGCCACTGCCGTGTGCAGACAAGAAACCCAACAAATCAGGCTCAGCGTCGGGAAGCAATTCTGAAAGAGATCGATCCACCTTGAGCAGTTCTATTCTCCCCTTAGGTACGCCTTCTTGGCGATGAAAGCGATAAAGCGGAACGATCTCTCGAAGCAACTTGTACAACTCGCCTGCTGCCAACGAAAGCTGATAGCCCTCACCTTTCTTGAGAGAAGAGAACGGAAGTTTATCGAAATCTATCCATCGATCATTCCTCCCTTTTCGCTGATAGAGGAAGCGGCCCCGCACAGATGCAAGAGGGTTTGTTGGATTATCGACGATTTCAGGGCGGAACAGAAGCCTCACCTGATCCCCACCGTCTCTGACCGAGATGTCGGAACAGCTCGCAGAATGCCTTGAGGTCGACTCTATCTCCACCTTCTCCATTCTCTTTCCGCACTCCTTTGCCATGCACTCTGAACGACAAGACCATGATACGCCGAAGACAGCCTGCAGTTCATAAGGATATGAGATAAGTCCCCCGTGCCGACGGAGCGATACAATTCAAGCGAGCACTCGGGATCGTCCGGCTGTAGAATACGAAAAGACATATTTTGCTTCGAACGCCATGCCGCTGCCTGATATCGAATTGACGATCACGCCCCCTGCTCACTTGTATCAGGACGCCAGAAGATTCTTAAGATTCCTGCGAGTAGCCGCCCAAAAGCACTCCGTCAGAATTGCCGTCGAGGTTGACCGGTCCGGAACCTTCAAGTTGTCAATCCCTGCCAGAGATTGCGTAGGCTTGGACGCATTTCTGCAGGAGATTACCTTCCAGCATGGTCTGTATTACTATCTGTGCGGTGTTTCGAACAGAAGAGATGTAGCACGGCTGATTGTAAAGCCGATCACCGAAAAGCTAATGCAATCCCAGTACGACGTTGCATATCCGGTTCAGATCAAGAAGCATCTTTTGAAAGGGACGCCAGACTGGGCGGGAGGAGCATTCCTTGATGGAACAGCGCAGAAGTATGAGATTCTCTTTCAAAAGCTGAAGTTAAAGCTAGTGACGGGATATGAATTTGCCCGAGACCTGGATGATTTGCTTACAGAATTCATGCTTCTCCAACTCGGGCATCCAAAAGGTCTTCAAAGTCCAAAGTTCAATATTCTGGTCGCGAAGTGCGACCAGCAGGACGTGTTGCGAACCAAAGAGGTCCGGAAACTCTTTAATCAAGTCCATTCACTAAGGACAAAGGGACTCCATCGCTTGGAACGCGAGATCCCTGATTCAGAGATCTCCGAAATTGCCCAAAACGTCTACGAATTCTTTGAATGGTTCGATGACTATTGGAGGGCTCAGGATGAAAAGACAACCATGCTTTCTGGTAAGAGATATAGAAGGATACGGTATGGTAAAGAGTCAATATCAACGGATGCACCGGAAGACTTCAAGGCACTTTGGGCAGAAGTGATAACGCGCCCCTGTCATGATTGCGGGGTCATTAGGGGCGAGTTCCACCTGGATGGATGTGACATGGAGCGCTGCCCTCGATGCGGAGGTCAGTATTTCTGCTGCGACTGCAGGATTGAGCAAGACAAATTCGAGTCCGCCGATCAGTCCCCGTAAACGCCGTAGCGTTCGCCGATTTTCTGTGGCTCCCGACTTTGAGAGCTTTGGGCGAGTCTAGCCTTAGGTCAGTCGTCTTTCCTGGTGGGTCGGCGTGAGGGCGGGGTTGGAGCGCGGCTTCGCCGCGTGGGTTGATTTCTTCTGTCTTGTGGATGGAGTTGTGCCGGGGTTGAAAGTAGAAGTTTGACATTTACGAAAATCGCTCCCGGTTTGTCTTTTTACCTTCTTCTCGCAACACGTTTGAAGGGCATGGTGCATGAGCGCCGTCCCTACGGGACTCCGAATGAATTGCTGGTTGCGCTAACCCCACGCTACCACCCCAAGAAACAAAGACCATTTCTTGGGGACCCCGGAAAAGCGCGGGGCTAACAACCATTGCGCCTACGGCGCGGTGCGACGGAGTGATGCCGGCATGAAGTGCTTCTACACAGGCCCCTTTGAGGGGCACCAACCATAAAGCCAACCCCACGCTACCACCCAAGGAACAAAGACCATTTCTTGGGGACCCCGGAAAAGCGCGGGGCTAACAACCATTGCGCCTACGGCGCGGGCGACGTGCTACCTAATCACGAATGGGCCTCGTTGCGGCCGCGCAGACGGGGATGCAGCCCCCCGGTAGTATCCTTTTTCTAGTGGACGCCGGTATTGCGTCCACTGCAAACAGGCTT
Source organism: Acidobacteriaceae bacterium (assembly GCA_003134855.1). GTDB lineage: Bacteria > Acidobacteriota > Terriglobia > Terriglobales > Acidobacteriaceae > Telmatobacter. Next base: position 5,246 of record PLCS01000014.1, read on the forward strand.
CAGGGGAGAATTTTTTGGCAAGCTATCTTGTGACCGGAGTGGCGGGGTTTATCGGCCGCTCGATTGCCGCGGCCTTGCTGGCGCGGGGTGAAACCGTACGCGGCATCGACAGCTTTATCACCGGAAAGCGCTCCAACCTGGAGGGCCTGGAAGCGATGGAGTTCATGGAGGGCGACCTGGCCGATCCGGCAGCCTGCGCGAAGGCCTGCGCGGGAGTCGAGATCGTCTTCCACGAGGCGGCGCTGGTTTCGGTGCCGCGCTCGGTGGACGATCCTGTGAGCAGCAACCGGAATTGCGTGGACGCTACGTTGAATTTGCTGATGGCCGCCCGCGCCGCCGGGACACGGCGGGTGATTTACGCGGCCTCGTCGGCGGCTTACGGGGACACGCCGACACTGCCCAAGCACGAGGGAATGCTGCCCCAACCCATCTCGCCGTATGCCGTGGCCAAGCTGGCCGGCGAGCATTACATGGGCGCCTTCACCCGTGTTTACGGGCTGGAGACGGTGGTGCTGCGCTACTTCAACGTCTTCGGACCATTTCAGGATCCCACCTCGCACTACTCCGGCGTGCTGGCCATCTTTTGCCGCCGGATGCTGGCCGGAGAGCCGATTACCATCTACGGCGACGGCGAACAGAGCCGCGATTTTACCTACATCGACAATGTGGTTCACGGCAATCTGCTGGTGGCCGCTGCTCCGGCGGAAAAGGTCTCAGGCCGGATGATGAACCTGGCCACGGGAAGCAGCAGTACGCTGAATGAGACCGTCGAAATTCTGCGGGATCTGACCGGCTACCGCGGGCAACCGGCCTACGAGCCAGCGCGCGCCGGCGACATCCGCGACTCGCTGGCCGATATTCGCCTGGCCGAAGAACTGCTCGGCTACGCGCCCATTGTGGATTTCCGCGAAGGCCTGCTGCGCACCATCGAGTGGTACCGGAGCGGCGGCGGAGTGGAGTAAAACCTGCCCTGAGGCGGCTTTTCTCGCTTCTGGCAGTCTTTGTGACGGAATCTCTTGACGGATTGATTCCAATCAAGCACACTGGCGGAGATTTCCTTTGTAGCATTGTTTCGTTTTGAATCCCAGGTCCGCCTCCGCCAATTGAACGTTGGGAGAGAGGTTCCCTGCCTGTGCCGGAATCAAATAACGTTCCGTTCGAATCGCCCCGCGAGCCCGATCCGTGGCCGGATGCGCGGCCCAGCGCTGGTGGGCGCAATTCACGATCCATCCGTGAGCTAGGCGAAGTGCTGGCCCGCCGCCGTCGTTTGGTTGGCTCGGTGGTGGGGGGATTGCTGCTGGCGTGCCTGCTCTATTGCCTCATCGCCCCCAATCAATACGAAGCCAGCGCCCGGGTGGAGTTGCGCGCCACGCCCATCTCCGCGCTCAGCCTGGGAGCGCCGGAGACGTTTGGGGCGGTCTCGATTCTCTCCGCGCCGTTGCAGCAGGAGACTCTGGTCAACGTCTTTCGCAGCGACCAACTGGCCTGGAAGGTGATTACCGGCCTCAAACTCTATCAGGCGCCGGGGTTCATGGGCGGATTTGCCGGGAAGTTTCCGGATTTTCACGCTGAAGCTCCCGCCGCTGACGCCCAGGCCTGGCTGCTGGAGAGATTTCAGAAGCGGCTACGCGTGGAAACCCTGCCGCGCACGTTGCTGATTCAGATTCGCTTCCGATCCCGGGACGCGGCGCTGTCGGCCAGCGTGGTGAACGCCTTGATTGCCGCCTACGGCCAGCAGGACACCGAGTCGCGGGTGCAGGCTACGTTGCAGGCCTCGGAGTGGCTTCAGGGCCAGCTCAAGGAGTTGAAGGCGCGCGGCGAGCGGGATCAGTTGCGGCTGGCGGCCTTCCAGCGGGAGCACGGCCTGCTGAATACGCCGGAGATAATGGCCAACGGCCAGCCGGGCGAGACCCAGCACACCTCGGCCTTGCTGGAGCTGGATGAACTGGGCCGTGAGCTGGTGGCGGCCTCCACGGACCGGATTCTGCGCGAGGCGCAGTACCGGGCGGCCTCGCAAGGCGATCCAGAGTTGGTCATCGCCTCCGATCCGCGCTTGCAAGCCGAAAGCGGCAACTTCGCCACCGCGCTGCTCCAGCAGATTCACGCCCAGCACAGTCAGCTCGAACAGGAACAGGCTCAGCTCAACATCGAGCACGGCCCCAACTTCCCACGCGTCGTCGAGGTTCGCCGCCAGTTGCAAGATCTGGACCGGCAGAAGCAGGCCGAGGATGCCAAGCTGGTGGAGCGCTTCCGTGGCGCATGGCAGATGACCGTCGACCGCGAGCAACTGGTCCGCAAAAATCTTGAAGACGCGACCGGCGAAGGCATGAAGGCCAATGAAGCAGCTGCTCAATACGCGGCGATGCGCGAGGAGGCCAACGCTGATCATGATCTCTACGTCCGGATGCTGGGGAAGGCCGAGGAAGCGGGTCTGGCCGCCGGCATCAAGGGTTCGAATATCTCCGTGGTGGATTATGCCCGCCAGCCAGTGAAGCCGGTGGCGCCCGATCTGCCGCTCTACATGGCCATTACGCTCTTTGCCGGCCTCTGGCTGGCGGTGGGAGGCGCGCTCTTGATGGAGTCGATTCGTCCCTCTCGTACATTTGTAGCACTGCTGGCGGTTGTGCTGGCCTGCGCAGTGGCCCTCGGCCAGGCGCCTACGCCCAGCACCTCCGGGCTGCCCACGGGAGTGGTCCGCATTCCCGCTCCGCAGCAGAACCCCAATCTGCCCAATCCCAAGGAATCGCCTGCAACCTGGGACAGCCCTGTCCAGGCTGGGCTGCCGCCGCTGGTCCGCGCGCAGTCGGCGTTGCCGATGCCCGCTCCCATCGCTCCCGGCGATTTCCTCGATGTCAGCGAGGTTCACACCCCGGAGTTCCATTCCGCGGTGCGGGTCTCGCCGTCGGGCACGGTGACGCTGCCGATGATTCATGAAGTACAGGTGGGCGGGATGGACGAGCAGGCCGCCGCGCACGCCATTGAAGCCGCGCTGGTGGCCCAGGGGATGCTGCTGCATCCGCAGGTCTCGGTTCTAGTGACCTCCTATGCCGGCCAGGACGTGAGCGTGCTGGGCGAGGTGGTGCGCCCCGGCGTCTATCCCTACACGCTGCACCATCGGCTGCTGGACCTGATCTCGGCCGCTGCCGGACTGGCGCCGAACGCCGGCCGCCTGGTGAACATCTTCCACCGCGACGACGCCAGAACGCCGCATCCAGTAGTGCTGGACCCCAGCGGCACCGATACAGAAGCGGACCACAACCCGGAGCTGGCCCCCGGCGACACCGTTCAGGTCAGCCGCGCGGGGCTGGTTTACGTGGTTGGCGATGTGCAGCGCCCTGGCGGTTTTGCCGTCGATCCGGCGCAAGGATTGACGGTCGTTCAGGCGCTCTCGCTGGCCTGGGGACCGACGCAGAACGCCGCGATGAGCAAGGCCATTCTTATCCGCGAGCAGAAGGGCGGACGCACCCTGACCAGCCTCAACCTGAAACGCATGCTGCACGGACAGGAGCCGGACCAGCCCGTCCGCGACCGCGACATTCTCTTTGTGCCCGACTCGGCGGCCAAAAACCTGTGGAATCGGACGGTGGAATCGGCCATTCAATCGGCAATAGGCGTTACGATTTATGCCGGGCTGGTTTATTCGCAGAGGTTTTGAGGCGGAGTGAGTCAAGATTTTTTGTGAAGTGACTCTCTGGATGAGCCTCTGTTTTGAAAGGGCGCGGCTTTCGCCGCGCCGCAACAAGAGAAAAACCGGACGGGGCATTAGCCCCCGATGAAATCTCTTCATTACGATATAACTTGCACAGAGATTTCTTCGCACTTTCTTGCAGAATGCAGAACGAGGAGCTATCAATTGCCTAACTCGACCTTATATAAGCAATTCGGCCGCATCACATTCCTGCTCTCGTGCGTGCTGGTCGCGGGATTAAGCGGAGCGGCTCTGCGGCTGTTGCAAGCTCATGCGGGGAGCCGTCGCGCGTGGATGGCCGTGGGATACTGCCTGATTCTCCTGGGCGTCTTCTGGATCAGAAGCCTGGAGCGCCGCCTGGCGGATGCCGGATTGCCGCGCTGGAGCTTCTGGCCCTACTTCCTGATTGTCTTCACCGGGTGCCTTGCGGCGCATGGATTCAAGGTCGCGACGAGCCCGGAGACGCTGGCGCTCTTTCTTCTTCTTCAGCTACCGGCGGTTCTTTTTGAAAGCAAATCAGCACCCTCCGCGTTATCGCCCGAAGGAGTCAAGCTTCCAGTGAAGCCGGCGCGTCCGGTTGCGCCGCTCTCCGCCCTGGAGTTTGCGATCTTCCTGATGTTGATCGCCGGACTATGGCACGTTCTGCATCTGCTGCGAGGCGACGTTGCCGGCATGGCTCACTCGCGGGCCTGGAGGTATGCCCTGGATGCCGGCTCCTGGCTGCTTTGCGTGCCGTGGTTTTTCAGCGTGCGCGGGAGACTCAAGGCTCTTGGCCGGATGCGTTGGACTGCGATTCTCTGTACGATTGTGCTTATTTCTTGCTTGCTGCTGTTTTACTTCAGAGTGATCAGCTTCCCGCAGGCGATTGTTTTGTTTATTGTTCTCCAAATTCCGATGATTATTCTCAGGCGTGAATCGATTTCCGCGAGATTTTTCGCCGAAGACTAGGATTCTTGAAAGGTTTCGTCTGATGCGCCGCATTGCGTGGCTTCTGTTGCTGCTCTTCGCCTTCGCGATTCCATGGGAGTACTCCCTGGAACTGGGCGCGCCGCTGGGCAACATTGCCCGCTTCATTGGCGTTTTGCTGCTTCTGGTGGCGATTCCGGCGGTTTTTCAAGCCGGCCGAATGCGTTCTCCGGGCCCAATGCAATGGCTGGTGCTGGCTTTTTTTCTCTGGTTCTGCTGCACCTGCTTCTGGACCATCGATCCGCTTGTGACCGTGGCAAAGCTGCGGGGCTATCTCCAGGAAATACTTATCGTATGGCTGGTCTGGGAGTTTGCCGAGAGCGCCGGCGATCTGCGCGCGCTGTTGCGGGCCACCGTGGCCGGCTCCTGGGTGCTGGCCCTGCTGACGCTGGCGAACTTCGCCACGGCAGAGGTTTTGGCCAACCAGATTCGATTTGCCGCCGAGGGACAGGATCCGAACGACGTGGCCCGTTTTCTCAACCTGAGCTTCCCGCTGGCGGCGCTGCTGTTGAGCAGCGAGCCTCGCTGGCCCTGGCGTCTGCTGGCGGCCGGCTACCTGCCGCTGGGACTGGTCGCCGTCTTGCTCACGGCCTCCCGCGGAGGGTTCCTGGCGGCTCTTGTGGCGCTGGCGGGCAGCGGCATCCTGCTGGTTTATGGACGACCGCGCAGAGTGCTGGCCGGGGTGCTGACGTTGCCGCTTCTGGCCGCAGGTCTGTGGTTTACCGTTCCTCGCGGAACCTATGAGCGCCTGGCCACGATCTCCGAACAGCTTCAGAGCGGCGACCTCAACCAGCGGTGGAATATCTGGCGGGCCGGCTGGCATGCCTTTGCGCGCGCGCCGTTCTTAGGCACGGGGGCGGGCACGTTTGTCAGCGCGGCCGGCGTGGCGCCCATCGATACAGCGCACAACACGGCTCTGACCATCGCGGTCACCGGCGGCCTGTGCGCGCTGTTTCTGGCCTCGACTATCGTCGCCATTGCCGTTTGGTCGATCACGCAAATCCGCGGCCCGCTCAAGTGGGCGCTGGCCACGGCGCTTGTGGTCTGGCTCATCACTTCGCTGGTAGCCACCGTGGAGGAGAGCCGCACTACCTGGCTGCTGCTGGCGATGATCGCGCTAGCTGGAAGGCTGGCGGCCGAGCAGCCTGAGGAGTTGGCTGCTTGCTTCCCGGCCGCCGTGCCGGGTTTCGGTAGCAGGTTAGTTCCGGGTTAATCTGTATACGGGCGGTAAACATGAAGAGGATGCACAACCCGGCCAGCCTAGGGATTCAGGCGGCGCGGACGCGTTCGACGGCGAGGCGCAGGCCCAGGGCTTTGAGGATGGCGGAGAGGCTGTGCAGTTCTGGGTTGCCCTGTTCGGAAAGTGTGCGGTAGAGCTGGGTCGGGTTCAGATTGGCCTTCTCCGCCAAGCTCTGCACCCCGCCAAAGGCTTTCGCCATCTGGCGCAGAGCGATCAGCAGTTCGCCCTGTTCTCCGTCTTCAAGAATGCTATTCAGTAGCTCCAGCGCGTAGGAGGGGTCTTGCTTGAAAAGCTCCGCCATGGCTTCGTCGTGAGTTCTGTCTCTCATTGCTCCGCTCTCCTTTGCCAATCCTGCCATAATTCACAGGCCCGGCCGATCTCCGTATCCTGGCTGCGCTTGTCTCCACCACAGAGCAGCAAAACTACTTGCGCTCCGGCGAGGGCGTAATAGACTCTGTATCCGGGACCAATGTCGATGCGCAACTCCCAGACCCCATCACGGCAGAACCTGTGGTCGCCGAAGTTGCCCAACTCCATTCGGTTGATTCTTCGGTCAACGGCAATCTTCGCCTTGGTGTCGCGAAGTTGACGACGCCAATCCATGAAGAGGTCTTTATCGCTCCGCGTCAGGTAATGGCGAATCTCGTACATGGATGAAGTATCGTTTATAAACGAATTGATGTCAAGTTGATTTGCTGTGAAGTCAACAATTCACAATATGCTGGGAACCTTGGCGTAACGATTTGGAATGTCGTCGATTCAATCCTGTAGACTGGCGAATTAGCCGGCAATTATGTTTTTGATCCCCCAACTCGCGCGGTACTTTCAGGGCGGCAGCGTCAACCGGCGCATCTTGCGCGCGGCGGCGGCGGTGGCGGCGGCGGGGGTTCTGGTCAAGGTTGTCGCTGCGTTCAAGGAGTTTGCCGTCGCCGGAGTTTATGGGCGCTCGGACGCGATGGATGCGTTTCTGGCGGCTTTTCTGATTCCCAACCTGCTCATCAACCTGATCTCGGAGTCGATGAACCAGGCGTTGGTGCCGACGCTGATCCGGGTCAGGGAACGCGAGGGCCACGAGCGGGCACAGCAATTACTTTCGAGTTCGATGCTATGGGTCTGTGTGCTGCTGACCGCGGCAACGGCGGTGATGGCTCTGACCGCGCGCGGCTTCTTTCCGCTGATCGCCTCGCACTTTCCGCCGGAGAAGCTGGCGCTCTCGATTCGGCTTTTTTACGCGCTGCTGCCGGTGGTGCTGATCACCGGAATCGCCACCAACTGCACCGCCGTGCTGAATACCTTTGACCACTTTGCGCTGCCCGCGCTGGCACCGGTGGCGACCCCGGCGGCGATCATTCTGGGAGCGCTGGTGTTGGGCGGGCGCTACGGAATCTGGGCGATGGTCTATGCGACGCTGATCGGCGCGCTGATTCACGTCGGCGCGGTGGCTTGGATGATGGACGCGCGCGGCTATCGCTTTCGGCTCTGGTGGCACGGAGCGACCGAGGCTACGCGCGAAGTGGCGCGCCAGTATGGGCCGATGCTGCTGAGCGGCGTGGTGGCCTCCGGCGGCCTGCTGGTGGATCAATCGATGGCCGCGATGCTGCCTGCGGGGAGCGTCTCCGCGCTGGCCTACGCCAACCGCTTTGTCAGCGTGGTGATTACGCTGCTGGCCGGGGCGGTCTCCTCGGCTGTGGTGCCGCATTTTTCGCGCATGATCGCCCATGAAGATTGGGCCGGCTGCCGCCACACGCTGCGAACCTGGGTGCGGCTTACGGCGCTGGTGTCAACACCCATAGCTTTGGCGCTGATCGCCGGCTCGCACTGGCTGATTCGCACCGCATTCCAGCATGGCGTCTTCGGGCCAAACGACACGGCACTGGTGACGCCGGTGCTGGCGATGTACGCGATTCAGATTCCTTTCTTTGTCTCCAGCCGGGTCTTCTACCGTTTTCTGGTTGCCTTGCGCAGAAGCGATTTGATTTTCTATTGCGGCGCGCTGAATCTGGGGCTGGATGTGGTGCTGAACCTGATTCTCATGCGCTGGATGGGCGTGGCGGGCATCGCGCTGGCTACGTCGCTTTGGACCGTGAGCACCTTCCTTTTCCTTTGGTACTGGAGCTGGAAGTTGCTGCCGAAGGGGGAGATTGAGAGGGTTTAAGGAGTCTCCTCATGAACCAAGCTGATTGAGGTTAGTGGTTTCCCACCCATTCCGCAAAAAACGCGGAATGGATGGGGCACGGAACTTTTTTGGCTTGTTCATTTCCGCCCATAACACGCCGACGCGGGTCGGGCTGCTCTTAATGAACAAAGCTGGTTGAGGTTCGTGGTTTCCCACCTATTCCGCAAAAAACGCGGAATGGATGGGGCACGGAACTTTTTGGCTTGTTCATTTCCGCCCGCAACACGCCGACGCGGGTCGGGCTGCTCTTAATGAACAAAGCTGGTTGAGGTTCGTGGTTTCCCACCCATTCCGCATAAAACGCGGAATGGATGGGGCACGGAGCTTTTTTGGCTTGTTCATTTCCGCCCGTAACACGCCGACGCGGGTCGGACTGCTCTTAATGAATCTTGCTTCGGTCAGCATTCCCTCGGCGGCTCAAGCCGCAGGCTTTGGTCGATCAGGCTCTCATAGGCCTGGATCGCGCGGTCGAGGCGGAAGGCTTCTACAAAGGGGTGGGCAAAGCGCTCACCCGGCCGCAACGCATGAAGAGCGTCGAGCAGGGAAGCGGCAAGAGCTTCGGCGGAGATTTCCGGAGCGAGCCACACACCGGGCTGACCTTGCAGCAGCTCAACCAGACCTTCGCAAGCCGGCAAAGCCACAATGGGCAGTCCCGCGGCAGCCGCCTCCAGCAGGGCATTGGGCAGGCCTTCATGCCGGGAGGGCAGCACAAAGAGCGTTGCCTCCGGGAAGAGGGACCAGGGGCGCGCGAGGTAGCCGGAAAAGCGCACCGCCTCGTCGAGTCCCAGCGCATGGCGCTCGGCCTTCAGCATCGCCTCTTCCGGCCCAGCGCCGGCAATCAGCAGGCTGACGCCGGGAAAGTCGTTCCGGACGGAGGCCAAGGCGCGCAGCAGCAGATCGAAGCCTTTTTCCGGCGAGAGCCTTCCCATGGCCAACAAATGCGGACAGGGGGCGGTTTGCGGGGCAGGATTCAGGCCGATGGAATGGCGAATCTCCTCCACATCCACTGGGTTGGGCAGCACCGCGAGCCGGCATTCGGGAAGACCAAGTTCCTGCGCGAGATCCACGGCCATCGCCCGCGTCTGGCAGATCACCCGGTCGGCGCGGCGGTAGAGCAGCCGGTAGAGCGGACGGGTGGTCCAAGGCAGCCCACCGAAGTTCAGGGCGGAGGAGACCGTCCCGTTCTGGCGCACCAGGACGCACGTACCGTGGGGAAAGAAGGGGCGCAGCAGCAGCACGAGAAAGTTCAGTTGGAAGATTCCGGAGAGGATCAGGCTGGGTTTCAGGCGGCGAACCAGCCGCAGCAAGCGGAGGGCCCCGACGCGTACCCTGGGAGCGCCCAGAGCGTGGATTTGAATCCCAGAGGGCAGTCCTTCGCCGCCGGCCTCCGCCTGCGTGATCAGCCCCAGATGCAGCTCGTACTTCTCCGCGGAGAGGCCCCGCGCCAGAAGTGCCATCACGCGCTCCGCGCCGCCGCCGCCGAGATGGGGAATCAACAAGAGAACCCTTGGCCGGTGATTCATGGCCTGTGAAAAACCTCCCGGCTTTCAGCAAGTATAAGCAATCGTTCATATTATCGACAATTAAAGTGTATTTTCACTAAAAAATTTTTCCTCTTGACAACCTAAACCCTACTAATTTTTCCTCAGAGTATTGTTTTTGTTGATCTCCAGCGGGAGACCCTCTTATTAGGTCTCCTTCTGCAGGCCTCTTCCTGCGTTGTCACGAGGAGAGCGGCGAAAGCGGAGATTGGGAGTGGATGTGCCAGGGCATGGGGTTGCCCGGCAGCATCCTGTAAGCATGACTTCTGAATCCGACGAGTCCCTTTCCGTGCGCGTCATCGATCCGGTTTTGTATCGGGACGCGAAAGTTCTTTCTGGGAGAGGCTCGTGTTCAAATGCAGCATACAGGTAGCGGTTACTGATTTTTTGCCCACATCATTTAGTGTGCGCAATCGCTTCTCATCCTCAGCCGCTCATCCGGCTCAGACGTCCCCATCCTCGCGAAGCCCCCACATCGTCGTCGGCATCACCAGTCCGCAAACCTGCCTAGTGCTGGGCGGCCGCTTGCGCACACTGCGCGAGGCGGGCTTTCGCGTCACGCTGGTTTCAGGCCCCGGCGAGCTGCTCACCCGCACCGCCGCGCAGGAAGGGGTCGAGTCGATTGCGATTCCCATGCGGCGGGAAATGGCGCCGCTGGCGGATCTTGTCTCCCTGGCGCGCCTGTGGTGGCTGCTCTACCGGCTCAAGCCGGAGATGACGGAGTTCAGCACGCCCAAGGCCGGGCTGCTGGGCTCCATTGCCGCACTGCTCTGCGGAGTGCCGACGCGGGTCTATTTTCTGCGCGGGCTCAAGCTGGAAACCTGCACGGGAGTCAAGCGCCGCATTCTTCTGGCCACGGAGAGGCTGGCCTCGGCCTGTTCTCATGCCGTGCTGTGCAATAGCGACAGCTTGCGCAGCGAGGCGCTCACTTTGGGCCTGGCGCCGGAGAGCAAGCTGCGCCTGCTGGGCAGCGGCAGCAGCAACGGCGTCGATGTGGAGCGCTTCCAACCGGGGCCGTGCAACCTGCGCGCCCGGCTGGGTCTTCCGCTCCATGCGCATGTTATAGGTTTTGTGGGGCGATTGACTCGCGACAAGGGGCTGCCGGAGCTGGTGGAGGCATTCGACGCGATCCTAGCCGCGAAGCCGGAGTCGCATCTGCTGTTGGTAGGCTGGTTTGACGCCGCTGAAGATGCGCTCGGAGATGATCTGCGCTCGCGCATCGCAAGCCACCCGCGGATTCACATGACCGGGTTTGTCGCCGACACGTCACCCTATTACCGTGTGATGGACGTGATGGTCCTGCCCACCTGGAGGGAAGGCTTTCCCAATGTTGTACTGGAGGCCGCGGCCACCGGGATTCCCGTGGTGACAACCTTGTGCACCGGCTCCCGGGATGCCGTGGTGCCGGAGGTGACCGGGCTGCTGATCCCCCCAGGCTATCCGTTCGCCATCAGCGAGGCCGTGCTGCAACTGCTGCACAGCCCGAAACGCCGCTGCCGTATGGGCCTAGCAGCCCGCGCATGGGTTCTCGACCACTATGTCAATGGGCGCGTCCTGGGTCTGACGGTGGGCTACTACCAGAACCTGCTGGAGCGGAATCTGACGAGGAATTCCAAGGTCGGGCTGGTTTCCGCAGATTCCGCCCTCAATCCGATCTGAGGCAGGAGTCCATTAGGGCTGCGGCTCGACAGCATTTCCTGGCGCGCCGCTCTCCGCCGGAGGCGCTTGCAGCGTATGAGCGCCAGCCTCGGCCGCGCGCAGCACATCGCCGGGAATAATTCCCAGAACCAGCGTGGCCGCAACCGCCAGCAGCAGGGCCGCGCCCACCGCAATGCCGACTCGCGCCCCCTGCGCCACCTGCGGTGGGGCGGACTTTTCATTGCTATCATGCTCTGGACGCTGCGCGGCGGCCAGAGCCAAACGCAGATAGTACGCGGCGGCAAGGCCCGAATTCAGCAGGCCGATGATGACCAGCCAGATCGCTCCGCCGCCGATCGCAGTTGAGAATGAGATGAACTTGCCGAAAAATCCGCCGGTGAAGGGAATGCCGACCAACGAAGCCAGAAAGAAGATCAGCAGGCTGCCCAGCAGCGGCGAGCGGTAGATGAGTCCGCGAAAATCGTCGATCAACGGCAACTTTTCGTCGTAGCCGCTGGCCAGAGTAACCACCGCAAAGACGCCCACATTCATCGCAGCGTAGGCCGCGATGTAGAAGCAGGCGGCCATGATGCCGTCGTTGCCCAGTCCAGCGAAGGCGGCCAGCAGGTAGCCGGCATGGGCGATGGACGAGTAGGCCAGCATACGCTTCACATTCGTTTGGCGCAACGCGGCCAGGTTGCCCACGGTCATGGAGAGCACGGCCACCACCCACAGCAGCGGCGACCAGACCGGGCGCAGCGTGGGCAGCATCTCGTAGACCACCCGCAGCAGCAGCGCGAAGGCCGCGGCCTTGGGCGCGGTGGAGATCAGCGCCACCACCGGCGAGGGAGCGCCTTCGTAGACGTCCGGCGTCCACACGTGGAAGGGCGCGGCGGAGACCTTGAAGAGGATGCCCACCAGCATCAACCCCAGCCCGGCCAGGATCAGCGAGTGATTCGGCGCGGTGGGGGCAAGGCGGGCGATTTCGTAAATCTCAGTTGTGCCGGTGGCGCCGAAGATCAACGCAATGCCGTAGAGCAAAAAGGCGGTGGCGAAGGAGCCGAGCAGAAAGTACTTGATCGCCGCTTCGGGGCCGCGGGCGGTGTTCTTGCGGTAACCCACCAGCACATACGTCGCGATGGAGGAGATTTCCAACGCGATGAAGACAAGCAGCAGCTCGACCGCACCGGTGAGCAGGCACATTCCCACAGCGCCAAAAACAATCAGCGCATAGAACTCGCCCTGATGGTGGCTCTCTTCGGGGAGCGTGTCCAGCGAGAGCAGCAAGGCTACTAGCACGAGGCCGCAGATCAGCACGTGGAAGAAGACGGTGAAGGCGCTGGTCTCGACCGTGCCGGAGAAGCCGGTGCCCATCGGCAGGGAAATCTGCCAGAGGCTGGCCCACAGCGCGAAGGTAGTGCCGAAGGCGGCCACCCAGCCCAGCGGACGGCGCGCCCAGCGAGGGGGCAGGGAAGCGTCGAGCAGCATTACCAGCACGCCGGTCAGCGTGAGGATGACTTCGGGAAGGATGCGGAAGATATCGGGAACAGGATTCACCGCTGGCCCTCCCCATTCGACTCACATTTCGCAGCAAGTTCAGATGTAGCAATAAGCTCAGGTGCCTCATGCGCTGCTGCTGCGCAAGTTCCATGCAGGATGATGGGGTACTGCGTCGCCGCTGCTTGTTGCGGTCGTAGCGGAGGATGCGGGCCCGTCTGAATGGTTGGCAGCCAGAACATCGGCGCTATGCCCATGACCAGCATCAGCGCGGCCAGAGGCCACAGGACGGTCAGCTGACCCAGGCGCAAATCTTCAGGCGGCTTCGATGTGGCCAGCGCGCTCTCCGGGCCGAAGAAGAGCCGCTGGACAAGCCAGAGCATATAGGCCGCGCCCAGAATCACGCCCAGCGTGGCGGCAATCGCCCAGCCTTTGCTGACGCCGGTAAAGGTGCCGAGCAGAATCATGAACTCGCCGACGAAACCGCCCAGCATGGGCAGGCCGATCATCGCGAGAGAGGCGAAGACAAAGAACGTGGCCGTGCGCGGCAGCTTTGCGGCCAGGCCGCCGTAGGCGTTGATCTCGCTGGTGCGGTAGCGGTCATAGAGCAGGCCAAGCAGCAGGAAGAGCGCGCCGTCCACCACGCCGTGATTCAAAATCTGATAGACCGCGCCCTCCCATCCGGTCAGCGTCAGGCCGTAGATGCCCAGTGTAATCAGACTCAGATGGCTCAGCGCGGCAAAGGCCATCAGCCGCCAGAAGTCGCGCTGCACGAGAGCCAGACACGCGCCGTAAAGAATGCCGATGACGGCAAGACCCACCAGGAGCGGAGCCACAGCCCGCGCCTGCGTGGGGAAGAGGCCGATGTGAAAGCGCAGCATGGAGTAGAGGCCCAGCTTGCCTGCGACGACCATCGCGAGTGCAACCGGCGCTTCGCTGAAGGTGTCCGCGAGCCAACCGTGAAGCGGGAAGACTGGGACCTTGACGGCAAAGGCGAAGAGAAACGTTAGAGCCACCCACCACAACGCGCCGGCTGGTAGTGCTCCGCTTGCAATCCACAGTTGGAGCGTCGCGAAGTCGAAGCTGCCGGTACGGGCATAGAGCCAGAGAATTGCAACGAGCAGCGGCGCAGATGGGATGAAGGTGAAGAGGAAGAACTTGAGCGCGGCCCTGGGTCCGTCCTTGCGGCCGTACATCGCGATGAGAATCGCCATTGGAACAAGCGACAGCTCCCAGAAGCCGTAGTAGAGGATCAGGTCGAGCGAGAGAAAGACGCCGAACATGGCCGTCTGCTGGACGAGGAAGAGCGCGAAGAAGAGCTTGCGGCGCTCGCGGATGGCGTTCCAACTGGCGATGACTCCGATGGGAGCGAGCAGGCCGACTAGCACGACCAGCCAGAGGCTCAGCCCATCTACGCCCAGGTGATAGAAGATTGCGGGCTTCTCGATCCACTGGAGATTGACGACAAACTGGAAGCCGGTTTGCGCTTTGTCGAAGTGCGCAGGCAGATGCAGCGTCAGGCCGAAGGTGGCGAGTGAGGTGAGGAGCGCGATCCAGTTGGGCAGCTTGACGCGGTCGGGCGCGAGCAGGACCAGCAACGCCCCGGCTAGCGGAAGCAGCAGGATCAGCGTGAGAATCGAGTTGTTGATTTCGTTCATTCTCTCAATGCCCCGCCAATCCAAGATGAATTGCTGGAAGAGTGGCCAGCACCGTTGTCCACGGAACCAACAGGAAGAGCAGAAGCGCCGCCGCGCCCGCGGCCAGCCACGCCGCGTAGGAGCGCAGATTGCCCGATTGCCAGCGCTGCAAGATCGCTCCGGCAAAGGTTGCGATGCCGCCGAGCAGCCAGGTCGCGCCGCCGAGAATACCCACGTCCACCACCCACTCCAGGAAGACTTTGGAGAAGCCGAGCAGCGGCTTGACGACCGTTGCCCCATAGAACTCGTCGACAAAATATTTGTTGGCCAGCAGCTTGTAACCGGCCGGCATGGCAGTGGCCCATTGCGCCGGACGCGCCGGCTTGCGGCGGTAGAACTTGTCGGCGATCAGCCAGCCTTCCAGCGCGACAAGAACAGCCACGATGCTCAGGACGGTCTCCAGCGAGAGTGAGTACTGCGTATAAGGAACGAGGAGACGCCAACTGCTTGCTTCTGTAACTCTCGCGCCAAGGACAGGAGCGAGAAATTCGCCGAAGCCGAAGAGCCAGATCCAGCCGCCGCAGATGGAAAGAGCGGCAAGAATCAGCAGCGGCCCGCGCATCGACCATGGGCTCTCATGCGAATGGCTCTGCGGGCTGCGGGGTTCTCCGAGAAATGTCATGTACCACAGGCGGAACATATAGAACGCGGTCAGCAACGCCGTTAAAAGGCCGACAGAATACAGAATCTTGCCGTTGGTTCCCTGCAAAAACGCCGCATAAAGGATGGCATCTTTGGAAAAGAATCCGGCGAAGGGTGGAATTCCGGCGATGGCTAAAACGCCAACGGTGGTGACAGCGAAGGTGACCGGCAGCTTCTTCCACAAGCCGCCCATCTTGCGCAGGTCCTGCTCGCCGCCGATCGCGTGAATCACCGAGCCTGCCGCGAGGAAGAGCAGTGCCTTGAAGAAGGCGTGGGTCATCAGATGAAAGATCGCCGCGGAATAAGCCGCCACGCCGCAGCCGAGAAACATATAGCCGAGCTGCGAGATCGTCGAGTAGGCCAGCACGCGCTTGATGTCGTTCTGCACGAGGGCGATGGTCGCGGCGAAGATGGCCGTGGCCGCGCCGACAATGGCGACGACGCTTAGTGCGAAGGGCGAATGGTCGAAGAGAACGTGCGTGCGGGCGACCATGTAAACACCCGCCGTAACCATGGTGGCCGCGTGGATCAGCGCGGAGACCGGCGTGGGGCCTTCCATCGCGTCGGGCAGCCAGATGTAGAGCGGCAATTGCGCGCTCTTGCCCGCCGCGCCCATCATCAGGCAGAGCGCAATCACGGTGACAACGCCGCCGTTCCAGCCGGGATCTTGGCCTAGTTTTGTAGCGATCTCCGTGAAGGTCAGCGTGCCGAAGTTGGCGACCAGCAGAAACATCGCGATCAGAAAGCCGAAGTCGCCGATGCGGTTGACGATGAAGGCCTTCATGCCCGCGTCGGCCGCCGACTTCTTCTGGAACCAGAAACCGATGAGTAGATACGAAGCGAGGCCGACGCCCTCCCAGCCGATAAACATGACGAGCGCATTGCCGGCGAGGACCAGGACGGTCATGAAGAACAAGAAGAGATTCAAATACGAGAAGTAGCGCGCGTAGCCTTCGTCGTCGCTCATGTAGCCGACGGAATAAACGTGAATCAGGAAGCCTACGCCGGTGACGACTAAGAGCATTACCAGTGAAAGCTGATCGAGGACGAAGCTGAAGTCGATGTGCAACAGGCCGGCGTTGATCCAGGGCAGCGGGCAGGTTTCAATGTAGGGAAGGGAACTGACAGTCGCGCCAATTCCGAAGAAGCCCTGCGCCGCGTTGAGCACCAAGCCTAAGGCCGCCAACGGAGCCAACAACGCGACCGTCGTCACGATCCACTTGGGCAGTCGTCGGCCGAGGATTCCATTGATGAGGAATCCAGCGAAGGGCAGAAGCGGAATCAACCACAGATGGAGAGGTGCGTTCATAGTTTCATTCGGTCGATGCGGTCGACGGCCAGGGTTGCGCGCGCGCGGAAGACGGCGATGATGATGGCCAATCCCACGGCAGCCTCCGCCGCGGCCACCATCATTACAAAGAAGACGAAGATCTGCCCCTTCACCGCGTGCCACTGATGGGCGAAGGTGACAAAGGAAAGATTGACGCCGTTGAGCATCAGTTCAATGGACATGAAGATGGTAATCAGATTGCGCTTGATGAGGAAGCCAACGACGCCGAGTGAAAACAAGACAGCGCTCAAGAGCAGATACCAGGAGAGAGGGACTTCCTGCGAAAAGAATGCATTCATTTTCCGCCCGTCCTTTCTCTAATCCCTTGGGGGTCTCTGGCATCGTGGCCGGCTAGCGCTACCGCGCCCAGAATCGCGATGAGAATCAATACCGAGGTGACCTCGAAGGGCAACAGCAACTTGGTGAAGAGTACCGCGCTCAGCTCTTCCGTCGAAGTGATGCCGTCGCTTAGCCGCGCCACGCCCAGGCCCTGCGTGTGCAGAATCACGGTGGCGATTATGGCGAGAATCGCGACGACCGAGGGAAAGCCCACACGGAGCGCCGCGCGGCTGCCCAGCGTGCGCTCCTCGCGCGATGCGTTCAGCAGCATGATGACGAAGGTGAAGAGCACCATGATCGCGCCGGCGTAGACGATGACTTGCGCCGCGGCCAGAAACTCCGCGCCCAGCAACAGATAAAGCACGGCCAGCGAGACCATCACCACTATCAGCGACAAGGCGCTGTTGATGGGATGCGACTGGAGGAGCAGATTGATCGCTCCGACCAGGCAGAATCCCGCAAAGACGAGAAACAAAATCAGGTGCATCGTATCACCGGTACGCAAGCCAAAGGCTGGTCGCCACAATGTTCAGTATCGCCAGCGGCATCAGCCAGCGCCAGCCGAAGTTCATGAGTTGGTCATAGCGGAAGCGAGGCAACGTCCCGCGCACCCACACATACAAAAAGAGGAAAGAAAAAACCTTGAGCACAAACCAGAAGAGAGAAAGCCCGGCATCGAAAAAGACATTCTCGAAGGGCGGAATCAGATCGCCGAAGGGGCTGGTCCAGCCGCCAAAAAACAGCAGCGTGGCCACGCAACCCACCGTAATCATGTTGGCATACTCGGCCATGAAGAACATGGCGAACTTCATCGAGCTGTACTCGGTGTGATAGCCGCCGGTCAGCTCGCTCTCCGCCTCGGGCAGATCGAAGGGGGAGCGGTTGGTCTCCGCGTAGGCCGCCATCAGGTAAATGAAGAAGGCCACAAACTGCATTCCGCCAAAGACGTTCCAGCTGAGCATGCCCTGGGTCGCCTGCTGCTCGACAATCACTCTCAAATTGAGCGATCCGGCGCGCAGCACCACGCCCACCAGCGAGAGGCCCAGAGCCAGTTCGTAGCTGACCAACTGTGCCGAGGAGCGCAGCGCGCCCAGCAGAGAATACTTGCTGTTCGACGACCATCCGGCCAGCGCAATGCCGTAGACGCCGATCGAGGTGACGGCGAGAATCACCAGCAGGCCGATATTCACATTGGCGATCTGAAAGAGCGGCGGGCTACCGGCAACGGAAACCGGCACGCCGAAGGGAACGACGCCGATGGAGATCAGCGCGCAACCCAGCGCCAGGATGGGAGCGATCAGATAGAGCGGGCGGTAGACGCCGGTGGGGATGATGTCCTCTTTGAGAAACGACTTTGCGCCATCGACGAGCGGCTGCAAAAGGCCGAAGGGCCCCACGCGGCTCGGCCCCCAGCGATTCTGGATGCGGCCGACGAGCTTGCGCTCCAGCAGCACGGTGTAGGCGACGGCCAGCAGCATCACCACCGTCACCACGGCTACCTTGAGCACGCTCCACAGAATGAATTGCACAATCGTCACTGCTCTTCAGCCTCGTCGTTCTTACAACACCTTCAGCCCGCCAAATCGCGCCTGATGCACTTTCAGTTCCTTGAGCGCCGGGCTGTGTTCGCCCAGCGTTCCGGAGGTAAACAATCCGTCGTGAACGGGGGCGAACTCGCCCCGCCCGGTCAATGCCGTAACCGGCACAAAGCCCGGCTCGGTTGGCACATCGTTGCCACTCAAAAGATTCATGTGGTCGAGCGCGTAGCCCGGAACCAGCCGGGCGATTTCGTCCAGCACCGCGAGCGGATCGAAGGGACTCATCTTCGGCTCAAGGTTGTTGGCCGCCAGCCAGACTGCATGACGGTCCGCCTCACCGGCCTGCACTCCACGCGATTGGCCAAGATCGGCCGTCGTTCCAGCTTTGCCGAAGGGCACGAGCGTCTTCACATCCACGCCCATCGCTCCGGCGAGACGGACAAGAATCTCGAACTCCGGCTTCACTCCGGCGCGATCGGCGGCCTTGTTGACCAATTGCACATCGCCGAAGGTGTTGGTCACCGTGCCGCTTTTCTCATAGAGGCTGGCGGCGGGAAAGACGACATCGGCCAGCGCCGCCGTCTCGGTGAGGAAAATATCGGCGACGATCACGAAGGTCTTCTTCAGCGCCGCGGCATCCACGCTCAGCTTTACCGCGGGATCAGCGCCGACGATCAGCAATGCGCCCAGTTCGCCGTTAGCCGCAGCCTCCATCATCTCCTTGAGCGTCTTGCCGGGCGTTGCAGGCAGTCTTGGATACTCGAAAAAGGCGCCCGGAGCCGTCACCGGCACGTAGCCCGGAAGCAGGTCGGGCAAGAGGCCCATGTCGGCCGCGCCGCGCGAATTTGCGTAGCCGCCGAGGAAGGCAAAGCGTACATTACCTCGTTTCAAGCCCCACGCTACCAACTCCGTGACTTGCGCGCCGCTGTATTCGGGGCCGAAAACCACCAGCAGCGACTCCTCGGCCAGCACAGCCCTGCTGAAGTCAGAGTTGCTCTTGTCCAAATAGGCGGCTAAAGCCGGGTAGCCGTCCTCTGACAAATGCTGAACGGCCTTGGCCATGCGCTCCAGCTTGATCGCCTTCGCATTAGCGATGTAAAGCCGCGCGAGGTTTAGGCGTACATTGGTGCGCAGATTCCAGGCCAGCAGCGGATGCTCTTCGGTAGGATTGCCGCCGATGAGAAGTATGGCGGGGGCGGTCGCCGTCTCGCGCAGGCTGGCGGCTTTGCCCTCGTGCCCAGCCAGCGCCCGCGCAAAGGCCGCGTAGTCCGCGGTGCGCTCGTGGTCGATGTTGTTGGTTTGCAGCACGGATCGCGCAAACTTTTGCAGCAGGTAGTTTTCTTCGTTGGTGGTCCGGTTCGATCCGATCACGCCGATCGCCGCGCCGCCGCGGCTGTCGCGCATTTCCTTGAGAATGGCGGCCGACCTACGCAGCGCGTGCTCCCATGTGGCCGGCTCCAGCTTGCCTTCCGCATTGCGCACCAGCGGCTTGGTCAGGCGCTCCGGACTCGCGACGAAATCGAAGCCGAAGCGGCCCTTGGCGCAGAGAAAGTCGCCGTTGATGCCGCTCTTGTCGCGATTGTCGGCGCGGACTATCTCCGAGCCGTCGTTGGTCTGGCGCACGCCCAGCGTCACCTTGCAGCCGTCGGCGCAGTGCGTACAGACCGTCGCCACGTGGTTCATCTCCCAGGGCCGCGTCTTGTAGCGATAGCTGCCGCTGGTCAGAGCGCCGACCGGGCAGATGTCGATGCACATTCCGCACTGCTCGCAGTCGAGATGGTCGCGGCCATTGGGCGCAATCGTCGAGCTGACGGCGCGGCCCTGCACGCCCAGCGCCCACACGTCCATGCCCTCGCCGCAGACGCGGATACAGCGGTAGCAGAGGATGCAGCGCGGGCGGTCGAAGTAGACGGCAGGCGACCACTGCTGCTCGTCGCGGTGCTGCTTGGCCTCGGTGTAGAGGCTCACGCCCGCGCCGTACTTGAAGGTCATGTCCTGCAACTCGCACTCGCCGCCGGCGTCGCAGACCGGGCAGTCGAGGGGATGATTGCCGAGCAGCAGTTCGATGGTCGCCTTGCGCGCCTGGGCTATTTCGTCTGATTCAGTAACGAAGACCTGTCCCTCGGCGACGGTCGTGGTGCAGGCGGTTTGCAGCTTCGGAACTTTCTCCTGGCGCACCACGCACATGCGGCAGGCGGCTTGCAGGCTGAGGCCGGGGTAGTAGCAGAAGGCCGGAATCTCGATGCCCGCCTTGCGGCAAGCGTCGATGAGCAGCGTCCCCGCGGGAGCTGTCAGCGTCTTTCCATCGACTATGAAGGTTACGTCTGCCATCAATATCCTTATGCCGAAATGGCCAGACGCATTTCAACAGGTAATAAGATTTCCAGCCATTCAACGTAATAGCTTGAGGCTTCTTCGCCCGATTCTCGCGAGAAATCGTAGACGGTCGTCACGGGCTGAGGAATTGGATCGTGATCCTCTGCCATCCATCTGAGATGAGCATCCACCGCTTCCATGTACCGCTTGCGTGTTTCGTCAAGGGTTGGACCGACTGCAAAGCATCCGGGAATATCTGGCGCGAATGCTCCAAAACTCGTTTTACCCACTTCAAAGACGACCAGAAATTCTGTTTTCATTTCAGCCCCGCTTGTTTCAGCATCGCTTTTAGCGTGCCTACTGGAATTTCGTCGTTCGGATGACCCGCTACCGTTACTTTACCCGGTTTTACAGGATGAATCCATTGCTGATGGCTGCCCTCTTGGATCTTGAGCCGCCAGCCATCGTCGCGCATTATTCGCGTGAATTCGCGGTATTTCATCATTCACCCTGAAACAACCGGCACGCACTGGGAGCCGTCAGCGTCTTACCATCGACAATGAAGGTTACGTCTGCCATTCGTCTCAAGCACCCCTACACCACAACCAAATCCATGTGCTTTGCGAACGGACAGGGCTTGCCGTTCAGATGGTCTTCAAACTCTTTGCGGAACTTCTTCACGAATGCAATCGTGGGCATTGCCGCCGCGTCGCCCAGCGGACAGAACGTCCGGCCCAGCATATTTTCTGCAAGGTACTGAATGTTGTCGATGTCCTTTGCCTCGCCGAAGCCCGCATGAAATCGCGTCAGCGATTTTTTGAGCCAGTCGGTTCCTTCGCGGCAGGGAATGCACCAGCCGCAGCTCTCGTGCTGATAGAAGCTGATGGTGCGGAGCGCAAACTCGACGATGCAGGTCTGGTCGTCGATGACCACCACGCCCGCCGAGCCGAGCATTGAGCCGGCCTTGCCCACCTGGTCGAAGTCCATGCCGATGTCGATCTCTTCGGGCAATAAAACCGGAGTCGAAGAGCCGCCAGGAACGACGGCCTTCAATCCGCGCCCGCCCCTCACGCCGCCGGCCACTTCATAAATCATTCGCTTGAGGTTGTAGCCCATCGGCAGTTCGTAGACGCCGGGGCGCTCGACGTGGCCGCTGATCGAAAAAAGGCGCGTCCCTCCATTGCGCGGCGAGCCCACCTCGGCAAAGGCCGCGCCGCCCATCGCAATCACGTGCGGAACGGTGGCGATAGTCTCGGCGTTGTTGATCACCGTTGGCCCGCCGTAGAGGCCGACGACGGCAGGGAAGGGCGGCTTGATGCGCGGAATCCCCCGCTTGCCTTCCAGCGACTCCATCAGCGCCGACTCTTCGCCCACTTCATAGGCGCCCGCGCCGGTCTGCGTGATGATATGAAACTCGGTCCCCGTCGATTCGTCTCCGAGGCTAAAGATATTCTTGCCGAGAAAGCCGCGTGCATAAGCGTCTGCGACGGCCTTCTCCATAATTTCGAGCAGATAGCGGTACTCGCCGCGCAGATAGATGAAGCCCAGCTTGGCGCCGATGGCGAGACCCGCAATGATCGTGCCTTCGATGACCGCGTGGGGGTCATGCAGAAAGATCAGATGATCCTTGCAGGTTCCCGGCTCGCTCTCGTCGCCATTGACCAGCACGTACTTCGGTTTCGTCGACTGCTTGGGCACAAACGACCACTTCATGCCGGTGGGAAAGCCCGCGCCGCCGCGTCCGCGCAAGCCGCTGGCCTTCATCTCGTTGATGATCCAATCTGGCCCTTGCGCCAGGCACTTCTTCACAGCCTCGTAGCCGCCGAGTTCAAGATAGCGGTCGATCCTGGCCGCGCCCTTGCCGAAGCGCCGGGAGACGATCCTGACCTCATCGGGATGGTAGACCAACGCAGGCAGAGCGGCCCGCTCTTTCGCCTGTCGATAGCTGTCCAGAATGCCGGGAACCTGATCGGGCGTCAATTTGTTGTGGAAGTCATAGTTGACCTGAATCGCCGGCGCCCACGAGCAGGCTCCGATGCACTCGACTTCTTCGAGCGAAAACACTCCGTCGGCGGTAACTCCCTTGGGTCCGACGCCTAACTCCTGCTGAAAGCGCTCGTAGACTTCATAGCCTCCGCGCAACATGCAACTGATATTCGTACAGACCTGCACGTTGAATTTTCCCGCCGGCTTGAAGCGCAGCATTGAGTAGTAACTGGCCACGTTGCGTACGTCTAACTCGGTAATTCCAATCCGCTCGGCCACTTCGCTGATCACCGCATCCGACAAGTAGCCGACTTCATCCTGTGCGTAGAGCAGCATTGGAACGAGCGCCGAACGGCGCTGCGGGTACTTCGCCGCCAGCGCGTCAAAACGAGCCACCAGTTGGGGAGAAAACACGCTCATAGTTTCTTGGTTCATCGCATCAACTCCCCCGACAGAGTTCCGCAACTGAATCCATCCGCAACGGCGACAGTCGAACTCAACTCAATCAAGTCCGCCACGGAGGATACCAGAAATGATGTCAACTGCAATTTCCTCAGGGCATAATCCTTCGGGCAGCATTCCTTCTTCAACGGCAGGAAGCACCTCCTGGCAGGCTTTATCCTGATTGCAAAGATATTCCTTCCGCGAGATTTCGAATCCATTCGGGGGACCGCTGATGATTGCCGTGACACGACATCCTCCTCCTATGATCCCAAGTCCCACCCTGCAGAGCGAATCTGTTCCGTATGTGAGAAGAATCTCCTCAGTGAAAGCCGGTAAATAATTCCGGTCAAGAGTGGCGGCTCCCCTCTTGCGCAGCTCCACATTGGCTTTGTTCATCTCCTCCCCGATATGCGCCTTTACTTTTTCAAAGAATACGCAAGGGTCTGCTCTCAGTTGTTTATGCCTTTCGGCCTCCAATTTGTCGGCAATCTGTATCATCCTTGCCTTATCGGCAAGCTTCGCGTAATTAACCATGTTCCCTTCCTTTCACCTGTCAATCTCTCCCAACACAATGTCAATCGATCCCACCACAGCCACCACATCGGCCAGCATCCGGCCTTTGCACATCGTCTCCAGCGCCTGCAACGTCGCGAATGACGGATTGCGGAAGTGCACGCGATAGGGCTTGGCCGTGCCGTCCGAGACAATATAGTAACCCATCTGCCCGCGCGGCGATTCAATCCCCTGATACACTTCGCCCGCCGGAACCGCAAAGCCTTCGGTGACGATCTTGAAGTGATGGATCAGCGCCTCCATCTGCGTCTTCATCTTCTCGCGGTCGGGCAGCACGATCTTGGGCGCGTCGGCCGTGATCGGCCCCTCCGGCATTCCGTCCAGCGCCTGCTGGATGATTCCCACGCTCTCCCGCATCTCCTGAAGCCGGATTTCATACCGCGCCCAACAGTCGCCCTCGGTCGCAATCGGCACCTTAAATTGAAACTTCTCATAACCGGAGTAGGGCATATCGCGGCGCAGATCAAAGTCCACCCCCGAGCCGCGCATATTCGGCCCCGTCACACCCAGTGCAATTGCATCCTTTGCAGATAAGATGCCCACGCCCTGGAGCCGGTTGCGAAAGATTGGATTGCCGGTGAGCAGATTCGAGTATTCGTCGATCTTCTCAGGAAATGTCTTGATGAATTGCTGCACGCGATCGTGGAAATCGAGCGGCGGCTCCATCGAGAGGCCGCCGATGCGGAAGTAGCTGGTCATCATGCGCTGGCCGGAGAGACCGTCGAAGATGCGCAGAATCTCTTCGCGCTCGCGGAAGCAATAGAGAAAGACGGTCAAAGCGCCAATGTCCATGGCGTGCGTGCCCAGCCAGATCAGGTGCGAATTCAGGCGGGTCAACTCGGCCAGCAGCACGCGCAGCCATTGCGCCTTTTCCGGGATTTCGAGGCCCAGCAGCCGCTCGACGGCCAGGCAATAGCAGAGATTGTTGGCCATGGGGCTGAGGTAGTCGATGCGGTCGGTGAGCGGGACAACCTGTTGATAGAACTTGGCCTCGCAGGTCTTCTCGATACCGGTATGCAGGTAGCCGATCTCCGGATAGAGGCGGACAACGATTTCGCCGTCAATCTCCACCACCAGGCGCAGAACCCCGTGCATCGATGGGTGCTGCGGCCCCATGTTCAGGATCATGTGCTGATCGTGCGCTCCCGTGGCCGCCGGAGCTTCGAGGATGGGGCTGCCAATCGTCTCGGTCATTCAGCGATACCCCTCCACCGGATAGTCCTTGCGCAGCGGGTGTCCCTGCCAGTCGTCGGGCATCATGATGCGGCGCAGATTGGGATGGCCCTCAAAGTTAATACCGAAGAGATCGAAGACCTCGCGCTCATAAAAATTTGCCGAGGGCCAGACGGGCGTGATCGACTCGACCGCCGGTGCGTCACTGTCCAGCAAAACACGCAGCCGGATGCGCTCCTTATAGATGTGCGAAAGAATGTGGTAGCTCAACTGGAAGCGCGGCGAGGAAGGGAACCAGTCCACCGCAGTCACATCCTCGAAGAAGTTGTAGCCGGCCGACTGCACCGTGGCAGCCGCCGAGCGAATCTCCTCCGCGGCAATGGTCAGCGTCAGCTCGCCACGGTCAAACTTTGCATCCACCAGTGCCTCGGGCTTCCAGGCCAGAATGGCCTTGACCGCCGGATGCTCGGGCAGTCGCTCCAGTACCGCGGCCTTGCTCAGTAGCGTTTCGCTCATCCTAGAGGTCCGCCTTGTCCTGGCTCCAGTTCAGGATGCCCTTGCGCACGATATAGTAAAGCCCCACGGCCACAAAGCCCAGGTAGACCACCATCTCCCAGAAGCCGAAGAGCTGGGAGCCGGTCATCGCGGGCAACTTGCGGTAGATCACCGCCCAGGGCATCATGAAGACCGTTTCCACGTCGAACAAAATGAAGAGCA
Organism: Acidobacteriaceae bacterium; assembly: GCA_003134855.1. Classification (GTDB taxonomy): domain Bacteria; phylum Acidobacteriota; class Terriglobia; order Terriglobales; family Acidobacteriaceae; genus Telmatobacter. The sequence continues at coordinate 30,747 of PLCS01000014.1, forward strand.
TCGCCACCATATAGAAGCGCACGCTGAAGCGCTGCCGGGCGTCGCCCACTGCCACGATTCCGCATTCGTAGGCGGCCAGCTTGGTGGGCGTATTGCGGTGCCGCCCGACGAACCACGAGGCCACCACCATCACCGCGCCAAGTCCAAAGGCGGCAAGGATTTGCAGCAAAAGCGGAAGATACTGCCAGTGATATGGGATCATGACCGTCCAGTCCGGAAAAGTCACAGGGAAATACACTCATCCCCCGAAGCCTCCAACGGCTCTAACACGACGGGATGCTGGTTTGAGCTTAGGTTTACCGCCTGATTCCGTCAAGGCAACTGAGGCCGGCGTGCCGTTTTATACAGATCATTTCATCGTTTCATGAGACGCTTGCTCTGAATTCTCTCCCAGGCCGAAGAGCGGCTTCACGGAGTTGCTGTTGCCTGGACAGATTCCGGGTGGCTCCATTCTTCGACCTATAGGTAGAGTGAAGGCAACGGAGGCGTTGCAATGTGATCTGCATCACCTCTATTCCCATAGTTGCACGCGACAATACATTGTCCGCTCGTGGGAAACAGTACGTTCGTCATCTGAACATTCGGTGCGCTCAGCCGAAGAACAGAGTGAGGATAAAACCATGGCAGCCACCACGACCTCCAGCTTCTCGATTCCGGTCCTCGCCAAGGCCGCATTCACAGGACGTGAGTGTCCCAATCGCCGTCGCCGCATTACCCCTGAAGCGGGGCACGCGCTGGAGATCCTTGGCCACGCCGTCGAATATCTTACTGACGAGTTCGTGTATGAGGACGGTGCGCTATCCGCCAGGAATGCGCAGTTGCAGGCTGTGCAGATACTGATGGCGCTCAACCGTCAGGTCTACTTCGCGTGTCCGGAAGTGCCGACCTTTGCCGAGCGTTGCCGCACTCTGCTGCATCTTCACTCGGCGTAGCCCTTCCCAAATATGTGCATTTGGAGTTGTTTGCTATACACAACAAAGGCAGACTGGCGACTCTTGACAGCGGAATCTGCCATTTGGCCGGAAGAGAGTTCGCCGCCGGCGTCGAAATCATCGAAAAATAATTAATTTCATTTTTCCACAAAAAAATTCTTGACATAAATTACTGTGTAGCGCATAGTGTGTGTAGTACAGGATGTGGCGCATGGTAATCCCAATTAATTCCGAAGCCTTTGAAAACCTTCGCCTCGAGCTTCGCCGCGGCTGCCTGGTACTGGCCGTCCTGGCGGCGCTGCGCAGCGAGCAATACGGATATACGCTCCGTAAAACCCTCTCCGAGCGTGGCCTGGAAATCGATGAAGGCACGCTCTACCCCCTCTTGCGACGCCTTGAAACCCAGGGCCTACTGGACAGCGAGTGGCGAGAGGAAGAGAAGCGCAAGAAACGTTTTTACCTCCTCTCCGCCGACGGCGCCCTCGTTCTCGACCAGTTGCTCGCCGAATGGCGCAACCTCGATTCCTCAATCTACACAATTCTCAAGGAGCAAAGTCATGGAACTGATTGAACGCTATCTCGAAGCCGTCAAATTCGGACTGCCCAAGCGGCAGAAGGACGACATCATCGCCGAACTCTCCGAGGACATCTACTCCCAGATCGAGGAGCGAGAGACAGCCCTCGGCCGCAAGCTAAATGAGGGCGAAGTCGAAGAGATTCTCAAACAACGCGGCCACCCCCTGCTGGTGGCCAATCGCTTCCTGCCGCAGGAGTCCCTGATCGGGCCGGTATTCTTTCTCATCTACCGTTTTGTTCTGAAGATCTTTGCCTACGGCTACCTGCTGCCCTATACGCTGGTGTGGATTGGGCTGATGATCTTCAGCCCGTCCTATCGCTTCGAACAAACCCATCCCTCGTGGTTTGGCGCATTCGCGTCGTTGTTCAGTTACTTGTGGTTCGCCTTTTGCCTGGTGGTTGTACCGCTCACCATAGCCTTCGCTGTATTGGAGCGTCAGCAAGCCAGAGTGCGCTTTTTCGATCGCTGGAGCCCGCGCAAACTTCCGCCCGTCCGCAACCCCAATGCGATCCCGCGCTCTTCCTCCGCGGCGGAGGTGGCCGTCAACCTGATCTTTTTCGTCTGGTGGGCCGTTTACGCGCACTCCCCAGAGCTGCGGATCGGCTCAATGATCCACATCTCCTTCCAACCGCAATGGCTCTGGTTCTTCTGGGGCTACCTCGCGCTGGCGTTGGGCAATGCCGCGCTTTCAGCTACGAACCTGCTGCATCCCTATTGGACGATAATTCGGGCCAAGCTGCGCCTGTTCTCCGATGGCGTGGGAGCGGCGCTCTTTTGCTGGCTCATGCAGGCCAACATCCTGGACGGAATGTCCATTACAAATGTGCCAGCCGAAAAGGCGACGGCTCTTACCCAGGCCATCAATCACTGGATGACCACGCTCTTCCCGGCGGCCATCGTCGTCGGCCTGGTTGTGATCGCAACCGGCATCTATCGAATCGTTCGGCTGAAACCGGCAGTAGAACACTCTTTGCCATAATCGGAAGAACAAACTCCAAGGAAATGCAACTGCACTGAGCGGAATGCTGTCTCACCGGACATACAGCTTGCAGAGGTGAAACTCAAATTGAATGTGCCAGCCCTTCGCCGGACGGCGGGGCGCCTTAACCCATGCAAAGGAGACCAATATGACAACGACTATCGCAGTACAAACTACCGCCGCCCAGACCGCATCGGCGCCAAAATATAACCATGCAATCGGCTACCTGCGCGCCTTCATCGTTGCGCTGGTCGTTGCGCATCATGCGGCGCTCGCCTATTATCCGCTTCCGCTGCTGCCGCCCGCTTCGCTTGTCGATCAGCCGCGCTGGTGGGGAGCATTTCCCGTTCTTGATGCACATAAGTGGAGCGGCTTCGCTCTCTTCGCAGGCTTCAACGACGTCTTCTTCATGTCGCTTATGTTCTTCCTCTCCGGCCTGTTCGTGTGGCATGGACTGTCAAAAAAGGGCGCAGCGAAGTTTCTGCGCGGCCGCCTGCTGAGGCTCGGCCTTCCGTTTGTGGTGGCGGCCGCTGTCTTAGCGCCGCTCGCCTACTATCCGACCTATCTGCAAATCTCCGGCCACGACGGCATCGCCGGATACTGGCATCAATGGCTCTCGCTGGGGAATTGGCCGGCCGGCCCTGGGTGGTTTATCTGGGTTTTGCTCGCCTTCGACGTCATCGCCGCTCTTCTGTTCGTATTGGCGCCCAAGTGGGGCCAGGCGCTGGGCGCGCTGACTTCGGGCGCGGCTCGCAGGCCAGTGCTCTTCATTATCGCGTTGGCCGCAATTTCCGCGCTTGTCTACATCCCCATGGCGCTCCATTTTTCATCTCTTGCGTGGACGGCCTTCGGCCCGTTTACCTTCCAGACCAGCCGGATTCTTCATTACCTGGCATACTTCCTGATTGCGGTTGGAGTGGGAGCTTATGGAGTGGATCGCGGCCTGCTCGCCCCGGACGGAAAGCTCGCCCGGCGCTGGCCTTTATGGGTTGCGGCTGCTCTGGTGATCTTCGCCGCGGCAACAGTTGTCACGCTTATCGCTCTCGCCACGGGCAGTCAATCGCAGGGATTGGCCCTCGCTACGGACGCGGGATTCGCGCTCTCGTGCGCGGCTTCCTGTTTTGCGTTTCTGGCCCTGTTTCTCCGCTTCGCGCGATCCGGCTCACGGCTCTTCGACAGCCTCAGCGCGAATTCGTATGGAATCTATCTTGTCCACTATGCGTTCGTGAACTGGCTGCAATACGCACTCCTGCCGGCATCGCTTCCCGCGGTGGTGAAGTGGGTGATCGTCTTTCCCGGCGCGCTCCTGCTCAGTTGGGGCACAGTAGCATCGATGCGCCGCATTCCGGCTATCGCGAGAGTGGTATAGGGTATTTTTCCTATTGGTGTAGAGTGCGGCGTGGACCGGGAGGTCCACGCGACAGCCGGCCTGGAGGCCGGCGCTACCTGTTTTTTCAGCGACCGGCAACCTTAAGCCAAGCAGGAGATCCACTCTATACCATCAGGCAAAATGCTCTAATCGTTCATCGCCTGGGAGCCGGCCTATTTGATCTCCAGTTGATCAAGCTGAAACTGGAATTTGGCAGGCTCCTGGATGCGAATGAAACCCAGCCCAGTCAGGTCGCTTCCGTCAGTTTCAAAGGACGAGAAGGGGAAGACGTACTGCTTCCATTCCGGCCCGGCGACGAAGGTGGTCATTGCGGGCATCTCTCCGGACTGTCCGTTGCGCGACTCGGTCTGACCGATGAGCGTATAGGTCTTGCCATCGCCCTTTGCCCAGAAGCTGATGGTCTTCTTGGCGGAGAGATTGGCGGGCTCCTCCGGCTTGGCGCCGGGAAAGTAGAGCGCCCCTGCCCAGGCGAATGGCGAGCCGGCCACCACCTCGCCGGTGACCTGCAACGCTCCCTTGGTATTCGCCGCGCCGGGCTGCACAACTTCCAGCTTGGCCGTCGATTTACCGCCATTCATCTGATCGCCGCCTCCCATCCAGGAACCGTAATTGGCGGCAATCTTGCCATCGTCAAAGGTGCTGACCACCCCCGATTCGGAACCAACCGGCGGAGGCTGCATGGGGCGTCCGGTTTCCCCGTTTGCGCTGCCAACGGTCAGCCGGACTTTGCTCGTATGGTCGGAGCTGGGGCCGACCATCAGCTCAAAGACTCCCGGCTCCACGACACGGTGCATATCCGTGTCCAGCATTGATAGCATCTCCGGCGTGATGGCGAACTCGACCGTCCGCTTCTCGCCGGGCTGGAGTGTAATGCGCTGGAAGCCTTTCAACTGCATCACAGGCTGCGTAACCGAGGCGATCCGCTGATGCACATACAACTGCGGCACCTCATCCCCCGCGCGCGCGCCGGTGTTGGTGATCTCCACGCTCAGCCTGGCCGTGCCTCCGGGCATGATCCGCTCCGGCTCGACGCGCAGGTGATCGAAAGTGAAGGTGGTATAGCTCAATCCGGAGCCGAAGGCGAAGAGCGGTTTGCGCGTGCTGAACTCATAACTGCGGTTGGCAGAAGGCTTGTGATTGTAAAAGTCGGGCAGAGCGCCCACCGTGTGGGGGAAGGTGATGGGCAGCTTGCCGCCGGGATTGGCATCGCCGAAGAGGATCGCGGCTGCGCCCGTCCCGCCTTCTTCACCCAGATACCATCCCTCAAGAATCGCCGGAACCTTCTCGGCAATATAGTTGATGGAAAGCGGCCGACCATTGATCAGCAGAACGATCGTCGGCGTTCCGGTTTCAACCACGGCCTTCACCAGGTCGTTCTGCGCCCCCAGCAGATCGAGGGAATCACGGTCTCCGAGGTGCATCTCCGCATAGGCTTCACGGTTGGTGCTTTCGTTTTCGCCTACCACCAGAATGGCGACGTCTGCTTTGCGCGCCGTCTCCACCGCCGCCTGGATGGAAGCCGTCTGGGTCCTGGGATCAATAAGTTCCACACCGTTCGCCCACCAGCCGCGGAAGCCCTGCGGCGCGTTGGTGATCTTGCACCCTTCCGCATAGAGCACCGTGGCCTTGCTGCCCACGCGCGCGCGAATGCCGTCCAGAATGCTGACGCCATAGCCTGGATCGCGGCTATAGCCGCCGATATGCACGTCCGCAGCGTTGGGTCCGATCACCGCGATGGTCTTTAATTTGGCCAGTTCCAGCGGCAGCAGATTCTTGTCGTTCTTGAGCAGCACCATCGCTTCGCGCGCGGCCTCGATGGCCAGCTTGCGGTGCTCCGGACTGTTATTCACACGCTCGGCATACTCCGGGTCCACGTACGGATTGTCGAAGAGTCCCAGCCGGAACTTGGTGGCCAGCACGCGGGCGGCGGCCCTATCCACTTCGCTCTCCGGCACGATTCCTGCTTTCACCTGAGCCACGAGCGTGCGATAGACGGAGCCGTCGGAAAGGTCGTAGTCGACCCCCGCGGCCAGCGCCAGGCGCGCGGCGTCCGCCTTGTTGGCCGCAACCTGATGCGTTCCAATCAGCATCTGCAAGCCGTCGCCATCGGAGGTGATGTAGCCGTTGAAGCCCCACTCCTGGCGCAGAACGCGGTCGAGCAGCCAGTGATTGATGTGCGAGGGAATGCCGTCGATCTCGTTATAGGAGGCCATAATGCTGCCCACATGGGCCTCCTGCACGGCGGCTTGAAAGGGAATCAGGAAATTCTCGCGGATGATCCGTTCGGAGTAGTTACCCGGAGCTGTGTTGGTGCCGCCTTCAGGCTGGCCATGCACGGCAAAGTGCTTGGCCGTGGCCATCACATGATGGCGATCAATGAGAAAAGAATCGCCCTGCAAGCCTTCAATGGCGGCCACTCCCATGCGCGCAGCCAGATAGGGATCTTCGCCGTAGGTCTCCTCCGTCCTTCCCCAGCGGGGATCGCGCGCAATGTCGAGGACGGGAGAAAAGACCTGACCCGAGCCGCGCGAGCCGGCTTCGTCCCCGACTGCGGCGAAGACCCGCTTCACCAGCGCCGGATCCCAGGTGCTGGCCAGACCCAGCGCCTGCGGAAAGCTGGTGCTGCCATACTCCATGTATCCGTGCAGCGCCTCGCCAAAAAAGATCGCCGGGATGCCCAGCCGCGTCTTTTCGCGCAGATAGCGCTGCACTCCATTGCGCAGAATCGCGGCGTCGCGCGGAGTAAACTTGAATTCGTCGCCCCACTCGTTGTTCAGGATTTTTCTAGCCTGCTCGTTGGTATAGGTTCCGGTCGGATCGATCACCTCAACCCGGTTCTCCCACCCGCCCGAGATTTGCTCCACCTTTTCTTCCAGCGTCATGCGCGGCAGCAGGTCGGCGACCCGGTCTTGAATGGGGAGGCTTGCGTCCCGATAGCGCGGCGTATCGATTGCCTTGGCTGGCTTTTCCTGGCTGTTGGCCCTAAAGGCGTTCAGGTTCAGGCCGAGCAGAAGCACGGCAACGAGATACAAACTGGCATTGCTTTTGGGATTGATCATGGCGATTGCGGATTTCTCCTGTCTTTTCCAAAGCTATCGGCGATTCATCGTAACACTACAGAAAGAACTACGAGAATTACATCGGAATGGTTCCAGGCGGCTGGATGTTATCATTGCGCAGGTCAGGCTGGGTTCTGTCTATCCCAGCACCTGCACCGATCCTTTGCCGACTAACTCCTCGACCCGCTGCACCCATCCGCGATCCGCCGCCACGCTCATCCCCTCCGGTTCCAGGATCACCGCGTACTCGCCCTTCATTTCCAAGTGCAGCATCACCTTGCCCGGTCCGGGCGCGGCATCCGCGGCACTCTTGAGGCTGATAAACATATCTTCTGTCGCGCGCTCCAGATTGATGCGAATCCGCACCCCCGTCGGCACCTTCACCTGCACCTCTTCCAGCGCCTGAATCGAACTGACCGCTATCTTCGGCGCAGCATCCTCGTCGCCCATCAGCACGCCGCGCACCAGCACCGGAGCCTCCATCTTCAACTGCCCGGAAAGCCGCTCGTAATCCCGCGAAAAACAGATCAAATCAATCTTGCCCGTCGCATCTTCCAGCGCCGCCTGCGCATATAACTTCTGGTCCCGCTTGCTCTTCTGCACGCGCAAACCCAGAATCATTCCCGCTACCTGTATCTCGTCCGCCGGCTCTGACTGCGATCCCCAGCGCTTCTCCGGCGGCTTGCGCTCCAGCGCCTCGGCCACGGAAATCACTCCCGTCAAGTTACGCAACTTATCCGCGTACTTATCCAGCGGATGACCCGAAACAAAGAAGCCCAGCACCTCTTTCTCATTGGCCAGCCGCTCGCTCTCTTCCCATTCGGCCACCTTGGGCAGGTCGTCGTTTCCGCGTCCCGCCTTGGGCCCCTCATCGAATAGCCCGAAGAGCCCGCTCTGGCCCTGCGCCGCATCCTTCTGCATCTTCTGCGCCCGTTCCATGGCTTTATCGACGGCGGCCATCAGCGGCGCGCGCTTGCCCAGCGCGTCCAGCGCTCCAGCCTTGATCAACGACTCGATCACCCGCTTGTTCATCACCCGCAGATCGACCTTCTCGCAAAACTCCCAGAAGCTCTTGAAATTTCCGCCAGCCTCCGCGCGCGCTTTTAGAATCGACTCAATCGCATTGCCGCCGACATTCTTCACCGCCGCCAGGCCAAACCGGATCGCCTCTCCGTGCGGCGTAAACTGGCTCCCTGAAACCTGCACGTCCGGCGGCTCCACGCGGATTCCCATCTCCTTGCACTCGCCGATATACTTCACCACATTTTCCGGCTTCGATGTCTCCGAAGTCAGCAGCGCAGCCATAAACTCCATCGGGTAATGCGTCTTCAAATAAGCCGTCTGATAGGCCACCAGCGCATAAGCCGCCGAGTGCGACTTATTAAATCCGTACCCGGAGAACTTCTCCATCTGGTCGAAAATATCGCCGGCCGCACTCTTCGCATGCCCCAGCGCTGCCACTCCGCTCATGAAGCGGTCCCGTTGCTCGGCCATCGCTTCCGCGTTCTTCTTTCCCATGGCCCGGCGCAGAACGTCAGCCTCGCCCAGCGAGTAACTCGCCAGCACGTTCGCGATCCGCATCACCTGTTCCTGGTAGACGATCACCCCGAACGAGCCTTTCAGAATCTCTTCAAGCTCCGGCAGCATGTACTCTACCTTGCGCCGCCCCCACTTGCGTTCGATGAAATCGTCGATCATGTCCATGGGTCCCGGCCGGTAGAGCGCATTCAGCGCCGTTAGTTCTTCTACTGAATCCGGTTTATATCGCCGCAAAATATCCCGCATTCCGCTTGACTCAAACTGAAAAATACCCGATGTCAGCGCCGAGTGAAAGACCTTTTTGAACGTCTCCTCGTCGTCTGGCGGAATCGCCTCGATGTCCACCTTCTCGCCGCGATTGCTTTCGATCAGCTTCAGGCAATAGTCGATCACCGTCAGCGTCGCCAGGCCGAGAAAATCCATCTTCAGCAGACCCATCTTCTCGACGGCCTTCATATCATAGGCAGTTACAATTTCGTCGTTCTTCGTCTTCGCCAGCGGCACCAGCTCGATCAGCGGCCGCGGCGCAATCACCACCGCCGACGCATGAACCCCCGACCCGCGCACCAGCCCTTCGAGCTTCTTCGCCGTATCAATCAGCTCGTGAATCTGCGCGTCGTTGTCGTATACGTTGCGCAGATCCGCTACGTCCTCCAGAGCCTGGTCAATCGTCATGCCCACCGTTGCCGGAATCAGCTTGGCAATCCGGTCCACGTCCCCGTAAGGCATATCCATCGCGCGGCCGCAATCCTTGATAGCCGCCTTGGCCGCCATGGTATTGAAGGTAATAATCTGCGCCACCTGCTCGCGCCCATACTTCCGAGTTACATATTCGATGACTTCTCCGCGACGGTTCTGGCAGAAATCCACGTCGATATCCGGCATCGTCACTCGCTCCGGATTCAAGAACCGCTCGAAGAGCAGCACGGACTGCATCGGATCGATGTTGGTAATCTCCATCGCATACGCCACCAGCGAGCCGGTTGCCGATCCGCGTCCCGGCCCGACTGGAATTCCGTTATCCCGCGCATACTTGATAAAATCCCACACAATCAGGAAGTATCCGGAGTAATTCATCTGCTTGATGATGCCGATCTCATATTCCAGCCGCGACTCGTATTCATGTAGCGGCGTTCGCAGCACTCCGCGCGCCGCTAACTGCCGCACCGCCGTGTCGAGCCGTTTTTTATAACCCTCCCGGCAAACTAACTCGAAGTAACTGTCAATCGTATGCCCCTCCGGCACCGCAAACTCCGGAAAGGGATTCTCCACCGGTTTCAGCTTTAACTCGCAGCGCTCGGCAATCTCCATCGTCCGCTGCATCAACGCCGGGGAATCCGGGAAGATCCTTCCCATTTCGTCCGCGCTTTTTACAAAAAACTGGTCGGAATCAAAGCGGAAGCGTTCCTTATCGTGAATCTTTGCGCCCGTCTGCACGCAGAGCATCACATCATGCGCGTGACTGTCCTCGCCGCAGAGATAATGCGAGTCATTGGTCACCACCAAAGGGATATTCGACTCGCGCTCCATGCGGAAGAGCGCCTCGTGAATCTGTTTCTCCTGCTCCAGGCCCTGATCCTGAATCTCCAGAAAGAAGTTGCCTTTGCCGAAGATGTCTTCGTATTGCTGGGCCACGCTCTTCGCCTTCTCGTAGCGGCCTGCCATCAACTCCTCGCACAGCTCGCCGCTCAGGCAGCCGGAGAAGCCGATCAGGCCTTTGGAATTTTCAGCCAGGTAGCGCTTGCTCACGCGCGGCTTGCGGTAGAAGCCGTGCAGCGAGGCCTCCGAGGTAATCCGCACCAGGTTGCGGTAGCCCTCGTCGTTCTCCGCCAGCACCAGCAGGTGATTGTTCTCGTCCCCTTCGCCGGGCGCGCGGTGGTCCTCGTGCTTGCAGATGTACAGCTCGCAGCCCAGGATCGGCTTGATTCCCTTAGCTTTAGCCGCATCAAAGAAGTGGACCGCACCGTAGATATTCCCGTGGTCGGTCATCGCGACAGAGGTCTGTCCGAGCGCTGCCACCCGGTCGACAAGTTTGGTGAGGTCGCAAGCCCCGTCCAGCAGCGAGTACTCGGTATGCAAATGCAAATGTGTGAATTCAGCCATGGCTACCTCGATTCTAGCCGCCAAGCAGTAGTCCAAGGCCGCTGAAACGCCGGTTGAAATCCAGTGCCAATGAGGAAAACGAGGCAGCGTTGCAAATTAAGAATTTAATTTGAATGTTCGCCTTCTGTTTGCTATGCTGTTTCAAGTAGTTCAAGGAGGCATCGTGGCGATCTTTACAATTGAGGTTGATGGGAAACTGGTCAAACAGATCAAGGCTGAGGATTTCTTCGACAAGGGTGAAATGATCTATTTTACAGACGATCAGAATGCCAATGTTGGCAGCGTTGTCAGAAAACCCGGTATGACGGTTATCAAACAGGGTCATGAGCATCGGGATTCGATTGGTTGAATCCGTCCCCTCAGCTCCAGCTTTGTATCGGCTCAAGGCGTCAATCAATCTGAGTCGATGATCTTCCCCAGAAGGCTGGGTGCCCCGGGTCCCTCCTTTGGGACCTGAGAAACCACGCCCCCCACCGCGTTTTCGATGCGAAACCCGCCGCCTCGTCTCGCAGCTAACCCATGCAGTTTATAATGACCACGGATCTCTTTGTGTTTTTGGAAGCCTAATGGAACTCCAACTACAATTCGAGAATTTGCGGTTTCCCGAATCAGTCATCCGCCAAGCTGTGTCCACGATGGAACAGCTGCCGAACGCGAAGGGCCCGGGCAGATACTCTACCTTAAGCGCAACTGTAGGTTCCGAAACGTGGTACTTTGACGAAGCCGAAGAGTTCTTTGCAGGCTTCCCTAAGGCCAACGATGCCAGCTTCCGTTACGCAATCCCATTGAAGACGGATAACAGGTTCTGCATCCTTTGGTATTTCCTGCATGCCTCGAATTCGCGGGTGCATATTTCATCGGAAGAGCGAAGCGAAATCCAGGCCATTATGAATGTGTTTCGCGGCTCCCAAAAATTGGCAACCCCAATTTATGAAGAGAAGAACCGGCAGAAATCTATTGAAGAAAAGAAGTTCAACATATTCTTAGGTCATGGACACAGTCTGGATTGGCAACAGCTCAGAGATCACCTGCGAGAAAAGCACGAATACAATGTTGTTACATTCGAGACAGGCGCTCGTGCCGGACACAATACGAGAGATATTCTTGAGGAAATGCTGGGCCAAAGTTCATTAGCCTTCCTTATCCTGACCGGCGAAGACGAGATAGCCGATCAACGCGTTCGGGCACGACAGAACGTGATTCATGAAACCGGACTGTTCCAAGGGAAACTTGGTTTCTCCAAGGCAATCGTCATACTGGAAGAAGGCGTCGAAGAATTTTCAAATAATGCTGGCATCCAACACATTTCCTACACCAAAGGGCATATCGAGGGTGTTTTTGGCGATGTCGTAGCCACCATTAAGCGTGAAATGAAACGAAGAGGTCTGCAGAACGGATAGTGGTAAGAGGTGGGTAATCCAGATCCCATAAAGGCTATAAAGCCCAATAAATCCGGGTGCCCCAGGTCCCGCCTTTGGGACCTGGGAAAACACGAACCCCACCACGGCCGCCGGGGCTTTCCCTTCTCCCGGCAGGGAGAACGCGAGAATAGCCCACGGTGAATTCCGCAGCGGACGAAACCCTGGGTCAGCGTCCTCCCATTCACCCCGCCGTCCCGTAGGGCCGGCGCAAAACTTTCGTTTTTTTTGATTCGTGGAAAGGGTTACGATAAAGAAGAGGGCCGGACGATGGCAAATGCGGCAACCGATGTTGAAATCGATTGGATGGGCTGCGAGCTGATCGAATCAGTCCCCGGCAAGGTTTCGGGAAGGCCCATTGTGCGTGGAACGCGCATCCTGCCTGACGCCATAGTCGGCAGTTACGACCTCGGCGAGACGATCGACGAACTGCGCGAGGGCTTTCCTGCCCTCACTCTCCCTCAAATCCAACGCCTGATTGAGTTTGCCCACTCCCAGCGAGGCTAGGCCGTCCGGTGAAAATCCTGCTCGATGAGAATCTCGATCACGCCCTGCGCAAGCTACTTGGGCTACTTGAGGTCTTCACCGTAACGTATATGGGCTGGTGAAGGATAAACCTGCATTGTCCCACGGTATTGAGAGAAGCGAGTATGGTGCCAACGGACTTCCGAAGGCCGCCAAGTGATTTGCGTCACAGTATACTGATTCTTGCACCGGTAAGGTGAGAAGCGAAATGTATCTGCTCTGGCTGCGAGTTGCGGTGATCCTCTATGCGGCGGCTTCTGTCGCCGTCTTTCCGGCCGTGCTCTACGGGCGGGTGGGCTGGCGCAAAAGCTGCGTCCACCTGGCCGGCATGGCCTTCTTCTTCCACTTTATCTCCTGCGTCGAGATGCTGGTCCAGGCCCATCACTGGATGCCGGTGGGGGTGCGCGAGATGGAGTCGCTACTGGGCTTCGTCCTTGCCGGAGTGTTCTTTCTGGTTTGGTGGCTTTACGACGCGATCTCCCTTGGAATCTTTGTATTACCCATTACTTTTTTCGTGGTTTTTGTGCCTTCTCTGGGCGTTGACCGCTATATGTTTCCCTCCGCCGGGGTGCGTTTCAGTTGGCTGGTAGCGCATATCGCCGCGCTGCTGGCGGCCTATGTAGCGCTTGGCTTTAGTTTACTGGCCTCGATCCTCTACCTAGTTCAGGAGCGCCGCCTGAAGAGCAAGCACAAGCCCGGAGAAGACTCCTGGTGGCTGCCGCTGGACTGGCTGCCGCCGCTGGACACGCTGGAGCGCATCGCCCACGCCATGCTGGAGTTCGGCTTTCCCTGCGTGACCGTCGGCCTGGTGATTGGCTCGGTTCTGGCGCAGGAGACCGTTCTTGGCGCAGGCTACTTCCGCGACCCCAAAGTCATCGCGTCGTTTGCCATGTGGGCCATCTACGTCACTCTGCTGTTTGTTCGCCGCAGCGCCGGATTGCGCGGACGCCGTGCTGTGTATCTTTCCGGCGCCGTCTTCCTGGTGATGCTGGCCGTGCTGGCCGCCAATGTCTTCAGCCGCGTGCACAGGTTCGGTCCGCAATGAGCCTGGTCCTCATCGGCGTCAACCACAAGACCGCGCCCATTGAGGTGCGCGAGCGGATCGCTATCTCGCGCGACGATCTGCCGGAGACCACGCGTGCGCTGGCCGCCGTGCCCGGCGTCGCCGAGTGCATGATCGTCTCGACTTGTAATAGGGTCGAGATTCTGGCCGCGGTTGAGTCTGATGCTGCCGGCCTGGCTGGCTTTTTGCAGCGGCATTTTGGCCTGGACCCGGCGCTGCTCGCTCCGCACCTCTACGAGCATCGCGACCAGGAGGCGGTGCGGCACTTGTTCCGCGTGGCCGCCAGCCTGGACTCGATGGTGGTGGGCGAGCCGCAGATTCTGGGCCAGGTCAAAGATGCCTTTGCTGTGGCGCGCGCGGCGGGCACTGTGGGCGGGCAGCTTGAGCACCTTTTGCAGAGCACCTTTGCCGCCGCCAAGAGGGTTCGCACGGAGACGGAGATTGGCTCTAATTCGGTTTCCATCGCCTCGGTGGCCGTGGAGCTGGCGCGCAAGATCTTCGGATCGCTGCAAGGGCGCACGGTTTTTCTGGTGGGCGCGGGCAAGATGAGCGAGCTGGCCGCGCGGCATCTGGTGCAGCAGGGAGCGGGCGCGATTCTGGTGACCAACCGCACGCTGGAGCGGGCGCGGCGCATGGCGGAGAGCTTTGCGGGGCAGGTGATCCCCTTCGAGCAGCTTTACGAAGCGGCCAGCCAGGCCGACATCGTGATCAGCTCGACCGGCGCGCCGCATCCCATCTTCCGTCGTGAGCATGGGCAAGCCTTTATGCATCGGCGGCGCAACCGGCCGATGTTCTTCATCGACATTGCCGTGCCACGCGACGTGGACCCGGCGATGGGCAAGCTGGAAGGCATTTTTGTCTACGACATCGACGACCTGCAAGCCGTGGCCGCGGTGCACATGGTGGAGCGCAGCCGTGAGGCTACCGACGCAGAGGCGCTGATTGCCGCCGAGGTCGAGCGCTTCCATCAGCGGCTGCTCACAGTTAATGTGGCTCCGGCGATTGTGGCGCTGCAACACCAGGCCGAGGAGATTCGTCAGGCGGAGTTGCGGCGCGCGCAGGCTCGGCTGGCTTCGCTGAACGCGGAGCAGCTTGCGGCGGTGGAGGCGCTGACGCGCGGGCTGGTCAACAAATTTCTCCATCCACCGATGCAGGCGCTCAAGCAGGCCGCTCGCGAGAACGATGCAGCGCGCCTGGAATTGCTCTGCGAGACCTGGTCGCTGCCTGCGGGTGCTCAGAATTCTGAAACAGAGAAGGCTGAGGAAGAGCCCGTGAACGAGAGTAGCGGGGAGAGCCGTCCATGAAGCTGCGCATCGGAAGTCGCGGCTCGCAACTGGCCCTGTGGCAGGCAAACCACATCGCCGCGTTGCTGCGCGGCCTGGGGCATGAGGTCGAGATCGAGATCATCAAGACCACCGGCGACCGGCTGCAAGAGGTCACCTTCGCCCAGGTCGGGGCCATCACTGGCGACAAGGGAATGTTCACGAAAGAAATCGAAGAAGCGCTGGCGGATGGGCGCGTGGACCTGGCTGTTCATTCGCTCAAGGATTTGCCCACCGAGCTGCCGGAGCCGTTTGCGCTGGCCGCGACGCCCCCACGCGTGGACCCGCGCGACGTTTTTGTTTCGGTGAAGTATGAGAATCTGGCGGCGTTGCCGCAGGGCGCGCGCGTGGGCACCAGCAGCCAGCGGCGGCGGGCACAGTTGAAGGCCGTGCGGCCCGACATTGAGGCTGTCGAGTTTCGCGGCAATGTGGACACGCGGCTGCGCAAGCTGGCCGAAGGGCAGGTGGAGGCGATTCTGCTGGCGGCGGCCGGACTTGACCGGTTGGAGAAGACCGAGTGGGTGCGCGAGCGGCTGGAGCCGAAGGAGTTTTGCCCGGCGGCTGGGCAGGGAGCGCTGGGCATCGAAACCCGCAAGGACGACGCGGCGACGATGGCGGCGGTTGCCTTCCTTGACGATGCGGCCACGCGCTTTGCCGTCACCGTCGAACGGGCCGCGCTGGCCGCGCTCGGCGGAGGCTGCCAGGTGCCCATCGGCATTCATTGCCGGCCGTGGCTGAAGGAGGATTCCGGCGCGGATAAAGCTCTTTGGGACGAATTCTTTGCCGTCGTCGCCGCTCCCGAAACGGGTGAGTCTGTCCGCATCCACCACATCGCGCTTCATGTTGGCGCGGAGCCGGCGACGCTGGGCCGAAAGATAGCGCAAAAGCTGATCGATGCAGGCGCGGGTCCGCTGCTGGCCGCTGCGGGAGGCGCGTAATGAGCGCGCTGCCGTTGCTGGGCCGTCGCGTGATGGTCACCCGCGCCGCGCATCAGGCCGGCAAGCTCAGCGAGGGCTTGCGCGCGCTGGGAGCGGAGCCGGTCGAGGTTGCGGTGCTGGAGATTCGCCCGCCGGAGAGTTTTGCGCCGCTGGACGCGGCGTTGCGTCGGCTTGACAGCTACGATTGGCTGATTCTGACCAGCGGCAATGCGGTGCGGGCGCTCGCCGAGCGGGCCGCGGCGTTGGGGATTGCGCTGGCGCAGCCGGTTGGCATGAAGGTGGCGGCGATTGGCGAAGCTACTGCGGCTGCGGCGCGGCTGATGGGATTTACCGTAGCTTTTGTTCCCGCAACCTATGTGGCCGAGAGCCTGGCCGATGGGATGAGCGCTCAGGTCACGGGCCGGAGAATTCTGATCGCACAGGCCGCTGTGGCCCGCGATGTGATTCCGGATGGGCTGAGGGCTGCAGGCGCTGAGGTCGATGTGGTCGAGGCTTACCGTAACGTCCTGCCCGATGCCGCGCCGGAGCAGCTTCGCCAAGCACTGGGGAAGGGAATTGCCGCCGCCACCTTCACCAGTTCCTCCAGCGCAACGCATCTGGCCGAGGCGGCGCGCGTGGCTGGGATTGCGTGGCCGCTGGCGGGCGTTCCGGCGGTTTCGATTGGGCCAATTACCAGCCAGACCTTGCGTGAGCTGGGCTGGCTGCCCGCGGCAGAGGCGAATCCCTCCGACATTCCGGGGCTGATTGCGGCTGTCGGTGCGTGTCTTGCATCGCTGACTCGCTAACTCGTTTGGGTGCCCGATCCTTTCCGCGTTTTTGTGCTGGGGGTGGGATACCACAAAAGCTATGTGCGAAGAGCGGGTGCCCCACCGCAGGGGGCTAACTCCGCCAGGTCTTGTCCTTCGCCATGCAAAGCTGCTCAAGGTTGCAGCGGTCGCATTTGGGTTTGCGGGCCTCGCAGACCTGGCGGCCGTGGTGGATGATCTGGTGGGAGAAGTCGATCCAGCGGCTCTCGGGCAGAATGCGCATCAACTCCTGCTCGACCTTTTCGGGCGTCTCGCTTTTGGCCAGGCCGAGGCGGCGGGCGATGCGAAAGACGTGCGTGTCCACTACCACGCCCTCAGCCTTGCGGAAGGCTACGCCGAGGACGACGTTGGCTGTCTTGCGCGCCGCGCCGGGGATGGTGACTTGCTCCGCTAGTGTTTGCGGAACCTGGCCGCCGAAGTCGGAGACGATCTTGCGCGCCGCGCCCTGAATCGACTTAGCCTTGTTGCGAAAGAATCCCGTCGTCCGGATGAGAGCTTCGAGTTGCGGCAGCGTAGCCTTGGCCATCTTTTGCGGGGTAGGGAAGCGGCGGAATAGCTCCGGAGTGACCATGTTGACGCGCACGTCGGTGCATTGCGCGGAAAGGATTGTGGCTATCAGCAGCTCCCAGGGCGAGCGATGGATGAGGGCGCACTCGGCGCGGGGATAAGCTTCGTCGAGAGCTGCGAGGATGGCGGAGATGCGGTCGGGGGCGAGATCGCCGTGCTGCGCTTTGTACTGCTTCTTCATGATTGGTTTCATGGCAGGCTTGGTCGAATCGACACTGGTTAAGATTTGGGTCTTCTCTATCCTTTCGCTAAAACTTGTGAAGACTGGTTAACCGTTTAGCAAGTTAGCCACCGCTTCGCGGTGATAGCAGGTTCGCGAGTTAGCGGATTCCTGGGCAAGTCCGGCATATAGACAACCTACAGGCTGCCGCTGAGCCAACTGCCAAGTTTCTCGATCGGCAGGCGGACGCTGATGAAGAACTGGCCGAAGAGGGCGTAGACGGCGCTGACTGCGTCGAAGCGCATCTCGTAGATGAGCTTTTTGAAGACGACCGGGTCGTCGGCGAAGAGGTCTACGCCCCACTCCCAATCGTCGAAGCCAATCGAGCCGGAGATGATCTGCTTGACCTGGTCGCCGTAGCGGCGGCCGATGAGGCCGTGCTCGTGCATCATGCGCTGGCGTTCGGCGAACGGGACGGTGTACCAATTGACCTGCTCGCCGCGCTTGCGGTCCATGGGATAGAAGCAGAGGTAGCGGGCTTCGGGAACGGCGGGGTAGAGGCGCGGCGCCATCGCGGCGGATTGGCGGGCGAGCGTGGCGGCGATCTCGGCCTTCCACTCCGGCGAGTGCTGCTCCAGATTGGCGGCGGCTTCGTAGCTCTTGCGCGTCGATTCGTAGAGGCCGAGTTCGACGACTGACACATACGAGTGGCGCAATTCCAGAAAATCGTAAAGTTCCGTCTGGGCGAGGTCGAGTTCGACCTGATTGAGAGCTTCGAGCGAGTTGCGGAAGTGAATCAGAACCAGGTCGCCCTTGTGACCGAGCTGGGAGAAGAGCGCGGTCTGGATGGGCGCGCCTGCCTCCCTGCGTTCCAGGCGGTTGAGCGTGGCGACGGCCTCGGCGGCAATCTTTTCGCGTTCGCCGTCCGCGCAGGAGCGCCAGGCCTTCCAATCGAAGCGGAAGAACTGGTGGAGCAGGAACGAGCCTTCAAGCGTAAGCGGGACGGGGGGGAAGTCGGCCACGGAATGATCTCCTTGAATACCCCCTCATGGTAACAAACCACCTGCGGTGGGGCAGCCGCCTTCGGCAGAGTGACAAGGTGCGTGTGGCTGGTTTTTGGTGCGTGGTTTCCCACCCTTGGCACAAGAACAAGAACGTGCCAAGGATGGGGCACCCAGGCAGTTGGGGGAGTGGCGGCACACGGCGGGTCGGGGTTCGTGGTATCCCATCCTTGCGCCAGGATTACAAGATGCAGGTCCTTCGACTCCGCTGCGCTCCGCTCAGGATGACAGCAAGAATGGGGCACGAAGCTCTCGGTTGTCCCACGACCCGCACCGGAGAGAGCCAGACCCCGGCCTGGACCGATATACTGTTAACGCGCATGAGCGAAAAGATACTTGCCTTTCTGGTGCATTTTGTAACCCACGTGATTGATATGGGCGGCTACGCGGGAATTGCCGCGCTGATGGGGATTGAATCGGCCTGCATTCCACTGCCCTCGGAGATCATCATGCCGTTTGCCGGCTTTCTGGTCTATGCCGGCCGCTTCAGCCTCTTCTGGGTGGCCACGGCCGGGGCGATCGGCTGCAACCTGGGTTCGGTGGTCGCCTATTGGATCGGCGCGAAGGGCGGACGGCCGCTGGTGGAGCGCTACGGCAAATGGGTGCTGATGAGCCACCACGATCTGGACCGCATGACGGAGTTTTTCCTGCGCTATGGCTCGATTGCTGTGCTGCTGGCGCGCCTGCTGCCGGTGGTGCGGACCTTCATCGCCTTTCCGGCGGGCATCGCCCGGATGCCGCAGCTTCGCTTTCACATTTATACGTTTGCGGGTTCCTGGCCATGGTGCTTCGCGCTGGCCTATGCGGGCATGAGGCTGGGCCAGGCCTGGCACACGGACCCGCGCTTTTACGCAGCCTTCCACCGTTTCCATCTGGGCGTCGAGTTGGCGCTGGTGGCGGGGATCGTCTGGTTTGTATGGTCGCACGTGAGGCGTGGCAGGCATACGGAGGCCGCGTAGCAGCAGATGAGACTGAGGTGGGACGAGGGCAACCTGCAAGGCGTACACTGTTTCGGTTGCCTGAAATAGTTTGAACGGCCCGGATTACCGGAGCAATCACAATCAGATTAGGAGAAACAATGGGAAATGAAGAGCAAGGCGGCCAAAAAGCAGCGGCGATTGCGCCCGCCACGGGCAAACTAGGGGTGATGGTGGTGGGCCTGGGCGCCGTCGCCACCACGATGATCGCCGGAGTGGAGGCCGTCCGCCGCGGATTGGCCA
Organism: Acidobacteriaceae bacterium; assembly: GCA_003134855.1. GTDB lineage: Bacteria > Acidobacteriota > Terriglobia > Terriglobales > Acidobacteriaceae > Telmatobacter. The sequence goes on from PLCS01000014.1 coordinate 50,406, forward strand.
AGCCGATCGGATCGCTGACGCAGATGGGGACGATTCGCCTGGGCAAGCGCACCGACAACAAATCGCCGCTGATCAAGGATTTTGTGCCACTGGCCAAGCTCGACGACGTGGTCTTCACCGGCTGGGACATCTTCGAGGACAACGTCTACGAGTCGGCCGCGCACGCCAAGGTGCTGGACGAGAAGACGCTGGAGCAACTGAAGCCTTTTCTGGAGACGATCAAGCCGCTGCCGGCGGTCTTCGACCAGTATTACGTGAAGCGCCTCAACGGCACGCACGTGAAGAAGGGCAAGAACAAGCGCGATCTGGCCGAGCAGTTAAGGGCTGATATTCAGGCCTTCAAGAAGACCGTGGACCGCGTGGTGATGATCTGGGCCGCGTCTACGGAGATTTTTATCGAGCCGACGGCGGTGCATCAGAGCATCGAGGCCTTCGAGGCGGGGTTGGAGAACAACGACATCGCCATTGCGCCGTCGCAGATTTATGCCTACGCGGCGCTCAGCGAGGGCGTGCCCTTCGCCAACGGCGCACCCAACCTGACGGTGGACTTCCCGGCCATGGTCGAGCTCTCCAAGCGCAACGCTGCGCCGATCTGCGGCAAGGACTTCAAGACCGGCCAGACATTGATGAAGACAGTGCTGGCGCCGGCCCTCAAGGCGCGCCTGCTGGGCGTCTCCGGCTGGTTCTCGACTAACATTCTGGGCAACCGCGACGGCGAAGTGCTGGACGATCCGCAATCCTTCAAGACCAAGGAGGAGTCGAAGCTCGGCTCGCTGGATTACATCTTCCAGCCGGAGCTTTACCCCGACCTTTACAAGAATCTTTACCACAAGATTCGCATCAACTATTACCCGCCGCGCGGCGATGACAAAGAGGCCTGGGATAACATCGACATCTTCGGCTGGCTGGGCTACCCGATGCAGATCAAGGTGAATTTCCTTTGCCGCGATTCGATTCTGGCCGCGCCCATCGCGCTCGACCTGGTGCTCTTCCTGGACCTGGCCAAGCGCACGCCGGAGCTGCGTTCGCTCGGCATTCAGGAGTGGCTGAGCTTCTATCTGAAATCGCCGCAGTCGGCCCCCGGCCTTTATCCGGAGCACGACCTCTTCATCCAGTCGATGAAGCTCAAGAACACGCTGCGCCACATCATGGGCGCGGACCTGATCACCCACTTAGGCCTGGAATACTACGATTAACCACCTGCAGTAGGTCAGCCGCCACCTGCGGTGGCGCAGACGCTCCCGTTGGTCGCAAAAGCAACAACGCCTCACACGTTTGGGTGGGGCGTTTGCCTGCGCGCCGGAATCTATTTGCCCAGCAGCGGCACGCCTTCCTGTTGCGCGACTCGGCTCAGGCATCGTCGAGAGTGGCCAGCGGGAGCGAGACGCGCAGGGCGAGTTCCAGGTAGGTGGCGTCGTAGACGGTCAGACGGTGAAGATCGGCCAATTCCAGCGTCCGGCTCCAAGTGTGCTTCCGCTTTTCGCCATCAACCCTGCCAGAGCCGTTCCGCTATGCAGCCACGGCAGGAGCCAGCCGCCGGACGGTGAGCACGGTGATGTCGTCTTCCTGGCCGAAGTCCTTGGCGGCATCGGCGATGTAGAAGGCGGACTGGTTGCTGAGATTGTGGACACGGCTAAAGCCGAAGAGTTCGCCGGAGGGCTGGCGTGCCTCGACGACTCCATCCGACATCAACAGAATCCGGTCGCCGGGGTGCAGGTAGAGCCGGACCTCCGGGTAGTTCACCTCGGGCAGAACGCCCAGCGGCAGGCCGCCGGGCAGCGCGACCTCCTGGCTGTTCAGGTAAGGCGGCAGGTGGCCGGCGTTGGCCAGCACCAGCTCTCCGTTGGCGCTGAACCAGGCGGCCTGGCAGGTGGTGAAGCTGTCGTCGCCCACCAGCACGCGATTGAGCGAGGCGAGAATTTTGGCCGGGCTGCGCTCCGGGGTGCTGCGCAGCGCTCCCATCAGCATGGAGACGTTCATAGCTGCCTTGAGGCCCTTGCCGGCCACGTCGCCGATGACCACCAGCAGCCCGCCGTCGGCCGCCGGCTGGACGTGATAGAAGTCGCCGCCCACCTCGTTGGCTGGGTTGTAGACGGATTCCACCTCGAAGCCTGGAGTTGCGAGCCTCTCTTGGGGAATCATCAGCTCCTGCACGCTGCGGGCAGCGGCCAGCTCGCTGGAAGCCCGCTCCTGATCACGCTGCACGTGCAGGAAGCGGACGAAGATGATGAGCACGATAACGAAGATGCCGGTGAAATCGGCGATGGAGGCAAAGTGAATGGGGATGGGTCCGGCCTGCACGGTGAGCGGGCGGTATTTGGCGCCGCCCCAGGTCTCCATCATTCCTCCCGTGAGCATCGGCTCAATCCAGCCCACCAGGGTCAGTACCAACGGAATCAGCAGCAGGCCGGCTTCGAAGTTACGACGGAGCGTGGCCGCGATCAGTGTGGCGAAGATGAAGATCAGCCATCCCAGGACCCACACCAGGCTACTGAGAGCCACCGCGATCAGAACAAACCCCATGACACTGGAATGTGCCGCCAGCAACAGGCTGGCGCCCAATGCCGCCAGGATGGGAGCGGTATAACGAAGCAGCAGAATGTACCAGCGCTTGCGCAGCGAGAGGAAGGAAACCAGGAATTCGAAATAGAGATACGCCGCGGCCACAAGCAACTGAAACATGAGGGCCCCATACCAAAAAGTATCTAAACGAGCCGAGGATCCGGCCAGTTCGACAATCGCGATGGGGGCTTGAAACAGTTCATACATGGCGAGCCACAGATACTCGATGTGGCCCCTCTGATTGATGAATAGCGTCAGCAGGAAAAGAGCGAGCACCGTCAGCAGAATGCTGTTGACCAGCCGGGGGAGCCGTTCGAGGAGGCTATGAATGGACCACAGTTCGAGTGTTCGTGTCAGATCTTCCGAGTTCCCCAGGCGCATCTTGCGGGTGGCAAAGAAGTGGGTGTAAGCGCCCACTCCGAAAGGGTAATAAGTGGTCCTCACCACCAGTGTCAGGGAGGTTTCCTCAGGCGCCAGGTTCAGGCTGTAAATGCGGGTGATCTGCTCGTACATGCCGGGCGCATCCGAGTTGGGTCCCTGCGGCTGGATTGGCTTGCCGTTGGCGAAGACATCCAATCCCAATGCGTGCGCGCTTGGGTCCAGCGACGTGTTCTGCGTACCCGGCAATTCAATGAGTATGAGAATAGGTCCGTGATTGGGCGCCAGCTTGATGTGCAGCCGGAACCAGGCGTAGGGCCGCTGGTGGCCTTTGGGGCGGCCGGCGTTGGAATCTTCATTGGGAGCGCCCGCGGGATGATCCTCATCGGGGACGTCGTCAAAGGACTCCTGGGCGTCGCGGACGGCCCATGTGGAGTCGTCGAACTCGGAGGTGGCCGCCGCCGGGTTGGAGGTGATGCCGACGCGCCAGCCCTTGTCGAGAAGCAGCGGCGAGCCCAGGCTGGTGGCGTCGAAGAGGATTTCGGGGGTGCGCTGGGGGTTGGCGGGGGCGGGTTGGGCATGGCTGTGCGGGAGCAGCTGACCTTCCAGCGGGGGATGGGGCGGCGGTTGCTGGGCAATGAGTTGCATCGTTCCGCATACGGCTATGGCAACCAACATGATCAGTTTTCGCAAGGCGACGTCCCCCACTTCCGCGTGTATTCCACTGTAATTCAGACGGAGGCCGGCAACAAAGTGGATCTGGTATTGCGATAAAGAATGCAGATTTCGGAGGCCATTGATTGCTCCCTGAACCGCCTCCTTCCTGGGCAGATTTGGCTCCGCGGGCGAAATATTGGTCTAGGCTGTTGCCAATTGAGCAATGAGTAGCGTCTAAATAGTGGAGCGAAGCGGCCCAGTCCCCAGGGCTGTGCAGCGTAAGCCCGCCGCACTCCAGGCTGCGAGAATGGAATTGTGCCGGAGGTGAGGTCATGCGGAGAATGCGGATAGCTTCCCAGGCAGCGGCGCTGGCAGGACTGGCGCTGGCGGTTTCCTTGGCCACGAGTTCATGGGCGCAGTCCACTCCGACGGTTACGTCTCCATCAAGCATGCCGCCTTCGAACACACCCACAGCCCAGCCGGCTCCGGGAACGTCGCCCGTTGGAGGGGACACTCCCGCCAGTGCGCCTTCCAAGCAGCCCGCGCCCGGAACGACGCCGGTGGGAGGCGACACCGCGGCCACCACCGTGAATCCAGACAAGGTGATCGAGCCGGGCAGTCAGAAGGTCAACGTGAAGCCCGGCTCCATTGAAGACGTGGGCGCCGTGGGCAATCGCGACATCGGCGCGCGGGGGGTAGGGAACTGGTACTCGACCGACTATGAGATCAGGATGGGCCGGACGTATGCCCAGGAGGTCGAGAAGAGCACCAAGCTCATCACCGATCCGGTGGTCACCGAGTACGTGAACCGCATCGGCCAGAACATCGTCAAGAACTCCGACTGCAAGGTGCCGTTCACCATCAAGGTAATCGACTCGGATGAGATCAACGCCTTCGCGCTTCCCGGCGGCTTTTTTTACGTCAACTCGGGCCTGATCCTCAACGCCGACGAAGAGGCCGAACTGGCCGGTGTCATGGCCCATGAGACGGCCCACGTCTGCGCCCACCACGCGATGCGCGAGATGACCCGGCTGAACTATGCCCAGATCGGCATGGTGCCGGTGATGATTCTGGTGGGCGGCTGGACAGGTTACGGCATCTACGAAGGCGCCCAACTAGCCCTGCCGATCACCTTCCTCAAGTTCTCCCGCGATTTCGAAGCGCAGGCAGACTACCTGGGCGTCCAATATATGTATCGCGCCGGTTACGATCCCCAGGCCTTCATCACATTCTTTGAGAAGGTACAGGCGCTGCAGAAGCGCAAGCCGGGACTTGTCTCCAAAGCCTTTGCCGATCACCCACAGACCCCCGATCGCATTCTCCACTCCCAGGAGGAGATTGCCCGCATTCTGCCGCCCAGGGACGAGTACACGGTGACCACCTCGGAGTTTGACGACGTGAAGGCGCGGCTGGCGCGCATCGAAAACAAGCGCCGGCTCACCGACACGAAGAAAGGCGCCAAGCCGTCGCTGCGCAAGGCCGGTACGGGAACCGGCGACCCGCCCAGTCCGTCCAGCACCTCCAGCACCAGCAGCACCTCCAGCGACGACGACAAGCCCACCCTGCACCGCCGCGACGACCTGAACTAGAGCCTCTCCGGCAATCCCAAGGCAGTTTGAACCTGCAGTTTGCTTATGCGAAATTACAGTTCACATGGACCTATATTTCGGTGTATGATGAGACCATAAGGAGGCATAGCAATGGCGCAGGCTCATTCCGCGGCCACGCAAATCGAATCGGCAGCATCCGCCCAATGGGAAGGGAAACACCGCATTCCCTCCAGAGCCGCGATCGCAGGGCGATCTGGCGCGGTGAGGAATCTTGTCGGACTGTCGCTGAAAGCACATCGAGGGATTTCCAAGGCTGAGGCTTCTCAACTCTTCCAGCGCATAGCCGCAACGTCATCTCTGCCTTTGGGCACGCTGCGGGCCGAGCTGATTCCCGATTCCAGTTGGAAGAGAGCGGGGCAGCGGCTTGGACCGCAGGCCAGCCAAACGGCGGCGAGGCTGATGCACATTCTTTCCGTCGCAGAGCGGGTCTGGGGCAATGAGACCGATGCCACTGAATGGCTCAATGGTCCGCACCCGGAGTTGCGCGGCGTAACGCCGCTCTCCTTGCTCAAAACCGAAGCCGGCGGGCGGGCGGTGGAGGCACTGCTGGGCGCTCTTGAATTCGGATTCCCCGTTTGAGGCCATCGCCGGATGATCATCTTCCGAATGCACGGAATTTCTCAGGCCGCCTTCGATTCTTCGGGCGCGTTTCTCCAGCCGGGCCGCTGGCACTCGGCAGGCACGCGCATCGTTTATGCCGCCGAGCACGCCAGTCTGGCTGTGCTGGAGACGCTGATCCACGCCGGGGGCCGAAAAATGCCTCCCAGAGTCATCAGCCGGATTCACCTTCCTGACGATATATCCGTTGAATCCGCGCCGTGGATGGAGATGCCCGATTCGCAGAGCTTCGGCGACGCCTGGGTGAGGGATGCGCGTACTGCCGTGCTGCGCGTGCCAAGCATCGCGGTGAACCGCATGGAATCGAACTTCGTGCTCAATCCCCGCCATGCGGATTTTCCGCGCATTCAGCTTGGGAATCCAGAGCAATTTGTCTTCGATCCGCGCTTCTTTCTTGCCGGGTAATGGCGCACCGATTCTGGCGCAATGGTACTCTTGACTTTACATTCTTATGTTTGCCACCTCCCAGCACGCGCACTTCATCGGCATCGGCGGCATCGGCATGAGCGGCATTGCTGAGATTCTGCTCAACCTCGGCTTTAAGGTCTCAGGCTCGGATCTGCGCCGCGGGCCGGTCACAGACCGCCTTGCCCAGATGGGCGCTGCCATCTACGAAGGCCATGATGCCCGCAACGTGGCTGGGGCTACGGTCGTGGTCACCAGCTCCGCCGTCAGCGCAACGAATCCGGAAGTGGTGGAGGCCCATGCCTGCAAGATTCCCGTCATTCAGCGCGCCGAGATGCTGGCCGAGCTGATGCGCCTCAAGTATGGTATTGCCATCGCCGGCATGCACGGCAAGACGACCACGACTTCCATGGTCGCCTCGGTGCTGGCGGCCGGCGGCCTGGACCCCACAGTCGTCGTCGGCGGCCGTGTGGACGCACTCGGTTCCAATGCCAAGCTGGGCAGCTCGCAGTACCTGGTGGCCGAGGCCGATGAGAGCGACCGCTCCTTCCTCAAGCTCTCGCCGATCCTGGCCGTGGTCACCAATCTTGACCGCGAGCACATGGACTGTTACCGCGACATGGCCGACGTCGAAGAGGCTTTCCTGGCCTTCATGGATAAGGTGCCGTTCTACGGCGCGGTGACAGCCTGCGTGGACAATCCGCTGCTTGCGGCCATTCTGCCCCGCGCTCAGCGGCGCGTCTTCACCTACGGAGTGGCTCCGCAGGCCGACTACCGGCTGGAGTTTCTTTCGGCAGTGGTGGGCAGCTTTGCGCGCTTCAATGTGATTACCGCGATAGGTCCGCTGGGCCCCTTCGAACTCCATGTGCCCGGCCGCCACAACGTGCTCAACGCCACGGCCGCGGTAGCCATCGCCCACCAGCTCGGAATGGCCGCGGAGAAGATCGCCCTGGGGCTGAGCCACTTCCGCGGCGTGGACCGGCGCTTTCAGTACCGGGGTAAGGCGCGCGGCGTCACCGTCGTGGACGACTACGGCCACCACCCCACGGAGATTCGCGCCACCCTGGCCGCCGCCCGCGAGTGCGGCTACCAGCGCATCCACGTCGTCTTCCAGCCCCACCGGTACTCGCGCACTCTGGATCTTCTGGACGAGTTTACCGGCGCCTTCGCCGATGCCGACACGGTCATCGTGCTGCCCATCTACGCCGCCAGCGAGGAACCCATCGCCGGAGTGACGGCCGAGCGCCTGGCTGCCCGCATTGCAGGCCCGCAGGTTCGTTTCGCCCCGGATTTTCCCACCGCGGTTGCCGCCGTCGCTGCCCAGGCCGGCAAAGGCGACCTCATCCTCACTCTTGGCGCAGGCAGCGTCAGCCAGTTGGCTCCGCAAATCCTGGCGGCGCTGGAGTTGGATTAGACGCTCATTCAGCCCCGCTGCTATCCTATGGCCCGCAATCATTCCCGCAATCGGAGGAGAAGAATGGCGCAAAATTCACGCAGAAAATTCTTGAAGACGGCTTCCGCGACGGCCGCGGCCCTGGCAGTATCGAGGAGCATTCCGGCCTGGGCGGGTGTTGCCGGATCAGCCGCTCCGGTGCAAGTCTGGGCCACCTATCGCGACCGGCGCCATGCGCAGGCCGCGTCACTGGCCTGGAAGGCCGCCACCGAGGCCGCTCCCGACGCTATCGCCCTTGATCCCGGCGCAACTCGCCAGGAGATTTTGGGCTTCGGCGCGGCGCTCACCGATGCGGCCTGCTACGTGTTGAGCCAGATTCCGCAGGCGCAGCGCGACGAACTGATGCACGACCTCTTCGCCCCGAGTGAGATGGCCCTGAATGTCTGCCGCACCTGCATCGGCTCCAGTGACTATTCGCGCACCGCCTACAGCTTCGACGAGAGTCCCGAGCCCGATCCGGAGCTGAAGAAATTCTCTATCGACCACGACAAGGCCTACATTCTGCCCACGCTGCTTCAGGCGCGCAAGGTGAATCCGGAGCTGTTTCTGTTCTCTTCGCCGTGGTCTCCGCCGGGGTGGATGAAATCCAACGGCTCCATGCTGGGCGGGGCGATGCGCAAGCACAGCTTCGGGCCTTACTCCCGCTACTTCCTCAAATTCCTTGAGGCTTACAAGGCGGAGGGTGTCGGAATCGATGCCGTCACCGTGCAGAATGAAGTGGATACCGACCAGGACGGCAATATGCCCGCCTGCCTGTGGGGCCAGGAATATGAGACCGAGTTTGTCGAGAACCACCTCGGCCCGGTCCTGCGCAAAGCGGGCCTCTCGACCAAAATCTGGGTGATCGACCACAATTACAATCTGTGGGGTCGCGCGATTGGCGAGTTGAGCCTTCCCGGCGTCAGCCAGTACGTCGACGGCATTGCCTGGCACGGCTATCTCGGCGAGCCTTCGGCGATGACGCGCGTCCATGACGCTTTTCCGCAGAAGAACGCCTACTGGACCGAGGGCGGCCCGGACATTCATGCCGCCGACTACCTGACCGACTTCACCAATTGGGCGGAGACCTTCAACGGCATTGCCCACAACTGGGCGCGGTCGATTACCGCGTGGAATGTGGCTCTCGACGAAAAGGGCAAGCCGAATATCGGCCCGTTCAGTTGTGGCGGAGTGGTGACGGTGGACGATGCTACCAAGAAGGTGACGCGCAGCGGACAATACTGGGCCTTTGCGCACTATTCCAGGCACATCCGCCGCGGTGCCAAAGTCTTCGAGACCAATGCGATAGGCCAGGAAGCGGAGCAGGGAACTGCCAGCTCCGTTTCGCACTCCGGCTTCCGCAATCCGGACGGCAGCTTCGTGGTCGTGCTGGCCAACCGAGGCCCGGAGAAGCGGGTGCAATTGCTGCTCGGCTCGCAGATGCTCGAAATCGACCTGCCCGCCAGCTCCGTGCATACGTTGCAGTGGGCGTGAGGAGTTTTGCGGACTATTCAGACTTGCGACTTTTGCTATCGAAGCTTTGATAGGTTATTCGATTGGGAGAACCCCCGGTTGTGCAGGGGTGGCAGCTGAAGTTTGACATTTACGGGAGGCACCCACGGTTTATGTTTTTACCTTCTTCCTGCGAAAACGTTAGAAGGGCGCGGAGCATGGGCGCCGTCCCTACGGGACTCCGGATGAATGATTGGTTTCGCCTACCCCACGCTGAAGCGCGGGGCTAACAACCATTGCGCCTATGGCGCAGGCGATGGGCTGCTACCGGCATGGATCGCTTATACAGGCCCCTTTGAGGGGCCACCAACCATAATGGAATCGATACACCCGTAACATTACTGGTTCATTCCGCGCCGGTTGAGGAAAACGCGGGCGAAGGCCCGGCTATAGTGAAATCTGGCGACTCTCACGACCTTGCTCAGGCGTGACGACACTTATCAGCAATCGAACTCGTTCCCTCGTGTGGGAAGATGAAGCGCCCGCAGAGCCTCGCTTGCGGCGCATGGGGCAGACTGTACCCCCGACACGGCGCGCGCTACCCGCCATGCCGCTGGATAGCTCCGGCCCGGACGACGATGACTCACCACCGATGAAGGCGGACCGCAAGGGCGGAGGCCGCTTAGAGCGCCCGCGCAACCGCTGGTGGCGTCCGGCGAGCACGGCGGGGCGCGTGCTTTTGCTGCTCGCAACGCTGGCTGTGCTGGGCGGCCTCGCTACTGCTGCTTATCTTCTCAAGAGCTATCTGGACCGCGACGAGCGCTTCCGCATTGCCGGGGCGGGTAACATCGCGGCCAGCGGGCTCACCGAGGTCAGCCGCGCGGAGATGCTGCCGGTCTTCGGCGAAGACATCGGGCGCAATATCTTCTTTGTTCCCTTGAGTGAACGGCGCAGGCAACTGGAACAACTGCCCTGGGTTGAGCGGGCTACAGTGATGCGCCTGCTGCCGGACCAGATTCGCGTCTCGGTGGTGGAGCGGCAGCCGGTGGCCTTTGTGCGCCTGGGGCAGCAGATAGGCCTGGTGGACGCAAGCGGCGTTCTGCTCACCATGCCGGCGGCCATGATGGCCCAGCGGCACTATTCCTTCCCGGTGGTGACCGGCTTTGACGCTCACGACCCACTCGCATCGCGCAAGGCGCGCATGGCGGTCTATCAGCGCTTGCTGGCCGAACTGGACTCGAACGGGCAACAGCTCTCCGAACAAATCTCGGAGATCGACTTGACCGATCCCGCGGACGCCAAGGTACTCATGCCAGAGCAGGGCGGGGACATTTTGGCCCACTTCGGCGAAGACCAATTTCTTGAGCGCTACCAGCGCTACAAGGCGCACATCAGTGAGTGGCGTCAGCAGTATCCCAAGCTGGCGGCGGTGGATTTGCGTTATGAGCAGAAGGTGGTGCTGGAGATGGCGGCTGGAACCAACGTGGCGCAAGCCGCGGCCGAGGAGCAGAGCGCGGTCACGACCGGCGACGGCAAGCCCTCCGATGGGCAGACCGCGGGCGAATCTCCTGAAAAGCAGCCATCAGCCCCCGTTGATTCCGCCGGCGCAATCTCCGGGCTAAAGCCCGGAGCTACCGCTCTTGCCGGCAAGCCGCGGTCGAATGCTCCAGTGAAGCCAGGCAAGGCGGGCTCAAAGCCGGTGGCAAATCGCTCGACCAAGCCAATCAATTCCACGGCGCATAAGAACCCAAAAGCCGTAAAGGTCTCCGCTGAGAAGGCGGCAAAGACAAAGAAGCGCGCGGAGGCCAAACCCGCCGCGTTGAACGTGAACAGGCAGAAGAGTGCCCCAACCATACGTCCGGCCATGTCAGCCGGAATAGGCCAGTGAGTGAGATGAGCCAGAGGCAAGACAATCTGATCGTGGCGCTGGACATCGGCAGCGCGTGGACCCGCGTGCTGGCGGCGGAGTTGTATGAAGGTGCGCCGCGCTACTGCGGGCATGGAGTAGTGGCGTCTGCGGGGATGCGCAAGGGGCTGATCGCCGAGCTTGGCCCGGCCGCCAAGTCGGTGAAGGCAGCGATTGAGCAGGCCGAGTTTGTGGCCAGCGCCAACATCGGCGAGTGCGTGGTGGGCGTGGGTGGACCGCACATTCGCGGACTCAACACCAACGGCGGAATCGAGCTGGGCGGCCGCATGCGCGAGATCGACGCGGAGGATGTGCGCAGCGCCGTCGAGCGGGCGCGGGCCGTGGAGCGGCCTCCAGACCGCGAGATTCTGCACCTGCTGCGCCGCCAGTTCATCCTCGACGGCCAGCCGGGCATCTTCGACCCGGTGGGCATGGTGGGTAAGAGGCTGGAAGTCGAGTTGCACATCGCCACCTGCTCCGGCAGCGCGCTTCAGAGTTCAGTCACCTGCGTCAATCGCGCCGGCCTGGAAGTGACGGAAGCCATTCTGGAATCGATTGCCGCCGCCGAGGCCGTGCTTTCGGCCGACGAGCGGGAGCTGGGCGTCTGCCTGCTGGACATCGGCTGCCACTCCAGCGATCTGGTGGTGTTCTTCGAAGGCGCGGTGGTGCATACGGGCTCCGTTCCGATTGGCGGACAGCACTTTACCAACGACCTAGCGGTGGGCCTGCAGGTGCCTGTGGCAATGGCCGAGGAGTTGAAGTGCCGGTACGGTAACGTGGTGGTGACGGATGTGCCGCAGAACGAGGACATAGAGATTGCCAACCCTCAGCCGCAGATGCTGAGCCTGCGCAGGATGGCCGAGATCCTGGAGCCGCGGGGCTGCGAACTGCTTCAATACGTCAAAGAGAACCTGCGCCATGGCGGTGTGCTGGAGGCCCTGGGCGCGGGCTGCGTGCTCACTGGCGGCGGGGCGATGCTGCCCGGTATGCTCGACATTACCGAGAGCCAGTTGCGGGTTCCGGCGCGCACCGGACTTCCGGTTCGCCTCTCGCAATTGCCCGGCGGGATGGTCCATCCGAGCTTTTCCGTGGCGATTGGCATGATTCTTTATGCCAATCGCACACGATCGAATCTGGTAGAAGAGAGCACCACATGGCGCTCCAGGGTGCGCGCCGCTTTTGCAGGAAGTTTTTAACCGCAATCATTCGAAGTTAGATCATTCGAGGTCAGGAAGCAGGAGGACGGAGCCCAAATGGAAGAGCAGAAGAGTGAAGGCGGAGAGATGCGCATTCAATATCACGAGGAGAGCCCGCGCGGCGCGCGCATCAAGGTCATCGGCGTAGGCGGAGGCGGCGGCAACGCCGTCAATCGCATGATCCAGGCCCGTTTGGAGGGTGTGGAGTTTATTGCCGCCAACACCGATGTGCAGGCGCTCAAGGTCTCCCATGCGCCGGTCAAGCTGCAACTTGGCGTCCGGCTCACCTCCGGGTTGGGCGCAGGGGCTAATCCCGACGTGGGACGGCGCGCCGCTTTGGAAGACTCGGAAAAGATCATCGAAGCCCTGGAAGGCGCGGACATGGTCTTCGTGACCGCCGGCCTGGGCGGCGGAACGGGCACGGGCGCCGCGCCGGTGATCGCCTCGCTGGCCAGCGAGATGGGCATTTTGACCGTGGCCGTGGTCACCTGTCCCTTCGGCTTCGAGGGCAAGCGCCGCCAGCGGCAGGCCGAGCAAGGCTTGAAGGAACTGCTGGAAAGCGTTGACACGATGATTGTTATCCCCAACGAGAAGCTGCTGGCCGTGGCCAAGGACGCCGGCTTCTTTGAGAGCTTTCGCATCGCCGACGACGTGCTGCGCCAGGGCGTGCAAGGCATCAGCGACATTATCACCATCCCCGGCATCATCAACCGCGACTTTGCCGACGTGAAGACCACCATGGCCGGCATGGGCCACGCGGTGATGGGCACGGCGGTGCGCTCGGGCGAGAATCGCGCCATGGAAGCGGCCCAGGCGGCGATGGCCTCGCCGCTGCTCGAAGCCGGCGCCATCGACGGCGCGCGTGGCATCCTCATCAACATCACCGGATCAAGCTCGCTCAAGCTCTCCGAGGTCAACGTGGCCTCGTCGCTCATCCAGTCCGCAGCTCACGAGGACGCGAACATCATCTTTGGCGCCGTGCTGGACGAGAAGATGGGCGAAGACGTCAAGATTACCGTCATCGCCACCGGCTTTCGCAACCAGATGCCGGAGCGGCGCGAACGTATGTTGAGCGTGCTAGAGCCGTCCGTGGTTTCGATTCCGCTGGATTCCGCGCCGATGGCCTCGGTTCCTCTGGCTGCGCCTGAAAACAGGCTTCCGGCGACTCCTTCCACCTCTGCTTCCGCGCCGGTTCTTGCGCCCGCATCTCCGCCGCGCTTCCTCTCGCAAGATGAAGAGCCGGAAGACGCGGTCGAAGCCGAGGAGGTGGCAGAACCAGAGGAAGATGATGGGCCAACCTATTATTCTGCCACCGCGCCTTCTGCCCCGAACTCAGCCGACGCTGAGCCCGAGCGTGTCGAAACGGACAGAGAACTTCAACAGGAGGAGATGGAAGCGGCTGCCAAGCCTGCAAGACCGAAGTTTGCCGAATTGTCCGAGGAGCCGGCCTACACCCCGCCGCCTAGTGAATACGTAGAGACCAACGTTGAGACGCAGCCGGATCTGGAGAAGCCAACATTTCTGCGGCGGCTGGGGTTTTAGGTGACCAATTTGTATCGCAATGGGCCGCAGAGGCGTATAGTGCAATATAGCTCTAAAAATGCAAGGCTGCCTCTTGCGCCGACAGACAGTGCGCCGGGATCAGAGTTGGCTTCTCGCAACAGGGGCTGTAAGCTGTTTGCGAAGTGGCCGATAAGAGTGGTATTCCGGTTGTGATGGCATGAAGTGCGTACCTCCGAGGAGGGCGCGCGGCACGGCACTCCGTTAGGAGAGAGGAATCTGGCTGGATGATATTTCCCCGTGTTTGGGCAGTTGCATTGATTTTGACTGGTTGCACAGGTGGCGCGGTGGCGTTGGACGTGCCGCACTCGCCGCATCGCGCCAAGGCTACGGAAAAGCATCTGACAGAGCCTCATCGTACCGCCAGCCATCACGCCGCGGCTGCGAAGTCCACTACCGCTCACGCCGGGGCTACTCATTCCACATCGAAAGCCGCGCCTGCGGGACAAGCCCGTCTGACCGCAAGAGGCAACGCCAGAGCTAATGCGCGCCGCGCGGCTTTGCATCCCCGCCGCCATCACTACTATGAGCGCTTTACCGCCAGCTCCTTTGCCAAGGGAGACTTTCTTGCCGACGATGTGACGGCCGGCGAGGATCCGGTGGTACGCCAGGCGGCCATCGACGCCCTCGGCGACATGAACGGCACGGCCGTCGTCATCGACCCCTCCAACGGGCGCATTTTGGCGATGGTCAACCAAAAGCTGGCCCTTTCGCCCGGCGCTGAACCCTGCTCCACCATCAAACTCACGGTCGCCATGGCCGCGCTCTCCGAAGGGCTGGTCACACGCGACACGCCCGTTCAATTGGCCGGGTTCCGCATGAATATGACTCAGGCGCTGGCCAAGAGCAACAACCTCTACTTCGAGGAATTGGGCAGGGAACTGGGCTTTGACCGCGTGCGCCACTACGCCAACCAGTTCGGCCTGGGCGAACTGGCCGGCTACAACATCGAAGGCGAGCAGTTGGGGGTCTATCCCGATCAGGAGTTGCCCGCCGCCGAGGGTGGCGTGGGCCGCATGTGCAGCTTCGGCCAGGGCGTTTCGCTCACTCCGCTGCAACTGGGCGCCTTTGTGGCCGCCATCGCCAACGGCGGAACACTCTATTATTTGCAGCACCCGGCAACGCCGGAAGATGCCGCCAATCTCGAACCCAAGATCAAGCGCACCCTGGACATCGCCCGCTACGTTCCCGACATCGAGGACGGCATGGCCGGCGCGGTCGAGTACGGCACCGCCCGCCGCCTGCGCGCCAACTTCAACGAACTGCCCGTCTTCGGCAAGACCGGAACCTGCTCGGACAAGGGAACGCGCTTTGGCTGGTTCGCCTCGTATTCCGACTCACCTCAGGGCAGCCTGGTCACAGTCTTCTTCCTCGAAGGCGGAAGGCCCACCTTCGGTCCACGCGCGGCGGAGTTGACCGGCGAGTTCTACAAGAACCTCTGGGACCGCAACTGGTTCGCCTCCAAGGGCCAGCAGGATGCGGCGGCAATTCAGACCGCGCCCTCCCAGCAGGCGCAACCGTAGAGCGGCCATCTTTCCGACAGTCCGAGATCAACCGAATGGGCCGCCTTCGGGCGGCCTCTTAGTGTGTTTGTGCGTTAAAGCGAATACATGAAGCCAACATGCTCAGAAAATCATCTGATTCGATGAGGCCGCTCGAACTCTTCTGCAATTTTCTATTCTGACAGGGCTGCGCGGTCTGACTCCTGCTAGTGAATACAGGATCATCTCAATGGCTCTGCCGGAACACATTTTGCTCCTCTACGGCTACGTGCTGCTCTTTGCCTGGGTTCTGGTTGAGCAGTTAGGCATTCCTCTGCCTGCCGCGCCTGTTCTGCTTGCGGCCGGCGCGCTCTCCGCGCAGCATGAATTCAATTTTCTTTTCGCCCTGCTGGCCGGCCTCGCCGCCTCGCTCGTTGCCGACAGCTCCTGGTTCCTCATCGGCCGCCGCTACGGGCACGGCGTGCTGCGCATTCTTTGCAAACTCTCTCTAGAGCCGACCATCTGCGTCCGCCGGACGCAGAACTCCTTTGGCCGCCGCCGCGCCATCACCGTCATGATCGCCAAGTTTGTTCCTGGATTGGCAACACTGGCTCCTCCCGTGGCCGGCCAGAACGGAATGGCCTTCGGCAGCTTTGTCTTCTTCGACGCCATTGGCGCCGTGGTGTGGCTCAGCGCGTTGATGGCCTCGGGCCGCTTCTTCGGCGACCTGATCCAGCGCGACCCCAGCCTGCTCGACTGGGTGGGCCGTTTCTCCGGCGCCTTGCTGATCCTGGGCATTCTGGGATTTTTTGTTGGCCGAGTCGTCCGCCGCCGCATGGTGATCAAGAAGCTCGTCGCCGCTCGTTTGGAACCCGAAGAACTAAAGCGGCAACTTGACGCCGGTGAGGAGGTCTTCATCGTGGATTTGCGCCATCCGCTCGAATTGGCGCCAGATCCTTTTACACTGCCTGGCGCGCTCCTTTTCTCGCCCGAGGCGCTGGCCGAGCGCCATCACGAGATTCCCCGCGACCGCGACATCGTGCTTTTTTGCTCCTGCCCCAACGAGGCTACCGCCGCCAAGACCGCGATGACCCTGCACAAGCTGGGCATTGAGCGCATCCGCCCCCTGCGCGGCGGCTACGACGAGTGGAAGCGGCTGGGATTCCCTCTGGATGCGGTTGCATCAACTCTGCCTGTTGCGGACTAAGGCATAATCATCTCTGAGGCACAAGTATCTGCGCATTTTTCACAATAAACTCATCCTTTGCATTGGATTGACAGTCTTTTGGAATGGCTGCCGCTCAGCCCCGTCTCTGACTCCGCAGGAAGCGGAGGGCAAGCGCCTCTATAAGGTTCGCTGCGCCCACTGCCACGAGGAGAACGACCTGGCTCTCAAGAAGGTTCCTCCTGACTTGCACGGCGTCTTCGACCATAAGACCTTGCCCAGCGGCGCTCCTGCCACGGACACAACCGTGCGGCAGAATGTGCTGGCAGGGAAGGGAATGATGCCCAGCTTCAGCGGCCGCTTCACCGAGGAGCAGATGGCCGCACTCCTGGCCTACCTCCACACTATGTTACGTTGAGGTTACTTGTCCAAAAAAGCACACTGTAACGCTATAGACTTGCGCTAATGCCTCATTCTGGAACAAAATAATTACTATAGTACCAAGCCTTTGATGAATATAATCACACTTTCGTAATAAATCCGCGTTACATTTGCAAGGAAGCGGCCCTACTTTTTTCATTCGATCATCAGGGCCGCAAGTTGCCCCACATTGGAGTACGGAATCAAGACCAAGGAGGGAAAAAATGCATCGTAGAATCTGCACGAATTACGGCAAATGCGCGCTGGCAGAGAGTCATGAGGACTTTTCCCACGAAAAGAAACCCATGACCTATTGCCCACTATGCGATAAGAGACTCAGTGAAGTGGTGCCCCCATCCCGGAGCAGCGCCAGCAACATTGTCTTCGCACTATTTACCACCGTCGTCCTTGTCCTTCTTTTTGCTGCCGCTGTTGGGAAGAAATGGATCGACTCCTCGCAGCAGGGGGCCACGGCTGCCGAATTGAAGGAAGCTCCGAAGGCAATTCTTCGCCTGACCGACTCGAATACCATCCAGGACAGTCTGGGACCCGCGATGGCTGAAGCTTTTCTCAAGGCTCAAGGCGCCTCGGATGTTCAGATTCTTCCCGGAACGGATCCGCAGGAAAGGATGGTTCAGGGCGTCCTGCCCGGCGACCGGCTTCCATCCGCGATTACGATTGCGGCTCATGGTTCAGCAACCGCGGTTACCACGCTGACCGCGGACGCGTGGGACATTGGAATGTCCTCGCGGAAGCTCAAGCCCGATGAAGCGGGCAAACTGGGGGCGTCAGGCGATTCCCATTCCGCGCTGAGCGAAGATGTTCTGGGGCTTGATGGTATCGCTGTGATCGTCAACTCCTCGAATCCTCTCAAAGAGCTTCGCAAAGACACAATCAAGCAGATCTTCACCGGGAAGATCACCGACTGGTCGAAGGTCGGATCCATGCGCGGCGCAATTCAAGTTTATGCAAGGGACGATCAGTCAGCGATAGCAGATTCATTCAAGACCATGGTATTGGCGGGAACGCCCGTGGCCTCATCGGCCCAGAGGTTCGAGGACAGCAATGCGCTATCCCAGGCAGTCTCCAGCGACCCCAACGGCATCGGCTTCGTCAGCCTTCCCCTCATCCATCGTGCAAAGTCCATCGCGATATCGGATCGAGGGGCAGACGCGCTCAAGCCGACTTGGCTAACGGTGGCTACAGAAGAGTACCCTCTGTCGAGGCGGCTTTTCCTTTATACTCCTTCGACTCCGCACAACGCATTTACGCAGAAGTTTGTTGAGTTTGCTCTTTCCAGGCAGGGTCAGGAGGTGGTTGCAGCCAACGGTTTTGTTGCCCAGACGGTAGCGCGGGAATCCCAGCCGGTATCTGATTTAGCTCCGGGCGAATATCAGGAGTTGACCAGGAATGCAGAGCGCTTGTCGCTCGATTTTCGGTTTGTCAACGGAGATTTGGACCTGGACAACAAGGCACAGCAGGATTTGGACCGGGTTGTTTCACTGGTGGCGGACCAAGGCAGGGCGAAAAAGCAGATACTGCTCTTCGGATTCACCGACGACACAGGCGTCACTGCGGAAGTGGATCAAGCTGTGTCGTTGAATCGGGCCAGGATAGTCGAGGGGTTATTCCTTCAACGAGGCGTCAAGCCCGCGGATGTGCAAGGTTTCGGTTCCGCTCTGCCGGTTGCTCCAAACGACACCGCTGAAGGCCGGGAGAAGAACAGACGAGTTGAGATCTGGATCCAGAAATGATGTTCTTGAGACCGCGACAGGCGCATTGATGCGAGGATTCAATTGCCTGTCGCGGTATACTTAAAATTGCTATGGCAACCGAGAAAACCTTCTACCTTGAGACCTTCGGCTGCCAGATGAATGCCCATGACTCGGAGAAGGTCATCGGCACATTGGAGCATGAGGGCTATCGTCAGGTTGAGTCGGAAGAAGATGCCGGCCTGATCCTCTACAACACCTGCTCCATCCGCGACAAAGCCGAGCAGAAGGTCTTCCACCGCCTCGATGAATACAAGCGTCAGCACAGGGAAGGCAAACGCTTCGCGGTGCTGGGCTGCGTGGCGCAGCAAGAGGGCGAAAAGATCTTCGAGCGGGCGCCGTACGTCTCGCTGGTCTCAGGCTCGGCCTCATACCGCAAGCTGCCGGAGATGCTCGTGCGTCTGGAAGCCGGCGAGACGCGCATCACCGGCCTCGACGACCGCCAGACTGATGAGACCTTCGAGACCGAGTTTACCGCCCGCCAGAACCCGTATCGCGGCTATATCACTATCATCGAGGGCTGCGACAAGTTCTGCGCCTACTGCGTGGTGCCGTTCACGCGCGGCAAGGAGCGCAGCCGAGGGTCTGATTCGGTGCTGGCGGAGGCGCGGCGCATCGCCGACCAGGGCTACACCGAGATTCAACTGCTGGGCCAGAACGTGAACAGCTACCGCGATCCGGAAGGGAAGCGGAGCTTCGCGGAGCTGCTGGCCGCCGTGGGCGAGGTCGCGGGCATTCGGCGCGTGCGCTTCACCACCAGCCACCCGCGCGACTTTACGCGCGACATCGTCGAGGCCATCGACGCCGTGCCGACGCTCTGCGATCACGTACACCTGCCGGTGCAGTCAGGCTCCTCGCGGATTCTCAAGGCGATGAACCGTGAGTACACCCGCGAGGATTACCTGGAGAGGATCAGTTGGATCAAAGCCGCGCGCCGGCCCATCTCGATTTCGACCGATATTATTGTCGGATTTCCCGGCGAGACAGAGGAAGATTTGATTCAGACGATGGACCTTTTGGCCGAGGTCGAGTACGATTGCGTCTTCGGGTTCAAGTACTCGGGCCGACCCAACACTCCGGCGTTGACGATGATTGACTCCATCTCGGAGGCGGAGAAGGCACGCCGGCTTCAAGTTGTTCTTGATCGTCAGCGCGAGATTCAAAGAGTCAATTATGCCAAGCATTTAGGTCAGATCATGGAAGTTATGGTCGAGGGGGCTAACCCGGCGCGGGGGCAAGTTATCGGACGCAGCAGCCAGAACAAGCCGGTCAACTTCACATGTGCGCAAGCGATCGCGCCGGCGCCCGGAAGCTACGTACAGGTGAAGATTACCGCAACGCATCCGAACAGTTTGGCAGGCGAGGCAGTCTAAGATAATAGCGGGCGAAGGAAAGGGAAGCCATGGATGTTGAAGTGCGGATTCGCGGCCTGACGTTAGACCCATCGACGAATATGCCCATCATTGTTCTCAAGGACGTTGTCTCGGAGACCGTGATGCCCATCTGGGTTGGGATCTTCGAGGCCAACGCGATCGCCCTCGAAATAGAGAAGGTGGCGTTGCCGCGCCCCATGACCCACGACTTGACCAGAAATCTCATGCGCCACTTGAATGCGCGACTGGAACGTGTTGTTATATCAGAGCTTAATGACGATACGTTTTTCGCTACACTATGGCTTCGGCAGGGGAATGAGCCGCTGGTGCTGGACGCCCGGCCGTCGGACGCCATCGCGTTGGCGCTACGCGCGGATTGCCCGATTTATGTTACCGAAGAGGTGATGCAAGCAGCCAAGTTAAACACCACGGGCCCGGCCGAGGGACAAGCGGCCGAGCAGTTGCGCGGCTGGCTCGAAGGGCTGAACGACGAGGATCTTGGGCGGTACAAGATGTAGCCGAGGAGACAGGTAGGCGAGAATTGCCGATCAGCCAGGCAGCGCGGCAGGGAACTCCTGATAATCGAGGCATTTGCCGGATTGAAGGCAGAAGATATAAATGAAGGATTTAGGACATTGTGATTCGATGTTCAGTATACAGAATATACGTTATCAGACATTATTACAACCTGGGAAACTCCGGGTCTGCCGGGGCGATAGTCGAATCTTGACATTTACGGGAGTTGCCCCCGGTTTTGTGCTTTTCCATTCCTTTATGCGAACGAGCCGATGGAATGCATGCAAGTAGTATGCGCCGTCCCTTCCAGGACTCCGGTTCTGTCTTGGTGGGGATGTTCACCCCACGCTGAAGCGCAGGGCTAACAACCATTGCGCATACGGCACGGATTTCAGTCTGGCGTGAGCAATACGCTTGGTATAGCGCGGCTAGGCCCCTTTGAGGGGCCTCAAACCATAAAGCCCCGGCTCTGCCGGGAGATATTTACTGAAATGTTTGACTGTAATACCTCGGCGCTGACCGAACCCCGCTGGCCTATGCAATTCCGATCCATCGGCCTGCATAGGCGGCGGGGTTCAACTTCCTCTGGCATGATTACTGAGCCGCCACACCGTCCAGCTTGGCCTGATACAGGATGATCTGTTTCAGGTTGTCATAGGGAGCATTGGCGGGAACCTGACGGCCGTTGATCAATAACGTGGGAGTTTGATTGATGTTCAAATCCGCTGCCAGCTTCACCAAAGCATCCACCGCGGCAACGGTGGCGGGGGTTGCGGCGCATTCGGCAATCTTGGCCGGGTCCAGGCCGGCCTTGGTTACCGCGCTGTTCAGGGTCAGAGTGGTGCCATCCTCGGTCGCCAATCCTTCTTGGCCATCAAAGACAGCCGAGGCGAAGATGAAGAAAGCGTCGCTGCCGCCCTGTTTGGTCACGCAGACGCCATAAGCCGCCGAGCGCGCGGCCTGGGGATGGATGCTCTCCAGCGGAAAGGTCTGAAAGACAATACGGGCCTTGGGAAAATCCACCGCCAGTTTATCCATGTTGGCCTGCGCATCCTTGCAATGGGGGCACTGGAAGTCGGCAAACTCAATAAGCTCCAGGTCCTTCATGGACGAGCCGCGGTAGGGGCCATCGGCGCGCTTCTGGGCCAGGGCGCGGTATTCCGCATAGGGATGCTGGCCAAAAGGAAGAATTTCATTTTGGGCCAGGATGTGCTTGCCGTCAGAAAGAGCAAAAAACTCAACGACAGCGGGCTTTTGCTTGCCGCTCTTATCGCCAACCAGGATGGTTACCCTGCTGACGCCCTCCGCCGGGGTACTCTTGATCGCCCAGACCTCCCAGATGCGGCTGTCATCGTAACCCCAGCTGGTCTGAATAAAGGCATCGACGGCCTCTTTGGTAGGCGACGCGGCGGTGAAATTCGCGGGATCTGGCTTGGGAAACGTGGGCGCCGCGGCGGGAGCCGGCGCGGATGGGGCCGACGCGGGCGCAGCAGGCACATCCTGCTGGGCCGTGGCCTGGAAGATAGGCAGGGACAATGCAACCAACGTCAGAGCACTGGCAAAACGAATTGAAGGACGGATCAAGCTGTTTCTCCTTAAACTGTGGAAAAGCTGAACTGCGGGAAGGCTCCCAACTTCTAGCTTATACCTGAACTTTGACGGCAATGGGAAATCTGCGGCCCATTCCAAAGGATTTGCAGGTCACCTTGAGCACCGGCGCGGCCTGCTGACGTTTGTACTCGCTGCGCTCGACCAGGCGCACCACCTGTTGGACGAGTTCCAGGGGAAAGTGGTTTGCGCCGGCGATCTGCTCGGGGGTTTCATAGCGCTCGACGTAGCCTTCGAGAATCGGATCTAGGACTTCATAAGGCGGAAGCGAGTCGGTGTCTTTCTGGTCCGGACGCAACTCCGCGGAGGGCGGCTTTTCAAGGATTGAGTGGGGAATGACTTCCCTGCCCCGGTTGATCCAGCGGCAGACGGCGTAGACGCGGCTCTTGACCAGGTCGCCGATGACGGCCAGCGCGCCAACCATGTCACCGTAAAGGGTGCAGTAGCCCACGGCCATCTCTGATTTGTTGCCGGTGGTGAGCACCAGCGCGGAGAATTTATTAGAAAGAGCCATGAGGAGGCAGCCGCGAATCCGGGATTGGATGTTCTCCTCGGTGGTGTCGGGCGTGGTTCCAGCGAAAAGCGGTTCCAGGGCTCGGGTGAACTCGGCAAAGAGGCCGCTGATGGGGATGACTTCAAAACGAATGCCCAAGTTGGCTGCCAGTTCCCTGCTGTCGTCGATCGAACCCGTGGAGGAATACGGGCTGGGCATTCCGATGCCGAGGACGTTCTCCGCGCCCAGTGCCTCGGTGGCGATGGCCGCCACCAACGCGGAGTCAATGCCGCCGCTCAAAGCCACTAAAGCTTTCTTGAAGCCGCATTTGCGCACATAATCGCGGGTGCCCAGAACCAGGGCGCGGTAGGCGGCTTCGGTGTCGTCCTCCTCCGGGGCTGGCACGACCGGCGCCTCGAATGGGTCAACGACAATGAGGTCCTCTTCGAAGGAGGCGGCCTGGGCGATCAGCTCTCCGCGCGCATTGAGAGCCATCGAGGAACCGTCAAAAACTAAGCTGTCGTTGCCGCCCACCTGGTTGGAGAACAGCACCGGCACACCATCCCGGCGGGCAATCGCCGAGAGCATCTGGCGGCGAAGGGCACGTTTGCCGTGCCAGAAGGGCGACGAGGAGAGGTTGATGAGCACTGCGGGCTGCTGGCGCATCAACTCTTCGACCGGATCGACCGCGTACAGGCGGCGCGGCCAGAAGTTCTTGTCGTTCCAGGCGTCTTCGCAGATGGTGATCGCCAGCCGGAGGCCGTCCAGCTCGACCACCTGTTGTGGCCGCGACGGGGCGAAGTAGCGCTGTTCGTCGAAGACATCGTAGAAGGGCAACAGGCGCTTGTGCTGTTCGAGGAGCAGGTGGCCGCCATCGAGCAGAACGGCGGCGTTGACGGCCGGCTTTCCACTCTCGCGCTCGGCTGGCAGAGCCACGCCCGCCAGCACAGCGGTAGACAACTCGCGGGTGGCCGCGGCAAGTTCATCGACGGCAGCGCGGCAGCGGGCCAGAAAGCTGGGCTTTTCCAGGAAGTCGGCGGGGGGATAACCGCAGAGGGCCAGCTCGGAAAAGACGGTAAGCCGCGCGCCCTGAGCGGCGGCGCGGCGGCTGACAGCAACAATTTTTTCTAGATTGCCGGTGAAATCTCCGACAGTCGGATTGATCTGGGCCAGTGCGATCTTCACACTTCCAGTTTAATCCCCAGAGACGAAGAGGGCGCCCATTGAGAGGGCGGCCCATCCGAGTGAAAACATGAAGAGAGGCTACGTTCCGGTTCCGGCAAAGACCACGCCGAGCGTGCGCAGGATGATCTGGAAGTCCAGCCAGATGCTCCAGTTCTCGATGTAGGTCACATCCAGCGAAATATAGCTGTCGAAGGAGGGGTCTTGGCGGGCCTGCACCTGCCAGAGGCCCGTGATTCCGGGGGTCACGTCGAGCCGGCGCAGGTGGCTCAGCTTGTACTCGCGCACTTCGCTGCCGATGGGCGGCCGGGGACCGACCACGCTCATATCGCCGCGCAGCACATTGAAGAATTGGGGCAGCTCATCCAGCGAATACTTGCGCAGGAAGCGTCCCAGCCTGGTGATGCGGGGATCGTCGGAGATCTTGAAGAGTACACCCTCGCGCTCGTTCAAGTGCATCATGCCGGCGCGCTTCTTTTCCGCGTCGCGGATCATGGTGCGGAATTTGATGCAGCGGAAGACGCGGCCTTTCTTGCCGATGCGGTCAGAAAGATAGAAGACCGGGCCGGGGGAATCCAGCTTGATCGCGATGGCAATGGCCAGCAACACCGGCGAAAGAAGGATCAATACGAGGATGGAGAAGACGTAGTCAAAGGCGCGCTTGAACAACAGCGCCACCTCGGGCACGTGGCCACGGTGCAGCGGAATGGTCGGGAACTGGCCAACGTATTCGATGGAGTTGTTCCATGTGAGGCCATCGTACATTTCGGGGACGATCCGCAGGTCAACGCCGTAGGCGCGAGCCTGCGCGAGGGCGTCCTGAACGACGCTGCGCTCACAGGGGGCGGTAAAGAAGATCTCATCCACAAACTGCTTGCGCGCGAGCTGGAAAAGCGTAGCGAGAGTGCCCACCACGTCACTTTGGCCCGAGGCCTGCATGGGAGAGGAGCCGGGGAGTTCAATGAAACCCTTGAATGTGTATCCCAGATGGCGAATACCATCCAGGTGATGACGCAAGGCCTGCGCCTCCGGCCCGGTGCCCACGATGAGAATGTTGCGCGTGCCCACTCCGCGTTCGAAGCTGTGATATAGAAAGAGGCGATAGACCAGGCGGCGCAGGCTGAGGAGGATGGTGACCAGACCCACCGTGAGCAGCACGATGGCGCGGGGAATGTCCTGGGCATGAACCAGATAGAGTGTTCCGGTAAGCAATAAACCGGCGGTGAGGCAGGCCTGGATGCTGAGGCGCTGCTCCAGCAGTACGTTGCTGAGCCGGGTGGGTGAATACAGATTCAACCGGCGGCTGGTAATGATCAGCGAAATAGCGTAGAAGCCCAAAAGGGCCAGCAGGATTCCCATGGAACGGCCATGGATCAGTGTGCCGTGCCAGAATCCCCGTGCATCGTTCACCAGGCCCGCATGTTTTCTATATAGGGTGGCAACCACGGCGGAGGCGACTATTGTAATCACATCCAGGACCATCCAGAGGCGGGTCGTGCCCCGCGGCCCGCGCACTGCATCCCCAGCCGACGCTTCCGCCCATTCCTGGGGAGAAGATACCGAAGCGGATACCCTTTGCCAGAAATCTGATGTTGCCATAGCTATCGCAGACCTCAATCAATATTCGGGGAAAATGTGCATTCCATTGTCGTCAGAAACACACAACGTTAAGGAAGCCAAGCGCAATGATATGCGGACCACGCCAGGTTAATCCTGCCCAGTCATACATCAATTTTGCATCGTCTACCGCAATTGCCAGTCAATCGCGGCTAGAACTTGTGGTGAATGGCCCAGGGGGAACTGGTTTAACCTGAGTTGGACCAACTTGGGGATATGAGCTTCACCGCGAACCTGGAACCAGCCCGGCGAAGTGCAAACTACTGAGAATAACCGATTGTAAAACAACTATCCGGCTGAGGTCTACCGGCAATCGCGAGATTTTTTCTCAAAATTGCGATCCGTTCTCACCGAACCCAACACAGATAGCATGACCCAGGTTGCCAAATCACGGCAAGAAAAAAATCGTTTGGCTACGGTTACGGTGTGAAGAGTTCCTTATTCCAAAGGTAACAAGTAGGTGTCCAAGGCAAGAAACTGCTGAATATGCGGGTCGGGAGAGGCCAGAAAGCCCTTGAGCGGGCCAAAATACTGCGCCCGACCCTGATGGAGGAAGAGCACCAGGTCGGCGAGCCGCTCGGCAAAGCGCATATCGTGGGTGACGACGATGCTGGTCTTGCCAAGATGGTGTTGGAGAATCTCGATCAGATCGCCGAGGCGGCGGGCGATGATGGGATCGACCATGGTGGTTGGCTCGTCGTAGAGGACCACATCGGGCTCCGCGGCGAGGGCGCGCGCGATGGCCACTGCGCGTTTGCGTCCGGTGGAAAGGCTGGCCGGCAAGGCATCGACCACGTCCTCGGCGCCCACCACGTTGATCAACTGGTCTACCTTCTCCAGGATTTGCTCTTCCGTTAGGCCGCCGCGTTCGCGTAGCGGAAAGGCCACGTTTTCGCGCACGCTGAGCGAATCGAAGAGCGCGCCGTTCTGGAAGACCATGGTGACGCGCTTGCGGATGGCCCGCAGGCCCTCTTCGCTCAGTGTGGTAATCTCCTGGCCTTCGACGCGGATGGAACCCTCATCGGGCTTGAGAAAGCCCATCAGCATCCGCAGCGCCACCGACTTGCCCACGCCGCTGCGCCCCAGTATGCAGAGGGTCTGGCCGCGATTGACATAGAAGCTCACGTCCTCCAGAACCGATCGGCCATCGAAAGAGATGCCGACGTGGCTGAAGGAGATGATCGGCTCGGGATCTTGAGCCGGCGTGCCGGTGGGGTCTGTGTTGGTCGAGGTGTCGAACATGGCCGTAGATTCAGATTACGCGATGGGGGCCGAGGCGGCGGTTTTGCCATTCCTTCTCTCAGAATTAAGGGTGCTGTTCTCGCTTTGGTCTACACTATTCGCAACGGGAACGTTCGCTTCATCTCGTTCCGATATGCCTCAATTGCAGGATACAGGGCCACAGCTTATAGTCCGAAACGCTTCTTCATCGCCTCGAGTTTTGGAATGCTTCGCCGATCCCGCACACTTTTCTCATGCGCCATAATTCTCTTCAACAGCTCAGGCAGTTCCTGAACCCACAGCCCCTCAATAAACCATGTGATATCTCCCATATCATCGTTCCAAGCCGGTCCATCATCCAAGTAGCGAGTGCTTCTCCTAATCTCAAACTTCAACACGCGCTGGTCGTCTACACTAAGATCCAGCATCGCAGGAACAATGCTCTCCCCAAATAATTCCCCTCTCCCTGGAGCTTCACGTCTGACCTTGGGCCCCTCGGTATAGACAATGCGATAGATCGATTGCCTCAACGAGAATTCAACACTTTTATCGGAGATCTTGATCGATTCACAGACTTCCGGGCATAGGAGTTCCGGGTCTTCTTGAATTAAAGTCTCATAGTGACTGAGGTGGGAGTGATAGAGAGACCACAGCACCTCTCTAATCTTGAGGTCCATGGCTCGTTTCTTTCTTCGTTCAATTTCAGCACGAATCACGTCCGGTTCCATCAAAGCCCCTCCGAAATAAATCTCTCCGTCCTTAAGACCAGACGACGGGTGGCCCAGGTCTCGACTTTAAGACTGGGAATCTACCCAAGAACGGAGAACAGCCGGGAAACCCGAAAAACGGTCGAGATTCATCGTCTCCCAGGTTTGAGAATCCAGACCTGGACCACCTGCCCACTCATCGAAGGCTCGCAGAAGCCAGTTCCCAGGTGCCCCAGGTCTCGTTTGAGACCCGGGATTCCGCGCCGCTTCAGCTTGCCACCCGCAACTCTTCGCGCAATACGCGGCGCAGAGTCTCTTCCAGTTTTGGCGCTTTGCCTTCCACGTGCTGACGCAGGGCCTGGTTGATGAGCGTCTGGTAGCCCATTGTTCCGCCGTAGGTGCCGGACTCTTTCAGGAAGTAATCCACCAAATCTTCATCCAGCCGAATTGTGATACGCGTCTTGCCGGGCGGCTCCGGCTCCGGTGGGATAACCCGGCCACGCTTGCCTTGACTGAAATCGTAACTCTGCTTCATCTGTGCTCCTCATATTGCCTATGCTCATGCGCCTCTGCCGGACGTGCGGAGATGATGCGGATCTTTCTGCCGCGATAGCAGTAAACCACCACCAAAACCCTTCCCTTCATGCCCATTCCAATCGTGACATACCGCACCTCATGCGGGTCAGATTCATCGTCTATGTTCGTAATTGCAAAATCGTCCACGAAGACCGGCTCCGCCTCAGCAAAGCGAACCCCATGCTTTCTGAAATTCGACTCATCCTTGCGGGGATCCCATTCGCAACTCATACCGCCCTTACCGTATGTACGTATTGTACACCATAAACTTTTTGCAGAGAAACATTCTACGGAGACCGTCAAGCCCCAAGTCTCGATTGAGAGCTGGGGCGCAGGTTATGCGCCGGCTTCCTCCAGGAAGCGGACGACTGATTCAATCCCCAGCTCGAAGTTTTTCAGGCAAAACTTCTCGTTGGGGGCGTGTATGTTGTCGTCGGGCAGGCCAAAGCCCATCATCACGCTGGGAATGCCCAGATTGCGGTCAAAGTCGCCGACGATGGGGATGGAGCCGCCGGAGCGGATGAAGACCGTCTCCTGGCCCCAGACCTCGCGCAGGGCGGTGGTGGCAGCCTGAATGTAGGGGTTGTCGACCCGGACCAGGCAAGGGTCGCCGGAGTGAATCAGCCGCACCTCAATATCGACGCCGGCGGGGGCGATCTTCTCGACGTAGTCCTTGTAGAGGGCAAAGGTTTTGGCCGGAGTCATGCCGGGAACCAGGCGCATGGAGACCTTGGCGATGGCCTTGGCGGGAATCACCGTCTTGGCGCCCGCGCCGATAAAGCCGCCAGGGATGCCGTGCACGTCGAGCGTGGGCCGCGCCCAGGTGCGCTGCAGCACGCTGTAGCCGGCTTCGCCCACCAGTGTGCGCGAGCCAACCTCGGTGAGGCGGTAGTGCTCCTCGTCAAAGGGCAGGCTGCTCCATGCGGCCAACTCCTCGGGGCTGGGAGGGATGATGTCGTCGTAGAAGCCGGGGATGAGGATGTGGCCGTCCTCGTCCTTGAGCTTGGCCAGGATTTGCGCAATGGCGACGAAGGGATTGGGCGCCGCGCCGCCGTACATTCCGGAGTGCAGATCGGTCTTGGCGCCGCGGACTTCCAATTCCGTATAGATCATGCCGCGCAGGCCGACGCACAGGGTGGGCAGGCCGGGCGCGAAGAGCTCGGTGTCGGAGACCAGGGCAAAGTCGGACTTCAACTCCGGGGGCCTGGAGGCGACAAAGGCTTCAATTCCCTCCCCTCCCACCTCCTCTTCGCCTTCGAAGAGGGCGCGCACGTTGATGGGCAGCTTGCCATTGGCGGCCAGCAGCGATTCCAGAGCTTTAATTTGCGCCCAGACCTGACCCTTATCGTCGCAGGTGCCGCGGCCATAGAGGTTACCGTCGCGCTCGGTGGGCTCAAAGGGCGGCGAAAGCCACTCGTCCTCGGGGTCAGTGGGCTGCACGTCGTAGTGGCCGTAAAAAAGCGCAGTGGGCTTACCCTCCGCGTGCAGCCAGTCGGCGTAGACCAGCGGGTGGCCTTCGGTTTCCAGCAACTTCGCGTGCTCGAAGCCGATGCGGGTCAGCTCGGCCAGGAGGAACTCGGCGGCGCGGCGGCAGTCGGCCTTGTTTTCCGGCAGCGTGGAGATGGAAGGAATGCGCAGCAAATCCTTCAGTTCACTCAAAAAGCGGGGATGGTTCTCACGGGCGTAGGCTACGGCGGGCGATGACATGGGTGTGCTCCCTTAAAATGGATTTCGCAGTCAAAACAGGATTATAGGCGCTAGGACGTCATCCGGTCCGATCACAGGAAAGGAAAATTGTTTGTCCATTCTCGAACGTTCAAGTCTGTCTGCCCATGGCGCCATCTTTTTCCTTCTCACCGTTCAGTTCCTGAATGTTGGTGTTGCATCCGCTCAGGCTCCGGCGACGGCGGAAAACCCCTACTACGCCAGGAAAAACACCTTCAGCCTCTTCAGCGCTTACTCAGGCGACTCCAGTCACATTCTGCTGGGCAAGGCCGAGAATCGTATGCTGCTGGAGTTCGGCGCCGCCTATAGCCGCAAGCTCTTGCTCAACCGTATCGTGAACTGGCAATACAACGGGGAGTTGCTGCCGGTGGCGCTGGAGAGCGATCCACATAGTCACGTCATACAAGTCCAAACTTCACCAACATCGGCAACATATTCCTATGATTCTGTGCCCAATGTCTCCTGCGCGACGGTGACAATACCCTACAGTTGGACTGAGAATGGTGTCACCTATAGCGGGACTTTCACAGATTCCTGCCATGGACGCCAGTGGACGATCGGCGAAGCTGTCTCACCGGTTGGCTTTCAATGGAACTTCCTTCCTCGCCGCAAGCTGCAACCGTTCTTCATTGGTCACGGAGGCTATATGTATTCCACGCAACCCATCCCTATCTCTACTGCCGGTTCCTTCAACTTCACCTTTGACTTTGGAGCGGGACTCGAACTCTACCGCTCCAAAACCCGGTCAGTCCGCGCTGAGTATCGTATTCACCACATCTCGAACCACGGCACGGCCCACGACAATCCGGGCATCGACAACGGCCTCTTTCAGTTCACGTACTCCTTCGGGCGGTAGCGAACTCCGCGTCCCGGCAGCGGCGTTGCGCGCCACACGGTACTCTTGAGAGAGATGCCTCCTATTCTCAACGCGCAGTCGATCACCAAGCAGTTCGGCGCCAAGCCGCTCTTCCAGAACATTTCGCTCACCGTCGAAGAGGGCGACCGGATCGGGCTGATCGGGCCAAATGGGGCGGGAAAGTCCACGCTGCTGGCAATTCTTGCCGGGCAGGTCGAGCCGGACTCGGGCGAGCTGGCGGTGCGCAAGCGCGCCCGCGCCGCCTACGTGCCGCAGGACTCGCGCTTTGCTCCCGGCCTCAGCGTCCGGCAGGTTTTGGAAGCCGCGCTGGCCGCCGCGCATGTGAACGAATCCGAACGCGAGGGGCGGTTGCGTGAGCTGAGTGGCCGCGCCGGTTTCGCAGACCTCAATGCGGAGGCGGCCGCGCTCAGCGGAGGCTGGCGCAAGCGGCTGGCCATCACCGAGGCGCTGGTTTGCGAGCCGGAGGTGATGCTGCTGGACGAGCCGACCAACCACCTCGACCTGGCGGGGATCGAATGGCTGGAGGAGCTGCTGACCTCGTCCTCGTTTGCCGCCGTCACCGTCAGCCACGACCGCTACTTTCTCGAATCCACTTCAAGTCAGATTGTCGAACTCAATCGTATATTTGCAGATGGACTCTTTCGCGTGAAGGGCAATTTCAGCCGCTTTCTGGAAGAAAAGCAGGCCTATCTCGAGTCGCAAAACCGCCAGCAGGAGAGCTTGCGCAATCAGGTGAGGACCGAGATCGAGTGGCTGCGGCGCGGGCCCAAGGCGCGGACGACCAAATCCAAGGCGCGTATCGATACTGCCAATGCGATGATCGGCCAACTGGCGGAGATGAACGCGCGGACGGCGGTCTCGATGGTGGGGATCGACTTCGACGCCAGCTTGCGCAAGACCAAGCGGCTGGTCGAATTCAAGGATGTGGCTTGCGATGTGCCTTCTTTCGAAGACGGAGAAGATTTTTATGGGACAGGCCTCGAGGTATCCCACCCTAGCCGCAACAACAAAGACGCGGCGAGGGTGGGGCACCCAAGTCCTAATATTCTTGATGAAAAGTCTCCAAATGGAGAAAAGCGCTCACGGCGCCTTTTCAGCGGGCTGAATTTCATTCTCACCGCGGGCATGAAGGTGGGGCTGGTTGGGCCGAACGGCAGCGGCAAGACGACACTGCTGCGCCTACTGCGGGGCGAGATCGAGCCGGCTCAGGGATCGATTCGCCGGGCAGAGGCGCTGCGGCTGGTCTACTTCAGCCAGATGCGCGAGCTGGATGAGAGCCTGACCTTGCGCCGGGCGCTGGCTCCAGAGGGGGACGGGATCACCTATCAGGGACGACCGGTTCACGTTGCCAGTTGGGCGGCGCGCTTCCTCTTTACCAGCGAGCAGTTGAATCAGCCGGTGCGCAACCTGAGCGGCGGCGAGCGGGCGCGGGTGCTGATTGCCAAGTTGATGCTGGAGCCTGCCGACGTGCTTCTGCTCGACGAGCCGACCAACGACCTGGATATTCCGACTCTGGAGATTCTGGAAGAAAACCTGCTCGACTTTCCCGGCGCACTGGTGCTGGTGACGCACGACCGCTATCTGCTGAACCGCGTCTCCTCGACGGTGCTGGGTCTGGACGGCCGCGGCCATACCGGGCGCTTTGCCGACTATGGGCAGTGGGAAGACTGGATAGTGGGACAAGAAGCCGAACAGAATAATTCCGGCCGAACGTTGAGCGCATCGTCCGCCTCGACCGTCTCCGCCACTTCCCTGCCCCCTCAGGCTGGAGGCAAGAAGAAGCTCTCCTACCTGGAAGCGCGGGAGTTCGCGGCGATTGAAGTGCGGGTCGAGGTCTCCGATGCGCGACTGGCCGCTGCTCACGAGCGCGTCGAGAGCCCAGAGATCGCGACGAATGCCGCCGCGCTTCAGGAGGCGTTGCTGGAACTGGACGCGGCGCAGCACGAAAATGATGCGCTCTATGCGCGCTGGGCGGAGCTGACGGAAAAGGCGGAATAGAGCGGATCATCGGTAACTGGCTGTCGGCGCCCAGGTGATAACGGTAACATCAGTTCGCACGCGAAGGGATTTCCATCATGCGATTCAAGCATTTCATTGTTTTTGCTTTGGCAGCCGTTCTGAGTTGCGGGGGCTGGGCGCAGACGGGGCCGGAGCCGGTCAACCCTCATGCGACGCCGGAGGCGCGTGCGCTGCTGGCTTATCTCAATTCAATCTCCGGTCAGGCGACGATCGCCGGGCAGCACAACTATCCCAATGTGGGCGCGCGCTGGACGGATATGGCCTATGACCTTACGGCCAAATATCCGGGGCTCTTCGGCGGTGACTTCGGCTTTTCCGGCGGCGAGGACAAGGACTCCGTGCTTTCGCGTCCGGCAATGATCGCAGAGGCCGAGCGGCAGTACCGCAACGGCGCGGTGGTCACGCTGACCTGGCATGAGGTGAAGCCTACCGACGACGAGCCGGTCACCTTCCACAACAGCGTGCAGGGCCATCTGACGGACGCCGAGTGGAAGGAGCTGCTCACCCCTGGCAGCCCGCTCAATCTGAGCTGGCAGGCGCAGGTGGATGTGATCGCCGGCTACCTCAAGCAACTACAAGACGCTCATGTGCCGGTGCTCTTCCGTCCTTATCACGAGATCAACGGCAACTGGTTCTGGTGGGGCGGGCGGCCGGGTCAAGATGGGAACAAGATGGGTTCGGGCGCGCTTTACCGGCAGCTTTATGACCGCTTCGTCAACGTCCATCATCTGGACAACCTGTTGTGGGTGTGGAATGCGAATGCGCCGAACGGCGGCAATGCCGGAGCGATTGAGGCGTACTATCCCGGCGCGCAATACGCCGACGTGGTCACCATGGACATCTACGGCGAATTCAAGCAGGAGTACTACACGAGCATTCTCGCGCTGGCCGGGGACAAGCCCATTGCGCTGGGCGAGGTCGGCGGCCTGCCCAGCCCAGAGGTTCTGCAAAAGCAGCCGCGCTGGACGTACTTCATGTGCTGGAGCGAGTTTATTCAGGAGCACAACCCGCTTGATCTGGTGATTGCCGTCTATCACGCGCCGCTGGTTCTGACCCGCGAGGATGCGCGGCTGGCCGGGCCGCTGGCGGCGATCCGCAGGGCTACAGCCGAGCGGATCGCTTCCGCACCCACAGCCGCTCCGGCGGCGATCCCAGCTCCGGTGCACTGAAATGAAGACTCAATCCTTGAGATTTTGTGCAGTCTTGCATGGTAGAAAGGTAGATTGAGGTATAGCTGCATCGAAGACGCCATGCAAAACTCCGTGAAGGTTCTGATCGTGGAAGACGAACCCCATGCGCTGATGGGGCTGGCGGAGCTGATCTCCGGGTGGGGCTACCGTACCGAGACCGCGTGCGACGGCCTGGAAGGCTGGGAGAAGGCGCTGGCCTGGGATCCGGCGATCGTGGTGACCGACCTGAAGATGCCGCGGCTGGACGGCATCGGCCTGCTTGAAAAACTCACCGCCGACGGCTCCGGCCTCAATGCCAACCTGGCCGTGGTGGTACTCACCGCGATGGGTTCGATTCAACTGGCCGTGGACGCGATGAAGCTGGGCGCGTACGACTTTTTGCAGAAGCCGGTGGACGCGACCCGATTGCGGACGATTCTGGCCAACGCGACGCGGCAGCGCGAGACCGCCATTGAACTGGAAGTGGCGCGGCGGCGGCTGCGCGAGAGCGGCGTGCTGGGCTCGCTGGTGGGCAGCTCGCGGGCGATGCGCGAGATCTTCGGCCTGATCGAGCAGATTGCACCGTCGAACGTTTCAGTGCTGATCACCGGCGAGAGCGGCACGGGAAAGGAGCTGGTGGCGCGCACGCTGCATGATCTGAGCCCGCGCAAAGCGCGGCCCTTTGTCGCGGTCAACTGCGCGGCCATTCCGGAGACGTTGATCGAGAGCGAGATCTTCGGCCATGAGAAGGGCGCATTCACCGGCGCGGCGGAGCGGCGGGCAGGCTGCTTCGAGCTGGCCAACGGCGGCACGCTGCTGCTGGACGAGATTGGCGAAATGCCGTCGGCGACGCAAGCCAAGCTGTTGCGCGTGCTGGAAGAGCGGAAGCTCCGCCGGCTGGGCGCGCGCACCGAGCAGGAGGTGGACGTGCGGGTGCTGGCCGCGACCAATCGCGATCCCGGACAGGACGTTGCCAGTGGGAGCCTGCGGCCCGACCTCTACTACCGGCTGAACGTCTTCAACATCGCGATGCCGCCCTTGCGCGAGCACATGGAAGATCTGCCCTTGATGGCCGAGGCGATGCTGGAGCAGATGAACCTCAAGCATGGCCGCAACGTCTCCGGGATGGCCGTGTCGATGCTGGACCGGCTGATGGCCTACGACTGGCCGGGAAACGGCCGCGAACTGCGCAACACCATCGAGCGGGCGGTGATTCTGTGCGCGGATGGAGCGCCGCTGGATGCGGGCCACCTGCCCGCCGGCTTCGGCAAGGCGCAGAGCCAGGCCGCGCCGGCCTTTGACGCGAGCGTGGTGGAGGTGCGCGTTGGCTCGACGGTGGATGAGGCCGAGCGGCTGCTGATTCTGCGCACGCTGGAAGCCACCGGGCAGAACAAGACGCGCGCCGCGGAGATTCTGGGCTTGAGCCCGAAGACGATGCACAACAAGCTCAAGGAGTACAGCCATGCCCGGGAAGATTCCGAGGCCTGAGCCATGCGCCTGAAGACCAAACTCGTTCTGGCCATCACCCTGCTGGTCTTTCTGATTGCCGGGCTGCTTTCGCTGGTCTACGTGAGCCAGTTGCTCCATTCCGCCGTGCAGCAGTCCTACGACACCAATCGGATGGTGGCCAACCAGGTGCGCTTCGCCTTGCAAAATGCGCTGGAGACCGGGCTCAAGGACCGCAAGGTCGATCCCAACAATCCTGCCCAGTTGCGCAACCTGGCCGCCGAGGTGGTGCGCGACAACGCGGCATTGCAGGCGGTGATTGACTCGGTCAACCGCTACTCGCTCACGGTCTATGACATCAACATCGGCGACAACCAGTTGAGCACGCTGCTCAGCACCAATCCCGAAAACGAAGACAAGCCGCTGCCGGAGCGGCCCGATTACCTGGAGCTGCTCGACGCCAATCCAATCGAGTTTATCGAGGTGGTCTTTGGGCCGCCCAAAGTCTTCGACGTGGTGGTGCCGCTGGAGCGCAATGGCCAGCCCTTTGCCACGGTGCATGTGGGTGTGCGCACCACGCTCTTGCGCGCTGTTTACAAGCCGTGGCTTTCTGCGACCATCACGCTGATGGAGATGGTGCTGGGCCTGGCTCTGATCGCTGCCTTCCTGCTGAGCAACCTGGCGCTGCGGCCGTTGGAAGATATCAGCCTGCAACTCGACTATTGGACCGCGGCCAGCGAGGCGGCCAATGAGGATGAGAAGGAAGAGGCGGCCAAGGAGGATACGGCGGCGCGCGTCTCCAACAAGATCGATTTCATTGGCCAGCGCATGCGCGACGTGGAAGAGGTTTTTTCCGCTTTGAAGGAGAATCTGGACCAGATACTCGGCAATCTGCAGGACGGAATTCTGCTCTTCACCGGGGATGGGCGGGCGGTGCTGGTCTCCGAGGCGGCGAGGCGCTTCCTGGCTATCGATCGAAGCGCGATCCTGGGCCGGCACGCGCGCGAGATCTTCGACAGCTCAACGGTACTGGGCCAGATGCTCCGCGAGGCCTTCGACGCGGGCACCGCCTTAACGCAGGTGGAGATTCGCACCGAGACGGGAAGGCGCATTCAGGTCTCGCTGGATTTGATTCATGACGACCGGACGAGTCCGGGATTAGGCGCACTGGTGACGCTGCACGACCTGGAGTCGGTCGAGGAGATCGGGTCTGAGCTGGAGCTCTCGCGGCGCATGGCGGCAATCGGCCGGCTGACCTCCGGCGTAGGCCACGAAGTCAAGAACCCCATCAACGCCATCGTTGTGCATCTGGAACTGCTGAAGACCAAGCTGGGCGACGCCAGCGCCCCGGCGGTCCGCCACCTGGAGGTGATCGACGCGGAGATTCATCGCCTGGACCGCGTGGTGCAGACGCTGGTGGACTTCTCCCGCCCGGTGGAGTTGCGACTCAGCGAACAGGATCTGCGGCCGGTGATCGATGATGTGCTGGCGCTGGCCGCTGAAGAGCTTTCCACCCACAAGGTGACACTGGTCAGCCGTTTGCCGTCCAAACCTCTGGTGGCCAATATTGATGCGGACCTGCTGAAGCAGGCGGTGCTGAACGTGATTCAGAACGGCGCGCAGGCCATGCAGCAAGGCGGCCGGCTGGAGGTGGTTCTCGAAGAAGAGGGGAAAACGGCTATTCTGCGCGTCTCCGATGAGGGTCCGGGCATTCCCGAGGATATTCGGGAAAAAATCTTCGACCTGTATTTCACTACCAAGAGCGGAGGCAGCGGAATCGGTTTGGCGATGACCTACCGAATTCTTCAGTTCCATCACGGCAGCGTGGAAGTACAATCTAAAACAGAACGTGGCGCTGAATTCCTGTTGCGAATTCCTCTTGCCGCCACGGAATGGGGACGCCGGCATCTTCCGCCGGCGAGTACTGAAATCGAGAAAGGGCTTGCGGGATGAAGTTGCCTGCCAGGAGTGCTGTGTGGTTGCTGCCGTTGTTGCTGACGGCGTGCTTTCACAAGACCGATCAAGCACAAGTTGAACCGCTCGCGCCGCCCATCGAGGATGCGCCTCTGCCCAAGCCTGTGCCGTCGCCCACTGATCTGCCCCCTCCGGTCATCACCGTTCCCAACCAGGCCCCCGCGCCCGACACCAATCCGCAACCGACGCGGGAACCTCCCAAGCCGCCGGTCAAACACCGGAAGCCCCCGGCGAATAGCACACAGCAGGCATCCATCGAAAGCCCCGGGGTGAGCGCCATCGGCCAGCTTTCCTCGGGCGATCCCTCCGACCTGCGGCAGCAAACAGTCAATTCCATCGCAGCCACGGAGCGCGGACTGAGCAGCATCACTCGCCAGCTCACTGACCAGGAGCAGAAGACGGCCGCGCAGATCAGGGAGTTTCTGAAGGAAGCCAAGGCGGCGCTGGCCTCCGGCGATGTGGATGGAGCGCACACACTGGCCGCCAAAGCCAGGGTGCTGCTGGGCGAACTCAGCAGATGATTGGAAGGGACTATAGGCCCAAGTCCCTAGTCCCTTCCCTTTACCGCTCGCCCCAGCTGAGCTTGCTGCGCAGCACCTCGAAGAATCCACCCTCGCTCATGCGGATCAGGTTGACGGTGTGCGAGGATTTCCGGCAGCGGAGTTCATCGCCCATGCGCAACTCGACGGCCTTCTGGCCGTCCACGGTGAGCAGCGCCGGATTGGCGACGCCCTCGACGCGCACAGCGAGCAAGGCGTCGCCGCGAACCACGATAGGCCGCAGGGTAAGCAGATGCGGGCAGATGGGCGTGACCACCATCGCATCGACGCTAGGCGTCAGGATAGGGCCGTTGGCGGCCAGCGTATAGGCCGTGGAACCGGTGGGGGTGGAGACGATGACGCCATCGGCGCGGAAGCGGGCCACGCTCTTGCCGTCCAGTTCGACGGCGAAGTCGCCCATGCGGGCAATGTCGCCCTTGGAGACGACGGCCTCGTTCAGCGCCTCGTAGGCGGAGTGCAGCTCGCCTCCGCGCCACAGTTCGGCGCACAGCATGGCGCGTACATCAATATCGTTGCAGCCGCCGTGCCAGCACTCCAGCGCCGGATAGAGGTCGGCGAGGCGAACCTCGGTAAGGAAGCCGAGAAACCCCAGATTCACGCCGAGGATGGGCGTTCCGGTCGAGGCAAAGATGGACGCAACAGAAAGGAGGGTTCCGTCGCCGCCCAGAACGATCACCAGCGCCGGCGCCTGCTCGGGCATTGCCATGCGATCAACAGCCGGCGCTGCCGTGGTGTACTGCCCGCCCTCCAGGTCCAGCAGCGGCTCATAGCCGTGCTGGCGCAGCCAGGCAATCAGCTCCGGCAGTAGCCGGACCAGTTCTTGCTTCTCGGATTTGCAGACAATCGCGACGCGAACCATGCGGCTCTAGTGTAACGGAACTCCTGCGGTGGGGCCAACCTGCAGCCAAGGTTCTGAGGATGAAGGCCGCCGCGCGTAGAGCAGAAACTCCCGGTTGCCCTCCATGCCGGTGATGGGCGACGGAATTGTCTCCACGACCTCCCAACCCAGCGAGCGGACGCAATTGGCGACCTTGTCGATGGCCAACTGGTGCGCTTCTGGATCGCGGACGATGCCTCCCTTGCCGACGTGTTCACGGCCGGCCTCAAACTGCGGCTTGACCAGAATGACGGCTTCGGTGAGCGACGGCGCGGCGGCGAAGACCGGCCCCAGCAGCAGCGTGGCGGAGATAAAGGAAACGTCCATCACCAGCAAGGTTAGTTCAGGGCTTCCCTGCCCTGTCGTTAACGACCCTGGCTCGATCAGCCGCGCATTGGTGCGCTCCAGCAGGCGGACACGCGGGTCGATGCGCAGCTTCATAGCAATCTGGCCGAAGCCGGTGTCGATGGCGGTGACGTGAGCGGCGCCATGCTGCAAGAGGCAATCCGTAAAGCCGCCGGTCGAAGCGCCCACGTCCAGGCAGGCGCGTTGCTGAACGGCGATTGGCCAGTGCGCAAGCGCCGCGGCCAGTTTGATGCCGCCGCGGCTGACGTAGGGCTGATCCTCGCCCAGCAGGCGAATGGGAGCATCCACGGGAACGGCCATCCCCGGCTTTTCCACTTTTTGCTCGCGGACCAGAACCCGGCCAGCCAGAATCATCGCGCGGGCCCGCTCGCGGCTGGGAACAAGTCCCTGCTCGACCAGCAGAAGGTCCACGCGCATTTTTGTACTGGCAGCCATTCCTTCCATCGTTTCACACGCCAGCCGAAACCGCCGTGCAGTCGCTGAATCGGGCACAAAAACAGCCAAAGCAATCATTCCTTGCGGAAGGACCCTCTTTGGCTGTCTTGCGTTTCATTCGCTTAAACGAACGCTCTACGGCAAGGCCTGACAAGCAGCAAGCGATGCGGTGGCCGCGGCGCCCGGCAGGTTGCAGGGCTGGCCATAGCCGGGAATTCGGCTCACGTTGTTATTGTTTCCGCTCGTGCCGTTCTGTGTGCTCACGCGCACATCCACGACGTTGCCCTGCAACAGCAAGGTGTTGTCCACAATGTCCTGGTCGGTGCGGATCAGGGTGAGGACATCGCTGTCCGGCGAGGCCACGTAGACCTTGCCCTGGGTCGAATTCTGGGTTGAAACCACGGTGCGCGGATGGCCTGAGACGGGTAGCGTCTTTTCCACGGTGTGGGAACTGAGGTTCACGATGGTCACCGTTTGGCCGGTCTGGTTGGCCGTATAGGCGCGGCTGCCATCGTAGAGAACGGTCACGCTGGCGGGATTGCTGCCCACCGGAACCGTGTAGGTAGTTCCGAAAGTCGGACTGTCGTTGCCGTACTCGTCCAGGCTCACATCGATGATGCTGATGGAGTTGCCGTCGTAGTTGGCCACGACGAGCTGGTTGGTGGCGAAGTTGTAATCAGCGTAGACCGGGCCGGCGGTCTGAGTCATGCCACCACAAGTTGGGTCGGTTGTGAGGTTGCAATTGGGGGGTGTGATCCCTGTGGCCTGCAATGCGTTGAGCGATAGCGGCAGGGTGGGATGGCAGGTAACTGGCTGGCCAGCCTGGTTGACAAGCCCGGAGCAGGTGTCCAGCGTGTCATTCTGAGCGTTGATCACGGAGATGGTGTCGTTGCCTCGATTCATCACGAAAAGCCTCTTGCCATCACCGCTCAAGACGGCGTAGACCGGGCACCTGCCCACCGAAATCGGCGGGTCGCTCGAATAGCTTGATAGCTCGATTCCGGTCACCTCACCGGTGGGTTGCGTCGTGGGCGATGTGTTGCACTCCACGCCAGTGGGCGCGGCCATGTTCTGACTCAGAGTGAAGTAGCGCAGGGCGGTTGAGCCAAAACCTATCACCATCACCGGGGTAGGCGCCATCGGAACTGAGTTCAGGAAGGTCAGGGGACTTCCAACGAAAATATCCAGGAGGTTCCCATCGAGATCGGCAGCCCACAGCCCGGTAAGAGGAGCGTACAGGTTCAACGGCTGCGCGAGGGGCGGCAGTGTCGTGTTCTGTATCAATTTTTCCTGTAGGTTGGTACTGACAGGGAACCCGGTCAGGGTGTGGTCGCGGTTCAATGTGTAGCCGGTGGAACCGCCTGCGTCCAAGGCAAACGAGGTTGGGCCGATACCTAAAGCAGCAGAAGCCATAATCGAATCGCCGGA
Source organism: Acidobacteriaceae bacterium (assembly GCA_003134855.1). GTDB lineage: Bacteria > Acidobacteriota > Terriglobia > Terriglobales > Acidobacteriaceae > Telmatobacter. The sequence continues at coordinate 91,189 of PLCS01000014.1, forward strand.
GTAGTCGATGATAGTGGCGATGCCGGGCGTTGTGGCCGAAGGAGCTGAAACCGCCACCGCATACGACGTGGGCTGCGGGGCAGGCCCACTGGCGTTGATGGGTATGATCGCCGGCCGGTAGTTGTTACCGCAACCGGCAACCAGCGCAGCAGCCGCCAGCACCGTGCCCGCCTGAACCAACCGCACACGCGCCTGGCAAAAATTCATGCGAAAAAACCTCATTGAGTTCTTCACCTGCTTACCTTGCGATTGTAAATCAGCAGACCGGTGGTTAGACGCGGCAGGCGCGATTGGGTATCGAGGCGGGCAAGACTGGCGATTGTTAGGCGCGCTCACAAGCCTTCCGTGGGTTACGATGAAGCGTGGCGCGCATGAAGCTGATATGGCAATCAAAACTTGTGCTGCTGCTGGTGCTGCCCTTTGCGGGTGCCAGCATGGTGCTCCAGGCTCACTGGTGGGCGGTGAATTGCTGGCCGGTGGCCTTCTGGACGCTGGGCCTCAGCCTGTTGTTCGGGCTGGTAGTCCTGCATCTCGGCGCGGCCACGCCGGCAGCGGCCTTTGCCGGGATGGCGATTGCCGCCTGCCTGATGTTTTCCACTGTGACTTTCACTCCCGCTGAGGCCATTCCGTATGCCCCGTGGCACACCGCGCTGGTTCCTGTGCTAACGGTCTTTTTGCTCGCCTTCCTCGCAACACGACTGGGCCGGGAAGGCAAAGAACGGCAGGGCCTGGGGGAGCATCGGCACGGGCGCACCGCGGCGCAAGTGGCGGCCAATCTGGGCGTTGCCGCAATTGTCTCCAGTGAGCCTGTTCAGTCCTGGCTGACCGGTTTAGGTTGGTTTTCGCGCGCGGCCGTGGCGCCTATGCCCCTGTTTGCCGTGGGGCTGGCTGCGCTGGCGGAAGCAGCGGCTGATACGGTCTCCTCGGAGGTAGGGCAGGTGCTGGGTGGGCGGCCACGCATGCTGACAACGCTGCGGCTGGTCGAGCCGGGGACCGACGGCGGAGTCAGCCTCATCGGCACGCTGGCTGGCGTGGCCGCTGCCGTTCTTGTCGCGGCTGCCGGAAGCCTGGCGCTGGGCGGCGGCCGGACCATCTTCTGGATCAGTTGCGCGGGCGCGGTTTTCGGGTTGTTCTTCGATAGCCTGCTGGGGGCTACCCTCGAACGGCGCGGCTGGCTGAACAACGATGCGGTGAACTTCTTATCAACCGCCAGCGCGGCGGGGTTTGCGCTGGGAGTGCTGGCGATGTTTTAGTAGCTCAACTCCAGAACATTGATCGAGTAGGGCGCGAACTTCTCCTCGAACTTCGGTCCGGCGACTTCAATCCTGTGCTCGACCGGCACAACCGCATCGGGATGCGTGATGCTGTTGGTGGCATTGGGCGTCTTGCCGCTCAACGTGATCAGCATGGCATCGCGCTTCACCTGCCCTATGCCCTCCAATGCGATGCTCAACGGCGCCTCATCCGACGTAGCATTCACCACCTTGACGAAGAGCTTGCGCCGCTTCTCGTTGCGCGTGGCCGAGACAAAGACTCGCGATCCGGCGTTGGTAAGCGTTGCAGCTACCGCCTCCGTACCTAGGTACTTGCCGAAGAGCACCTGCGCCCAATAGCTGGGCGAACCGTAGCTGGAGAGCACGTCATAGCCAATCAGGTCCGTCGCCCATTGCATCCCGCCCGGATTCACATTCACAAACAGAGGCGCGTAGCAGGCCATCACAATCAGGTCGGCGTTGCGCTCCATGCCGGTCATCCAGGCCGCGTCGCCCAGCGCCGCTTCCAGGTTGGGCGTGGGTTCGGCCTCGCGCGTCGCCCACTCGCCCACAAAAATCTTCGGCCCCTTGCGGTCGGCTTTGTCATAGTGGCCGGCGTCGGTTAACGACTCCTGAGCGGACATATAAAAGTGCTCATCCAGCACATCCGGCGTCACGCTTTTCACTTTCGCAGTGGCAATCACCTGTAGCTGCGGATAGCGCTGCTTGATCGCCTTAAAGTACTGCGCAAAGCGGCCGTCATAGGAGCCGGATCGGTCGAACCAATCCTCGTTGCCGACTTCCACATAGTGTAGCGGGAAGGGCGCGGCGTGGCCGTTCCTGATGCGCTCTGCGCCCCACTTTGTCTCCGGGCCGCCGGTCACGTATTCGATCTCGTCCAGAGCGTCCTCTATATAAGGCTTCAGGGCCGGACCTGGCTCCACATGCTCCTGCGCCATCGAATATCCGGCATAAACCGCCAGCACCGGCTCAATCTTCAAGTCCTCGCACCACTCCAGGAACTCCAGCAATCCCATGCCGTCCGAGGAGCGATAGCCCCACGCGCCGGGATGCGTCGGCCGATCCACCCAGGGGCCGATGGTCGTCTTCCAGTCGAAGCGCTCGCTAATGTGGTTGCCCTCCAGGTAGTTGCCGCCCGGCAGGCGCAGAAACTTCGGATGCATCGCCGCCAGCTTCTCCATCAGGTCGATACGGTTACCCAGGGGGCGGGCCTGATAGGTGGGCGGAAAGAGCGAAACCAGGTTGAGCCAGAGAGTCGCGGGGCGCGGAATGGTCAGGATCAGGTGGTTGTTCGCCGTAACCGGAAGCTCCCCGGTCTTGAGCGTAAAACTGTATTGCTTCCACTCGCTCGTTACTCCCGCAATCGTCGCCGTCGCCGCGGCAACGCCTGTCTCATCGTTTACCAGGCTCACGGTGACCGGGAGGCTGGGGCTGTCGGATTTGGCGTAGAAGGAGCCGGTATAGGTTGCCTGTGGACGAACGGGAATGCCCCAGTAGCCGTCATTCTGGAGTCCGGCGGGCGCGGCCTCCGTCGCCGACGTCACGCTGACCTTAATGCTGCGCGGCAGAGCCTCGCTGGGGCCTGTCGTTTCGTCTTCGGAGATCGTCACCGCGGAGTTTCCCCGCGCCACCATCGTCCAGTGGGTAAGCGCCCCCCAGCCGTGGCCGATGGCGCGGTCGCGCACCAGCTCCGGGTATATTCCGCCGTCATAGGAGAAGTTGATCTCCTCGGTCATCAGCCCATAGAGCATGGGACTGACCTGAGCTGTGGGATGATCCACCTGAATAGTAAGTGAGGGCGTTTGGGCAATCAGGCTTACGGGCAACAGTGATGCGGCGAGCAGAGCAAGAGAGAAGAATAGTTTTCGCATACAGAGTAGAGACTATAGAAAACCGACATAGGTGACAAGGGGAGAACGTTTTCTAAGACCCGCACATTCGATTCAGGCAGGCAGTGGATCTTGGCCGCGGTGTATGCATCCCCCGCGCCAATATCTATCCCCGGGCAGCCTGGAGTTCTCCCGCTTGGATTGGATTCAGATCTTCCGGCTCACTTCGCCCCCGGCGTGGGCGGCGCGCTCTGCCCGGTTGCCGCATTGGAAGGACTTAGCGGAATCTCCATCGTTCCCGCCTTGTTCGACCCCCAGTCGTAGACTCCGGTATTCAGATAGATTTCCTCATTGGGCAGGTCGACCTCCATGTGCGCGGGAATGCCGGATTTTTGAATCGCGGTCCAGGTGTCGGGCTTCACATTCATATCCATAGAGCCGCCCTCCCAGTTCACGGCTTTTCCGTCCCGGTCGTAGGCCTGCAGCGCCATTTGAATTCTGCCGTGGTGTGTGCCGTCCGGCCTCAGATCGAAGGCCACGTCCGTCCAGCGAATCATGAAGTCCAGTGCGTAACGCGTCACTGGGCCTGTCAGCGCGGGGTTCTTTCCGGCCCGTATGGCATTCGGCGCGGGCTGCTGCGCGGCTGGCGCCACGCGTACTGCGTAGAGAAGCTGGGTGGAGTCTGGCAGCCCGAATTTCAGCAGCGGCCGCAGCGGATCGGATTGGGGCATGGCCTCGGCCGTCTTCATATCGTCGGCATTATAGCCGTGCCTGTAGGCCAGCTTGTATTTGCCCGTGGCGCTCACCTTCACTTCGATCCGCCGGTAGAAGCCGTCCAGCTTGCCGTTGGTCGGCGTATAGGCCAGCGTGTAGTAGTTCGCGCCATCGTCGATTGCGCGTTTAATCGACTTATTCAGGTCATTGGTATTGAAGAAAGCCTTGCCGCCGGTATCGGATGCCAATTGCTCCATCGCCGCCATATTGTCGGTACGTCCCGCGGCATCGCCCATAAGGCTTCTACCTTGCGCAAGACCGCTCTCCCTTCCGGAGAGACCCTGGTCAGCCTCAAGCCAATGATCGTTCATCATTCCACCCGCGCTGATGGGATAGACCGCGACCTTTGAGACTGTCAGCAAATCGGCGGTCGTCTTTATCTCTCTCGCCGGCACGAGCAAGTCGTTGTTCAGTGTCACCATCTGCCCGTCGTTGGGAAAGACGGTCACCGGAAATGAGCTGGCAAACCAGATCAAGTTCTTCCGCCCCGGCACACCCCCCAGATAGCGGGCCAGATAATCCAGCGCTTCCAGCGTCATCTCAATCCTCCGGGAGTAATCAAATTGGAGGGATTCACGGTTCGCAGCCATGATCGCCCCCAGCCCGGCAGTCTCGTGTCCATCGATCGTCGTCATGGAACTCATCTGTCTTACATCTTCCTCATTGTCCGAGCGGGTGCGCAGCAGGATTTCCGTTTTCGGCCCATTCTTCTTGTCGTTCAGCGCCGCTCTCAGCACCGAGGTATCCGTTGTGAACCCCTGCACAAAGCGCAGCTTTGATCCCAGCAGGAAGATCGCCGTCCGCGTCCCCGGCTCCATCGTCTTCAGGAAATCCATGATCTGCTTGTGCACATAGCTCTGGTCCTGAACGGGTGTGTTCAGACTATCCAGCAAAAGAACGTTCACCGAATCGCTCTCCGGAACCGGCGGAACGTTGGTGTAAACATCGGGCGGCATCTTCGGCATCGGGGGAAGAGCGCCCGGCGGCATTGTCTTTGCAGTGTGCTCTTCAAAAAAATCGATGGATTGCTCCTTCCCTTCCTCCATCACTTTGAAGTTTCCCTTGTGAAGCGACGTCACCGCCTCCCCGTTCTCCCTGGTTACCACCACGTCCACTACTACGGCGCGGGCATTAACCTTGAGCACAGGCACCGGCTGGTTATCAACGGGAGCCGCCGTCTGCCCTTGTACGCCCGTCGCAAAGCACCAGGCTGCCATTACCCCAATCAACCCCAAAGCACGCAGACGCATCGCCCCTCCTTGACTTCATAGCAAATATATCAGTTATGGATGTGGACCTGCCCGAACAACAAAACAGGGTTCCCCTTCATGGGATATAACCCGTCGGTTGCTGATAAGTTGCGTTAGAAAAAATTGCGCGCCGCTCAAAAACGCCCCTTCCGGCACTAGATCCCACAGCAGTTCTCCAATTCCGAGGATCAGATGCGGCTGCTTCAAAGTTCTACCCCCAAGCTCCGGCATATTCCCTGTTCCCTGCTTTATCCCACCCAGCGCCAGATCGAGCAGTCCTCGTAATTGGCGGACGCATACTCCCTCTCCGGCTGGTTGGCCATGATCTTGTGGTCGGCAATCGCATCCGCTCGGGAGCGCCGGATCTGACCCAAAAACAGCCTCGCAAATCCCGGTTGCCGCTCCAGCACGCTCTCCAGCTCATTGTTCACATACAGAATGTCGAGCGACGCAGGGCGCCCAGCGAGAGCTTTACTCCAGGCCGTCAGCAGCCTCCGCATCACCGGAGCGCCAAAGGGATTGAAGAGAAACGCCAGGCACGGTCCCGCCGGAAGCCGGAATTCCACCGCATCGCCGGAGATGATTTTCATTGGCGTCCGCGCGCGCCCCAAGGCTCGCCAAACCGTCAGATTCCTCCGGGCTATCCTCGTCAGCGTGGGATTGAGTTCCACTCCTAACACCTGGCGAAAAGGCAGCTCGGCCGCAAGCAGCACCGCCCGCCCCATCCCCGCGCCCACATCGATAAAGCTGAATTCCTCTATCACCGCAGCCGGCCGGCTCCGCTGCCAGCGCCGCACCAACGCCCGGAAGACCGACGGCGCAACACCGTAGTAAGCCGTTGCATGGCGGTCATGGCGGTGCCCGCTCTTCAAGTGCCGCCCGGCAACCAGACCGCTGGTCCGCACCCCGAACTCCTCGTCGAAAGGATGCCGCGTGAACCCATCCCCCACCTTGAGCCCCAGCAGCCGCCGCCGTTCTGCTACCGTCCTGGTTGTCATTCAGGCAATCTCCATCTGCCCCGCACGCACAAGAGCCTCCCGCGCGGGGAGGCTCTGAGGTTTGAATTTCGTGTCAACTCTAGCGCGAACGAAGCGCCTTGATGGCCTCCGGCAGCCGCTCTTCGATCAGCCGGACCCGCTCGGCGGCAATGCCTCCCAGATAGGTTGGCGCAGGCGTGGTTGTCAGCACCAGCGCCAGTGCGATCACCGAGAAGCAAAGCCCCGCAATGCCGGCTGAGAAGAGCATATGGTAGGTGTCGGCAACATCCAGGCCGAAGACATTGAAGGCCATATGTTCCAGCGGCTTGATGTGCTTGAGAACCGCCAGTGCGAAGAGGAAGAAGAAGATCGCCGTCGAGGTGAGAACGGTAAGCGTTACATCCAAGCTGCGGTGGAAGTTCTGCCGCGCGCTGCAGTGGGGGCATTCGGCAAAATGCTGCTCGTAGTCCTTGCGCATCTCCGGAGAGATCCCTGAGATGTCATATCGCCAACTTGCCAGGATGGCGCCTGCGACTCTGTCTGTGCATCTGGTTCTAATCATAGAATGAACGACTCACTTTGCAAAGGATGTGTCCCGCCGCCTTGTTCCCGCGCGGCTCACGTGGCCCGAAAGGCTTTAATCTGTGGCTGTTCCACCGTCCTTGAATTCGGTGGCGCCCCATCAACTCCGCCTCGCCTTGGCCTCCGCCTCGGCACTTTCCCGGCCAACCTAACCTGGTACAGAGTGATGCCCGTCTTCTACCATTGTACTGTATGTCATTAAAAGTCAATAGGAAAAAGTGGTTCATTTTGCTCAGCCAGTAGCAGACGGTTGGCCATCAGGCTCGCCCGGCCGATCAGTGCGCGCTCGGCCGTCACCCTGGCAAGATCAGGAAGATTATTGCTTTCAGAGAGATGCGCAAGAATCACATAGGCTGCCTGGCCGTCGTAACCCTTCTCCAGAAACTCCGCCGCCGCCTCGTTGGAGAGGTGTCCTACACGCGAAAGTACCCGCTGCTTGACCGCCCAGGGGTAGGGGCCGTCGCGCAGCATCTCCAGATCGTGGTTGGATTCCAGCAGCAGCAGGTCCAGTTCCTTGAGCTGCGCCTTGACGTTGGGGGGAATGTAGCCGAGGTCGGTGGCGAAGCCTATCCGCACCCCCTCGGCCTGGAAGACAAAGCCCACCGGGTCGGCGGCGTCGTGAGGAATCGTGAAGGAGCTGATGGCAATGTCGCCGATCTCGAATGGCTCCCCGGCCTGGAAGTACTCGACTGCGGGCAGCCAGGTGGGGTCTTTTGCCTTGACCGGCTCGACAGGCTCAGCAGCCTCCTGCGAGGTCTCCGCAGCTTCGACAACATCGCCTTCGTCAGGATCACCTTCTTCGGCGGCCACATCGGCCTCCGCCTGACGCTCCGTGGCCTGCTTGCGAATCCGCTCCAGCCACTGGGCATAGGTCATCTGCCGACGCGGCGAAATCCAGCGCATCCAGGCGCGGTGCGTGCCCTCGGTAAAGTACACCGGAATGCCCAGCTTGCGCGCCGTCACGGCCACCCCGCCAACGTGGTCGGAGTGCTCGTGGGTGATGAGGATGGCGTCCAGCGTCTCCGGCTCCTCGCCCACCTGCCGCATCCGCCGGAAGAGCTCCCGGCAGCTCAGCCCGCAATCCACTAGAATGCGCGTCCGCCCGCCGGAGAGAACCGTAGCGTTCCCCTTGGACCCCGACGCCAGCACTGTGAATCGCACCATCCTTCGAGGATACCGCGAGGGGCTGTGCATCGCGCAGATGGACATGACGATCGTGGAAATCAATGTGCAATCGCGCGTTCGAAATTTTGATTGACAGGCATGGGGCAGAGTGAAATTATGATCGGGACAAACTAATACAACTGAATTCTGTTTGAAAGTTGAGACGCGGAGGAGATATGGGCATTTTGTCCTTGGTGAGATTGCTGGTGAAATATGTCAAGCCGGCAGACCTGATTGTTTTCCTGATCGCTGTCTTTATCGGATACTACGTGGCTTCCTTTCTGCCGGAAGGCGCTTGGGCCAACTATGCTTTTATTCTTATCGCGTACCATCTCTTCCTTACCTGGCTAGTGATCGACGCCGATCATGAAACAGGCATCTCTCTTCCGATTGGTTCAACGCTGTTGACCCACGCTGCCTGTCTGGTGCTCATCATTTCCTTCGGGGCGGGAAGCCGCCATATCCCATTTTTCACATTTGTTCGCGCTGGAGTAGTCATGCTGGCTATCTTTGAACGCGATTGGCTTTTCCGCGGAAATACACAGAAGAAGGTTATCAAGAAGAAGGTTCCGGCCACCGCCGCGGTCAATGCAATCCCGGTCCATGTAGCCATCGCCGAAGCCACCGCGGAAGACAACGAGGCGTGGATCCGCCATCTCGCCCAGCCCAACAGAGCGACCAGAAAACCAGGAGTAACCGTCAAGGACGAATACGAACAGTGGCTGGTCGCGCGTATCGGAAGCCGGCACGCAGCAGCTTCCAGCAAAAGTCCTGCTTAAGGCGCCACCGGCAGGTTGGCTGGAATCTCAATCGAGACCAACGTGCCGCGCCCCGGATTGCTGACCACGCTAAATTTGGCCTCGTTCCCGTAGAGGACTTCGAGACGCTCCCGCACGTTCTTCATGCCGATGCCCGCGCCCGAACGGCGAAGCGCCGAAGCCGGCCGGTTGCCCATGCCCACGCCGTCGTCGGCCACCTCGATGCACACTCGGTCGCCTTCGAGGCGGCTACGCAGTGTGACCGTTCCTCCCATCAGGCGCGGCTCCAGGCCGTGCTTGATGCTGTTTTCGATCAGCGGCTGGAGGAGAATGCTGGGCACCAGAACCCCCAGCGTCCGCGGATCTATCTCCTTTTCCACGCGCAGCTTGTCGGCGCCGAAGCGGACGACTTCAATGTCCAGATAGTCGTCGGTAAAGCTCAGTTCCTCACTGAGCGGCACGTAACTGTCGTGTTCCTTGAGCAGCGCGCGAAGGATGTTGCCCAGCTTCACAATCATCTCCCGGGCCAGCTCCGGCTTGACGCGCACCAGCGAGGCGATGGAGTTAAGCGTGTTGAAGAGAAAGTGCGGATTGATCTGGCGTTGCAGGGCATCGAGCCGTGCTTCCAGCAGCAGCCGCTTCTGCTCTTCGAGCTTCATCTCGATGCGCAGCGTATTCCACACCTTCAGCGCGATGCCCACGTTGATGGGCGCGCACAAACCCACCAACGCTTGTACCCAGAACCGGCTGGCAACGAGCGCAAAGAGCCGGTGGGGATAGGCGTGGGCGATCCAGTCCCGGCAGGCCTCAGCCGCCACGATGAGAAAGAGCATGAGGAACTGGCGGTCGATGCGCGGCTGGCGCAGGTTGCGGCGCACCCAGCGGTAGAGGCTCAGGTCAATGAAAGGCGTGAACGACCAGATCTCCTCCTTCTCGACAAAGCGGCCCAGCACTCCCGCCACAAGGCCCAAAGCCGCATTGAAGGGCAGAGCCAGATACTCGTGGTGATAGACGGCTGGCGCCGCCAGCGCCAGCCCGCCCAGCATCGCCCATTCCGGCCCTAACAGCAGGCCCAGCAGGATTACCGTGGTAAAGGAGATGTCCGCCGCCAGGAAGTTGGGCACCGCGATGCGAATCCACACGCCCAGCGTCAGCGGAACCAGAAAGAATGCCAGCAGCGCCAGGGTCTGCCGGGGCCGGCGCTGCTCGGCAAAGAAGAGCCGCCGGAAGGTGGTGACCCGCGCCAGCACGCTGGCCACCGAGGCCACCACGCCCAGCTTGACCAGCAGCGTAATCAGAATGAGATTGTCGCTCACCGCGGCGTATCCCGGTGCAGAGCCTTCACCTCATAGCCGGCGCGCTTCAGCTCCGCGGTGATCTCCTCGACCATCATCACGCTGCGGTGCTGGCCGCCGGTGCAGCCGAAGGCCACGGTCAGGTAGCTCTTGCCCTCCTCCACATAATGCGGCAGAAGATAAAGCAACAGGTCCGTGACACGATTAAGAAACTCCACCGTCTGCGGAAAGCCGCGCACATAGGCAGCTACCTTGGGGTCGAGGCCGGTCAGTTTGCGAAACTCCGGCACAAAATGCGGATTGGGCAGGAAGCGCACGTCGAAGACCATATCCGCATCCAGCGGAACGCCGTTCTTGAAGCCGAAGCTCAGGCAACTGACCAGCAGGCGCTTCGTCTCCTCTTCCTGGCCAAAGCGGGCCTGAATCTGGGCGCGCAACTCATGCACGTTGTAATTCGAGGTGTCGATCAGCGTGTCGGCGACGTTGCGGATAGGGTCCAGCAGTTGCCGCTCCTCGACGATAGAGCGCGAGACCGTCTCTTGCCGTCCCAGTGGATGCGGCCGCCGGGTCTCGGAGTAGCGCTGCACCAGCACCGCGTCCTGCGCGTCCAGAAAGACCACCCGCGTGCACAAAAGTTTTTTCACGCCTTTGAGAATCTCCGGAAGGCGATCCAGGGTCTGGCCCTCGCGGACATCGACCACGATCGCCGCTCGTTCCGTATCGGAGGATTTTTCCACCAGCGTGGCAAAATCAGGCAGCAGCTCCAGGGGCAGATTGTCCACGCAGTGATAGCCCAGATCCTCGAAGGCCTTGAGCGCCGAAGCCTTGCCGGAGCCGGAGATACCCGTGACGATGACCAGATCCTTGCATGGCTTGGCCTCCGAACGCGTCGAGGCAACTTGATTCGCGGGCTGTGAAGTAGAAGCCATGGCCACATCGTACACTGAAAACCGAAAATTGATGTCAATTTTGTCTGCCTGTGGAAAAGCGGCAATGCCCGATTCACGCTTCGGGCGCAACCTTCCAATTGCCCAACTGCCGCACTCGACAACCACAGTCTCAGAAAGGTTGGCGAGCACATCCTCTGCCAGCCGCTGCCGGGCGGAGTCCGAGTTTTACGAAAGATTCAAGCGTGCGATCCTCTAGGGAAGCTCCACCAGCTCCATCTGGCCGTCGCGGCGGCGATGAAGCACATACTGTTCTCCAGTGAGATTGCGGAAGATCAGCAGGTCGCGGTCGCGGAACTCGGCCTCTTTGACTGCCTCCTCGATGGTCATGGGCTTCAAGGCAATGGCCTCGCTGGCGGAGACGATGTGCGGTTCGACGACCGTCTTGCCCGCCGGGAAGGAGTGCACGGCGATCACTGTGCTGGCCTTCTTGCGGGCACGAGCAGGTTTGGCCTCCGCAGGCTCCGCATCCTGCTGGGCGGCACGAGCTTTGGGCCGGGAGACCGGAGGCGCGGTAAGCACCTTCTCTTCCGTCGGCAGCCGTTTGCTCGTCATCCGCCGGTCGCGGTGACGGCGCGCCTGGCTTTCGGCGTGCTCCAGGGCAAGACGCAGCGCCGACTCCATCGTGTCGGCCTTGCCCGTGGCTGCGATGGTCTGCAACCGGGCCTGGATCGTCACCTCGACGATCAGTTGACGCTTCTGCGCGCTGAACGTAACGCTGGCGCGCGCGCTCTTGCCCAGAATGCGGGCAATCCGTTCCATCCCCTCTTCGGCCTGCGCGCGCAGCGCCTTGGAGATTCTCACTTGCCTGGCGGTGTACTCCACTTCCATGGTCAGCCTCCGCTTCTTGATCTTCTCGCAGCCAATGAAAAGACTGGAGAACTTCGGATTCTATACGATAAGTTCTCAGTTGTCAGTTTTCAGTTCTCAGCAATTAAACTGAGTTGCTTTCCAACATCAGATTGAAATCAATGAGAAAGTGCTTGACAATCCGCCAAACTCGAGAAGAATTCAACTGAGAACTGAGAACTGAGAACTGAGAACTGAGAACTGAGAACTGAGAACTGAGAACTGAGAATTGTCGTCACCCCTCGCGGCGGCGGCGCTGGTGGGTGCTGGGAATATTCATATCCTCGCGGTACTTGGCCACGGTGCGGCGGGTCAGCTGAATGCCCTGGGATTGGAGCATGGCGGCCAGCAGGTCGTCGGTAAGCGGATGGCGCATATCCTCGTCCTCGATCAGCTTGCGGACCTTGCGCTTGAGCACCAGCAGCGGCGTGTCGGCGCCCTCCGGCCCGTTCGACCCCTCGGAGAAGAAGAAGCGGAGCTCGATCACTCCTTGCGGAGTGTGCGCGTACTTGTTGGCCACCGCGCGGCTCACCGTCGAGGGGTGAACGCCGATCTCCTCGGCCACCTCCTTGATCATCATCGGCCGCAGAGCCTCGATGCCCGACTCGAGAAAATCTTGCTGGCGGCGGACAATCACTTCGCAGGTCCGCAGAATCGTGCTCTTGCGCTGGGCGATGTTGCGCATCAGTTGCAGCGCCGAGCGGAAGCGCTCCTTCACGTAGTCCTTCACCTCTTTGTCGGTGCCCTCGGCGGTGAGCATCTGCCGGTAGCGGCGGCTGAGCCGCAGACTGGGCATGTCCTCCTCGTTCATCGAGACCACCCACTCGGTTCCGCGCTTGATGAAGACCACGTCCGGCTCGATCAAACGCGATTGTTCGCGGTTGTACTGGCGGCCGGGCCGGGGATCAAGGGTGCGGATATACTCAATCCCGCTATGCGCTTCGTTGGGAGTAATCTGTGCCGCCCGCGCCAGATCCTTCACGTCCCGCTTCTGCAGCAGATGCAGGTGCCGGTCCGCAATCAGCACCGCCACTTCCATGCTGCGCCGCCGCTCCTCAAGCTGGGCCTCGGCCTCGGCGCGGAAGCTGCGATTAGAATTCTCCTCCGACTCGGCCGGTTCGGCCGAGTGCCGGGCAAACAACAGGGCAAACTCATGCTGCTGGGCGGCAATCTGAATCAGCAGGCATTCGCGCAGATCGCGGGCACCCACGCCAGCCGGGTCAAGCTGCTGCACCAGGTCGATGCCGCGCCGCAGCAGCTCAAGCGCCGCTTTCTTTTCCGGCTCCCCTTCAGCGTTGCCGAAGGCCGCCGCCAGTTCTGCTTCGCTGCCGGCCAGGTAGCCATCCTCGTCCAGATTGCCAATGATGAACTCCACCGCCTCGCGCAGGCTGGGCTCCAGGGTCATAGCTCCCAACTGCCACGCCAAGTGATCGGCCAGAGTTGTAGGCTGGGAGAGAAAGTTCTCAAACGAGGGCTTTTCGTTCTCTTCATACTCCGGCTGTGTGCGATAACCGGGGTCCAGGTAGTCCTGAAAGTACGATCCGAAGTCGATTTCGTTGAAGGAGTCCTTGGGTATGTCCGCCGGCTCCACGATCTCGCGCTCCTCAGCCCCGCGTTCCAGGCGCACCTCCCGGCCCGCAACCTCATCCAGCATCGGAACCGTCTCGTCAATTTCCTCCAGGACGGGATTCTCCACCAACTCGGCATCGATCATCTCCTGAAGCTCGAGCTTGTTGAGCGCAAGAACGCTCACCATCTGCATCAGACCCGGAGTCAGGATCTGGCGTTGTGCGACCTTCAGGCTCAATTTGGGTTGCAGAAGCGCCATAAGAGGGACCCATTCCCGATTCGACTCACCGTTAGTGTACTGGGGTGAGAAAAAAGCTAAAGGTTAAAATGCCGCAAGCCGTGCCAACCGTTCCGGATTGGGCGGCATTCAATCCGGAAATCTTTGTCTGGAATTGTAGCGAATCTTTGCACTGCAGGGGCATTGACTTGAACCGAATTGCCATCAACCGCTCTTCAGTCCTTGCCCAGCTACTGCTCGCATCAACCCAGCTTGAATCCCTCGCCCAGATAAACCCGCCGAACCTCCACGTCGTTGCCCAGCTCGTGCGGCGTGCCGGCGCGGAATATTCTCCCTTCGGCGATGATATAGGCCCGGTCGGTTACGCTCAAGGTCTCGCGCACATTGTGGTCGGTGATCAGCACGCCGATGCCGCCGGCCTTCAAATCGAAGATGATCTTTTGCAGCTCCAGCACGGCGATGGGGTCGATGCCGCTGAACGGCTCGTCGAGCAGGATGAAGTTGGGCTGGATGCACAGCGAGCGCGCAATCTCCACCCGGCGCCGCTCGCCGCCGGAAAGCGCGTAGCCCCGCGTGGTGCGAATGTGGCCCAGATTCAACTGGTGGATCAGCCGCTCGGTCCGCACCCGCCGCTCCCGGCTGCCCAACGGCTGCGCCTCCAGCACCGCCTGGATGTTCTCCTCGACGGTCAGCTTGCGAAAGACCGAAGGCTCCTGGGGCAGGTAGCTGATGCCGAAGTTGCGCGCGCGCAGATACATCGGCAACTGCGTGATCTCGGTTAAGTCCACCAGCACGCGCCCAGTCTCCGGCTGCACCAGTCCCACGATGATGTAAAAAATCGTGGTCTTGCCGGCGCCGTTCGGCCCCAGCAGGCCCACCACCTCGCCGCGCGAGATTTTCAGGTCCACCCCGCGGACCACCTGCCGTCCCTTGTAGCTCTTGCCGATTCCCTCGGCGATCAGTGTTTCCATCGAGTGGGCATCCCGTCCATACGTCAACAAATCAATCTATCACCCTGGGCATGAAAACGCATGATCTTCTGTTCACTTCTTTGGAAGCGCCACTGTGAGGATGCCGCACAACTCATCTCGGCCCTTCACTCTCTAACGAAGATATCTTTGGGATGGAAGAACTGTTTGCGAGGAAGCCGCTCTCACGGCTTCCCCGCAAGAGAAGGGATTATTGCTTTGGCGCGGCAGCAGCCGGCTTGGCCTTGGGGCGGTTATAGGAAGGGACAAACGGCTTGTCCAGGTTGTACATTACCGTATAGCCCACCTCGACCGGCTGTCCGTCTATAACGTACGGCTTGTACTTCCATTGGTTGATAGCGTCCTCCACGGCATCCTTCAATGTCGGGGCCGGAGGAACAATCCCCCTCGTAATCACCTTCACGCTGCCGTCCTTTTTGATCACGATGGGAACCGTGATGATACCGCTAAAGTATTGGCTGCCCTTCCCAAACGAAGTCGAATTTTTGGACGGAGGCGGGAATCCCACTTCATGCACGGATTCCGGTTGAGGCATTCCCGGTTCGAGCCGGTACGGCTCTGAGACAGTGCCTTTACCAGGCTTCAACAGCGCGGTATCGGCGCCTGCCCACTCCTCCAGCAAGGTCACCTTCGACTCCGCAATCAGCGCACCATTGACCAGGACCTTCTCATCGCGGGCAATGGAACGATTCTGAAAGGGCTGAAAGTCGCTATACTTCACAGCGGTATCGGAGGCCGAAACCGCCCGCACATTCAGATCGTTGTCAATACACACTGTCGGAAACCGATTATCGGGGTTTGTCTGGTCAACGTCATAATCGGATGGATTCTCTACCAGGACGCACTTCAGCGCCGCCCCATCCAGGGAGGTGGTCATGATCGTCATTTCATAGTTTGGCTGAATGTTGCCCGCCAGATAAAGCGGATCGATGACCGGACGCGCCGTGCTGGAGCCGATGGTCGATGGATCAAAGCCTGGATCAAAGCCACTGCCGTTGGGCTTGGTGCGATATTGTTCAAAGCGCGAGACGCTCCACTCCGAGCCGTCGTAGTCCGTCTCCTTGCTTGCATAAACGCGCTTCCACTGGTACGGCCCCATCGACCACACCTCCAGTGTTGCGCTGTCCGGCTTCGACTTCCCCATCTTCGGAATCTGAAGGTCAACCTTCATGTGCCATGGCTTGAGACCCTCCGCTTTCAGGCCGCTCGTCTTGGTCCCCGTGTTGAGGATACGATGAGCCAATATGTTGAGACTCTCCGTAGCATCGGAACTATGCGCAGCGGCAGCCGACAGTGAGGTCGGCGCCTGCGCGGAAACGGCAAGCGTAGAGCCTGCCAAAAGTGAAAACAACGCCAGGAAACAGCGCCGTCTGTTTGAATAACATGAATGCATTTCGATCACTCCTCTGTGCCGCTTGTGCACGCGCGTTGAAAATTAGAATCTCTCGACCGGCGTATTCATTGCCCCGCCTGTCGATTCAGGGCCCATTTCTTCAAGAAAAGATGGCCCCTCACTTCGGCGCCGTCGTTTCAGTAACCGTTTTCTTACCACCACCCTCAACCCTAACACTGTCATCGCCGCTATGGAAGATCAAAGCCTCGCCGGTCACCGTTCCCCGCGCCGGATCGCTCATCCTGGGCGGCACGGCCGCCGTGCCGGTCAGGACGTACTCACCCGTAGCGCCGGTGTAGACCAATTGTTCGCCAGTTCCACGCCTGCCTTGAGAGATCAATACCACATGGCCGCGGGCCGTCATATGGTCCACCTGCGCCTGTCCGCCGTCCTCGCTCGCAGTTTTGCCCGCCAGTCGCAGCACGACCTCTATTTCATCAGACGACGAGGTTGCCGTTCCGGTTTCAGCCGCCACTTTGCCCAGTACGCCCGAGCGCATCACCGCCCTGCGCTCGGCGTCGGAGTACTTCAGATCGCCCCCGCGCACCCTGATCACGGAAGGCTGATTAGCCTTGCCTGTGTCTTTGCCCGGCGCCGAGCCGAATACGGATTCAGCCGCGCTCAGCAACACGACCCGCACCGGCTCAGCCGCATCCATTGTACGCGCTACCAGCGTCTGCCGCTCCCGGTCCAGCACAATCACCGGCGCGGCTACCGAGTTGGCCTGCTGCCAGAGTCTCGCCTGGCCTCGGAAGGTGGCCTCTCCGGTCGCCTGATGCAACTGCGCCTCGGCGGCAACGATATGCGCTGGACCCTGCCCGCCCAGAGCTACGCCGCCCGCGGGCCTTCCCTGCTGGCCGCTGCCTGCGGCGCTGTCATTGATCCAGCTCGCCTTCACATTGCCGTGCGCAAAGGCATCGCCCGAGACCCGCGAAACGTCCACCTTGTCGGCGGTAAGCTGCAGAGCGCCGTCTTCGATGCGTGGATTCACGGTCAGATGAAGCCACTCGCCCGCGCTCGCATAGTCGGTGCGGCCTGAAGTAGCCCGCAGCGTGGCCGGCGGAGGCGTTCCCGGCTTGGCCGCCGGTGTTTGTGTCAGCACCACATGACCCTCGACTGTAGCCGTTTGAATCTGCGCCTCGCCGCCCTGCCCGGGCTTTACTCCTGATCTGGACGGAGCCGCGAAATGGGCTTCGAGCCGGTCGCCTGCCGTCGTCTGCCGTGCTCCCGTCTCGGCGGTCTCCTCGATGCTCGCGTGGCCGACTCCGTTCATCGCTGTCAGCACGGAAGCCGGACCAAACGCGCCCGTCACTTCGTCGGCTAAAAGCCGGAAGGGCGCAGCCGCAGCATTGCCGCGCTGGCTCTCGCCTGTAATCACTACGCCGCCCGTCCCGCGGATCTTAGAAGGCTCGATCTGCCCATGGCCGGAATCGCGAAACTCCATGTCGGCAATCGGCGAACGCCAGTGGCGGTTCAGCCGCTGCGGCTGACCGGCCTGCTCACCCTGCTCGACGCTGTCCATGGCCACGCCCAACTCCAGACGCGCGTGGCGCAATTTACCCTGCGCGGTGAATTCCAGCTCCGCCTGTGGCGCCGCCCCGTGCAACTGCCGATGCCACTCTCCGTTCTCTGAATCACTCGTCGAGTCCATCGCCACTCCGCCCTGCAAGCGTCCGTGGCGAGGCAGGTTGTGCTCATCAAAATCCATCATGCCGGTGGATGCCGTCAGATGGCCGCCGGTCGCGGTGGCCAGCGTAAATCCGTTCATCGCATCCAGCCGCACCGCCGATCCATCTTCGCGGAAGAGGATCGTAGCGTCTCCGGCCATCGCTTCCCCGCCCTGATAATCGGCGTTGGCAGCGCGCAGGCGGCAGAGTAGGCTCCCGCGCTCGAACTCCGCGTGCTGTGCGTAAATCTGGACCGTCTCCGCGCCGCGCTGAGTGGTCAACTCCACCGCCCGCTCCAGCACCAACAGGCCATTCTGCGAGTCGTACGTGGCGCCCATCGAGCTGCCCGCTCCCTGCACCATGGAAAAAACCACGCGCTGGCTGGTTGTCGCCACTCCGCTCTTCTGGTCGAAGGTGAGGCCGCTGGTCTTCACATGAATCTGGCCCCGCGCCGCGGCTTCGGCCACCGAGGCCACCGGAGCGCCTTTCCGCTT
Organism: Acidobacteriaceae bacterium; assembly: GCA_003134855.1. Taxonomy (GTDB): domain Bacteria; phylum Acidobacteriota; class Terriglobia; order Terriglobales; family Acidobacteriaceae; genus Telmatobacter. The sequence continues at coordinate 109,238 of PLCS01000014.1, forward strand.
GTCGCCCACCACCTCTCCAGTCGCCACTTTGGGCGCAATCGCCGGCGCAACGCTAGGCCGCATTACCGTTATCTCGACCGGACCGGCGGCGATGGCCGTGCCTGCCTTCTGGTCGTACTCGAACTCGGCGCCTTCGATGCGGTCCACGCGGTTGCCGTCTTCGCCGTACAGCTCGATCTTCACGTCGTGCAGCAGTAGGTGTTTGTCCTTCAGTTCCACAGCTTTCGAGGCATGGAGTTCGATCTGTTTGTGGCCGCCGCGCGCCTGCGTATAGGTGACGCCTCCGGAATCCGATTGGATTTCAATCCCCAGCCGCTGGGGCAGGTCGCTGCGGTTGAAGGGATTCTTCCACTTGCCCACGGCCAGAAAGACCACCAGCGCCGCCACCAGCAGAACTCCCGCTGCCAGCACCAGCGTCCGCAGTCGCTCAATGGTCAGTCGCACGGTCAGTTCGCCCCCCTGAGCCGGGCCGCCAGCCGCTGCGCAAGGCTCTCGCCCAACTCGCTCCACAACAGGCGCGCCGTCGCTCCCGAAGCCTTCTCGACGGCCGCGGTCAACTCGACCAATTGGCGCACATTCTCTTCCACGTGCCGGGCGGCAACCGAGTCCAGCTCCAAATCCTCTTCCAGAAAAGGCGCATCCGAACCGAAGTCTACTCGGATGTGCCCGTCGGCCTCGTAGGCGCCCTCGTCAAAGAGCGGCCCAAAGCCCGTCACCCGCACCAGCCGCAGCTCCCGCGTCCAGCGCGGATCGAGGCTGGCGCCCGTCTCCAGCTCCCACAGGCTCCAGCCAATCTGGAACTCATAGGCGAAGTCGTCGTGCAGCAACTCCAGCGCCTCTTCGACGGCAAAGCCCGGCTCCGCGCCCAATTTGCCGGTTTCCTCGCTGCCCGCTCCGATTCTCCGGCCATAGACCTGCTGAAAGACCGGCGACTCATTCCAATTGATCGGCCAGACCGTCGCCGAATAGACGCTCGCCTCGCCGCCATGCGCGGCAAAGGCGCTCAGCACCGCCTTCAGCTTGCGGGGAAGCTCGGCAAGGCGCAGATTGGGGTACCACAGACTCAGATAAAGCGTGTCGGCCATCTCTTCTGATTGTAGACGGCGGAGCGGAGGCGACGATGCTTGAGTCTGTCGTACAAACCGACATTAAAAGGACACGGCATTAAAGACCACGGAAATCTGATTCCGAAAAGCATGAAGCGTCAGGGCACGACTTTAGTCGTGCCGCAAGAGCAACATAAAATGGGTTGGGCTTTAGCCCCTGAGGAATGCTTTGCACAGGTCTAATTAGATATATCCAGGATTTAAAGTGCTGTTGTAATTCAACTGTTCGTTCAATTGTCATTTTAGTCTGTGGGAATGCGATATGGCCACAACAGTTTCTTCATATCGTCCGAAAGAGTTGGGTAATGATAAGGCTTGTCCAACTCCCAGGTCTTCGTTCCCCCTATTAGTCCTTTTGACAATACCTGCTCAAGCAAGTCGGCATGGTTGTACATATACCAAAGACCGTGATCGCCATCCCTGAAGCAAATGTATAGATCTTTATCGTGATATTTCTTGTCGAAAGTCAACCGACTCTTAAGTTGAACCTTCAGAAACAACTTTGTTTTGAAGTGCTGCGCGATGAAATCCGCTCCGTTCCAGTCGTCGCTAAGTCGGATGGTAAGGTAGCCAAAATCGGCTAGGACAGCGGAGACTTTTTGGAAGTTATATGTCTCCTGTTGCCGACTGTTGAGCGTCTTATAGACGATTTGTTTGAATTCAATGGGCATAAAACCTCCTCAATTCGTTCTGTTCCCTGTTCCCTGTTTTTTATATCAACTCCACACCCCACAGATCATGCAGATGGAGCACGCCTTCGACGGTCCCCGCCGCATCCACCACCACCAGCGAGGTAATCTTGCGCTCCTCCAGGATCGCCAGCGCCGTGGCGGCCAACTCCTCGGCGGCGATGGTGCGGGGATGGGCGTTCATCGCTTCGCCGGCCGTGCGGCTGAGCGCCGCGCCGCCTTCGCGCTCGAGCAGCCGCCGCAGATCGCCGTCGCTGATCACGCCGCGCAGACGGCCCTCCTCCTGCACGGTTGTCACGCCCAGTTTCTTCGACGACATTTCGTAGATCACGTCGGTCATGGGCGTGGCAGGACTGACCACGGGTACGGCATTGCCCGCGTGCATCAGGTTACGAACCTTGGCCAGCCGCTTGCCCAGCTTGCCGCCGGGATGCAGTTCCGCAAAATCCTCCGCGCGAAAGCCCTTGCGCAGGCTCACCGCGATGGCCAGCGCGTCGCCCAGCGCCAGCATCGAGGTGGTCGAGGCCGTCGGCGCGAGGTTCAGCCCACAGGCCTCGCGCTCCACGCCGCAATCCAGAGCCACATCGCTGGCCCGCGCCAGAGTCGAATCCAGACGGCAGCAGAGGCTGATCAGAGAGTCGCCCTTGCGCTTGAGCATAGCCAGCAGGCGCAGAATCTCCTCGGTCTCGCCGCTGGCCGAGAGCGCCACCACCACGTCGCCCGGCATCAGCACGCCCAGGTCGCCATGCACCGCCTCGGCCGGGTGCAGAAACAAGGCCGGCGAGCCGGTGGAACTGAGCGTGGCGGCGATCTTCTGCGCAATAATCCCGCTCTTGCCCATGCCGGTCACGACCACCCGTCCGCGCTCTTCGCCGCAGCGCAGAATCAGCTCGACGGCCCGGTCGAAGCCGGCGGCCATTGAGCCTTCAAGGCGCGCTGCCAAGGCTTCCAGCGCTGCCGCCTCGGTGCGCACCAACGCTGCCGGAGCAAGGGTGCGGGCTGCTTCACGATCGGTTTGGTTAGGCTGAATTCCTTCTTCGCTCATCGGTTATTGATGGTAACAGCTTCTACCCTACACTGTGACCGCATGTAGTTGGTAATACCTATCACTGTGGCCGCGCAGCGGCAGTTGGCCCCACCGCAGGTGGTTGGCCCCACAGCAGGTGGCTCGTACAATAAGTCAAGAGGTCATTCCCCGTGAAGCGCAACACCCTCGTCGTAACCACTGTTCTCTTCATCCTGGCCGCTTTTGCGTGGGCCGGCTGGGCTAACTTCGAATACCGCAAGCAGACTCGCGAGCGACTGCTGGCCAGGTCGCCGCAGGGTGAAATGGTGGCCAGCCCCACTGGCGGAGCGCCGCAGTACGTCACCCCGCTCCAGGGCAAACCCGCGCCGCAGTTCACGCTCGAAGACCTCAGCGGAGAGAAGCGCTCGCTGGCCAGCTACAAGGGCAAGGCGGTGCTGATCAACTTCTGGGCTACCTGGTGCGCGCCGTGCAAGATCGAGACCCCATGGCTGATCGAGTTGCGCAACCAATACGCGGCGCAGGGCTTTGAGGTTCTGGGCATCTCCGCGGACGACATCGACCGCGGAGACCCTGGGAAGTTGAGCGATGAAAAGAAGGAGATCGCCCGCTTCGTCCAGAAGATGCAGATGCCCTACCCGGTGTTGATTGACGGCGACTCGATCAGCCAGCCCTACGGCGGCCTGGACGAACTGCCCACCTCCTTTTTTGTGGACCGCAATGGAATCGTCGTAGCCGCGCAACTGGGACTGACCTCAAAGGCGGAGATCGAAGCTAACATCAAGAAGGCGCTGGGGGATTAACGAAGTTAGCGGGGTTAGCTGAGTTAGTCAGGAGTATAAGGACAGATTGATGATTGTAGCTAAATCTGGAATATGCATTGCTGTTGCGGCGGCCCTGGCGCTGGCCTCCGCGCTGGCGTCAGGCCAGAGATCGCTGGTCGATGGGGCTGAGCGCTCCGCTGAAAAGCCCGCTGCCGTCGAGTACCTCTACCCCGAGCAGGTCACCGTTCCCGCCGGCAAGGCCACCACGGTCACGCTGCACTTCCGCATCGCGCCGGGACTGCACATCAACTCCCACACGCCCAGCGAAGACGAACTCATCCCCACCACCCTCTCGATTCCCGATGGCTCCGGTGTGCGCCTCGAAGGCGCCATCTACCCGCCCGGCACGGATTTTACGCTGCCCCTCGACCCCAAGACAAAACTCAGCGTCTACACCGGCGAGTTCATCATTCAGGCGCGCATCGTAGCCACACCCGGCGATCATCTGGTCGAGGCCCGGCTCCGCTATCAGGCCTGCGATAATCACGCCTGCATGCCGCCCAGGACGATGACCGCTGCGATTGATGTCCTTGCGAAGTGAGCGCAGTTGCCCGCCGCAGCCTTTGAAACTCGCACCCCCGCCGGCACGTCATCCTACAATGTTGTGCGGAGGCTTGAATTATGCGATTTGGAATGAAAACAGTGTGTACGTTGGCAATTGCGGGACTCGTGGCAGGGCTGTCTGCCCGGCTGCAAGCCGACCCACTGACGGTGAAGACTGAACAAGGCAAGGCACAGGGCAAGACCCTCAACGACGGCAAGGTCAAGGCCTTTCTCGGCCTACCCTACGCGGCCGCTCCGGTGGGCGACCTGCGCTGGAAAGCGCCCCAACCGGCAGCCACGTGGAAGGGCGCGCGCGATGCGTCCAAATTCGGCGCCCATTGCGCCCAAGGCCATGTCTTTGACGACATGATCTTTCAGGACAGCGTGAACAGCGAGGACTGCCTCTTCCTGAACGTCTATGCGCCCGCTGACGCCAAGGTCAAGAGCAAGCTGCCGGTGATGTTCTGGATTCACGGCGGCGGCTACTCCGGAGGCTCTGCCTCTGAGCCGCGGCATAACGGCGACTTTTTGCCCCTCAAGGGTGTGGTGCTGGTCACCATCAACTACCGGCTGGGCGTCTTTGGCTTTCTCGCCACTTCTGACCTGGCGAAAGAGGCCAACGGCGCGGCGGGCAACTACAGCCTGCTCGACATGATCTCCGCCTTGCAATGGGTCAAGGCCAATATTAAGAACTTCGGCGGCGATCCGGAGAACGTGACCATCTTCGGCGAGAGCGCCGGCTCCTTTGCCGTCAGCACGCTGATGGCCTCTCCGGCGGCCCGCGGCCTCTTCCAAAAGGCTATCGGCGAGAGTGGCGCGGCCTTCGGCGATGCGGTACCAACCGACGCACTGGAAGTGCGCGAAAAACAAGATGCGGAGTGGGTTGCTTCGGTGGGGGTGACTACACTGGCGGAACTGCGTGCGCTGCCGACGGACAAGGTCCTGGATGCGGCTAAAAGCAAGAAGGGCGGCTTTTGGCCCTTCGTCGACGGCAAGCTGCTGACTGAGCCGGTACCGGACACATACGCCGCGGGCAAACAGGCCCATGTCCCGCTGCTGGCCGGCTGGAACCGCGATGAGGGCAGCTTCTTCGCCATGCGTCCCATGACCGCGGAGCAGTTCAAGGGCATGATTGGCGGCATCTACAAGGAGCGCGCCGCGGAGTTTTTGACGCTCTACCCCGCCGAAACCGACGCGCAGGCTCTGCGTTCGGCCATCGACTACGGCAGCGACAACTTCATCGCCTTCGGCACATGGAAGTGGATTGAGGCGCATCGCAAGACGGGAGAATCTCCGGTCTACCGCTATCACCTCGAGTTGGCCGCACTGCCTAGCAAGTACCACCCTGGCACATTCGCCTTCCACTCCGACGACATCGAGTACATCTTTGGCACGCTCGACACGCGCCCAGGCGCGGAGTGGCGGCCCGAGGATCGCAAGCTGAGCGAGCAGATGATGAGCTACTGGACCAACTTCGCCAGGACCGGCGACCCCAACGGACCGGGATTGCCTGCATGGCCGAAGTATGACACCAGCGACTCGCTCATCCACCTCGACAGCACCATCACCTCAGGCCCGGACACGCTGCGCCCGCGCTACGAATTCCTGCTGAAAGGAATGCCGGCGTTCCACTTCTGAGGCGCAAGAATACGCAAGAACGGCCGCCCTCGGGCGGCCTTTCTTATGTGAAATGGAACAGAGCCGGCAGAATTACCGGTTCACGCCCGCGGCATCGGCAAAATCGGCCGCCTGCGCCGGTGGAGTAGTGCCGACGGCGGGCGGAGGAGCGAAGGATGAGTTCTTGGCGTTGATTGCGTTCGAGTAATCGGGGCCAAGACCAAGCTTCTTCAGCGCGCGCGAGTCGGGCATCAACTTCGTTTGCCAGCCCTGATTGGCCTGATACTTCTGCATGGCGGCCTTGGTCGATTCGTCCCACTTGCCGTTGGCGGGACCGGGAAGATAGTGCTCGCGGACGAGGGCCTGCTGAATCTCCATCACCCGGGCTGGATCAATGGCCTGCTGGCCTCGCAATCTGGGCGCGGCTTTCTTGTGGGCGTGGTGCTTCGCGGTCTTGCTGGCAGGGGCAGAATGAACTTTGGTTGCAAAGGCCGGGGATGCCGCCAGAGCCACGAACAGCGCAACTGCCAGGCTTGCTCGAAGCGAAAGCACGCTGATTCACCTCTGGGTCATCAGATTTGACTCGACCTTGTTAATAAATTCTAACGAATTGTCCCGCATGGCGGCAAGATAAAACCAATTTGCAATTGGGAATCCAGCGGTATGCGGAAATGGGCGCCAGAAGCGGAAATCCGCTGCTGGCGCCCTGCTGACGTTACTGCAACGTTCCTCCGATATAGTTGATCCCAGAATCGGGATGGCGCGGGTCCATAATTTCGAAGACAACGTCATCGCCGGTTTTGAGCTTGCTCACCACCGCATCGAACTGTTCTTTGTTGCCGGTGGGCTGCTTGTTGATGCGAATGATCACCAAGCCAGGTTCAAGCGCTTGCAGGTCAGCGAAGGAGCCGGAGCGCACCGACTGGACGACGACGCCGGTAGCATGCAGCTTGGCGGCGGTGGCCGGAGTAACCTCGCGGACCACGATGCCCAGCTTGGTCTCGCCCGGGTCGCCCTTCTCCTCGGTGTCCTTCTCAGCCTGCTGGTTGCCCAGGTCGGCGAAGACCTTGTCGCGGTCGCCAATGGTGACTGTGGCGTCGGTTGGCTTACCTTCTCTCAGCAGGCCCAGGCGAATGTTCGAGCCCGGCCTGCGGCTGGCAATCTCGTTCACCAGATCATCGCCGTCCTTGATCGGCCGGCCGTCAATCGCGGTAATAATGTCGCCCACTTTAAGCCCGGCCTTCTCCGCCGGGCCGCCCGCTTTAATCTCCTGCACCAGCACGCCGTTCTTGAAGCCGTAGACGCGGTTCACCGCGCCCGAGAGATCCTGCCGGAATATGATGCCGATGGAGCCGCGCGTCACCTTATGGATGGGGCTGATCAGATCGTTGTAGACCTCGACCACGGTATTGGAGGGCATGGCGAAGCCCAGACCCTGGTAGCCGCCCGACTCGGTAATGATGGCCGTATTGACGCCGATAACCTCGCCGTTCATGTTCAGCAGCGGTCCGCCCGAGTTCCCCGGATTGATGGCCGCATCGGTCTGGATGAAGTGCTGGAACTGTCCGTTGGCGCCACGATCAATGATGCGGTTCTTGGCCGAGATGATGCCGGCGGTGACGGTCTGCGAGTAGCTGAAGGGGCTGCCGATAGCTTCCACCCAGTCGCCCACCTGCGCCGTCTCAGAGTTGCCCAGCTTCACCGTCGGCAGCGGAGAGCTGGCGTCAATCTTGATGACCGCCAAATCCGTGGACTTGTCGAAGCCGATGACACGCGCCTTTCGGCCCAAATCCTGGTTGTCCGGATCGGTGGAGAGTTTCACGTAAATCTCGTCGGCCTTGTCAATCACGTGGTAATTGGTGATGATGTAGCCCTTGGGGTCGACAATAAAACCGGAGCCCAGAGACTGGCGGACCTGGCCGTCGTCCCCGCCTTCCATGTCGGGCATCTGCCCGCCAAAGAAGCGTCTGAGCATATCCGGGAGGTCGCCCTGCCCCTGTTGCTGTCCTTGCTGATCCTTATCTTCATCGTCGTCGCCGGGCTGCTGCGGAATGGGCTGAACGCGGCCGTGAAAGCTGCGCCGGCCCTTGCCGCCCGCGGCTTGCTTGGGCAGGGTCCGAGTGTTGATGTTCACCACCGCCGGCCCAACCTCTTTGGCAATCTTCACAAACTCGTTGGGAAGAACCGTGGAATTGACCACTTTCAGTGGAGTGGCATCGGCGCTCGAGTTCTGCGTCTCTTGTCCGCGAACTCCGTGCGCGGCAAAAGAACCGCCCACGATAGCGGCCGAAAGCGTGGCAAGCAAGACAAACACGGAAGCGAGACGGCGCGCGCGCAGCCGTTCAAAGAGTGATTTCATGGATTCATTGACCTCGTCACGTAATCAGCCTTGCGGCTGGGTTGTTCATAGTGTTGATTACACCAAAAATCAGTATAGCCAGTGGCGGGCAACCCCGTCTGGCTCGCAGAATCCGCACGCCTGAACCATTGAACTCCGGCCGGCGTGAAAGGAACCGTCCCAACCATATAGACGCGGCTTGGCCAAAAGAGTCGCAAAGGAAGGCTGCAAGCGGAGAGACAACGGGCGGGAAGTCAGAATCCAGAATCCAGCATACGGCTGGTTTATGTGGCTGCCCACCAGGGATTCGAACCCCAATATGCTGCTCCAGAGGCAGCTGTCCTACCATTGAACGAGTGGGCAACTCGTATGCGCGGCCTAGATTGCAGCCGTATCGGCAGTAGCCGCGACAGTGCGCCGGCGGCCAAAACCAACTAGCTCATCATAAAAGGATTCTGCACCCGCGGTCAAACGAGCGCGGCCTCCGGCTATAAATAGTTGGCGGCAGCAGGGTGAGAGCCAGCGCCACGTGATCAGGCCTGCTTTCTATCGCGCCACCAGCACGGGTCGCTGGCGATGCACAAGCAGCGGCAGCACCTGGGCCTGCGCCTCATCAACGGTAAGACCGTACTTGGCACGCAACGCATCGACCTTGCCGTGCTCGATGAAATGGTCGGGCCAGCCGATGCGCACCACCGGAACCGCGCTGCCCAGCTCGCCAAGCGCCTCAATGACCGCCGAGCCGAAGCCACCCATTTTCACGTGATCCTCAAACGTCACAAAAGCGGAGACGCGGCCGGCGTATTCGGCGAGCATCTCGCGGTCGAGAGGTTTAATGAAGCGCGGATTGATGACCGCCGCGGAGAGGCCGTCGCGCTCCAGCCGCGCAGCCAACTCCTCAGCCAGCGTGTTCATCGGCCCCAGGCCGAGAATCGCCACATCGGAGCCGTCCTTGAGCACCTTGGCCTTGCCCACGGGAATCAATTGCGGCTCCGCCTTGCGCGCCACGCCCGGCCCTACGCCGCGCGGATAGCGGATGGCGCTGGGCCCCGGAAGCTGGAGGGCGGTCGCCATCATGTCGGCCAGTTCGTCCTCGTCCTTGGGCGCCATTAAAATCAAATCGGGAACGCCGCGCAGGTAGGCAATGTCGAACAGTCCGTGATGCGTCGGCCCATCGTCGCCGGAGAGGCCCGCGCGGTCCATGCAGAAGAGAACCGGCAGCTTTTGCAGCGCCACGTCATGAACGATGCAGTCGAAGGCGCGTTGAAGAAAAGTCGAGTAGATGGCGCAAACCGGCCTGAAGCCGCGCGTGGCCATGCCGGCGGCGAAGACCACCGCGTGCTCCTCGGCGATGCCCACATCGAAGTAGCGCTTGGGATGGTGCGGCCGGAAGAGGTCCAGTCCCGTGCCGCTGGGCATCGCGGCGGTGATGGCCACAATGCGCTCGTCCTTGTTCGCCAGGCCAACGAGCGTGTTGGCGAAGACCTCGGCGTAGCTGGGTTGGCCGACAGGCTTGGTCTCGCCGGTTTCCGCGTCAAAGGGACCAAGGCCGTGAAACTTCTTTTGCAGGTCGAGCGCGGGTTGAAAGCCGCGGCCTTTTTGCGTCAGCACGTGCAGCAGCACCGGGTGGTTGGTCTCCGCCTTGAGAAACTTGAAGCTCTCCACCAGCAGCGGCAGGTTGTGCCCGTCGATGGGACCATAGTATTGCAGCCCGAACTCCTCGAAGAGGATGGAAGGCCAGAGCAGGCTCTTGGCAGCCTCTTCGGCGCGGCGCGCCACCTCCGCCGCCGTCTTGCCGCCCACACGCTCGATGATGCGATGGGCTGAATCGTGCAGGCTCTTGTAGTGCTCGTTGGTGACGATCTTGTGGAAGTAGCGGGCAATCGCGCCTACATTGCGGTCGATGGACCACTCGTTGTCGTTGAGCACCACGATCAGCCGCTTGGTCTGCTCGGCGATATTGTTCAGCGCCTCGAAGGAGATTCCATTGGTAAAGGCCGCGTCGCCGGCCACGGCGATCACGTGCTCCTTGCCGCCGGCCAGATCCCGCGCCACGGCCATGCCCAGCGCCGCAGACAGCGCCGTCCCCGCGTGCCCCGCTCCGTAACAGTCGTGCTCGCTTTCGGTGCGCAGCATGAAGCCGTTCAGCCCGCCCGGCTGGCGAATCGTCTCCATTCGCTCCAGCCGCCCGGTGAGCATCTTGTGGATGTAAGCCTGGTGGCTCACGTCGAAGAGCAGCTTATCCTCCGGGGTATTGAAGACCATGTGCAGCGCCAGCGTCAGCTCGACCACGCCCAGATTCGGCCCCAGGTGGCCGCCGGTTTTGGAGAGCGTCTGAATCAGGAATACGCGAATCTCCTCGGCCAGCTCCGCCAACTGCGCAAAGTTCAGGCGCTTCAGATCGGCAGGTGAGTGAATCGATTCAAGCAGCGTTCCCATCGTCTTCCTTCCCCGGAAAAGTGCCGGGCAGTCCAGCAATATCGCACGGAAGCCAGGTCCAGGCAAACCAGCATCGCCAACAGATAGTATACCAACGCGGCGGATTCGATCATCAAAAGACGGAGTTGCTTTTTGCGGGATTACAGGCTATATTACCGGTTATAGATTGGAGGCGGTCATGGGCAGCACCTCTCAAACGCGCGCATTGAAGAATTACCGCAAACGCCTCTATCTGCGCGGAATGGCTCGGTTTGAGGTTCTGGGGCTTGATTCTGACCGTGAACTGATCCGTTCGCTGGCCCGAAAGCTAGCCGATAATAGCCCGGAGGCCACAGCGATTCGCGCTTCCATGCGGCAGGTATCATCGCAACCACTCAAGAAAGGGGGAATTCTGGCCGCGCTGCGCCGTTCGCCCTTGGTCGGAGCCGATCTTAACCTCACTCGGCCACGGATCGATGGCCGGAAGGTTGAACTGTGACCCGCTACCTTCTCGACACCAACATCATCAGCAACGTAACCAAGCCTGCGCCGTCCGAATTGCTCCTCGCATGGATGTCGGAGCAGACCGACGAGAATCTCTTTATCGCATCTCTGGTGGTTGCCGAAATCTGGTTTGGAGTGCTGGGCAGTCCGGCCGGAAAGAAACGCACTCAGTTGGAGAGCTGGTTTGCCGGACCCGATGGGCCGCAATCGTTGTTTGCCGGCCGTGTTCTCCCCTTCGATGAGAAGGCCAGCCTGGTTTGGGCGCGACTGATGGCCGAAGGCGCAAGAGCCGGACGCCCACGCAGCGCGCTGGACATGATCCTTGCCGCCGTCGCCGAAGCCAACGATTGTATTGTTGTCACCGACAACGAAAAGGATTTTGCCGGCCTCCAGTTCATCAACCCCATGCGCTTCAAATCCTGAGCAATATCCGTACTTTCTGGTCTCAAATCCTGGATCTGGAGTACAGAGTGCACGGCTGGTCCGCCAAAAGTGTATTCTTCAAGCCAGAGTATGAGATTCGCAATTCTCGCCGATAAGTACTCTCAGGAACCAATTAGCACGGTTGCCGGTTGGCCTGTGCTCCCCGATGAAGAAACTGATTCCCATCTTCGCGATCCTTCTCGGCTGGGCCGCGGCTGCCTGGGCAGCGCCGCCCGGCACGCTGACCACTCTGCGCGCCATCTCCAGCCTCAGCAAAGTCGAGGCCAGCAAGGGTCTTCCGGTCACCTTCGAAGGAACGGTCACTTACTACCGCGGGTATGAACATCAGCTGTTTGTGCAGGATGGCGACCTCGCCGTTTTTGTACTCGCCACCGTAGACACCAAACTGGTCCCCGGCGATCGCGTCCTGGTCAAAGGAACGACGCGTGAGAGCTTTCACGCCATCGCCGTGAGTCAGGACGTGACTGTGCTCCACCATGGCGCCCTGCCTAGCCCTATTCCCGCCAACTTCGGCGATCTGATCCTCGGGCAGCACGACTGCGTACTGGTCAAAATGCGCGGCGTAATTCGCGCCGCCGATCTGGTCTGGAGTTCGCAGGCTCCCGTTCGCAGCGCCACTCTGCAGGTGCTCACCGACGGAGGCTATATTGAGGCGGTCCTGGACAGCGACAATCAGAAGGCGCTGAATAACCTGCTGGACGATGAAGTGGAGATCATCGGGGCAGCCGGCGGGGAATTTGATGACAAGATGCAGCAGACCGGCATTGTGCTCCATGTTTCCACGTGGGCAAACATTAAAATCCTCAAGCGCGCCAATAAGAATTTATGGGATCTTCCTGTCACGCCCATGCACCGGATTATGGGCGGCTATCGCGTCCAGGATTTCACATCGAGAATCAGAGTTCAGGGCGTCATCACCTACTACCAGCCTGGTTCGGCGGTCGTGCTGCAGGACGGCGGCAGGAGCCTTTGGATCAGGACCAATGCCGACATCCCCCTGCGCATCGGCGACCTGGCCGACGCAACGGGTTTTCCCGAAGTCTTGGTTACCGATCTGGCGCGGAGCGCGAACGATGGCTTTTTTACACTCACTCACAGCGAAATCAAAGATAGCGGCGTGCAGGCGCCGATCGCGCCACTCCACGTGACCTGGCAGCAACTGGCGGTGAGCGGCGACCTGGGTGTTGGGCACCACTTCGATCTGGTATCCATCGACGCAGAGGTCGCAGTGCAGGAGCGCGGGGGCGCACAGGACGAATATACGCTGGTCGCGGATGGGCACACTTTCTCAGCCATCTATCGGCATCCAAGCGGTTCGCTGACGGAGATGAAGCAGTTTCCGCTGGGTTCAAGGGTGCGCGTAACCGGAATCTGCACCGTCCACAATTCCAACCCATTCGGCGGTCCGGTGCCCTTCGATATTCTGTTGCGCTCCTTCGACGACATTGAAGTCATCAAGGGCCCCTCCTTGCTGAACATTCGCAATCTGGTGCTCCTCGTCTGCTTGCTGCTCGCGATCGTGGCCGTAGTCGGCGGCTGGGGATGGAAGCTTGAGAACAAGGTTCGCCGGCAGACGGTCGCCTTGGCGGCCCTGGAACGCCGGCGCAGCCGCATCCTCGTAGACATCAACGGATCGCGGCCACTGGCGGAGATCCTCGAAAAGATCGTGGGGATGGTCTCCTCGATGCTGGATGGGGCGCCCTGCTGGTGCGAGCTCGCCAATGGAACGACGGTGGGGAATTGTGCTCGGGAGCCGCACAGCCTGGAGATCGTCCGCGCGAAGATCGATGCACGATCCGGTCCGGCGCTGGGAGCGCTGCTGGCCGCGTTTCGTCCGGAGTATCGTCCGGTAGCACGTAGAACAGAGGCGCTTGCCGACGGGGTGCGGCTGGCCACCCTGGCCATCGAAACGCGGCGGCTCTACAGCGACCTGCGGCATCGCTCGGAGTTCGATCTGCTCACCGAGATGCCCAACCGCTTCGCGATGGACAAGCGGCTTGACCTCCTTCTTGAAGAGGCGCGCCAGAACTCCGGTATCTTCGGGTTGATCTACATCGACCTCGACGAGTTCAAACAGGTTAATGACCGCTACGGCCACCGCATTGGAGACCTTTACCTCCAGGAGGTGGCCGTGCGCATGACGCGGCAGTTGCGCGGAGGAGATATGCTGGCCCGGCTGGGCGGCGACGAATTCGCCGCACTGGTTTCAGTCGTCCATAGCCGCTCCGATGTGGAAGAGGCCGCCCATCGCCTGCAACGATGCTTCGACGCTCCGTTTGCCGTGGAGGACTGCTCGCTGCACGGCGCGGCGAGCATCGGTATTGCTCTCTACCCGGAGGACGGCCACACAAAAGACAGCCTGTTGAGCGTCGCCGATGCCGCCATGTACGCTGTGAAAAACAGCAAACGGTAAACCGAAAAGATATGGTCTCAGCTTCCACTGCGTGCTTTACTTCCCTGCGCGCGTCCATCTCTCAATGTTTACCGCTGCCCTGCTTCCACTCCGGCCGCCCGCGGCTCCACCAGCACACCGTCAAACAGCGAAGCCGCCAGCAGCCAACCCGCAGCCGCACGCACATGCGCGATGCGGTAGCCGGTCTGCGCCCACTTCCACTCCAGCGTCGAAGGATTTCACCAGCATCCAATTCATCATGTTCACATAGCACTCCGGTACTTGAGCAGACATCGTGCAATCAGGTCTCAATACGGGATCTGAGTTCACGGCGCACGGCTGGTCCGCCAAAAGTGTATTCTTCAAGCAAGATTAAGAGGTTCGCAATTCTCGCCGATAAATACTCTCAGGAGCCAAAAAGCGCGGTTGCAGGTTGGCCCGTGCGCCCCTCGATGAAGAAACTGATTCCCATCTTCGCGATCCTTCTCGGCTGGGCCGCAGCTGCCTGGGCAGCGCCGCCCGGCCCGCTGACCACTCTGCGCCAGATTCACGCCCTTTCTAATGGCGAGGGCAACCGGGGGTATCCTGTCGCCTTCGAGGCAACGGTAACCTACAGCCGCACGGATGAAAACATTCTTTTTGCCCAGGATGAGGATGTAGCCGTTTTCGTCCTGATCGCGGCGGATGCCAAACTTCTACTCCCCGGAGACCGCGTACAGATCAAAGGAAAAACTTCGGGCAGCTTCAACCCTATCGTGATCCCCGACAGCATCACGGTGCTTCATCACGGCGCCCTGCCGAGGGCCGTTCCGGCTACTTTCGAGCAACTGATCAAGGCACAATACGATTGCCGGTTGGTTTCCGTGCGGGGCATGGTCCGCTCCGCGGACGTGAGGTCTGCTGGAAACGGGTCGTCACGCCGCGGCCAGCTTCAGATGGTGACCGAATCGGGTCCCGTCGAGGTGAATCTGGACACTGACGATGCCAACGTGCTCAGCACTTTGCTGGACACGGAGGTTGAGATTACCGGGGCCTCCGCTGGCAAGTTCGACGACAAAATGCAGTTGACCGGTACCGTGCTCTATGTTCCATCCATGGCGAACGTCAAAATTCTCGCACGCCCCGGCAAAAGCCCATGGTCCGTATCGATCACTCCTCTAGACAAGATTTTTTTGGCCTACAACAAACACGATCTCACCCCCAGGGTTCGGGTACAGGGAGTCATCACCTATTACCAGCCGGGGCTTGCCATTGTGCTGCAAGACGGCTCAAAGAGCCTGTGGATTGAGACCAATTCCATGCAACCCCTGCGGATTGGTGATCGCGCGGAGGCGATTGGTTTTACCGAAGAGCGTTACCGGTTTCTCTCCCTGGTCGATGCCGAAGTCCTCGATAGCCACGTTTTCACACCCATCGTGCCGCGACCGTCGACATGGAAGCAACTGGCCAACTGGAGCGCCAACCAACCCGACGGCCACAGTATAGATCTGGTCTCCATCGAGGGAACGGTGGCAGCCGAAGTTCGCGAAGACGTGCAGGACGAGTATGTCCTGGTCTCCGATGGACGCTTGTTCACCGCGATCTATCATCATCCGCCCGCAACCGGTGCAATTCCACCGATAATGATGATTCCTTTGGGAACCAAAATCCGCGTCACCGGCATCTGCACACGTTCTGTTACCAGATCGGTGAACCCTGGTTATGAGGTCGCCTTCGATATTCTGCTGCGAGACTTTGACGACATTACGGTTGTCGCCAAACCATCCATGTTGAACATTCGCAATTTGGTGCTCCTTGTCGTCTTACTGCTTGTGATCGTGGCCCTGGTAGGCGGCTGGGGATGGAAGCTCGAGCGCAAGGTTCGCCGGCAGACTGCCGCATCGGCGGCTCTGGAACGTCAGCGCAGCCGCATCCTCGTAGACATCAACGGATCGCGGCCACTGGCCGAGATCCTCGAAAAGATTGTGGGGATGGTCTCCTTGAGGCTGGAGGGCGCGCCCTGCTGGTGCGAGCTCGCCGATGGAACGACGGTGGGGAATTGTCCTCCCGAGCCGCGCAGCCTGGAGATCGTCCGCGTGAAGATCGACGCGCGATCCGGTCCGGCGCTGGGAGCGCTGCTGGCCGCGTTTGGCCCTCAGTCTCCGCCGGCCGCGCACAGAACAGAGGCGCTTGCCGACGGGGTGCGGCTGGCCGCCCTGGCCATCGAAACCCGGCGGCTCTACTCCGATCTACGCCACCGTTCGGAGTTCGATCTGCTCACCGAGATTCCCAATCGCTTCGCGATGGAGAAGCGGATGGACATATTGATTGAAGAGGCGCGCCAGAACTCCGGTATCTTTGGGTTGATCTACATTGACCTCGACCAGTTCAAACCGATCAACGACCGTTACGGCCACCACATTGGAGACCTTTATCTCCAGGAGGTGGCCGTGCGCATGAAGCGGCAGTTGCGCGGAGGCGATATGCTGGCCCGGCTGGGCGGCGACGAATTCGCCGCCCTGGTTTCTGTCGTGCGTAGCCGCGCCGATGTGGAAGAGGCCGCCCATCGCCTGGAACGCTGCTTCGACACTCCGTTTGCCGTGGAGGAGCACTCGCTGTGGGGTGAGGCAAGCATCGGCATTGCTCTCTACCCGGAGGACGGCCTCACCAAAGACAGCCTGCTGAACGCCGCCGATGCCGCCATGTACGAGGTTAAAAACAGCAGACGGTAAACCGCTGCATACTGATGCAGTGCTTTACTTCCTTACGCGTGTCAATTTCCCGGCGATCATCGCTGTCCTGCTTCCACTCCGGCCGCCCGCGGCTCCACCAGCACACCATCAAACAGCGAAGCCGCCAGCAGCCGCCCAGCAGCCGCACGCACATGCGCGATTCGATAGCCGGTCTGCGCCCACTTCCACTCCAGCGTCTGGGTGTCGATCACGTAGATCTGGTCGCTCGCCCGCGAGCTGACAAGAATTTTGCCCAGGCGCGTGTCATAGCTCAACTCGTCCACATCGCCCAACGGAAAGCGGTGGACCCACATCCACGTGCCGCCCAGGTCGCGCGAGAAGTACACGCCTTCGCGCGCGCCCAGCCATATCGTCCCATCCGCGGAGAAAGCTACACTATGAATCCGCGTCAGCGTGGCCGGAACCCCCATGAACTTCCAGCTCTGGCCGGCGTCCGTGGAGAGCACCACTTCCTCCTGCTGAACAGCGGCCAGCTGCGATCCATGCGCGGCAACCGAAAGATAATCCACCCAGCCCATCACCGGGCCGCCCTGCCAACTCGCGCCCTGGTCCTTGCTGGTGAACAGGCCTCCGCCGGTTGAGGCCAGCCATGCTTCGCCGCTTAGATCGAGCGCCTGAATGCGGTCCAGCTGGTCGAGCACGGGCTCCGCAACAGGCTTTTCCTCAGGTACGCTCTTGCCGTGGCGCGCCTTCGCGGCCTTGTGAATTTTGACTGCCGGAAGCGTCTGGGCGGCCGGGATCGTCTCGGTGGCTATCTTCGCCAGCCGGTTTTGAATTATGCCGCGCGGGCTCCAACTCGCGCCTGTCGCATCGGACTCCAGCGCAAAAATGCCGTGATTGGTTCCCGCCAGGATCGTTCCCTCCGGCGACTCGGCCAGCGCAAAGACATCACGCCCGTGCAGGCCGTCGCTCATCTGCTCCCAACGCTCTCCGCCATTGCTGGAAACAAAAACACCGCCATAGTTCTTGTCGTTCACCACCCCGGCATACAGCCGCGTGGGACTGCCGCTATCAACCAGCAGCGCCTCGACCTTGCGCCCGGAAAAACCCTGATTCGCGGCCGTAAAACTGGATGCCGCGTCCTCGCTCAGCAGAACTCCGCCGCGGTCGGTGGCCAGCAGCACATGATTCGTATCCTGCGGATCGACAAAAACATCGTTTACGATCACATCCGGTTCGGTCATCAGCGCAAAGCTGTTGCCGCCGTCTACCGACTTGTAAAGCCCCTCCGTGGTTCCGGCGTACACCACGATGTAATTCAGCGGATCCTGCTTCAGCACACGCGTTCGCCGCGCGGCCGAGGGAATCCCTTCGACGGCGTGAAACAATCCGCCGGCGTCTGCGCTTTTGTAAATGCCGCTGCACGCGCTGGCAAAAACCATGTTCGGGTTCGCCGGATCGATGATGATCGAGAAGACATCGGAATCGTCAACGATTCCCTCCTTGATGCTCTGCCAGTTCTTCCCGCCGTCGGTTGTCTTCCAGGGCAGATGCCATGTGCCGGCGTAGACCACATCGGGGTCCAGGGGATCGATCGCCAGCGACTCCACCTCGTGAATCTCCTGGCTGCCCGGCGGACTGATCAGCGTCCATGAGGCTCCGGCATCCCTGCTGCGAAAGACGCCTTCCAGCGTTCCCGCATAAAGAATGTCTGGGGCCGATGGCGCCTGCGCAAAGGCACGGATCGACTGCCCGTGCAGCCCCGCAACGACACTCCAGCTCCGGCCTCCATCTCGGCTCAACCGCAGCCCGCCATCGGCCTGGTCCACCCTCCACGTCGCTACATAGATGGTGGCTGGGTTCGCTTCGTCCACGACGATGTGGTCCAGAATCAGGTCGTCGGCCGAGTCCAGTTTGGAAAGCCGATGCCAGGACGCGCCGCCATCCAAAGATTCATAGAGCCAACTGTTGGTGGTGCCGAGATACAGATGATGGGGCTGGCCGGGAACAGCCGCAAAGGCGCGCGCGTCGCCGCCTGCCGGGCCAATCGCGCTCCAATACGCCTGTGCCTTCATGCTGGGAATTACGAATAAAAATAGAACCAGCAGCGAAATCAGCACATTCAATCCGGGCCGGAAGAATGAATCCAGGAACACTCTCGGACGGTTCATGCTGGCAAAAAACTCCCTATGCTCATATCAAGAGTATACAAAGTATGGTCCGGCGCCGATTTCCAGGCGCACTATGCCTTTACGCTCGATCGCCGTATGCTCCCGGAGAATTCTCTGGTAAACCGGCGCTGTCGGCGCTTGAAGCCTTTAGAATTTATCCCTTGACCGCGTTCTGGGGCCAGTGGAATCGAAGGTTGCATCCGCCGAAGCAGCCCTGCTGCCTCGGCGGATGAAGTGTTACTTCTTGGTGGCGGGTTTGCTGTGGGACTTCAGATTCTTTTCCTCGAGAAGTGTCGCGGAATCGGCAGCGTTGAACGGGTACATGCGAACCGATTGCTCTGATTTCTCGCCTTGATTGCTCAAGGTGACGTCGACACGGCGGTTTTGAGCCAGCACAATGACGCTCACGTTGCGGAGAACCTTCGCTTTCGCCTCTGCGCTGAGATCAGGGTTCTGTTCGACCAGATCCTTCACCTGATCAGCGGTGAGATTCTGGTCCTTGCCAAGGCCGCGCGTTTCAATGCTGGCTTCGGGAACACCCTTTTCAATCAGGAACTCTTTTGCGCGAGCGACGCGGCGTTCGGAAAGCGCCTGGTTGTACTCGACTGATCCGCGCACATCCGCATGTCCGCTCAGAATCAGGTGGGCATCCGGCTTGAGGGCGAGGTACTCTTGGAAATCCGTCGCGAGGGTGGTCAGAGTTCCCTGTTGGCTGGGCAGAAGGCCGCCATCGGGCTTCTCGACCCTGGGCTGAGCGGTCGGGAAGAAGACACTATGCAGAGCCAGGCGAGCTTCCAGTCTCTTCATCTCCGGGGAAGCCGCTGCGATTGCCGGGATAGGAGGAGGAGGGACTGCAATGCTTATGCTGGTGGTTGCCGTTGCCAATTGCCCCTTGTCGTCGCTCACATTGCAGGTGATCTGCACTGTACCGGCAGGCGCACCCGCCGCATTGAACTCCGCCGTGGCGCCGCTGCCGCTGATCGAGCCGGAGCTTGCCGTGTAGCCGTAGGTCAGAGGACGATTCTGCGGGCTGATGCCGCCCGCGGTTACCGTGCTGGTCCCTCCCACATTGATGGTGCTGGGGCTGGCCGAACAACTGATCGACGGCGGCTCAAACGCCTTCACTGTGAAGCTGGCGGATGCGCTGGCGGATTGCCAGGGTTTGAGGCCTTCCTTGCCGGGTTTGCCTTCATTCACTTGAACCTGAACCGTATAGCTGCCGGGCGCAAGCGTTGCCGTGGCCACCGTGGCCGATGCTCCGCTTCCCGTCACTCCCGTCCCCGTCCAGGCGTAAATCGCGTTCAGCTTCGGATCAAGATTGCCTGCCACAGCGGTCGCTGTGACCGGGTCGCCGGGATAGATCGTTGCTGGATTGACCGAAACCGACAGAGTCACCGGCGTGGGCGGCGTAAACTCGCCAGAGTGGTAAACAATACCGCCGCTCAAGCGCATCGCATTGATGCCGAGACTCCCATGAAGGTTATAGAGCAGGCCGGTGGAGTTCGTGCCAAAGTTAACATTCATATACTCATAGTCGGCCTGGATCATGCGAATGGCCCAATGATGATTGAGTTCATAATCCAACCCGCCGCCAGCCGTTATGTCCAGGCCCAAGGTATTGGGGTTGTGATACGGGCCGCTCACCTCCGCCCCACCTACAAGCGCATGTCCAAACGGCGTAAACTTGGCCCCGGGATTACGCAAGACTAAACCACCCGTGAAGGTCGTAAAGCCGTCGTTATTGCCGACACCATACACGCCGCCGCTATACTCATGGATGCCCACCTCTGCCTGGACACCGACATACCGGTTGAAGAAGCGCGCAGCGCTGAAGATTCCACCTACATCCTGTTCGTCATAGTAATGCGTAGGATTCCCGCAATTACCGCATATAGCCGGTGAGAGCGTATCATCCCCATGCGGCGACAGGTAACTGTAACCCAGAAAGATATCCCATTTCGATGCGTTAGCATCCGCCGCAGGGGTCTTCGCGGCACGTTGGGCCGAGTTCTGGGCGCCTAGGGTAAAGGGAATCGATACGAGACATACCAAGGCAAGAAACCGGCTCACAGACTTCAAAACATGAGAGTTCATTCGCTTTTCCTCCGCAATCAATTTTGAGTTGTTGACCTCCCATGACTCTCATGGGAGCTGAACCATGTTGTTGTTGACGAATTGACCGCCCACCATGCACGCGCCCAGCCACGGGGATAGCGATACGCCGCCTTGGCGGAACCACCGGAGATACGACTTCCGGCCTCCACAGTTTGCGCGGCGAGGACCGGAATGATCAGTTAGACAACCTATAATCAACCTGCGGAAGCAGGCCGAAAGACCTGCTTCCGCGGGCTGGACAAACTATTCAGATGCGGCTTTCTTGTGAGTGTGCTTCTTCGCGCCCGGCAGAGGCTTGCGTGCCTGCGCCTTGACCACGGACTCATCCACCGGAGTGGTTCCGGTTACATCCGACGAGAAAGTGGCGCCGGAGGGAACCAGGTAATCTTGCACGGTCTGGTCATCCGCGGTGCCGGTAGCCACGCTGATGCGAGAAGCGTCAATGCCCTTCTCGGTCACCAGGTAGTCCTTGGTGTTGACGGCGCGCTCGGCGTCCGGATCCACAACCTTGAGGTGCTTGTTGTGCTTGGCCAGCTTCTCTTCCCTCTCGACCTTCGCCTTCTCCTTGACATTCGAATCGCCCACAACAACGACCTTGGCATCGGACTGCTTCTGCAAATCGATAGCAACTTCGTCCAGGCAGGCCTTGGCTTCGTTGTCCACGCGCGTCGGACGCTCTTTGTCCTTGGCAAAGCTGATCGAGCAGAGTGTTTGAGTATGCGGAATGGGCGCCACATACGGAGCCGTGATGGTGATGCCATTGGCTGCCGAGATGGTTGCTGTTGCGTTCTGCCCCTTGTCGTCGGTCACGGTGCAGGAAATGGTCACCGGACCGGTCGGCGCGCCGGCCGAGGAGTAGGTCGCTGTATTTCCGCTGCCGGAAATCGTGCCGGCCGTGGCCGTGTAGCTGTAGGTCAGTGGACGGTTCTGCGGGCTGACTCCCACTGCGGTGACGGTAGCGCTCTCGCCCGGTTTGATAACTGTGGGGCTGACCGAGCAACTGATCGTCGGCGGCTCAAACGGCTTCACTGTAAAGCTGGCCGAGGCTTCCGCCTTCTGACCGGGCTTGAGGCCTTCCTTGCCGGGTTTGCCTTCCTTCACCTGAGCCTGAACCGTATAGCTGCCGGGCGCAAGCGTGGCCGTGGCCACCGTGGCCGACGCTCCGTTTCCCGTCACGCCGGTCCCGGTCCAACCGTAAACCACATTGTTCTTCTTGTTGGGATCCACCGAACCGGCGGTAGCGGTCACGGTGACCGGTTCGCCGGGGAAGATGGCTGGCGGAGCGGCCTCGGCCGTCAGCGTAATAGGCGGCGGCTGCTTGCACCCCATTGGCAACAAAGCTAAGCACGCCGAAACCAGAACCAGACTAACAAATCTCGAATTGCGAAAATCCATTTGCTTCTCCTCCACCATCGAACTGAAATTTGATGAAATGGTTTGCTGTAGCGCGCCATCTCCGTGACAAGACCGACTGAACACTGCGAAAACTGTGCTGCCGATGAATCCGAATACGGGACAATAGTACCATAACCGCTTCATGGCAAGCTGTATAATTGCAGGAAATCGCCCCTTCTTGCAACCTGTATCAATGACCCTCGCACCGGCAGAGACACCGCTCCACCGTCCGCCGCCCGTTCAGGCGGAATTCAGCGTTTTCAGCAAACTGCGCGGCTCACGCTGAATCTTCTCTTGTAGAAGCGTAATCGCGTACAAAAGTTGCTCAGGCCGCGGAGGACATCCCGGAACGTACACATCCACCGGAATGATCTGGTTGACGCCCTGTACCAGCGCATAGTTGTTGAAGACCCCGCCCGAGGTCGCGCAGGCGCCCATTGAGATCACCCACTTCGGCTCCGGCATCTGGTCATACAGCCGGCGAATCACCGGCGCCATCTTCTGCGAAACCCGCCCCGCCACCACCATCAGGTCGCTCTGCCGCGGCGATGGCCGGAAGACCTCGGCGCCGAAGCGGGCAATGTCGAAGCGCGCGGCGCCCGTCGACATCATCTCGATGGCGCAGCAGGCCAGCCCGAAGGTCATCGGCCAGATCGAGTTCTTGCGAATCCAGTTCACCGCATAATCCAGCGAGGTCAGCAGGATTCCCTCCGGCTCTTCATAGCCGTAGTTCACCTCCTGAAGCTTGACGCGGTTGAGCGCGCTGCTCTCCAACGCACCAAAAAGATATCGGTCCCGCTCCGCCGCAGCCACCATACGACTAATATAACTCTGCTTCCCTGACTGCGCGTTGGTCGCTTTTGCTCATAGCGGCTGTTTTCCTCCCCGGTTCCGGTCCGATTGGCAAGCACGACCTCCGGGCCGGGCAATCGGAGCGTTTATAGCGCGGAAATAATAAAGATTCCATAGAGATTTCCACATCTTCCGGCGCTTTGACCGGCTTTTTTAGAATTCTTCATGGGTTCCTTATACCGAAAACTATAATCTCTTCGAGAGAACCGTACAAAGGCCGGGCCACGATTATCCTCCAGTCGAGGCTGCGTTAACTGTGTCCGGCTGATCGCAAACGCAGTTCCCGCTCTGGCAGCGACCGCGATCCACGGAGGCTCGCCCGGCCAGCGCATGGTTTTTGCATTCTCCGGATCGGCGGCCGGCCTCCGCCTCAGTGCATTGCTGTACATCTTCTTATTGGAGTGGAATCGTATGTGTCGTCGCGCAATCACGCTGCTGATTCTCTTTGCCGGCATGGGAGTTTCAGCCCACGCCCTGGCCGTTGCTCCCAATCTGGGCTCATCGCCTCCTGCCACCCAGGCCCAGGTTGCCGCCCTCACTCAGGCCATCCATGACGCTCAAACCTCCGGCGACAACGCCTGGGTGCTGGTCTCGGCTGCTCTGGTCCTGATGATGACCGCTCCCGGCCTGGTTCTCTTCTATGGCGGCCTGGTCCGCCGCAAGAACATTCTCGGCACCATGATGCAGAGCTTCGCCATGATGGGCCTGATCACCGTTCTGTGGGCCGTGGTCGGCTATTCGCTGGCCTTCGGAGCGGGCAACGGCTTCATCGGCGGCCTGGAGCACGCCTTTCTGCGCGACGTGGGCCTTGCTCCCAACCCCAACTACGGCGGCACCATCCCCGAGCAGAGCTTCATGATTTACCAGCTCATGTTCGCCATCATCACCCCGGCGCTGATCACCGGCGCCTTCGCCGAGCGCGTCAAATTCAGTTCCATGGCCGTCTTTCTTTCTCTCTGGTCTCTGGTTGTTTACTGCCCCATGGCGCACATGATCTGGGGCATCGGCGGCGTCCTCAACGTCACCGGCGGGCACTGGCCGGTCTTCGATTTTGCCGGCGGGACAGTCGTCCACATCACTAGCGGCGTCTCCGCGTTGGTCTGCGCCCTTTATCTAGGCAAGCGCGCGGGCTATCCGCAAGAAGATATGCCTCCCCACTCGATGGTGCTCAGCTTCATCGGCGCTGGGATGCTGTGGGTGGGCTGGTTCGGCTTTAACGCCGGCAGTGCACTCAACGCCGGTCCACTGGCCACCAGCGCCTTCGTCAACACGCAGTTCGCCGCCGCCGCCGCCGCCATTACCTGGGTGATCACCGAGTGGATCCAGAATCGCAAGCCCACCGCCCTGGGCGCTATCTCCGGCGCGGTTGCCGGCCTGGCCACCATCACGCAGGCCTCCGGCTTTGTTCAGCCCATGAGCGCGCTGGCCATCGGCGGCATCGCAGGCGTGGTCTGCTGCTTCATGGTCTTCCGCGTCAAGAAGTTCTTCGGCTACGACGATTCTCTGGACGCCTTTGGCGTTCACGGCGTCGGTGGAACCATGGGAGCGCTGCTCACCGGCCTCTTTGCCGCCGGTTCCATCAACGCGGTCTTCGGCAAGAACGCCGCCGGCAACCCCAATCCCGCCGGCGCCATCGACGGCAATTGGCATCAGGTCTATAACCAGGCCGTCGGCCTGAGCATCGGCTGGGCGCTGGCCATCGTGGGCACTCTGGTGCTATTGTTCGTAGTCGATAAGACGATGGGGCTTCGCGTCTCCGCCACTGAAGAAGCCGCCGGCCTCGATCTCAGCCAGCACGGTGAGGAAGGATACGACCTCAACGCGTAATGCAATCTATTCTGGGTGCCCCATCCTCGCCGCATTTTTGTTTTTGCGGCTAGGGTGGGATACTTCGAACTATGGGTGCCCAAGGTCTCGATTCTGAGACCTGGGAAACGACGAACTCCAAACCGCAGTCTCACAGCAGTGGACCGAGGAATCCGCACATGCTCAAGATCGAAGCCATCATCCAGCCCGCCAAGCTGGACATCGTCAAGGAAGCCCTGATTGAAGCGGGTATTGAGGGAATCACAATCCTGGAAGCCCGCGGCCACGGCCGCCAGAAGGGCCACACCGAGTTCTATCGCGGCCGCGAATACACCGTCGATCTTCTTCCCAAGGTCAAGCTCGAAATTATCGTCGCCGACGCCTTGAAGGACAAGGTCGTTCAGGCCATTCTCGGCGCCGCCCGCACAGGCCACATCGGCGACGGAAAAATCTTCATCAGCCGCGTCGAAGATGCCATCCGCATCCGCAACGACGAACGCGGCGAATCCGCCATTTAACGCCCACTCAAATTCCTGAGCGTCCGAGGTCCCGCTTTTGGGACCTGGGACGCCCACTCCTTATTCCTTATTCCCTCGCCTATATCGCAACCGCCATGATCTTTCCATAGAAATCACTCTTCGTTCCGTCTTTTCAACAGGTATTCAGGTAAATCTTCATAGGTTCCTTATAGAGTGAGCTATAAACTCCCTTGAAGAGAAACCTATTAGCGTTGAGCTGATCCATGCCTCAACGGGCGGGCTTAGCCACGCCTGACTCTTCTACAGCGAATTTCCTGCACCGGCAGCGGCATTGAACCGCACAGACCACGCTGTCGGCGCGCCCTTCATTCTTTCAACCGGACGGCGGCCGGCCTTCCGCCTCATCGCATGGCCTCGGCCCTCTGCATCCTCTCGGGAGTGGAATCAGAATGTCTCGTCGCGTCCTCAAATCTCTGCTTCTCATGGTTCTTCTTGCAGCTCCATCCATGGCCTTGGCCATCGCTCCGGAGATCAACCCCGCACCCTCGCTGCCCGCCACACAAGCTCAGATCGACGCCCTGCAAAAGGCCGTCGTAGAAGCTCAGAACGCCAGTTCCAAGGCCCAGGCCGCCGCCATCAACGCGCAGTTTTCCGGCGATAACGCCTGGATGCTGACCTCCGCCGCCCTTGTCCTGCTGATGACCGGCCCCGGACTGGCGCTCTTCTACGGCGGCCTGGTGCGCAAGAAGAACATCCTCGGCACCATGATGCAGAGCTTCGCGATGATGGGCCTGGTCACGGTTCTCTGGGCCATCGTCGGCTACTCGCTGGCCTTCGGCCACGGCAACTGGTTCGTGGGCGGCTTTGAGCACCTCTTCCTGAAAGGTGTCGGCCTCAATCCCAATCTTGATTACGCCACCACGATTCCCGAACAGACTCTGATGATTTATCAGTTGATGTTCGCCATCATTACACCGGCGCTGATTACCGGCGCCTTTGCCGAGCGCATGAAGTTCAGCGCCATGGCGATTTTTCTATCACTGTGGTCGCTCCTCGTATATTGCCCGATGGCTCACATGGTCTGGGGCGTCGGCGGTCTGCTCAACAATGTTGGCGGCCGCTTTCCCAGCCTGGACTTCGCCGGCGGAACCGTCGTCCACATCACCAGCGGCGTTTCGGCGCTGATCTGCTGCCTCTACCTGGGCAAGCGCATCGGCTACCCGCAGACTAAAATGCAGCCCCACTCCATGGTGCTCAGCTTCATTGGAGCCTGTTTGTTGTGGGTGGGCTGGTTCGGCTTCAACGCCGGCAGCGCACTGGCCGCCAGCTCGCTGGCCACCTCCGCCTTCGTCAATACGCATTTTGCCGCCGCCGCCGCCGCCATCGGATGGTCCATCGCCGAGTGGATTCACAACGGCAAGCCCACTGCCCTGGGCGCCATCTCCGGCGCGGTTGCCGGACTGGTCGCCATTACCCCCGCCTCCGGCTTTGTCCAGCCGATGAGCGCTCTGGCCATAGGCCTCCTCGCCGGCTTCATTTGCTTCTTCATGGTCTTCATTGTGAAGGGCCTCTTCGGTTACGATGACTCGCTGGACGCCTTCGGTGTTCACGGCGCAGGCGGAACCCTCGGCGCCATCCTCACCGGCCTCTTCGCCGCCAGCGTCATCAACCCCGTCTTCGGCAAGGATGCACCGGTCGGCGCCATCGATGGCAACTGGCATCAGGTCATGAACCAATTGGCCGGCGTTGGAATCGCCTGGGCCATATCCGTCGTGGGCACTTTGGTTCTGCTCTTTATTGTCGATAGAATCGTCGGTCTGCGCGTTTCGCCGGAAGAGGAAGCCGCCGGCCTCGACCTCTCGCAGCACAACGAGGAAGGCTACGACTTCGCTACGTAACCCTGAAGCATTGGGTGCCCCATCCTTTCGAGTTCTTTGCGAAAGGATGGGAAACCACCGGCAAGAATCATCAAAATTCCGGGTGACTGGCGCAACCAGCCCCCTGGCCTGTTAGGCTGTCAAACGAGGCATTGTTCGCATGATCAAAATTGAAGCCATTCTCCAGCCCTCCAAGCTGGATGCAGTCAAGGATGCCCTGCTCGAGGCAGGCATTGAAGGCATGACCATTCTCGAAGCCCGCGGCCATGGCCGCCAGAAGGGCCACACCGAGTTCTACCGCGGCCGCGAGTACACGGTCGATCTCCTGCCCAAGGTCAAGATCGAGCTGGTGGTCAAGGATGAGCAGAAGGAAAAGACCCTTCAGGCCATCATCAGCACCGCTCGCACCGGCCGCATCGGCGACGGCAAGATCTTCATCAGCAAGGTTGACGACGCCATCCGCATCCGCAACGACGAGCGCGGCGAAACCGCACTGTAGGAAGAAACCAGCGTGGACCGGGAGGTCCACGCTACAGCCGGCCGGGAGGCCGGCGCTACAGTTTCATGTACCGCGGGTCGGCAACGCCGGTGAGGGACTAATTTGTTTGTAAGCGTTTCTGTCGCTTCCATTCGGCCAATTTTTCTTTCACCACTTCAAGCCGGGCCACCTGCTCCGGTGAAAGCGGTGCGTGTTTGCACTTTCGGAGAATATCTTCAAACATATAGCCGGAACGAAAATAATACGGACGAAGTTCAAGAAAGCAAATGGCCGCTTCCATGGCTTCAGGATATCCAGAGACGATTCGTTCATAGGCGCCGTCCAGGCCACCAGGAAAGGCAAGTGACAAATAGCGCTCATAAGACCCCGTATAAACTTGTTGCCATTCACTCCATTTTTCAGGACTCAATTCGCGCTGTTTTCGGGTTTCGTGGAGTTGCTGACTCAGCCGCACAATCTCGGCAGCATTATCAAGAATCGTCTGTTTGATTCGGTCTGAGTTCATCACTTCCTGGGTAATCTCCGTAGGTTTGCGCGCCGCTCAAGCCGCGCTCCGATGCACCCGCAGATTATTGAGCGCGTAGTCGATGAAGCGCGGCTCGAAGTGCGGCGTCTGCCCCATGAAGCGGCAGGTAGCCGTCACCTGATCGACGATGAACTTCGGCTGAAATGCAGCCAGATTCATCCCCTTTTCCGTCTTGAGCTTGGAGACAATGTAATCGAAGACCTCTCCCGGCAACTGCAAATTCTGCAGCGCGCACTCCCCATCGAAGATGCGGCGATAAATCTCCAGGCTGGGGACTCCTATCTCAATCTTGTAAGGAAGACGGCGCAGGAAGGCAGGATCCATCAGAGCTTCCGGCTCCAGGTTGGTAGAAAAAATGACCAGTTCCTCGAAGGGGATGCTGAAGCTCTTTCCCGTATGCAGTTTCATATAATCAACCCGGCTCTCCAGCGGGACGATCCAGCGGTTGAGCAGGCTGGTTGGGCTCGCCATCTGGCGGCCAAAGTCGTCGATGACGAAGCAGCCGCCCAGCGCCTTCAGGTGCAGTGGCGCCTCGTAGTAGTGGCCCGTCGTGTCATAGCGCAGATCGAGCATCTCCAGCGTCAGCTCGCCGCCTGTGGAGACGAACGGCCGGCGGCATGGAACCCAGCGCGCGTCATATTCCTCGGCCCGGACGAACGAGAGGTCTTCGTCGTTCACTTCCGTGGGACTCAACTCGATATGAATTCTGGGGTCGTGGAAGCGGATGATCTGACCCTCGACGGTGATCGCATACGGCACGTAGATTACATCTCTGAAGACGCCGCCCAGCGCATGAGCGAACGAAGTTTTGCCGTTGCCCGGAGGGCCATACAGAAGCATCGCCCGCCCCGAGTTCAACGCCGGCCCGCTTTGCTCGATGATGCTGTCCTCGAAGCTCAGCGTTCCCATAGCCTTGTGAATGCGCTCGAAGGTCACCAGCTCGTTGGTCAGTTTCTGCACGTTCACCTGGTAGGTAAAATCCTCCAGGGTGACGGGCGCGGGTCCGGCATAGCGCACCAGCTCCAGCGCATCGATTGTCCAGCGCTTGCCCTCTTCGGTGAATGCATATCCCATATCCACTGTGCTTTGGCTGGCACGCATCCCCAGCGCGCGCAGCAATTGCCGGTCCACGGCCATCCGCACCAGCTCGGTAACTATGTGGTAAGGCAGTTTGAGGGCTTCAACATACTGACGGCAGTTTTCCAGGTGGCCCGTATAGATCAGCTTCATCAGCAGGCTCAGAAGATCGAGCGCGTCGATCCCGGTTGCCGCAATATCGGCAGGCTCGACGGGAATGCGCTTGAGGAAAGCGTTCAGCGCATGCTTGTCTATGGCTCCCAGAGCCACCAGATTATCGCCCAGACGAGCGCCATTCTCTGCCTGTCGCGCCAGCGCCGCGGCCACATCCTCGACCGTGACCAGATTCGCGCTGACCAGCAGATCGCCCATTCGCATTCGCGCTCCTCCAATCGAGTACCCTATCCCAATATAAGGGAAGAATGCGGGGAATCGCAGCGATTCCGCCGCGCGCCCGGCCTCCCAACTCCCGATTTGAGCATGCTGTTCCAGTTAAGTTCGGAAGCAGCCCGGCCGTCTCTCGTTTCATTTAGATCGACTGGACCGGCAGGAGCGTCAGATCATCTACAAGGCCCACTTCCTTCTGCATAAACGGCTCGCCGTAGCGCACGCCGGCGAGCAGGCCGTAGTGGCGGGCCTCGGCGAAGGTGCGCTCGCGAATCTCCTCTTCGGGGACAAAGAGCCCGCCGCCGGCGGGCTGATTGGCGTACTGCGAGCGGTAGGCCATCAGCGCGGCGTGGCGCTGTTCGATAAAGGGTGTAATGTCCACGATGAAGCTGGGGCGCACGTCTGCGTAGAGGCTGGCGTAAACGATCTTGAAGGGGCGATGCGGCACCTGCGGTGTGGCCAATGGCGCCTGTGGCGCGTTCCCAGCATGAGCACTTGAAGGAGCTTTGGCCAGACCGGAGAGGAAGCAGGCTTCGTAGCCAAGCTGGGCGACAGCGGCGTGGTCCGGGTGGCGCGCCTGCCAATAGGGCAGAATCACCACGCGGGGGCGGACGAGGCGCAGGATGCGGACAATTTTGAGCCGGTTTTCCAATGTGTTTTCGACCGCGCCGTCGGGCAGGTCGAGGGCCTGCCGCCAGCCGACGCCCAGCAGCAGCGCGGCTTCGGCGGCCTCGCGAGCGCGTTCTTCCGCGCTGCCGCGGGTTCCTGCCTCGCCTTGGGTCAGGTCGAGAATCGCGGTGCGAAGGCCGCGCGAGGCCATGCGCAGCAGCGTTCCTCCGCAGGTCTGCTCCACGTCATCCCTGTGGGCGGCAATGGCCAGCACGTCGGCCACGAGAGGATCTGGAAGGGAATCGGCGTTCATGGGCGATGACTCCGGATGAACGGTGCGGATTGGGTTCGTGGTTCCCACCCTTTCGCCCAAAAGCGTGGCGAAAGGATGGGGCACGGAGCATTGATGCCAGGCCGGCTATCTACTGACCACTGTCCACTGTTCACAGACCATTGTTCACTGACCACTAGTAGACGGTATTATTGCCGTCGGTGAGCCCGTCCATGTAGGCCACATCATAGGCCGTGCCGGTCACGGTGACGTATTGGTTGTCCTTCGCCGAGCCGTCCACGGTTGAGTAGATGTACACCTGACCGCCCTCCGCGGTATAGACCTTGTGCAGGCCGGTCACTCCGGCAATTCCAGTGGCGTCGCCAATATATGGCAGCAGGGTCGCGGTGTTGGTGGAGGTGTTGACCATGGTGAGGCAGCCGTAAGGGAGGCCCGTGGCGGCGCGCACACCGTTGGTGCATTTGGTCATGCCGATCCACAGCGTATTGTCGTCGGCCTCCAGCATCCGGCTCACCGCGCCAGGCGCTCCGTCGCTAATGGAAATGGGAGCTGCAACCGTCATGGCCGTCGTCGAACCCGTCGGTAGAGTAACCACCGTCAGTTTACCGGCAAAGAGGGTCTGGCCCTGCACCTGCTGAGGCCGTTGGCCTATGACATACATGGTGGAACTATCAACCAGCGCGTTGCTGGCGCCGCCGGGGATGGCGATGGTGTTGCCGTTGAGCGCGCTCTGCGTGGGCAGCGTGCCCGACTGTTGGCCGACCAGGAAGATCATTGGAGCAACCGTCATCGACGACACGGAAGCCGTAGTTCCACCGCACTCCGGGCCGCAGTTGAGGATGTATGCTGTTCCGCCATCCGCGGAAAAGACGGCCTTGACCGGGCGGTCAAAGGTCAGCGGCGTGCCATAGTAGTTGCCGGTTGCATCCGTATGGTCGGAACTTTGCGCCTGGAAGAGGCACCATCCCGGCTGGTTGTACGGCTCGCAGTCCACTGCGGCCTTGGGCCAGGAACTGGGCCCCCCGGAGAAGGAGATGGTCTGCGCGGAGGTCAGTTGCCGCGGATAATAGATGTAATTCGAGTTCTGAACGAAGGCCAGAGCCATGGAACCGCCGGGATTCATACTGACGCGGTAGACGCCGGGGAGGTTGAAGGGGTAACTGGCGCCGGTAAGCCGATTCACCACCGTCAGCACGTGGGAACTCTGGTTGGCGGCAACGGCGTAGGAGAGGCTCCGCGAGATAAAAATGCTCGAAGAGAGGCCATTGAGGCCGCTCACGGTACCTTTTGCGGCGCTCTCAGCGGCATAGTCGATCAGGGTGAAGGTGCCGTCGCCGGAGCCATAGACCGCGCCTATCTGCTCCTCGGGCATATTCTGGATGCTGATAGGCAGACTTCCCGAATACCCGGCGATGTTAAACGCCGGAGCCGTATTGGTGCTGTTGTACTTGTACCGGATGTCGTAAAAGGCATCCACAAACCCCAGGGCGCCGCCGCCCGAGGCGCTGGGATTCTGGACCGCAATCAGGACGCGATTCGCCAGCCCGCTGGGCGGCAGAACCCGGCCCGCGAAATAGATAGTTTTTCCGCAACCTGCCAGCGCGGCTGCAACCACCAGGGCCGTGGCGGCGCTCATCCAAAGACTTCTCTTGTTCAAAATCCCTACCCTCGACGAAATAGTCAAATCATTCCGCGTTGATACCCGCGGCAAGGCCGCGGAGTGAACCAATGGATGGCAATTACCCGTGCAACGGGCGAATCGCAAGAAATAGCTGCCCCGGGACCAGCGCAGCCAAGCTGATGACTACCGAAGTATAACAAAGCAGCCCGGCCAGGACCTGTTAACACTACCTCAGACGGTGGCGACGGGAGCCAATTTTTCTCAGTTCGAGGCGCAAGGAGCGCGCTGTAACGGGTTACTGGAGCGACGAGCAACGAAGAAATGGGAAAAATTGGCCCCGTCCCTTCGGGTTGCGGCGAAAATCCGCCCATGCAGCGTTGTCGCCCTTGAGCTTGGAGCCGCCAAACCCTGCGGGCTCCGTCTTGCCTGGGTGGGTTTTCGCGCGCAACGCCATCCGCCTGAGGTAGTGTTAACAGGCCCTTGTTGGCGCGCACGGCCCGCGTGGCATAGCATGAAGAAAGAATGTCCCAGTTTGCCGACATCTTCGCCAGCCGCCCCGTTCTCGCCGACGGCGCCATGGGAACCGTTCTCTATGCCCGCGGTGTCTTCATCAACCGCTGCTACGACGAACTGAACCTCTCCGACCCTGGCCTGATCCTGTCGATTCACGAGGAATACCTGCAAGCAGGCGCGGAGATTCTTGAGAGCAACACCTTTGGCGCCAACCGCTTCCGTCTGGGTCGCCACGGTTTGGCCGATCAAGTGAACGAGATCAACGCCGCTGGCGTGCGCATTGCCCGCCAGGCCGTCGAGCGCCTCAAGGAAAAGCAGGCTGGAGAGGCGTGGGTGGCCGGCGCGGTGGGACCGCTGGGGGTGCGCCTGGAGCCGCTGGGCAAGACCGGCCTGGACGAAGCCCGCGCCGCCTTTGCCGAGCAGATCGCCGCTCTGGCCGCGGCCGGGGTTGACCTGCTGAGCATTGAAACCATGCCCGCGCTGAACGAGGCCCACGAGGCGCTTGCGGCTGCCCGCGAGACCGCGCCCGAGTTGCCGGTGCTGGTGATGGTCACCGTGGACGATGAGGGCAACTGCCTGGACGGCTCCTCGCCCGCTCATGCCGCCGCGCTGCTGACCGAGTGGGGCGCCGGGGCTATCGGCGTGAACTGCTCCACCGGCCCAACCATGGTGCTGACGGCCATCGAGGCCATGCGCGCCGCCACTACGCTGCCTTTGGCGGCCATGCCCAACGCCGGAATGCCGCGCGCCGTCGAGGGGCGCAACATCTATCTCTGCTCGCCGGAGTACATGGCCAGCTTCGCCCGCAAGGCGATCCAGGCCGGGGTGCAGATCGTGGGCGGCTGCTGCGGCACCACGCCCAATCATATTCGCGCCATGCGCTCGGCGATGCGGGACTTGGACGCGCGAGCTCGCGTCGAGGTCGCCGGCGAAGCGCCGGAGCTGACCACCGAGACGCCGCCGGCTCCTTTGGGCGCGCGTTCCCGCATCGGCGCGCTGCTCGCCGAGGGCAGCTTCGTGACCATGGTCGAGATCGTTCCCCCGCGCGGCATCGACTGCGCGAAGGAGATCGAGGGTTCGCGCCTGCTGGCCTCGCTCGGCATTCATGCCATCAACGTGCCCGACTCGCCGCGCGCCACGGCCCGCATGAGCGCCGAGAGCCTCTGCATCCAGATTCAGCAACACACCACCATGGAGACGGTTCTGCATTACACCTGCCGCGACCGTAATCTACTCCGTATTCAATCGGACCTGCTGGGCGCTTCGTCGATTGGGCTGCGCAACATTCTATGCATGACCGGCGACCCGACCAAGCTGGGAAACTATCCCGACGCCACCGCTGTCTTTGACGTGGACTCTATCGGTCTGGTCAACATCGTGCGCCGTCTGAATCATGGCCTGGATGTTGGAGCCAACGCGATCGGCGCCAGCACCAACTTCACCATCGGCGTAGCCGCCAACCCCGGCGTGCCGGACATCGAGCAGGAGCTGAGGCGATTTGCGTACAAGGTCGAAGCCGGCGCCGAGTACGCCATCACCCAGCCGGTCTTCGACCTGCGCCTGCTGGAGAGCTTTCTCAAGCGCATTGAGGAGCATCGGATTCCGGTCATCGCCGGCATCTGGCCGCTGGTCAGCCTGCGCAACGCCGAATACCTGAAGAACGACCTGCGCATCTCGATGCCCGAGGAGATCATGCTGCGCATGGCCCAGGCCGAGACGCCCGAAGCGGCGCAGCACGAGGGCATTCTCATCGCGCAGGAGATGCTGGAAGCTGTGCGCCCGTTCGTCCAGGGCGTGCAGGTGAGCGCTTCCTTCGGCCGCTACACGGCTGCCGCCGAGGTGATCGCCAGCGTGCTGCCCAAATCTGCTACGGAGTAACCGCCATGCCCTCGTTTGAAGACTCGCTGAAAAAGCTGGAAACCATCGTCGATCAACTGGAAGAGGGCGATCTGGCTCTGGAAGACTCGCTCAAGCTCTTCGAGGAGGGCGTGGGCCTGTCGGCCGCCTGCAAGGCCGAGCTGGACGCCGCCGAGGGCAAGGTGCAGATGCTGGTCAAGCAGCGCGACGGATCGCTCAAGCCGGAGCCGTTCCTGACGGAGAAACCGCTCTAACGACAGAGATCAGGGGTCAGAGATCAGGGGCCGGTGAGCTGATCCTGTTAGTACAGCCGGAAGTTGATCTCGACGTTGATCATCACCGGGACCGGCGTCTTGCCGTCCTTCATGGCGGGCTTGAATTTATACTTGCGAACCGCTTCCAGGGCCTTCTCGTCCAGCCCCATGCCCAGTGCGCGCACCACTCGCGGGTTCTGCGGATTACCCTGCGCATCGACGATCACCGAGATGAGGCAGACGCCCTGGTACTTGGCCCGGCGCGCCTCGTCGGAGAACTCCGCTTCCACGCTGTTGAGTGGGATCGGCTGGGAAACAGCGCCGCCCACACGGTAAAGTCCGCCGCCGGTACCTCCGCCGGAACCGGGGCCGTATCCGGATCCATTCCCGGAGCCGATGCCCGTGCCGGCGCCGTTCCCCAGCGAGCCCAGCTTGACATTGGGCGAGTTCGACATGCCGAAGTTCGGCAGGGTCGGGGTGTCGGGAACGATAACATCGATCGAAGGAAGTGGCGGCTCCAGCTTGGGAATCACAACCGGTGCCTTCACCGGCGGGGGAATTTTGCCCTTTTCGACTACGACTTTTTCCGGGCTTCCGCCGCCGCCCCCGGCCTTTGGGGGTTTGAAATCAGTCAGATCAATCGGCGTCAGGACCACTGGCGGCTTCTTCTGATCAACAATCGCCTTCACTCCGATGAGGAGCAAAAATACGAGAAACGCGCCGTTCATCGTGGCGGAGATGCCGACAGCCAAGGGATTGCGCTTGACCGCCATCCGGTCCGGCACCGGAATCGGCATCGAGGTCAGCTCCAGCGGCGGCAGCTTGGGCGGAAAGAAGACGTCGCGGATGTTCTCGTAGAGATCAATCCAGATAGGCTGCTGTTCGACGGGAACGCCGAAGGTAAGGTCGAGTTCGATGACGTCCATGAGGGCCACGGCAGCCTCGGAGTCCGTGTCTGGCGGGATGAGCAGATCGTTTGGCATAGTTGCTGCTGGTTCAGTGGCCTCAGGGCATCTGGCTTGCTGTCAGAACGGGGTGTACCCCGTTTCCATGTCCCTACTTAACATTATGCCTGACTCCGCCCGCTATCCGAATCTCCTACTCCTGTAGGAATAATTACTACATACGTGTGTTTCTGTCAACCATTCTCGTTGCCGCCCCTGCGGAACTCTTCGCTCTTTCCGAAGATCTACCGTAATATTCTGCGTCGTCATTTCTTAAATCCGCATTTGAGTCCCCGTGGCAGCGTCTTACAATCCAGAGTCTCATATTCCGGCATGGTCAGGTTCCCTATTTCTATAGACGGAGCGCACGCGCGGTTTGTTACCAATTATTATCTTGCCTCGCCATTTACACTAGGAAATGAACAAGTTCGCAGCATCCCAGGGAGTCACGATGTCCCCAGCACCGGAGTTGAAGGCGACCCTTACCTTGCCGCAAACCGCCTTCCCGATGAAGGCGAATCTGCCGCAGAATGAACCGCTCAGGCTGGCTCGCTGGGCCGAGCTCGACCTCTATGCCGAGCTGCGCAAGGCTGGCCAGGGCCGTCCCGCTTACCTGCTGCACGACGGCCCGCCCTACGCCAACGGTCCCATTCACCTAGGGCACGCGCTCAACAAGGGGCTCAAGGATTTTGTGGTCAAATCGAAGACTATGGCCGGTTTCGACGCGCCCTACGTTCCCGGCTACGACTGCCACGGCCTGCCCATCGAGATCAAAGTGGACGAGCATCTGGGCCGCAAGAAGCTGGAGATGCCCGTGCCCGAGGTGCTGGCGGCCTGCCGCGCCTACGCGCAGAAGTACGTGGACCTGCAAACCGCGCAGTTTGAGCGCATCGGCTGCTTCGGCCGCTGGGATAAGCCTTACAAGACGATGGCCCGCGATTACGAGGCTCGCACGCTGGAGGCTTTTTACGGCTTCCTGGAAAAAGGCTTCGTCTACCGCGGACTCAAGCCGGTCTACTGGTGCATTCACGACCGCACCGCGCTGGCCGAGGCTGAGGTCGAGTACGACCAGCACACCAGCCCCTCGGTCTACGTGCGCTACCGGCTCACCTCCGACCCGGCGGCCATTGATCCGGCTTTAGCGGGCCGCGAGCTTTCGACGATCATCTGGACCACCACACCCTGGACCCTGCCCGCGTCGCTGGCCGTGGCCTTCCATCCCGACTTTGAGTACGTGGCGCTGCAAGTAAACAAACCAGCGACTTTGGATGCCCCAGGTCCCGATTCTGGGACCTGGGGCACTACAGCAGCAGGCGACCTCCGTGCCCCATCCATTCCGCGTTCTTCAGCGGAATGGGTGGGAAACCAAGAACCTGACCCCGTCTACATCGTTGCCGCCGAGCTGGCCGCCGCCGTCGTCGCCGCTTGCAACCTCGGAACAACCACGGAGCTGGCTCGCTTCAAGGGCAGCGTGCTGGAGCGCATCACCTTCCAGCATCCGTTCCTTGATCGCAGCATTCTGGGCGTGCTGGCCACCTACGTCACCGCCGACCAGGGCACCGGCGCGGTCCACACCGCCCCGGCGCATGGCGCGGACGACTTCTATACCGGCCAGCGCTACGGTCTCGACCCTACCTGCCGCGTTGATGCTACAGGCCACATCCATGTGGATCCGGAGGCCTGGCCGCTGGCCACGCCGCCGGCCTTTGAGGGCCTGAAAGTGTGGGCCGCCAATCCCGTCATTTTGGCGATGCTGGAAGAGCGCGGCGCGTTGCTGGCCAACCGCGACCTGGAGCACTCCTATCCGCACTGCTGGCGCTGCCACAAGCCGGTGATCTATCGCGCCACCGAGCAGTGGTTTATCGGCCTGGAAACACCGATGAAGCGCGCCGACGGCTCGGAGACGACCTTCCGCCAGTTGGCGATTGAAGAGATCGACAAGGTGGTCTGGGACCCGGCCTGGGGCAAGGAGCGCATCACCAACATGATCGCCACGCGCCCCGACTGGTGCATTAGCCGCCAGCGCATCTGGGGCGTGCCCATCGCCGTCTTCCTGTGCGAAGGCTGCCAGCAGCCGATCCTCGACCCGTCGCTCAACCGGCAGATTATCGATTTGTTCGAGCGCGAGGGCGCGGATGCGTGGCACACGACCAATGTAGCCAACCTGCTTCCGCCAGGTGCGGCCTGCGCCCACTGCGGCAGCGCGGCTTTCCGCAAGGAGACCGACATTCTCGACGTCTGGTTCGACTCCGGCACAAGCTGGTTTGCCGTCTGCGAATCCGACCCCGAGTTGAAGCCCGCTTACACCTCTTTTCAGAAGAACGAAGGCACGCAGGTTTTATACCTGGAAGGCGGCGATCAGCACCGCGGCTGGTTCCACTCCTCGCTGCTGACTTCGGTGGCGCTACGTGGGCGCGCGCCGTACTCGCACGTCGCCACCGCCGGATGGACGCTCGACGAGCAGGGCCGGGCTATGAGCAAATCGCTGGGCAACGGCGTGGACCCGGTGGACATTGCCAACCGCATGGGCGGCGAGATTGTGCGGCTGTGGGTAGCCTCCATCGACTTCCGCGAAGATATGGCGGCCAGCGAAAACCTGATGCAGCGCTGCGCGGAGATCTATCGCAAGCTGCGCAACACCTTCCGCTTTTTGCTGGGCAATCTTCATGGCTTCGATCCGCTGCGCGACCGTGTGGCTGAGGCTGACTTGCTGCCCCTCGACCGCTATATGCTGGCCCGCACCCGCGAGCTGACCGAAAAGGTGCGCGACTGGTACGCGGCCTTCGAGTTCCATCGCGTTTACCACGCGGTCAACGAGTTCGCCATCGTGGACCTGAGCTCGTTCTATCTGGATGTTCTGAAGGACCGCCTGTACACCTTCGCGCCATCGAGCCGCGAGCGCCGCTCCGCGCAGACGGTGCTATGGCAGATCACCGAAGCGCTGGTTCGTCTGGTCGCGCCCATCCTCAGTTTCACAGCCGACGAGGTTTGGGATTACCTGCCTAAAGTTGAAGGCCGCGAAGCCAGTGTCCATCTCGTACAGTTCCCTGCCCCGGCGGAGATATTCTCCGAAGACCCTGCGGAGTTGCTTGTCACGTGGAAACGACTCCTTGCAATCCGTGATGAAGTTCTCGGCGCAATTGAGATTGAACGAAAGCAAGGCAACATAGGAAAAGGATTGGAGGCTCACATTCAGATTCAGGTGATGTCTACCGAAAAACTTTTTCTCGACCAATTCTCCAAAGAGACGCTCGAAGAAATCTTAAATGTCTCCGAAGTAGAAGTAATCGAAGGTAGACGGGCTGTGTTAGCAAGCCGAGCCTCTGGCACAAAATGCAATCGCTGCTGGCGCTATACGAACGACACGTCGAACTACGGTATCTGGCAGAATATCTGCAACCGCTGCAGCGATGCGCTGATAGAAATGAAAATCGATCCGCCGCTAACTTGCTAACTCGCTATCTCCGCGAAGCGGAGGCTAACTTGCGAATTGTTCAACCGTCTTTGCTTGATTTTCAAGAATTGTCGGAGAATACTCCACCTCAACCACGATCGGCCACTGTTCACTGGCCACTGTTCTCAAGGAAGTTATGAAATTCAACGCCCCCCGCCGACTGCACTGGCTGCTGCTGATCTCCGCAGTAGTGATCTTTCTCGACCGGCTTACCAAGACCTGGGTCACGCTGCACATTCCCATGGGCGGCGCGATTCCGGTGATCCCGCGCGTGCTGCGCATCTCGCATTGGACCAACGAGGGCGCGGCCTTTTCGCTCTTCGCCAACACCGCCTCCCCCCAAGCGGTTCGCTGGGGGCTGGTTGCCTTCTCCTCGCTGGCGGCGCTGATGGTTCTCTTCATCATGGTCCGGCTGGCCAATCGCTTCACGCTCACCACGGTGGCGCTGGCGCTGGTCTTTGCCGGCGCGCTGGGCAACGTCCACGACCGCATCGCCTACGGCTCGGTGGTGGACTTCATCGAGGTCCACATCTTCGCCTACCACTTTCCCGACTTCAACATCGCCGACTCATCCGTCGTCACCGGCGCCTGCCTGCTGCTGCTTGACTCGCTGCGGCACAAGAAAACTCCAGCGCAATAACTTCACCCCTTCAGGAGAATTCCATGAAGAATCATTGTCTAGCCCCGCTGATGCGTACTTTCTTCCCGGCGTTGGCCGCATTCCTCTTCCTTTTTCCAGTTTCCGCCAGCGCCGAACGGCTGACGCAGACCGTCCGCCCCGAGCATTACACGCTCACGCTCACGCCTGACCTCAAGGCCGCTACCTTCACTGGCATCGAGACCATCGACGTGAACCTTGCCGAGCCGGCGGATCACATCACGCTGAACGCCGTCGAACTCGACTTGAAGAGCGTAACCGTGACTGCCGGCGGCAAAGAGCAGCCGGCCGTCGTCACTCTCGACAAGGAAAAGGAGCGGGCCACCTTCACCTTTACGGACAAGCTGCCCGCGGGCAAGGCGAAGCTGGCCATCGCGTACACCGGCATTCTGAATAACGAACTGCGCGGCTTCTATCTCTCCAAGACCGCCAAGCGCAACTACGCCGTCTCGCAGTTCGAATCCACCGACGCGCGCCGCGCCTTTCCCTGCTTCGATGAGCCGGCCTTCAAGGCCACCTACGAAATCACCCTGGTGGTGGATGCGGGCGACACGGCCATCTCCAACACTCCCATCGAAAGCGATACTCCCGGCCCCGTGGAAGGCAAGCACACGCTCAAATTCGCCGCCACGCCAAAAATGTCCACCTATCTCGTCGCTTTCCTGGTCGGCGACTTCCAATGCACCGCGGGCAGGTCCGACGGCGTGGCCATCCGCTCCTGCGCCACGCCCGACAAGGTGGCGCTCACGCCCTACGCCCTCGATATCGCTACCTATGTGCTGCACTACTACAACAACTACTTCGGCATTCCCTACCCGCTCAAGAAGCTGGACCTGATCGCGCTGCCCGACTTCGAGGCCGGCGCGATGGAGAACTTTGGCGCCATAACTTACCGCGAGACCGATATGCTGATTGATCCCAAGATAGCCTCGGTCGACGCACAGAAAGAGGTGGCCCTGGTTATCGCGCATGAGATGGCTCACCAGTGGTTCGGCGACCTGGTGACGATGCAGTGGTGGGATAACATCTGGCTCAACGAGGGCTTTGCCACGTGGATGGAGAACAAGCCCGTTGCCCATATGCATCCGGAGTGGAATATCGACCAGACGGTGGTCTCCGGCGTGGACGAATCGCTCAATCTGGACGCGCAGCCCACCACACGCGCCATTCGCGCCCATGCCGACACCCGCGAAGAGATCGAGCAGATGTTCGACGGCATCTCCTACGGCAAGGCCGGCGCCGTGCTGGCCATGATCGAGAACTACCTGGGCGAAGAGACCTTCCGCCAGGGCGTGCATAACTACCTGGCCGCCCACGAATACGCGAACGCGACGGCGGAAGATTTCTGGGGCGCGCAGACCACGACCAGCCACAAGCCTGTGGACAAGATCATGGAGAGCCTGGTGGCCCAGCCCGGAGAGCCGCTGATCACCTTTGGCAAACCGGCCAACGGCAAGGTCGCGGTTACACAGAAACGCTTCTTCTTCAGCCCCAGCATCGTGCCGGACCCGGCGCAGAAGTGGACTCTTCCGATTTGCTTCAAGACCGCTTCCGGCCAGGACTGTCAGGTTCTTACCCCTGCGGAGACCGAGTTGAAGGCTCCCGCGGGAAGCGCCTTCGCCAATGCCGGCGGTTTGGGCTACTATCGCAGCGCCTATCCCGCGAGCGTGTATGCGGCCCTGGTGGCGCAGGTGGAATCCACGCTCACTCCCAGCGAGCGCATCAGCATGATCGGCGACCAGTGGGCGCAGGTGCGCGCCAACACGGCTGCCATCGGCGGCTACCTCGATCTGGCGGCGGCCGTCAAAGCTGATCCCGGCGCGCAGGTGCTGGACGAGGCCTTCGGCGGCGTCAAAACTGCCTATACGCACATTGCGGCCAGCGCGGAGGAACGCGCCGGGCTCTCGGCGTGGATTCGCTCGACCTATGCGCCGGTGTACGCCAAGTTAGGCCCGCCCGCCGAATCCGACTCGTCCAATACTCGCGAGTTGCGCGCCGATCTCTTCGGCCTGCTTGGCCAGCGCGGCAAAGACCCCGCCGTGCTCGCGCAGGCGCGGGAGATTTCAGCCAGATACCTGGCCGATCCCGGTTCCGTCGACGCAACCCTGGGCCAGACCGCACTCTCCGTCGCCGCGCGCCACGGCGACGCAACCCTCTTCGACCAGTTGCAAAAAGTCTATGAGACTTCAACCAATCCGGAGTTCCAGGAGGGCGCGCTACGCCTGCTGGCGCAGTTCGCCGACCCCGCGCTGGCCCAGCGCTCGCTTGACTATGCCCTCAGCGGCA
Source organism: Acidobacteriaceae bacterium (assembly GCA_003134855.1). Classification (GTDB taxonomy): domain Bacteria; phylum Acidobacteriota; class Terriglobia; order Terriglobales; family Acidobacteriaceae; genus Telmatobacter. The sequence continues at coordinate 151,481 of PLCS01000014.1, forward strand.
AGGTGCGCAACCAGGACTCGATCATCCAGTTCGCCATCGCCCTCCAGGTCGAGGAAACCCGCGACCAGGCGTGGAAGTACATCCAGGACAACTGGGAGAAGGTGCAGACCCAGCTCACTCCCGAGATGGGCGGCTACCTGGTGCGCTCGACGGGCAACTTCTGCTCCGCAGAGGCCCGCGCAAGCGTGCAAACGTTCTTCGCCGCGCACAAGGTTCCTTCCGCCAATCAGTCGTTCAAGCACGCTCTGGAGAGCATCGACGGCTGCATCGAACTGCGTACGCTCCAGGAGCCAAATTTGAAAAAGTGGCTGGCCGCTCAACCCAAACCGTAATCGCAATCCAAAGCCGGGTGCCCCATCCATTCCGCGTACTTTGCAGTAAGGGTGGGAAACCACGAACCTCGCCAACCGCTTGGTGCCCCATCCATTCCGCGTACTTTGCGGAATGGGTGGGATACCACGAACATCCATCGGCCGGTTCCCCGATTCGCTACCATACAACCATGCCGCAATTCCCTCCAGGTCAGACGCTGCTGATCGACGCCGACGATACGCTGTGGGAGAACAACGTCTACTTTGAGCGCGCCATCGCCGCGTTTATCAGCTACCTGAACCACCACGAGTACTCGCCCGCCGAGGTGCGCCAGGCGCTGAATGAGGTCGAGCGCGAGACCATCCTCACCCACGGCTATGGCCTGCCGAGCTTCACCCATTCGCTGCTGCTGTGCTTTGAACGGCTCAGCCCCGCGGCGCTCACCGAAGAATCACGCCGGCAGGTTGAAAGCTTCGCCCGCGCCATTGCCGAGCAGGAGATTGAGCTGCTGCCCGGCGTGGCCGAAACGCTGGCCGAACTGGCTGCGCGCCACCGGCTCATTCTCATGACCAAGGGCAACCAAGCCGAACAGGCCGACAAGCTGACTCGCTCCGGCCTTGCCAGTTACTTTTCGGCGGTTGAGATTGTCGCCGAAAAAGACCCCGCCACTTATCGCGAAGTGATCCAGCGCCATGAGTCAGCGACGGATGCACCTTGCGGCCAGAGTTACTGGATGATCGGCAACAGCCCCAGGAGCGACATCAACCCCGCCCTCGCCGCCGGACTGAACGCCGTCTTTCTCTTCCACAAAGACACGTGGGTGCTGGAGCACGCCACGCTCGACCCCGCGCCTGAAGGCCAGCAGTTGATCGAACTGGATTCCTTTGCGAAACTCAGTGCTATCTTTTGACCTTATCGTGCCATTCGATTTCATCAGCCTGCGCTTGCGGCCAAATGCTTCACATCGCCAAGCACCTGCTCGGGCGTCCATTCGTTGCCCGGATAGAAGCGCGCCACCTTCCCGTCCGGGCCGATCAGCGTGGTCGAGAGCGTATGGGTGATCGTCGAATCCGCATTGCTGGTCATTCCCAAGTCAAAGAAACTGGCCATCTCGGAGAGCACGGATTTGTCCGGCACGGCAAACTCCCAGTGCGCAAAGGCGCTCTTCGCGTCGCTGCCGATGTAGCTTGCGCCATAGGCGCGGAGCCGCTCCGGCGTGTCGTACACCGGGTCAAAGCTGATGCAGATCAAATGCGTTTTGGCAAAGAGCGCGGGGTTGGCGGCTAACTGCTTTTCCAGCGCCGCGAAGTTGCGCGTCACCCGCGGGCAGAAGTCGGGCGACGGGCAGCGCGTGTAGATGAAGGTAACCACCAGCGACTTGCCTCTGAACTGGCCGAGACGAATCGGCTGGCCGTCCTGGTTGCGCAGCTTGAAATCCGGCACTGCATCGCCCGGCGCGGGGACATGGTACGAGACGCCAGGCTTGTAGTCCGGCTTGGCCTGCGCCACCACGACGATATGGTCGAGAAGATAATCCGCCTCTGGATCAGTCGAGACCAGCACATCGGCGGTAATCATGTCGCCCGGATGCAGTTCGCCGAGGATGCTCGCATCTTTGAGCTTGTAGGGCATGGTCATGGCTTCCATCAAGCCGGGAATCGCCTCATGGTTTAGCGTGACCTCGCCCCTGGCGGAATCGGTGGAGACGACCTTGCCGCGCAGATGGTAGACCTTGTAGTTCTGGGCAGCGCCGGGCTGTGCGGGCGGCTGGTGGGCCGAGTGGCAGCCGGCCAGGACAATGAGAGCGAGTAAAGGGGAAGCAAGCAATCGACGCATCATAGGGACAGTCTACAACCACCTGCGCAGGTCAGCTTACAGCGTGCGCTTGAAGAGCGGCGTGGCGATCAGCAGCGTGCCGATACCGAAGACAAAGAGAAAGAGAAGATCGAATCGAATGGCCGTGAAGCCGCCGTCTTTGAGCAGAATGGCTTTGAAGCCGTCGATGCAATAGGTGAAGGGATCGATGACCGAGAGGGCGCGGAGCCAGGGTGGGAAGGCGGCGATGGGATACATGGCGCCGGAGGGATAAAAGAGGAGCATATTGAGGACGCCGAACATGGCTCGCGGGGTGAGCGGGTCATCGACGCGGACCATCAGCAGAAACATCATGCCGTTAAAGGCGACGGCGGTGACGATAATCATGGCAAGCAGCTCCAGGTCGGCCACGGGATGGAAGATGACGCCCAGGCCGGCTATCAGCGAGCCGATGACCGTGAGGCAGATGCCGGCGAGTACCGCCTTGATGGCCGCGGCCAAATTTAAGCCGAAGACCAGCTCCAGCTTGGTAATTGGAGTTACAAGATAACCCTCATGGACGCCGCGGGCTTTGTCGTCGATGTATAACATTCCGCCGCCGATCATCACGGAGATATACATGGCCATGGCCACGCAGGCGGGAAGCAGGAACTTCAGGTAGTTGACGTATGGATAGAGCTCGACGATCTCGAGGGCAATCTGACTGGCCATACGGGGCTGGATGACGGGCGTGGTCAGCGCGGCGACGACGGACTGCATCTCGCCTTCGATGGAGCCGGAGCTGAACTGATCTGAATCGTCAACGACCAGGCCGATGACGGGCTTGTCCTGGGCGTAGACGCGGCGGGAGTATTGCTTGGGTATGATCACCGCGGCGTTGATTTTACCGGTGCGCACATCCTCGCGCGCCTGCACCTCGTCGGTGTAATCGACGGTGGTGAAAGTTTTAATATTGACGGCGATGGAGTCGAAGGCCTCGCGCAGCCTGACGGCCTGCGGGCCGTGGTCGTAGTCGACGACGGCGATCTTTTCGCCGACGATCTTTCCGCCGAAGGCATTGCCCATGATGAGCAACTGCAGGATGGGCATCATCAGCGACATGATCATCAGCATGGGCGACCGGAAGAACTTGCGCATCTCGCGCTCGACAATAGCGAACATTCTGATCATGGCTGTGCTCCGGGCCGGGGCGGCAGTGTGAAGACCGGCGGCTTGACCTGCTCATCGCGGAGCTGTCGGCCTGTGTAGTGGACGAATACATCGTCGAGTGTGGTGTTCTGCACGCTGAGGGAAGTCAGAGTTTCTCCCAAAGAAGCGGCTAATTCGACCAACTGCATGGTGGTTTTGGAGCCGGAGGAAGTAAGTACGCGATAAAAGCCCTCGCTTTCGGCCTGCACGCTGGTTACGCCATCAAGGCATTCCAGGCGCGCCTGCCACTCGGGGGTCTCGCGGTCGAAGTGCACTTCGACGACGTTCGCGCCGGGGACGCTGTGCTTCAGCTCGATCGGCGTGCCCAGGGCGACGAGCTTGCCGTGATCGACGATGGCGATGCGGTCGCAGAGCTTGTCGGCCTCATCCATGTAATGCGTAGTGATGAGAATGCTGAGGTTGCGTTTTGCGCGCAGGTTGCTGAGCATCTCCCAGACGGCGATGCGGGAGACGGGATCGAGGCCGGTGGTGGGCTCGTCGAGGAAGAAGATGCTGGGGTTGTGCACCAGGCCGCGGGCGATTTCAACCCGCCTCCTCATACCGCCAGAGAGTGTCTTGACCTGAGCGCCGCGCCATTTGGTGAGGTCCACGGCTTCGAGCACTTCGGCGATGTTTTTCACGCGCTCGGCCTTGGGCACGCTGTAGAGCTTGGCGTAGATGCTGAGATTCTCTTCGACGGTAAGGTCGGGGTCGCTGGTGAGAGCCTGGGGAATGACGCCGATCAAGTGGCGCACCGCATCAGCTTCTTTGGCCACATCGTGGCCGGCGACGATAGCCTTGCCCGCGGTGAGCGGGATCAGCGTGGTCATCATGCGAATCAGCGTACTTTTGCCTGCGCCGTTGGGCCCGAGCAGGCCGAAGATTTCGCCCTCGGCAACCGAGAAGCTGACGTCCTTGACGGCTTCAAAGTCGCCGTAGCGCTTGACGATATGTTCTACGGCTATCGCCGGTGTACTCATGGCTTCACCAGCTTGCTCTTGGGGATATAGACTTCGGCGATCATGCCGGGAACGTAGCGCTCGCCGGGATTGTCGATGAGCAGCTTGAGTTGAACGGTCTTGATGTCGCGCTTGCGTGCGCTGACGTCGCGCTGGGTAGCAAAATCGGCCTCGGCGGCTTTATTGATGACCACGCCCTGGAACGTAGCGCCTGAAGGCATGACGATGCGCAGCGAATCGCCGAGCTGGACAGCGTCGGCCTGGGTTTCAGGCAGCGGAGCGTAGACCCAGGTTTGGCTCAGGTCCATGATGGTGACGATGGCGGCGCCGGCGGCGACCACCTCACCCTGCCGGGCGGCGCGGACGTTGACCCTGCCGCTGACCGGGGCAAAGACCTGCGCGTAACCGAGCTGGACTTTGGCCTGGTCGGCGAGAGCGCGGGCGTTTTCGACTTCGTAGCGCGTCGAGTCCACAGTGCGGGCGGCGACCGCGCTGAGCAGTTCGTGGGCGCGGGCCTGGCGCAGCGAAGCTTCGGCGGCGGCAACGTTCTCCTTGGCCGCATCGACGGCTGCTTTAGCTGCCTGGAGACTGGTTACGGCGTCATCTTTTGCCTGTTCACTCATAATCCCCTGCTGCGCCAGCGCCACGGCGCGGCTGGTATCGGCCTGCTGATGGTCATAGTTGGCCTGGCCCTGGACAAACGTCGCCTTGGCGGCGCGCAACTGTGCCTCGGCATTGACGGTAGCGCTGCCGGTTTCGCCGCGGGTCTGGAGTTCAGACTCGACGCTCTCGCCGAGCTTGCCGTTCTGGCTGGCTGCTGTGGCCAAGGCGGCTTTATGCACGGCTTGCAGGTCGTCGCTCTCGATGATGGCGATCAGCTGGCCGGCCTTCACCTGCTGGCCTTCGTCAACGGTCAGCGTCTGAATGCGCCCGGGAATCCTGCTGCTCACCACCACCTCGTTGGCGTCCACCGTGCCGATCAGTTGCAGATCGGGTGTGGGGCGCACGGTGACGAAGTACCAGATCAGCGACCCGATGGTCAGCAAGCCCAGAATCACAAAAACTCGATTGCGTGCGTTCACTTGTGCCTCACTTCTTCAAGGACGGTTCAGGACGGTTTCTATTGCAGGCCGGATGATTTTGTTGCCGATCGCGATTATTTCAGGCATCGGCGTCGTCGCCAGCACCCGGGCGGCCACCCGCGCGCCGTGCCCGCGGTCCATGAAGATGGCCTGCCCAAGAAATTCAATGGCTACCTTTCGCCGGATGTCGAGAGCGGCAGGCTCCAGTGGATCGAAGCCTTGCGACCATTTGGTCATCGGAGCGGAGAGGAAATAGAATACGTTGGCCCCCAGTCCGGCGTAGATCAACTGCGTCCACTCGACCGGAATCAGCTCCCCGGCGGCAATTCCCTCTTTGACCACGGCCTTGACTCTGGCCCACAACGGACGCATCAGCTTCTCGGAGATCGGCCCCATGGCATTGGACTCGCCACGATGGAGGCGGATCATCTCCTGCTGCATAAGGCTCTGGAATGCGCGGTTGGAGTACATGCGGTCGAAGTGGTTCAGGATAATGCGCAGGAACCTTTCACCCGCCGGGGCATCGGCCTCCAGGACGGCAAAACTGTTGGCCCGGACCGTCTCCACCACGGCCTCGAGAGCAGCCACATACAGCTCTTCCTTGCCCTTGAAGTAGTAGTAAAGCAGCGCCTTATTGACACCGGCTTCCTCGGCTATCTGCTCGGTGCGCGCGCCGGCCAGGCCGTTTTCGCTGAATTCGCGAATGGCGGCAGCGAGGATGCGCGCGCGGGTCTGGTCGGCGCGTTCGGCCTGGGTGCGGGTTGGGGCAGATGTGGTCATACTTAACTAACTAGTTAGTAAATTAGCATATCTATCTTGGAGATGCAATCCATCCCTGGATTTTGTTTTGATGCTTCTTTCGCGCTGCGGAGTTCTGCCGGCAACGGGCTGCGGCGATAGAAGTTGTTAGACTGGAAATATGTTGGATGAATTGCAGTTTCGCCGCGTAGCGGAAGCCGCTCTCGACTCGCTGATGCAGCACTTGATTCTGCGCGAGGAAGAGGCGGAGTCCGGTTTTGAGGTGGACGAACAGAACGGTGTGTTGAACGTGGCCTTCGAGGAACCGGCGGGCAAGTTCGTGATTACGCCCAACGCGCCGGTGCGGCAGATTTGGATTTCGGCGCTCTCGACCAGCTTCAAGCTCGACTGGGACGAGGCAAATTCGGCGTTCATCCTGCCACGCACCGGGGAGCACCTGATGGCGCTCGTCGACCGGCTGATTGGGGAACATCTGGCAAGCTAAGGTCAGAGAACCGAGTTTATCGCAGGAATCCCAGGTCTCATCATCGAGACCTGGGGTGCCCTGCTTTGCCGATACTACTGCAACGAATAGATGGTCTTGAGTTCCTTTTCCACCAGATTCTTGGGCAGCGGCGCATAGGAGAGGTCGGCCGCTTCGCTCTCGCCGGAGGTGACGATCCAGCTCAGCAGATCCTTGATCACCTTGCCCTTGGCTGGGTCGGCGGACTTGAGCGGCACCAGCAGCCAGGTGAAGCTGGAGATGGGATATGCATCCTTGCCGGGCGCATTCGTGATGGAGATGCGGTAGTCGTTGGGAAACTGTTTGATGCCGGCGGCCGCCGCAGTCACGCCATCGATCGAGGCGGTAATATAATTACCGGCTACATTCTTGACCGAGCCGTAGCTGATCTTGTTCTGTAGCGCATAGATCAGTTCAATGTAGCCAATCGAACCGTTCAGTTGGCGTACATAGCCGGCCACACCCTCATTGCCTTTGCCGGCAACGCCTGTCGGCCAGGCGACAGATGCGCCCTTGCCGGGGCCTGCGGCCCACTCCAGGCTGACCTTGCTCAGATAATCGGTAAAGATGTAGGTGGTTCCGCTGCCGTCGGCGCGGTGAACGACGATGATCTTCAGGTTGGGCAGATTCACGCCCGGATTGTCCTTGGCGATGCGCGGGTCGCTCCAGTTGGTGATCTTACCCAGGAAGATGTCAGCCAGCACATCGCCGCTGAAGCGCAGGCTGGTGATTCCGGGAACATTGAAGGCCGGCACATCGGCGCCCATCACGGTGGGAATATGAATGAGCTTGGTCTTGGACGGCGCCAACTGTTCGTCGGTGGCTGGACCGTCTGTCGCGCCGAAGTCCACCAGGCCGGCCACCATCTGACGGATGCCACCGCCGGAACCAATCGATTGATAGTTGATCTCGACGCCGGGATGCGCCGCGCTGTACTCGCTGAACCACTTGGAGTAAATCGGATAGGGGAAGGTCGCGCCCGCCCCGGTCAACTTCTGAGCCTGAGCCGTGCTCAAGGCCACAACCAACAATCCAACAACAATCAACGTTTTCTTCACGAAAATCTCCCTTGTAGTATTTCTTCCGTACTCAATTGTCTACGGCAAATGTTACGGGCGTTTGAATATGCGGAAGATTCTGGTTTTTTTCAACGAGCTTCACCCCTGTTCCCTGTTCTCTATTCCCTGTTCCCGGCTTCTCCGGTATACACTCATCCCAAGCCTATGCCTGTCCGCGCCGCGCTGGCTGTGCTGCTCAGTTAGGCCAATCGAGAACCGGCGCGCCCAGATTGATGATGTGGGTCACCGCGCACCGGTTCAGGGGATCCTCACCCAGTTCTCTGTCCGCCCCAGCAGGGAGATGCCGATGTAGCCGCGCAGATGGAGACTGTCCTTGCTGACGGTCCAGATCTTGCCCTTATATTCCTTTCCATTCTCCGGGTCTACAACGGTTCCCTCCACCCAATCGTCGCCGTTCGGATGGAAGTTGCGCATGAAGACCATGCCCAGAATCAGCTGGTTCTTGTATTCACCGGAGCACTTGTCGCACACATCCCGCGGAGTGCGCCCGGGGCGTACCTGCGTGACCCGGCCAAAGAGCTTGCCGTTTTCCAGGTAGATCTCCGCCTGGCCTCCGGGCCCTTCGCTGTTGACGATCTGCCAGTGGCCGATAGCGTTCTGCAGCTTCGGCGAGAGTTGCTGCGCGCTGGCTCCGGCAACGAAAACCAGCGCCAAAAAAGCCAGAGCGAGGACGCAGAGGCGATAGTGTTGAATCATTTTCAAGATGACCTCTCCTTTGCAAGGATTATAGGACGCTGATGCCGGATTGGGATGCGGACGATAGAGAGCTAGGCCTTTATGTCACACTTGAAGAGTAGGCGCATAAACCTTACGGCATATTGGACTTCAGCTTGATCAGTTCCCCGTCCACAACGAACCTGCCGTGCCCGCAATGATGGATGGTCTTCGGATTTTTCTGCGCCGGATCGGACCAGGCCTTGAGAACTTCCAAAACGAAGAGATTGAACTTGTTCACGAGATGGGTATCGACCACCCGGCATTCGAGATTGGCGAAGCACTCGGCCACCAGAGGCGGCGTCACGCGCTCGGCCGGCGCCGGCGTCAGACCGAATCTCTTGAATTTGTCCACATCCTTGCCCGAGCAGTTGCCGATGGCCACGACTTTGGACGCGAGTTCCAGCGCCGGAATGGCGATTACGCACTCTTTCGTCGCCCGCAGCGCGGCAAAGCTGTGATTGGCGTTGCTGACGACACAGGCAATCAGCGGCGGCTCGAACTCGACCATCGTCTGCCAGGACATGGTCATCACGTTGGCGCGGCCCTTGTGGGTTGTGGTCAGCAACACCACCGGCCCCGGTTCTAGCAACTGGTAGACCTTCGCGAGCGTCAGGTTCTTCATTGCGGCAGGGCCTCCCATTGGCCCGACCTGGCCGAGTTGAAGATGGCTTCAATCACTGCCATATTCCGGATCGAATCTTCCAGGGGAACAGGCGCCGGCGTGCCTTCAAAGACAGCTTTGGCAAAGGCGTCGCCTTGCAGCGTGTACTGATCGCAGGCGGGAAAGGTCTCGGTCGTGATGCCCGCGCCGCGCAGATCACCGCTGGAGTCGATGAACAAGCGTGCCGGGCGGTCGGGTTGCGCGTTGATGGGAATCTCCAGCGTGATGCATCCGCGTGTGCCCAGGATCTGAATCTGCTGATGGGGAATCAGTTGTGTGCTGCACGTGAAGACCGCTTGGCCGCCGGGAAAGTCGAGCAGCGCCGAGGTGAGCCGGTCGATGCCCAGCTGCGGGTCGCGGTCGATGAGTCCGACAACGCGGCGGGGCTCCTGGCGGAAGGCGTAGCGCGCCGTGTGAATGAGATAGCAGCCGATGTCCATCAGGCCGCCGCCACCCCATTCCACCTTGCTGCGAACGTTGGCGGGATCGGTGTTGAAGTAGCTGTAAACGCCGGAGATGGCGCGCAATTCGCCTATCCGCCCTTCATCCAGCAGCGCTCGGACACGCTGCCACTGCGGATGGCAGTTGATCATGAAGGCCTCGGCGATCTGGACACCGGTGCGGGCGCGCACTTCGAGCAGCGTTTCGGCCTCCGCGGCGGTCAGGCTGAGCGGCTTTTCGCACAGCACGTGCTTGCCGGCCTCGGCAGCCTTCGCCGTCCAGGGAACGTGCAGGTGATTCGGCAGCGGAATGTAGATCGCGTCGATTTGGGGGTCAGCCAGCAACTCCTCGTAGGAGCCGTACGCGGTGGGAATGCCGAGCTTGCTCGCCGCCTGCCGCGCCCTGTCCAGATCGCGCGAGGCGATGGCGTTGACGGTGGTGAGCTGCCCGCGCTGCATTGCGGGGATAACGTGTTCAAGGCCGATCTTGGCGGTGCTGAGGATGCCCCAGCGAAGTTTGGTCTGCATGGCACTCATGATAAACGAAGTGAGACGGAACCGGGCGCATCACTGGCGTCGCGCATCACCGAGGTTGCTGGATCACAATTTCCGCTTGCAATCTAAATCAGGAGTGCTGGAGGCGGGGGAGCGGATTGACGTGGATTTTGCTCACCCTGGTGATCTGCCATAGGTCGTACTGGGCCTGCATACGCAACCAGACTTCGGGCGAAGAAGTGCCGAACGCTGCGGCGAGACGCACAGCCATCTCCGGCGAAACGGCGGCTTTACCGTTTAGCACGCGGGAGACAGTCACCCGGCTCACGCCCAGATGCTCGGCCGCCGCCGAGACGGTCATCTCGCCAAGATACTCACGAATGACTTCGCCGGGATGCGGTGGGTTGTGCATACGCATGGCTCGTTCTCCTCTCCGTGGTAGTCCTGGTAATCGACCAGGATGGCGTCTTCTCCCTCGAAGCGAAAGGTGAGACGCCAGTTTCCGCTTACCGTGACCGGCCTGTGGCTCTTGAGGTCGCCGTGCAAGGGGTGAAGCCGCCATCCGGGCGCATCCAGATCCTCGGGCGTGCCGGCATCGTCAAGCATTGTCAACTGGAGACGCAAACGCACGGCGTGCTGAGCCTGAATCCTCACCTTTGAACCTGTGCGGAAGAATTTCTCCAGCCCCTTGTGCGCGAAGCTCCTGATCACAAAATCAGTGTTTCGTTTAGCGATAGAGAAGTCAAGGAGCGGTGTACAGCAGGGCGCTGAGATCGAATCCGGGTCTCAAATACGAAGGGCATATGAGGTTTGTAGTATTCCAGGTCCGAAAATCCGGAGTTGGCCAACCGGTCGAAGGGTTAGGACCAATGGCGGAACGCCGGGGATCCTGCCAGACCGCCCGTGGATTTGTTCCAGCCGTACCCTGGCGAACAGATGCACGCTTGACGGTTGAAGAAAAAGGATAAATTTTTATTTGACACTCAAATGCGTTGTATGTACTATTACGAAAGTTGTAGGCCTGAATCAAAAAGCGTTACCAAAACTCCCTTGAAATACATCACTTCTTCTCCGTTTATTTGTGAGAACGTAACTTTGAACGTAGAAGGGGGAACTCTGCCGGACACGCCATCGAACGGATCGGGCGAAGCGCCTCCTGACCCGTCGGCAGAATGGAATCCCTGCTCAGATCAACCCCATTCGGATTTGAGTATCTTTGCATCTTCGGCCCGAATGCCGGGTCTAGGGTGGAAACGCCGCACAAACGAAGTAGACAATGCATCACGAGGAGGTTTCAATGGCAACCATGAACAGTGTTGGGATGAATTTGACTGTGTTCGGATTCAATGATGTACCGACTATGGCCGGGATCTTCAAAGCTGAGCAATCCGAGCACCATGATCCGGGCCAAGGGGCCCAGAGTTCAAGCGAAAAAGGTGAGAGCGTTGATGCGCCGCTGAATAAGGGTACTGCGGGCACGGATGCTCAAAACCGGCGTAACAAGGGCTTGGACGAGTTGGAGAAGAAGGGCACAGCGGGACAGGATGCCCAGAGCCGCCGCAGCAAGCTTGAAGTCGACGAGTTGCAGAAGAAAGGCACAGCGGGCACGGATGCTCAAAACCGGCGCACCAAGGATCTGGACGAGCCGCTGGGGAAGGGCACTGCGGGTCAGGACTCTCAGGGCCGGCGCAACTAAGGCGGCGAACTGGTAAAGGCTGAGGTCCATAGTGCTTACATTTCGTCTGTGCGATGTTGACATCGGAGCGGAATGGCGGGCGGCAGGCGACGGCTTCGAATGCGGCGAGAGCTTCATTCGGCCGTTTCGCCACGCCGCGCTGGAAAATGTTGCCGTCGCAGACGGGAGCCGCATTCTGGTCCTGGTACGGGAGCGATATGCCGGCCGGAGCGGAGCCGAGTTGGCTGCGGGTGTGCAAACCGGCCGGTTTACGCCTGTCGATCGCGACCGCTTTGATCGGCTGGCGCAGCAATTGCGAGAGTGGCCGCTGCAATGGCAGATGCTCGTAATCGATGCGCCATCGCAGGCCAAGCCATGGAATGACGAGAGTGTACTGGCCACGCTCGAGGCCGGGCCTTGGGGCACTGCGCCGGTTTTTTTGGTCGCCGAACACGGGAAACTGTGGGGCGATTGGGATGCGGCTCGACTTCTGCACCTGCTGCCGCGGACGAGTCTCGATCCGGTACGGGCAGTTCGTTATCTTGCTGAATATGCCAACCCCTACGCGCGAAGCACGCTGTTTCGCGGCCTCCAGCTTTTGACCGAGCGCTCGCGGGCGGAGTGGGCATGGCAGGCAGGATACGAGACGCTTTCGATCGCCTATCCGGAACCGTGGTATCGGCCGCGTGCAGGGGAATTGTGCGAAGGGGCAGACCCTGTCGAGGCGTTTGAGACGATTGTGTCGTCGTCCTTGCGCCGTTGGATGAATGTTTCTGAAGAGCATCTTGGCGTCGAGCTGAGTGGTGGTCTGGACTCAGCCATCGTTGCGTCGAGCGCCGCGGCGCTGTGCAAGAGACCGCTGCGTAGTTATGGCATCGCATTGATGGGTGATAGCCGTGAGGATCAGCCGGAGCGCAGAGCCGAGCTTACGCGGCGGTTCGGCCTGATCGATACCGAGGTTCCCATCGCGTCCTACTTGCCTCTTGCGCCCGGCAGTTGCCGCCTGGATGGACGTGCGCCCGTGTTGCCGTGGGAGGAGGGATACTACGAGGTCTTCTGGGAACTGCTTGGCGACGCATCGACGCATGGTACTGAGATCCTGCTGACCGGCTTCGGCGGCGACGAGTTATGCGGTCTGCGTCCCTCCGAACTCCGGGCGATCCGTGGGGAATCTGCTGCGGTGGCTGTGCCGGATGAGGCTTCGGAGAGTGGTCCGTCCTTTCTCACGCCCAGCGCTAGGGCGACCCTGTTAGAAGAGCTGGACCTGCCCCCTCGCGCGCCTTGCAGCGATTCAGCCGTGGAGTGCGCCGCGCTCAGTGCCGCTCGATATATGCGCCGCGGGATTTGGCCGGTCCATCCGCTTTGCACGCCAGAGCTGGTGCACTTCTGCGCGCACCTGCCTGCCGAGTGGCGATACAGACGCAGGATAGAACGAGAGTTGCTCACGCGGCGAGGCTGTTCCGATCGCGTGATACACCCGCGCGAACGGGATGATTTCTCCTGGGCCCTGGCTGCGACCTTGCGCGGTCCAGCCCGGCCTCTGGTGGAGCGGCTCTTTACGGAATCGGCTCTGCACGAGTTGGAAATCGTCGACGCTGGCCGGTTGATGTCTGCCTACAACGCATGGTGCGATCGAGGGCCGCTGGAGGAGGCGGTTCAATATTTTGCCGCGGCTGTGACGGAGCTATGCTTGCGACCAATGCGCTGAACGGGGGCGCGCACAGGGCCGGAATCCTAGACGCGTTGGAACTCTAGCTCCTTCCCTGTTTCTGGGTCCGGCCTTTGTTTCCAGGTTGTTTGACCGCCCGTTTGATTCCGAGGTGCTTCAACCAATCCCGATTCTGATTGAGAGACCTCGCATTTTTCCGATTCTGCGGACAACTTTTCTCACTTGGCTCTGACTTTGTAGATTGCGGCTCGTCGCTTAGCATTGGTAGCTCCCTGAGACAACTTGGAGCATCATTCCGTATGGATTTCCATAGAAAAAAGGATTCGCATCACTAGCGACTTGCTGCGATCATCTGGGCGGCGTGTTGGAGGCTCGTTTCGGTGACGGTTGCGCCGGAGACCATTCTTGCTACTTCGTGGGTGCGGGCCTGGTCGTCGAGGGGGGTCACCTTGATCTTGGTGCGGCCTTCGGATTCGCGCTTGTCGATGAGGAAGTGCTGGTCGGCGAAGGCGGCGATCTGGGGCAGGTGAGTTACGCAGAGGACCTGCTGGCCGCGGCTCAGGGATTTGAGCTTTTGGCCGACGGCCTCCGCGGCGCGTCCGCCGATGCCAATGTCGATCTCGTCAAAAACCAGTGTCCGTGGAGTGGGGGCTTTCTTTTTCGGTTTGGCCGCACCCTCTTCGACGGTGACCTTGAGAGCCAGCATCACGCGGGACATTTCGCCGCCGGAGGCGATCTGATCGAGAGGCTTGAGAGGTTCGCCGGGGTTGGTGGCGATGCGGTATTCCACGGTGTCCCAGCCGGTTGAGGTCCAGTGGGATTGTTCTTCGTTGGCAGTGACGGCAACTTCAAAGTGGACCTTCATGGCGAGGGAGTTGATTTGGGCTTCGGCCAGCTTGGCCAGCTTGGCGGCGGCGGCGCGGCGCTCGGCGCTCAGGGCGCTGGCGGCGGAGCGATAGGCGGCGGAGGCGGCGTCCAGTTCGGCGCGCAGTGTTTTGAGAATTTCGTCGCGGTCTTCGACTTCGGCTAATTTGCGGGCTACCGCTTCCGCGAAGGCGATGACTTCTGCAATGGTCTTGCCGTACTTGCGCTTGAGGCGGTCGAGGAGGGCGAGGCGGTCTTCGATCTCGGCGAGGCGCTCGGGCGAGGCGTTGATGGCATCGGCGTAGTCGCGCAGGCTGGCGGCGATGTCTCCTATAGTGGCGCGGGTGGAGGCAAGCTGCAGCGCGGGTTCGATGAAGCGGGGGTCGTAGCGGGACAGCTCCTCGACGTTGCGCAGGGCGGCGCGCAGAGCGGCCTCGGCGGAGCTGCCGCCTTCGTAGAGCTGGTCGAAGGCGCTCATCGCGGCGGCGTAGAGCTTTTCGGCGTTGGCCAGGACGCGCTTTTCGGTTTCCAGGGCCTCATCTTCGCCGGCGGCGAGATGGGCGGCAGCAATCTCCTTGCTCTGGTAGCTCCACAGATCGACCATGCGCAGGCGGTCCTGCTCGCCCTGGAGGAGGTCGTCGAGCCTGGTTTGAGCGGCGCGCCAGCGGGCGTGAGCTTCGGCGACTGTTTCAGTGGAAAGGCCGCCGAAGCGGTCGAGTAGGGCGCGCTGCTGGGATTGGTCGAAGCTGCTGAGGCTCTCGCTCTGGGCGTGGACCAGGGCCAGTTCGGGGGCGAGCTGGCGGAGGACGGCGACGGTGGCCGGCTGGTTGTTGACGAAGACGCGGCCTTTACCGGTGGAGAGAATCTCGCGGCGCAGGATGACCTCGCTGCCGCCGGAGTCGATGCCGTTCTCTTCGAGGATGGATTCGGCGTTCGATGTGGACTCGAAGACACAGGCCACGACGGCCTTGTCGGCGCCGTGGCGAACCAACTCGACCGAGCTTTTGCCCCCCATGAGGAGGGCGAGCGCATCGACGAGGATGGACTTGCCCGCGCCGGTTTCGCCGGTGAGCAGGTTGAGTCCGGGGCCGAAGGAGGCGATGGCGTGATCGATGACGGCGTAGTTGTCAGCGCGCAGTTCGACGAGCATGGTGGCTTCAATCTCCTAAAAACAAATATAAACAAAGGCAACCGCAGATCCTTCGACTCCGTTTGGCCCAAAAAACGAGCCAAACTCCGCTCAGGATGACAGAGAGAAATTCTCTCAAGCTTAATCCTCAGATTCGGTGAATCGGCTCTTGATCTTCTTTGCCATCCATGAGCCTTGCCATATGCCTGCACCGGCTAATATGAGCCAGCCAAATAGATCCCACAATGATTCCTTGCGGCCTTCGTGGGTTACCCAGGATGGCAGAAGAGGACTGATGTGAAACCACAGAGAGACTCCTGAAATGATTAGCGTAAGGATGAAAATGTGCGGAATCAATAGCTTGGCAGCACATAGAGGAACCCGTGTGTCTCCGAAAAAATCGTCCGCATCTCGCAAAACTGATCCGAAAGCGAAGAAAAACACGTAGACCGTATATCCGCCACCGATTGCGATTTGCCATCTCCATGGATTACCGCTAAACAGGATAATCAGTATGCCGAAAGCCAGCCCGGCCGGGAAGTGTGCCCAGCGATAAAGCCCTGACGACGGTGTATTCTCGTCATCTGTTAGGGGCGCGGCAACCTCCGTGTTTTTCTCTGCGACATTTAAGTCCTCAAACATCTTCTCACCTACCTTTTATATTTTGTGGTTTGTCGTATCCCAGGTCCGAAAATCCGGACCTGGGACACCCAGCATTTACTTTTCGAGCGCAAAAAACGCAACAGGAATACGAGCGCAGCATAGCATGAAGGGCGGCCTGCGCGGCTGGGCGAGGAGGGCGAAACCGGGCGGGGGGACCAGATCGATCACTTGGGAGGGGGTCACGGCGTCTGATACGGTAAAGACTGAGGTGAACGCCGATTTTGATTGCAGCTTTCGTCTTACAACTGCCGGTGAATGGTGACATGACCCAGGGGACGCCGGTTGCTCAGGCTTCCAGCGCGCTGGTCGAGATGGTGATGAACAGCGGGGCGGTGGCACAGGGCGTGCTGGTGGTGCTGTTTGTGGCCAGCCTGTATTCGTGGACGGTAATTCTGGGCAAGATCTCCTCCTTCCGCAAGGCGACCCAGGCGAGCCAGAAGTTTTTGCGCGCCTTTCGCAAGGCGACACGCTTGCAGGAGATGGCCCAACTGGCCGTGGAGTGCAAGGCCAGCCCGCTGGCGCAGGTCTTTAATGACGTGTACGAGACCTACAAGCGGCAGACGGGCGGCGCAGGCCCGCCGCGCAACCTGACGCCGCTGGAGCGGTCGTCGCAGACGGCGGCCAGCGAGGCGGTGACCGCGCTGGAGCAGCGGATGCCGTGGCTGGCAACGATTGCGGCGGTCAGTCCCTTCGTGGGCCTCTTCGGCACGGTGATGGGCATTGTGGACGCCTTTCATGGGCTGGGCACGGTGGGCGCGGCGACGCTGCGGGCGGTGGCGCCAGGCATCTCCGAGGCGCTGATTACCACAGCGGCGGGGTTGTTTGTGGCAGTGCCGGCGCTGGTGGCTTACAACATGTTCACGGCGCGGATCAGGGGCTTCGCTTCGGGCTGCGACGACTTTTGCCGCGAGTTGCTGAATTCGCTGGAAGAGATTCCGGTGCGTCCGGCGGTTGTGCCGCGCGCAGCTAGCCCCGCCGTGCCCGAAGCCGGCCGGGAGGCCACCCGGGAGGTGGACCGTGGCCTTTTCAAATAGCAACGGCCAGACCCGGACCTCGCTGGCGGAGATCAACATCACGCCGCTGGTGGACGTGGTGCTGGTGCTGCTGATCATCTTCATGATTACCGCGCCGGTCTTGCAGTCGGGGATTGAAGTGGCCCTGCCCAAGACCCGGTCGGTGAAGGAGATTACCGAGCAGCGGCTGGTGGTGACCATCGACCGCGATCAGAATGTATTTTTGGGCGATCTGCCGGTGAATATTCACGAACTGGGCAGAAAGCTGCGCCAGGCGGGGACCGATCCGGCGCATCAGGTGATCTATCTGCGGGCAGACGAGCGGGTTCCGTTTGGAGCCTTTGCCAGCGTGATGGACGCGGTGAAGCAGACCGGGATTACCAACATTTCCATTGTCACGCAGCCGCTGGACACCAAGGCTGCCGGCGGAAGATAGCCGAGGAGTTCTCAGGCAAGCCATGGATATTCTGCTGAGAGGCGGCGAGCAACTGGAGCGGGGACTGGCACCGGAGCCGATGATGGCCCCGGCGGCGGGATCGCTGTTGCTGCACGGCGGACTGGCCGCGCTCTTGCTGGCCTATGGCTTTCTTGGCGGGATCTTTCATCACAATCAGTGGGGCAGCGAGGCCGGCGGCGGAGCAATTCAGGTGAAGCTGGTCAGCAGCGTCCTGCCCTTGCCCTCCGATCAGCCGCCAAATGACAATGTCCTTGCGACCGATACGCCCAGCCAGGCGCCGGCCGAGCCCGCCGCCAAAGAGAAGCAGGCGGCGGACACAACCGCAATCGAGATTGCCGGCAAGCAGGTCAAGCCGAAACCGCAGACCGTGGCACTAGTGCCGCAGAGCCAGGTTACCCCCCAGCAGAACAACAAGGCGCAGTACGGCGAGCAGGCGGGATCGTCGATCGCCCGCGCCACGCAGGCGCCGACACCCGTCACCATCGGGCATACCGCAATCGGCGACGCCGATTTCGGCAGCCGTTTCGGCTGGTACGTGAGCAACATGAACCAGGCCATCACCACCAATTGGTACCACCAGGAGGTAAACTCCTCCACGCCAAAGGGCGCGCGCGTTTATCTTGTTTTCACCATTCACCGCGACGGAGCAGCTTCAGATATGAAGTTCGCCCAGGGCAGTGGCAGCCCGACGCTGGACCGCTCATGCCTGCGCGCCTTGCAGCGGGTTGACTCCTTTGGCGCGCTTCCTGCGGCTTATCTGCCCAGTTCGCTGAATGTCTCTTATTATTGTGAGTATTGATTGTGCGCTTGGTCTTCCGAGCGCTGACGCTCCTCGAACGTCTAACTATTATCAGGAAGGATTGCTCAGCATGAAGGCATACTCCCGGATCTCCCTCCT
This sequence comes from Acidobacteriaceae bacterium, assembly GCA_003134855.1. Lineage (GTDB taxonomy): Bacteria > Acidobacteriota > Terriglobia > Terriglobales > Acidobacteriaceae > Telmatobacter. The sequence goes on from PLCS01000014.1 coordinate 169,858, forward strand.
CACGGCGTTGGCTCTGGTTTCCTTTCTTGTTCCCAAATTGAACGCGCAGGACTGGGTCCGCACCGGCACCAACCTGGGCAACGACCGCATCCGCATTGCCGCCGCGGACGTCAAGCCAGTGGGCGACGATCCCCAGACGCCGGCCTTGAAGACGGCTTTTGACTTCACGCTCTACGGCGATCTGGCCGGCGCGGGCATCTTCGACCTGGTCTCGAAGAGCCTGGCTCCGCAGGCCGCGCCGGGGTCTCCGCAGGAGATCATCCTGCCGCAATGGTCGGCAGCGCCCTGCAACGCGGCGATGGTGGCCTTTGGCGCGCTTTCGGTCGCCAAGGGACGGCTGGTTGTCTACGGCTGGCTGGACGACGCACGCAACACCGAGAACCCCCAGGTGCTGGGCAAGCAGTACAACGAAGAGGCCAGCCTGGACGCGGCGCGGACAATCGCGCATCGCTTTGCCGATGAGATCATTCTGCGGCTGGGCGGCGGCATCAACGGCATTGCCGAAACGAAGATTTATTTTGTCAGCTCGCGCAGCGGAACCAAAGAGATTTGGGCGATGGACTACGACGGGCAGAACCAGCACGCGGTCACGCACCTGGGCACCATTTCGATGTCGCCGCGCATCTCGCCCGACAACACGCGGATTGCTTTCGCTTCGCTGGGCGGCGACGGATGGGCGATCCGGATGTACTCCCTGGAGATTGGACGGCTGGTAAGCTTTCCCGCCGGCGTGGCCGGGGGCCTCAACCAGTCTCCGGCTTGGTCGGCCGATGAAAAGAAGATCGCCTTCGCGTCCTCACGCTCGGGCGGCTCCGAGATCTGGGCCGCGGACGCGAACGGGACGAATCTGCGCCAGTTGACCAACTTCGCCGGGCCGGATTCCTCGCCTACCTGGAATCCGCGCACTAACACGCAACTGGCGTGGGTGAGCGGGCGCACGGGCCTGCCGCAGATCTACACCATGGATGAGGACGGCGCGAGCGTGCAGCGGCTGACCGACTCGGGCTATGCCATCTCGCCCTCCTGGTCGCCCAGCGGATTGTTTCTGACCTTCAGTTGGAACCGCAAGTACGGCCCCGGCGCGCCAGGCGGGCAGGACATCTACGTGATGGACATCTCCAGCAAGCGCTGGCTGCAACTGACCCACGACGCGGGCAGCAACGACTTCCCCTCCTGGGCGCCGGACACACGCCACATCGTCTTCGAGCGGACCATCGGCAAGCGCACCGATCTATGGTCGATGCTGGCCGACGGCACCGAGCAGCATCAACTGACCCAGACGGGTAACAACTTCATGCCCAACTGGAGCTGGAAGTGAATCACGTTGCGGGATGCCGGAAGCGGCGTCTCGGGCGGGATAGAAGACTTGGGTTTTCTGGACTATGATGTGTACGTTGCTGAAATCCCTGAGTGGCTTGCTCAGAAGGATTTTGGCGAATCGCTCTTCAACTCGTGTTCGATTCTACAGAAGGAGTAATCCATTGAACAGACTTCATCGCATTTTGACGCCTCTCGTTCTGCTTGTCGCCATCGCCTCAGTAGCCGGTTGCGGCAATAAGCCGAAGTCGGTTCCCGCGACGGAAACCGCTCCGGCGGCGGCTCCCGCGCCCGTACCCATCGCGCAGATCACCGCGACACCTACATTGATCTCGGCGGGAGACGAGGTCCAGCTCAGTTGGCGCACGACGGATGCCACCTCGGTCTCCATCGACGGCATCGGCGACGTGCCCACCTCGGGCGTGAAGACCGTATCTCCCTCGGTTTCGACCAGCTACCACTTGGTGGCGAAGGGCGGGGGCGGCACAACCGACGCCTCCGCGCGGGTGACCGTCAACGCAGCCGCCGTTTCTGCCCCGGCCGTGGTGGTGCCCACCAGGAACCTGAGCGCGGAAGAAGAGTTCAAGGGCAGCGTCCAGGACATCTTCTTCGACTATGACACGTACGACGTCCGCGCCGATGCGCAGGCCGCACTCTCGCGCGATGCCTCTTACCTGGTAAGCCATCCGGCCGCGAAGATCGTGATTGGCGGCTACTGCGACGAGCGCGGCTCCAACGAATATAACCTGGCGCTGGGCCAGAACCGGGCCGATGCAACCAAGAAGGCTCTGGTTACCGCCGGTGTGGCGGCCAACCGCATCCGCGTTATCAGCTACGGCAAGGAAAAGCCCTTCTGCTCTGAGTCGACCGAGGAATGCTGGCAACAGAACCGCCGCGGCGGATTCACAATCGACAAGTAGTGAACGGCGGACAGTGATCAGTGAAGCGCCTCGGCTCTCCGCATTGAGAGTCGAGGCGTTGTGCGCTGCGGTCCCGGATCAAGCCGGAGAGTTAAAATAAGGCAATCAGTTCTTTGTGGCCGGTTGAGTTCTTCACGGATCGCTGTCCACTGACCACTGTCCACTTTCTTTATAGGTGAAACATGCAAAAAACACGCATACTACGCAATCGTCTTCTTGCGGCGGCAGTGATCGCCTCCTTCTTCCTTTGTCTGCCGTCGCCCGCGCGCGCCGCGTCGAAGGAGATCGTCGAGCTGCAGACGCAGGTGCAGCAACTGCTGGATAGTGTGCAGCGCATCCAGACGACATTGGACTCGCGTCTGGGTGTGATTCAGCACCTGGCCGAGCAGACCGCGGACGACGCCAACCGGATGACCGCGGTTGTGACCGCGCTGCAGCAGAAGATGGCCGTGCAAAGCGATACGCTCAACGGCAAACTGGACACCGCCTCCGGCCAGGCGCAGTCGCTGAACGACTCGGTGGACGAGTTGAAGTCGCGCATTGCCAAGCTGGATAAAACGATCCAGGATTTGCAGACGCAGTTGCAGAACATTCAGAATCCGGGCGCATCCGCGCCCGGAACTCCGGCTCCTGCTCCTGTTCCCGCGGCTGTCCCGGCTCCGGGTCCGCCGATTGTGACTCCTGCCGCGGCTCCGGCTGCTGGTGGTCCAACTACGGCGATCACTCCTGGCGCGGAAGCGCAACCCGCCAATCAGGCGCCGCCATTGGCGGAGACCTTCCAGGCCGGCCTGCGCGACTACAACGCGGCAAAGTACGAGGTTGCGTCGGGTGAGTTTCAGGATGTGATTCACTACTATCCACAGGACGATCTGGCCGGGACTTCCCAGTTCTACCTGGGCGAGATCGCCTATAAGCAGCTCAAGCTCACCGAATCGGTGAAGTCCTACAATGCCGTGCTGGAAAACTTCCCCGGCAACTCCAAGGCTCCGGCCGCGCAACTGCGCAAGGGGTTGGCGCTGATTCAGATGAACCGGAAGGAAGCGGGCATTCACGAACTGCGCCTGCTCATTCAGCGTCATCCGCAGACCCCCGAGGCGGCACAGGCGCGCACCAAGCTGAGCGGGATGGGCGTGAAGCCTTCGGCGGCGCATTGAGACATCAGCCTATTGCAAGGAGGGGCAAGGGTCATTTTCCTTTGCCCTAGTCCCTAGTCCCTTAGTCCCTATTCCCTGTTCCCAGTCTTACCATCCTGTTGCATCAATGCAGCGATTGATATACTGACAGTGTGACTACAACTCGACTTGATTCCATCTCGAACGGTAACCGCTCCGAGACTTCCCCCAGTCAGAAGAGGGTGTTGTTGCTCAAGCCGCGCGGCTTTTGCGCTGGAGTGGTGCGCGCGATTGACATTGTCAAAATCGCACTGGAAACCTTCGGCGCGCCCATCTATGTCCGCCGCGAAATTGTGCATAACCACTATGTTGTGAATGAATTAGCGGATAAAGGCGCGATTTTTGTCCATGAAATTGACGATGTGCCCGAAGGGCAGCGCGTCATTTATTCAGCCCACGGCGTCTCGCCGGCGGTCAGGGAGATCAGCAGGGGCCGCAATCTGAGAGTCATTGACGCCACCTGTCCGCTGGTGACCAAGGTCCACATCGAGGCGGTCAAGTTTGCCAAGCAGGGCTACTCGCTGGTGCTGATCGGCCATCGCGACCACGACGAGATCGAAGGCACGCTGGGCGAAGCGCCGGAGGCGACCCAGGTGGTCTCCAATGTCGCCGAGGCCGCGGCGCTCCAGGTGCCCGACCCCAACCGCGTCGCTTACCTCACCCAGACCACGCTCTCGCTCGACGAGGCGCGCGACATCATCCACGCCCTCAAGGAAAAGTTCCCCAACATTGTTGGCCCCCACACCCAGGACATCTGCTACGCCACTGAGAACCGCCAGGTCGCGGTCCGCAACGTGGCGCACAATGCCGAGCTGGTGCTGGTGGTGGGCTCAACCAACAGCTCCAACTCCAACCGGCTGGTCGAGGTCTCGCGCAACCTGGGAACCATCGGCTACCTGATCGATAACTCTCAGGCCATTGATCCGGCCTGGCTTCAGGGCGTGAACACGGTTGCGGTGACGGCCGGCGCTTCCGCCCCAGAAGTGCTGGTTGAGGACGTGGTCAATTACCTGCGGCAAAACGGTTACGATCACGTCGAAGAGGTGGAAGTGATGCCGGAAAATGTGCGCTTCGGCCTGCCGCCGGAGATTGTGCAGGCCATCGGCAGCGCCGACGGGGCAGAGGCTTTGGCGGTGCGGTGAAGATCGGGACAAGGGACTTAGGGACTAGGGACTAGAGCCTGAGGCGTTCGAATCATATGATGATTCAGCAAACGAAGACCCAAGACGCGGCGCCCCGCTTCGGACGGCTTGATGCGGACTTGACTGAGGTCGAGTCAGCCATTGTCCGCTCCCGCGAGTACCTGCTCTCCCGGCAGCATCCTGACGGCTACTGGAACGGGGAGCTGGAAGCCGACGCGATGCTCGAAGCCGACTACATCTTCCTGCACACACTGCTGGAAAGCGGCGATCCAGGCCGGCTCCGGCGCGCACTCACCGAGATGATGCGCTACCAGAACGAGGACGGCAGTTGGAGCATCTATCCCGGCGGGCCGGGCAACCTCTCGCTTTCGGTCAAGTGCTACTCCTCGGCCAAGCTGATGGGCATCGGCGGCGACGATCCCCGCCTCGCGAAATGCCGCGAGTGGGTTCTCGCGCACGGCGGCGTAGTGGAGTGCAACACCTTCACCAAGATGTATCTCTGCGCGCTGGGCGAATACGATTACGACGCGGTGCCCGCCATTCCGCCGGAGATTGTTCTCTTTCCCAAGTGGTTTTACTTCAACATTTATGAGATTTCCGCGTGGTCGCGGTCGATTCTTGTTCCGCTGGCCATCATGTACGCCAAAAAGCCATTCAAGAGAATCCCCTCCGAGCAGGGCATCGACGAGTTGTTTGTGGGCGGGAGAGCCAACTCAATCCTTCGCTTGCGCAGGTATCGCAAGTCCTTTGTCTCGTGGCGCAACTTCTTTATCATTCTTGACCGGCTCATGCACTGGGCCGAAGCTGTTCACATCCGCCCGCTGCGCAAGCTGGCTCTCAAGCGCGCGGAAAAGTGGCTGCTGGCGCGGCTGGAGATGTCCGACGGCCTGGGCGCCATTTATCCGGCCATGCTGAACGCCATCATCGCGTTGCGCTGCCTGGGCTACTCCGAGGACGATCCGCAGGTAATCCGGGCGCGCGATGAGTTTGAAAAGCTGGGCATCGAAGAGCCGGCCAACGACGTGATGCCCGAGCCAACCTTCCGCATGACGCCCTGCGCTTCGCCGGTGTGGGATACGGCGCAGGCGGTCTTCGCGCTGGGCGAGGCCGGCGTCGCGCGCAACGACCCGCGCCTGCTCAAGGCCGTGGATTGGATGCTCTCCAAAGAGGTTCGCCACAAGGGCGACTGGGCCGTGAAGGTTCCCAACACCGAGCCCGGCGGCTGGTACTTCGAGTTCAACAACGAGTTTTATCCCGACACCGACGACACCGCACAGGTGTTGATGGCGCTCAACAAGGTGGACAATCCCCGCGAGCGCTACCAGCATCAGGTGGCCGAGCGCGCCATCGCGTGGGAGTTCGCCATGCAGTGCCGTAACGGCGGCTGGGGCAGCTTCGACAAAGACAATACCAAGATGATCTTCCAGTACATCCCCTTCGCCGATCACAACGCCATGCTCGATCCGCCAACGGTGGACATTACCGGGCGGATGCTGGAGATGCTGGCCGGCTATGGCTATGCGCGCGGAGACAAGCGCGTCGAGAAGGCCATCCAGTTCATTCTCCGCGAGCAGGAGCCGGATGGAAGCTGGTTTGGGCGCTGGGGCGTGAACTACATCTACGGAACCTTCCTGGTGCTGCGCGGGCTGGAGGCGATCGGCGTCGATCATCTGGAACCGCAGATTCAGCAGGCGGCCGAGTGGATTCGCATGGTGCAGAACGCCGACGGCGGCTGGGGCGAAACCTGCGGCAGCTACGACGATCCCAATACCCGCGGCGTGGGCATCAGCACCCCCTCGCAGACGGCCTGGGCGCTGCTCGGCCTGCTGGCCGCCGGCGACGACCGTTCCGACTCCATCGCCAAGGGCGTGCGCTGGCTGCTCCAACGGCAGCAGGCCGACGGCAGTTGGGACGAATCGCTGGGCGAGGGAAAGCTCCGCCAAGGTATCATTACAGGTACGGGCTTCCCCAGAGTCTTTTACCTGGCTTACACGCTGTACCGGCAATACTTCCCGCTGCTGGCTCTGACCAGCTACCGCCGAACCATGGAACGCGCAAAGAGCTTTTAGCCTCTAGCTTCTAGCAATTAGCTTTTGGTTGGTAGTTCAAACGTTTTCGGCGGAATTTGAGTCCTTGGCTAGAAGCTAGGAGCTAGAAGCTAGTGGCTACAAACAGAGTTCATGGAACGCGCTAACTAAGATTGCGCTGGAGGTTAATTCCAAGATGGCTATTCCTATCTCTCAGGTGGCAACGGTTGCCAGCTATGTGCTGAAGAAGAAGCTCGCAGGCGTCAAGCGCTATCCCCTGGTGCTGATGCTGGAGCCGCTCTTCCGCTGCTCGCTGGCCTGCGCCGGTTGCGGCAAGGTGCAGTATCCGCCGCATATTCTCAAAAAGCAGCTCACCCCCGAAGAGTGTTTTGCCGCGGTGGAAGAGTGCGGCGCGCCGATGGTCTCGATTCCCGGCGGTGAGCCGCTGCTGCATCCGCAAATCGTCGAGATCGTCAACGGCCTGATCGCGCGCAAAAAGTACATTTATCTCTGCACCAACGCGCTCGAGCTCAAAAAGAAGCTGCCGGAGTTTACGCCGTCCAAGTACCTCACCTTCTCGGTGCATCTCGACGGCCAGAGCGAGCATCATGACTTCTCTGTCTGCCGCGAGGGCGGCTACGACATCGCCACCGAGGGCATTCGGGAGGCCGTCCGGCGCGGCTTCCGCGTCACCACCAACGCCACCTTCTTCGACGGAACAGACCCCCACAGCGTTCGCGCCTTCTTCGATGAGGTGATGGGAATGGGTGTCGAGGGCATCATCCTTTCGCCCGGCTACAGTTACGACAAGGCGCCCGACCAGAACCACTTCATGGGCCGCGCCCGCGTGCGCCGCCTCTTCCGCGCCATTCTTTCCAACCGTAAGCCCACCTGGAAGTTCAATATGTCGCCGCTATTTCTCGAATTCCTGATGGGCGACCGCAATTATGAGTGCGTGCCGTGGGGAATGCCGACCTATAACATCTTCGGCTGGCAGAAGCCCTGCTACCTGCTTCAGGAAGGCTATGCCGAGAGCTTTCAGGAGTTGCTTGAAACGACAGATTGGAAAGAGTACGGAGTCGCCAGCGGCAATCCCAAGTGCGCTAACTGCATGGTCAGTTGCGGCTATGAGACACCGGCCATCCTCGAAGGCTTTACGACTTTGAAGGGCTTTATCGCCATGGCGCGCGGCAACTTCAAAAAATATCCGAATGCCAACGCGATGAAGGTCTTCAATGACGCCAAGCCGCACAGTCATGCAGCGCTGGTGCAGATCGCGGAGCCTGAAGCCGTGCTTGAGGAGACTCACGCATGAGCGCTGAAGTGCTGAAATACACATTGGAGCAGGTTGAAGCGTTGGAGCTGGCTCCCGGAGCGCAGCACGAGAACCTGGAAGGCTGGGTTCCCGCGCTGGCCACAGACGAAGACCTGCGCGAGGCTCTCACAAAGGCGCTCGACTACCGCGGTGACGTAACGCTGACGCTCAAATCCGGCGAGCGCATTGAGGCTTATATTTTTAATTGCCACACCGGCGCCACACTGGCCGACTCCTATGTTCAATATTTCTCTCCCACCGCGCCGGAAAAGCGCAAGGTATGCTACGCCGAAATCGCCCGCATCGAATTCACCGGCAAGGATCGCGCCGCCGGCAAGCACTGGGAAGACTGGGTCAAAAAATACAATGAAAAGAAGGCCGCTGGCGAAACGAACATCGCGTTGGCGCCGGATGCGCTGGAGTAGCTATTCAGTGGTTAGTGATCAGTGGTCAGCTTCTGTCCCTACGCATTTGACTGTTGTGGAGATGCGAAATGGAAGACGGCATCGAGGATGAGAAATTGCCGGAACAAACTACTCAAACAGGTGAAGCCATTGCGGAGGGTGAAGTGTCTGGAGTGATGCCTGAGCCGGAGCATGGCCACGGCCATGAACACAAAACTGGAATTCCATGGCTGGACGGGATCATTGCCGTCAGTGTCATCTTCATCTCTGTGATGTCGCTGGTGGTCTCCATCGAGCACGGCAAGAGCATGGAGAAGATGGTGGAGCAGAACCAGAAGCTGGTCGTGGCCAGCACGATGCCTCTTCTGACGATTGCCGGTACCGAATTTGACGCATCGGGCAAGCCATTTTTTCGAGAGGTAATCCGCAATGGCGGCGTCGGTCCAGCCATTATCGATAGATTTGAAATACGCTACAAAGGCATCGTCTACACCGACGAGAATGCGCTTTTGAAAGCCTGCTGCGCCGAGTCTTTGCTCAAATCCAACAAGAACGGAAACCCGCAGATTTTCTATTCCAATGTCTCCGGATTCATTCTGCCGGCCCATGAAGAGATCGATTCTATCACCATCAAACCGGATAAAGACGGCCTCGATCTCTTCAATGCATTCAATCGAGTCCGGGATGGCGACGATCTGACCTTTCATGCCTGCTATTGTTCGGTGCTGAATGAGTGCTGGGAAACCAATTTCGACCGCAAGCGTCCGCAGCCGGTGAAAGAGTGCAAGGTCTCGCCTGATGAAAAGCTCTGGTAGCGCCATCGAGAAGAGAAATTGTCGGTATTAGAGCCGGTTGCACAAACGTCGGCCCTCCGTCGTAAACTGATCCCTGATTATGAAAGTTTTTCTTACAGGCGCGACGGGATTCATCGGCCATCATGTGGCGCGGGCGCTTGCCGCCGACGGCGCTCATTTGCGGATGCTGGTTCGCAAGAGCAGCAAGCTGTCCAACCTGGAAGGCATCAAGGGCGAGACGCACGTCGGCGACCTCGCCGATCCCGAATCGCTCAAGCCCGCGCTCTCGGATTGCGACGCGGTCGTCCATGTGGCCGCCGATTACCGACTCTGGATTCCCGATCCGGCGGCGATGTACCGGGCCAATGTGGATGGGACGCGCGAGCTGCTGCGGCTGGCGCGCGAGGCCAGGGTGAGGCGCTTTGTCTACACCTCCAGCGTGGCCACGATGCACTTCCGCCGCGACGGACTGGTCATCAACGAAGACACGCCCGTCTCGCTGGCCGACATGGTCGGCCACTACAAGCGCTCCAAGTTCATGGCCGAACAGGAAGCGATCAAGGCCGCGCAGGGCGGTCAGCGCGTGGTGATTCTGAATCCCACCAGCCCGATCGGCCCCAACGACGCCAAGCCTACGCCAACGGGCCAGATTTTTCTGGATTTTTTGAACGGCAAATTCCCCGCCTATATGGACACCGGGCTGAATCTGGTCGATGTTGCCGAAGTCGCCCGCGCCCACGTCTCCGCGCTGACCAAGGGCCAATCCGGCCATCGCTACATCCTGGGCGGCGAGAACCTCACCCTCAAGCAGATTCTCGACAAGATGGCGGCAATCACCGGCCTCAAATCGCCGACGGTCGAGATTCCTTTCATCGTCGCGGCGACCTATGCATTCTTCGAGGAGTGGATCACCGGCCGCATCCGTAAGCGCGAGCCGCGCGCCACGCTGGAAGAGGTGCGCATGGGCCGCAAAAAGATGTACGCCAGCAGCGCCCACGCCCAGCAGGAGCTAGACTTCCGCATCCTGCCCGTCAACCCGGCGATGAAGGCCGCGATAGAGTGGTTCCGAGTGCATGGCTATGCGCCCATGGCCGAAGTATGACCAGAGTAGCCATCATCGCCGCCATGCCTGCCGAGCTGAAGCCGCTGACGCGCGGCTGGCGGCACAAATGCTCGAACGGCGTTGATCTCTGGCATTGGCGCTTCGACGAGGGTGAGTGGATTGCCGCCTGCGCCGGAGCCGGAGTGGAGCGGGCGGCCCGCGCCTTCGCCGAAGTGGAGAAGAGCGGAGAGCTTGATTCGGTCATCTCCACCGGCTGGGCGGGAGCTTTACGCGAGGAGCTTGCATCGGGCCAGGCCTACGACGTTTCCACCGTCATCGACGCCCGTACCGGGGAGCGCTTTCGGACACCGTATGCTGATGGTTCAGTGGATGGGACTCCCAGGTCTCAAAATCGAGACCTGGGCCACCCGGATTTGTGGCTGGTTACAAATGCAAAGGTCGCCGACGCCGCCGAGAAGCAGCGCCTTGCCTCCACCTACCAAGCCGCTCTGGTTGACATGGAGGCCGCCGGCCTGGCCCGCCTCGCCCGGATGCGCGGCATTCCCTTTTATTGCGTCAAGGGAATCAGCGACGGCTGCAGCGACCAGCTTCCTGATTTCAATCGCTTTATCTCTAAAGACGGGCAGTTTCAACTAGCTCGCTTCGCGTTTTTTGCGCTGGTGAGGCCGTGGCACTGGCGGGCACTCATGCGGATGGGCGAAAATAGCAGGAAGGCTGCCCGCGGAATCGCGGCCTCTGTACTCGATTTGCTGGATGAACGAAGTAACATTAGAAAGCTCAATGGCTACCCAAAACGCTGAACCTCGGATCGAAGAGACAATCCCCGCAACGATGAGAGCCGTCGTTTACCGCGGCATCAACGATCTGCGCCTGGAGACGGTGCCCGTGCCGGAGATCGGCCCCGGCGAGTTGCTGGTCAGGATCGCCACCTGCGGCGTCTGCGGGACGGACCTCAAGAAGATTCACCTTGGCTCGCACTCCGCGCCGCGCATTTTCGGCCATGAGATGGCCGGAACCATCGTTGACGTTGGCGAGGGCGTGACCAGCTTTGCCATCGGCGAGCGGGTGATGGTCTTCCATCACATTCCCTGCGGCCACTGCTACTACTGCCGCAAGCAGACCTTCGCGCAATGCTCCACCTACAAAAAGGTGGGCGCAACGGCGGGCTTCGAGCCTTCCGGCGGCGGCTTCTCCGAGTACATCCGGGTGATGGACTGGATCGTCGCTATGGGCGGCGTGGTGCGGATTCCCGATGGAGTTCCTTTTGAGCAGGCGGCCTTCATGGAGCCGGTGAACACCGTCCTCAAGGCAGTGAAATTGCTGAATCTGGCCGAAGACGAGACGGTTCTGGTGATTGGCCAGGGCCCGATCGGCATCATGCTGGCCGCGCTCTCGCGCCGCAGCGGGGCGTGTGTGCTGACCTCGGATTTGTACCCCGAGCGCCACGCGATTGCCGCCAAATTCGGCCTGCATGAGCCGATCGACGCTGCCGATGTGGTTGAGCGCGCCCATGCCGTCACCGAAGGCCGCGGCGCTGATGTAGTGATGGTGGCTGTCGGCGGCACCAAGCTGATCCCCACGGCAATGGCGGCCGTGCGCCCCGGCGGCAAGGTGATGCTCTTTGCCCAGACCCAGCACGAAGAAGCCACATTTGATCCCGGCGCGGTCTGCATGGACGAAAAGACACTGCTGGGTTCCTATTCGGCCTCGACGGCGATTCAGCCGGAGGTGGAAGAGCTGGTGCTGGGCGGCTATCGCCGCGGCTTCGATTTGACGCAACTCATCTCGCACCGCTTTCCGCTGGAAGAGGCGGTTCAGGCAATTGAGGTTGCTTCGAACCCCAAAGCCGACTCGATGAAGATTATGATTGAAGCTGCACCCGGAGCCGGGGCAGAGCGGGGAGGAGAGAGATGGCAGGCAAGGTAAAAGCCGCAATCCTCCGAGGCCGCAAGACCGTCGAGACGGTTGTCGAAGAGGGCCGCAAGAAAGCCGAAAAAGTCGTCGAGGAAGGCCTCAATACTGTCGATACGGTGGTTGAGGTCGGCTTCAACACCGTCGAGACGGTGGTGGTCGAAGGCCGCAAAAAGGTCGAATCCGCCGTCAGCCTGGGCCGCAAAACGGTCGAGAATGCACTACTGCACGGCCGCAGCACCATGCAGGCCGCCGTCCTCCACGGCCGCGAGGATATTCGCATCGAGAGCGTGCCGGTACCCGAAGCCGGACCGGGAGAGCTGGTGCTCAGCGTAGGCGCGGCGCTCACCTGCGGCACCGACCTGAAGGTCTTCCGACGGGGCTATCATGCGCGCATGATCGTGCCGCCGGCGCTCTTTGGCCATGAGCTGGCCGGAACCGTTGTCGAGGTTGGCGAGGGAGCCGTGGGCTTTGCTCCCGGCGATCGCGTAGTCGCGCTCAACTCCGCCCCCTGCGGCCAGTGTTATTTCTGCGCTCACGGTCAGGAGAACCTGTGCGACGATCTGCTCTTCAACAACGGCGCATACGCGGAGTTCATTCGCATTCCGGCGCGTATTGTGGCCATGAATACGCTGCATGTGCTGGAACACGTGCCGCTGGAACACGCGGCGCTGACCGAGCCGCTGGCCTGCGCGGTGCATGGCTTTGAGGACTCCAACCCGCATCCCGGCGACACCGTAGCAGTCATTGGCGGCGGCCCGCTGGGTTTGATGATTCTCCATGTGGCCGCGCTATACGGCTGCCAGGTGATCGCCATCGTCAAGCACGACGGGCAGGTGGAGGCGGCACGCCAGTTGGGTGCGGCCCACGTGGTGCAGACCTCCAGCATTCGCCAGGCCATCCGCGATACCCGCGCGCTGACCGAGAAGAATCGCGGCGTGGACATCGCCATTGAGGCTGTCGGCGTGCCCGAGGCCTGGCAGGAGGCCATCGAGTTGGTCCGCAAGGGCGGAACGGTGAATTTTTTCGGCGGATGCGCCCTGGGAACGCACGTCACGCTCGACACCAATCGCATCCACTACTCCGACATTACCCTGCGCGCCACCTTCCACCACACGCCGGCCATCTGCCGCAAGGCGCTTGATCTGATCACCAGCGGCCGCTTCCAGGCAGGAGCCTTCATCACTGGCCACGCGCACCTCTACGAACTCAACCGCGTCTTTGAGAAGCTGACGAATCGCTCCAGCGAGATCAAGACCGCCATTGTGCCTTGAGGTGAAGCCATGACGATCGATCCGGTTGAACCTAAGAACGAGACGCCCAACGAGGAAGCGCTGCCGCAAGAGGAATTGCTCGCCCGCGGCTGGGCCGCTCTGCCGGAAAGCTATCGCATCCCCGATGTTGCGCCCACACTCGACGAAGCTCAGGCCTGGTGCCGGCAACTAGCCGAGTCGCACTACGAAAACTTCCATGTAGCGTCGTGGTTTCTGCCCAGTGATCTGCGCCCACACTTTCACTCCATCTACGCCTACTGCCGCGTCTCCGACGATTTGGGCGACGAGGTGGGCGACCGCTCCGTGGCTTTGGCGCTCCTCGATTTCTGGGGACATGAGTTGGACGCCTGCTACGAGGGCCGCACGCGCCATCCGGTCTTCGTCGCGCTGGCCCAGACGATCCAAAAATGCTTCATTCCCAAGAAGCCGTTTGCCGATCTGCTCACGGCCTTTCGTCAGGATCAGACCGTCACGCGCTACGAAACCATCGACGATCTGCTGGCCTACTGCCGCTATTCGGCCAATCCCGTTGGCCGTCTGGTGCTTTATGCCTGCGGCGAGTCGAACGAAGAGAACTTCGCCCTCTCCGACGCCACCTGTACCGCCCTGCAATTGGCGAACTTCTGGCAGGATGTGCGCGAGGATTATGCCCGTGGCCGGATCTATCTTCCGAAAAAAGATATGGATTTCTACCTCGTCACAGAAGAATATATTGCCGAGAAGATTGTTACGCCGGAGTTTCGCGCCCTGATGCATTGCGAGGTCGATCTCGCGCGGTCGCTGTTTGAAGAAGGCCTGCCGCTGATCGGCAAAGTCCATCGCGACCTGGCCATCGATCTGAATCTGTTCAGCCGCGGCGGCCTGGAGATTCTGCGCGCCATTGAGCACCAGGGCTACGATGTGCTCAGCGCGCGGCCGGCCATCTCCAAGAGCAGAAAACTGGCGCTGATGATGCGCGCCGTCAGGGCCAAGTTGTTGCCCTTTCTGCGCCTCGGCAATCCTAGTTGAAGGAAGGCAGCTTGAAGCACGATGCAAAATTGAATGCGGCCTACGCCGTGTGCCGCGAGATCGCCAGGCGCGAGGCGAAGAACTTCTACTACGCCTTTGTCGCTCTGCCCGAGCCGCGCCGCAACGCCATCTGCGCCATCTACGCCTTCATGCGCCAGGCCGATGACCTCGCCGACGACGATTCCCTGCCCCGCGATGAGCGCCGGCGACGACTGGATGCATGGCTGGATGGATGGCACGGCGTCTGCCATGACGGCTATTCCTCCGACTTGGTCTTCATTGCCGTGCAGGATGCCGTCGTACGCTTCAATATCCCTCTCAACCTGCTGGACGAGTTAGTCGCCGGCGTGACGATGGACCTGGATCAGGTTTCATTCGATACGCCTGACACTTATGCCACTTTTGGCGACTTATATCGCTATTGTTATCTGGTAGCCTCGGTTGTGGGACTGGTCTGCATTCACATCTTCGGTTACTCGGATCCCCGCGCTGAGAAACTGGCCGAAGAGACGGGTATCGCCTTCCAACTCACCAACATTCTGCGCGACGTAGCCGAGGATGCGGCCCGCAATCGCGTCTATCTGCCGCTTGAGGATTTAGCAGCCCACAACGTAATGCTGGATTCGCTGTTGCACCGCGCACCCGGCGCGCCGCCCACGGCCAATGAGCGTGCGCTGCTTGCCTCCATCGCCCAGCACGCGAGGGTCTTTTATTGGTCGGCCCAGGAGTTGCTGCCCCTGATCGACATCGAGAGCCGTCCGGCCCTGTGGGTGCTGGTTTCGATCTATCACGACCTCCTCAACCGTATCGAAAAAGCCGGCTACGATGTCTTTTCCAGCCGCATAAGCGTGCCTCAGCCGCAAAAACTTGGCATTCTGGCAGTCGGCATTGTGCGGATGGGATGGGCGCGGTTTCTTGCGTGATTCAATTGCATAGGAATGGAAGAACAATTGACCAGTTTGCAACAAAATCCGCAAAAGACCATCACGGTCATCGGCGCGGGCGTAGCCGGCATGAGCGCGGCTTGCGCTCTGGCCGAGGCTGGTTTCCGCGTGCAACTGGTCGAGCGGCGCGGCTACCTGGGCGGGCGCGCCAGTTCGTATCTGCATCCCGGCGTCAACGAGGTCATCGACAACTGCCAGCACGTGCTCTTCGGCTGCTGCACAAATTTACAGAGCTTTTATCGACGCATCGGCGTCGCCGATCGCATCCACTGGACCAGTGAGATGACGATGATCGAGCCGGACGGTCAAAGGTCGCGGCTGGGACCGTTTGAGTTAGGTTCTTTTAGGTTGCCCGCGCCGTTGCATGGAGCACCGAGTTTCCTCAATGCGCACGCCTTCACGCTCGCCGACAAACTCTCGCTGGGCCGCGCGATGCGGGCAA
The DNA here is from genome assembly GCA_003134855.1 of Acidobacteriaceae bacterium. Lineage (GTDB taxonomy): Bacteria > Acidobacteriota > Terriglobia > Terriglobales > Acidobacteriaceae > Telmatobacter. Next base: position 185,591 of record PLCS01000014.1, read on the forward strand.
TGATGCAACCGGAGGCGCTCATCGATTCACGCGAGTCGCTCGGCGATTGGCTGCGGCGCCACAAGCAGACCGAAGGCGCAATCAATCGTTTTTGGCGGCTGGTGATTGCCAGCGCATTGAATGCGGAGATTGATTCGATAGCCGTGCCCTACGCGGCCAAAGTGATTCGCGAGTTGTTCTTAAATTCGGCGCAGGCGGGCAGCATGGGGATGAGCACGGTTCCGCTGAGCGAGTTATACGCGGGTGTAACTCCGTTTATTGAGCAGCGCGGCGGCAGCGTTCTAATTAACACGCACGTGGAAGGCGCGGCCTGGGATGGCGCTTCCAGCAAGTGGCTGATTTGCGCGCGCACCGGCGAGTTGATCTCGGATTACGTGATTCTGGCTTTGCCCTTTGAGGCAACGCAAAAGTTATTGCCGCACCTGCCCGCCGAAGAAGGCAAGGAGAAGCTGGCGCGGCAGATTGAGCGCCACGAGCACTGGCCCATTTGCAGCGTGCACTTATGGTTTGACCGCGAGATTACTGAGTTAGAACACGCGGTGTTGCTGGACCGCGAGATTCACTGGATGTACAACCAGTCGAAGCTGCAAAGCCGCGGCGGGCATTACATCGAATTAGTCGTCAGCGCCACTCGGGTCTTTGCCGCGTTGCCGCGCGAGGCCGCGATTCAGCAGGCGCTCCGTGAGCTTGCGGAGTTTTTCCCGAGAGTTGGTGAAGCGAAGCTGTTGAAGGCTGCGCTGGTCAAGGAGATGCACGCCACCTTCGGCGTGCCTGCGGGGATTGACTCGGCGCGGCCCGGCCCGGCTTCGTCATGGCCGCATCTGTTTTTGGCCGGCGACTGGACGGCGACCGGCTGGCCCTCGACAATGGAGAGCGCCGCGCGGTCGGGGCATCTGGCCGCTGAAGCGCTCGGTTTGAGCGCGGAGAATCCGCTGCGCTGCTTTGAGCCTGACTTGAAACCGCAAGGATTCATGCGGTTTTTCCGGTGATTGCCGAATGATTGACGGGTTCGTGGTCTCCCACCCATTCGCCAGAAAACGGCGAATGGATGGGGCACGGAATTTATTCGGCTGGAATTATTTTTCTGACCCTGTTCCCTGTTCCCTATTCCCTGCTTTTCAATGCGCCAGCAAATAGACGCCGATGCAGACCAGCACGGCGGAGGTCCAGCGGCGGCGATCCACATTCTCGTGCAGAAAGAGCTTGGCGGCGATGGCGTTGGTGACCAGCGTGAGCGAGGCCGAGGCGGGCGCGACCAGGCTCACGGGCAGATGGTTCAGAGAGAAGAGCAGCGAGAAGAAGGCCAGCGCCAGAAAGCCGACTCCAGCAAAGAAGAGCGGGCAGGTGAGGACGGCGCGTATCGCGCCCTTCAGCCCGGAGTGCGCGCGAATCTCATCCAGATCGCCGATGGACTTCATGGCCGCGGCGGTCAGCACTTCGCCGGCGGTGGAGGTGAGCACGATGGCGGCGATCATCGCGGCGGCGGCCCAGAAGCCGGGTTGCGGAGCGGGAATGGGGAGGGTCATCGCGCCTGCTCCTTCCCCAATGCCGGTTCCGCTGCCGTGGCAAGTGCGGGCGCTTCCGCCTCCGGTTTCATTGTCAGCGACGGTCCTTGCGCAACGAATCCGACGCCCACTGTGATGAGTACAATGCCCGCCCAGCGTTCCAGCGAGATCGAATCATGCAGCCAGAAACGCGCGAGCAGAGCGATGACCACGTTGCCGAGGCCGGCCGCGGGCATCACAAAGGTCAGATCGGCCCACGAGAGCGCGGTCAGATAGCTGGCGAAGTAGCCGATGAGCAGCGCGATGCCCAGAACAATCCAGGGCGTGAAGACCGCCGCGATGAGCGTGGCGGGATGGGCGAGCGTGATCTCCGGCAGATGGCTCATGCCGCGCGAGAGACAGCTATCGCCCAGCGGAGTGCAGACGGAAACCAGTCCCAGGATGATGTATTGTCGCGACGAAAGTCTTGCGTGGGCCATCGGTGATTCGGTCCTGACAATTGGACTCTGGTTTAGGTTTGTCGTCTCCCACCTTAGCCGCAAAAACAAGTACGCGGCGAAGGTGGGGCACCCGTGGTTTGCGTGGCGGCTACGCTTGAGCGCCTGCCGGGGCGGGCGGCTCGACCGGCTTGCTGCGTGCTTCCTTCACCATCTTGTTGCGTTGCGCGCGCAGCTTGAGGAAGGCCTTGGCCTCGACATAAAGCCGGGGCAGATCGCGATTCACAAAGGCCTTCCAAACCACGCGGAAGGCGGCCTTGGGCCGGAAGTAGTACTCGTCGTAAAAGCGGTGCACCATCTCCATCACGTAATCCGTGGGCAGGCCGGGATACTCGATGTGCGCCATCTGGTGGCCGCCCTCGTCGCTCATGGACTGAGCGTTCACGATGAAGCCGTTGGCCTTGGCGTAATCGTAAAACTCCGTTCCAGGGAAGGCGTGGGCGATACTGACCTGAATGGTTTCGCAATCGAGGGTCTTGGCGAAGTTGATGGTGTTGCGGATCGACTCTTTGGTCTCGCCGGGCAGGCCGAGAATGAAGTCGGCGTGGATGCAGAGGCCCAGGTCGTGGCAGTCCTTGGCGAAGGCGCGCGCGCGCTCCACGGTGGCGCCCTTCTTGACGTTTTTGAGAATCTGCGGGTCGCCGGACTCGAAGCCCACGATCAGCAGCCGGCAGCCGGCCTCTTTCATCGCCTTGAGGGTTTCGCGGTCGGTGGTCACGCGCGAGGTGCAGCTCCAGGTGAGGCCCAGCGGCTTGAGCTTTCCGCAGAGTTCGATGGTACGCGGCTTTTGAATGTTGAAGGTGTCGTCGTCAAAGAAGAACTCCTTCACATCCGGGAAGTTCTGCTTGGCCCAGGCCAGCTCGGCGGCGACGTCGTCGGTGGAGCGCTTGCGCCAGGCGTGGCCGCTCAGGGTTTGCGGCCACAGGCAGAAGGTGCACTGCGCCGGGCAGCCGCGCGTGGAGTAGAGCGCGATAAAAGGATGCAGCAGGAAGGGCACGTTATAGCGCGTCACGTCCAGGTCGCGCTTGTAGATTTTCGTGGCCCAGGGCATCGCGTCCAGGTCTTCCACCTGCGGGCGGTCGGGGTTGTGGACGATCTTGCCGTCGAGCTTGTAGCTGATGCCGAGAATCTCGTTGAGCGGCTTTCCCTGGGCGAACTCAACCACGGAAAAATCGAACTCGCGGCGGCAGATGAAGTCCAGCGCCGAACACTCGTTCAGGGCGCGATCAGGGTCGGTGGTCACCGGCGGCCCGACAAAGGCGATGCGCATAGTGGGATGGGCCGCTTTAATGGCCTGGGCGAGATGCTGGTCGCTCTTCCAGCCCATGGTGGAGGTAAACAGCACCAGAAACTCATAATCCTTGCAGATTTTGATGGTTTCTTCCGGCGAGACGTGATGCGGGGAAGCATCCAGCACGCGCGAACCTTCCAGCAATCCGGCCGGGTAGGTGAGCCAGACGGGGTACCAGTAGGACTCAATCTCGCGCGTTGCCGGCCAGCGCGAACTCGCGCCACCGTCAAAGTTCTCGAACGAGGGCGGATTCAGCAAAAGTGTCTTCAGGGGCATAGTCATCCCTTCCATTCTAACATTCGGCAGTTTTCTCAGGTTTCGGCAGGATCTTCCGCCGTCTTTCGGGGCTTACTTTGCGTGCAGTTCGTTCAGCCAGTCTTCCATGTGGCCGAGAGCGCGTAGCAGATTGAGCCGCGCCTTGCTAAGTTCGAATCCCGCATCCTGCGCTTCCTGGAATTTCTGACGCTCATCGATGCGGGCCAGTTGCTCTGCCTTGGGGGTGAGTTGCGGCGGAGCGCCTGGGCCTACCGCGCCGTTGCCCAGTTCCAGTTGGGAAAGCACGGACTGGAGCTGCTCACTGGCGATCTGCTTCTTTAGACTTGCAATCTCTGCTAAAGTATCCAACTCGCGCAGGCTTCCGGTCAACTCCGCGATCCGCACTTCGTTCTGCCGCTGGGCCTGCTCGACTTCGACCGTAGCGCGCAGGGCCTCGGCGGCAGACTCTTTGGCCTTGGCGCGGCGACTCATGTCGAAGAGCGGAAACTGAATCTGAAATCCGGAGCTGAAGTTGACGGGCGGAATAGGTAGTACATAGTACTTATCAACAGCATTCAGTACATTCAAAATATCGGTGGTCGAGCTGTACTGCGCGCTGAAGCTGATCTCTGGTAAATACTCGCTCATTCGATCTCCCCGCGCTATCTTATGCTTGGAGTTCGCAAGCATCTGCGCGGATTGAAGGCCGGATGTGGCTCGTGGAGCATCGTCGGCCTTCATGGCGGGTATCTCAGGAATGCTGGAGGAATCGGTAGTGATCGAACCGGCCGGCAGACCCGTAAGGATCGCAAGTTGTTTGTTGAGCGTACCGGCGCGCGTCTCCAGATGCAGGCGCTTGAGCTTGAGCTGGGCCGCCGTCAACTGGGTTTGCAGCATTTCGCTCAACGGGTCTACGCCTGCCTCGGCGCGCTGCTGCTCGATCCCGACCAACCGTCCCGCAAAGGCCTCCTGCTGGCGCGCGGCGTCCAGTTCGCGGTTGACCGTCTCCAGCTCGATGTAGGCCGTCGAGGCATCCAATGCCACCTGTTCAAGGGCGTCCTTCAGGTTGAGCGAAGCGGCCTTGATTCCAAAGTGTGCGGCTCCAATGTACTGGTTTTGAGGAAGGCTGAACGCCATCGACTGTACAGTGCCGCTAAATGTCGCCGGCACCCCCGGATTGAAGCCAATCGTGTGAAATGCCGGAAGCCCTGAGCCGAAGATCAGGCTGGGCACAAAAGCATCCTTGGTCTGCGCCAAAGCCGCCTGCGCCTTCTGCAGATCGGCCTCGGCCAGCTTGACCGCACTGGAGTTGCGCTGCGCCTGATCCACGACCGTCGTCAGCGAAACCTGCGCCGGAAGCAGCACGGGCGCAGCAGCCAACGCCGCTCCAAGCAGAACGAACGCCCAGCCCTTCAACGGATTGTTCCGGCTCTTCACGGGTACGATAACCTTCAATCTTTCCAATCCTCTATCATTTCAAATCCAGGGCCGGCTTGTACTCATGCGCCAGGGCCAGCGCCGCTGCCCTTTCCCGCCCAGCCGCCGCCGCGTCACCAAACTCCTGCTTCAACCGGGCCAGCCATACGTGCGCCACAAACGCCGGCGCATCCTCGGACTTCACGCTGCCGGCAAGATACTCCTCCAGCATTTTGGCCGCGCGCGCCGGGTCGCGCTTGGTTTGGATCAGCAGCGCAGCCCCGCTGTAGAGCGCCACGGCGGCGCGCTTGTCCCGCTCCGCGGCGTTCTGGCCGCTGCGCACGGCGGCTTCCATCTCCGTCCAGCGTTCGCGTCTGCGATAGAAGCCGGCCAGCGACATCCACTGGAAGGCGGGATGCGCTGAGGCCGCAAGAGCCTGCTTGTACTCCCGCTCTGCCGAACCATAGTCCTTCTTCTGCTCGGCGATATGGCCTCGCAGTTCGTGGGCACGGATGGGGTCGATTCTGTCCATCTGCGCGGCCACGCCCTCAGCCTTGTCGATGCCTCCGCCCGCCACCTCCGGCGCGGTGTAGTCATAGTTGCCTAGGTCGGCCAGCGCCTCGGCATTGCGGGGATTCAACCGGACGGCCTCTTCCATCTCGGCGCACACCCGTTTAGCCAGCTTGAACGCGCTCAGAAACGACGCCCGGCTGGCCTGCGCGCCCAGGGCGCGAGCCAGCCATAGATGATCGTCCGAGCTTCGCCCGTCCAGCTTGACCGCCTGCTCACAGTCATTCGCAGCTTTATCCCATTGCTCCAGCGAGTATTCCACGCGGCATTTGAGGTTATAGGCTTCAGCCTCGCCGCCGGGTTGGGCAAGCGGACTCAACAGCGCCAGCGCCTTGTCCGCTTCGCCGGACTGCAAGGCCGCAGTGGCCTGGGCAAGCGGCAAGCTCTGCGCGGACGCCGAAAGGACCGCGGCTGATGCCAGCACAACTCCGGCCAAGACCCTCACCGGACAACCTTGACCGGAACGCCTTCGCGCAAGGGCAGTCCGCTTACAGTTCCGGTGGCCACCTGGTCCCCCGCCTCCAATCCGGAGAGGATGGCCACCTGAGTCAGATTGAGGGTTCCGATCGTCACCGGGGTCTTCTGCAATCCATCCTTGGCCACTTTGTAAACGTAGGTCTTGCCGTCATCCGAACGCAAAGCCTCGCGCGGAACCGTCAAGGCATTGGGCTCGCTGGAGATGGTCGCCGTCACGTTCACATTGGTCTGCGGCAGCAGTTCGCTGTCTAAATCATCAATCGTCACCAGCACTTCGCCCACGCTGCGCGTGCCCAGGTTGACGACCGTAACCGGTGTCCGCTCGATGTGCCCGTTCCAGATGCGGCCAGGTTTGGCGTCCCACTTGATCTGAATCTTCTGGCCGACCGCCAGCTTGCCAATCTCCGGCTCGTCAAAGTAGGCCCGAATCCGCTCGTGGTGCAGGTCGGCCACCTGCATCAGCAGCTTGCCCTCTTCCGCAAACTCCGTCGGCGCCGCTTCGAGGCTATAGACGGTTCCCGTCACGGGAGCGTACACCATGGTTTGCGCCACCACCTGCCGCGCCGCCGCCAGGCTGGCCTCCGCGTCGGCCAGTGCCGACCGCGCGCGCTCGATCTCCGCCGGCGAATAGCGATTGTTTGCGCCCTGGTCCAGGGCATGAAGGTTGGCTTCCGCTGTTTCCAATCGCTGCCGCGCATCGGCCACCTCGTTCGGCGAGGCCGCCCCGGTCGAGTTGAGCTTGATCAGCGCATCCAGGCCGCGGCGCGCCTCATCGCGTTCCAGCCGCGCGCGCGTTCCGTCGGCTGCCGACATCTGGCGCTCCTGCTGGCTGCCGTTGTGGGTCGCCGCTTCCAGCGCCGCCTGCGCGGCCTTGACGCCGCTCTCGGCCGAGGCCAGGCGGGCGCGCGCCTGCACGTCGTCCAGCACCATCAGCAACTTGCCCGCCGCCACTTCGTCGCCCGGCTGCACATACACCGCCTTGACGGTGGTCGCAATCGGGCTGTGAATCTCGTAGTTCACCTCCGGCTCAACGCGGCCGTTGGTGCTGATGGTGCTCACCAGCGGCACACGCTCCGCCGGGTACGCATGAATCTCCAGCCGATCCCGGGTCATGGACCGCACCACGAAAAAAACGACGATGAGGAGGACGGCCAACCCCCTCCAAAACCAGAGCCGGGCCGAACGCTTTCTTTCTTGTGTCATGCAAGCAACCAAAGCCAGTATATAGGACGCGGAGACCGGCCCTGGAAGGTTGGAATATCCATTGGAGGAGAATCAAGCCACCCTCGTACAATCGATGCATGGCTTCAGAACCGCGCTATACCGATACTCATGCCAAAGCCGGCCTCGATTTCCCGTTTCCCGCCATCGAAACCTGGCAAAACCAGTTTCCCGGCTACGAAATCCAGATCGACGACCCGGAGTTGACCTCCGTCTGCCCAAAAACCGGTCTGCCCGACTTCGGCACCCTCACCATCCGCTACATGCCCCGCCAGCGCTGCCTCGAACTGAAATCGCTCAAGGAGTATCTCTTCAGTTATCGCAATCTGGGCATCTTCCAGGAAAACATTGTCAACCAGGTGCTGGAGGACGTGGTCAAGGCCTGCGATCCGGTCTGGGCGGTGGTCTGCGGCGAGTTCCGTCCCCGCGGCGGCATTGGGACGACCGTCGAGGCACACTGGCCGCGGCCCAAGGAATGATCGGCCATTAGAATTGGATGCCCCACCCTCGCCGCGTTCTTGTTTTTGCGGCTATAGCGGTTCACCAATTGCTGCACACCGAAACCACGCCGCTGAGTGGCTTTTTCCTCAAGAAAAAGCCACCTCCGATAGAATCGGTAAGGACATATGTATTGGAGAACCGCTCTAGGGTGGGCTGCCACGCACTCGCCCGGCGCGCTTCATATTGCTCAGACAAGACTCTTCTCCGCCGCTACCGTCAAGGATGCAGGGGCAGGCATTGAACGGCCCCTTGTTAGTGAGGAGAATTCATGAGCGGATTCAAGTTCCTTGCGTTAGCGGCGGTTGCGGGAATCTTCCTTGCAGCAGCGGCTCCCAAAGCACAGGTTAAGGTCGCGGTCGAAGTCGGCGTCGCCCCTGATTGCCCCTACGGCTACTACGATTACGCTCCCTACGAATGCGTTCCCGACGGCTACTACGGCGCGGAATGGTTCGATGGCGGCGTTTTCATCGGCGTCGGCCCGTGGTTTCATGGCCGCAGCGACTTCCAGGGCCACGTAGACAACACCTTCGATCCGCAGCATGGCTATAACGGCTCAAGGCCCAAGGCAGGCGAGAAAGCCTCCGCGCAGCGCAGATCCCCCGAGCAGTTCAAGGGAAATGAAACGCGCGATGGACGCGGCCACACCGCCGAAGAGAAGAAGTAACCAAGCACTGTCAATACGAATGGCCGGTTTGCCGGGCAGTTCCTGGGGCGCATCCAGCATCCAAAACTCGATGCGTCCGCCGGCAAGCCCGGACGCCGGTCACAAACCCCGACCCAGGCTCTCCATCGCAGCCCTGCGCAGCGCCGCATTCCGGAAGCGGAATAGGCATTTGCCTCCGGTTATGTTATTGCTGAGAAGTCCGGCAATTTCCGCCGGACCTACGCCCCTTGCCGCCTGCCATCCACTCTGCGCGCCCTCGACTCAGCCCCGCCCAGGCGACGCTGCTGCTGCTCATCGGCCTTAACCTGCTCAACTACATCGATCGCTACATCCTGCCCGGCGAACTCTCGCTGATCCAGCGCGACTTCCACGCCACCGACCACCAGATGGGCGCGCTGACAACGGCTCTGTTTATTTTTTATATGTTCGCCGCGCCTTTGACAGGCTGGCTAGGCGACCGCTACCCACGCAAGCCGCTGATCATCGCCGGCGCGGTCTTATGGAGCCTGGCCACCCTCGCCACCGTCTGGGTTCACGGCTACTGGACCTTCTATATCCGCCAGGCTTTCGTCGGCATCGGCGAGGCCACCTTCGGCATCTTCGCTCCCGCGGTGCTGGCTGACTTCTATCCCGAGCGCGACCGCAACCGCATCCTCTCGGTTTTTTATCTGGCCATTCCCGTCGGCGCGGCCCTCGGTTACCTGGCCGGCGGACAACTGAGCTTTGGCGGCGACTGGCGCAGGCCATTTTTCGTCTGCGCACTTCCCGGCTTCATCATCGCGGCGCTCTACGGCCTGTGGGGCCGCGAACCAGAGCGTGGCTCCAGCGATCACATACGCCCCACCGCCAACCGCGCCACCGTCCACGGCCTCTTCCGCAACCCCGCCTTCCTCACAGCGACCTTCGGCCTGGCCACGCTGACCTTCGCCATGGGCGGAATCTCCAACTGGGTTCCGGAGTTCCTGCACCGGAATTCCGGCTTTACCGTAGCCAACTCCAGCCTGGTTGTGGGCGCCACCACGGTCATCGACGGCATCGCCGGGACCCTTATTGGCGGCTGGATCGCCCAGCGCTGGCTGCGCACCAATCACCGCGCGCTTTACCTGCTCTCTTTCTGGAGCGTCGCGCTCACCCTGCCCTGCGGAATCCTGCTCTTCTTCGGCCCCGCCGCCTGGGCCGTTCCTTCGCTCTTCGCCGCGGAGTTCTTCCTCTTCCTGAACACCGGCCCGCTCAACGCCGCCATCGTCAACTCGGTCTCAGGCCCGGTCCGCGCCACCGCCGTTTCCATTAATCTGTTTTGCATCCACTGCTTCGGCGACACCTTCTCGCCGCAGATCATCGGCGCCATCTCCGACCGGACCAAGAGCCTGCGCCTGGGCCTGGGAGCGACGCTCATCTCGCTCGTCGTCTCCTGCATCATCCTCCGCGCTGGCTCCCGTTTTGCCCCGCCGCTGGAAGAGAGCGCCTGATTCAGGCCTGCTCGAAAATGCGCGATGATACGATGGTTTCAACAAAGTCAGACGCAGAAGAGGGCCTACCGATGCAAATGACGGGCATTCCCTTTGGAATCACAGACTGGTCGCAAGTTGAACCGACTGAGCACAAAGGTGAGACCGGTATGGCTTATTGGCGCACACAGCAGTTCGGCGGCATCCGTGTGCGCATGGTGGAGTATACGCCAGGCTATCGAGCAGACCATTGGTGTGCGAAAGGCCACATCCTTCTCTGTCTTGAAGGAAAACTCGAAACCGAACTGAAAGACGGCAGGATTTTTACGCTCCAACCCGGCATGAACTATCAAGTTGCGGACGATGTGGAGCCGCACCGTTCTTGCACAGCGGTCGGAGCGAAATTATTTATTATCGACTGAACAGGTGTTGGGGGTCCCAGTTTCTATTTAGTCCCCCACCGGCGTTACCGACCCGCGGGACATGAAACTGTAGCGCCGGCCTCCCGGCCGGCTGTAGCGTGGACCTCCCGGTCCACGCTTGTTTCTTCCTGGACATTCCAATCCAATCAGATCTTTTCCTGTTTGGGTCTCCCATATTCTGCTCGGGTGCCCGCTTTGCCCCGCCGCTGGACGAGCGCGCTTTTGAGGACATGTCCGCGGCGATTGCAGCCAGCCATTTTCAACGGCTCCTGCTACCCTGAAACCATCCGCATGGCGCTCTTTCACAACTCGGCCTTCTCACGGGTCACGGCGCTCGCCGAACTGCGGCCGGTTCACGCCGCCTTCGCGTGGCTGCACGGCAATCCCAAAACCATCATGGACTGGCAGGCGGAGTTAGCCGCCATTCCCGCGCCGCCCTTTGGCGAGCAAGCGCGCTCCCTGTGGATGGCCGCCCGCTTTGCCGAGGCCGGTCTCAGCTCTCTGCAGACCGACGCCGTAGGCAACGTCTTCGGCTGGCTGCCTGCAACCTCTCTGTCGCCTGAGAGCACCGGCCCGGTGGTCGTACTCTCCGCGCACTTGGACACCGTCTTCCCCGCCGGAACACCGCTGCATCCGGTGGTAGATGGCGACCGCCTCCAGTCTCCCGGAGCCTGCGACAACGGCGCCGGCGTGGTGGGAATACTGGCCATCGCTCATGCGCTGATTGAGGCCAAAACCGAGTTGGCCGTGCCGCTGATCTTTCTCGGCAATGTGGGCGAGGAGGGCGAAGGCGACCTGCGCGGCGTGCGCTTCCTTTATCAGCAGACTGCTCTCGCCGGCCGCATTGCCGCGCACATTGTGCTGGACGGCGCGGGTGCGGAGTCGGCTGTAACGCAGGCGTTGGGCAGCCGCCGTTACCGGGTCACCGTCACCGGCCCCGGCGGTCACAGCTTTACCGACGCGGGCACACCCAACCCGATTGCCGCGCTGGCCTCGGCGTTGGCCGTACTGGCCGAGACGTCGCAGCCGCCAAACTCGCAAGAAGACGCCCCGCGGACTACATTCAATGTGGGCACGATTCACGGCGGCACCAGCGTGAACTCCATCCCGGAGAGCGCGCAGGCTACGATCGATTTCCGCTCCACCAGCCCGGAGCAACTTGTGCGGCTGGAGGTCGCGCTGCATCGCGCCGTCGAGGACGCCGTGGACCACTGCAACGCCCGGGCAAAGTCCGCTGCCAAGCACGACCGTGGGCTACTGGCCTTTGCCATTGACTTGATTGGCGACCGGCCCGCCGCGCAACTCCCCGACGGCTCGCCGCTGCTGGAAGCCTTGTTCGCTGTGGATCGCCATCTGGGCCTGAAGACCGAGCAGCGGCTGGGCTCGACCGACGCCAACATTCCCCTCTCACTGGGGATTCCGGCGCTCTCGATGGGCGCGGGAGGCGAGGGCGGCGGCGCGCACACGATGGCTGAGTGGTACTCGGCCCAGGACCGTGAAGCCGGCCTCAAGCGGGTGCTGCTGCTCACCCTGGCAATGACCGAATGGGCCGCCGAGCAGTAGACGTTCCGCTGCGGAGTCAAGCGGATGCACTCCCTTCCGCGTCCAGTAAATGCATTCGCAATTCAATCCACATTCAGGTGGAACGACGATGTGCTCTCGCTTTTCGCGCGCAGTTCTTGCCGGTGTCCTTCTCTCTTCTTTGCCACTCTACGGACAGATTCATCATCGCCACTCCCGCTACCCCAACGCACCCTCCAATGACCCGCAGTTGCAGATTCCCACCGACCAGGCGCAGTTCTGCTTTGTGCCAGAGGGCAGTCCCAGCGCCTACGAGCAGTATCAGCAGTTCGACACCTATCCGCAGCCGGCGAGCAAAGGCTATCTGTGCATCGCCATTCCGGCGGGCAGAACCTTCGTCATCGACCATCTCTTCGCCGAGGCTGATTATGACCGTGAACTGCCCTTCGGCGCCGAGTGGTATCTCGATACCGTGGTTGGAGACTATGAGTCGATGACCGGCTTTGCGGCAAGCAGGGTTGGGTCCGAGACCCCCAATCCGCATTACGTGCTTTCACAGCCCGTGCATATAGCGGTGACCGGAGGAACCAAGGTGACGCTGATCATGCACAGCTATTACATGAGCGCCAGCAACTCGATCACTGAGACGCCGGGAACCGCCAGCCTGTTGCTGATCGGGCACTGGGAATAGAGCTGTTACCCTCCGCCGCGAAACTGGATGATGCGCCGCCGGTCGCGCTTCGAGGGGCGATGCTCGGGCAGCGGCGCGTACTGCTGCATCGCCTTGCGCTCGGCGGCTGCTTTCGCCCGCGCGGCAATGCTCGCCTCGCTCTCGCGATAGAGCGTCTGCGCTACCGCCGCAGGGCCGCGCATCTGGCTCAGCGCCAGCACCTCGATCTGAAAGTCGCCGCCCTCGTTCTTCACATCCAGCTTGTCGCCCACGTGGACTTCGCGAGAGGGCTTGGCTTCATGCCCGTTGGAGAGAATGCGGCCCAGGTCGCAAGCCTTCGACGCCAGCGCCCGTGTCTTGAAAAAGCGCGCCGCCCACAGCCATTTGTCGATGCGCATCGAATCCATGAGCCTATTGTCTTACAAGAAGATGCCTATGCGCTCAAGTAAACTGGTCCATGGGAGCCAACAATGCCGAGCCTCTGGGCCAGGACGCGTACTACGCTGGAGATGATCAAGTGGGAGCACTCGATCTTCGCGCTGCCATTTGCGCTGACGGCGGTGCTGCTGGCGGCGGAGGGATTGCCAGACTGGCGGCTGGTTTTGCCTATGAAGCTTGTGTGGATTCTGGCGGCGATGGTCGGGGCGCGCTCGTCTGCAATGGCGTTTAATCGCTGGGCCGATGCGGAGCTGGATGCCGCCAATCCTCGCACCAAAGGCCGCGCCATTCCCGCCGGTTTGTTGACACGCAATTTTGTGCTGGGCTTTACGCTGCTGGCGGCGGCGGTCTTTGTCGCGGCGGCGGCTGAGCTGAACCGGCTCACGCTTTACCTGACGCCGCTGGTGCTACTGGTGCTCTGGGGTTACAGTTACCTGAAGCGCATCACGCGCTGGTCGCATCTGGGGCTGGGACTGGCACTGGGTCTTGCGCCCTCGGCGGCGTGGATAGCGGTGCGCGGCTCGCTGGATGCGCGCATCCTGGTGCTGACCGCCGCGGTAGCGCTGTGGGCGGGCGGCTTTGACGTACTCTACGCCTGCCAGGACTATGAGCATGACCGCGCCACGGGCCTCCATTCCCTGCCCCAGGCGGTCGGCATTCCGGCGGCCTTCTGGACGGCGCGATTGATGCATCTGTTGATGCTTGGACTGCTCGTCTGGTTTGGCGCGCTCTTTCATTTCCATGCGCTTGGCTGGCTGGGGATCGTGGCCGTGGGGCTGCTGCTGGCCTATGAGCACTCGCTGGTTTCGCCGCGCGGTTTGCGCCGGCTGAATGCCGCCTTCTTCACGATGAATGGCGTGATTGCGATGGTATTTCTCGCTTTTGTAGCGGGTGATTTATGGTTGCATTAGACCATTGATGATCGAAAAGTGGAGAATCAGGAATCCGATGAAGATAGCAATTCAGGGAGAGTTCGGCTCATTCAGCCACGAAGCAGCGACCAAGCTGGTTCCCGATACAGAGATCGTTCCCTGTTCGCTTTCGGCGGAGGTCTTCGCCGCGCTGAGCGGGGGTAACGTGGAAGCCGCGGTGATTCCCATCGAGAACAGTCTGGCCGGCTCGGTCCTGGAGCACTATGACCTGCTGCTGACCCACAATGTGCGTGTGGTGAGGGAGACGCTGCTACGCATCCGGCATAATCTGATCGGGATCTCCGGCGTCGAGACAGGGGAAATCAACCGCGTCTTTTCGCATCCCGTGGCGCTGGCGCAGTGCCGGAAGTTTTTGGCCGCGCACCCCAGGATGGAGTCCTACGCCTTCTATGACACCGCAGGCAGCGTGAAGCAGTTGATGGAATTGCGCGACCGCCGCGTGGCCGGCATCGCCAGCGAGGCAGCGGCGCGCTACTATGGCGCGCAGATTCTCGAAGCCGGCATCGAGGACAACCCGGAGAACTATACACGCTTTTTTCTGGTGCGGCGCGCGGCGGAAGCGGTGATGGATCCGGAGTCGAACAAGATCAGCGTGGCCTTTTCTCTGGAGCACAAGCCAGGATCGCTGGTGAAGGCGCTGACGGAGCTGACGTGGATCGGCGCGAATATGTCCAAGATCGAGTCGCGGCCGGTGCACGGCAAGCCCTGGGAGTACATCTTCTTTGTGGATTGCCAGATTCAAAAGGCCGAGGATGGCGCGCGGGCAGTGGAGGCGCTCAAGCCCCATTGCGCAATGGTCAAGGAGCTGGGGCGCTACCGGGAAGCAGCGCCGACGACGAGTTCGACCCAGTGAGAGGGGTAGATAGAGCGCGGCCCGAGGCCACCGTTGCCGCTCTGGTGTGAAATCCAGCGTAAAAACGAACGGCCGGGAGCGCCCCCTTGCCCTATTGCGCTCCGGCCGTTCAGGGAGGCCACACATCTTCTCTGGTTGTCTTAGTTCCACTGTTGCATAATCGCGGATAATTCTACGCAAAAGCTCCGTTCATGTAGATTGCTTCATGCGAATCATCAGAGCAGATGCTGACGAAAGGCCTGTTGCAGGCGCGGGCTGCCGGCTTGCTCGACGGCCTTTTCGACGCGGGCGCGCAGTTCGGCGTTGGGCGCGGTGCGGCTGATGGCTTCAATGGCCGCCGGGGCCTCGCGCGCGTCCCGCGCAATCAGCGCAATGAGAAAGTCCATCGCCTCGGGCAAGCGAGTAAGGGCGATGGCGCTCAGCAGGACCGAGCCAAACCAGCCATCCGCGCCGGCGCGGAGGCGCGCCGTCAACGCGGCCAGAGCTTCCGGCGCGCGCATCTCAGCCAGCGCAAAGGCGGCCTCACCGGCCAGATCGTCGCCCTCTTTGAGAGCCGCCGCGACCACAGCAATGGCGCGCGCGCCCTCGACGGCGAGCAGCGCGGAGTAGACGGCGCCCAGCACCTCCGGTTCGTCCTTTGTGAGCAGAGCGCGCAGGCGCAGCAGGAGCGCGGCGCTCACACCGCCCACCTGCCCGATGGCGCGAGCAGCTTCCATGCGCACGGTCTTGTCGGCGTCGGTCAACGGCTCCAGGAGAAGGCCGAGCAGATCGGCGTCGGAGAGGCCGGGGCAATCGACCAGCGCGTGGGTGCAAGCGCCGCGCAAGGCTCCGGCGGTGTCGGAGAGGCCGCCGTACGATCCTTCCATCTGATGATGGCGCAGGCCGCGCAGATAAGCGTCCTTCTGGCGATGCTCCAGCTTGACCAGCGTCTTGACCAGCGCGTTCTTCGCCCAGCATTGCGGATCGGATTTGGCGGCGTCGATAAAAAAGCGGTCATAGGCCGCGAGCACGTCGGGGAGCAGGGCGAATAACTCGCAGTCCGCAACCAGCTTTGCGGCTTTGGAGACGAGGAAGTTATTGCGATGCGCGAGCGCTTTGCGCAATTGCTCGGTTTGAGCCGCGTCTGGCGCGGGGCCGGACTTCAGGGCTGCGCCGAGTGCTTCCATCTCGGCAACCTCTTTGTCGAAGCCGCGCGGCGCGGGCTTGCCGGTTTGCTTTGCACTCATTGGTTGCTCCGTCTCTTTTATAAACCGTTCGACAGATGCACAACATGGAAGGCGAAGATAAAACGTACACAACGTGCGATTTGATTCTTCGATTTTCCGGTCAAAAAGGGCAGAATTTGGGGCCTGAATCACCTCTTTTTGAGGTAAAAGCGGCTGTTTTTAGCCAAAATGCGGAGAAAAACAGGGGTTTCCAGTTACCATTTAGGCAATACTGTAAAATTGCATATCATTGATACTAATATAGTTAAGAGAGCATTGAAGGCAATTTTACGGCCTTCACCGGGTAAGGGGGGTGGGGGGTAAGTGCCTTTCTGATAAACATTTCCACTATACTTTGTTGGCAATTGAGTAACTGCGGCACTGGCATTCCAATGGAACATTCTTTCCCTCCAGAATGATTGTGTGCCGTGCGGATGAAATATTCTGCAAGGAGTCAGAGATCAGAGATCAGAAAAACACGCCGGTTGAGGATAGTAGATTCCAGGTCCCAAAAGCGGGACCTGGGCCACCCAATCGTTTTGAGATGGTCGGACATGAGCCACCCGCCATATTTCCCGTTTAGTGGCCGGAATGGACCAGAGCAATTATGGCCGCCAAGATTGCCGCCGCGATCACGACCGCAACCCGTATTGCGAATCTGGTGGCCATCCGGGAAGCGTCGACCTTTCTGGATTCTTTCCACTCCTGATTGACACGTGAGGCGTGCTCCGCTAGTTGACTGCGGAGTCGAGCGAGATCGTCTCCGTTCAGTTTGCGCCGGGTGATCTCAAGCCGTAGGGAATCTTGCGCCTGCTCAGTCAGGGAGTCAATCTGTCCGTGAAGGCGAGCAATTTCATCATCGGAGGCGGCGCGGTAGGTTTGGGCGAATTCTTGCATGAGTGGCATTTTACCCCCGAAGAGAATCTGCGGTCGAATTAAAAAGACCACGCCCTATTAGGCGCAACCTTTGATCTTTGCGATGTGGGGCGCATACTCTAGGCGCAGTATAGCGCATAGAGTGTTCATGTGCAGAAGCGGGTTATCGAACTTCTTACTCCTTCCCGATTTGAATCCTATCTAGAGCTTGTTGAACAGTATTGCGAAATCCTTTCCAGTCCTCAACTCGAAGATATGCCCAAAGGGTGTGATAAATCGGTTCCAACCTTTTTCGAGTTCCTTCGATCTCGCCATCCAGAAGGTCTTGCAGAGTTTGTTTGCTCATACGGCTATCCAGAAGAATCTTCCGGTACGCGGTCCGTTGAGCGAGCAATTCCTCGCAATAGTGAAGCAACGATTCGATAACCTCATCCTGAACGTCCTTAGGTTTTTCAGACATCTCGCCCTCGCTTTCCCTGTACCCGCCATCGTATTTGGCACAGCTAGAACCTTTCTTTTGACATCTTAATACCAAGCGCTATTTCTCAGGTGTAGCAGGTTTCCGCTTCTGCTCCGATTCCTTCCCGAATACAACTTGATAGTTCCTTGCGTAGAGAACGATCACGGTGATTACCACGACAGAGATCCATAGGCTTTCAATTGAGGTCATCATAGCTAAGGCTTGGCTGGCAGACATTCCCGAAAACAAGTTCCACACATATTGCGCAACCAGCCACACGGGAATCAACAGCAATCGACGTCTGAACTGGGCTGATTGTCGAGAGTTTTTGCCTAATGCTTTCGCTATTGCAGGTGCCGAATTCTCAACCTGGCCGATTGCTTTCCTTCGCCGAAAAGCCAGGATGGCTCCATAGAACAACGCAGAGGCGCACAGGAGCGCCGCGCCAACGTCGAGCGCATTGAGTGCCCAGTAATAAGCGGTCGAGTCTGAGCCGATTCCACCCTGCACGTTGGAATTGAAGTTGGAGAATTTTTCGCTGATACCTGGGTAGAACCAGATAGCGAGCAAAACGGTTAGCACGAAAAAGAGGGATGCGAAGAAGACCCTTCGAATTGCCTGCATGGCTGCACTCCCACTGGCGATGCTGGAAGTATAATACGCCATACGCAGAAAAGCGGCCTGGCAGGGCCTCCTCTCCTAGTCCTTGCCATGCTTTAATTCAAGTTACATTGGAGGTGCATTGCAATACAAAATCCCTGCCTGGAAAACCGCTCGTTTGAGGAGTGGCTGAAGCGTATCACATTCCCTGAAGGGTTCTTTCGTCGAGCTCCACGGAAGAAGCAATTAAGAAAAACAGCGACGAAAAAGGGATAAAGAATACCGGTTTCTCTGTCGGTGCTCCCTTCGACCGCTTCTTTGCATCGTGCCCCATTAGCTTTTCGATTTCGCGGCTTTCGATCCATATCCCGCCCTGCTCAACGCCGTGCAGCGTGACGGTGTAAGACGATTCTTCGCTTCTCAGAAGCGTGATGGATACTTCCTTTCCAATCAACGAATTCAGGCTTTGCATGCCGATTCTCCAGTCGAGGGCCCCATGTCTCAATTTTGAGACCTGTGATCTCGGTTATATGCTCTTACGCCGGGTCGTAGTTCAGGTTTGGGCCTAGCCAGCGCTCGACCTCGGCTACGCTCATTCCCTTGCGCTCGTGATAGTCGGCGACTTGGTCACGATCGATCTTGCCCAGCGAGAAATAGCGCGAGTCGGGATGGGCGAAGTAAAGTCCGCTGACGCTCGATCCCGGCCACATGGCGAAGGATTCGGTAATCAGCATTCCGGTCTTCGCCTGCACATCGAGCAAGCGCCAGAGCGTGCCCTTCTCGGTGTGATCGGGGCAGGCCGGGTAGCCGGCGGCGGGGCGGATGCCGCGATACTTTTCGTGGATCAGCTCGTCGATGGTCAGCGATTCGGCGCGGCCATAACCCCATTCGTCGCGCACACGCTTGTGCAGGCACTCGGCGAAGGCTTCGGCGAGGCGGTCGGCGAGGGCCTCGGCCATGATCGCGTTGTAGTCGTCGTTCGCGGCGCGGAAGCTATCGCAAAGTTCTTTGAGGCCGATGCCGCTGGTAACCGCGAATGCGCCGATGTGATCGGGGAGACCCGTCTCTTTGGGTGCAATGAAATCTGAGAGCGATCTACAGGGTTCGCTGCCTTTGTCGGTTTGCTGGCGGAGAAAGTGGAAGCGCTCCAGCACTGTTGTGCTCGATTCATCGGTGAATAGTTCAACATCGTCGCCCACCGCGCTGGCGGGAAAGAAGCCGTAGACGCCACGCGCTGTAATCAACTTCTGCTCGATGATCGTATCCAGCAGCGCGTTAGCTTCGGCGAAGAGTTGGCGGGCCTGTTCGCCCTGCTCCGGGTGGTCGAAGATGCGCGGGTAAACGCCTTTCAGCTCCCAGGTGTGGAAGAACGGCGTCCAGTCAATGAACTCGCGCAACGTGGCAAGAGAAAAGTTGTCGAGCGCGCGCACGCCGGTAAACTCGGGAACGGGAAGGGCAAGACTGGAACCGGGGGCGCGCCACTCGATGGGAGTGCGGCGTCTGCGGGCCTCCTCCAGGGACACTAACTTGGGGCGCGGCGCGGCGTGCGCCTTGCGGAGCCTCTCGTATTCGGCGCGATGCTCGGCCACAAACGCCGGCTTGCCGTCATCACTCAAGAGGCTGATGGTTACCGGCACGGCGCGGCTGGCGTCCAGCACGTGAACCACCGGCTCGCTGTAGTGGGGCGCAATTTTGACGGCGGTGTGCGCGCGGCTGGTGGTGGCTCCGCCGATGAGCAGCGGCAGCTTGAAGCCCTGGCGCTCCATCTCGCGGGCCACATGGACCATCTCGTCGAGCGACGGCGTAATCAGGCCGCTGAGGCCGATCAGGTCCGCCTTCTCCGCGCGGGCGCGCTCGAGAATCTTCTCGCAGGGGACCATGACTCCCATATCAATAACTTCATAGTTATTACACGCAAGCACAACACCGACGATGTTCTTGCCGATGTCATGTACGTCCCCCTTGACCGTTGCCAGCACGATCTTCCCCTGCGCCTTGACCACTTGGCCGGCCGCAACCATCGCGGCTTTTTCGGCCTCCATGAACGGCGTCAGATGCGCCACGGCTTTCTTCATTACGCGCGCCGACTTGACCACCTGGGGCAGGAACATCTTGCCCGCGCCGAAGAGATCGCCCACCACGCCCATGCCGTCCATCAGCGGGCCTTCGATCACCAACAGCGGGCGGCCCAGCTTGACGCGAGCCTCCTCGGCGTCGATCTCGATGAAGGCGTCGATCCCCTTGACCAGCGCGTGCGAAAGCCGCTCCTCGACGGTGCCGTTGCGCCATTCCTCGGCCTTCTTTTCACTGACGGCCGCGCCGCCCGCGCTTTTCAGCGTTTCGCCGAAGTCCACCAGCCGCTCGGTCGCATCGGGACGGCGATTGAGCAGCACATCCTCGACCAGCACCTTCAGATCCGGCTCGATCTCCTCGTAGACCTCGAGCATTCCGGCATTGACGATGCCCATGTCCATGCCTGCGGCAATGGCGTGATAGAGAAACGCGGAGTGCATCGCCTCGCGTACTTTGTTGTTGCCGCGAAAGCTGAAAGAAATATTCGACACGCCGCCGCTCACCTTGGCATGCGGCAGGTTGGCCTTGATCCAGCGTGTAGCGTTGATGAAGTCGAGCGCGTAGTTGTTGTGCTCCTCCATGCCGGTTGCAACGGTGAGCACATTGGGATCGAAGATGATGTCCTCGGGCGGAAAGCCAACCTCGAGCAAGATTCGGTAGGCACGCTCGCAGATGCGGATCTTCTCTTCATAGGTCGCGGCCTGGCCCTGTTCGTCGAAGGCCATCACCACCGCCGCCGCGCCATACTTCAGCACCTTGGCAGCGTTCTGGCGAAATTTATCCTCGCCTTCTTTCAGCGAGATCGAGTTGACGATGCCCTTGCCTTGCAGGCATTTCAGCCCCGCCTCAATCACTTCCCACTTCGACGAGTCCACCATGAAGGGAACCTTGGCGACCTCAGGCTCGCTCCCCAGCAACTGCAGAAAGCGCGTCATCGCCGCGACACCGTCGATCATGCCCTCGTCCATGCAGATGTCGATGACGTTCGCGCCGTTCTCCACCTGCTGCCGGGCCACGCTGACCGCTTCCTCGTACTTGCCTTCCTTGATCAGCTTGGCAAACTTCGGCGAACCGGCGACGTTGGTCCGCTCGCCGATCATGATGTAAACGCCGGGCTGCTGCGTGAAGGGCTGCGACCCGGAGAGGCGCAGCGGCCTGGTTTTCGTCTCTGGCGCGTCTTCAATCGGCGACGCCGTCCAAAGCCGCCGCGGAGGTAGGCCTTCGAGCGCCTGGGCTATCGCGGCGATGTGCTCGGGCGTGTTGCCGCAGCAGCCGCCGGCGATATTGATCAGCCCTCCCCGCGCAAACTCGCCCAGGTAGCGGGCCATATCCGCCGGCCCCAGATCGAAGCCGGTTGGCGAGAGAGGATTCGGCAAACCGGCATTCGGATAGCAGGAGATCGCCGCGCTTGACTTCTCCGCGAGTTCGGCCAGGAAGGGATACATCAGATCAGGGCCGAGCGAGCAGTTAAGCCCCACCGACAGCGGCTTCATGTGCTCGACCGCGTTCCAGAAAGCCTCGATGGTCTGCGCGGAGATCATTGTCTCGCCGCCGCGCCCCACCGCCGCCGAGATCATCACCGGCAGTTCTTTTCCATCGGCATCGAAGACCTCGCGAATGGCGACCAGCGCCGCCTTGGCGTTCAGCGAGTCGAAGATGGTCTCCAGCAGAAGCAGGTCTACGCCGCCGGCGATCAGCGCGCGTACCTGCTGAATGTACGCGCTCTTCACCTGGTCGAAGGTGACCACGCGGAAGCCCGAATCCTCGGCGTCGGGCGAGTTCGACAGAGATACGGTGAGCGGCCCGATCGACCCCGCCACGAAGCGTTGCCGCCCCGTCGCGCTCCCGACGCGATCGGCCCACTCCCTGCATTGCCGCGCCGATTGCTCATTGATCTCCCAGGCCAGGCCGTTGAGGAACTCGTCCTCGATGATCTTTTGATAGAAGGCTGGATCCTTGCGGCCGCCATGCTCGCGGGGATCGTCCACAAAAAATTCGCTCTGCGTGATGCTGGTGGCGCCGAAGGTGTTGGTCGTGAGAATGTCCGAGCCGGCCTCCAGAAACCGCCGATGGATGTCGCAGATCATCTTCGGCTGCGTCAGGCTGAAGAGGTCGCCGTTATTCAGCAGGTCCTTGGTCGAATTCCTGAAGCGCTCCCCGCGCATATCCGCTTCCGTCATGCCATAGGTGCGGATCGTCGTGCCCATCGCTCCATCGATGATGGCAATGCGGCTTTCGAGAATTTGTCGAAGAGGATGCACTTGCGCTCTGGTCATTTCACTCCAATGGTCTTTCGCTGAAAAATCCGCTAAAATCGCTCACGCCTCGCCAGTTACTTTGAGAAATGGGAAATTGGGTCAACTTCTGTAGGATAACGGAGTCTGTGAGTTGAGGCGATTGCAAAAAGAATGGGGAGCTATTTCGCCGCCGTCAGCGCCTCAACAGGCACTAGCATATCTTCCTTGCGCATGACCAGATTGGTGGCGTTCAGTGTGGCCAGCTCGAAGCCGTGGCCGTGCGTGATGGCGTCGGTGGGGCAGGCTTCCACGCAGTATCCGCAGAAGATGCAGCGGTTGTAGTCGATGTTATAGACCTTGGCGTAGCGCTCGGCCGAGGAGATGCGCTGCTCCTCGGTATTCTCCGCGGCCTCGATATAAATGCAATTGGAGGGGCAGGCGGCGGCGCAGAGGAAGCAGGCCACACACTTCTCCAGGCCGTTCTCGTCGCGCTGCAAGACGTGTGCGCCGCGGTAGCGGGGCTCGAAGACCGCTCCGCGCTGTGGGCCAGGGCCGTCGGGGTAGTTCTCCACCAATGTGGGTTGCAGAATCTCCCCGAAGGTGATGCTCATGCCCTTGGCGATGCCCCGGATGTTGCCCACAATCGACATGAGGCCAGTATACGATGGATTGCGGCAAGGCTACTGTTCGGTGCGCAACCTTGTGTCCGTCCTTTCGGACGAGACAGCCGATTGCGCACCCTTTGACCTGACAACCGCGCCGTATAGTGCGGATGCTCAGCGCGAAGCTACTTCTTGGGATGCTCCTCCGCCTGATGCTGCTGAGGCGCTGCCTGATGCTGCTGAGGCGCTGCCTGATGCTGCTGAGGCGCTGCCTGATGCTGCTGTTGCGGCGCAGCTTGGTGTTGCTGCTGCGGAGCCGCTTGGCGTTGTTGCTGCTGAGGCGCTTGGCGCTGCTGTTGCGGAGGCGCTTGACGCTGTTGCTGCGGGGCTGACTGATGCTGTTGTGGAGGCGCTTGGCGTTGTTGCTGCGGCGCTGATTGACGCTGCTGTGGCGCTGCCGGGCGTTGCTGTTGTGGAGCCGCCTGACGCTGTTGTTGCGGGGCCGCCTGACGCT
Source organism: Acidobacteriaceae bacterium (assembly GCA_003134855.1). Taxonomy (GTDB): domain Bacteria; phylum Acidobacteriota; class Terriglobia; order Terriglobales; family Acidobacteriaceae; genus Telmatobacter. Next base: position 208,839 of record PLCS01000014.1, read on the forward strand.
GCTGTGGTGCTGCCTGTCTTTGTTGCGGAGCTGCCTGATGCTGCTGTTGTGGTGCCGCCTGACGCTGTTGTTGCGGAGCCGCCTGGCTGCGATTCGGCTGATTCTGGTTGACCTGACCGCGATTCGGCTGATTCTGGTTGACTTGACCCCGGTTTGGCTGATTCTGGGTGGCCTGGCCACGATTCGGCTGATTCTGGTTGACTTGACCGCGATTCGGCTGATTCTGGTTGACTTGACCCCGGTTTGGCTGATTCTGGGTGGCCTGGCCACGATTCGGCTGATTCTGGTTGGCTTGGCCACGGTTCATCTGATTCTGGTTAGGCTGGTTGCGGCCGGGTGCGGTTCCCTGCGCTGGCTGAGCTGAATTCGGATGCATTTGCGCCCCGTTGCGCTGCTGCGCTTCCGACTGATTGCGCGCCTGCACCGCCGCCGGAGCTCTCACATTGCGATCTGCCGCAAGCGGCTGCTGGACGGCCATGCTGGCTGGACGGCCATGGTTTACGTTGGCAAACTGCGCCCGATTGGTGCTGGCAACGTGGTCATTCTGGATCTGTGCACGCATCGGAGGAGCATGCTCTTCATGGCGAGCCGCCAGTTCCGCGGGCCTGGCGCGCACTTGCAGTCCGCCCTGTCCGCCGTTGAAGCTCACCCGGACGCCGCCGCGGCGATCGTCGCGCATGGGGCGGTCGTAAATGTTATGCACAATCGAAACATTCACGTTGTTATAGGAGCGGTTGTAATTGAAGTGCCCGCCACCCCAGTAGCCGCCCTGGTAGCCGATGCCGACATAGCCGTAGCCGTAATCGACTCCGCCGTAGAAGCCGATGTGCGGGCCCCAGTAGCCACGGTAAAAGCCATAGCGGTGATTGTGGTAGCCCCAGTAGCCGGGCGTCCAGAGCGCGCCCTCGTAGGGCGCCTCCACCCAACCGCCGGGAACCCAGTAATAGCCGCCCTGGCCCCAGCCCCAGTAGCCGGGTGTCCACAGATAGCCGTCGCCGGGAGACGGAGGCTGGTCGTAGTCGGGCAAGGGCGGCGGCGGCTGATCGGCGTATTCGACCGGCTGCGCGCCGTAGCCGGGATCGTCCGAACCCGGATCATAGGAGCCGCCCGCATCCGGCGGAGCGCTCTGCTGGGCGTAGGTGGCTGGCGCCGCGCCGGAGTCGCTGTAAGATGCTGGTTGCGCGGAGTTTGAATCGGCTGGGGCCAAATTGGCCGATGCCGGGTCCGAGGACTGATCCTGCGCGCCGGTCTGGGCGGAGCTGGCGGCAACTGGGTCCGGACTCTTGGGGCATCCGACGGTAAAAAGCACGACCGTCATGGCAAGCAACGGCACAAGTCCAAATCTACGCAAACAATTCATTTCACTCTCCAATGGGCTGATGCTAATTGAAGAGTGCGGGGCTATTCAGCCCTCTATTGACCACCTCAGCGGCGCGCCCCCGGCGGCACGGACAGGCCGTGATTGTTGGCTGGTGGGGTAATGACAGGCTTGCGCTCGTAGCGCGGCTTGACGGTCTGCTGGCAGAGCATGGAGTCTTGTCCGCGCGCCAGGCCAGGAATCGAGGCCTCAGCGCCGCAGAGCCGCTGCTTCATCGACTCGGCGTCTTTGCCGCTGAGCAGTTGCGTGCGTTCAAGATTGCTGACCGGATCCAGATCGTAGCGGAAGAGACGGTCCTCGGGCTTCTCTTTGCCATGGTCGATGTGGCTCCATGTGCCCATCAGTTGCCGTCCATTCGGCTCCGTCAGCAACGCGTAGACCTGCGTCAGCGCTGCACCCTGGGCGGGATTCGCGCTCCAGATCGGCGCTGCCTGACTGCCGCGCATCCAGCGCGCCGCCCACATATGCTGCGAGAAGTCGTAGCGGAAGGCGGTGAAAAACGTCTCCGCCGCGCATGCGTTGCAATCGTCATAAAGAGCGCCCAGTTCCCGCGGCGCGCCGTCGGCCAGTAGCATCCAGTCGAGCAGGCGCAGATTCGCGCCCTTGATCAGCCGCCTGCCGTCGTGGCTGGTCAGCGAGAGGCTCCATACCGTGAAGGTGTCCTCCGCGAGGGGCGATTGCGGCGAGGCGCGCAGTGTAGTGACGACCAGCGCCGCGTCGTACTGCACGCCGATCTCGCGAATCGCCGTCCAATCTTCGACGGCCAGCGAGCGCGTAACCCAAGCGACCACGTCCCGGTCCTGCGCGGAGTGGAAGTCCATCCAGCGAAAGGGGTCCTGCTGCGCGCGCAAGGGCGCGGCGGCGAAGAGTATGGCTGCGAGAAGACCATAAAAAAGCGAGGAGGAAGCGAGCCGCATGAGTTCAGGTATAGCAGAGAGGCGTTCGAAATAGCTTCGTATGCTTTCTGGAGGCCTTGCGAAAATGTGGCTAGTGCAGCCGCAGAGAGAGTTTTCTTATCTAATAGGATAATATATGCTACCATTATCCAGATGATCGACATCCGGGAATATCTCGGCCATGACGGACGAAACTTCTTCGGGGAGTGGTTTGACCGGCTCAACTCCGAGGCGGCGCGGCGAGTGATCACCGCACTCTACCGGCTGGGCTTGGGAAACTTCTCGAATGTGAAGGGAGTCGGCGGCGGGGTCTTTGAAGTCCGCATTGATTTCGGTCCAGGCTATCGGATCTATTTCGGAAAAGACGGAGAGCGGATCGTCATTCTGCTCTGCGGCGGCACAAAGCAGCGGCAGCGGGAAGACATTGCGCAGGCTGTCGAATGCTGGCATGAATACAAGTTACAGAAAAGGAGTGAGCCATGGCGTTGACGCGGGATTTTCGAGAGACGGTACAGGCGCGGGTGCGCGGCGACGAGGAGTTTCGCCGCGGCTTGCTGCGCGACGCCATTGATGCGCTGCTGGCGGGCGAGGGCGCATTGGGTCGGGAGATTCTGCGCGATTTCATCAATGCGACCGTGGGCTTTCCCACGCTGGCCGAGCAGACCGGCATCCACGCCAAGACGCTGCATCAGATGTTCGGCCCCAAAGGCAACCCAACCGCCTCCAACCTCTTCAAAATCATCGCTTGCCTTCAGGAGCATGAGGGGGTTCGGTTGCAGGTGATGGCGTAGGGCCAGTGGCCAATGGTCAGAAAACGCTGGTTGGGGTTCGTGGTCTCCCAAGTCCGAAAATCCGGACCTGGGGCGCCCATTGATATGTGGATGGTCGGACCTGTGCCACCCGCTGTAGTTTGCTCCAGAACTCACGCCCATGGAATCATTTATTGCTCTTCTTTGCGAATCGGGCACTCAAGTCTCTCAACACAGACTTCAACAAGTCTGGCCCTTTTGCTACTTTGTCGTAGTCTTTCTCTCCGCCCGTCTTTAGTTGCTTGGCAGCTAAGTTTTCGTATTTTTTTCTTACTCTCTCCCAAGGTTTTCGCAATGACTGCTCTGTTAGCAACGCGATATCAAGGGTTTCTATTGGTGAAGGATTCATATGTACGCACGCCGCGGTCTCGCAGACTGCATACATCGAAACATAGTACAGCAGATTACGGCGGTGGATCGCCTCCGATTCCACGGTTTCGAGGAATGCTTCTATCTTTCTGGTAACCTCCACCACTTTAATGTACAAAGTCAGCGAGTAACGATCCTCTCCAGAACTTTTCTTGCCAAAAATGGAGTCATACTTCTCGTCTTTGACAAGATATCCCTTTGGCCGCGCGCGGGCGTCGTCAGGCCGCTGTAGGACGATGGCAATCATTGCTTGTGCAACCTCAATCACGCTAACGATGCTCTCAACAGGCTTACCCTTTTCCCTGTAATAGCCCTTGCGTCGGTCATAGTAGAGTCCTTTACTATGAAATGCTCCTTCTAGCTGGCGATGAATCGCGTCAGTGGTTCTAAGTGCCTCGGCAGGCATTTCGTTTTGGCTATTTGTACACTTAATGATGGCGTCTCTCGTAGACTTGTCAGAAATCTTGATGACGCGAACCATTAGGCGCCGGGCATCGTTCATCGGCTTGTCACCGCCAGCAAAGTGAGCGTATATCTGACGTGAGGTCTGTAGTCCGTTAACGATTTGTGGATCATGAATTTCTAATTCCAGAAAACCGGAGGTAGTGTTGGACTTCTCTGCTAAGATCGTAATGCCATTATTCAACAGCCAGAATTCAGGTCCCCCCACGCCTTTGAGAGTCACAGCAATACCCCTGTTTATGTGGCTGTGAGGCCAATATCCTCGCACATTGGAATCGAAGAATCGTTCCGCAACCCTACCATCGGCGTCACTAATGAACGAGTAATAGTCCGGCAGTTTGACAAGGCCAATCTCCCCCTCTTCTGTGGACATGGGTTGTGAGGCCCACTTAAGAACCTTCTTATTTGGGGGACGGGTTTGTACCTGCATATACAAAACGGTAGCATTTGCAAAAGTGAATTTGGGTTCTGCATGAGAAAAGTAAAATCTGCACCGTTCTAATACTCGCCCTTTGGCCTTCTGACAATCGGCGTCCGGCTCTACGTCTTTCTTAATGATGTAGATGATCTCGATGGAGAGCGGCGGGGTTTCCCCAACGACTATCCCAAACTTGTCCTTAAACAATCGTATCAAGGCGATCAAATCCGAATGATAGGTTGAATGATAGTCGGCTTTGTTCTTTGATAAATCCAGAAGATCGTCAATAAAATGATAGAGCTTGTCTACAGCGGTCGGGGAGAATCCTTCGTTGCTCTTGACTTGCATAATTATAAGCTTGAATTCTGGTCTTTCTTTCGGCTTTATTTCTGTCTCTGCGTCAACGAGTTCACCATTGGCTAAAATATAAAACGCATCGACTCCTCCGTCTTGACCAGCGCCAACAATTCCTGATTTTAGCTCGCTGTCGCTCAGGTCGAATGACCTAGCAAACTGCTCTATGCAGTAGTACTCCCAGACATTAAAGCCTTTCGGCGGATTCGGGAATCGATTCCTACTCCAATTGTCGAAGTTACTTTGTAAGGCTATTTCGTCATTTTTGCCCATATTGCAGTGTCCCCCTACGAGAATCATGGTACACCCTCCGCCTGGGATGACAAGCGTGGGTGAGGCACGCATTTACAGACCCAGCTTGGCCCAGATCGCATCAACTTTGGCTTTGGTCTCGCGGTCCATCTCGATCATCGCGGGCCAGGGGCGGTTGAAGCCTTCGGATTTCCATTTGCGCGTCGCGTCGATGCCCATCTTGGAGCCGTAGTTGGGCAGGCGACTAGCGTGGTCGAGGGAATCGACCGGGCCGAGTGTGAATTGAATGTCGCGCTCGGGGTCGATGTTATTGGTCACGCGCAGGACGACCTCGGCGAGATTCTGCACGTCGCAGTCCTCGTCCACCACCACGATGATCTTCGTGAACATGGCCTGGCCGAGCGACCAGATGGCGTTCATGACCTTGCGCGCCTGGCCGGGATAACTCTTGCGGATCGACACTAACATCAAGTTATGAAAGACGCCCTCGACGGGCAGATGAATATCCACTAACTCGGGAATCTGCATCTTCATCGCGGGCAGGAAGATGCGCTCGACGGCTTTGCCCATCCAGGCGTCCTCCATGGGCGGCTTGCCGACGATGGTGGCGGCGTAAATCGGGTTCCTGCGATGCGTGATGCAAGTGAGATGGAAGACCGGGTACTCATCGGTCAGCGTGTAGAAGCCGGTGTGGTCGCCGAAGGGGCCTTCCGCGCGCAGCTCGCCCAGCTCGACGTAGCCTTCGAGAACGATCTCGGCGTGGGCTGGAACTTGCAGATCGACCGTCTCGCACTGGACGATTTCGACGGATTTGCCGCGCAGGAAACCGGCGATCAGGTACTCCTCGACCTCCGGTGGCGCGGGCACGATGGCTGCGAAGGTCGTGGCGGGATCGGTGCCGATGGCCACGGCTACTTCGAGGCGCGAACCCTTCAGATTGCCCAGCGCCACCTGCGGCAGGCCGCCGATGGGTCCGTCGGGAATGGCGCAAGCGCCGCCCGCCGATTCGGCCATTGCGGCCACACTTGCGCCCTTCGGGCCGTACTGGTCTTGGTTGAGTTTGTCGGCCGTAACTGCGTTCCGCAGCGCCTCGCGGTAGTGTTCGGCGGCGACCTTCTGCCGCTGCCAGTGCATTCCCGTGGTCTGGCCGTCGTAGACCTGCATCCGGTACATACCGATGTTGCGCTTGCCCGAGCGCGGGTCGCGGGTGATGACGCAGGGCAGCGTGATGAACCGTCCGCCGTCGTGCGGCCAGCACTTGAGGATCGGAAACTGGTTCAGGTCGAGGCCATCGCGGAGAATCACTTCCTTGCAGGGAGCGTCCTTGGCGCTGACGGTCTTGGGAAAGGCGCTGGTGAGCGCGCCCAACTGCGGCAGCATCTTGAGCTTGTCGAGGAAGCCTTCGGGGGCTTTCAGGTTGAGCAGGCCGGTGATGCGCTCGGCAATCTCATCCAGAGAGTCAACGCCGAGAGCCAGCGCCATGCGCCGCTCGCTGCCGAACTGGTTGATGAGCACCTTGTGGCCGGGATGGCCCTTTACGTTTTCAAACAACAGCGCCGGGCCGCCGGGAGCGTACTTCCCTGCCCCGCTCTTGGCGCCCGCGCCGCCGCGCGCGCCGATCTTGGAAACGCGGTCGGTAATCTCGGTGATCTCCAGCTCCGGCGATACTTCTTCGCCGATGCGCCGGAGTTCGCCGGCTTTTTCCAGTGCTTTGATCCAATCGCGTAAGTCGTCGTAGGCCACGGGGCTGCTCCTCGGAGGCATATTCTTCCCCCTTCATACTAAGGCTTTTGACTGCCGGAAGAATCTGATTCACTCCTTCAATCTCTTTACGGGCGGATGGGAATGGCCGCGGAAGATTATCATCGAAGGAGCGGCTCGGCTGCGCAACGCCGCTCAAACAGAGGTAGAATCTCCCTCATGCCGATCCATGAAGACCGTCTCTTTCCCGCTGAGCCAGGCACGCGCGCGATCGCCAGGGCGCTGTATGCGCACGTGAAAAACCTGCCCATCATCAGCCCGCACGGGCATACGCAGGCGGCGTGGTTTGCCAAAAACGAGTCCTTCCCCGACCCGGCAACGCTGCTGGTGCAGCCCGATCACTACGTCTTCCGCATGCTCTACAGCCAAGGGATCTCGCTGGATGATCTGGAAATCGGCAGGCCGGAGCTGAAGAACCCGCGCAAAGTCTGGAGCCTCTTTGCCAGCCATTACTATCTCTTCCGCGGAACGCCGACGCGCATCTGGATGGACTATCTCTTCCAGGAGGTCTTCGGACTCCAGCAGCGGTTTTCCGCTTCCACCGCCGACCTGTTCTTTGACACCATCGCGGAAAAACTGAAAACGCCGGAGTTCCTGCCGCGTGCTCTGTTCGAGCGTTTCAACATTGAGGTGCTCTCCACCACCGATTCGCCCCTCGACTCGCTGGACGATATTCAGACGATCCGCGCATCGGGCTGGAAAGGGAGAATCCTGCCCGCCTTCCGCCCCGACCCGGTCACCGATCCGGAGTTTCCCGGATTTGCCGAGTCGATCCTCAAGCTGGGCGAGCAGACCGGCGAAGACTCCTCCACATGGACCGGCTACCTGAACGCTCTGCGCAAGGCGCGCCTGCGCTTCAAGGCGCTTGGCTGCACCTCCACCGATCACGGCCATCTGACCGCGCAAACCGCCGATCTGCCTGAAGACGAGGCCGCCAAGCTCTTCAATCAGGTCTTCTCCGGCAACGCCGATGCGCAACAGCGGGAGCTCTTCCGCGCTCAGATGCTCACCGAGATGGCGCGCATGAGCCTGGAAGACGGCCTGGTCATGCAGATTCATCCTGGCAGCGTGCGCAACCACAACCGCAAGGTCTATGAGAAGTTTGGCCGTGATATGGGCGCAGACATTCCCCGGCCCACCAATTATGTGTACGCGCTGCGCCCCTTGCTCGACCGCTTCGGCAATGAAAGCCGGCTCACCCTCATTCTCTTTACGCTCGACGAATCCACCTACAGCCGCGAACTGGCGCCGCTGGCCGGCCACTATCCCTGCCTGCGCCTCGGCCCCCCCTGGTGGTTTCAGGACAGTCCCGAGGGCATGATGCGCTTCCGTGAGCAAACGACCGAGACGGCGGGCTTTTACAACACGGTGGGCTTCAACGACGACACCCGCGCCTTCCTCTCCGTTCCGGCGCGGCACGATGTTGCGCGGCGCGTGGATTGCGCCTTCCTCGCCAGGCTCGTTGCCGAGCACCGGCTGGACAAGGACGAAGCCCATGAAGTCGCGTACGACCTGGCCTATGGCTTGGTGAAAAAGGCATACCGGCTGTAAGGAGCCTGAGAATGGTTGGCAATTCGGATTCCTGCATTCCGGCCGTTGCAGTACCAGCGTTTGGCGCGCGGATCGGCCATGTGCGCTGGACCATCTGCGCCATGCTCTTTGCCGCCACCACCATCAACTACATGGACCGGCAGGTTTTAGCGCTCCTCAAACCCACGCTCATGCATAGTCAGGCGCAGGGTGGCATTGGCCTGACCGAAGAGAGTTATGGGACCGTTGTAGCATTCTTTACCCTCTTCTATGCGCTCGGGCAGCTCGGCGCGGGACGCTTCGTTGACAAGATCGGCACTCGCCTCGGCTATATGATCATCATGGCCCTCTGGAGCCTATCGGCGATGGGTCACGCGTTGGTCAATTCGGTTCTTCAGCTCGGTATTGCGCGCTCCTGCCTTGGGATAGGCGAATCCGGCAACTTCCCCGCCGCCAACAAGACCGTGGCCGAGTGGTTCCCGCAGAAGGAGCGCTCGCTGGCTTTTGGCATCTTCAACTGCGGCGCCAATGTTGGCGTGATCCTGGCCACGCTGCTGGTGCCGGTGGCGACTTATCTTTTTGGCTGGCACGCCGCCTTTCTGATCACCGGCTTTTTCAGCGCGTCGTGGATTCTGGTATGGTTTCTCAAGTACCGCAAGCCCTCAGAACATCCCACGCTTGCCGCCGTCGAATTTGCCCACATCAATCAGGACCCGCCAGAGAAGTCTGGTCCATCCACGCCATGGATCAAGTTATTCGGCATCCGCCAGACCTGGGCCTATGCCATCCCCAAATTCCTCACCGATCCCATCTGGTGGTTCTATCTCTACTGGCTGCCGGGTTACTTCAGCGACAGATTTCATCTGAGCCTGGTGGGTCTGGGATTGCCTATCTTAATTGTGTACAACGCCTCAGCCATCGGCAGCATCTGCGGAGGCTACCTGCCCGCATCCTTCATCCGCACCGGGCTTTCTGCTGAGCGCGCGCGGCTGGCGGCCATGCTTCTCTGCGCCTGCCTCGTTGTTCCCGTATTTTTGATTAACTATCTTCATGCGGACAATTTTGGAAAATGGGCCGCTATTGGACTGCTTAGCCTGGCTGCGGCCGCGCATCAGGGCTGGTCGGCTAACCTCTTCACAACGGCGTCGGATATGTTCCCGCGCAGCGCCGTGGGATCGGTTACAGGTATCGGCACCATGACGGGAGCGGTAGGCGGCTTCCTCATTGCCAAATTGGCCGGTCATATCCTGCAAATTTCGAACAGTTATTCGATTCTCTTCGTCACCGCAGCCAGTGTCTACCTCATCTCATTGCTCGTCAATGTCCTGCTTGCTCCGGGGCTGAAAAAGGTGGAATTAGTCTTATGAGTCTCTACTGCGCCATCGGAAGCGTCGATACAGACCTTACTACTCGGCAGTTGAACGACCTGCTGGTGGAAGGACTTGCCAAACTCGGCCCTCGCAACAAAGTGCTGGCCGTGCCGCCTGACCAAACCCGCGCCCACTCCCGCGCCGGTGAACTAACTCGCTACGCGTGGCAGTATTACGGCGACAAGCTCAGAGCGGTCCTGCCCGCGCTGGGAACTCATGCGCCGATGAACCCCGAGCAAATCGCCCATATGTACGGCGATATGCCACTCGATTTATTCAAGGTTCATAACTGGCGCACCGATATCGAAACCCTTGGCGAGGTTCCCGCCGAGTTTATCCGCGAGCAGTCGGAAGGCAAGCTGAGTTATGCATGGCCCGCACAGGTTAACAAGCTCATCTCGCGTGGCGGCTTCGATCTGATTCTCTCCATTGGCCAGGTCGTACCCCATGAAGTGATCGGCATGGCTAACTACAACAAGAACATTCTGGTGGGCACGGGCGGACGCGACGGCATCAATCGCAGCCATTATCTGGGCGCCGTCTACGGAATGGAGCGTATTCTCGGCCGCGCCGTTAATCCCGTGCGCAACGTGCTCAACTACGCCTCCGATCACTTTCTCGGGAATCTGCCCATCGTCTATGTACTCACCGTTGTGGGACGCAGAGCCGGCGAAGGGTTGGCCATGCGCGGCCTCTACATCGGTGATGACATCGAGTGCTTTAACCTGGCCGCCGAACTGAGCCTCAAAGTCAACTTCGAGATCGCCGATGAACCCATCAAGAAGGCCGTCGTCTATCTCGATCCGCAGGAGTTTCATTCAACCTGGCTGGGCAACAAAGCTGTCTACCGCACACGCATGGTTCTAGCCGACGATGCGGAGTTGATCATACTCGCTCCCGGCGTAAAAGACTTCGGCGAAGACAAAACCATCGACAGACTTATCCGGAAGTACGGTTACTACGGCACCCCCGCAACGCTCAAGGCGGTCGAAGCCGATGCCGAGCTGGCCAACGATCTGAGCGCAGCGGCGCACCTGATTCACGGCTCGTCGGAAGGCCGCTTCAAGATAACATGGTGTCCCGGCCTGCTCAGCAAGGAAGAGATTGAGAGCGTCGGCTTCGGTTATGGCGATTTGAATGCTATGCTAGAGCGCTACGACCCGCGCAAGCTCAGCCTCGGCGTAAACAGAGTCAATGACGAAGAAATATATTTTATCTCCAACCCGGGATTGGGGCTATGGGCGCACCGCAGCAGATTCTGATTTTATGAAATGCGATTTTTTTTGTAGAACAAAGGAGTAAAGGATCAATGAGTAATGGATTGAATATTCGCAAGGGTGGCGAGTTGGATTTTCTTTCGCTGGGAGCATTGGTGCATCGGCTTGATCCGGGGATTATTCCCTTTCGCAAGGCAACCGAATGCAAGATTCACGTCAGCGGCGGCGAGTTTAATGTAGCCGCCAACCTATCCGATTGTTTTGGCATGAGGACGGCCATCGCCAGCGCTATGTCAGACTATCCCATCGGCGATCTGATCCACGAGCGCGTCCGCGCCATGGGTGTAAAGCCGTTCTACAAGCACTTCAAGCACAACGGCGTAACCGGCCCTAACATGGCCACCGTCTATAGCGACCAGGGTCACGGCCCGCGCGCTCCGGTGGTCTTCTATAACCGTGCGAACGAGGCGGCGGCGCAACTGAAACCGGGCGACTTCGACTGGAAGACTATCTTCGCCGGCGGCGTCCGCTGGGTGCATAGCGGCGGCATTTTCGCGGCGCTTTCGTTCACCACGGCCGCTCTGGCCGCCGAGATGATGAAGGAAGCCAAGGCTGCGGGCGCAGTTACATCCTTTGACCTTAACTTCCGCGAGAAGCTTTGGAATATCCACGGCGGAGCGGAGAAGGCCGTCGAGACCATTGCCAGGATCGTCGAGAATGTGGACTTGCTGGTAGGCAACGAAGAAGATTTGCAGAAAGGCCTTGGCATTCCCGGACCGGAAGTTGCTGCTAAGTCGAAGCTGGATCCGAGCGTCTTCTTTGCCATGATTGACCAAGTTATAAAGAAGCATCCAAAGGTGAAGATTGTGGCCACCACGCTGCGCGAGGTGCACTCGACCAATCGGCATAGCTGGAGCGCGGTTGCCTGGGTGGACGGCAAGACTTACATTGCGCCCACAGCCGATCTGGGTGTGTTCGATCGCGTGGGCGGCGGAGACGGCTTTGCGGCCGGCTTTATCTACGGACTTCTGAATGGTGAAACGCCCGAAGAAGCTATCAAGCTGGGATGGGCGCATGGCGCTCTGCTGACCACCTTCCCCGGTGACACAACCATGGCCACCCTGGACCAGGTGCGTGCCTTCGCGAGGGGCGGTTCGGCGCGCATTCAGCGCTAACTGGAATCATTCACCGAGTTACAAAGAGGAGCAATATGACAAACATAGAATCCGTTGAAGGTTCCTTCGATTTGGCAGAACTGACGAAGATGTACGACTTCACAGGAAAAACGGTGGCCATTACTGGCGGCGCCGGAGTGCTGGGCAGCGAAATGGCCGGCGCGCTGGCCAGTTGCGGCGCAAAAGTCGCCATTCTCGACATGAATGAGGAAGCGGGCAATGCGCTGATCGAGCGCATGGGAGTACGCGGCAAGCAGCTCTCCTTCTTCAAGTTCAATGCGCTCGATCGCGAGAACGTTGCTCAGGTCGCTCAGGATGTTATCAAGAGCATGGGCAAGCTGGATTGCCTGATCAACGGCGCGGGAGGCAATAAGCCTCAGGCCACAACCAGCGCTGAATTGAAATTCTTCGACCTGCCCACGGACGCCCTGCGCTTGGTCTTCGACCTGAATGTTCTGGGCACGATTCTGCCCTGCCAGGCTTTTGGAAAAATCATGGCAGAGCAGGGGTACGGCACGATTTTGAATATATCTTCCATGAATGCATTTCGTCCGCTGACTCGTATTCCAGCCTACTCGGCGGCAAAGGCCGCGGTGAGTAACTTCACGCAATGGCTGGCCGTGCATATGGCCCAGGAATACTCGCCGAAGATTCGCGTGAACGCCATTGCGCCCGGATTTTTCCTCACCAATCAAAACCGTTTTCTGTTGACCGACAAGGAAACGGGCGAATGGACCGCGCGCGGCAAGACGATTGTCGGGCACACGCCGATGGGGCGCCTTGGCGAATCCAGGGATTTGCTGGGGTGCGTGCTGTGGCTGCTCTCGCCGGCTTCGGAATTCGTAACTGGCGTGGTGATTCCGGTCGATGGCGGTTTCTCCGCGTTCAGCGGCGTGTAGGCAGCAGGAACATAACAATCATCGAGTGTCCTTCGAGAAAATGTAGTATATCTGCCGCATTATCTGCTTTGTTGAAGTGGAGATTGAGATGTGGGCCTGGCGACGCTTCAGGAGTCATCCCGCTCCCGTTCCCACTGATCTACCTGGTCGCGGTCGATCCGGTCCTCGCGATCCTCTCGCTCTTCCAGCTCGCGACGCTTCTCGCGATCTTCCCGCTCCTCGCGGCCATCGCTCATAACTCCCACCTCTTTTCAGTGTAAGAGACCAGCACCGCCGGTCAAGGCAGCGGAAAGCGCTCTCGGAGCAAGGCCAGCGCCTCGGCGGGCGTCGCGATGGTTCCTTCTAACTGGGCGTCCTCGACGGCGCGGAGCATGGGGCGAAAAGCGGCTCCGGGCTGGTAGCCGGCGGCGATCAGCTCGCGGCCTGTAACGAGCGGCGTGGGGCGGACGGCTTCCTCGGGCATCGCTTCATAGCGTTCGCGAACAAACTCCCAGGTTTCGAGGTTGCCGCTGCCGGCCAGGCAATCCATGCGGTGCAGGGCGAGATGCTGGGGAAAGTCTTCCAGGCGGAAGAAGCGCTTGAGCGTGGAAGCCTTCATGCGCGGGACGTCGATAAAGCGCATATGGTTCGCGATGAGCGAGAGGGTCTTGTGGGTTTCGTCGTTTGAAAAGCGGAAGCGGCGGCAGATCTCCGCGGCGATGGCGACGCCGACCTCCACGTGGCCGTCAAAGCGAATTCTCTCAGCCCGCCGGAAGGTGGCGGGCTTGCCCACATCGTGCAGTAGCGCGGCCCAGGCGAGCGGGAGCGGGCAGCCGTCTTCGAGCTGCGCGAGCAAGCCGAGTGTATGAACCCAGACGTCGCCCTCGGGATGAAATTGCGGGGGCTGCTCAACGCCCTTCATGCGGGCGACTTCAGGGAGCACTTCGGCAAGAAGGCCTGTTTCGTCGAGCAGTTCGAAGGCGCGGCGGGCATGGCCCTCGGTGAGCATCTTGGTCAACTCATCGCGGACGCGTTCGCGGCTGATGGCTTTGGTTTTGGCGGCCAGACGGCTTATCGCGGAGGCTGTGGCGGGGTCTATCTCAAAGCCGAAGCGGGCGGCGAAGCGCACCGCGCGCAACATGCGCAAGTGGTCTTCTTCAAAGCGCTCGCCGGGCTGGCCGATGGCGCGAATGACGCCGGCGTCGAGGTCGCGGAGGCCGTGGACGTGATCGATAACGGCAGCGCGGAGATTCTGGATTGGAATCCCCAATAAACTTCCCTCAGGGGCTAAAGCCCCGGCTGATTTTGCTGGGTTAATGTACGGGCTAAAGCCCATACCCTTCATGGGATCGAGGAGCAGGCCGTTGATGGTGAAATCGCGGCGGCGGACATCTTCTTCGGCGCTGGTGGTGTAACGCACCGCATCGGGATGGCGGCCATCGGAGTAGGCGCCATCGGAGCGGAAGGTGGCTACCTCAGTCACTGCATACTGTTGCTCTTCGGCGGCGCAAGCCGCGTCTGTCCCACCGCAGGTGGCGACCAGCACCACGCCGAAGTGCGCGCCCACGGCGAATGTGCGCGGAAAGAGGCGAAGCACCACGTCGGGCGTGGCGCTGGTGGCTACGTCGTAATCTTTGGGAGCGCGGCCCAGTAACAGGTCGCGTACGCAGCCGCCGGCCAGATAGGCCTCAAACCCTGCGGCGCGCAGCGCGGCGATGATCTGAAGGGCGACATCGAATTGGGAGTTGGCGGGCGGCATGGCTGCTGCATCTATTGTCGCCCTTGTTGCCGATTACCGGGAAACTCCGCTCACGTGTCGCCCGTTAAACTGAACAGATGAGCGGACGCGGCCTCATCCTCGGCATTGAATCCTCCTGCGACGAAACGGCGGCGGCGGTGGTGGAGCGCGGTTCGCGCACGCTTTCGTCGGTGGTCGCCTCGCAGATTGCCACGCACGCCCGCTACGGCGGGGTAGTGCCGGAGCTGGCCAGCCGCGAGCATCTGCGGGCCATTGTGCCGGTGGTGCGCGCGGCGCTGGCCGAGGCCGACATCACACTGGCGGACCTGGACGCCGTCGCCGTGACCGCGGGGCCGGGATTGGCCGGCGCGCTGCTGGTGGGAATCACCTACGCCAAGGCGCTGGCCTTCGCGCAGGGGCTGCCGCTGATCGCCGTCAACCACCTGGAAGGGCACATTCATGCGGTGCTGCTGCATGAGCGTGAGTCTTCGCCGGAGGAAGGCGGGGGTTTCAACCCTCGCATAATGCCCACAGAATCCACGTGGGCTGGTAGGGATGGGTTTCAACCCATCCAATTATCCCCTGAGGGAAACTCCTCCAAAGCCAACGAACCGGCTCTGGCGCTGGTCGTCTCCGGCGGGCACACGCACCTCTATCTCTGTCTCCCGGCGCACGGCGCGTGGAGTTACTCGCTGGTAGGGCGCACGCTGGACGACGCCGCCGGCGAGGCCTACGACAAGGTGGCCAAGCTGCTCGGCTTCGGCTACCCCGGAGGCCCGTGGATCGACGCGCTGGCCCGCTTCGGCAACCCGCGCGCCGTGCCCTTCGCCTTCTCGCGGATCAAGCCAAAGGTCCACCTGGGCGGCAAGCCCCCGCGCACCAAGGCAGCGCTCACCGCGCCAATCGCCGATCTCAACCCGCGCTTTCTCTTTTCGTTTTCGGGCATCAAGACAGCCGTGCTGCGCTACGTGGAGCTGCATGAGTTGCGGGGCGAGGCGCTCAAGCGGGCCGCGCGGCTCTTCCCGCTGCAAGCTGAGTCTTTGAAGGGTATGGGCTTTAGCCCGTACATCCAACCGCCCGTTGAAGGTCGGGCTTTAGCCCCTGCGGAATCTTCTTCCACCAGCCCCGCTCTGCCCCAAACCAAAGAGGAAGCGCTGGCGCTCTGCCCGCAACAGGTGCTGGACCTCGCCGCCAGCTTCCAGTGCGCGGTGGTCGGCGACCTGATGAAGAAGACCTTCGCGGCAGCCGAATCGCTGGGAGCGCGGCGCATTCTGATCACCGGCGGAGTTGCCGCCAACCGCGAACTCCGCGCCCGCTTCAGCGCCGAAGCCGCCCGCCGCGGGCTGCGCGTGGCCTTTCCCACGCTGGCTCTCTCCACCGACAACGCCGCAATGATCGCCGCCGCCGCCTGGCCGCGCTTTCAGGCAGGCGAATTCGCCGACGGCTCGCTCTCCGGCAATCCTTCGCTGGCGCTGGGGCGATGAAAGTGCCGCGAGAAGAATCGCAACATTCTCCGCGGCGGCAAGAGGTTGAACGGCGTGACGACCTGGTATCTGGTCGAGTATGACGTCAACCCCACCGGCCTGCCGCAGATCCTGGAAGAAGAGAGTGCAGCGATGGGGTAGGACCGGCATGCAGTATTCTGGAGCGGAAGAGGCGCAAGACTGGCGGAATTGGAGGTTCGCAATGAAGGCGTTGGTCAAGAGCAAGGCGGAGCGGGGCTTGTGTTTGGAAGAGATTCCAGAGCCTAAGATGGGCATCAACGATGTGCTGGTGCGCGTGCAAAAAACGGGGATCTGCGGCACCGATGTTCACATCTACCAGTGGGATGAGTGGGCGCAAAAGACGATTCCAGTGCCCATGGCCGTGGGGCATGAGTTTGTGGGCGAGATCGTCGCTGTCGGGTCGAACGTCAACGACTTTTTCCCCGGCGATATCGTCAGCGGCGAGGGGCATGTGGTCTGCGGGCGCTGCCGCAACTGCCTGGCCGGTAGGCGGCATCTCTGCGCTTCGGCGCAGGGTGTGGGGGTGAACCGCGCCGGGGCCTTTGCCGAATTGATCTCGCTGCCCATGACCAATATCTGGCGGCACCACCACGGCATCGACCGCGAGGTGGCGGCCATCTTCGATCCCTTCGGCAACGCTGTGCACACGGCGCTTTCGTTCCCTGTGCTGGGCGAAGATGTACTCATCACCGGCGCGGGGCCGATCGGCCTGATGGCGATTCCGGTGGTGCGGTACGCGGGAGCGCGTCATGTGGTGGTGACGGATTTGAATCCCTTCCGCCTGGAGCTGGCGCGGAAGATGGGCGCAACGCTGGCCGTGAATACCAGCGAGACGCCGCTCGGTACGGTGCAGAAGCAACTGGGCATGTTGGAAGGCTTCGACGTGGGCCTGGAAATGTCCGGCAGCCCGGTGGCGCTGCGCGAGATGATTGCCAACATGTGCCACGGAGGAAAGATCGCCATTCTCGGCATTCCGGCCAGGGAGACGCCGCTGGATTACCGGCCGGTGATCTTCAATATGCTGACCATCAAGGGCATCTACGGGCGGGAGATGTACGAGACCTGGTACAAGATGGCGGTGATGCTGGAGTCGGGCGTGAATATCTCTCCGGTGATCACGCATCGCTTTGCCTACAGCGATTTTGAGCTGGGTTTCGAGGCCATGATCTCCGGCGAGGCAGGCAAGGTGGTGCTGGATTGGACGAGTCTGCACCAACCGACCTCTGATTAAGCCGGCACTGTGTCAAGGCAGGCGCTGTATAGTGTTGTTCTGTTACGCTCATGCGATGTTCATCACCCCACGGACGAAGACCGGTCCCCGTAACCTACGCGCAGAATAATCTACTTCCGCGAACCACCCTCATCGGCTATAAATAGATGCATGAATCCGCGCCGCTTCGTTGTGCTCGCTAACTTCGCTCTTCTAATCTTTACTTTGCTCGCCTCGTGTAAGAACGGTACCGATCAGTATGCCGCCCGCACCAAGGTCGGGGACAGGATGCCCGCCATCTCCGTCGATGGGACTTCCGGCACCTTCTCGCTCGCTGCCGAGACAGGCAAGGTGGTTGTGGTGAACTTCTGGGCCACATGGTGCGGACCCTGCCAAATCGAGATGCCTGAACTGGAAAAGCGAGTCTGGCAGAAATACAGATCCTCGCCTGACTTCGCCTTCATCGCCATCGCTCGTGAGCAGGATGAGGACACTGTCCTCGGGTTTCAGAAGACCCATCCGAACTTTACCTTCCCGTTCGCATGGGATCCAAAGCGGGAGGCATACGCGCTCTTCGCTGCAGGCGGAATCCCCCGCACCTATGTCGTCGACCGTCACGGAATCATCGTCTATCAGGGTCTCGGCTTCGAGTCGGATGCCGTTGGTGAAGTTGATCGAGCAATCGAGAAGGCACTTGCACAAAAGTAGCCGCCCTTTTCGACTTCACCGTCCGGGATCTCCGGCGACGAATAAGGAGGAGTTATGTACGGCAAGGTGCAAAGTTTCTTGCGGGAGAAGATCGCCGGGATAGAAAGCGCGGGCCTCTACAAGCGGGAGCGAGTTATCGACGGCCCGCAGCAGGCATTCGTTTCCGTCGCCGGCGGCGCGCCGGTTCTGAACCTCTGCGCGAACAATTATCTGGGCCTGGCCAATCATCCCGCGGTGGTTGAGGCAGCGCGGCAGGCCTTGCGGGAGTGGGGCTACGGTCTGGCCAGCGTACGCTTCATCTGCGGCACGCAGTCCCTTCACAAGCAGCTTGAAGAACGGCTCAGCGCGTTTCTCGGCACGGAAGACACCATCCTCTACAGCTCCTGCTTCGACGCCAACGGCGGACTGTTCGAAACGCTGCTGGATGCAGAGGACGCCATTATCTCCGACGAGCTGAATCATGCCAGCATCATCGACGGCATCCGGCTCTGCAAGGCGCAGCGCTTTCGCTATCGCAACGGCGACATGGACGACCTGGAAGCAAAGTTGAAGGAGGCCGCATCGGCGCGGCATCGTTTGATCTCGACCGACGGCGTCTTCTCGATGGACGGCTATTTTGCCAAACTCGACAGGATCTGCGACCTGGCGGATCAGTATGACGCGATGGTGATGGTGGACGACTCGCACGCAGTCGGTTTCATCGGCGAGAACGGGCGCGGCACGCCGGAGCAGTGCGCCGTTGAGGGCCGCGTGGACATGATCACAGGCACGCTGGGCAAGGCGCTGGGCGGCGCCAGCGGCGGCTACACCAGCGGACGCAAGGAGATTGTGGAGTTGCTGCGCCAGCGTTCGCGCCCGTATCTCTTCTCGAACTCCGTAGCGCCGCCGATCGTCGCGGCATCGCTGAAGGTTCTCGAGCTGCTGACGGAGTCGGGTGATCTTCGCAAACAATTGCGTGAGAACACGCGCTTCTTTCGCCGGCAGATGGTCGCGGCAGGATTCAACATCCTGCCGGGCGAGCATCCCATCGTGCCGGTGATGTTCGGCGATCCCGTCGTTGCCTCGCGCATGGCGGAGTTGCTGCTGACCAAGGGCGTCTATGTGGTTGCGTTTTCCTATCCCGTGGTGCCGCAGGGCAAGGCGCGCATCCGCGCGCAGATCTCCGCCACGCACACCAGCGCGGACCTCGAATTCGCGCTGGCGAAGTTTGTTGAAGCGAAAGCGGAGTTAGGAATCTGATGGTGGGTGGCCCAGGTCCCCATCCGGCGGAATGAACTGAATCTGGGTGGCCCAGGTGCCTCGCATTTGGGCACCTGGGAGAGCACAGAGGCAAGTGGCCCGTTCATCAGCCCCGAAGAATCACCATGAGCCATGAGAAGCTGTACAAAAGAAGCTGTACAAAAAAAGTTGTACAAAAGAAGCTGTGCCCCGTTCATCGCGGCACTATCGCGATGAGCGGGCGGGTGTCTTGAAGTCAGATCGTGGCCAGACCATGATAGCCATATGCCGTACGATCTGAAACGGTTCCAGAAAGCAGAAGCTCTCCATTTCATAACTTTCAGTTGCTTTCACCGTCTCCCTC
The DNA here is from genome assembly GCA_003134855.1 of Acidobacteriaceae bacterium. GTDB lineage: Bacteria > Acidobacteriota > Terriglobia > Terriglobales > Acidobacteriaceae > Telmatobacter. The sequence goes on from PLCS01000014.1 coordinate 228,451, forward strand.
TTCTCGATGCGCCGGACCCCAAAAACACAATTGAGGCCGTACTGGAACTAACTCGTGCGCGACATCAGGCGAGGATCTACGCCTACGTCCTGATGCCCGAGCACGTTCATTTGCTCATCAACGAGCCACCATCGATTCTCGTGGCCCGGTTTCTCAAAGCCGTAAAGCAGATGACGTCGCGCAAACTGAGAGGCCAGCGCGAGAAGTTCTGGCAGGAACGCTACTTTGACCGCAACGTCCATGGTGAAGAGGCTCGCTCTGAAGTGATACGCTACATCCATCGGAATCCTGTGAAGCGCGGATTGGTTGCATCTCCCGGCGACTACCCATGGAGCAGCTTCAACCACTACGCGACCGGCGTTCGAGGAGCGGTTGAAATCGAGTCTGAGTGGACGGCAAGACTGCGCGGCCCACTCATCGCGATAGGGCCGCGATGAATGGGGCACAGCCTTCCATCTTGGCTAATGATCGAAGGAAGTAGAATCAATGCCTGGGCCACCTGCCGTCTCTGTGGCAAGAGACAGGGAGTTTGAAAAACATGTTCGGTAGCCTTGACTACGACCGACTTTTCTTGCGCTGGAAGACGGCTGCTCTATTTGGGATTGCGGCAGCTCTGTCTCTTGGGGCGATTGTGTTCCGATCCACTGACATCGACTTCAATGCCTTGAGCCACCCAACCCTTGTTGCACTTTCGCTCTTGGGGGCAGCGGTGGCCATTGGCGGGTTCTCGTTACTCATTGGTATGTGGTTCTTTTGGGTGAAATGCGACGCTTCGCCAAGGTGGCAGCGAGTCGGGTGGTTCTTCATTCTGCTTTTCGGATTTTTCTACGGAGCCGTACTTTATTATTTCGTAGTCTACGTTCCCAAAGTCAGGAAAGCCTTAAGCACTCAAAGGAGAGAGACATGATGCGGGCGTTTGGGCGATTGCTAATTGCCGGATGGACGCTTATTATCCTCAGTCTATTTGCGCTTTTCATTTTCCCGCAGGGTATGGCGCATTTTCTCGGGCGATCACTAACACCGTTGAAAGGATCCCTCATCGTTCTTGTATTGGCATCTGCTTTATTCGGCGTGCTTTTTCTTTTCCGCGCCGGAATGAGACGGACTGGACGTTGACATATAGCTCGACAGGTGGCCGGTCATCAGAATCACCATGAGTCATAAGAAGCTGTGCCCCGTTCATCGCGGCCTTATCGCGATGAGCGGGCGGGTAGCCCACTCGCCGTCCCGCCTTCCGGGACCTTGCGAACCAAAAAGTACCCAAATCCGGCGATTTCGCTTATGCTGTTAACAATCCTTTCTTGCTTCGGCAAGCCACTCAAACGAGATTCACACACACATGAGTCCAGTCGCTTTGGCGGTTGACGATCTTCGGGAGCAGTATACGCGGGAGATGGCGCTCGTCCGCCAGACCTGCGAGCGCACCGGAGACGGCACCGCCGCCATCCGCCGCCGCTCCGCCGTGGTGGATCGTATCCTCATTGAAATGTGGCGTCAAGCCTTCGCCGGGCAGCCCACGCAGAACATGGCTTTGCTGGCGATGGGTGGCTACGGGCGCAAGGATCTTTTCCCCTACTCCGACATCGACGTCCTCTTCGCCTTTGCCGACGAGAAGACCGAGGTCAACTCCAAGGACGCCGTGCGCTCCATCATTCAGGGCATGTGGGACATCGGCCTGCGCGCCAGCCCCTGTTCGCGGACAGTCAAGGAAGCCGGCCGCTTCGACCCCGACAACCTTGAATTCACGCTGGCCACGCTCGACCGCCGCTTCCTCGCCGGCCACTTCCCGCTCTACCAGCAGCTCCACCAGACCGTCCTGCCCGGCCTGGTGCTGAGCGAGTGGAACACCATCACGCAAAAGCTGGGCGAGATCGCCCGTGCCCGCCACGCCAAATTCGGCAACACCATCTTCCACCTCGAACCCAACCTCAAGGACTGTCCCGGCGGCCTGCGCGACTTCAGCCTGGCCGTCTGGTTCGCTCTCCTCTTTCACCTCAAGGAGACCAAGGAGTGGCCCCGCCACCGCGGCGGTGTCTTCCAGAGCGCGCGCGGCGACGCCGAGGCCGCCTTTGACTTCCTCGCCGCCGCCCGATGTTTCCTGCACTTCCGCCACGGCCGCGACGACAATACCCTGGACTGGCAATCCCAGGACGAAGCCGCCGCCAACTCCATCGGCCTGGAGACTCGCGGCACCGCCGATCCCGCGTATTGGATGCGCACCTACTATCGCCACGCCCGCGTCATCTATCGCCGCGCCGTGCTGCTGATGGAGCATCTGCCCGCCCCGGTCAGCTTTTACAAGCAGTTCCGCCGCCGCCGCACGCCCATCGCCGGAACCGATTTCCTCCTCGACCAGGGCCGCATCGACATCGTGCCCGGCGCGCAGTTCAGTGACACCGGCGCCATCCTGCGCATTTTCGCGCTGATGGCCACCCACGGCTACATGCTCTCCCAGGCCGCCGAAGACCGCATCACCGACGCGCTGCCCGCCCTCGCCATCCACATCCCCGAAGGCCCATATCTCTGGAATGCGCTGCGCGAAGTGCTGCTCGGACCCCACGCCGCCCACTCCCTCCGCACCATGCACGCCCTCGGCATTCTGGAAATGCTCATTCCGGAGTTCCACGGCATCGACGCCCTGGTCATCCGCGACAGTTATCACCGCTATACCGTCGATGAGCACACCTTCCTCACCATCGACAACGTCCACGGCCTGCGCCAGCCCGCCAACGAATACGAGCAGCGCCTCGCCCAGCTCCTTCCGGAGATCGACCGCCTCGACCTCTTCCTGCTCACCCTGCTCCTCCACGACACCGGCAAGGCCCGCCGCGACGAGGACCACGTCGCCCCCAGCATCGAACTCGCCGACGCCCTCCTCGCCCGCCTGGAGTTCGACGGCGAAGAGCGCGAGGCCGTCATCCAGTTGATCCGCCTTCATCTGGAGATGTCCAACGCCCTCCGCCGCGACATCTTCGATCTGGAAAACGTGCGCAGCTTCGCCGAAAAGGTCGGCAGCCCGCAAATCCTCAAGATGCTCACGCTGATGACCTTCGCCGACATCAAAGCCGTCAATCCCGACGCCCTCACTCCCTGGAAGGCCGAGAATCTCTGGCAGCTTTACATGGCCACCGCCAACTTCATGGACCGCTCGGTCGACGAGGTCCGCTACCACGCCGCCATCGATCCCACGCTGCTCAACCGCCTGCGCTCCATGGTCCCCGCCGCGCAGCACGAGGCCCTCCACCTCTTCCTCGAAGGCCTGCCCCAGCGCTACCTGCAAACCCGCCTCCCCGAGCAGATCCGCAATCACTTCCAGATGGCCGCCCGGCTCGACGAGGACGCCGTCCAGCTCGACCTCCGCCCCCATCGCCAGCTTTACGACCTCACCGTCATCACCCGCGACCGCACCCGCCTCTTTGCCGACGTCGCCGGCGCGCTCGCCGCCTGGGGCATGAACATCGTCAAAGCCGGCGCCTTCTCCAACGACGCCGGAGTGATCGTCGATAGCTTCCACTTCACCGACGCCTTCCGCACCCTCGAACTCAACCCCACCGAGAAGGACCGCTTCCTCGCCTATCTGCACGACGTGGTCTCGCTCAAGGTTCCCGTCGAGCAGATGCTCGAAGCCCGCCGCCACCTGAACAATCCGGCCAACCTCAAGGTCGAAGTCCCCACCCGCCTGGAGTTCGACTCCGAATCCTCCACGCACTCGACCATCCTGCAAGTTGTAGCTCAGGACCTTCCCGGCCTGCTGCGACAAATCGCACTAACTCTAAGCACCCATCAATGTAACATCGAAGTAGCTTTGATCGACACCGAAGGCGAGACCGCCATCGACGTATTCTATCTAACCAGCCAGTCCGCCAAGCTAACTCCAGAAGCCCAGCAAACCCTCGACAAAGACCTCACAGCCGCCATTGACTCCATGCGCGCCCCCTCGGTAAACTAAAATATTTGTGATCCTGAGCATTCAAATGGGCATATCATCCTGAGCGTTCATAAATTTATGTCATCCTGAGCGATCAAAAATGCTTGTCATCCTTAGCGGAGTTGGGCGCGTTCCTTACGCCCAACGGAGTCGAAGGACCTGCTTTTGCTTTTCGTCGCTTTGAAAGGGCGCGGTTTTAACCGCGCCGCAACCCCATCCACAAGTTTTTAGAAATCAACCCACGCGGCGCAGCCGCGCTGTCAGCGCCTTCTCAAGACAAGTTGCGCATCTTTTCCCGCAATGACCGAAATCTCCGCCACTCGGTCGCCTTTCTCCGCCCGGACCGGCACAAGCTGCCCCTCGGCATGATGCGCCGGAAGAGAGAAGTTGCCCATCGCGTCCGTGGTAGCAATCTCGGAGTAGCCGGAGACAGCCACGCGCGCCCCAGCAACCGATTTTCCGTACTCATCCACTACCGTTCCGCGAACTGTCACAGGAGGCAATGGTTGAAGTTGAATGGTTACTGTAGGGAAGTAATCATCCTTCAATGCCAGAGATGAATTCCCGGCCAGATAGGCATCTTTGACGGAAGCATAGAACGTGATTTGTCCGCTCGAAGGCCGGACCTGCGGAGCCAGATCGAACTCCCAATTGCCGCTTGCTTGCTTCAACTCGCCGCCGGCCGAGGAAGTGAGATCGGCCTGATGTACCGGCTGCCCGTCCGTTCCCAAGACGACCACACGGATATGATAGATGCCTCTACTCGCCAGAAATGTTGAAGCAATCAAAGGAGAGATGCCCAGAACCAGCAGCGCGGCGGCTAACAGCCATGCAATGCGGGGCTTCTTTGCTCTGATTGCAAGCAGCAGCGCCATCGCCGCAAAGACCAGCGCAAAGGCGGCCACCGAGTAAGGATGCGTAATCCGGCTCGCCAATTCCAGCGCTTTCTCCCACATACTCATTTCTCCTTTTTCTTTTCGGCCTCATGCAAGGCATCCAGGTTAGCTTGATATATCTTTGTCGTTGGATGATCGGACCCCAGCGCCTTCTCATCGATCGACAACGCCCGGCGGAGCAGTGGCTCAGCTCCTGCGTAGTCGCCTTTGCCGTAGAGCAACGCTGCCAGGTTGTCGAGGTCAATTGCCACACCGGGATGGTCCGGCCCCAACGCCTTCTCATCGATCGCCAGCGCCCGGCGGAACAATGGCTCGGCTCCCGCGTAGTCGCCCTTGTCTTCGAGCAAATCCGCAAGGTTGTTTAGATCTCTCGCCACATCTGGATGATCCGGCCCCAGCGCCTTCTCATCGATTGATAGCGCACGGCGATACAACGGCTCGGCTCCCGCGTAGTCGCGCTTGCCGTAGAGCAACGTTGCCAGGTTGTTGAGGCCAGTTGCCACATCGGGATGATCCGGCCCCAACGCCTTCTCATCGATCGCAAGCGCCCGGCGGCACAACGGCTCGGCTCCCGAGTAGTCGCCCTTGCCGTAGAGCAACGCTGCCAGGTTGTTGAGTTCCGGTGCCACACCGGGATGGTCCGGCCCCAATGCCTTCTCATCGATCGCCAGCGCCCGGCGGTACAACGGCTCGGCTCCCGCGTAGTCGCCCTTCTCGTAAAGCAACTTCGCTAGGTTGTTGAGGTCCGTTGCCACATCGGGATGATCCAACCCCAAGGCCTTCTCATCGATCATCAGCGCTCGGCGGTACAGCGGCTCGGCTCCCGCGTAGTCGCCCTTGGCATTGAGCAACTCGGCCAGGTTATTAAGATCAGTTGCGACGTGGGAATCGTCCGGCCCCAGAGCCTTCTCATTTATCGCGAGCGCCCTCAAGAGCAGCGGGGCAGCTCTATCGTAGTCGCCTGATTGCTGTAGGCTCAAAGCCGTGTTATTCAGCACAACAGGATCATCCGGCCGTATCTGCAGGCATCGCCCATAGGCCTGCGCCGACTCCCGGTATTTGCCCTGCCTGTAGAGCGACCGCCCCAGAAAAAACGCCGCGTCGGCAACCTGTTTCTGGTCCGCTGCTACCGTCTTCTGATCCGCAGTCAGCTTCTCCTCCCGCTGCCTCAGCGAGTCCTGAAGCTGAGCTGAAGCCTTGGGAAAATCCTGCTCATACAACGTCGCCAAGCCTGCCTCGTAAGGATCGGTTGTCTTTGCTCCCCATATCCGAATGGCCTGATCCACTTCGTCGGGACCAAGGCCATACTGCTTCGCCACCGCAACAAGGTTCTCCTTTGGGTCTTGTGGCAGAGTTGATTTATCTGCCAACTTGGGAGCATTTGCCTTATTGATCTTTGCCGCTAGGGAAGCCAGCACACTGCCGCTTTCTAGCGCTGCGCGGTCTCCCCGCTGCACCACGACCAAGCGGATGAAGTTCTCCGGCTTGTCCTCAAACGATGGCACTTGAGACCGGCTGTCCCATGGCGAAATCATCACCAAGTCTTTGCCTGGAGGCGAGTGCAGGATGGCCATGGGAAGCCAATCGCCCTCCTTTGTACCGGCCCCGACAGCAAGCTGTGCTTTGCCGTCATCCCCGGTCAGCTTGGAGCCACCGAAGCCCTCAATGCCAATCTCGACTCCACGCACAGGATGATGCTGCACGTCCTGCACCAGCACCAACGCAAATCCATGCTCCGCCCGGCATGGCAGGACAAGAGAGAGACCTGCCACTAAACAGGCAATCGGGATCAATGCGCGGAATGGATAGAGTCTCATCGATATTCACAATCGAACAAACAGGAATTCCTGTATCGTACACCCAACCGGCCGGACGGCCTTGACTTTGAGAATCGAGATTCCCAACTGACCCGCAAAACTCCACCCAACAAAGTGAGAAAAACCCGAAAAAATCTCCATGGTCAGCGATATTCGCCCTTTCTTCGGTTCTTCTCCCAATTCCCTACTGACGTATTTGCAGCCGATTCATAGAAAACCGTAGCGGCTCAGATCACCGATTCATACAAAACTGGACAGCTACCGTGCACCACTTTCTCCGAAACCGGTAACTTGTAGCTGCTCATTTGACCCCAAAACCGGCTGCATTTAGCTTCACAGTTTTGAAAAAACGATCACCTCCAGCTCACCACTTTCGTTCTCCCGTTTACCCCGTATTCATCTTCGCGCCCCCTCTTCCGATATGCTGATAGAGGGGGTATTGTTGCACGTCCACACCAGACTCACTCGCGAACTCCTCCGTGCACTCGCCGGCCTGATTCTTGCGCCGGCGCTGGCCTCCGCCCAAGCGACCGCTTCCCTTCCCTCTTCTCCGCAACCCCAACCTCAGCAACAACTTGCCCCGCAGTCTATCCCTCCGGCCGCGCCCGAAAAAGCGCCCATTGTCACCATGGCCCCGCGCCACGGCAACGACCGCTACTGGCTCTCCGGCCAAGCCAACATCATCTTCCAGGGCAACCTGCCCCTCCATTCTCCATACGTAGGCACCAACAGTTTTCGCGGCGCTTCCGAGTACAAAACCTCTTTGCTCGGCACGCTCTACACTGCATTAAGACCAACTAGTTCAATCAGATACAACACTGATTTGATTCTCGACCTGGAGAGTTCCGGTGGCCGTGGCCTCAGTCAGGCGCTCGGCCTGGCCGGATTCACCAACCTCGATGTGGTGCGCAATCCCACCTTGGGCACCGCGCCCTATCTGGCCCGTTATCAGATACATCAGGTCATCGGACTCACCAATGAGACCACTCCTCAGGAGCCCGGCTTCTTCGCCCTGGCCCCTAGCGTGCCCGTGCGCCGCGTCGAGATTCGCCTCGGCAAGATGACGCTGCCAGACTTCTTTGATATCAATAACATAGGCACTGACAGCCACCTGCAATTCATGAACTGGACAGTGGACAACAACGGCGCATGGGATTACGCCGCCAACACGCGCGGCTACACGGTGGGTGCCATGGCCGAGTACGACGACCGGATTTGGAGTCTTCGTTATGGCCTATTCGCCATGCCCACCGTGGCCAATGGAATGGACCTGGACTGGAACTGGCGTCGCGCCCACAGCCACAATGGCGAGTTCGAGTTACGCCACAGCTTCATTACCATGCGCAAGGGCGTGACGCGCCTGCTCTTTTACGCCAATCGCGCCCACATGGGCTCCTATCGCGAGGCGGTCGACGCCTTCCTTTCCGGAAACGACAAGACGCCTAACATCCTGCTTCATGAGCACTTTAGCGCGCTCAAGTACGGCTTCGGCTACAACGCCGAGCAGGAGTTGACGGAGAATCTGCGCGTCTTTGGCCGCTTTGGATATAACGATGGCAAGACCGAGTCTTTTGCCTATACCGAGGTGGACCAAACGATGGAGACCGGCGCCGACTACGCCGGAGCGCGCTGGCATCGCCCGGAGGACAAGATCGGCCTGGCCGTGGTCTCGAACGCCATCAAAGCCGACCACCAGAACTATCTGAAACTGGGCGGTTTAGGATTTCTCCTGGGCGACGGCAAGCTCAACTATGGCCGCGAAAATATCGTCGAGAGCTACTACAACTGGCACGCCTGGCGGGGACTGTTTTATGCCGTCGATGTGCAGCACATCAACAATCCCGGCTACAACCGCGACCGCGGCCCGGTCTGGGTGGGCTCGGTGCGGGCGCACGTGGATTTTTGAGGCAGGGGTCAGATTACTTTCCCGTCCCGGCCGGCTGGGCCTGGGTCTTCTTCTCGGGCTGCAGCTTAACAATCACTTCATTCGGCTTGGCGTAGTGCAACTGCTCCCGCGCCACCTGGCCGATGGCGTCCGGGCTGGAGTTGAGCCGCTCGTTGCGCTGACGCAGACGGGCATTCTCCTGTTGCAGGCCGTTGATATCCTTGCGCAACTGCCGGTCCTCGGTGCGCTTCTGCTGCCAAACCAGCAAGCCGTTCTTGCCGCTGAATCCGTGCCATAGGAGCAGCAGCGCCAGCGAGACGGCCACAACCGACGCTGCCGGACGCCACGCCCGCCGCATCCAGCCCAGCGTCCGCTGCGAGATGGACGCGGGAACGGCCACCTCGCCATTCGCCATCGCGTTCTTCCCGGCTTGCACGTTCTTGTCTTGCATGGAATCCATTCCGTCCTTACTGGAGCACATACAACTTGGCCGCCGCGCTCAGCGCCTTCGAGTCGAGTTCACTGCGCGCTTCCGTATAGGCCCGCACCACCGGCTCGGTCCCGGAAAGGCGATAGCAGACCCAGGAGCCGTCCGCAAGAACCAGCTTCAGCCCGTCTGTCCGCACCACGCTGACAACTTTGCGTCCGCTCAACTCGGCAGGATCGGCCTTCAACTTCTCAGTGAACGCTGCCATCCCCGCCGGGGTCAAGCGGAAGTTCGCGCGAATCGGATAGAAGGAACCAACCTTGGCAAACAGCTCCTTCAGTTGCGCGCCCAGGCTCTTGCCGCGGTTGGCCACCATCTCGGCCACCAGCAGACCGGCCAGCACGCCGTCCTTCTCCGGCACATGGCCGCGGATCGTCAGTCCCGCCGATTCCTCGCCGCCGATGGCGATCTTGTCGCCGTTGATCAACTCGCCAATGTACTTGAAGCCTACCGGCGTTTCGTAGAGCGGAACCTTGTGGAAGTCGGCCAGCGCGTTGATCAGGTTGGTCGTCGCCACGCTCTTGGCCACGCCGTTGCGCCAGCCGCGTGTCTCCACCAGGTAGTCAAAGAGCAGCGCGATGATGTAATTCGGCTGAATGAACGTACCGTCCGCATCGACGATACCGAAACGGTCAGCGTCCCCATCCGTCGCAATGCAGAGAGCCGCGCCGATCTCCTTCATCCTAGCCTTGGCGTCGCCCAGCAGGTGGTCGTCCGGCTCCGGCGCGTGACCGCCGAAGAGCACGTCGCGATAGTCGTGAACCGTCTCGACAGTCACGCCCGCTTCGCGCAGCAGGTCCGAACTATATCCGCGCCCCGCGCCCCAGAACGGATCGTAAACCACCTTGATCCCCGACTTGGCGATGGCCTTCAGGTCCACCAACTCGGCCAAACGCTTGAGAAAGGTGGGTTTCACGTCGGCCGTCTCGAAGCCCCCTTCCGGGGGATTGGCCTGAGGAATTACCGCGCCGCTCGTTTGTAATGCCGCAATCGCCGCCTCGATCTGCCTGGTCACCTCGGGCAGCGCCGGCGCGCCGTCGTGCGTGGAGAACTTGATGCCGTTGTACTCCGGCGGATTGTGCGAGGCGGTAAAGTTGATCGCCCCGGAGGTCTTCAGTTCGCGCACTGCGTAAGCAATCGCCGGCGTCGGCGCGGCCTCGGGAATGATGATCGGCGTTACACCCGCTCCGGCCAACACCCGCGCCGCCACGTCCACAAAGCTCTCGCCCAGGAATCGGGGGTCACGACCCAGCAGCACCTGGTGCGGCTCCGGTTGCGCCTTCATATAGGCGGCAATCCCCGCCACAGCCAGCCGTATATTGGCCACGGTAAACTCTTCGGCCACAATCGCCCGCCAGCCTGAAGTGCCAAACCTGATCGCTTTTGTCATCGCATTCTCCCGCGCCGAATGCATCGGCCTCAAGTCCATACTGCCCTACTCAAGCTTAACCGGCAACCCTCCACTGCATGGCGCAACTCTTCTGATTTGAAGAAAGAGCTCCTCACCGGGAGCGGTTTCAAGATACATAATGATTTGAGAATCAATCGTACGGTGAAACCAACTATGCCCGAAGCTACATCGCCAGCCCGAATCGTCCTCACCACAACGGCCAACCCCGAGGAGGCTGCCCGGCTGGGCCGCACGCTGGTCGAGGAGCGGCTGGCCGCCTGCGCCTCGTTGATCCCCGCCGTCCAGTCGATCTACCGCTGGCAGGGTGCGGTCGAGTCCGCAACCGAGACGCTGCTGCTGCTCAAGACCGGAGTCGAGCAACTGGCCGCCCTGGAAGCCCGGCTGCATGAGCTGCATAGCTATCAGACGCCGGAGTTCCTGGTTCTCACCATCGAAGCCGCCAGCCAGCCTTACCTCGATTGGTTGCAAGCCAGCCTGCGCCTGCCCTGACGCTCGGCTTTCCCGCGCTGATTCACAGGCTCGAGATCAGCCCGTCTGGTATTCTGAGGCTGGTTTTCTTGATGCGCTGGTTGCTGATGGTTCTTCTCGTCTCGCTCGTGGGGCTGCTGATTGCAGCCTTGGGTGTGGCTCGTCACATCGTCATGCAGCGCGCTCGAAGCCGCTCCAAGCCTTCCGCGGACACCGTCAAGGCTCCCGGTCAGGCTGAGGAAACTGACGTAGAGACAGAGATTTAGGGCTTCCGACCGGCCCCCTGGACTTGTCTTGCGGCCTTGTAAGCGAAAGGACTTTCGTTCCCCATGAGTCAATCGAATCCCGCAGTCGCCATTCCAGCCGAGACGCGAGAAATCTCCATCGCCCACAGTCCCGACTCCGATGACGCTTTCATGTTCTATGGACTGGCCACCAACAAGGTTCGCGTCCCCGGCTACAAGTTCACCCACACTTTGTGCGACATCGAGACCCTCAATCTCCGCGCCCAAAATGAAGCCTTCTTCGACGTAACCGCCATCAGCTTCCACGCCTACCCTTACCTGCAACAGAACTACACGCTGATGGGCTGCGGCGGCAGCGTGGGCGAAGGCTACGGACCCATGGTCGTCTCCAGCAAGCCGTTGACGCCCGAGGAGCTGGGCCGCATCAAGATCGCCGTCCCCGGCACGCTCACCACGGCCTACCTGGCGCTCAAAATCTTCAATCCGGAGCTTCAGACCGTCACCGTTCCCTTCGATAAGATCATCCCGGCGATCCTGGCCGGCGACTTTGAGGCAGGGCTTATCATCCACGAGGGCCAGCTCACCTACAGCTCGAGCGGCCTTTACAAGGTTCTTGACCTGGGCGTCTGGTGGCGCGAGACCACCGGCCTGGTGCTGCCTTTGGGCGGCAACGCCGTCCGCCGCTCGCTGGGCGCAGAGTCGCTCCGAATCGTCACCAAGGCGGTGCGCGACAGCATCCAGCACGCCCTGGACCACCGCGAACAGGCCCTGGAGTACGCCATGCAGTTTGCCCGCGACCTGGACGCCCGGATGGCCAGCCGCTTCGTCAGCATGTACGTGAACGAGCGCACGCTGGATTACGGCGCAGACGGCCGCGCGGCGATCCGCAAGCTGCTTGACCTGGGCTACGAGCGCGGCATCATCCCCATCGCGCCCCAAGTGGATTTTGTGGATTGAATTCTTATCTCTCCCCGCATAGGCTGAATTCCATGCAGATGCCTTCGCGCCACGCCCTTGTCCTCAGCCACGTAGCCTTTGAAGACCTCGGCTCCCTCGAAGCGCCGCTGCGGGCGCACGGCTTCGAGATCGAGAGCGTCTTGGCCGCCACGGCGCGCTTTCCACTGCCGCAGGCCGTGGAAAGTGATCTTCTGGTGGTTCTCGGCGGCCCGATCGGGGTCTACGACGATCAGGATTATCCTTTTCTCATCGATGAGATTGCCTGCATCCGAGAGCGCTTGGCGGCGCGCAAGCCGATTGTTGGAATTTGCTTAGGCGCGCAACTGATGGCCGCGGCCCTCGGCGCGCGCGTTTATCCCGGCAACAAAGGCGCGGAGATCGGCTGGTCGCCTCTCGAAACCGCGCCGAATCTTCAACCGCCCGCATGGTTTGCCCCGCTGCTCACACACGGAGTCTCCGTCTTTCATTGGCATGGGGACACCTTTGATCTTCCCTCCGGCGCGCTGCATCTGGCAAAATCGGAAATGTATGAGAATCAGGCGTTTGCAATAGGAAACTTCGCACTGGGATTGCAGTTCCATCCCGAAGTCTCCGCCGCCGGCCTGGAGAGCTGGTACGTCGGCCATGCCAGTGAATTGCACCATGCGGGCATTGCCGCGGCCAGCCTGCGGAGAGCGGCTCGGGAGCATGCTGGGGTACTTGAAGAGGCTGCCGCGCACTTCTGGAAGCTCTGGCTCGACGCGGTCTTCCGGCGTTAGGTGTCCTGCTTACAGATCATTTCCCGCACCAAAGACCTTTGGTAATGGATGCACCCGAAAGTCATTGAAAGCAGGCAAGAATCTTTGCTGGCTCTCTAAATATTTTCTAACCCTCGCCGATGCATCCTTTAGTGAGGATTTATCAGGATGCTTGCCAACTCCACGCCCGTCTTTCTTCTCGCATCGGCTGAACCCGCGCTGCTCGGTGCCCTTGAACCCGTGCTTGCCGCCGACGGAGCGCGTGTGGAGATATTTCTCTCGGCTGAGGCGGCTCTGCCGGCGCTGACCGCGGCTCATGCGCCCACGCTCGCCCTGATCGACGTCAACATGCCCGGCATGGAGATGGGGCAGTTGCTGGCTTCGGCGCGCGCCGAAGGGACTGGCAGGCACTTCCCGATCATCCTGATTGCGGACACAATCACACAGGAGTGGATCACCCGGCTGGCCGAGGGCGTCATCGACGATCTGTTGCCGCGCTCCACCGAGCCAGCCTTCCTGCGGCTGCGGTTGGAAGCGGTGCTGCGCGGCCATCGCCAGTTGCGCGAGCTTGAACTGCTGCGAGAAGCCGCCCAGCTCAACGCCCAGACCGACCGGCTGACCGGCGTCTACAATCGCGAAACCATGCTCTCGATGATGTTTCGCGAGACCGGCCGCGTGCAGCGCATGAATAGCTCTTTGTGCATGATTCTCTTCGACATCGACGACTTCGGCCACTGGAACTCGCGGCTGGGAACCGACATCTGCGACGAGCTGCTCTGCCAGGTAGTGGCCCGCACCGCGCTCTTATTGCGCAGCTACGACCTGCTGGGCCGCGCCGGCAAGGATGAGTTCCTGATCGCCCTGCCCGGCTGCAGCAGCGTTAACGCCGTGATGCTGGCCGAGCGCCTGCGCGTGGATGTCTTCGGCTCACCCTTCCGCGTGAATGGCGACGCCGTCCGCCTCTCGGCCTGCTTCGGCATCGCCACCAGCATGGGCCGCTTCCCGGTGGTGGTTCTGCGCGAGGCAGAACATGCGTTGCTGGTGGCCAAGGCCACCGGCCCCGAGTCCATCCAGTGTTCCGGCGATTTCCCGGAACCCTGCGCCGCTCCAGTCGCTTTCCTATCGTCCATCTCCGGCGACGAACTGCTTGCCTGGTAGATGTGAAGCGGCTGTGGAGAGGGGCTGGGCGCCCGGCGCTCTTAGCCCACCCGTTCCATTGCGCGCAACGAGTCGCCGAACGGCGCGCGCAGCACACCCCGTTCGGTAATGATGGCGGTGATGTACCTGACCGGAGTTACGTCGAAGGCCGGGTTGCGGATACACACGCCATTGGGAGTGAGCTGCTTGCCGCCATGGTGGGTGACTTCGATGGCGGGACGCTCCTCGATGGGAATAGAGTCGCCGGTCGGGGTGGCCAGGTCGATGGTGGACCAGGGAGCGGCGACGTAGAACGGAATTCCGTGCTCTTTGGCGAGGATGGCGACGTTGTAGGTGCCGATCTTGTTGGCAACGTCGCCGTTGGCCGCGATGCGGTCCGCTCCCACGACGACGGCTTGAATCTTTCCTGCGCGCATCAGGCTGGCGGCCATGTTGTCGCAGATCACTGTGGTAGGGATATGGTCGGCCATCAGCTCCCAGGCGGTCAGGCGCGCGCCTTGCAGAAAGGGCCGTGTCTCGTCGGCGTAAACGTGAATGTGCTTGCCCTGCTCGACGGCCGAGCGGATGACGCCCAGAGCGGTTCCGTAGCCGCAGGTAGCCAGAGCGCCGGCGTTGCAGTGGGTCAGCACGCCGCCTTCATCGGGCAGCAATGCCCCGCCAAAGGCCCCCATCTTCTTGCAGGCGGCAATGTCCTCCGCGTACATCGCATGGGCTTCGGCCAGGAGCTTTCCCTGGATTTGGGCGAGGGTTGCGCCTGCGGCGAGCAGGGCAACGAAAAGCCGCTTCATGCGGTCGATGGCCCAAAAGAGATTGACTGCCGTGGGCCGCGTTCCAGCCAGCCGGGCGCAGATGCGCTCGAACTCCGGCGCGAACTCGGCGGCCGTGGCGGCTTTGGTGCGCAGCGCGCCCAGGGCGACGCCGTAAGCCGCCGAGACGCCGATGGCCGGCGCGCCGCGGACGACCATGGTGACGATGACGTCGGCAACCTGCTCGTAGGTGGTGGCGAGCACGTAGCTCTCCTCCAGGGGGAGCCGAGTCTGGTCGATGAAACGAACGCCTTCTGGCGTCCAGGCTAGAGTGGAAATCATGGAATTCCAGTGTAAATGGAAAGGGAGTAGGGAATAGGGAGTAGGGAATAGAAAAGCCTTCGCTCCAGGCATTTTCGATTCCCGCTGGACTTGCCTTGGTCCCGGTGCGTAGAGTTGTTGGGGTAGGTTTTGCAGCGGTTTATTCAGAAGGAAACGGGGAAAATCATTCATGGCAAAGCAATCCACAGCACCGGCGGCTTCCAGCGCGCCCAATTATCTGATGCCATTCATCATCGTCACCGCTCTGTTCGGCATCTTCGGGTTTCTCACCAGCCTCAACAACCAGTTGGTGAGCAAGTTGAAAGAGATCTTCAATCTGCCCTACGGGCCATCGATGCTGGCCACCTCTGCTTGGTTCTTTGCTTACCTGGTCTTCTCGGTTCCCAGCGCCAAGCTGATTGAGAAGATCGGCTACAAGCGCACCATGGTGACCTCGCTCTTCATTATGGTGGTAGGCGCTCTGCTGTTTGTTCCCGCTGCCAATCAAGTCAGTTTTGGCCTGACGCTCTTCGCCATTTTTGTACTGGCTACCGGCGTCTGTGCCTTGCAGACCTCGGCCAACCCGTATGTCGCGATTCTTGGCCCCGAACACAGCGCATCAGCCCGACTGAACCTCGCGCAGGCCTTCAATTCCGGCGCTTCGGCCGCTGCCGGATGGTTTGCTGCCCACTTCATTCTCGCCGACACCACCACGGTCTCCGATTCCACCGCCCAGGCTCATATGCTGGAAATGCCTTATGTCTACATTGCCGCCGGGTTGCTGGTGCTGGGTTTCGTGGTGATGTTCCTGCATCTGCCAGCGATCACACGGAGCGAGTCGTACCGCCCCACGGATGAAGGCGCTCCGAAGGCGGGCCGCGGCATCTGGAGCTATAGGCACACGGTTCTGGGCATGGTGGGAATCTTCTTCTATGTGGGTGTCGAGATCGCCCTTGCCGCGATCATCGTCCAATACTGCAAACAGGAAGGAATCAGCAGTCTCGAAACGGCGGGAATCCTGGTGACGGTTTATTATTTGCTCATTATGGCGGGCCGCTTTATCGGCAGCGCGCTGATGAGCAAGATCAAAGCCGAGAAGATGCTCGTCGTTCTGGGCATTTTAGGCGTGATTATGATGTTCGTCTCCATGGTCACCCATGGACAGGTCGCCATTGGGAGCCTGATCCTCTGCGGTCTGGCCAACTCGATCATGTATCCGACCATCTTCGCCCTGGGCATCGCCGAACTGGGACCGCTGACCAGCAAAGGTTCAGGCGTCATCACCATCGGCAACGTCGGCGGTGCGATCGTTCCGCCGCTCTTCGGATTTTTGGCCGACAAGGTAGGCATTCAATATGCATTTGTCCTGCCGATCATCTGCTACATTTTCATCGCTTACTACGGCCTGTCGGGCTACAAGCCTACGCGCGCGGCCACGACGTAGGCGTGGAATTACTCGGAAACACTACGGCCCTCCGGCACAAACTGGAGGGCCGTAATGTTTGTGGTTTACGCTATCCGTTCATACGGCAGGTAGACGGGTTCCCAGACGTAGGCGCGGAGGCGCTCGCGAAGGGTTGCATCATCCACGGTTTCGGCGGTTCCGTCCTGCATGGCTTGCTTAGCGACGGCTTCGGCGATCACCAGGCTCACCTTGCGGCAATCGGCGATGGGCGGCAGCAGCGGAGCGTCCGGGTCCGCGATGGTGGGCGACAGGCCGGCCAGCGCCTTGGCGGAGGCCATGATCATGGCGTCAGAAACCCGTGTAGACTGCGAGACAAGAATGCCCAACGCCAGGCCGGGAAAGATGAACGAGTTGTTGACCTGCGAGATGCGCACCAGCTTGCCGTTGACCTCGACCGGCGGAAAGGGACTTCCCGTCCCGACCAGGGCGCGGCCATCGCTCCATCGGAGCAGGTCGGCCGGCGCGGCCTCGGCCTTCGAGGTGGGATTCGATAGCGGAAAGATAATCGGGCGCGCGGTACGTCTGGCCATCTCGCGGACGATCTCCTCCGTAAACGCTCCGGTCTGAGCTGAGACGCCGACCAGCACCGTAACCTTGGCGTTGCGCACCACATCGAGCAGTGAAATGGCGCATGGGCCGGATGCTGGACTGGCCAGCTTCCATCCCGCGACATCGGATCGTTTGCGCAGCAGCGGCTCCTGACCGGGGCGAATGCCCTCGCATCCCTCGACCAGCAGACCATAACGATTGAAGCAGTAGATGCGCTTGCGGGCCTGCTCTTCGTTCAGTCCCTCTTCTTCCATGGCTGCAATCAGGAGATCGCCGATGCCTATGCCCGCCGAGCCCGAGCCGAACATGGCTATCGTTTGCTCCTTGAGTGGAAGGCCGGTGGCGCGGACGGCGGCCAGCAGCGTGCCGGTGGTGATGGCTGCGGTGCCCTGAATGTCGTCGTTGAAGGTGCAGAGCCGGTCGCGGTAACGCCGGAGCAGGATGGCCGCGTTGATGCCGGCGAAGTCCTCCCATTGGAGGAGAATGTTCGGCCAGCGGCGCTCGACCGCGGTGACAAACTCCTCGATGAACTCGTCGTACTCCGGGCCGCGAACGCGCTTGTGCTGCCAGCCGATGTAGATGGGATCGTTGAGATGGGTTTCGTTGTCGGTACCCACATCGAGCAGAATGGGCAGGCAGTGCTCGGGCGGGATTCCGCCCAGCGCGGTGTAGAGAGCCATTTTGCCAATGGGAATGCCCATACCGCCGGCCCCCTGATCACCCAATCCAAGAATGCGCTCGCCGTCCGAGACTACGATGCAGCGCACCTCGTCAAAGCGCGGGTCGGCGAGGATCTGCTCGATGTGATCCTTGTGGGTATAGCTGATGAAGAGGCCTCGGGGCCTGCGCCAGATCTCGCTGAAGCGCTGGCAGCCCTCGCCCACCGCCGGCGTGTAGACGATCGGCAGCAACTCCTCGGTGTAGTGCTCGATCAGTGAATAGAAAAGGGTCTCGCAATTGTCCTGCACGTCGCGCATATTGCTGTACTTCAAAAAATTAGTATCGCGGCCGTCCAGAACCCTCTTGCGGCGCTCCCGTTGGTCTTCAAGGGTTCCGATGTGGGGCGGCAGGAGGCCATGCAGGCCGAAGGCGTCGCGCTCCTCTTCTGTAAAGGCAGTGCCCTTGTTGAGCCGGGAGTTCAGCAGCAGTTCGAGCCCATGAAGACGGGTTCGGACCACGTCACCGCTTGCCTGCTTTGCCTGGGATTCCTCACTCATTGACGTCTTCTCCTTGATGGCGATCTTCTTGCCCCGATCATGGGCAAAATCTCATGCTACCCGTCGAAGATGGCTGTCTCCTGTTGCCTGCATCACACCTGTGGCTTTGGCTTGAGATCGGCTTGTTGTCGAGGAACTCAGTGTCAGGTAGCGTAAGCGCACGTAACTATGATCTCTTCTACGAATTGACGCGCCTTGTTCCGCGGAAGAGAATCACGCCTGCTCAAAGGTGAGCAAGGCAATCTCCGGATGGGTTCCAACGCGCATCGGCGGACCCCAGGTTCCGGCGCCGCTCGATGTGTACACTTGCAGCGAGCCGAAGCGTTGCAGGCCGTAGATGAACCGGCCGAAGGCGTAGCGGGTGAACCAGGTGAAAGGGAAGAGCTGTCCGCCGTGGGTGTGGCCTGAAAGCTGCAGGCTGATGCCGGCCTGTTCGACGATGGGCAGGCGGCTGGGGACGTGGTTCAGCAGAATGCTCGCTTGGCCGGGGACCAGGTGCAGGCTCTCCAGCGTGGTGCGCAGCCGGATGGGGTAGCCGGAGTCTCCATCGGATACGCCCACAATATTGAGGCCATCGACAATGACCATTTCGTTGGCCAGGACGCGGATGCCGATGTGCGTGAGGACCTCGCCGTAGTGGGCGGCGTTGCCAAACTCATCATGGTTGCCGGTCGAGAAGTAGCTGCCCAGAGGCGGAGCCAGCGCGCGCAAGGGCTCGGCCAGGGCCGCCGCGTCGGCCATGGCGCCGTCGAAGAGGTCGCCGGGAAAGAAGATGACGTCCGGGTTCAGGCGGGTAGCCAGCGCCGCGATGCGCCGGCAGAAACGGCGGCCATTGATGTGGCCCAGGTGCAGGTCGCTGACGACCAGGGCGGTGCGGCCGCGCCAGGACTCAGGCAGGCCGCGCAGTTGGACGGGGATGCGCCGGATGCGAATGAAACGCGCGTTCACCAAGCCGTAAAGGCCGGTCACAACGGCCAATCCGAAGAACGCGGCGACCAGCAGCGGCTTGTTCGCGGTCAGGCCCAGGAGCGCCAGCGCGAAGCCAACTATCCAGCAGAGGCACGCCGCCCAAAAGAAGTAGTTCAGGAAGCCCAGCCAGACGGCGGCGAACCTGTAGAGCAGCGTGACCGGCCGGTTTGCGTGGTGGAAGCCGAGCAGCGCGGCGGTGATGAAACTGAAGGCCAGCACAAGCAGAATCGTCCGCAGAGCCAGCGCGGCCTGGAGGCTGAGAGGCTGCCAGAAGGCAACCCAGGTGTGATAGATAAACCAATGGGCAGCAAGCAAAAAGACTTGCATCAGCGCGATGCCCACAATTGGCCAGGCTTTCAAACCGTTTCTCCTTGCTTCAATTCTTGCATGGAACAAGGAGACGGGGATCAGGGAATGGGAAATGGGAAAAGGAAACACGGAGCGGGAATTGGAAGTCTCCAGAATCGGGAAATGAAAACAGGAAAAGGCCCGAACAATGGTGTGGCCGCTCCCATGAAACAATCTCTTCATGGCAGCTTCCGCAGGCGACGCGCTTGGTCTTTACATCTCAGTGCCGTTCTGCCGCTCGAAGTGCACCTACTGCAACTTTGCCTCGGGGGTCTATCCGGCCAGTGAGCACGCCCGCTATGTGGACCGGCTCATCGAAGATTTGCGGACCGCCGGAGAATGGGCTGCGCGGATGGGTGTAGAGCTTCCACGACGCGTGGACTCGGTCTACCTGGGCGGCGGAACGCCCAGCCTGCTGGCGCCGGAGCTGCTGGCGCGGCTCTTCGCGGCAGTGCGGGCGGAGTTTGACCTGGAGCCGGAGGCGGAGATCACGGTTGAATGCGCCCCAGGCCAGCTTGCCGGCGAGACGCTGGAGGCTCTTATTGCCTCGGGCATGAACCGCGTGAGCCTGGGCGTGCAGTCATTCATCGACCGCGAGGCGGCCGTGAGCGGAAGGCTGCACAGCCGCGCCGTAGTCCTCGAAGATCTGCGCCGGCTGCGTGCCGCAGGAATTCACAATCTGAACATTGACCTGATTGCTGGACTCGCTGGGCAGACCTTCGCTTCGTGGGAGGAGTCGCTGGCAGTGCTGGCCGGCTCAGGCGTTCCCCATGCCAGCGTCTATATGCTGGAGGTGGACCAGGACTCGCGCCTCGGCCGCGAGGTGCTGGCGCACGGCGTGCGTTACCAGGCCAGCCTGGTCCCGACAGACGATGCGATTGCGCAGATGTATTCGCTGGCAATCGAAAGACTCAAGCAATCCGGGTTGGAACAATACGAGATTTCGAACTTCTGCCGGCCGGGGATGGAAGCGCGCCACAATCTACGCTATTGGCAGCGGCGGCCCTATCTAGGAGCAGGGCTGGATGCCTCGTCCATGCTGCGGGCGGCTGACAGCCTTGGATCAACACGGGTACTGCGCTCGACCACCAGCGATGACCTAAGGGCCTATTTCGCGGGCAGCGGTACGGTCGAGACTGTATGGCTCACCCGTGCGCAGCAGCATGAAGAAGCCTGGTTCCTGGGATTAAGACTGAATGCCGGTGTGGAAGTGGCCGCGCTGGAGCGGGAGTTTGGCCACTCGATAGTGGCGTCGGCGCTCATGGCCGTTGAGCGGCTGGTCGAGGCTGGGCTGGTTGTCTCCGACAGCAAAACGGTCCGGCTGACCGCGCAGGGGCAATTGCTCTCCAACGACGTTTTTCAGGAGTTTCTAGGGCTGGATGCGGAAGAAGGGGAAGTCTGCCTCGATAAACGATGACAAGAGTCGAAGTTTCCTAAGCGTTCGCCAGTTCTTTCCTCGAAAAGCAGGCAAAAGGATGCGGCCCGGGGAAATCAGCAGGATCGTGAGCCAGGCCCGCTACCGCTTCACCGAGGTCTGCCTGGGCGCGCCGAAGGCGATCTTAGGCGGATCGGCGAGAGTGATAGTCGCCTGAACCGGCTGCGTATGTGCGCCGCGCTTGACATGATTCTCCTTGAGCGTGAGGACACCGTTGGCGACTTCAGCGTCGGCGGTCCAGCGGTCGAAGCGGGTCAGTTCCGGGGGAACAAAGCCGGAGGTTGCGGCAATGCTCCCATGCGGCCACTCGAAGTGCAACGCGCCTTTGGCCGAGGCAGCCAGATCGCTGCCGGTGAAGCCATACAGCTCGATCTTGCCGTTACCGTCGAAGGCGCTGCCGCTCGAGCGCAGCCCTAGCAACTTGCCCACGGCCGGCGGGCTGAGCTTTTCCAACTGGCCTTCAAACTCATAGGAAGGCTTGTCCTTGGCGGTGGCCGCGGCGTGGTACGTGCCTATACCGTGGACGCGTCCGCCGAGCAGCCCGGCGTCGATAGCAGTGATCTCGGCCCCATAGGCGAGTGTGGAGACGATGGCGACAGGCTCGTGGAGCGTGACCGGCCCCAGAATGAGTGATTCGGCCTTGACAGTGCCTTCCAACCGCGGCCAGACCGGAGCAGCTGTGGAGCGGAAGCGATCCAGGAGTGTAGAGAGCAGTGTGCCCCGCTCATGCGCGCCCAAAAACGCGGTCTGAAGGACAGCGGCGTCGAGCGCGCCAAATTGGAGTTGAAAGCGCGGCTGACAGGGCTGGGGCGCGGCGCAAGCGGCGGACTGCGAGAGGCTGGCTGTCCCCTTCACCGGGCCGTAGGAGAAGACGACCGGGTCCCAGCGAAGTTCGCCGGGGGCCAGGTGGAGCGTAGCCTGGGAGATCAGAACGGTATTGGCCAGAAACTCTGCCTTCCAGTTGGCGTTGTGCAAGGTAACGGTTCCGGTAAGGCTGTCGGCTGGCGCAGGCGGAGCGGCGCTACCTGACGGAATAGTCTGGACGGGGTCCTGGATTGCCGGTAGGATTGGCGACTGGATCAGCATCCAGGGACCCTTGGCGGTCAGGTCCAATGCGACGGGATCCCCGACCAGCGCGTCCAGGGCAGCGGCGTTGGCGAGCCCGGCCATGTGCGCCAGTTCCCTGACCCGGCTAATCGAAGCCTGGCCGCGTAGCGTGACCTGGTAGCCGGAGAGTGAGAGGCGCGTGGAGATCGTGAGCGGGCTGGCTCCGCCGGCGGGAATGGCGACGGTAGCCGCCAGCGCCTGAAAAGCGCCTGGAGCTTGGTTTGCGGCTGCGGGCGCGGGCGCCAGAAGCAGTTTGGGAACGAGAATGGGCTGGTTGAGGCCGTTGCCGTGGAGTTGGAAGCCCTCGACAGTGAAGCTTCCGGTCAGCGGTCCTGCAACCACAGGTAGAGTCTTGGCAGCTTGGGCGTGGCCGGGGTGAACCGGCTTCTGCGGTGCGGCGCTTTGCGGTGCGTAGGTGATTTTGCCGCTTGCCGTTCCGGCGGCTTCGAGGCTGGGGGCCAGGCTGCTGCGAACGGTGCGCAGAGCGTCCAGGCCTACGGCAACGGAAATGTGGTCCAATTCGACGGTAAAGTCGGGTAGGCCGTTCTGGCCGGCCATATCTCCCGCCAGCTTGCCGGTCAGGCGGATGTGGCCATCTCCGAGCGGAGAATCGCAAAGCAGATTGTCAATAGCGCGTGTAGTGAAGTGAGCGACAAAAGTGCAGTTGGCGTCAAAGTCCATCGGCGCGGCCGGGGCAAATTCGGCGCGATGAACTCCGGTGGCGCGCAGCCGGGTAATGATCTGGGCCGCATCGGCGGTGCCGTCGAGGTGGAGTTCGCCGGTGAGGTCGCCGCGCCAGCCGGCATCCGTACCGAGGAGCAGGCGGGTAAGCTGGCCGAGTTGCGCCTCGCGCCATTCCAGGTCAAGGTTCAACGGCATCTGGCGCAGTTCCGGCGCTTGATGGAGATTCGCCTCCAGGCGCACGACGCCGGTATCGGCCTGTTCAATGCTGAGGTCGGTGCGGACCGGCTGGCCTCGCAGCCGGACGCGCCAGTCGCCGGGACTCTGCTGATCCAGCGACATTTTGGCATCAATCAGCGAAAATGGCAGCTTCTCCGCGCCGTTCTTGATGTTGATGCGGGAGTTGGTGGCTTCAAGATAAGGCAGCCGAACAGGCTTGCCTGCCCCGGCGCTGCCCGCCTCGGATTGGGTCTGGGCAGTGGCCGTGCGCAAAAGCGAGTCGAGGTTCCAGCGGCCGGCCGGGTTGCGCACCAGGTTCAGGCTGGCTTCGTCCACGCTGATCGTGTCCAGTTCTATGCGTCCGCGCCACAGCGAGAGAAGGCGAATGAAGGCCGTGACCGTGTTGGCATGGAGCACCGGTTCGGCTCCGTAGGCAGGATCTTCTTCGACGGTGAGGTCTGTGAGGAGAAAGCCCGGCCTGGGCAGCAGGCGCACCTCGACGGAGGATAGGCGCACCGGGCGGCCCAGCGAAGCGGAGATCAGGCGAGTGATGCTGGCTTTGTAACGGCTCACGCCGAGGAACGGCGGCACAATCAGGACTGCCAGAATGGCCGCCAGCACTGCCAGGACCAGCCATAGCCGCTTTCGATTCGTTTGCCGTGGTTTTTCTTCTTCAGTCATGGGCTTATCAGCGGACAGTGCATGGGTCAGTGTACAGGGTTGCGGGCTTTTTCTGACCACTGTCCACTGTTCACTGTACTCGATGCAGGGTTCGGTTCCAGCGGGTATCGCTAAAGAAGTGCAGCGCGACGTGGCCCAGCCAGACCACGCTATTGCCGATCCCAGGCTTTTCATACTGGTCTTCCGGGGTCACGAACGACCAGTAGTTGAAGAGTGGCCGGCCCACGATGTTCTCTCTGGGCACAAAGCCCCAGTAGCGCGAGTCCAGGCTGTTGTGCCGGTTGTCGCCCATCATGAAGTACTTGCCGGAAGGAACCACCAGATCACCGTTTTCGAAATGATTGTGAAAATCGACCGCCCAGGCTTCCGTGGCCCCTCCGCTTGGGGCATTGGCGGGAGAAATCGACGGAAACTCATCGAGAAACTCCTGATCTGCCATATTGAGGAGGTTGGGAGAGTTTTCTCCATCTTTAGGTAGATTTTGAGCCACGCCATTAAGGATCACGATGCCGTTGCGTAGATGAATATGGTCGCCTGGAACGCCGATCAGCCGCTTGACCAGGGTCAGGTACTGAGGGTTCCCCTCCACATCCGGGTCCGGCACGGGCTTGATAAAGACCACGATGTCGCCGCGCCGGGGTTCGCGGAAATGGACCAGCGGCATCCATTTCGTGGGCGGAGCGAGGGTGATGCGATCCACCAGCAGGTGGTCGCCCACCAGCAGTGTCTTCTCCATCGAGCCTGAGGGAATGACATAGTTCTGCCCCAGGAAGGTGAGAATGAAGAGGCCAATGACCAGCACAGAGAGAATGCTGGCCACCGCCTCTGGGAATGTCTCTTCCACCCTTTCTTCGGCGGCGGGCTGGGTTTCGGCTGGCGTTTTGGGGGTAGGCTTGTTTTTCTTCGTCATCCTGTCGCTCGTTGTCAGAGATCAGCAAAACCCAGACCTTGACTCCTCACCGCTGTTTCTGATCTCTGATCTCTGTTCTCTGATCCCTGTATTAATGCACTACATGGAAGATGCGCTTCCAGCGAGCATAGCCTCGGAACTTGGCCATAAGCTGCCTATCGTGTCCGAGTCTATCATCCGCGGCCTGTTTCAGATCGGTCGTCGAAGGCCGGGAGAGCGAGAAATAGATCACCAGCGGCCGGGCCACGATCCGCTGCCGTGAAACAAAGCCCCAGAAGCGGGAATCCTTGCTGTAATTTCGATTGTCGCCGAGCACAAAATACTCGCCTTGTGGCACCACCAGCTCGCCATCGTGAATGAGGCTTTGCATCTGCTTCCACCAGTCAGGATCCACGTTAGGGTCGGTATATTTCTTGGCGGGAAAATCATCGCGGAAGGGGGTACGGGCGGCGGGTTCAAACGCAGCGTACGGTTCGTCGAGGGCTGCGCCGTTCACGGTCACACGTCCATCTGCAATGCGCAGCCGGTCGCCGGGAAGGCCCACCACGCGCTTGACCAGCAGCGGGGGGTGAGGATGGTGGAAGACAACGATGTCGCCGCGCGCGATATCGCGATAGGGCATGAACCACCTGGTCAAGCTGCTGGCCGGAGCATATATCTGCTGGTTGACAAGCACAAAATCGCCCACCAGCAGCGTGCGCTCCATGCTTTCGGAAGGGATCAGGTAGGGCTGTAGCACAAAGGTGAGCAGAAATAGCGCCACCACCACCAGCAAGAGCAGCCGTGCCAATGCCTCGGGCACAGTGGGAAGATGGAGCCGCAACCGCTCGACACAGAGCGGAAAAAGGCCTGACTCTGGGACAAGGGCGTTCATGGCTCTACGCGCTTCTCCTCTTCGGTGGCCGGCTCAATAGCTGCCTCTGCGCCGGCCTTCCTGGCGGCTGCCTTCATCCGCTCCAGCGCTCGCCGCGCGGCATCCTGTTCGGCGTTTTTCTTAGTGCTGCCCATGCCGCGAGCCAGTTGCTTTCCCGGCTCACCCTCGGCTGTCTTGAGCCGGACTTCGACCAGAAAGCGCTTGCGATGGTCGGGACCGCTTTCGCTCTTGACCCGATAAACCGGCGCTCCGGCGCGTGCGGCCTGCAAGTATTCCTGCAACGCCGATTTGAAGTTGCCCAGCGCGGCCCCGGCGCGCAACTCCTCAGCCAACTGCGCGACCGCCTCGCCCATTACCCAGCGGCGGACAAAGGCTCTCACCGGCTCCAGGCCGCCGTCCAGCCAGAGCGCGCCCAGCACGGCCTCCATGGAATTCGAGAGTACAGTGCTCTTGCGCCGCAGGCCTCCCTTTTCCTCGCCGCTGCTGAGGCGCAGGTGGCTGCCCAGGCCGATGGCCGCGCCAACCTCCGCCATGTGCTGGCGGCTGACCAACTGGGCGCGGACACGGGTCAGGTCGCCCTCGTGCCACTCCGGGTGAAGCAGAAACAGAGCCTCAGCCACCACCAGCCCCAGTACAGCGTCGCCCAGAAACTCCAGGCGCTCATTGTCGCCCGCGCCTTTGGCTTCCGCCTGAACGCTCTCCATAACCGGCTCACTGGCCACGCGCTCGTTCGCTAGAGACCGATGCGTCAGTGCGCACAGCAGCAGCTCCGGGCGCGCAAAGCTATGCCCCAACACAACTTCCAGTTCGGCAAGAACAGCTTCCACAAGCGCCTCAAATCTGATGGGGTTGTATGCTATTCCGGAGCCGCTGATTCTACTTGAGTTTCCGGCCCAGGAGAAACCCCTATCTCATTATGAGACGTTCCACCCCGCCGCAGGACGCAGCGCAGGATGATCAGGGCTTTTCTGATCCATTAGGCCAGGAATCCTCAGGCTTGGCCGGCGCCGGTTTACTCTCCTTCGGTTTGGCCGGCGCTGCATCGGGCGAGTCGTCGGCATCCTCGTCGCAACTGTGGCCGTGGATTGCGTAGGCCGTCTTGACACCGCGCTCGGCGGCCAGCCGGGTATCCTGCTGTCCGTCGCGCGTCTTCAACGCCGCCTGGTACTCGGTGAGAGCCTGGTCGCGCTTGCAGTCCAGGTCCAGCATCCGGCCCAGGTAGATGTGCGACCAGGAGAGCAGGCGCGGATCCTTGCTGGCGGCCAGCGTCTTCTGGAATCCGTCGATGGCCTGGTCGGGATGGCCGGTGAGGATGGCTGCACGGGCCAGAATGAACTCGGCGCGCGCGCTGTCGGTCATCGATTCCAGAGTATCGGAATGCACGGTGAGCGCCTGGCGTGCCATGGCGCTGGCCGTGGGCACATCGCCTGACGCGAGACGCGCCTCGGCCAAGTCGAGGCCGGTCAGCTTGCGTGGCTTGCTGCGCGTCAGCACGTCGCCGTCGGCTTCCTTGTCAAATTCGATCTGGCGGGCAAAATGCACTTGGTTTTCCACATCCATGCTGTATACCATCTCGCCGATTGTGTCTTTCAGGCTGGTGGGTTCCTTTTCGAACTTGATCAACTCCTGATAGAAGTACTGCGTGAGCACGAATCCCTGGGTCAGGTCGTGGCGCATGGTGGCAAGGCGGATTGCGTCCACCTTCTGCTGGTAGAGCTGGCGTTCATGCTCATAACGGGGCAGCTCCAACGACCGGTCAGCATTCGCCGGTATCTTGTACTCGGGTATGCCGGTGTCCATGGTGCGCGCCTCGATGGCCTTGATCAGGCACTCGATGGTCAGCGGTATCGAGTCCGAGCGCAGGCGGTAATCGAGCGGCGCATCGCGCACCTCTTTCAGAATCGGCTGCATCCGGTCGATGGCCGTGGCCCGCGCATAAAGCAGAGGCTCGATCACGTAGTGCAGATAGGTGTGGCGCACGTCGCTCATGCGGATTGTGCCATCCACCGGCGAAACCACCACCACATAGTCGGTGCCGTAGATGCGGGCGTTGATCGCGCTGGGCGAGAGCAAGGGCTCGATGACCACGATGAACCGCCGTCCGTTGTAGGTTTCGGCGGGCAGCTTGAGGTAGAGGTTGGTGAAAACGATCATCTTGGTGAGCGGATCGTGCAGCCTGTCGGCCTCAGCGTCATAGATGTGGTGCACCGCCAGCCAGATGCCGTGCAGGTCAACCGCGGCGACAAAGTCGCGCAGCAGGGGTACAATCTCAACCACCTGCGTCGAGTCGGGGGGCATCTCGGAGAGCTCGGCCGAGGTTTCCATCTCCGGCGGCGGAGTCAGATAAAGAGCCAGAGAGATGTATTGCGAAATGTCGCGCTCTCCGCCCGTCATGCGGTGCTGGGCGATGTAGAGGCAAATCTTGTCGCGCTGGTTGCGCGCGTCCTCGCTTTTGGCAAGCGCCAGGTTCATCTCGTCGCGGACCCGCTTGCGGACCGGAGCGCTCTTCTCCAGGCCATCGTCGTAGCCGCAGGCATTCAGCGCGGCGGCCATCAGGAAGACCTGTTCGGAGCTGGTCAATGAGATGGTGGGGCCGGCGGGATCGATCAGAGAAGGCGACTTTTCCTGCGCAAACCCCTGCGAGGAAGACGAACTCTGCCCCTCAGCGGAAGGTTTGGCGGGAGTGCTGGAGGTCTGGGCGCGTGCCACGGAGGTCGCAAGAGCCGCCAACAGGCAAGAAAACGCAACCGATAGAACAGCGGAAGATCGGAATGCAATGAATGTCATGAAGAACCCTGAATACAATACTAGACGCATCGGCAGGGTCAAACGATAGCGCCGCGGCGCAGGCGAACCTGCCGTTTTCAAAAGATCTGACCACTGAAATACAATCATCAAGGGCCTGCTATTCGCGGGGATCACGCTAGGCAACTACGGAGACTCTATGCCAGAAGCATCGTGCGATATCGGCCTGATTGGCCTTGCCGTAATGGGACAGAACCTTGTCCTCAACATGAACGACCACGGCTTCAAGGTTGCGGTCTTCAACCGCACCGTCTCCAAGGTGGACGACTTCCTGGCTAGCGAAGCCAAGGGCACGCAAGTGGTGGGCGCGCACTCGATGGAAGAGCTGGCCGCCCTGCTCAAGCGGCCGCGGCGCGTCATGCTGATGGTCAAGGCCGGCGATTCCGTCGACCAGACCATCGATCATTTGCGGCCCTTTCTTGAAAAGGGAGATATTGTGATCGACGGCGGCAACTCGCTGTTTACCGACTCCAATCGCCGCACCAGGGATCTGGCCGCAAAAGGCATCCTCTTTATCGGCACCGGGGTCTCCGGCGGCGAGGAGGGCGCGCGCTTCGGTCCTTCGATCATGCCCGGCGGAAATCCCGCAGCATGGCCGCACGTGAAGGCTATCTTTCAGGCCATCTCCGCCAAGGTCGAGGATGGAACGCCCTGCTGCGACTGGGTGGGCGAAAACGGCGCCGGCCACTACGTCAAGATGGTGCATAACGGCATCGAGTACGGCGATATGCAACTGATCTGCGAGGCCTACGATCTGCTGCAGCGCGGCCTTGGACTCACCGCCGATGAGTTGGCTGAGGTCTTTACGGAGTGGAACAAGGGCGAGCTGGACAGTTACTTGATCGAGATTTCCAGCCACATCTTCGCCAAAAAAGACGAGGACGGCACACCGCTCGTTGATAAGATTCTGGATACGGCCGGTCAGAAGGGCACGGGAAAATGGACGGTATTCAGCGCACTCGACCTGGGCCAGCCGGTCACTTTGATCGGCGAGTCGGTCTTCGCGCGCTGCTTGTCGGCGCTGAAGGAAGAGCGCGTCGAAGCGTCGAAGGTTTTGCAGGGGCCGGCAACCAAACCTGCCGTTGGTGACCGCGCCGCATTCATCGAGGATGTGCGCCGCGCGCTTTATTGCTCCAAGATCATCTCCTACGCGCAGGGTTATATGCTGCTCCACGCCGCGGCCAAGGAGAATGGCTGGAACTTGAATATGGGCGGTATCGCGCTGATGTGGCGCGGCGGATGCATCATTCGCAGCCGCTTTTTAGGCATGATCAAAGCCGCCTACGACAAGAATCCCGCGCTCGAAAATCTGCTGCTGGATAGCTTCTTCTCTGGAGCGCTGAATCAGTATCAGGCATCATGGCGCAAGGGGCTGGCGCACGCCGTCGAGTCAGGCGTTCCCACCCCTGCATTCTCTACCGCTCTGGCCTTCTTCGACGGTTACAGAACCGGCCGGCTGCCCGCCAATCTGCTCCAGGCGCAGCGCGACTACTTCGGCGCGCACACCTATGAGCGCACTGACAAGCCGCGCGGCGAGTTCTTCCACACCAACTGGACTGGCCGAGGAGGCCGAACCTCCTCCTCGACCTATACCGCTTAGGGAGGCTTTGAATCAGCCACTGGCTCAGAGCTTCACTGAAGGAATGCCTGATCACAGCCTGGCTTGCCCGAGAGTTCCGGTGCATGCGGGCTGTGACATTTTGGTCAGCAGTTCGTTTGGCGCACCATCTGCCGCAACAACGCAACCTGTGGTGGATCGGGCTGCAGGCGACGCAATAGATGGCGCTTCAGGCTGGATTACGCGTGGTAATCTCCGTAAGAACCGGTCGTAAAAAGCGGTTAATTTCCTGCAACTCTCTGAAAATCCTTGAAATGCCGGGTGAAACCGCGCTATATACAAGAGTACCGGCAGGAATGCCGGAATCTCGTCTGGGGTCATTCTCACCCCAGGAGGCAATTATGCGCAGCAACGCCATACGTTCCAACCTGCTGGTCCCCGAGGTTCGCGAAGTCATGGACATTCGCCAGGCATCGGATTACCTCGGCATATCCTCCGACACGCTCTACAAGTACGCTTCGGAGGGCTTTGTGCCCGCCTTCAAGCTGGGTAACCGCTGGCGCTTCAAGCGCAGCCGCCTCGACGAGTGGATGGACCGCCAGAGCGATCAGCACGCCGCCGACGCCGACCCGCTGCAGAAGAAGCCCGTCCGTCCGGCGTTCTAACGCCAGAAAAAAATCCATAGGACACAGAAAGGAAGCCACACATGAAAGGGAAGTACAAGAAGAATACGATCTTCGTTCACAAGGATGAGCCGATTGCACATTTTATCGAGATTCTCAATCGCAAGGGATCGGAAGGCTGGGAAGCAATCTCCGCCTGGGCGGATGAGCTGGGCAATTACGTATTACTGAAAAAGACCGTAACGATATAGCTCGCTCCCGAACAAATTCTGCCCCCCGTTGTCCTAGCCGCGCTGGCCATTTTCGCCGCGTTGGCTAATTGCGACTTCGACGCCGAAGTCGACCCTCACGAGATGCAGCTTGTCCGGCCAGCGCTCTGAAGGCATGGATAAGCAAAAGGAGAATGTGGACAAATGAAGAGAACGTGCGTAGTACTGTCGCTGACGGTCCTATTTCTTGCCGGGAACGCTCTATCTCAAAGCTCGACCGTAAAACAAAAGAGTGGAACCCCGGCCGCGTCAGTTGGCAACTCGACCGGCAGCACTCCTGTCGCGCAATCGTCGAACGGTAAGGTTGCAGGCGACAAGAAACCTCAGTTTTCCGTTTACCACGAAGGACCGTGGGAAGAGCAAATCGGATACTCCCAGGCGGTTCGTGCCGGCCATACCATCTACATCTCAGGCACGGTTGGAGCCAATGAAAAAGGCTTTCCCCCGGACATGGAAAGCCAGATGCAACTGGCGTACGCGGCAATTAGAAAAACCTTGAGCCACTATGGCGCTGATTTGTCCAATGTGGTGATGGAGCGTATTTACACAACAGACATGGAATCGCTCATCAAGAGCCAGGAAGAACGCAAAAAGATCTACGGCGACTGGCTGCCTGCTGCGACCTGGGTCGAAGTCAAGCACCTTTATGCCCCTGAAGCCAAACTCGAGATCGAGGTGGAAGTGGTGCTCAACTAAAGACCGAGTGAGATGAAGTAGCTGACCCCCTGCTATTCTTACTCTGTGGACCACTTTCACCGCATCGGGCTTTTGCGCCGCCGTCTGACCAAAGCCGGGCTTCACGGCCTGCTGGTCACGCATCTTCCCGACCTTCGCTATCTCTCTGGATTTACTGGCTCGAGCGCCGCGCTGGCCGTCACGCGACGGTCGGCCCGCCTCTTCACCGATGGACGCTACAAGACGCAGGCCGCTGAGGAAGTGACGGTCGCGCAGGTGGAGATTGTCGCCAGCTCTCCGGCGGTTGCCGCCGTGCAGTGGCTGGCCGCGCAGCCGGGCGTTGCATTTGCCGGATTTGATTCCACTAAAACCACCGTGGCCAATCTGGCGCGGTTCAAGACCGCGCTGCCCGTGCGCCTTCGCCGCAGCTTTCTAACCGCTCTGGCCGCGCCGCTGGTTGAGCCGCTGCGGATGGTGAAGGACGAAGACGAACTGGCGTTGATGAGCGAAGCGGCGCTCATCGGCTGCAAGCTCTTCGAGCATATTCTGGGCTTCATCCGGCCCGGTCTGGCGGAGTTCGAGGTGGCCGCTGAGCTGGAGCATCAGGCGCGGCTGCTGGGAGCTGAGGGAATGTCCTTTGAGACCATCGTCGCCTCGGGCGCTCGCTCAGCCTTGCCGCACGGGCGCGCGACGGCTCTTCGGTTACCTCGCAGGGGCTTTGTGACCATGGATTTTGGTATCATTCACAAAGGCTACTGCTCGGATATGACGCGAACCATGCACCTGGGCAGACCCACGACCAGCGAGCGCGCCGTCTACGAGACGGTGTTGGAGGCGCAGGAGGCAGGAATCGCCGCGGTGACTTCGGGCGTAAGCTGCGCGGAGGTTGATGAGGCAGCCCGAAGCGTGCTGCGCAAGGCAGGATTGGCGGAGGCTTTTACCCACTCCACCGGCCATGGCGTCGGCCTGGAGATTCACGAGCCGCCGCGCATCGGCGCCGGAGAGACAAGCAGGCTGCTCGCCGGCATGGTCATCACCATCGAGCCGGGAGTTTATCTTGCGGATCGCTTCGGCATTCGCATCGAAGATATGGTGGCTGTTACCCGAACCGGAGGCCAGGTGCTCACCCCGGCGCCCAAGGCCCTGATCGAACTTTGAAGGTTGAATTAGCCCATCCCGCTCCGAAGCGGGAGAGTCAAGGAACGAATGAAACCACAAGACATCGACGATTTGAAACAACTGATTGAATTCCTGAAGGAATATCAGGTTGCCGAGTTCGACCTGGACCGGGGCGACCTGAAGATTCGTCTCAAGTTCAACCAGCCGGAGACTTCTTCGGCGGGACTGGGCGATCTGGCGCGGCTGCTCGCTTCGGCGCAGCACCAGGTTCCGCAGGCAACGGCAGCGGCTAACCACCCATCGCCCCAGGAAGCTCCAGCGCCTGTCGCCCTCGACCCAAATGCCGGCCTGCACCTCGTCAAGTCGCCCATGGTCGGCACCTTCTTCGGCTCGCCTACGCCCGGAGCCGCGCAGTTCGTCTCTGCCGGTGATCGCGTAACCAAGGGGCAGGTGATCGGTATTGTCGAGGCCATGAAGCTGATGAACGAGATCGAATCCGACGCCGCCGGCGAAATCGTCAAGTGCCTCGTCTCCAACGGCCAGCCTATCGAGTACGGGCAGCCGTTGTTTTCACTCCGGCTGGGTTAAGAAAAAGAGCGGAGTTAGCGGGGTTAGCCGCGTTTCGCGCGTGTTAGCGGAGCTGGCCACGGACTAACACCGCTCAAAGGGTCCTGAATGTTTCGTAAAGTCCTGATTGCCAATCGTGGAGAGATCGCCCTGCGCGTGATCAACGCCTGCCGGGAGCTCGGCATACGCACGGTCGCCATCTATAGCGAGGCCGACCGCAACTCGCTACACGTGCGTTTTGCCGACGAGGCGATCTGCATCGGCCCGCCGCGGCTGGCGGAGAGCTATCTGAATGTGCCCGCGGTCATCTCCGCCGCCGAAATCGCCGATGTGGACGCGATCCACCCCGGCTATGGCCTGCTGAGCGAGAACGCCAACTTCGCCGAGGTCTGCCGCGACTCGAACATCAAATTCATCGGCCCGCCGCCCGAGATTACGCGGCTGATGGGCGAAAAAGACAAAGCTCGCCAGGCGATGAAGCGGGCCCATGTGCCCATCCTGCCCGGCTCCGACGGCGTGGTTGCCACACTGGATGATGCGCTGGACTGGGCCGGGAAGGTGGGCTATCCGGTCATCCTCAAGGCCAAGGCCGGCGGCGGCGGGCGCGGCATGAGAATTGTGCGCGCGCCGGAGGAGCTGCCCAATCTTTTCCATGCGGCAACCACCGAGGCGGCCAACGCCTTCGGCAACGGCGAACTGTACCTGGAGAAGTTTGTAGAGAACCCGCGCCACATTGAGTTCCAGGTGCTGGCCGACGAGCACGGCAATGTGCGCACGCTCTTTGAGCGCGAATGCTCGATCCAGCGCCGCCATCAAAAGCTGATTGAAGAGGCGCCGAGCCTGCGGGTGACGCCTGCGATGCGCGAGGAGATTAGCCGCACCCTCTGCCACTGCCTCAAGGAGATCGGCTACCAGAACGCCGGCACGGTTGAATTCCTGATGGACGAGGAGCGGCAGCTTCACTTCATCGAGATGAACACCCGCGTGCAGGTGGAGCATCCCATCACCGAAGCCATTACCGGCGTGGATATTGTGAAGGCGCAGTTGCTGATCGCCTCGGGAGTCCGGCTGGACGAGATTCTGCCGGAAAAGCTGGAAATCCGCGGCCACGCCATCGAGTGCCGCATCAACGCCGAGCATCCGGTGAAGTTCACCCCCTCGGCGGGCAAGATCACCGCCTTCAACGTGCCCGGCGGCAATGGCGTGCGCGTGGACACTGCGTTGTACGCCGAGGGGGTGGTCCCACCCTACTACGACTCGCTGATCGCCAAGCTGATCGTCCATGGCCACGACCGCGTCGAGGCCATCGCCAAGATGGAGCGCGCGCTGAGTCAGTTTATTGTCCAGGGGATTGAGACCTCGATCCCGCTGCACCAGGCGATCTTCCAGGATGCCGGATTTCGCGCCGGCAAATTCGACACCAAGTTCATGGAAGAGTTCCTGGCCAAAATGAGCTAAGCCAAAACAAATCCGAAGAAAATGCCGGGATTCTTCGTTGAGAATTCGACCCTTTTCGTTCCGTAAAAAATCTTTCTTTACTGTCCTGCCATTCTCTTATAGATTTCTAACCAAGAGGAGGCATATACGATGGTCAACGGTTTGCAGGATTTTCAGCTAGGACAGGTGATCACCGCCATTGGAGGCCTGGGAACGGCGGCCTTCGGTCTGGTGGATGCGGCCAAGTCGGCCTTTAGCGGCATCAACCGTGTCGGATTGAAGCACATCCATGAGGTCGTATCAGAGTTGGCCCCTGAGGGAGCGAACGCGGGTGGCCCTGTCAATGCATTGCCGCAAGCCAATATTCTGGATTCGCTGGAGGCCAACTGGGTCAATGGCAACGATCTTGCCAGTCAGAAGGCGATTGCCAAGTCGCTCATCAAGCTGCACCTGAGTTCGGCCAACGCATCGACTGTCGCGGTCAAGGCCAGCGTCGATCCGGCCGTGCTGACCACGGTTGCATCCAACCTTGAAACGGGAACGCCTCTCTCGCAGGCGGAAGGCGACACTTACTCGCGCTTCGACCTGATTGTGACCGCTCTGTTGGATGAGGCTTATCAAGTCTCCGACCAGGTTTACCGCAACTTCACGAAGACGCTGGCGGCCCTGGTGGCTGTGGCACTGGCCGTGGCGGCCGTATGGAGCCTGGAGGGCGCGAATTTCAGATCGCCGAAGGAAATCGCTCTGGCAGTTCTTGTCGGTCTGCTGGCCACTCCGCTGGCGCCCATCGCCAAGGATCTCTCCAGCGCCCTGGCGTCGGCTGTGAACACGATGCAACTGATAAAGAAGTAGGCTGCCATGACACAATTTCTCGATCTTCGCATCCAGCCGGTCGGCGGCGGTCTGGCCACCGCGGTGAGCATCAACCAGGGTACGAGTATCAGCAACTATACCGGCCTGAGCCTGAATAGCCTGCTCGACTCGATTCAAGGCAGGCATCTGCTGATCGCGAGCCACGGCTTCAACGTGAATCGCTCGGATGGAATTGACTGCCTGTCAAACTGGGAGAGCCTGTTGCAGCTTCCGCAGCCGTACTCCGCTTTTGTCGGCCTGCTGTGGCCGGGCGATTCGGTGTGGGCGCACGGGCTCGACTATCCCGATGAGCCGAAGGTCGCCGATGAAGCCGGCAAACTGGCCGCCGCATTCATCGACGCCCACTTCCACGGCGCGGCCAGCATCTCCTTTGCCTCGCACAGCCTGGGCGCGCGGGTGGTGCTGGAGACCATCTCCCAGCTGAGCCTGCCGGTTCGCCGTTTGATCCTGATGGCCCCGGCCATCGACGACAACTGCCTGACGACCGAGTTTCAGGCCGTGGCGGCCAAGGTCGGCGCAATCTCCGTTCTGGCCTCGAAGGAGGATAGTGTGCTGTCGGCGGCCTTTCCATTGGGCAATCTCATTGCCGGCATCATTGCTGCGGGCCATCCGTGGTGGCATGCGGCCCTTGGCCATTGCGGCCCTGTGAAGCCCTGGCCGGCGAACTTCCAGGCCCCCTTCGAGCTTCCGGACGACTGGGATTTCAAGCACGGCAACTACCTGCAAATCGATCATCCTGAGCCTGCACCACTGCCGCTCCCTGTCGATGTGCCGCCCCAGGGCACACCGACGCCCCCAGGCAACGGCTGGCAGGAGGCCTTTTCATCGGCCTTTGCTTCCACGCGCTTCCAGTAGGGGATAGAACCAATAGCAGGCAGAAAGAATTTATCGCTTTTTCTTCGCTTTTCTCTTGCGCTGTTGTATTCTGGTTTCGCAACATGGGAGGTTGCACAATGGACTTTCAACAAGAACTGATTGCTGAATATGACCGCGAGACCGCCAAGACGCGCAAGATGCTTGAGGCGATCCCGGCGGACGCTGATTTCACTTGGAAACCCCACCCCAAATCCATGAGTCTGGGCCGGTTAGCCGGGCATCTTGCCGAGACCGCCGGAGAATGGGCGATTACCACCTTCACCACGGATAAGCTGGAATTCCCAGCCGACCACAAGTGGGAAGCCTACATCCCCGCATCCACCGAGGCTCTTCTTGCGCGCTTCGATAAGGAGACAGCCGAGGCCAAGCTGGCGTTTGCTGCATTTGCGCCGGAGAAGTGGGACGAGAACTGGAAGTTTGTGGCCGGCGGACAAGCCTGGATCGATGAATCGAAGTACCGGGTCTTCCGCGACTGGGTGCTCGACCACGCGATCCACCACCGCGCCCAGTTGGGCGTCTACCTGCGCCTGCTCGACAAGCCGATCCCCGGCGCGTACGGTCCGTCGGCGGACGAGACGTAGTAAGGAAAGGGAATAGGGACCAGGGAACAGTTGCTCACTAGCAGTAGAACAGTCCCCGGTCGATCATTGCGGCTGAGATTGGACCTCGCGACTGCTATAGCGGAGTCAGCGTTTTCTGATCCCTGTTCCCTGATCCTTATTCCTTCGTCTACTCTTGTTCCATGGCAATCTCACTTCCGAAGATTTACCCCATCCTTGACACTTCGTTCATTCCCGCCACGGGCCGCGCGGAGTTTCTGCGCCGGCTGGGCGGCTCGCTGGCCTCGGCGGGCGTCACGCTGCTTGAGTACCGCAACAAGACCGGCGATGACGCGGAATTGCTGGCGGACGCGGAGATTCTGCGCGCCGCGCTACCTGCAGGACAAGTGAAGTTGATTCTCGATGATCGCGCCGATCTGATTGAACAGGTTGGCTTTGATGGCGCACACGTCGACAGTGGCGACCTAAGCCCAGCCGAAGCCCGAAGGCTGCTGGGGCCGGAGCGCATCGTGGGAACCTTCGGCGGCGGGGCTGCAGGATTCAACCCAGGAATTCTCGCAACTCCAGCGGATTACTTTTCCATCGGACCGGTCTTTGCGACGCGGACCAAGCAGACCAGCTCGCCGCTGATCGGAATGGACGGCATTCGGCGGCTGCGCGAAGAGGCCGGTCCTCAACCGGTGCTGGTCGCGATCGGCGGCATTACGCTGGCTACGGCGGCAGAGGCGCTCTCAGCCGGAGCTTCGGTGGTGGCAATCGCCGGGGCGCTCTTCAGACAGACTGATCCAGCGGCCGAGTTCCGCCGCTGGCTGGCAGAATTGGGATGAGCGTCAGGGTTCTCAATCGATGTAAAGTGTCATGAATCTGGGCACTTTGAGAAAATGAAAGACATTTACGCCCAAATCCGTTAAAACATTCTTTAAGTGACGACCTTAAAAACCACTTCCATTCCTGATCCCGAAGCTCCAGCCGACGCTCCCCGACTGGTGCAGAGCCTTGGCTTGTTCAGTTCTACCGCACTGGTAATTGGCTCGATGATCGGATCGGGCATCTTCATCGTCGATGCGGAGATTGCGCGCGGCACCAACTCCCCGGCGCTCTTTCTGGGCGCGTGGGTGGTGACGGCGATCCTGACGATGATCGGCGCGCTCAGCTACGGCGAGCTGGCGGCGATGATGCCGCGAGCCGGCGGGCAGTATATCTACCTGCGCGAATCGCTGGGACCGCTGTGGGGCTTTCTCTACGGTTGGACGCTCTTTCTGGTCATTCAGACGGGGACCATCGCCGCTGTCGCGGTGGCCTTCGGCAAGTTTCTCGGCGTCTTTTTTCCCTCGGTCTCGACGACCCATTGGCTGTGGCACATCGCCCATGTCCCCGCGCTCAGGGTGGGTCCGATGGTGCTGGGCAACATGGAGATCGGCGTCAACACGGCCAACCTTACCGGGATCGCTGTCGTCCTCTTCCTGGCGATTCTCAACATCTTCGGAGTCAAGCTGGGTGCGCTGGTCCAGAACGTCTTCACCACAGCCAAGGCGCTGAGCCTGGCCGGGCTGATTCTGCTGACTTTCACGGTGGGACGCAACGCCGCTGCGATTACGGCGAACTTCGGCGCGGGCTGGAGCGAGTTCTGGCGGAATGCCGGATGGGGATCGCTGCACCCGGTCGAGGTGGGCGTCGGCGGGCCAACAGTGCTGGTGAATCTGCTGGTGATTCTGGCCGTGGTGCAGGTGGGCTCGCTGTTTTCGGCCGACGCCTGGAACAACGTCACCTTCACGGCCGGCGAAGTGAAGAATCCCAAGCGCAACATTCCCCTCTCGTTGATTCTGGGCACGGGATTTGTGCTGACGGTGTACTTCCTCGTCTCGCTGGGCTACCTGCTGGTTTTGCCTATGCATGGCGATCTGAATGGCGCGACGGTGATGGCGCGCGGCATTCAGCATGCGACCGAGGATCGCGTGGCGACGGCGGTGCTGGAGCAGATATTCCACTCCGGCGGGGCGTACCTGATGGCCGGGGCGATTCTGATCTCGACCTTCGGCTGCGCCAATGGAATGTCGCTGGCGGGGGCGCGCGTCTACTACGCGATGAGCCAGGACGGACTCTTCTTCAAGTCCGTCGGCAAGCTGCATCCGCGCTACAAGACGCCCGCCGCGGGCTTGCTGGTGCAGGCCGCGTGGGCCATCGTGCTGTGCGTCTCCGGCTCCTACGGCCAGTTGCTGGACTACATCATCTTCGCGGTGCTGATTTTTTACATTCTCACCATCGTGGGCCTGTTTGTGCTGCGCTTCAAGAAACCAGATGCCCCGCGGCCTTACAAGGCCTTGGGCTACCCGGTACTGCCCGCGCTCTATATCGTGATGGCCGGTTGGATCTGTGTCGTATTATTGCGATATAAGCCCCAGTACACGTGGCCGGGCTTGGTCTTGGTTTTGCTCGGCATTCCGGTCTATCTCTTCTGGTCGCGGCGCACGATAAGTCAATCCCCGCCGATCCAAGATTAATTCGATACCAATCCCTGTGGATGGAGTCCCTGATTCATGTCCAGACTGCTGCGAATCAAACCGATGTCGATGCTCTCGCAAGAGGCCGGTGAAGTGGGCGCGCACACGCTCAAGCGTTCCCTGGGCGCGCTGAACCTGATCACTCTGGGCATCGGCGCCATCATCGGCGCGGGCATCTTTGTACTCACCGGCCAGGCGGCGGCCTTGCACGCCGGGCCGGCAGTCTCGCTCAGCTTTGTGCTGGCCGGTATCACTTGCGCCTTCGCCGGCCTGTGCTACGCCGAGTTTGCCTCCATCATTCCCATCGCCGGCTCGGCATACACATACGGCTACGCCACGCTGGGCGAGTTTGTGGCCTGGATCATCGGCTGGGATCTGGGACTGGAATACGGCTTCGGCGCGGCCACTGTGGCTGCCGGCTGGTCGGGATACTTCAACAGCCTCTTGCAGCAGTTGCACATCAACTTTCCGCCACGACTGACCGCAACGCCGGGCACGGTGCTTGTCTTGTTTCATGAGCGATGGCTGCCGCTGACCTCATTGCCGGCAGGCACCGAAACAGCCGGACTTCCGCACGTGACGGCACTCTTCAATTTGCTGGCCATTCTTGCGATTCTCGCCGTCACCACCGTCCTGGTGGTCGGCATCAAAGAGTCGGCCAACCTAAATACCACAATTGTCTTCGTCAAGTTGAGCGTCGTCGGCATTTTCATCATTCTGGGCGCATGGTTCCTCTTCCGCCACCCGGCGCTGGCTTCGGCCAACTGGCATCCCTTCATTCCACCATCCGACGGGCACGGCAATTTTGGCTGGCACGGCATTGCCACGGGTGCGGCTTCGATCTTCTTTGCGTATATCGGCTTTGATGCCGTCTCCACCGCGGCCCAGGAGGCCAAAAACCCACAAAAGGATATGCCGCTCGGCATCCTTGGCTCGCTGGTAATCTGCACCATCCTTTACATTGTGGTTTCCACGATCCT
The DNA here is from genome assembly GCA_003134855.1 of Acidobacteriaceae bacterium. Classification (GTDB taxonomy): domain Bacteria; phylum Acidobacteriota; class Terriglobia; order Terriglobales; family Acidobacteriaceae; genus Telmatobacter. The sequence continues at coordinate 268,805 of PLCS01000014.1, forward strand.
TACGGGCCTGGTGAACTACCATTCGTTGAATGTTGCCGACCCGGTGGCGCTGGGCATCGATGCAACCGGCGTCAGTTGGGGATCACTGCTGGTGAAGATTGGCGCGGTCTTCGGCCTGGGAACCGTCATGCTGGTCATGTTGCTGGGCCAGTCGCGCGTCTTCTTCTCGATGTCCAGAGACGGGCTGTTGCCCAACTGGGCGTCGGCGATTCATCCCAAGTTCCGCACACCGTGGATTTCGACGATCGCGGTAGGCACAGTGGTGGCAATCTTGCCTGCTTTTCTCTCCGTTGGCCGGCTCGCTGAACTGGTGAATATCGGCACTCTGCTGGCCTTTACGATCGTCTGCGCAGGGGTGTGGGTTCTGCGCGTGCGCCATCCTGACCTGCACCGGCCCTTCAAAACGCCGTTTGTGCCTCTGGTGCCCATCCTGGGGATCATCACGGCCGTCTACCTGATGTGCAACCTGCCACGCATCACCTGGATGGTGATGATCGGCTGGCTGCTGGTGGGTTTGGTGATTTACTTCAGCTACTCGATCCGCCATAGTAAGGTGCAAAAGCTGGAAAATGCCGCCGAGGGAGATTGATTCAGCGAAGATAGACCGATGCTCATCGAGGAAAACAAGCCGCTTGCGCCCTTCACCACCTTCGGCATCGGCGGGCCGGCGCGCTGGTTTGTCGAGGCCGCAAGCGAAGAGGAGATTGCCGAGGCAGCCGCCTGGGCTGCTGAGCGCGGAGTTCCGCTCTTTGTGCTGGGTGGTGGCAGCAATCTGCTGGTCTCCGACTCCGGCTTCGATGGCTTGGTGCTGCGCGTAGCCTTGCACGGGATTTCGGAGCAGGTTGCAACGACGCCATCTGGCCAGACGATATATCAAGCCGCCGCCGGCGAAGACTGGGACCCCTTCGTGGAGCGGACGACGCAGGCTGGATCCGCCGGGATCGAATGCCTTGTCGGCATTCCCGGTACGGTGGGCGGAACTCCGGTGCAGAATGTCGGCGCTTATGGGCAGGAGGTCGCCTCGGCGATTGAGCAGGTGCGGGCCTTCGATCTTCAATCGCACAGCTTCGTGGAGTTTGCCGCGGCCGAGTGCGGCTTTGCCTATCGCCGCAGCCGCTTCAATTCAGAGGATCGCGGGCGGTACATCGTCACCCGCGTGGACTACCGGCTCACTCCCGGCGGCGCGCCGACCGTGCGCTACGCCGACCTGCAACGGGCGCTGGCCGAGAGCGGCGAGCCGAACCTCGCTGAAGTTGCAGCCGTCGTGCGCCGCGTTCGCCAAGCCAAGGGAATGTTGCTGGTTGACGGCGACCCCGATTGCCGCAGCGCGGGCAGCTTCTTCAAGAATCCCGTGGTGAGCGAGGAGCAGTTACGGCAGATTGCGGCCGTGAGCGCAAAAGAACCGCCGCGCTTTCCCGCCGGAACAGGCGCGGAGAATCTCGGCTGGGTCAAGGTTCCCGCCGCATGGCTGATCGAGCAAGCCGGCTTCTCCAAAGGTTACACGCTCGGCGCGGCAGCCATCTCCTCACGGCACACGCTGGCGCTGGTCAATCTTGGAGCAGCGAGCGCGGCGGAGGTTCTGGCGCTTGCCGAACAAATCAACGCCGCAGTCGAAGCGCGCTTTGGCCTTCGGCTGGAGATGGAGCCGGTCTTGGTGGGGTTTTGACCACCTGCGGTGGGGCCAGCGGCTCGCTTTCCGCTCGCTTGAGGTTCATGGTCTCCCACCCTTGACAAAAATGCGCGAAGGATCTGACGCCCACGCAAGGCGAAAGAGAAAAAGTGATGAAAATCGATGATTTTGAGGCAAAAAGAGACCAAAAACGCCTGAAAAAGGGCCATAATTCGGGTTTTATGTTTACTGATTCGCTAATAACTAACTATTGTATGTTATTCATTCATTGGTGTTTACATGGAATTCGCTGTCGAAAAGGCGGCTCCCACAGGGTGGGGGGGTGGGGGTAGGGCGGTTTTTGGCTGGATTTTGAGCTTGAAATCGACCTGGACGAGGCTTGGCATATAGACATTCTCCGCTCATGGAGCTTAATCTTCTGCAAAAGGCAATGCGCGGGGCCTTCGAGGTTTGTGAGTTCCCATGACCGAGAATCCGGAACTGGAGCATCCAACACCCGGCTAATTTGCGGAAATCCAGGATTCCCATTGCGATATCGGCGTTTGCGAGGACCGATCTGTCGTTCCGGCGGCATACTTTCCCACCCAATTGATGGTTTTGGGAAGATGGGCCACCAGCCGCCGGAAAGCTGATAAACCTTCAAAGTTCGGCGAAAAGGCCGCCGATGTCAAATTCTGCGGTTGATGGGTCTTTGTCCGGACTCGGCTCGTCATAAGACTCGGATTCTGGAGAGTATTCAAGCTCAAGTGAGCCGAATTCATACGCCATTTCTTCTAATTCGGTCGCCCAGTCTACCGTCCTATTAAGCGATGTTTTAGCTTCGCCTTCGATGCTTTTCGATGTGGGAATCGTTGTTATTCGACGAAGAGCGCGCGAGAGTTTCAAAACATCGGAGGCAAACTCTTCTCGATCCTCCTCCTCTTCGGCGTACTTGAGTGCGGCGGAAGCTCGCCTCGCCTTCTCAAGCATCCGTTCCAGCGCCGATTCAAACTGGTCAGGGAACCCGTTCCTTTCCAGGAAGCCCGGGATGCATACCTCCCCCTCCTCAGAAAACCGCGTCAGTTCCTCTACCCGGCGGAAATCGAATTGGTCGAATGTGGGATGAGCTTCGAGTTCCTCACAGAACTCATGTCCAAGTAAACGCCATGTGCCCACGAGGCTGGGAAATTCCAGGTCGGAACCTATAGCGGAGCGTGCCTTCCTGAATGCTACTAGGTCTGCCACCTCCAGACGCTTTGCAGCGCCGTCCCACTTCCCCTTAATGGCACAGCACACTGTTGATATAAGTTTTTCCCACTGTCGGCTCAGATCTTTCGAATTGGCTCCCCTCGCGGCACTAGAAAAGACCTCGAGAAGGTCGCGCTCTTGGCTCAGTTCTCGGATGATCGCTAGAGCTCGCTCTTCCAGGATTTCCCAGCTTTCCGCCGAGACCATGAGTGGGAGCCTCCGCAGACCCTCCTGCCCCCCTGTATCGGAGACTGCTAATTTAACCCCTTCTATGGATGCCCTTTTTAGGAATTCCGTCCGTAGCTCGGGATCCGCAACGAGTTCATCGATTACCAGATCGCGATAGCTCGGGTGTATCCAGTCAGCGGTTGGAATGTACTTTCCCTCCCTCAGACTGCGTAAGGAGTTTCGAACGCGAATGAATGCTTCATCTAACTGGTTGGTAGCTTCTTCAAAAGGTATCCTCTTTTCGTCGGGGCAATAACTCACATACGCATTCTCTAGGTCGGTGGCGTCGAGCATCGAGATCAGATACCATTTCAACGCGGCTGGAAGCCCCCGGAAGGTTAATCGCATTTGCTTGGTGGGATTCCTGATTGCCTCATCGATCTTTCTCGATATTTCCCATTTGGTAATCGTGCCTGATCGAGCCTTTGCGACCAATGTAGGTAGGCTCTCGCTAACGAAACGCCTCACTCGCTCGGGCGTAAGATCGGCGTTTTTTACAATTGGAGCCGCGTGGCATCGAACGAGGTCCTTGGCGTCGCTCTCAAGATTTGCCGCCCTGGCATGACGAAAAAGCATCAGTGCCCTTTCCTCGACCGACAGAGATTTGACGTTTACAAGAACTGCGCCAGGTTTTGGGAACGAGCGCGCCCTCCCGGTGAGATCCATGCGACTTATCGCGCGCTCCAAGATGTGCCTGCGACTCGTCCATATGAGCCAATGGCTAGAATCCAAGCGATGTAATATTAGTTCGATTTCAGGTTCCCATTTAGAAGCTCGCGTAGGATCATATTCCGTGTGTCCAAAGGCGTCGTCTGCAATAAATACTTGCCTCCTTGATGGAATATACATTTCGAAGAATTCTTTTGGCTCCTGGCAGAAGACCGCCTCCCAGCCATCCCCGACCTGGGAAAGCCCAATCATCCAAGCAATTGCGGACTTTCCGACCTCAGGCGGACCTTCCAGGACAGCAAAGTGGTTCTCCTCCAAGACTGTCCATGCCCTCTCATAACTAGAGGTAGGTGCAAAGACAGGAACTAGCTCCCGAGCCCTATCGATAGCCGCCAAACTCCTGGTTGCGGATGCTCGCGTAAGAGCATCTTTTATGAGAAGGTCTAGGTCTCGGATGCTCAGCAACTGTGGGAATGAACGGCATATATATGGGAACTGATCGAGGAGATCGCAAACATCATCCCCGCCGTAGGTAATGATTATTGAATCGGGAAGAATGGATTTGAACTTCTCCCTGACTTCTTCGCGGAGATTAGCTCCGATTGGCGAATTCGTAAGGAACGTGAAGTGAGATGGTTCAGTCCACCTCGGGTCGCTCTTTCGTTCCCTTATTCGTGTGATCTCTTTGGAAACGCTGCCCAATAGCGCGCCGGATGGTTTGGCCCCGGATGCGTTAGCGTCTTCAACAAATTTGACCTGGAAGATGAAAGGACCAGGCGTCTCAATATTCTTGTTTGGGAAATGAAGTGCGTTGGGCGTGTATGCGTCCCTGCCAAAATCCGATCGGCGCCCCCAAGACTCCACAGTGAACCCGACTTGCGCTTTAAGAAGGGACTGCACAAGCTCCTCGAATTGGTAAGCGCCAAGATCATCCAGCTTGTAACGCATAGAGTATGTCGATTCTTCGATTCGATTGTAATCCGAGTCTAATACCAGCGGCAAGCTCAGGCGGGTGGCCTTGGTCTCATACAACATTTTATCAAGTTGAGGGTGCCAGGTAGTGATCCGTTGCGAAGGTGCGGCAAAAACTGCCGTCTGCTGGTAACCTATCAGCAGACATGAGCGAAAATTTACATCAGTTGCGTTGTTTTGGATGCGGGGCGAGCCTCGACGGCGCGGCGGCGCGGCCGGACTTCCGTTGCGCCGATTGCGGCGACCTGTTTGAAGTGGAGTACCCCGGCTGGAGCCATCGCAAGGGGCCGGACCGTCCCAATCCCGGCGCGCTCAAGTGGCTGTGGCGGGAGCGGCGCTGCTCGGCTGAGGGGCTGGACCACTCCGGCGTATGGCGATTCCGCGAGCTGCTGCCGATTCTGGAGAGCTTTGGCAATGCGGTGACGCTCAGCGAGGGCAATACGCCGCTCTATCATCTGCCGCGCGCCGCCAAGAGGCTGGGGATCGACCAGCTCTTCGCCAAGCATCAGGGGATGAATCCAACCGGCTCGTTCAAAGACACGGGCATGACCGCGGCGATGAGCGTGGCCAAGGAGCGGGGCTTTGAGTGGGTGGCCTGCGCGTCCACTGGAAATACGTCGGCGGCAATGGCCGCATATGCCGCGCGCGCCGGGTTGAAGAGCCTGGTGCTGATTCCCGACGGCAAGATCGCATGGGGCAAGCTCTCGCAGGCGATGGACTACGGCGCGGTGACCTGCCAGTTGAAGGCCGACTTCGACGGCTGCCTGACACTGCTGACGCAGATTGTGAATGAAGCGCCGATCTACCTGCTCAACTCGGTCAATCCTTACCGGCTGGAGGGGCAGAAGACGCCGGCCTTCGAGATTGCCGAGGCCTTCGACTGGAATGTTCCCGACCACCTGATCGTGCCCGGCGGCAACTTGGGCAACTCTTCGGCGCTGGGCAAGGGCTTCCGCGAGATGCTCGAGCTGGGCCTCACGGCGCGGATGCCGAAGATTTCCGTGATCCAAGCAGCGGGGGCGAATCCGCTGGTGCGCAGCCTGAGCGAGAATGGCGGCACATCGCTGGAGCCGGTGGAGGCGCACACACGGGCCACGGCGATTCGCATCGGCAACCCGGCCTCGTGGCGCAAGGCCGCGCGGGCGATTCAGGAGACGGGCGGCTGGTGCCTGGATGTAACCGAAGCGGAGATCGCCATCGCCAAGGCCGAGATCGGCGCCGAGGGACTGGGCTGCGAACCGGCCTCCGCGGTCACGCTGGCGGGATTGAAGAAGCTGCGCGCCGAGGGCAAGATCGCATCGAGCGAGACGGTGGTTCTGGTGCTGACCGGGCACACGCTAAAGGACGCCGACTATACCATCGAATTCCATCGCGGAACGCTGCTGAGCGCGGACGAAAGCGCGGGCCGGGAGGCGGAGATCGCCGGCTTGCAGCGCAACGCGCAGGTTGTGGAGGCTACGCCGGTCGCGGTGCTGGCCGCGCTGAAGGGCAGAGCGGGATGAGCGAGGGATTGCAAGCGAATCCGATCCGGCTGCGTTTGCCGGCCTCCTCGGCCAATCTTGGCTCCGGCTTCGACGCCGCGGCCGTAGCTCTGGACTTCTATCTAGAGATTGAGGCCGCGCCAGCCAATGAATATTCGATTGAGGCTACGGGCCGCGATTGGGAGCGCTGTTCCCGGCTGGAGAACAATCTCATTCTGGAGATTTATAAGAGACTGCTGGAGACGAACGGGCGGCCGGTGATTCCTCTGGCGATTCGCATGAACAATGAGATTCCGCTGGGGATGGGCTGCGGTTCGTCGGCGGCGGGACGGCTGGCGGCGATAGCTTTGGCGGTGCATTTTGGCCGGCTGGGATGGAGCTCGGAGCGGATTCTTGAAGAGGCTTCGGCGCTGGAAGGCCATCCGGATAACACCTCGGCCTGCTGGCTGGGCGGATTTGTGGCCGCTGCTTGCGAGGGCAATTGCGAGGAGAGGCGCATCCACCTGGCTCGCGTCACGCCTCCAGCCGAGTGGCGGGCCATCGTGGTATTGCCCAGCGAGCCGTTGGCGACCAGCAAGGCGCGCGCCATGCTGCCCGACTGCTACCCGCGCGCCGACGTGGTGGCCAACATACAGTCCGCGGCGCTACTGGGGCTGGCCTTTGCTCAGTCGCGCGGCGACCTGCTGGGCATCGCCATGCAGGACCGCATTCACCAGCCCTATCGCGCGCCCTTCTGCACCTTGCTGCCGCAGTTGCTGCCGCTGGCCGGAGAACACGGCATTCTGGGAGCGGCTTTGAGCGGCGCCGGACCCTCGGTCCTGGTGATTGTCGGCAGCGCGGAGAGCGTGCCCGAAGCGTCGGCTGCCATCCGCGCCACTCTGGAAGGGGTTTCGGAGCCGGAGATTAAGGTCTGCCGGTTTGAGCCGGTGGGAGCAAACCAATCCTATGAGACGGCACACCCGTTCTAAGCCTTGATCCTGGAGCCACCGTTACGGCTGGTACAGTACTTTTCAGTGAAAACAAATGGGTAAATGTTACTTTTTTGCGACACAATTCTCGATGTGCATATTACTTTTTTAATTACTCAAGATTGCTTGCTATTCGGCCTGGAAACACCTACATTTTCACCGTGGGCAGTTCTGGGGGAGGGCTGCTCTAGCGCCCGTGATCCCATTGGGATCCGGGCGCTTTTAATTGCCCGCAATACGATACAGAACTTTTCTTTACAGCATCTTACAGAGAATTCCTGCCTTGTTTCGGTCTCAGCGGCTCCGTTTTCTGTTGACGATCAGGGAGCGGGTTGCGACTTTCCCTCCTGCTGACGCATCCCATGAAGGCCCGATAACCGCGTACACTGTATGCAGGCGGTTGCCGCAAGGAGGATCATGTCTGGAGAGGGAGTTCTGGAAGTCAATGATGCAACGTTCGACCAGGAGGTGCTCAAAAGCGAGTTGCCGGTACTGGTGGATTTCTGGGCCGTATGGTGCGGCCCCTGCAAGGCGATTGCGCCGATCATCGATGCGGTCGCGGCCAAATACGCCGGCAAGCTGAAGATGGCCAAGGTGAATGTGGACGAGAATGGCGCTACGCCCTCGCGCTTCGGCATTCGCGGTATTCCGGCTTTATTGTTATTCAAGGGCGGCAAGGTGGCCGATCAGGTCGTGGGCTTTGTTCCTCAGGATGTGATCGAAGAGAAGATCAAGAAGCTGCTGGCGTAATCGAACTCGGCAGCATTGGACGCAGAAGAACCCGGCAAATCTGCCGGGTTCTTTACTTTCACTGGCCCTGCTGGGCAATTGGCTCAAGGCCGAGCCGCTTCCGGCAATCCTCCAGAATGGCTTCGGTGCGTGTAGCGCCCACGCGGCTGACGCCTATCGCGCGAACTTTGAGGAGGGTGTCGAGATCGCGTATGCCACCGGCCGCTTTCACCTGCACCCGTGCTGGGGAATGTTTGCGCATCAGCTCCAGATCGGGAAGAGTTGCGCCGCTGGATGCGTACCCGGTTGAGGTCTTCACCCAGTCAACACCAATCTCTCCGCAAATCTCGCAGAGGCGAATCTTCGCGGTATCGTCCAGGTAAGCATTCTCAAAGATGATCTTGACCTTTGCCCCGCCGTCGTGGATTGCCTGCGTCAGTGCCAGCAGTTCTTCCCGAATATATTGCCAGTCTCCGCTGCGGGCCTTGCTGATGTTGATCACCGCATCCAGTTCCCTGCCCCCATCTTTCAACGCCTGCCGGGCTTCTGCCAACTTGATGGAGGTTGTGTGCCCGCCATGGGGAAAGCCGATGGTGGTGCTGGGGATGACCGTGGACCCGGTTAGCAGATCGGCGCACCGGGCCAGGTAGTACGGCAGGATGCAGACGCTCGCCGCGTCATATCGAACCGCCAGCGCACAGCCCGCTTCCAGTTCCGGCACCGTCAGGGTAGGGTTGAGCAGCGAGTGATCGATCATCTTGGCGATCGATTCGTAATCATATGAACTGGTCATTTTTACCTGTACTTGCGCAGCACGCCCAGCACGCGGCCCTGAATGGCTACCTGCGTGGCGTTGACGATGATGGGGCCCATCTCGATGTTGGAAGGTTGCAGCCGAACCAGCGAGCCTTCGGCATAAAAGCGCTTGAGCGTGGTCTCGGAGCCGTGCAGCAGAGCCACGACGATCTCGCCCTGGCGCGCCGTGCGGGTGCGCTCCACCAGCACATAATCGCCGCTGATGATGTGTTCGTCGCGCATCGAGTCGCCGCGCACCTCCAGAGCGAAGACGTCGCGGTTGCCCACCACGTCGTGCAGCGAGATGCTCTCCTCATGCTCCATCGCCTCCACCGGCATGCCGGCGGCGATGCGCCCCATCAAAGGCAGACGGTCGCTGGAACGGGTTCGAGTACCCGGCGGCAGCACGTCGATGGAGCGGCTGCGGTTATGAACGCGGTCCAGCAACCCCTTCTTTTCAAGGTTGGTGATGTGCTTATGCACTGTGGCCAGGCTCTTGAGGCCCATGCCGCGCGCAATCTCCTCAAAGGACGGGGAGTAGCCGTTGCGCGCCACAAAGGTCTCCAGGAAGTCGAGAATCTCTTTTTGCCTTCGGGTGACAGCCATGGAGGCATTATAGCGAATAAACGGCGAACCGCAACAGTTTTTTTATCTTTTTGTCTTGTTCGGCAAATTGTTCCCATGAGCGGGTCGGTCCAGGTTCGAGGTTACTCACCCGTTCCGACAAAAGGGCGCCCAAGTTTCCCGGAATGCCGATCGGGGATGGTGAGCAAATACAAAGTTCGGGTTAATGATGAGCCACCGATAATCAAAGAAAGTGTCTCCGCGCATCGATTTCTCGTGCGGCGGCTCGCACGCGAGGGAAGATAATTTCGCTCAAAGAATACCTTGAGCAAACGGAATCCAATGCGCAGTCGCAAGCGGAGCCCCCCGGGCATAATCCGCGGGAGCCGGCACGGCTGATCCGCTGGCTGTTGTGTTTATGATTGCTAATTCTTTTACATTCAAGTGGTTGCGAAAAGACACGGTTATCGGACCCGCCATCGGTGAGTATCCGGCGTTGCCGGAGGATATCTCTTTTGCACTCGCCATTTTGGGAATTCCTCAAGCGCCTGTGCCGATCCTGGAATCGCCTACCCTTCTTTCTTCACTTCACCTATTGAGTTCCGTCCCCCGTAGCGTGAAGGTTAAGTGGAACCGTCCGTTAGGGCACGCTAAGCCGGGCGGTTAGAGAACGTGAAGCAGGCAGGCGTCGCGAGTTGAGGGCGCTGCCGAGCAAGAAGGACTGCCATGAGATTACTGATCGCCGAAGATGACCGGGCGCTGGGGTTATTTCTGAGCCGCGGTTTAGAGGCTGATGGGCACCGAGTCAGCATGGCCTACGATGGGGCCGCAGCGGTGGAGGCATTTCGCCAAGAGTTGCCTGACCTGACCATTCTCGATCTCAATATGCCAATCAAGGATGGTGAGCAGGTGCTGGAAGAGGTGCGCGCGATGGACTCGGATCTGCCGGTACTGGTTCTGACCGCCCGCCAGGAGGTGGATACACGTGTCCGCTGCCTGGACCGCGGGGCCGACGACCTGATGATCAAGCCCTTCAGCCTGCATGAACTGCGAGCCCGCTGCCGGGCGCTGTTGCGGCGCAAGCGCGAGGCGCGCCTGCTGCTGCGCGCCGGCGATCTGGAACTGGACCGGCTGGACCACACCGCCCGCCGCGGCGGCCAGTCGATCCTGCTCACCAACAAGGAGTTCGCTCTTCTTGAGCACCTGATGCTCAATCGCGGGCAGTGCGTCTCGCGGGTGGAGTTGCTGGACTCGGTCTGGAATTTGGAGCCGGCGCAGACCACCAATATTGTCGACGTCTATGTCAACTATCTGCGGCGCAAGCTCAAGGACCCTCCCCCAGGGCAGCTGATCCGCACGGTGCGCGGGCAGGGCTACATGGTGCCGCCGGAGACCGACTTTGCGCTCGCCGTCTTGCCCGCGCTCTCCGTGCCCGCGATTCTGCCGGGCGTGGTGGTTCCGGCGGTGGCCGCTCCGGTTTTTGAAGCGCACTAATTCCTTGGCTCAATCCAACTCGATCGATGTTCAGGAGAATCTTCATGGCAAGCACAGTTCCCGTTTCCACCCTGCCACTGGCCAGCCGCATCCGCCCACGCACCGCGCTGGTGGCCAGCGCCGACCGCAGCTTCCGTCAGCGGCTCTCCGAAACTCTTACCGGCCTGCGCTGGCAGGTGCGGGAGGCCGAAGGCGGCGCTCAGGCCTGGGCGGAGGCTGAGTTGTCCCTGCCCGAGGCGGTTATCGTCGACTCCTGGCTGCCCGATCTCGATCTGGCTGAATTCCTCATGGACTTCCGCACCAAGTTCCCCGATGTGGATTTGGTGACCGCCAGCGGTTCGATCACACAAGAGAGTCCGCGCGGACCCTACCGCCAGGAGCTGTTGTATGCGCTCAGGCGCACACAGGACAACGACACGGCAATCTGGAACGCGGCGCCCTCTCTCAACAAAACGACGCTGCCGCTCGATACGATGAATGGCCATGCGTGGCCGATTCCTTCCCTTCCGTCCGTGGTCCGTCAGGCTTTTCCGTCGCAGAGTGTCGCCTCCGCCGCCATCCATCCCAGCTTCCCTCATGCGATGCCCGCCGCCGCGGGACAGCCAGTGCCCGCCATTGAACCGGCCTCCAGCGAGAGGCTGCCGGAACTGATTGGCTACGCCCCCTGCATGCTTGAAGTCAGCCGCCGCATCCGCCTGGTGGCTCCGCGTTCGACCCCGGTGCTGATCGAAGGGCCGACCGGTTCCGGCAAGGAGCTGGTAGCCGAGGCCCTGCACCGCCTGTCAACCCGCAGCCATAAATCCTTTGTTGCCATTAACTGCGCGGCGATTCCTGAAGCTCTTCTTGAAGCCGAACTCTTCGGCCATACGCGCGGAGCTTTCACCGGCGCGGTGCAGGGGCGCGTGGGTAGAATTGAAGCCGCTGACGGAGGCACGCTGTTTCTGGATGAGATAGGCGAGATGCCTTTGGGGCTGCAATCCAAGCTGCTGCGCTTTGTCGAGTGCGGCGAGCTGCAGCGGGTGGGCGACAACGAAACTGTGCGGGTAGACGTGCGCATCGTGGCCTCCACTCACCAGCCGCTGGCCAAGCAGACCCAGAGCGGCGCTTTTCGCGCTGACCTCTATTATCGGCTGGCCGTCTTCCTGATCCGCACCCCGTCGCTTGCCGAGCATGTCGAGGACCTGATGCTGCTGATCAATCACTTTCTTGCGCAGATGGGCCGCGAAGCGCCGATCAAGCGAGTGGAGCCGGCGGCACTGGCCAAACTGGCCGCCCACGACTGGCCGGGCAATGTCCGCGAACTCGAACACGTATTGGAAAGGGGCGCGATTCTGGCGGGCGAAGAGGCCGTGCTGACGACGCGGGAGATCGACTTTGGGCTGGCGATAAACTGAGCCGCCCGCGCAAGATGGAGCCGGTAGCATTCCATGGCGAGTAATCGTCGCCTAGCGCGCCTTTGAGGCCTACGCCAAGTCGGTGACCTCATCACCCAGGAAACCATCAACATGATCCACGAATCGGAAACGGGACGGCCTTCGGGCCGCCTCGATGCATTGAAGAAACCCCATTACTTCCCTGCCACGCAGACTTGGGTGGCATAGGGCTCAGAAGCCGTGGCCGCCGCCAATCTCGATGAAGATGCCTTTGGCTTCGGCCAGCACGTGGCCTCTTGCGTCGAGAATCCGGGCTTCGGTCCAGTGCTTGCGGCCCTCGCTGCGGAGCAGGCGGCCCTCCATGCGAATCGGCGCAGCGGAGCGGACCGGGCGGCGATAGTCGATCTCCATCCGGCCGGTTACGGCCTTCAGCCCCCGCGCGCGCACCGTTTTGCTCATCGCCTCGTCCAGCAGCGTGGCAATGATGCCGCCATGCAGGTAACCCGGCGGACCCTCGAAGCACTCCGGAATCGTAGGCAGGCAAACCACGGCGCCATCTTCGGCGAGCAGGAACTCCAGTTGCAAGCCAATCGCATTGGCCGGGCCGCAGCCGAAGCAGCGGTTCTGGGCGATATGCGCCATGGGGGTAAGTTTTTCGGCGGGTTCTGTCATTCTTCTACCCTATAGCCTTCCGGCCAGCACATCCTCGTAGATCTCCCGGTCCACATTTCCGCCGGTAAGGATGATGCCGACGCGTTTGCCTTGCAGAGAATTCTTTTCCTTGAGCGCCCCGGCCAGCGCGGCCGCTCCGGCGCCCTCGGCCAGATTGTGAGTGTCCTGGTAGTAAGCGCGCATGGCGTGGGCAATCTCGGCTTCTGTGACCTCGACAATCCGGGCAACTTGCTCCCAAATGACCTCCATGGCCTGGGCGTTGGGCGTGCGGCAGGCCAGCCCATCGGCGAGGGCGGTGCGCGACGGAGCCTCCACTACCCGGCGCTCCTTGAAACTGAGCGCGTAAGAAGGAGAAGCGGCGGCCACCACGCCAATAATCTCTGTGGTCAGTCGCAGAGCGTTGCGCGCTGCGGCCATGCCGCAGATGGACGAGCCGAGGCCGATGGGCACAACCACAGCGTCGAGCGGCGGCGCGGCCTCAAAGAGTTCTAGCGCGTAGGTAGCCGTGCCCATCAGCAAACGCTCATGGAAGGAGTCGATCATGGCGAAGCCGCGCTCGGCGGCAAGCGTGCGAGCGAACTCCAGCGACTCCTGAAAGTCGTCGCCGTGCTCGATCAGTTCAGCGCCCTGAGCGATCATGGCGCGATTCTTCTCCCGGCTATTGCCGAGCGGGACAACAATGACCGCCTTCAGGCCCGCGAGCCGCGCGGCCATGGCCACTCCCTGACCGTGATTGCCGCGTGTGGCCGCCGCGACGCCAGCCAGGCCGGGCTGGGTCTCTTTGAGCCACTCGATGTAGACCAGAGCCCCGCGTAGTTTGAACGCGCCTACAGGCGTGTGGTTTTCGTGCTTGATCCAGGCCTCGGTTCCCAGCCGCTGGTTGAGCAGCGGCCACGTGTACTGCGGCGTCGGCGGCATGGAGCGGTAGACCACGGTCTGCGCATTGCGAATTTGGGCTAAGGAAGGAAGTTGCATGATTCCAGCTTAGCGAAGACGGCTTCAGGCATGGCTTCTTCATGGAATCTTCCGATTTCTCCGCAGTCTTTCCCCGCCTACGTGCATCGAACCAGATGGAGGGTTCCCCATCATGGACCGCAGAACCGCAATCAAGCACCTGGGCGGCGTGGCCAGCGCGCTGCTGTTGACCGAAGCCCTGCACGCACAGGCGCTGCCCGCCTCGCCCGCCGCCGCAACCCCACCCGCGCCCCCAACCGGCCCATTCACTCTGCCGCCGCTGCCCTACGCCTATGACGCGCTGGAGCCATACTTCGACGCCGCGACGATGCACCTGCACCACGACAAGCACCACCAGGCCTATGTGAACAACCTCAACGCCGCCGTGGCCGCGCATCCCGAGCTGGCCGGCAAGACCGTGGACGAGCTGGTAGCCAACCCGAGCACCTGGCCGGAGTCGGCCCAAACCGCCGTGCGCAACCAGGGCGGCGGCCACGCCAACCACTCCTTCTGGTGGCCGACGCTGGGCAAAGGCGGCGCGGCACCCACCGGCGAACTGGCCAAGGCTATTGACCTGAGATTCGGCTCACTCTCCAGCTTTCAGGACAAGCTGACCGCCGCGGCCATGGGCGTCTTCGGCAGCGGCTGGGCCTGGCTGGTCAAGCTGCCCGACGGCTCGGTGGCCATCCAGAGCACCGCCAACCAGGACAGTCCGCTCACCGTGGGCCTCAAGCCGTTGCTGACCGTGGATGTGTGGGAGCACGCCTACTACCTGAAGTACCAGAATCGGCGCGCCGAGTACGTCAAGGCATTCTTCCAGGTGATCAACTGGGATTACGTGAGCGGAAAGTTTGCCCAGAAGGCGTAGGTCTTCCTCACTTCGCCGGCAGCGTCTCCCGGTCCCGCGAATTCATGAAGGCGCGCCGTCCGCCCTGCGAGCGCAGGTTGGGGTCATAGAGCGGCGGCCGGCCCTGCTCGGCGTTGAAGCCGCGCGCCAGCTTGGGGTTGGGCTTGAACCTGGGCGGCCCGCCGTAGAACTGCCGCGCATGGCTCACCACCATCCCCGCCCGCCCGTGCATCGGCCGCACGATCCCACGAACCTGCACGTCCTTATCGCGGTACTTGCGCAGTTCGCCCACATCCTCGCGATCCTCCCACAGGCTCACGAGGGTAAAGCGGCACTGCTCGTCCGGCGTCTGCGGCGTGCATACGTCCAGAAACCGCGTCCCATCCGGCAACTCGACCACATCATAGATGTGCGCCGTGACGCAGACGTCCCTGTTCACCAGCTTGGTGGCTTCATCGGCCGTCACGCAGGGCTTCGGCTTGCCCGCAAAAGCCAGCGCGGGCGCAAGCACAGCCAGCAGCACAACCCAGCCGAACCGGCGCAGAGCCACAAATAGCCTCCTACGAAGACTGCCGCAATCGTAGCGCGAATCTGCCGTGAAGGGAAGCAAAACCTCACGTAATTACTCTCATGGCCGATTTACTATGAGGGGTGTCCGTGGCAACGAAGACTGTGAAGCTCAGAAAGCGCGGGAACGGTCTATGGATTACCATCCCCGCGGCCATTGTGAGAGAGCGCAACCTAAAACCCGGCGATGAGGCACAGTTCGCGCAAATCGGAGAGCAGGAATTTGAGTTGGGCCGCGTTTGCAGTCAATTCGGGGCTGTCGAGAAGATTCTTACTTTTAGCCGCGTAATGCCGCCGGGACTCGTGACCAGCCAGGAAGAGGCCAATGAGTAGTAGAGTGAAATTTGTGGTTTTCCAGTTCAGAAGCGAGTCCTGGGGTACCGGCTATTTGTTCGGACCATGAGTCGCCGCCTCACCCCAAACCTGCCAAAACTTCATGAGCCCATCCGCGCCGCGCGCATAGTCGGAATCCGTCTCGACCAATACCGGAATCGTAAACATCCGCAATTGATCTTGGGCATAGATTCCCTCAACAGCGCTGACGGTGACGGCAAACGCAAATACGCTGGGATTCCTGAATGATGCATCTGCCTTAATCTCAATGATGGTGCTGCCTTTCAGCTGAGGAAAGTTCTTAGGATCGTTGAAGATATCCCGATTTGTCACAACGCAGGAATCCGTAGGAAGGCGCTGTGCAAGTTCATCCCGCAATTTAATATCAGCGTCCACCAACCTTTTCGACTGGGCAACCAGCTGAGGTGATGAGCCAGCGTCGCTCTTAGCTTGCTTGTCCTGAATCAGCAATCCAACTCTTGGAGCGTTTGGATTAGCGCATGTACCCGTCTGCGAAAGAGCGAAGTTTCCTCCGACAGCGATCCAGAGGAAAACGATTGTGCGTGCAACACGATTCATAAGACTCCGATCTCCAACATTGACTTTCGTCTAATTTTCGCATACTCTCTTGCCTATGACGTGCCAAAACAAGGCATTTTTCGCATACCCCAAAATGAGAAAATCAAGTGGACGACAAAATCGCCAATGGCTTAAGGGAGGAAATCATGTCCAAGCGATCGGTCCAAGAACTTCAGGCCTGTTTGGAAACTACGTTGAGGAAAACAGAAGACGCCGAAATCGAGATCGGGAAGCATAGGGCGGGCAACCCTAAGGTTGCCTTGCTGCGGCAACTTCGAGACGCATATATCGGCCTTGCTTCGGCCTTGATAAGAAGCATCGAGAGCAAAATGAATACAACCATTTGCGGCGAATCGGCTCGGATCAACCAGGAGCGGCATGAAGCTCTGATGGAGCGTGTCGCTTCCGAAAATGAAATGGGTGCAACTGATGGCGGATCAATGACCCAACGCTGGAACCGGGTAAGGACTGCGACGGAACGGTTGGAGAACGCCCTTCATGTGCACTGGAACCATCAATCGACCTGTCAAATCTGTCTTGCAAATCGTTGTTGCGCGCCTACCGCGCCCCCACCAACTTTGCGCTCTTTGCCCTCTGCCCGTAGTGGCTCACCACATACTGATCGAGTATCTGTTTGAACTCCGCCACAATCGTATCCCCGTGCAGCGTCTTGTAGAGCTTCCCGTCCACATAGACCGGCGCTTTAGGTTCCTCAAAGGTTCCCGGCAGGCTGATCCCCAGGTTGGCGTGCTTCGATTCACCCGGCCCGTTGACCACGCAGCCCATCACCGCCAGCTTCAACTCCTCCACGCCGGGATACTTCTTGCGCCACTCCGGCATCGAGGTCCGCAGATAACTCTGAATTTGCTCGGCCAGCTCCTGGAAGTAAGTACTCGTCGTCCGCCCGCACCCTGGGCAACTAGTCACCTGCGGCATGAAGCTGCGAATCCCCAGCGATTGTAGAATTTGCTGCGCTGCCACGACCTCTTCCGTCCGGTCGCCGCCGGGTTTCGGCGTCAGGCTCACGCGGATGGTGTCGCCGATGCCGGCCAGCAACAACGGCGCAAGCCCCGCCGTCGAGGCAATCAGCCCCTTCGCGCCCATCCCCGCCTCGGTCAACCCCAGGTGCAACACGTAATCGCAGCGCGCGGCCAGGTTGGCATATACATCGATCAGGTCGCGCACCCCGCTCACCTTGGCGGAAAGAATAATCTGGTCGCGGCGGAGGCCGTAGCGCTCGGCGGCCGCGGCCGACTCCAGCGCGCTCACCACCATCGCCTCCATCATCACGTCGCGCGCGGGCAGCGGCTGCGGCTGGCGGCTGTTCTCGTCCATCATGCGGGTCAGCAGCGATTGATCCAGCGATCCCCAGTTCACACCGATGCGCACCGGCTTCTGGTTTTCAACGGCGCACTCCACCATGACCTGAAAATTGTCGTTGTCTTTCTTGCCTATCGACGCGTTGCCGGGATTGATGCGGTACTTGGCCAGCGTCCGCGCCGTGGCGGGAAACTTCTTCAGTAGCAGGTGGCCGTTGTAGTGGAAGTCGCCCACAATCGGTACACGCAAACCGCGCTTGTCGATGCCCTCCACGATGTAGGGAACAGCCGCCGCGGCATCCTCGTTGTTCACCGTGACACGCACGATCTCCGAGCCCGCCAAGGCCAACGCCGCTACCTGTTCGATGGTGCCTGCAACGTCCGCCGTGTCGGTGTTGGTCATCGACTGCACGACGACCGGAACCTCCCAGCCCACGCGAACCTGCCCGATGCTGACCGTTCCCGTTTTTCTGCGCTGAATCTCCGCCATGCCTCTAGTTTACCTGCAAATCCTGCCGGTCGCGGCCTAAGCGCCGATTCCGCTCACCTTGATCAGCAGCCATTCCAGAACACGCGATGGCAGCAGCCGCTTGAGCGCCAGCCCCAGGTGCGCATCCCAGCCAAAGACGTAGCGCAGCCTGGGCAGCGGATCGTTGAGTATCGCCGCAATTCCATCAGCGACAATCTGCGGGTTGGCCTTCAGTTTGCCTCTCTCGCGCTGGCTCATCAGACGCGCGATGCGAGCGGCGTTGAGGGAGTTGGCATCCTGTGCGGAAGCGGAAAGAATCGCATTGCGAGTCCATATGTTGGTTTCAAACGAACCCGGTTCGACCAGCACAACCTGAATCCCCAGCGGCTTCATCTCCAGCCGCAGCGACTCGGCCCATCCCTCCAGCGCAAACTTCGAGGCCACGTAGCTGCCGACGCCCGGAAAGCCGATGCGCCCGGAGATCGACGAAAGTATGACAACGTGCCCCGCTCCCTGCCGACGCAACTGAGGCAGAAAGGCCCGTGTCACCGCCGTCGCGCCAAAGAAGTTAGTCTGGAACTGCTGCCGTAGCTCCGCGTCCGTAACATCCTCTGCGAAGCCTGCCATGGCGAAGCCCGCATTACTAACGACTGCATCGAGCGAGTCAGCACGTGCGGCAATCGTTGCGGCAAGCTCCGCAATTTGGTCGGCGTTGGTTACGTCCAAAGCGAGAAACTCGATGCGGTCGAGAACGCCATCCGTGCGGGCAGCCTCCTCCAGCTTGCCGCGGCGGTTGAGATCGCGCATGGTGGCCAGCACACGCCATCCACGCCGCGCCAGAGCAACAGTGGTCAGCAAGCCAAAGCCGCTGGATGCGCCTGTAATGAGTGCAACCTTTGTCATACTTTCGCCGCATGCTCCAGCAACTCCACATATCTGGAGATAACATCAGGCCAGCGATATTCTGCACGCGCGCGCATCCTGGATGCCTCTCTAAGTCGCGCCCGTTCATGATCTTCCCGCTCTGCAAGATCAATAGCCTTGGTAAGTTCCGGAACATCTGCAAAATAATACCCACACGGCCCCAGTGTCTCGCGGTTAAAGGGGTTATCGTGCGCATAAATCAGGTTGCCGCAGCCCATCGCCTCCAAAAGTGAAGGATTCGTTCCACCGACGCTATGCCCGTGCAGATAGGCAAAAGAATGGTAGCGAAGGCAAGTCAGCTTGACCTGGTCGTACACGGTACCGATCATCCATATCCTCGGATCCTTAACCGCGCGGAGCTGTTCTACGTAGCCCGTCTTGGCCAGATGATCGCCTGCCACGATGAGTCTCTTGTTGCTGCGGGATTGTTGAAACGCCCGAAGAATCTCCAGCACGTGGTTTTCAGGCTCAAGGCGGCAGACGACAAGATAGTAGCTCTCCGAAAATAGATTCCACTCGGAAAGCGGCGGCTCCGAAGGAGGCTCTTCGATCACATCGCAGCCATAACGAATCACGGTGCACGCCCTAACCCTGCCATGACGATCTGCAAGACTTTCAGCAATGGCTTCCGCATCCGCGATGATGCGATTGGCTGAATAAAGAGAAATCCATTCCATCAGACGGAAATAACTCTTCGCGATAATACCCCACTTGGCGCGCGCCCATTCCAGACCGTCCGGATTGATCCACACCTCGGCGCCCCACAACCGGGGAATCAGGCAAAACGGAGCAGCGCCATAGCCAAGCATATACACAACGTCATATTTCCGGCGAGCCGCCCACAGGCATTGCAGGTCATAGAGGATCGTCTGAAGGGGGCCGAGGGGAGGCGCGGAGACGTATCGCAGTTTTACTCCCTGAAAAACATCAGACTCACTGGATTCGCCGGATTCGCAAAAGACCGTCACATCGTAACCACGCTCGGAGAGTCCGACCCCTAGCTTTTCGGCAAAGGTCTCAAACCCGCCATAGCGAGCCGGAATTCCGCGCGTGCCAAGGATGGCAATCTTCATCTTCATATCTGCCCGTGATGCACTCGAAGTGGAATATCCAATGCGGCATAACACTGATTGAATGCAGTAAGCACGGACGTCATGGTGAAATGTTCTTCAAAGCGCCGTCTGGATTCAATACCCATCCGCCTGCATGCTTCAGGATCGCACAGAAGAGCGCGGAGTACATCTGCCAATGCCACGACATCGCGAGGAGGAACCAAACGCCCGTTTACCCCCTCAACGACAACTTCCCGGCAACCCGGCATATCAGTTGTCACTATAGCGCAACCTGCGGCACAAGCCTCTACCAGAGCACGCGGCAGTCCTTCTCGGTAATAGGAAGGCAAACAGAAGATGTCTGATTTGTTCAGAAGCTCCGGAACATCTGTACGGTAGCCAAGCCATTTGACCACGCCTTCTGCTTCGGCAGATCGCAATTCCTTGCGGGTTAGCGACGCCGGATTGCTTTCGTCGATATCGCCTGCGAAAAGCAATTCGAATCGAAGGCCCTCGCGGTGCAGTATCCGCGCTGCCTCGATCAACTGAAGAATACCCTTGTATCGAATCATGCGGCAAACACATAATATAGTAATAACAAGATTATTATGGGGCATCGGGATAATTGCGTCAGAATCAAGTCCCGCGCTTGGTATCACAATACTCTTTGTAGCTCTCACGACGTTGTTATCAATGAAGAATAATCGATCGTCAGGATTCTCCAGCGCCATGACAGAACGAGATTTCCTGAACACTTGCCTAAGTCCATAAATAACCAATGGGCGAAGAGCAGAATATACCCACTTATCTTCGACAAACAAGCTTCCCAATCCAGTGATTGCGGCAAGCAGAGAAGCGTTCTTGCGCCATCGAATCAGCATTCCACCTAGCAGCACATTCTTAAGCGAAACCAGATGCACTAAATCAGGATCGCACGAGTGAATAATTGCACGCAGGTCCAGTATCCCTTTGATCTCCTCTATTGGATTCCCAACTCCTATCTTGATCCGAAGGGGAATAAACTGCATCCCGGCATTGATTGCGCGTTCCGGGCTTGCCCCGTCTCGGGCAGCAACGATAACATCCCATCCAGCTTCCTGTATCGCTGTCGCAAGCACCCAGAAATGGCTATATAAGAAGCCTATCTCATTCAGAACAATGAGATACCGGGAGCGGCGCCCCACACTTAGCTGTGGGTTGGAATCTGCATCCATTGTTCTGCCGTCTGTCATGATGCACCTTCTCTCAGAGCTTATGACAAAGACACCCGCGCGTGATGCTGGAACCCGGCGACCCTCGTCATCAAGCAGCCGTTTCACCCATAGTCAAAGCATATCATTGACAGTGAGATGTCAAGCCTGGAATCTGTTTCGCTGAAAAGTGATTCCTAGTGCGGCGAGTTAGTGAAACGCAACTAACGCCTACTGTTGCGAAACGGGAGGATGGCGGCGCTGCCACTCGCGCATTAACGAAAACAAATTCAAGCAGCAATCGGCCCTCATAAGGGCTTTCAATCCGGGCCTGGTCATGCGCCAACTCATACTGTAACCATATGATACGGAAATGATGAACCTTTCGATATGCGTGCCCCAGGTTCCGCTTTTGGAACCTGGGGCTACACGATCATGCGGTCATGGTACAAGCGAGCGCAGAAACAGCGCGAGTGTTGAAACACCCGCCGCCACTAAATGCTTCTTACCCCTGATCCCGCCACAGCACCACGCCGCCCAGCAGCCCGCTCTCATTCGAGACAATACTCACGTTTTTTGCCGGTGTGAAGAGGATCTTTTTTGTGTTGCCGCCGCCCAGATAGAGGTGGTCCCAGTTGAAGAGCGCCTCGGTCTGCGTGATCGCGGCCTGGAGGAAGTCGTTCCAGCGCGCCTTGCCGAATTTGTCCAGGCCGCGGCGGCCCAGGTAGTCCTCGTAGGTCATGCCCTTCTTGCGCCAGGGGTGGTGGCCCAGCTCCAGGCCGGGGCAGAGGTGGCCGTTTGTAAAGAGCGCCGCGCCGAGGCCAGTGCCCAGCGTCAGCACCAGCTCCACGCCGTGGCCCTGGATCGCCCCATAGCCGGCCACATCGGCGTCGTTGCCCACGCGCACCGGCTTCTTCCAGCGCTTTTCCAGTTCGGCTTGCAGCGGGAAGCCCCCCACCCACAGTGGGTGCAGGTTGAAGGCGCCGAAGGTGCAGCCGTGTTTGACCACACCGGGGAAGCCCACTGAGACTCGGTCGAAATCCGCAAACAGCTTGCGCAACTCATCCAGCCCGCCCAGCACCGCCTCCGGCGTTGGCACGGCAGGGGTTACGACGCGCTGGCGCTCGCTGACCGGCTTACCGGACGGGTCCAGCAGCATGGCCTTCAGCCCCGAGCCGCCAATGTCGATCGACATGGTGATGGGACCGGTTGGGTTGGACGAAGCGATTGAGGCAGCGACGGGCGTGGAAATTTCAGGAGTCATCAGCAGGAATTGTACAGCTTGCGGCCGGAATTGCAACTGCGGTGTGATTGCTCCTGCTGAATGCGGGCAGTTCCAGAGTGGGAATGTCTGCCAACTCCGAGCAGCCAAATCCAGCTTCGTAGCAATTCGCCGGATTGTGGGACAGCAATCTGTCTTGTATTGAATCATTGGCCATGCTAGCCTAACGTGGTGTGAGCCTTCCGCGGGCACCGGGAGAATCATCTACCGCAGGGCTTGATTTGCTCTCGAATGGCTTGTTTCGTGCGAGTGCATGATCGAACGGGCTGTCGTCCTCTCCCTAATTCCAACGCTCGAAGGATCTCTGGAACGATGACAAATGTCAGGAACACCATCCTCGTCACTGGCGGCGCGGGGTTTATCGGCTCTAACTTTGTTCTGCAGTGGATCAGAAATTGCAGCGATGCCGTGGTCAATCTGGATCTGCTCACTTATGCAGGCAATCCGGATAATCTCGCGGCCATCGAGGACGATTCCCGGCACAAGTTGGTGCGCGGCGATATTTGTGACGCGGAGTTGGTGGCCGCATTGCTGCGCGAGCATCGGCCCAAATTCATCGTCCATTTCGCCGCGGAAAGCCACGTGGATCGCTCGATTGTCGATCCAGGCGCCTTTATTCGCACCAACGTACAGGGAACCTTCACGCTGCTTGAACAGGCCCGGCTCTATTGGTCGGAGCTGGACGAGGCTGGCCGAAAAGAATTCCGCTTCCTGCACATCTCTACAGACGAGGTCTATGGAACGCTCGGTCCGGACGATCCGGCCTTTTCCGAGATCTCGGCCTATGCCCCCAACAGTCCTTATGCAGCCTCAAAGGCGGCCTCGGACCATCTGGCTCGAGCCTACTTTCACACCTATGGCTTGCCCGTACTCACGACTAACTGCTCGAATAACTATGGGCCGTTTCAGTTTCCTGAAAAGCTGATTCCGCTGGTGATCCTGAATGCCCTCGAAGGCAAGCCGCTGCCCGTCTATGGCGACGGTTGTAACGTGCGCGACTGGCTGTTTGTGGAAGACCACTGTTCGGCCATCTGCGCCGTGCTGGATAGGGGTCGCGTGGGAGAAACTTATAACATTGGCGGCAACAGTGAACGGAAGAATCTGGATGTGGTGACGGCGATTTGTGATCTT
Organism: Acidobacteriaceae bacterium; assembly: GCA_003134855.1. Lineage (GTDB taxonomy): Bacteria > Acidobacteriota > Terriglobia > Terriglobales > Acidobacteriaceae > Telmatobacter. The sequence continues at coordinate 292,254 of PLCS01000014.1, forward strand.
GTCGACGATCTGCGCCCCGATACCGCGCTCGGGCCGCGCAGCAAGCTCATCACTTTTGTTGCCGACCGCCCCGGACATGACCGCCGTTACGCTATTGACGCCACGAAAATCAGCCGCGAGCTTGGATGGCGGCCGGATGAGGAGTTCATCAGCGGACTGCGTAAAACGGTGGCGTGGTACCTTGATCATGGCTCCTGGGTTCAGAGTGTTCGCACTGGAGCTTACAGGGACTGGATTAGAAAGAACTATGAGGAGAGGCTTCCACAATGAAGGCAATCATTCTTGCGGGCGGATCTGGAACCCGGCTCTACCCTGTAACGCAGGTAGTCTCAAAACAGCTCCTGCCGGTATATGATAAGCCGATGATCTACTACCCGCTTAGCACTTTGATGCTGGCGGGGCTGCGCGACATTCTTATTATTTCCACTCCGCAGGATACCACTCGCTTTGCGGAATTGCTGGGCAATGGCAATCAGTGGGGCATCAATCTGAATTATGCCGTGCAGCCCAGCCCAGACGGCCTTGCGCAGGCCTTTCTGATTGGGCGCGATTTTATCGCCGGAGATACGAGTGCGTTGATTCTGGGCGATAACATCTTCTACGGTCAATCGTTCTCGGCGCATTTGCAGCGCGCGGCGTCTGTGAAGCATGGAGCGGTCGTCTTTGCCTATCCCGTGCAGGATCCGGAACGCTACGGTGTAGTGGAGTTCGATGAATCGGGCCGCGCCATCAGTCTTGAAGAGAAGCCCAAGTCTCCCAAGTCTCGGTATGCTGTAACCGGCCTCTATTTCTACGACAGTGAAGTGGTAAGCCTCGCCGCTTCCCTCAAGCCATCGACTCGGGGCGAACTGGAGATCACAGATTTGAATCGGCTTTATCTGGAAGCGGGCAGCCTGAAGGTGCAGGTGATGAGCCGTGGAATGGCGTGGCTCGATACTGGCACGCATGATTCGCTTCTTGATGCCGGTCTTTTTGTTCAGACGATTGAGCGGCGTCAGGGGCTACAGATTGCCTGCCCGGAAGAAATTTCATATCGCCTGGGATACATTAATGCTGACCAGCTCGAAGAGTTGGCTCGACCGGTACGCAAGAGTGGCTATGGGCAATATCTGCTTGCCCTCAGAAACGAGCAGCGATTTACTATTGAGGCGGACGCGAGATGAAGATTACTCAAACCTCGTTGCCCGGCGTCCTGCTGCTTTCGCCTGATATCTACCGGGATGACCGCGGCGCATTCATGGAGACATGGAATCTACAAGGCATGGCTGAGGCGGGGCTGCCGTCAACCTGGGTACAGGATAACTTCTCTATCTCAAAAATGAATGTACTTAGGGGAATTCATTACCAGGTGATTCACGCACAAGGAAAACTGGTCCGGGTTACTCATGGCGCAGTGCTGGATGTAGCGGTTGACCTGCGCCGCAGCTCTCCCTCCTTTGCCAGGCATATCGCCGTGGAACTCACCGGAGAGAACGGTAAGATGTTATGGATCCCCGAAGGTTTCGGCCACGCTTTTCTTTCACTCACTGATGTCGTTGGCTTTGCATACAAAGTGACCGGCTATTATTCTCCTGCAGGCGAGCGGACTATCGTGTGGAACGACCCGGACTTGGCAATTCCTTGGCCCATTTCCGCCGAGCGCGCCATTCTTTCTGGAAAGGACCGCAACGGCCTCACATTGCGCGAGGCGGAGGTCTTTGCATGAGTAACTTGCCGCGCATCCTTATTGTCGGCCATGCGGGGCAGGTCGGCGTGGAGTTACAGCGCAGCTTCTTCGATGCAGCTGAATTGATTTGCCAAGACCGCGATACAGTTGACTTGGCCGTGCCAGATCAGGTGTGCGCGATGGTGCGTAGAGCCGCGCCCGATATCATTCTCAACGCCGCTGCATATACAGCGGTTGATCGCGCTGAATCTGAGCCGGAAGCTGCAATGGCCGTCAACGCCATTGCTCCCGGCATTCTGGCCGAAGAAGCTCAGCGCACGGGTGCGCTTCTGGTTCATTACTCCACGGACTACATATTCGACGGCTCGAAAACAGGTCCTTGGGCAGAGTCCGATAAACCGAATCCGCTGAATGTCTATGGAGCTAGCAAGCTGGCCGGGGAAGAAGCGATACAACAGATTGGAGGAAAGTATCTTATTTTCCGGACAAGCTGGGTCTACGGCCCTCATGGGAATAACTTCCTGCTAACAATGCTGCGCATGGCCAAGGAGCGTGATCGGCTTAACATTGTGGACGACCAGTTTGGCGCGCCAACTAGCTCTATCGCATTGGCCGATGCCACGCGCGCTGTTGTTGCCGGAGTTCTGGTAGGCAGGTATGGCTCTTCTGATAGCTGGTCCGGTTTATACCACATGACCTGTGACGGATCTGTTACGTGGTATGGCTTTGCACAAGCCATCTTTGAACGCGCGAGCGATCTGCTGCACGGCAAGGTTCCGGAAGTCAGGCCCATCTTTTCCGCGGAATTCATTACTTTGGCAAAGCGTCCTCGCAACTCTGTTTTGTCGAACGAGAAGCTATTCACTCGCTTCGGCATAGAGCTCGATTCATGGGAGACAGCCTTAGATGAAGTTATCCTGCGGCTGGCTGAGCGAAAGTCTGATAATACTCAAGGCAGAGAGTTATAGGTGCAGATATGGAGCTTCTGCTGAACCGCATTCGCGCGCTGCGGGCAAGCTCGCTTGCGCGTAATGCGGGCTGGATGATGGTTGGCCAAAGTCTTAATCTCATCTTGCAGGCTGGATATTTCATTCTGCTGGCTCGATTGCTGGGGGTGGAAGAGTATGGAATCTTCGCCGGCGCATTCGCCTTCGTTGCCATAGCAACCCCATACAGTTCCCTTGGTTCCGGGCTGCTTTTTGTAAGGTATGTAAGTTTGAGCGCCGGGAATTTCGCCGCGTGTTGGGGCAATATCTTGCTTACTACTATTGGCGTCGGTTCATTGATTACGGTTCTTCTGTGTTTCATTGCGCCTCATTTGCTCAATCCGGCTAGCGCATCACTGATCCTGCTCGTTGCCCTCGGAGAATGCATCTTCCGTCAACTAATTATTTGCATTAGTCAGGTATTTCAAGCATTCGAGCAACTGCGAATGACGGCGGCCATCACTTTACTCACTAGCTTCTTGCGACTGATGGCTGTGTTGGTTCTGGCATCTTTCTTGCATCAAGCCACGGCATGGCAATGGGCTGTATCGTCGTTAATTGTCACTGTCTTGGCAGCAGCCGCTGCCTCGGGAATCGTAGTGATGCGCTATGGCCGTCCCCAGCTTGATTCCCGCATAATACTGTCGAGATTAACAGAAGGGTTCGGTTTCTCTCTGGCAGGGTCGACGCAATCCGCCTATAATGACATCGATAAGGCGCTGTTGTCCCATTATGGCATGAATATAGCGAATGGCCTCTATACTATGGCCTACCGAGTTGTCGATATTGCTACAATTCCGATTACAGCTCTGGACACGGCTGCGCTTCCACGTTACTTCCGTCAGAGCCAGAAAGGGGTTAAAAGTGTAGTAGACATTTCTGTCAGGCTAGCCAGGAGAGCCGCGCTACTTGGAATCATCATGTCTGGTTCTTTGTTTCTCACAGCACCTCTGATACCGCGAATTGTCGGCATTGGATTTACCGGCAGTGTGGCGGCGTTGCGCTGGCTCTGCCTGATTCCGGCGTTTCGCGGAATCCATCAGCTCACCGGCAGCGCAATTACAGGCATGGGATTTCAGCGCTATAGAACGATGGCGCAATTCGGCGCTTCTGCACTCAACTTACTGTTGAACCTCTGGCTGATCCCGCGATATGGCTGGTTAGGTGCAGCATGGGCAAGTCTGGTAACAGATGGCGGTTTGGGAGCTGCGAACTGGTGCATTTTGCAAAATCTGCACAGAAAGATTCTATGAATTCCTGTCACGCGAGGAGTGAGAACAGCGGCTTATGACTTGCATTGTAGCCACAATGTTCCTGGCTCTACTCACGGTTCTGAACTACTGTGTGGGAAAGCGCAGTGTGTTATACCCGCCATTCATATTCTCGTTTGTTTGGTTTGCTGATGCTGCAATCTTCTGGTATGCGCCTATTCAAGTCAGTGATGTCCATTCAATCACATGGTGGGTGATTACAATCGGAGCATCTCTTTTTAGCCTGGGAGGCTTACTTTCCCGCGCGCTGCCGAAGGTCGCATTCAGCGCAAAGGTTTGCGAACTTTCGCATCCTACAGTATCACGGATCGGCCTGCAACTCTTGCTTCTTATCTGTCTTGCAGAAGTGCCGCTTATGATTATGGATGTTTTGCAGCACGGCGGTGGTGGCAGCCTGGGCGAACTGCTTGTTCGTTCACGGCAATTCTACGTTGACATGGCTGAGCAAGGAGAATCCTGGGGACTTGTGGTCGGCAGTCTACCTATCTTTTCGATAGCGGTAGCCATACTTTGCCGTATTGAGGATTGTGGAATACTCTTCTGGACGGCTGCGATGGCCTCTGCCGTGTGCTGCATTCTCACCGGAGGTAGAAGCTACTTACTTCTATTGTTTTTATCTCTTACGGTTATTCATCTCCTAATCAAAAGGAAGGATAGTCTTGTCGATGCGGCTAAATATGTATGTATTCCGGTACTTATATTTGCTAGCATATTTATTGCTCTTATCTTTTTCGACAAGGATGTCTCCAGTTATCGGGGAAGCATCGCGGCAATACTGACCAATTTTGTTTTAGCGTATATTATTGTCCCCATTCCCGCACTTGATTATGTGCTTATGCACTCGTCCGAGTACGCTAATGCTCCACACCATACATTTGAGTTTGTTTTGGCAGTCATGAGCAAGTTTGGAGCGCCTGCTAATACTCCAAAGATGCATGATGCGTATTTGTTTGTGCCGCTTCCTACAAATGTCTACACCGTATACAAGTTTTTTTTTACGGACTTTGGCGTGGCCTTAGCATTGGCGGCAGTTCTGTTGATTGGGTTCGTTCAGACTGCCATATATTTGCGCGCACGCGCCGGGAACAAAGTCGCTATATTCCTTACTGCTCTTCTTGTCTATCCGGCTGTTCTATCAATTTTCGATGATCTTTACTCTGCCGGAGGGCTGGTGCTCCTCTCGAAGGCAACACTGGTGGCAACAGTCTATTTTGCCTTTCTCAATCGAATATATCCAGGAATCCGCTTGCCGCATCTGACGTTTCCAGCATTTACGGCAAGGACAGTGTCGGGGGGTGATCGATGACCGCTGCGATTATCGTGCTATATTATCCTGATTTAGCGTGTTTAGAGAGACTTCTTGAGAGCCTGACGAATGAAGTGGAAGAGGTGATTGTTGTCGATAACACTCCGAATCCAGCCGGGGAAGTCGCTATCGTTGTCGATAATCCTGACTCTCATGTACTGTATATTCCTCTCGGTAAGAATGCAGGCATTGCAGCAGCTCAAAATATCGGCATTATCAGGGCCGCAAGCAAGGGACACTCGCATATACTCCTTCTCGATCAAGACAGCGTTTTATTGCCTGGCACGGTCGGAAAGCTGCTTGCGGCCGAACGAGAGCTGCGGAGGTCTGGAACGCAGATTGCCGCGATTTGCCCGTTAGTGATCGATAGAAAGACGGGGAATCGCCCCGCCGCGGTGCGCTATTATGCGCTTATTGCCAGTGAATTCCGGCCTGACAAATCGTGCGAGCAGCCAATTCCCAGTGAGAATATGATTGCCTCGGGATCACTTATACGAATCGATACACTTAACTCGATTGGATTGATGCGCGAGGATTTGTTTATCGAGTATGTGGACACTGAATGGGTGCGGCGAGCGCTGAGTGCCGGCTATCACAGCTACTGCGTTCCTGACGCCCGCATAATGCACAGTTTTGGGGATTCGTCCGTGAAGTTATTTGGCAAGCACATTTATCTATATTCGAATGACAGGTACTACTACAAGTTACGCAATGAAGTTTATCTCTCGCGCCTCAAGACAATGGGATGGCAATGGAGAGCGTACGCTCTTTCAAGAATTCCTTATCACTTTATCTTGTATTCGGCCCTCTCAAAGAGCCGGCTGAGGGCATCTTGCTTGCTGCTGAAGGCAATTTGGGACGGGATTACTGGAAGACTTGGGCCGTTACCGCAGGCGCCGGCATAGACAAAGTCGCTGTGCAGTCCGCCATGACCGTTCGCTTCACCGGGATGAAGCCTTCTCCACTTCTTAGCGTACATAGTCAATGATGGGTCAGCCTATACCTTCGCGGGCAGTTTAAGCCCCAGTTCCCGCATTGCGATTTGCAGGTCGGCCCAGGCTTCTTTCTTCTGGCGAGGGTCGCGGAGCAGATAGGCAGGGTGATAGGTGACGATGAGTTGTGTGCCGCGGAAGGCATGCACTCGGCCGCGCAGGCCGGCGAGCGGCTGGCGCGCGCCTAAGAGCCAGGTAGCAGCTGTGGCGCCGAGAGCTACCAGAACTTGCGGACGAATGACGTCGATCTGGCGGAAGAGAAATGGTGTGCATGTCGCGCCCTCTTCCTGTTCGGGGACGCGGTTGCCTGGCGGGCGGCACTTGACCACGTTGGCGATGTAGACTTCCTCGCGCCGGAGTCCCATGGCGGCGATCATATTGTTCAATAGCTGCCCGGCCTTGCCGACAAAGGGCAAGCCCTGCGCGTCCTCGTCGGCTCCCGGTCCTTCGCCGATGAACATCAGCCGCGCGGTGGGCGAGCCGTCGCCGAAGACCAGCTTGTTGCGGCCTTTGTGGAGCGGGCAGCGGGTGCAATCGCCGATTTCGTCACGGATGAGTTGGAGGGCGGCGGCGCGGTCGGCGGCGGGAAAGGGCTTGCGGGGTGGAATGGATTGATCCTCCAATGGATAGGCCTGAGGGGCTGACGCGGGTTCGTGGTATCCCACCCTTTCGCCCGACTTAGCGAAAAGCAGGTCCTTCGACTCCGCTACGCTTCGCTCAGGATGACTAAAGGATAGGGTACTGAGAGTTTGAATGCCGGATGCGGGTTTCTCTTCCGATTCTGCGGCAAACTGGGCGGCAAGCGCCGGGTCCACGGGGCGGCGGTAGAACTCAGTGAGGCCCAAATCGCGGTAAAAGCGGATGCGGGTCAGCAGGGTTTCACGGGTTGCGGGATCGAGCGAATGCGCCAACGGAGCTTACTCCACAATCAGTTGCCGGCGGGCGGCGGGCGGCGGAATCGTCTCGCTGAGCACGCGGTCCTGACTCGACTTTACGTTTTGCCGATGCTGCTGGTTCTGGCCCTCGTCGAATTCAAGCAGCATCGAGCTGGGACGGCGGAGGGTGAGTATCTCGTCGAGGATGCGGTCAGCGAGCGAGCACTTAGGCATCCGCGGCAGTTCGATGGCGGTCGAAAGGGTGAGGAAGGTGGCCTCGTTGGAGTCCGCGTCGAAGCCCGATCCCTCGCCGCTCACGTCGTTGACGACGATGGCATCCGCGCCCTTGGCGAGCAGCTTGGCGCGGCCGTTCTCCATCCGGTTTTCGGTCTCGGCGGCAAAACCGACGATGAGCTGGCCCGGACGGCGGCGGCGGACGACCTCGGCCAGAATGTCTTCAGTCGGCGCGAGTTCCAGCGTGAGCGGCCCGCTGCGCTTGAGCTTCTGCTCGGAGACGGTGACGGGGCGGTAGTCGGCGACGGCGGCGGCCTTGATGACCAGCGTGGCCTCGGTCATGCGCTCGAGCACCGCCTCGCGCATCTCGGCGGCGGTGGTGATTCTGATCAACTCACAATGCGCGGGCGGATGAAGCCCGGAGGGTCCGCTGATGAGGATGACTTTGGCACCCCGGCTCTGGGCGGCATCGGCCAGCGCGTAGCCCATCTTGCCGCTGGAACGGTTACCGATGAAGCGCACCGGGTCGAGAGCCTCGCGCGTGCCACCGGCAGTGACCAGCACGACTTCACCGGCCAGATCGTGGCAGCGGCCCAGAGCGCAGAGCACGGCTTCGGCAATAGCGACAGGCTCGGCCATCCTTCCAGCGCCCACGGTGCCGCAAGCCAGCTCGCCCGTGCCTGGCTCGACGACGTGCACGCCGCGCTGACGGAGGGTTTCCAGATTCGCTTTCGTGGCGGGATGCTCCCACATATTCACGTTCATGGCCGGAGCCACGAAGACCGGCGCGGTGGTGGCCAGGTAGAGGGTGGTCAGGAAGTCATCCGCGATGCCGTGGGCGAATTTGGCCAGAATGTTGGCCGTGGCCGGAGCGACGACCAGCGCGTCGGCCCACTGCGCCTCGCCGATATGTTCGATAGAGGAATCGTAGGTACTACTTGCGGTTCCGGCGTCGTCCCACATGCTGGTGATGACCTTGTGGCCGGTGAGCGCAGCAAAGGTGAGTGGCTGCATGAACTTGCCGGCCGCCTCGGTCATGACCACGTGGACTTCGATGGCCTGCCGTTGCAGCGCGCGGACCAGCTCGGCCGCCTTGTACGCGGCAATTCCGCCGGAGACTCCGACCGTGACTCTCATGACTCGATTGTAGCCGTTTCGATTGGGAAAGGAGCTAGGAGGACGGAGATGGCACGAATACAACCGCAGGTCCACTTCGACTATGATGCGCTCCGCTCTGGATGACAGAGGCACGAAAAAATAAACCAAAGCTAGTGCTTAGACCGAATGATTTGGTAATTGCTCCCAGACAGGCGCGGACGAGGACGTCCACGCTACAGCCGGCCGGGAGGCCGGCGCTACATTCTGGCCATTACCAATTCTTGCGGTCACAGTACTAGCTCAGCAGAATCGGAACGGCCGGGCCTTCGATCAGCGGCTTGACGACCGGGGCTTCGATTTTCTCGTAAGCGATCTTGCCAGCGGTAATCTCTTCCTGGGCGATGCGGCAGGGCTTGGTTGACTGTGTGGGGATAAGGGCGCGGGAACCGCTCTGCAACTGGCGGGCGCGTCGGGCGGCTACCATCACCTTGCGATAGTTCGAGTCGAAGCCGGTTTCAATCGTCATCGGAATCCTCCTCAAAAGGCAGTTCCTGCTGGCCGGGGTAGCCAATGCGAAAGGCCTCCAGCACAGGTCTGAGCCGTTCCTGCGAGTTGGCTAGCAGACAAGTCGCCGCCACCTCCAACACCCGGTCCGCGCGGAAAGCGATTGGCTCGCCATTGCGATGGAAGCGCTCGGTCAGCACTATGGCTTCCAGTTGCGCCACCGCACGGTCCAGAATATCGTTAACCAGAATATAGCCGTATTCGCGATAATTCTCAATCTCCTTGCGCGCCGCGTTCAGCCTCCGCATGACTTCCGCCCCGTCCTGGACACCCTCGGCGCGGCTGCGATTGCGCAATCGGGTGCGCAGAACCTGGGGGTTGGGCGGCATCACAAAGATGCTCACCGCCTCCGGCATTTTAGCGCGCACCTGCGCCGCGCCCTGTACGTCGATGTCCAGCATCAGGTCGTGGCCCTCGTCGCGGGCCTGATCAAGCGACGAGCGCGCCGTGCCGTAGTAGTTGCCAAAGACCTCGGCGTACTCCAAAAATTCGCCCTCGGCAAGCATCTGCTCAAATCTCTCGCGGGTGGTGAAGTTGTATTCGCGCCCGTGCTGCTCCGAGCCACGCGGCGGCCGCGTTGTCCAGGAGACGGAAAACTCGATCCCGGTCAACTGCTTGCGCACCTCGTTGACCAGTGTGCTTTTGCCCGAGCCGGAGGGCGCCGAAATGATGAAGAGAATTCCTGCCATACTGTCCTTCTGTCAGTGATCAGTGATCAGTGATCACAGAAATAGTGAAATAGTGAAAAAAGGAATTGTTGCCATTTTCTGCGACAAGTCAAGAACTTTTCCAGGAGACCGAGGCTGCTCATCCCGCCTGAGCAAAACGTTCACTACTTCACTACTTCACTGTTTCATTCACTGCTTCACTATTCTACGTTCTGAATCTGTTCGCGGGCCTTTTCGATCTCCGACTTCATGGCCAGCCCCAGTTCGGTAATGCGAGTTCCCTTCCCTCCTGCGCCGCCGGTCTTGGAGAGCAGCGTGTTGGCCTCGCGATTCATCTCCTGGAGCAGGAAATCGAGCTTCTTGCCGACTTCGCCGCCCGCCGCCAACAGCTCACGGAAGTGGCCGATGTGCGTCGTCATGCGCTCCAGCTCCTCGGCAATGTCGCTGCGCTCCACCATCACGGCAACCTCTTCGAGCAGCCGCTGGCGATTGAACTCCGGGCCGGTGGCCGCCAGTAGCCGCTCGGTGAGCCTGTCCTGATAGCGCTGCTCGACTTCGGGACGCATCGCCGCAACTCCCTCGGTGACCTCGGCCAGACGGTCCAGCGTGCCGTGCAGAATCGCCTCCAGCGCCTCGCCCTCCCGCGCTCGCATCGTCTTCAACTCTTCCAGCAGCGGCCCGATCTCCCGCCGCGCGCTTTCGGTCAGCGCGGCCTGATCCTCGTCGCCGCTGGAGCGGTTGTCGCTTTGCAGCGCTCCGGGTAGACGCAGAATCGCGTTCAAATCCGGCTGGCCGCCCAGCCCATTCTCCTCGCGCGCGGCGGCGAAGGCGGCCAGGTAGCCGTTCACCAGTTCGCGATTGTAGCCGGACGTTTGCTGGCTGCCGCGATCCATGGAGAGCGTCAGATCGACGTGGCCGCGGATCAGGTTGTCCTTGATCGCCTTGCGCAGCTCCATCTCCAGCGCGTCCAGGCCCGAAGGAAGCCGCAACTGCACGTCGAGAAAGCGGTGATTGACGCTCTTGACGCTGAGCGTGAAGCTGAGTTGATCGCTTACGCGGACTTGAGCGCGCGCAAACCCGGTCATCGAATAAATCGCCATGTTCATCCTCGAACTGCGGTTGTATGTTCTTGGTCCCAGCAGATAGAAGGGTACGTGCTTACGCCCGCACCCTTCACCTAAAATCCATCTCTGTTCTCTAGTCCTTGTTCACCGTTCTCTAGTTCCCAATCCCTGGTCCCTGATCCCTGCCCATCCGGCGCGTCCATGAACTGCAGTTGATAGAGCCGCTGATAGGTGGGCGAGGTGGTCAGCAGCTCTTCATGCGGGCCGATGGCGGTGATGCGCCCGTCTTCCAAAACCGCGATGCGGTTAGCGCGGCGAATCGTGCTCAGGCGATGGGCGATGACCAGCGCGGTGCGGCCCTGCATCAGATTAGCCAGCGCCGCCTGCACCAGCGATTCACTCTCCGCGTCGAGCGACGAGGTCGCCTCGTCCAAAATCAGCACTGGCGCATTCTTCAAGATAGCCCGCGCGATGGCCAGCCGCTGCCTCTCACCGCCGCTGAGCCGGAAGCCCTTCTCGCCGATTACCGTATCGTAGCCTTGCGGCATTTGAAGAATAAAGTCATGGGCCAGTGCGTTGCGCGCGGCCTCTTCCACATGGTCGAGGTGAATCTCCGGCTGGCCGTAGGCGATGTTGTTGCGCACCGTGTCGTTGAAGAGAATCGTCTCTTGCGTGACCTGGGCAACCTGGCGGCGCAGCGAGCCCAATGTGAGGTCGCGCAGGTCGCGGCCGTCAATGAGAATGCGGCCGCTGGTCACGTCGAAGAAGCGCGGAATCAGGTTGGCCAGCGTGGTCTTGCCTGCGCCGCTGGGGCCGACCAGCGCCAGCACCTCGCCGGTGCGCAACTCAAGATCGACGTTATGCAAAATCTGGTGTTCACCCTCTTCGGTCGAGTAAGAAAATCCCACATTCTCAAAGCGAACGGACTCTCGAAAAGGACGCATTGCAGTGGCGTGTGGACGCTCCTTCACGTCGTCCTCGGCGTCGAAGAAGCCGAAGATCGAAATGGAAGCGCCCATCGCCTGCTGGAAGCTGTTGTAGAAGAAGGCGAACTTGCGCACCGGGTCATAGAGCTTGAAGAGCAGAATGATGAATGCGCCGAAGAGCCCCATGGTCATGCGCCCATGAAGGATTTCATTGCGCCCGATCCACAGCATCATCGCAATAGCGATGGCTCCGATGGAGTCCATCAATGGCGAGCTGATGGACTGAATACGGACGCTGCGCAAGTTGGCGCGAAAGAGGCGCGAGGCGGCTTTTTTGAAGCGCAAAACCTCCCACCGTTCAGTGTTGAAGGCCTTGACAATGCGGTTGCCGGTCACCGTTTCATGCAGAATGTTCTGAATTTCAGCCAGCTTGTCCTGCCCGGTGCGCGTGCGGACGCGGACCGCGCGTCCAATCCTGCGCGCTGAAGTAGCCACGACGGGGACAAAAAGCAACAGCGCCCAACTTAGTTGTCCGCCCAGGCGAATGACAAAGGCCAGGCCGACAACAAAGGTAAAGAACTGCTGAAGAAAATCGCTGATGACAGAGCTGAGCGCAACTTGCACGCGGTCCACGTCGTTGATGAGCGTGGAAAGGATCGTCCCTGTAGCGTGCTTATGAAAAAAACTGGACGAACGCCGCAGCGTAGTCTCATAGAGATGATTGCGCAGGTCGGTGATGGTGCCGAAGCCGGCATAATTCACCAGGTAGGTGCCGGTGTAATCGCACAATCCCTTGAGCACGGTGGCTACAATCAAAGCAAAGGCCACTACGCTCCATGCATTATGGATATGCATGAAATGGGGAATCAAGAGCCTCAGGTCAAAGTGCCCAAAGTGCCATTGGCTCCTGGGAAGGCCAATCGCAATGGGGCCTTCGGGCGCGTCCGGTCTCAGAACCTGGTCGAAGATGGGCTGGAAGAGGAGAACGCGGAAGGTGTCAAGCGCGCCCACCAAGGCCAGCAGCAGCACTCCCGGCAGCCATTGGAACCAGTAGGGAAGCCCATAGCGCAGAAGGCGCAGAAATCTTTTCATGCCGGTCTGACCGCCTGACGGACGCAAGAGTCCATCCCCGCATTATATCCGCTGACCGTCTTTGATCTCGACGCGGCAACGCACACCGCCAGGGCTTGAGCGGCAGATGGCGGAGCCTAGCCAGAATCTCCGCTCCCGGAAGATTTAGAATGGAGACAATCGACAGAATCTCTTGCGCCGGCTTGCCGGCCGGAAGGCACGCGTCATTCCTATGCATCGCTGGTCAAAACTCTTTATTCCCACCCTTCGCGAGGCCCCGGCAGACGCCGAAGTGGCCAGCCACCGCTTCCTCATTCGCTCCGGCTACATTCGCCAATTGGGCGCGGGCATCTACAACTATCTCTTTCTCGGGCAGCGCGCGATCAACAAGATTATCGGCATTGTGCGCGAGGAGATGGACCAGATCGGCCAGGAGTTTTATCTGCCGGCGCTGCTGCCCAAAGAGCCGTGGGAGCAAAGCGGCCGCTGGACAACCATGGGCGACAATATGTTCCGCCTCAAGGATCGCAAGGGCGCGGAACTTTGCCTGGGCATGACCCACGAAGAGATCATGACCACCATCGCCAAAAATGAATTGCGCAGCTACAAGCAATTGCCGCAGATCTGGTACCAGATACAGACCAAATTCCGCGACGAACCGCGCCCCAAATCGGGCCTCCTGCGGGTACGCCAGTTCACCATGAAGGACGCCTACTCCTTCGACATCGACAAGGCCGGCCTGGACAAGAGCTTCGATCTGCATGACGCGGTTTATCGGAAGATTTTCACTCGATGCGGTCTGAAGTTTGTCGCCGTAGAGGCTGACTCGGGTTCGATGGGCGGCTCGCAGTCGCAGGAGTTCATGGTTTACACCGACGCCGGCGAGGATCTGATCGCGAGCTGTCCCGTCTGCGGCTACGCGGCGAATACCGAGAAGGCAACTTCGCGCCTCGAACCCATCGCCGAGATGGAACCAACCGGCGACGGCACGCCGGAGCTGGTCTTCACGCCGGGCTGCGGAGCAATTGCCGATGTGGCCGCGTTCTTCAAGATTTCACCGGCCTCCGACATCAAGTGCGTCGCCTACATGGCGCTCAAGCGCGGCGCTGCGGGCATACCAGATTCATGGCATGGGGTCGCTGCCTTTCTGCGCGGCGACCATCAGGTGAACGAGACCAAACTGCTGGGCTCGACAGGCGCTGCGGAGTTGCGCACCATGCAGGCCGAGGAGTTGAAGCAATACTTCAACGGCCCCGCGGGCTTTCTCGGACCTGTTGGAGTCACACCCGGCGCCAAGCCGCTCGAAAACGGTCTCACGGTGATCGTGGATAGCTCGCTCGAAGGCCGCAAGAACATGGTCTGCGGCGCTAACAAGCTCGACTACCACTTGCGCAATGTCACGCCGGGCCGCGATTTTTCCTGGACGATTGCCGCCGATATTCGCACCGTCAACGAAAGTGAATCCTGCCCCAAGGATAATTGCACCGGCAAGCTGCAAGTCGGCAAAGCGGTCGAGATCGGCCACATCTTCAAGCTCGGCTATAAATACTCCGAGTCGATGGGCGCGCGCGTACTCGATCCTAACGGCAAGGAAGTCACGCCGATCATGGGCAGCTACGGCATCGGTATCGAGCGCATTTTGACCGCGGCCGTCGAGCAGTCGAATGACAAGAACGGCTTCTGGCTGCCAGCTTCAATTGCGCCCTTTACAGTCGTTGTCACGGTAACCAACATGACCGATGCGCTGCTCAAAGAGACCGGAGAAACGCTGGCCGCGGAGCTGGAAGCGGCGGGCCTTGACGTACTCCTTGATGACAGAGACGAGCGCGCCGGCGTCAAATTCAAGGACGCGGATTTGATCGGCATTCCGTACCGCATCAACGTCGGTAAGAAGACCGCCGAAGGCAAGGTCGAATTGGTAACTCGTGCGACTTCAACCAGCGTCGATGTTGCGTTGAGCGAAGTGGTTGCGCTGGTCAAGGAGCGTGTCGAGGAGGACGCGCTTCTGTTGGCGATCGGAGCGTAAAGGCAGCTGTCCACTGATCACTGTCCACTTTTCACTGTGCTGAAGGAGCGGCAATGGCGTTGAAGATTCGGTTTCTCATGCCCACGGGAAATCATCCCTGGGCGTCGCTGCTGTTGCGCGTGGGACTGCTCGGGTTTGTGGCCGCTGATCTGCTGTTTTTGGCTGTCTTCGGCTATTATTACGTCGTCTATCAGCACGTTGTGGACGACCGCCTGAAGCAGCCTATCTTTGCCAACACCGCCAAGATCTTTGCCGCGCCGCGCGAGGTGCGCCCCGGCCAGAAGCTCTCCATCCGCCTGCTCGCCGAGGAACTGCGCCAAGCCGGCTACACGACCGACGGCGCCTCGCAGACCTCAGAATTGGGAACCTACAAACAGGGCGTGCAGACCATCACCGTGCGCCCCGGTCCGCAGTCCTTTCATGCGCAGGACAGCGCCGCGATCCGCATCAGCGCGGGCCAGGTTGCATCGATCTCCGACGACCACGGCCAGGCGCTGTCGAGTTATGAGCTGGAGCCACTGCTGATTACCGGACTCAGCGAGGACGCCAACCGCACCAAGCGCCGCTTGCTTACTTATGACGAGATTCCGCAGACTCTGATCAACGCGGTAGTGGCCATCGAAGACCGCCGCTTCTTCGAGCACAGCGGCGTCAATTACTGGCGGCTGGTGGACGCCGTCTTCCGCGACGTGATCTCAGGCCGTAAGCAGCAGGGCGGCTCCACGCTGACCATGCAGTTGGCAAAAAACTTCTTTCTCTCCCCAGAGAAGCGATTCAAGCGCAAGCTCATTGAGATCGTCATCACCTTTCAGCTTGAGCACCGCTTCAACAAGCAGCAGATCTTCGAGATGTATGCCAACGAGATCAACCTAGGCCAGCGCGGCAGCTTCTCTATCGACGGCTTCGGCGAGGCTTCGCAGACTTACTTCGGCAAGGACGTGAGTAAGCTCGATCTGGCCGAGTGCGCGATGCTGGCCGGCATCATTCAGCGCCCCAGCTACTTCAATCCCTTCCGCCATCCTCATCAGGTTATTGAGCGTCGCAACCTGGTGCTGGACTCAATGGTCGAGACGGGAACTATCACAAAGGACCAGGCCGAAGCAGCCAAGGCCGAGCCGCTGAAGCTGACCGAGCAGAGCGTGGACGCCAACGAGGCACCCTACTTCGTGGACCTGGTGCATGACCAATTGACGCAGAAGCTGGGCGAGCGCGACTTCAACCACGAAGGCCTGCGCATCTATACCTCGCTCGATCCTGAACTGCAACGGGTTGCAACGGAAGCGGTTGAATCCACCGTTCACGTGATCGACGCGCAGGTGGACAGGCTGCACGCGCGCCAGAAGAAGCGCGGCGAAGCCTACATCTATCCGCAGGTGGCGCTGATAGCGCTGAATCCGCATACCGGCCAGGTGCTGGCGCTGGTTGGGGGGCGCAGCTACGGCAACTCGCAGTTGAATCACGCGATGGCCAAGCGGCCCACGGGATCCATCTTCAAGCCCTTCGTCTATGCCACGGCCTTTACCACCGCCGTCGAAGGCACCATGCTGCCGGGACAAACCAAGCTCTTCTCGCCGTTGACCATGTTGAAGGACGAGCAGACCACCTACGGCGAAGGCACGCCATACGCCTACACGCCGAAGAACTTTGGGGGCGATTATCACGAACAGGTGACCGCCCGCTATGCGCTGATGCGCTCGCTCAATAACGCCACCATCGGCCTGGCCTCACTGGTCGGCTTCGACCGCGTCGCCCACTTGGCTCGCGAAGCCGGCATCAAGAACGTGCAGGCAACCCCCTCCATGGCCATCGGCTCCTATGACGCCACGCCGCTCGACATGGCCGGCGCATACACCACCTTCGCCAACGGCGGTATTCACCTTGAGCCCTGGATGCTGGCCAGCGTCCGCACCCCCAACGGCGACGTCATCAACGACTATCTGCCCGACTCCAAACAGGTTCTCGACCCGCGCGCCGCCTACCTCACCGTCAGCATGCTGGAGAACGTGCTGCACAGCGACGTGACTGGCTCCGGAACCGGCGCCGGTGTGCGCAACATGGGATTCCATGCGCCCGCCGCCGGCAAGACCGGCACCGACCACGACGCCTGGTTCGCCGGCTTCACCACCAATCTGCTCTGCATAGTCTGGGTCGGAAACGACGACTACACCGATATCAAGCTCGAGGGCGCTCAGGCCGCTGCGCCCATCTGGGCCGAGTTCATGAAGCGCGCCGTCCTACTGCCGCAGTACTCCGACACCAACGAATTCAGTGCTCCAGGTGGCGTAGAAGAGGTCTCGATAGACAGCGTCAGCAACCTGCTCAGCGACGCCTCCTGCCCGGCCAGCATCAATGTGGCCTTTCTCGCCGGCACCGCGCCCACCGAGACCTGCGACCACCCCGCCGAGCATCGCAACCTGCTGCAAAAAATCTTCGGCCTGGGCAAGAATAGTAATTAACAGTTCGGCCGCAACAGATCGCGCCCCCTCAGATCTATCATCCTGACCAGAGCGCAACTGAGACGAAGGACCTGTTGTTGTTCTTCTCTCGGCCGACGCACAGCTCCGTGCCCCATTCTTGTTGCGTTTTTTGCGAAAAGGGTGGGAGACCAGCACATTCATCCAACATCCTCCCAAGACACTTACAAAACCCGGAAAAATGTTCTATAGTTCCTTTGCCATGAAAATCAGAATCCGCACTATTCTTTCGATCCTGCCTGCGCTTGCCGGCCTGCTTCTGTTCGTCCCCACCGCTCCGGCGCAAACGGCGCCCGCCGCCCAGCCCTCCGTAGCCGACGCTCTGGCCTTCATCGCAAGCGCGGAGAAGGAACTGGGCGATATGAGCGTGGGCGCCAACCGCGCCCAGTGGGTCGAGGAGACCTACATCACAGACGACACCATCGCCTTGGTGGCCGAGGCCAACGACCGGCTCATCGCCCGCGAGACCGCGCTGATCTACGAGGCGCGCAATTTCGACGGCCTTCCGCTGCCGCCTGATGCGGCGCGCAAGCTGCTGCTGCTCAAATTGGGTATTGGACTGCCCGCGCCGCAAAACCCAGCGCTACGCGCTGAAACCACGCAGAAGGCCGCCCAGCTCGACGCCGCCTATGGCCGCGGAAAGTACTGCCCCGACAGCAATCCCGACCACTGCCTCGGCATCGACGAACTCGAACCCCGGATGGCCCAGAGCCGCGATCCCAAGGAGTTGGCGGCCCTGTGGGCGGGCTGGCACGCCGTCGGCAAGCCGATGCGCGGCGATTATGCGCGCCTGGCCGAGCTGAGCAATCAGGGCGCGCGCGAACTGGGCTATGCCGATACCGGCGCGCTCTGGCGCTCGCAGTACGACATGACTCCGGAGGAGTTTCAGGCCGAGATCGAGCGGCTGTGGAAGCAGGTCGAACCGCTCTATCGCGAGCTGCACACCTACGTCCGCCGCAAGCTGATCGAGAAATACGGCGACGACGCCCGCCGCCCCGACGGCATGATCCCCGGACATTTACTTGGAAATATGTGGGCGCAGGAGTGGGGCAACATCTACGACGTGGTCGCGCCGCCCTCCGGCCCGATGCCCTACGACCTGGGCGCGATCCTCAAGGCCCGCAACACCGATCCGCAGCAACTGGTCCGCTACGGCGAAGGTTTTTACAAGTCGCTGGGCTTCGATCCGCTGCCCGAAACCTTTTGGAAGCGTTCGATGCTCGCTCATCCCCGCGACCGCGATGTGGTCTGCCACGCCAGCGCATGGGATGTGGACAATCAGCGCGACGTGCGCATCAAGGCCTGCTTCCAGCCTACCGCCGACGACTTTGTCACCGTGCATCACGAGCTGGGCCACAACTATTACCAGATGGCCTATCGCAATCAGCCCTACTTCTTCCAGAACGGCGCAAACGACGGCTTCCACGAGGCCATTGGCGACTCCATCGCGCTCAACGTCACTCCTGTTTACCTGAATAAACTAGGTCTGATCAACGAAGTTCCGCCCGAAAGCGCGGATATTCCGCTGCTGCTGCACACCGCGCTCGACAAGATCGCCTTCCTGCCCTTCGGCTTGCTTATCGACAAATGGCGCTGGCAGGTTTACTCCGGCCAGACCACGCCGGAGCACTACAACAGCGCCTGGTGGGCCTTGCGCGAAAAGTATCAAGGCATCGCCCCGCCGATCGCGCGCACGGAGGCCGATTTCGACCCCGGCGCAAAGTACCACATCCCCGGCAACGTCCCCTATATGCGCTACTTCCTCGCCCGCGTCTACCAGTTCCAGTTTTATCGCGCCATGTGCCAGGCCGCCGGCTACAAAGGGCCGCTGAATCGCTGCTCGGTCTACGGCTCCAAGGAAGCTGGCGCGCGCCTCAATGCAATGCTCGCAATGGGCCAATCCAAGCCCTGGCCCGAAGCGCTCAAAGTGATGACCGGCAGCGACAAGGCCGACGCCAGCGCCATCGTCGAATACTTTCAGCCATTACTCGACTGGCTCAAAGAGCAGAACAAGGGCGAAAAAGAAGACTGGACACTGCCGGCGGACCCGCTGAAGTAGCGCGCTATATTGGAAATAACAGAGAGATTGCTCTGTTTTATGCGTAGTTCAGCCGGCGCGTTCCACCTGGTAGTAGAAGGGCGGACCCTGCTCCTGCGCCAGCGTCTTGATGGTGCGTAAAAAGGCCCGGGCAGCATAGGAAAGCGTCGTCTGCCGCCGATGGACCAGCCGCAGGATGCGCCGGGCCTCCAGATCCTTCACGGGAATGCGCACCAGGTCGCCGCTCTTCAGCTCCTGGGCCACGGTCAGATGGGGAATGAGCGCCACGCCGTTGCCCATGGCCACAAAGCGCTTGATGGCCTCGATGGTGGGCAGCTCGATGCCCATATTCAGCGGCGTGCGGTGGCGTTGAAAAGCCTCGATCACTTTGCGCCGCAGCGGCGAAGCGACGTTGTGGGCGATGAAGGTCTCTTCGCCCAACTGACTAATCGTGACGCGTTTCGCCCCGGCCAGCGGATGCATGGGGCTGACAACAAAAGCCAGGGTGTCAGCGTATACGGCGATCGAGCGGAAGTGCGCCGGATCGGGGCGAAAGGAGAGCATGCCCAGCTCGAAGGTGCGCAGATTCAACTCGTCGGGGATGCGCGAGGCCAGCATGCGGTGCACGGCAACGGTGATGTGGGGAAACTCGCGCCGGTAGCGGTCGATGGCGGGCAGCAGATACATGCAGGTGTACTCGTTGGCGGCCATTTGCAGGCGTCCGCTCTCCAGGCTCTTCAACTCGCCTAAAGCACTGGTCGCTTCGCGGCGCAGGGCCAGCAGTCGCAGCGCATAGTCGCGCAACAGCACTCCAGATGCGGTCAGCGAGCCGTCGCGGGCGGCGCGGTCGAAGAGCGTCTCGCCAACAGCCGCCTCCAGCTTGCGGATCACCTGGCTGACCGCCGGCTGGGTGCGATGCAGGCGCACAGCCGCGCGGGAGAAGCTGCGCTCCTCTGCGACGGCGAGAAAGGTTTCGAGCTGATGCAGTTCCATAGCAGTGAACAAGTGAATGAGTGAAAGAGTGAATGAGTGAAAAAGTGAACAATGAACAATGGTCAGTGTTCACTGTCCACTGTAGTATAACCAATACTAATCGCTTCTCCAAGAATAATAACTTTGCGTTATGCCGCAGGATGCGAGAGACTGGGAACAATCACAAGAGGCGCCCCCTTGGCAGAGACGACAAAGTCCGCAAATCACGTTTACTTTTTTGACACCACGCTGCGTGACGGCGAACAATCGCCCGGCTGCAGCATGACCACGCAGGAAAAGCTGACCATGGCGCACGCCCTGGAGGATCTGGGCGTGGACATCGTCGAGGCCGGCTTCGCGATGGCTTCAGAAGGCGACTTCGCGGCCATCGCCACCATCACGCAGGCGATTCACAAGCCGCGCATCGCATCCCTGGCCCGCGCCAAGAAAGAAGACATCGAGATGGCCGCGCGCGCGCTGCAATTCGCCGACCGCGCCCGCATTCATGTCTTCCTGGCGTCGAGCGACCTTCATCTGGAGTACAAGCTGAAGATCAGCCGCGCCGAGGCGCTTGACCTTACCGGCGAGTCGGTGCGGCTGGCGCGCTCGCTGGTGGACGACGTGGAGTTTTCGCCCGAGGACGCCACCCGCTCGGAGCGCGACTTTCTGGTGGAGATGGTGCGCATCGCCATCGAGGCCGGCGCGACAACGATCAATATGCCCGACACGGTGGGCTACACGACGCCTGAGGAGTATGGGCAAATGTTCCGCGAGGTGCGCGAGCGCGTACCGGCCATCGACGCCGAGGGCATCATTCTCTCCTCGCACTGCCATGACGACCTGGGGCTGGCTGTCGCCAATTCGCTGGCCGCCATCCAGAACGGTGCGCGGCAGGTGGAGTGCACCATCAACGGCATCGGCGAACGGGCCGGCAACGCGGCTCTGGAAGAGATTGCCGCGGCGCTTTATGTGCGCGGCGACCGCTTCGGCGTCAAGAACAGCCTCAACCTCAATCAGCTTTACCCCACCAGCCAGGTGCTGGGCCAGCTCATCACCTTCCGGCCCTCGCCGAACAAGGCGATTGTGGGCGACAACGCATTCGCGCACGAGTCTGGCATTCACCAGCACGGAATGCTGGCCAACCCGCTCTGCTACGAGATTATGACGCCGGCGCTGGTGGGCGTGGCGCACAACCACCTGGTGCTGGGCAAGCACTCGGGGCGCGCGGCGCTGCGCAATCGCTTCGAGCAGTTGGGCTACACCCTCACGCGCGATGAACTGCAACACACCTACTACCGCTTTGTGGCGCTGGCCGACCGCAAGAAGAACATCTACGACTACGACCTGGTCGGCATTTTGCCCGATCAGATTCGCGAAAAGCGCCGCGAGCCGGTCTCCGAACTGGATTGAGTTAGCCAGCCTGAAGCAGTGGCAGACTATCAGGAGAACCCTCTACAATCGAAGAACAAGGAGAGTAAGAATGAAGCTGAAAGTTCTCGTAACCCCCGGAGACGGCATTGGCCCTGAAATCATGGAGCAGGGCATCGCGGTACTGCAAGAGGCAACACAGGCCGGCGGCCACACGTTGCAGCTCGACTATAAGCGCATCGGCGGCGTAGCGATTGATCAGGATGGCACACCCCTTCCGGCGGAGACGCTTGCCGCCGCGCTCGATTCCGAAGCGGTTTTTTTAGGCGCGGTGGGCGACGACAAATTCAATGCTCTCCCCACAAGCAAACGGCCCGAGGCCGGCCTGCTGGGATTGCGCGCGGCTCTGGGCGGCTTTGCCAATCTGCGCCCCGTCTTCGCTTTCAAGGAGTTGACTGTCAACAGCCCGCTCAGGCCGGAGATCATCGACGGTACCGATATCATGTTTGTCCGCGAGCTGCTCGGCGGCCTTTACTATGGCCAGCCTCGAGGGTGGGACAAGGAAAAGGGCGTAGCCTTCAACACCATGATCTACACGCGCGATGAAGTGGAGCGCGTGGCCCGCACATCCTTTCAGTTGGCGCAAAAGCGGCGCAAGCATCTGACCAGCGTGGACAAGGCCAATGTGCTCGAGGTCTCGCAGCTCTGGCGCGACACGGTGATCGAAGTGGCCAAGGAGTTTCCCGATGTGACGCTAGAGCATCAGTTCGTCGACGCCATGTCGATGCACCTGATGAAGCGTCCGCGCGATTTCGATGTGGTGGTCGTGGAGAACACCTTCGGCGACATCCTCACCGACGAGGCTTCCGTGATTACCGGCTCACTGGGCATGTTGCCCTCCGGGACCGTCGGCGGCAAGATCAATTTGTATGAGCCGGCTCACGGCTCCGCGCCCAAGCACGCCAACAAGAACATCGCCAATCCGCTGGCCACCATCCTGACCGCTGCCATGCTTCTGCGCCACTCCTTCGCGCTGGAAACCGAGGCCGACGCGATTGTGAAGGCTGTGCGCAAGGTGCTCGAGGCTGGCTTCCGCACGCAGGACCTGGCGCGCACCAACCCCGAGGGATTGACCGTGCTCGGAACGCGCGAGATGGGCGCAAAGGTGCGCGAGATGGTGAAGACGCTGCTGAAGTAGTGGTCAGTGAACAGTGATCAGTTAGTTTTTACGACAGATCAATAATTTGGGTGCCCCACCCTCGCCGCGTTTTTGTTTTTGCGGCTAGGGTGGGATCACCGCTCATTTTGAAGATGGGGAATTTAATGAGTTCAGCACCAAAGACGCTATTCGAAAAAGTCTGGGAGCAGCACGTGGTGGTCGAGCCTAAGGGCGAGCCGACGGTGCTCTACATCGACCTGCAATTGCTGCACGAGGTGACCTCGCCGCAGGCCTTTGAAGGGTTGCGCCTGGCTGGCCGCAAGGTGCGCAGGCCCGATCGATGTATCGCGACCGTTGATCACAATGTGCCCACCACTATCGCGGGCCGGCTGAATATTGTCGATCAGATTGCGGCCACGCAGATCGCCACGCTGCGCAAAAACTGCGCGGAGTTCGGCATCGAACTTTATGACGTGGACTCGCGCGATCAGGGCATCGTGCATGTGATCGGACCGGAGCTGGGCATCACCAAACCGGGCATGACGATTGTCTGCGGCGACTCGCACACCGCGACCCACGGAGCCTTTGGCGCGCTCGCCTTCGGCATGGGAACCAGCGAAGTGGAGCACGTGCTGGCCACGCAAACGCTGCCGCAATCCAAGCCCAGGACCTTTCGCATCGCGGTCGAAGGCACGCTGCCGAAGGGTGTGACGGCCAAGGACATCATCCTCGCCATCATCGGGCAGATCGGCACCGATGGCGCTACCGGCTGCGTAATCGAGTACGCAGGTTCGGCGATTCGCGCGCTCTCGATGGAAGGCCGCATGACGGTCTGCAATATGAGCATCGAAGCCGGCGCGCGCGCGGGCATGATCGCTCCCGATGAAGTGACCTTCGCTTACCTCAAGGGCCGCCGCTTCTCGCCGCAAGGCGCCGCGTGGGACGAGGCCGTCTGCGAGTGGAGCAAGATGGTGAGCGATGAAGGCGCGCACTTTGATCGCGAGTTGGTGATTGACGCCGCGACGCTGGTTCCGTATGTCAGCTGGGGCACGAGTCCCGGTATGGTCGCGCCGATCACGTCGAATGTTCCCGATCCGGCCTCCGCGCCAACCGAGCAGGGGCGCAAGGGGTTGGAGCGCGCTCTTGAATATATGAATCTGAAAGCGGGAACGCCATTGCAGGAAGTTGAGATCGACCGCGTCTTCATTGGCTCCTGCACCAATGGGCGCATCGAAGATATGCGCGCCGCGGCGCGCATCGCCGCGGGCTACAAGGTCTCGACACACGTGAGCGCGATGGTGGTTCCCGGTTCGCAAGCGGTGAAGGCGCAGGCTGAAGCTGAGGGCCTGGACCGCATCTTTCGCGAAGCTGGATTCGATTGGCGCGAGCCGGGCTGCTCGATGTGCCTGGCGATGAATCCCGACATTCTTTTGCCGGGCGAGCGCTGCGCCTCGACCAGCAATCGCAACTTTGAAGGCCGCCAGGGACGCGGTGGGCGCACACATCTGGTCTCGCCGGAGATGGCCGCGGCTGCCGCCATTGCCGGGCACTTCGTGGACATTCGCAATTGGAAAGTAAACGAATTGGCTACGCCGGAGGTAAAAGCCTAATGGAACCCTTCCGCACACTGACCTCGCTGGCCGCGCCGCTGGACCGCGCGAATGTTGACACGGACCAGATTATTCCCAAGCAGTTTTTGAAGCGCATCGAGCGCACCGGCTACGGCGAGTTTCTTTTCTTTGATTGGCGGCAGACGCCGTCGGGCGATCCGGTCGCCGATTTCGTGCTCAACGATCCGCGCTACAAAGGCGCACGAATATTGATAGCAGGCAAAAACTTCGCTTGCGGATCAAGCCGCGAGCACGCGGCATGGGCTCTGGAAAACTTCGGCTTCCGCGTGGTGATCGCGCCCTCGTTCGCCGACATCTTTTTTTCCAACGCCGGCAAGAACGGCATCGTGCTGGTTCGCCTGAGCGAAGAGCAGGTCAACACGCTGATGAACAACGCGAAGACGATTGCGAATTATCAGTTGACCGTTTCGCTGGAAGAGCAGACCGTCACCGATAGCCTCGGCTTCAAAGCGAGCTTCGAGGTCGATCCCTTCCGCAAGTTCTGTCTGACCGAAGGCCTCGACGACATCGGCCTGACACTGCGACATGAGGCTACGCTCGATGCGTTCGAGGCGAAGCATGACAATGCGGGATGGTTAAAAGCAAAACTCTAACTGGCTACTGTCCATGGATCAGTGATTTCTTCAAACTGATCTCTGATCTCTGACCACTGATCTCTAACAAAGGAGTTACCCATGGGAACCGACGCCAACACGCAAGCACTGAATCATCCGCCCGCGCGCCTGACCGGCGCCGAGATTGTGTGGGCCACGCTGGTGGGCGAGGGCGTCACCGACGTCTTCGGCTACCCCGGCGGCGCCATTCTGCCGGTCTATGACGCGCTGCGCAAGTTTCCCATTCACCACACCCTCGTCCGCCACGAGCAAGGCGCGGCGCACATGGCCGACGGCTACTCGCGCGCCTCCGGCAAGGTCGGTGTGGCGATTGCTACCAGCGGCCCCGGCGCGACGAACCTGGTCACCGGCATTGCCACGGCGATGCTGGATTCGATTCCGATTGTTTGCATCACCGGCAACGTCTCCAGCAAGGTGCTGGGCTCCGACGCCTTTCAGGAAGTGGATATTACCGGCATCACACTGCCAGTGACCAAGCATAACTTTCTCATCAGCCGCGCCGAGGACATTGCGCCGGCAATTCGCTACGCCTTTCAGATTGCGAAATCCGCGCGGCCCGGCCCGGTGCTTGTGGACATCACAAAAGACGCGCA
Source organism: Acidobacteriaceae bacterium (assembly GCA_003134855.1). Classification (GTDB taxonomy): domain Bacteria; phylum Acidobacteriota; class Terriglobia; order Terriglobales; family Acidobacteriaceae; genus Telmatobacter. Next base: position 317,850 of record PLCS01000014.1, read on the forward strand.
GCAAGCCACGGCGATCTTCGATTTTGAAGCCGCCAAGCCGCGCCCGCATCGCATTCATCCGATGCGCAAGGTGGAGGAGTCTGGCCTGGCGCATGCGGCGGAACTGATCAAGAACGCCAAGCGGCCCGTGATCCTTGCCGGCCACGGCATTATCGAATCCGGCGCCATGGAGCAGGTGCGCACGCTGGCCGAGCGCGCGCAGATCCCCGTGGCTCTTACGCTGCTCGGGCTGGGAGCATTTCCCGCCTCGCACGCGCTCAACCTGGGCATGATGGGCATGCACGGCGAGAGTTGGGTGAACCACGCCATTCAGGACGCGGACCTGCTTATCGCCTGCGGGATGCGCTTTGATGATCGCGTCACCGGATCAGTTGCGACGTATGCCACCAAGGCCAAGAAGATTCACATCGAGGTGGACCCGGCTGAGGTCAACAAGATCATCAAGGTGGATGTGCCGCTGATCGGCGATCTGCGCGAGGTGCTGGAAGCGCTGCTGCCTCGGATCAGCAGCCGCGACGGCGCCGCGTGGCTCAAGACCATCGACGGCTTCAAGGGCGACTCGGCGGTGCGCGACATCAAGAACCTGCCCGACCTCGGCCACCTTTACGCGGCGCACGTGATTCATGACATCTGGCGTATCACCGGCGGCAACGCCATTATCGTCACCGATGTGGGCCAGCACCAGATGTGGGAGGCGCAGTACTATCACCACGAGCAGCCGCGCACGCTGATCACCTCCGGCGGCCTGGGAACGATGGGGTTCTCGCTGCCCGCAGCGATTGGAGCAAAGTTCGCATGCCCGGAGAAAGAGGTCTGGGTGATCGTCGGCGACGGTGGCTTCCAGATGACCGCCGGCGAGCTGGCGACGATTGCGCAGGAAGGGATCAAGATCAACATCGCCGTCATCAACAACGGCTACCTGGGCATGGTTCGGCAGTGGCAGGAGTTCTTCTACGAGCGCAACTACGAGTCCACGCCGATGGTCAGCCCCGACTTTGTCAAGTTGGCCGACGCGCACGGCATTGCCGGCCTCACAGTTCGCACACGCGGCGAGGTGGCTGAGGCCGTCAACACAGCCCGCTCCGCTCCAGGCGCGTTTCTGCTCAACTTCAAGGTCGAGAAGGAAGACTCGGTTTACCCGATGGTCTCCGCCGGCTCCGCATTGCACGAGATGATTCGCCGGCCGGGCGGCAATGACCCGCTGGAAGAATCGTAAGAAACAGCTTCTAGCTATTAGCTTCTAGCTTCTAGCTTGTTCGTTGCTGCTTCAATTGCGAGAGCGGCTCGTACAAGTCAGGAGTAAAGCTAGTAGCTGGAAGCTAGAAGCTAGAGGCTCACTATGCTGCACACATTTGTCGCTTACGTGGAAGATCTGCCGGGCGTACTGACGCGCGTGGCTTCGCTCTTCCGCCGCCTGAACATCAACATCCACTCGCTCACCGTGGGGCGCAGCGAGCAGGCCGGGCTGTCGCGCATGACGGTCGTCTGCGAGGCGTCGGCCGAAGCCGGCCACCGCATCCAGGCCAGCCTGTATAAACTGGAGAATGTGGTGGAGGTAGACGACATCGCCCAGGCGCCATCGGTCACGCGCGAACTGGCGCTGATCAAAGTGGCCGCCACGCCGCGAACGCGCTCGCAGGTCTTCGAGCTGGTCGAGGTCTTCCGCGCGCGCATCGTGGACCTGGCGCCGGAATCGCTGACCATCGAGATGACCGGCGTGGAGAGCAAGATCGAAGGGCTGATCCAGGTGCTCAACGAAGGCGAGGGGCGTATTCTGGAGATTTGCCGCAGCGGTAAGCTGACGATGCGCCGCGGCCATCACACCAGCGGCGTGCTGAAGGCGATGAGCGTTGGCGCGGACGAAAGCGCGGAAGTGCCTGCGGAAGACGGCGCGGCTGTCGAGCAGGAATAAGAACGCCGCAACGTAGCGGCTGAGTATTTTCAAATTAACATTTCACCGAGCAAGCAAAGGAAATTGAGAAAAACCATGGCGAAGACTTACTACGATCACGATGCCGACCTATCCCTGATTCAAGCCAAAAAGGTAGCCATCATCGGCTACGGCTCCCAGGGGCATGCCCACGCTCTCAACCTCAAGGACTCAGGGGTCCACGTCAAGGTGGGTCTGGCGGCGACATCCAAGTCCAGCGCCAAGGCGCAGAAGGCCGGCCTGGAAGTGACTACCGTCGCCGAAGCCACCCAGTGGGCCGACGTGGTGATGGTTCTGGTTCCGGATCAGACCGCAGCCAAGTTGTATGCTGAGGAGATTGGGCCGAATCTTGCTGCGGGCAAGCTGCTGCTCTTCGCCCACGGCTTCAACATTCATTACAAGACCATCGTTCCGGCGGCGGGTATTGATGTAGGCATGGCCGCGCCCAAGGCGCCCGGCCATCGGGTGCGCGAGGTCTTCACCGAGGGCGGCGGCGTGCCCTGCCTCATCGCCGTCCATCAGGACGCAACCGGCAAAGCCCACGACCTCTGCCTCAGCTACCTTAAGGGCATCGGCGGCACGCGCGCCGGAGTGCTGGTGACCACATTCAAAGAGGAGACCGAGACCGATCTCTTCGGCGAGCAGTCGGTGCTCTGCGGCGGCGTCAGCGCGCTGATCAAGGCGGGCTTTGAGACGCTGGTCGAAGCCGGCTATCAGCCGGAGAGCGCCTATTTTGAGTGCCTGCACGAACTCAAGCTGATCGTCGATCTGATCTATCGCGGCGGCCTGGCCTATATGCGCTACTCGATCAGCGACACTGCCGAGTGGGGCGACTACGTCTCTGGCCCGCGCGTCATCAACGAAGAGAGCCGCAAGGCAATGAAGCAGATTCTGGCCGAGATTCAGGACGGCAGCTTCGCCAAGCGCTTCCTCGCCGATCAGAACTCCGGCCGCAAGGAATTTCTGGCCTTCCGCGAAGCCGAAGCCAAGCACCCGGTCGAGATCGTCGGCAAGGAACTCCGCGCCGCCATGCCGTTCCTTGATCCGGTGACCGTGGAAGAAGTCTCCAAGAGCCGGTAGTTTTCAACTACTGGTCGACAAGCACGCCGGACGGCCACGCGGTCGTCCGGCGTTGTCTTGGCTTAGTTGGCGATTTCATTCTTGACTTGGCAAATTATCTTAGCTAATATAGACTAGCAGGTAAAGAATATGCACAGCGCCACGATCTTCGAAGCCAAGACCAACCTCTCGGAACTGCTGCGCCGCGCGCAGCTAGGGGAGGAAGTGCAGATCACCTCTGGCCGGGAACGTAAGCCCATCGCCCGCTTGGTGGCCATCAATTCGGTCCCGGAGAGCCGTCGCATTGGATTCCTAAAAGGGCGCGGAAATGTTGGCCCGGAGTTCTTTGACCCGCTGCCCGAGGATGAACTCCGCCTGTGGAACGGTGAAGGCGAGTGAGGATTCTGCTCGACACGCACACTCTGCTGTGGGCGGCCTTCGATGAAGACGCGCTCTCGCCGCGCGCCCGCCGCCTCATTCAATCCCCTGCCAACGAAATCATCGTCTCAGCCGCTTCGGCGTGGGAGGTAGCGACCAAATATCGCCTGGGAAAGCTCGATTTCGCGCAAGATTTGGCTGAGAACTTTGTCTTCGAGGTCACGACGGCGGGCTATCTGCTGCTTCCCATCTCGCCGGAACACGCACAACGAGCCGGACTCCTTCCCTGCGATCACAAAGACCCCTTCGACCGGATGCTGGCGGCGCAGGCTATTCATGAGAATATGCCGCTGCTCAGCAACGATTCGCAGTTGGATGTCTTTGGCGTGCGGCGGGAGTGGTAAGCGCTGTTGGATAGAAGACGAGGAAGTCTGGGTTTCGGGCATTCCAAGCGAAGAGCGGGCAGAGGCGGGCAAAAAAACACCCCCGAAGGATCTCTTCTCTTCGGAGGCGCTTGTGTGTCACAAGTTAGAGGGGGACCAGTAGCCGGCACTGGAGGTCGGTAGTACACGGCTACTGGTGATCCCTGCACAAACGAAGCTAGCTGCGGCTTCCCCTTTCCACGGCTACTTCGTGTCGCCAGGCTCAAAGAGGCGTTCTTACGTGCGCTCCAAGCCATGTTGACAATTGGAGTGTCTCTTATGCGGACAAGGCCGTTCCGTGACGGTCGTCACACAGCTGTGTGAAGCTTCCAATATTGGGATGCCGGCTAAAATGACCCCCTGATGAACCGGGTTCGCCAAGAAATCCTGAAGAAGTTGCGCTGGCGGAGTGCCGGCTCCAGGCTGCAAAACACGTTCTTTTCGAGGCTGAAAAAGGAAGGTTGACAAAGCGCGCCGCGGCTTTGAGAATCGGTATTCAGTTCCCTCCGAGGTACTTCTCCACGTGACCGCACTCCTGAATACGAATCTGGGCGCAATGCCGCTGCTGGGCCGGGGCAAGGTGCGCGACCTGTACGCGGTAGGCGACGCGCTGCTGTTGGTGGCCAGCGATCGCATTTCGGCCTTCGATCATGTGCTGGCGACCGGGATTCCTGGCAAAGGAATTATCCTGACGCAGATCTCGCTGTTCTGGTTCGATCTGTTGTCTGAGTTGGTTCCTAATCATCTTATTACGGCCGAGGTGAGCGAATTTCCCGTCTCGTTGCAGCCTTATGCGGATCAACTGGAAGGCCGCTCGATGCTGGTGAAGCGGGCCAGGATGCTGCCGGTGGAGTGCGTGGCGCGGGGCTACCTGACAGGTTCGGGCTGGAAGGAGTACCGGGCGAGCGGGACGGTCTGCGGGATTCCGCTGCCCACGGGCCTCCTGGACGGCTCACGGCTGCCGGAGCCTTTGTACACGCCCTCGACCAAGGGCGAGGCAGGCACGCACGATGAGAACATCTCGTATGCGGCAACCGAGGCGGCTGTAGGCGCGGCGGATGCGGCGGAACTGAAGCGGCTGACGCTGGCGATTTATCAGAGGGCCGCCGAGCACGCCGAGTCGCGCGGGCTGATCCTGGCCGACACAAAATTCGAGTTTGGCAGAACGGCGGAAGGAATTATACTGGCCGATGAGGTGCTGACGCCGGACTCTTCGCGTTTTTGGGAGGCGACGGCGTGGAAGCCGGGCGGCGCGCAGCCCTCATTCGACAAACAGTTCGTACGCGACTATCTTGAATCAATCCATTGGAACAAGCAAAAGCCCGCTCCGGGACTGCCGGACGAGGTGTTGGAGCGGACACAGGCCAAGTACCTTGAGGCCTTCCGCCGCTTGACCGGGCGGGAGTTGAATTTGCAAGGAGTGGACGGTACTCACCGGACGTAGACGGAGTGCGGCATGATATGGGTGGACTGGGTTATCGTGTTGGTCATTTTACTGGCCATTCTGGGAGGGCTGAGGGAGGGCTTCTTCCGTTCAGCCTGTTCCGCGGTCGGCCTGCTGCTGGGCTTGGCTCTGGCAGCCTGGAACTACGGCCGGCTCGCTGCGTGGCTGATGTTCTTTGTGCGCAACGAGGCGGTGGCGAATGTGATTGGGTTCATGGCGATTACGTTTGCGGTGATGGCGTTGGCTGGAATAGCCGGCCAGATGATTGCCCATACTGTGCACGGTATGGGTCTGGGATGCCTGGACAGGCTGCTCGGGGCAGCCTTCGGGTTCTTGCAGGGCGCGCTGCTGGTGATGGTGGTGATTCTGGTAGCACTGGCTTTTTACCCGCATGCCCACTGGCTGGCGAGGGCCAAATTGCCCAAGTACTTTTTTGCGGCCTGTCATATGACCGCGCGCATGAGTCCGGAGGAGATGGCGGATCGCATCCGGCACGGGCTCCTCGTGCTGGAGGATGAATCGCAACAATGGCTGCACTCCGGCAAGGGTGGAGTGTGATTTGCTACAGGGCGCGGTGCAAAGGAATCGGTCAAGATAAGCTAATACGAAGTGATCGAGGTGAACGTGAGACGAGAACTGGATAGCCTGGTGACACAAATGCACTCCAGCGGCGTGGGCTACGAGGAGGCCGTGCGAGAGTTCAAGAAGCAATATCTGCGCGAAGTTTTGGTGGCGCACCGGGGGAACCAGTGCAAGGCAGCCGAAGAGATGGGGATGCATCGCAACACGCTCAGCCGCACCATGGCCGATCTGGGGCTGCATCTGGCCGAGGTGCGCGCCACGCTCAAGCGTCCGCCGCGCAGCGAACGTCCTGTGTTTAGCGCGGTCCGCCAGGTCTACCGGCGTGGCTGACGGCGCTTTTCAACATTCATGCAAACCACTCCACAGACCCGCGAAGAACGAAATCATGCCGCGCGCGTGCACATCGAACCGGGCTTTGCCTGGGACGGGCAGGATGCATACCTTTTTGACATTGACGGCACGCTGCTGCGCAACCGCGACCGCATCCATCGCGATTCCTTTGTCATCGGCGTTCAGCAGGTGACGGGCTTTGATATTCAGCCGGTTCTCTTCCTCACTCCCGGCGGCACGGACCCGGTGATTCTGCGCGATGCCTTCGAAAAGGCTGATATTCCCCGTGAAGTGATCGAGCCGCAATGGGATGCGATTGTTGAGGCGATTCACCGTGCCTGTGAAGAGCGGCGTGATGCGATGGAGATACGCATGATGCCGGGTGTGGAAGCAGTCCTGGCGCACCTCGTGCAGAAAGGCGCGCTGCTGGGTGTGGCCACCGGCAATCTGGAGGCCATCGGCTGGATCAAGATCGAAGAGGCCGGACTGCGAGAGTGGTTCCGTTTTGGCGGCTTCAGCGACCATTTTCCGATCCGCGCGGAGTTGGTCGCGAATGCCGTGCGCAAGGCCCGGGAGATGGCCGGCGCTGGGGCGCGGGTCTGCGTGGTCGGCGATACGCCGCGCGACATTGAGGCGGCGCGGGCCAACGCGCTGCCGGTAATTGCCGTGGCCACAGGCAGATTCAACTTCGAGGAGCTGCTCGAATACCGGCCGGAGGTCTGCGCTTCGTCGCTGGCGGATCTGCTGGCACAGACACAGGTCGCGCCATGAGATCAAATCCATTGGCAAACACGTCGTTCAGGCGAGGGACGAGCCTATTAACAGCATTATTGTTGCTGGTCGCCGTTTCGGGCATCCTTCACGCCCAGACGGCAGCTTCGCCAGCGCCGCCGCAGAACGCGATAACCGGCCCGGCCTCTGCGACGACTCCAGTCATTGATGCAAAACAGGCTCAGGCCGCGCCCGCCAAGCCGGTGCGCAACTCCGACCGGCGGCGCGCGGCAAGGCTCTACCTTGCGGCCAGCAAGCAGTTTGTTGGCGAGCAGTTTGAAGAGGCGATGCGCGGCTATGAACAGGCGGCCGCGCTAGACCCTGGCAACGCCGACTATCCGCTGGCGGCGAGCGTGGCGCGCAGTCACGCGGTAACGGCTCTGATTCAGGCCGCGGCCAAGGACCGGATGCGCGGCGAAGCGGGGGCGGCGCGCGCGGCCCTGGCTCACGCACTCGAAATGGAGCCATCCAACTCCCGGGTGAAGCAGCACTTGTATGAGTTGGGAGACTCTGCCCTACTGGGGCAGGCCAGGCCCATCTACGAGCAGGGCGCAGGGAGGGCCGGCGATGCGGTTGAACTGGCGCCCTCTGCCGAAGTCCACAGCTTTCACCTGCACACCGACCAGCGCCAGCTCCTCCAGCAGCTCTTCAAGTCCTACGGGATTGAAGCCACCGTGGACGAAAGCGTACGCAACGCCCAGGCCCGCCTGGATGTGGACGATGCCCGCTTCGAGACGGCAGTGCGCGTCGCGGGAATGGTGACGGAGTCGTTTTATGTTCCGCTGGACGCGCACCGCGCGCTGGTGGTTCGCGACACCAGGGATAATCGCCAGCAGTATACGCGCCAGGAGTACGAGACGGTCTATCTGCCGGGGTTGAACAAGGAAGAGCTGGCCGACATCGGCAACATGGCCAAGAACGTCTTTGATGCGCCGCAGGCGGTGACCGAGCCATCCTCCGGGACGATCACGCTGCGCGCCTCCCAGAGTACGCTGGACGCCTTCAACGCCACCATGAGCCAGTTGCTCGACGGGCACAGCCAGGTGCTGCTGGAGGTGCGCATGATCCAGCTTGCGCACATCAGCGCGCGCAACACCGGCGTGAAACCTCCGCAGAGCGTTTCAGCTATCAATGTCTACTCCGAGGAGCAGTCCATCCTGAACTCCAACCAGGCCCTGGTGCAGCAGATTATCTCTTCGGGTTTGGCCGCGCCCGGCGACACGCTGGCGATTCTTGGCATTCTGCTGGCCTCCGGCCAGGTTTCCAGCTCCCTGCTCACCAACGGCGTAGCCCTCTTTGGCGGTGGTCTCACGGCGTCGGCTCTCGCCCCTGGTTCAATGTCGGCCAACTTCAGCCTGAACTCATCGGACTCGCGTGAGCTGGATGAGATCCAGTTGCGGCTGGGCGACGGCGAGGATGCAACGCTGAAGACCGGCATGCGTTATCCCATCCAGACCTCTTCGTACTCGAGCATTGCCGGCAGCGTGCCCACGATTCCCGGACTCACCGGCGCGGGAAGTTCCAGCAGCCTTTCTTCGCTGCTGGCTTCCTACGGCGGCGTGCCGAATATTCCCCAGGTGCAGTACCAGGATCTGGGGCTGACCCTGAAGGCGACGCCCAGAGTGATGCGCGGCAGCGAAGTGGCGCTCAAGATCGACATGAAGATCGATGCCCTGGCCGGAACGTCAGTCAACGGCAATCCGGTGCTCAGCAATCGCGCCTGGTCCGGAGTGGTAACGGTAAAGCCGGGCGAGGCTGTGGAGGTAGTCAGCGAACTGGACAAAACCGAGAGTCGCGCCATCAGCGGTGTGCCGGGAATCAGCGAGATTCCGGGCATGAATAATCTGACCGGCAAAGACACACAGAAAAACTACGCGACGCTGCTGATTATCATCACGCCCCATGTGATTCGCGGCGCGCAGGCCGCCGGCCACTCACCCATGCTGCGAGTGGAACGTGGACAAACAGCGGCGCATTAAGCCGGCAAGATGCAGCGTGCGGCCATCATGTAGACTGGAAGAGCGAGTCCCGCCGTCTCCCGGCAAGATTTTTGCATGGAGAGGCAAGCGAGTGGCCGCGACGTTGAAGCCGCGCGCAGGTTTCTTGCGCGTGTGTGCAGAGACACACTGAAGAAGGAGAACTACCCTACCGATGGCCAAGATAGCCAAAACAGGTGACCGCAAGAAGGTAATGGACACGACGAAGTCGACCGACTGTCCCAAGTGCAGCAAGCCGACGCGCATCGTCAAGCGCGTGAAGGACCGCGAACGCGGCGTGCCCGGCGGCGTTTACATCTCGTGCTCCGTTTGCGATTTCTACGAGAAGCTCTAAGCGCCGGTTTGGCGCGGAAAAGGCCCGGCTCCGGCCGGACTTTTTTTCGTTCGGCGCTATACTTCAACCTGAGATGAGTTCTTGCGCGCCGCGTTGGCGTGAGGTCGGGGAGAGAGCGAATGAGTGCAACTGTGGCGAAGGATAAGCCAGGGAGCGCCGCTCTATTGGCGGCGATTGCTTTATCGGGCGTATTGCTTTGCGGATGCGGTGGAGGATCAACCGTCTCTAGCATCGGCACCGGCACGACAACCCTGTCGCCGACGCCCACCATCTCCACCACATCAGCACAGAATGGCGCCATCATCGTATCGATTTCCTCGACGGCCTCCGGCACAACCCTCTATTACACACTCGACGGCGGTATACCCGACCAATACTCCTCGCTGACGCTCCCCTACGAGGGGCCGTTCCTGGTGGCCTCGAATCTCACTGTGCAAGCGATTGCCATTGCTCCCGGCGATGCGCCTAGCGGCACCGCAAGCCAGGTTTTCAAGCCCGACATTCCTTCGGGAACGCTGGTGTGGGGCGACGAATTCAACAACGCGACCAGCGCCAGCGCGCAGCCGAATCCGCAGGTATGGACCTACGACACCGGCAACAGCGGCTTCGGCAACCAGGAGCTGGAAAACTACTGCGCCTGGGGCTCGGCCGCCGCGCCCTGCGACCCCGCCAAGCCCAACGCCTACACGGACCCGAGCGGCATCCTGCACATTGTGGCCCGTCAGCCCTCGGCCGGAGTCTACACCTCGGCCCGGCTGAAGACCCAGGGCCTCTTCAGTTTTCAGTATGGCCGCATTGAGGCGCGCATGATGCTGCCCGAGTCGCAGGGCATGTGGCCCGCCTTCTGGCTGTTGGGCAACAGCATCGCCACCGTCAACTGGCCGGCCTGCGGCGAACTGGACGTGATGGAGCACATCAACGGCAGCAATCCGCAGAACGAGGGCTTCGACTGGGTTCAAGGCTCGATTCATGGAACCAATCTGAATGGCGGCATCCAATATCATCCGGCGGCCTTCTCCGCCGCGGCCTGGCATACTTACGGCATGATCTGGACCAAGGGGCAGATTCAGTACTATGTGGACGCTCCGACCAACATCTATGCCACCTTCACGCACAGCACGCAGACCGGCACATGGCCCTTCGATTCAGGTCCGGAGTTTATCCTCCTGAATCTGGCCGTTGGGGGCAATTGGCCCGGCTCTCCCGATGCGACCACGGTCTTTCCCTCGGGGATGCAGGTGGATTATGTGCGGGTATACACGAATTAGGATATGACGCGAGTATTCCTACTCCTTGATTTGTAGTGTTACCGCCGAGTTACAGATTGAAAAAGATATTTGCACGTTCTTTGCATCACTTTGACCTTCTTTTTACAGTTCCCGGCGGATACTGTTTCCGTGATCGCCGACGCTCGTCCTACGGTTCCGTTGAAATTAGCCGTTGCTTCCGCCTCACTGGCGGAGCTTGACTTTCCTGCATTTATCCCATCGCGGCCTCTGGAGCCGCGCAAACCGCGCATACGCGCCGAGGTGGGCCGCTACCGGCTGCGGCTGGCTGAAACGGCTGAAGATCGCGAGGCCGCCTGCCGGCTGCGCTTCAGAGTCTTCAATATCGAGTTGAACGAGGGGCTTACGAGTTCGTACCAAACCGGACTCGATACGGACAACTTCGACCTCTTCTGCGAGCATCTGCTGGTGGAGGATAAGATGGAGAGCAATCCCTCTCGGCGCGTCGTGGGCACGTACCGGATGCAGTCCGGCGCGACCGCCTTGCGCAACCTGGGCTACTACTCTGAGCGGGAGTTCAATTTTGCATCCTATGAGCCGCTAAGAGCTGGCATCTTGGAGTTGGGCCGCGCCTCGATCGATCGCGAACACCGCACGCCGGAGGTGCTCACCTTGCTGTGGAGGGGTATCGCACAGTATGCTAACGACATGGGATTGCGTTACCTGATCGGTTGCTCGTCATTGACTTCGAAAGACCCGGCGGAAGGTTGGCAGGTGTATCGCCAGCTTGAGCAGTACAGGGTTTCACCGGAGTTCGAGACTGAGCCTACCACCGCTTATGTATGTCCCAGCGAGCCAGGGAGCCGGCACTCACAGTTGCCGCCCCAAACAGATGACCTGTCGTTGCGAACTCCATTCAAGGTGCCCAAGCTGCTGAAGACCTATCTGGCCATCGGCGCGCGCATCTGCGGACCGCCGGCATGGGACCGGGATTTTGGCACCATCGATTTCCTTACTCTGCTCGATCTTAGATTGCTCTCGTCCTCGGCGCGCAATCGCTTTCTGGCCCCGCTGACCACATGAGCTTTCTTGCCTTCCGGCGCGCTGTGGCGCTGGGATTCGCTCTAGCCCTGTCCATTGTTCGCTTCTGGATTCTGCGGCTCCGTGGCCCTCTTACGCTGGAAAAACGCGCCCTGTGGGTGCAGCAGACATGCCTCGGTATTCTGAATGGCGTGGGCATTCGTTATCGCGTGGAAGGCACTCCGCCCACCCATGGGCTGGTGGTTGCCAACCACCTCAGCTACATCGACATTCTCGTTCTTTCGGCGGCTATGCCCTGCTTTTTTGTCGCCAAGGTGGAGATCGGCGGCTGGCCATTCTTCGGCAAGGCGGCGCGCGTGGGTGGCACCATCTTCCTGGACCGGTCGAGCCTGGCCAGCGCCAACGCGGTGAGCGAGCAAATGACCGAGCGGCTCAAGCTGCCGATGCCTCTGCTGCTCTTTCCCGAGGGCACCAGCACCGATGGCAGCAAGGTGTTGCGCTTCCACTCCCGTCTGATCGACCCGGCCACCGTAGCCGGCGCGCAGATTACCTCCGCCGCCGTGCGCTACATCATCGAGGACGGCACACCGGAGGCGAAGCTCTGCTGGGGAGATGACACGCTCTTTATCACCCATCTGCTGATGACGCTGAACACACCCGGCTTCTCGGCGAAGGTAACTTTTGGCGAGCCGCACGTCTACCCCGACCGCCGCACCGCTGCCGATGCAACCCACGACGAAGTGACCGCCATGCGCGCGCAGTTGCCGCTGCCGTAAAAGCTGGGAAGACCGATGGTCAGGCGCGACTGCCGATTGCCTGCGTCGCTTTACCCCATCTCCACATCCACCTGGTTTTCATCAAGCAGCATCTCCGCTGGAATCAAGTTACCCTCCAACTGTCTCCCGTTGAGAACAAGCTTTTTCACGCCTTTTTGCACTCCTGCAGGATTTTTAACTTCGATAGTCAGTTTCTTTCCGCGAAAGACGCGAGCCATTTTGAATTCTTTCCATGCGGAAGGAATGCAGGGATCGATTCTCAGGCCGCCATACTCCGGCTGGCATCCGAGAATGTACTGGGTGGCCGCATAAAACGACCAGGCAGCGGAGCCGCTCAGCCAGGGAACGCGCGAGGCACCGAAGCGCGGACTGTATTTGCTGTGTGTAAATTGGCAGTAAACGTAAGGCTCAATCTGCCGGACCTCCGCGCGCGAGTTATAGGCGGCGGGCAGATAGGATCGGAAATACTCGTAGGCCAGATCGCCGTGGCCTAGCAGCGTCTCCGCGATCACCGCCCAGCCCTGCGTATGCGTGAAGATGCTGCCGTTCTCCTTCAAGCCCGCATTGAACAGCGCGGCCCGCATCACGTGGAAGTCCGTGTGCACATAAGGCGGGTCGCAAATCATCAGGCCAAACTCCGTGGCCAGGCGCTCGCGCACCGACCGCATCGACCGCGCCGCCCGTTCAGGATCGGCATGTCCGCTGATCAGCGACCACGATTGAGGATTGAGAAAGATCTTGCCTTCGGCGCTTTCCTTCGAGCCGAACTTGAAACCATCGGCGCGATAGGCGCGTAAATACCATTCTCCGTCCCACGCATCTTCTTCCAGACGTTTGTCTAACTTCGCTAACTCATCCTCTGCCCATTGTTCTTCTTCTTTCAAAGTCAGCAACCGGCAGATCTCCAGATAGACTCGCAGGGCGTAGCGCAATTGAAAGGCCACGAAAATCGATTCCCCCTGCTGCCCCAAGCGAATGCAGTCGTTCCAATCAGCGGACAAGCCGCAGGGCAGGCCATGCGCCCCGCTGCGCTCCAGATTGAACTGGATCGCGCGTTTCATATGGCCCAGTACGGTATCTTCTCCCTGGTCGGCATACGGCAATACCTTTTGATAGAAATCCAGGTCGCCGCTCTCCTTCACGTAGGCCGGAATCGCATTGAAGAGCCACAGGCAGTCGTCGGAGCGGTACTCTTCTTCCCGCGGAGCTTTTTCGTTCCCTGGGTGATGGTCGAACTGCCTCACGACTGGCATTGCGCCACCGGTCGAAACCTGCCCGGTGATCATCAATTCCAAACGTTGGCCGGCTTCTTCGGGAATGGTGTGCATCACGCCTAACATATCCTGGACCGTGTCCCGAAAACCCAATCCGTCGCGCTCCCCCGCGTAAATCAAGCTGGCCGCTCGCGACCAGGCATAGGTGATCAGGCAATTGAAAGGGCCCCACATATTCAGCGTGCTGTTCAACTCGGCGTCCGGCGTTTCCACCGTAAGTCCGGCGAGGCGCTCATGCCAGTAACTCTTGACCTTGGCAAGCTCCTCGCGGACCTTTTTCATGCTGCCGAATTCCGCCGCCGCCGCTTTCCCCTCCTCGCGTGCCCGGCCAATGCCCATCAGGACAAGAAACTCCCTGGTCTCTCCGGGCGCTAGAGTGATTCTGGCTTGCAGTGTGCCGCAGGCGTTGTCGCCTACGGCCAGCGAGTTTATGCATCGTCCCTGCTCGACAACCGAGGGATTATGATAACCTCTATAACTCCCGATGAAGGCGGAGCGGTCCGTATCATAACCGATCACTTCGGCGCCCACTAACGCCTGGAAGGTATGACGCCCTTGATCCTTCTCCGCGAAGTTATCCGGCATGAGCGGAATATTGACGTTGGTCCCGTGGTCGATGATGTTATCCTCGACCTCCATTTTTACAGTATGCTGCGTGTATTGCAGGTTGATCAGATCATCGGCGGCGGACCAGTTTCCGGCATACTCCACGTAAGTGAAAGCGCTTAACTCGCGCGGCTTTTCGCCTAAGTTAGTGAGCTTCACATGCCAGCACTCGAAGGTCTTTCCCAGCGGAACAAAGTAAGTGGTCTCGGATTGTATGCCGGCATACTCCGACGCAATGACCGTATAGGCGCTGCCGTGGCGGCACTCCGACTTGTACTGATCGAGCGGCTTGCCGACAGGCTGCCACGACGCCGACCAGTAATCCTTACTGTCGTGGTCATGCAGATAGATGGTACGGCCCGTCTGGTCCATCGGGACGGCGTTGAAGCGCAGCCGCATGAAACGCCCCATGGCCGCCGATTGATAGAAACTGTATCCGCCGGCGTTATTGGTGATGATGGCGCCATATTCCGTCGAGCCCAGATAGTTGCTCCACGATCGGGGAGTGTCGGGACGAGTAATTACATACTCTTTGTTCGCGTCGTCAAAGTATCCGAATTGCATTGGCAATCAATCCTCTTTTTGTTCACTGTGCCGCATTCAGGCGGACGCCATCTCTTCGCCCTTCGCCTGCCTTACCTGTAACTCGCCCTGCATCTTCTTCATCTGGGCTTCGTTGAGCGGATAGAAGATCATGCCCAGGCCAGTCAGCAGAAAGCCGATGGCGGGAATGACGGTAAACAGCAGCATAATTCCGTGCAGTGCGTGCGGCGTCTGCGCTACGCCGGCCTGATAGCCAAAGCTGGCGAGCAGCCAGACGGCGACTGGACCGCCAATCGCCCAGCCGAGCTTGTTCGACATACCCGCCGCCGAGAAGATGAGGCCGGTGGCGCGGCGTCCCGTGCGCCACTCCGAGTAATCGGCCGAGTCGGCGAACATTGCCCACAACACGGCGGAGGTTGGTCCAGTTACCGCGCTGTAAAGCACCTGGAAGACAAACATCAGAGCGATTTGCTCCGGCCTGACCCAGTAAGAAACGACAAGGAAAATTGCTCCCATTACGGCGAGGCCTATGTAAGTCGCCTTCCTGCCGGAAACCTTTGTGACGTGCTGAATGGCGATCGATCCCAGTAGTGCGAGTAATGTTCCGGCGACCATAAAGGCGACGGACAGCTTTTCATTGCCGACGTAGTACTGGAAGTAATAGAGGATTGCGCCGCTGCGAATGGCCACCGAGCAGACGGTCAGCGTTCCGGTGAAGAAGAGGATCAGCCACGGCAGATTGGTTGCCAGGTCGGAGAGATCACGACCAAGAGATGTATTCTGCGGGGCCGGCTGTATGCGTTCTTTGGTCAGCGCGAAGGTGAGGAAGAAGAGCGCGGTGGCCGCAACGGCATAGAGGCCCATTGTCAGTTGATAGCCGTGAGCCTTGGCCGCGGCCAGCAACACTCCGCCCATCTCCGGCTTGACCCGCCCGAAGTAATCCACCAGATAGAGCGTCGAGAATTGAACCACCAGACCCGCGCCGTAGGCAAAAGCAAAGCGGTAGGATGAGGCGCTGGTGCGTTCCTGGGAATCGGGAGAGATCACGCCCATCAAAGCCGAATACGGAATGTTGATTGCCGAATAGACCATCATCATCAGGCTCAAAGTGATGTAGGCGTATATCAGCTTTCCGTTTGGGCCAAATCCTGGCGTAGTAAAAGTGAGAAAGCTGATGATGCCGAAGGGAACCGCGAACCAGAGTAGGTAGGGACGGAACTTGCCCCAGCGCGTATTGGTCCGGTCGCCCATCACACCCATGAAGAGGTCGAATCCCATGTCGAAAAACCGCGTCAACAGAAGGAGGATCGCGAGCTTCTTCAGCAGAGTGTCTTCCAATTTGGCATCGGGAGTATAGAAAAAGACGTCGGTATAAAACTTGCTCTGAAAATAAATAAAGGTCATCCAAAACAGATTGGAGGCCGCATCGCCGAAGGCGTAGCCGGTCTTCTCGAAAAATGTCAGTTTTTGAGTTTTCGTATTCATGTATCGAGTTCCTCTTGTTCAGGGCCACAGTGACGCAACGCCGCGCAGCCGCCTCTCGCGTGCCAGTATACATGAAAGAGATAAGGTCAGGTGGTCACGGCGCTCACGGCAATTGCCGTCCAAACAACAGTAACTCTGCGGAAGGTGCGGGCGCGCGCGGGCCGTGCTATTCGTTATCGGCGATCAGCAGGCGCAGGTCGCGCAGGTTTTGGCCGGTGGACCCGGTGACTACGGCGTCTCCCAAGGCGGTGAACATGGGACAGGCGTCGAAGGCGGCCAGCGAGGACTTCAGGTGGAATCCGAAGGAGTGGGCGCGGGCGACGGTTGTGGGATCGGCGACGGCGCCGGCGGACCGGGTGTTGCCGTCAATGCCATCGGAACCGGCGCTGAGCACGGTCAGCCGTTCGCCCGGATAGCTCTCCAGCTCCAGCGCGCACTCCATGACAAACTGCTGGTTACGGCCTCCGGCGCCGGGCGCGCGGTCGAGGGTGACCGTGACCTCGCCGACCGAAATCAGGCAGAGCTTCGGATGGTTGGCACGCAGTTCGTGGAAGCGCTCCAGCAGGTAGCGGGCGGCATCGGCGTAATCCCAGTCGTCGCACGTATTGTCGACCTCCGCGTGAAAGCCGGCCTTCTCCGCCAGCAGACGGGCATTCTCCGCCAGGTCGTGGCTGGAAAGGAGAATCTCGAAGACCGAATCGCGGAAGGGTGCATCCTCTTCGCTCATGGAGGCGGCTGTGGTGATGCGGCGCGCGGGCATGGCGCCCAGCCTGGGCAACTTGGCGAAGAAAGGCGGACGCCAGCGCTTGTTACCGGGCGATTCGGGCAGGTCTTCGCGCTCGAAGAATGTGCGGATGGAAGGCGGAAGTTTGGGCGCCAAATCGTACTTTTCCAGCAGGGCGCGCACATCGGCGACGGTGGAGTGATCGGGCGACGTGGGACCGGAGGAGAGCGCGTCAAGCGAGCGCAGCGGCACGTCGGGCAGCAGCAGGCTGACCTTGGCCGCCTCAGGCGCGGCGATGGCCAGCCGCCCGCCTTTGACTGCGGAGAAATGCTTGCGCATGGTGTTGATCTCGCTGATGGGCGCGCCCGAGGCGAGCAGTAACTGATGAAAGGCAATGGTGTCGTCAAGCGAGATGCTCGGATCAAGCGGCAGGTCGAAGAGGGCCGAGCCACCCCCGGAGATGAGGAAGAAGACGAGCGTGTCTTTGCGGGCCTTGCGCAGCATGGCCAGCGCGGCGCGGGCCGCGGCGAAGGAGTTTTCGTTGGGCGTAGGATGTCCGCCTTCGAAGTAGCGGAAGCGCCAGTCGCGGCTCCTGGGAAGCTGGTTGGAGCAGCAGATGCCGCGCAGGCCATTGCGGCGGCTCATACGATTGAGCAGCACATCAAGCATGGGACCGGCCACCTTGCCCAGTGCGATGACAAAAATCTTCTTGTAATGGGAGAGACAGATCGTCTCCGGTCCGCTGCCATCGGGCAGGAGGCGATGCAGCGTGTCGCCCTCAAAGCGGAGGCGGCGGTCGAAGGCTGAGGCAATACTGCAGGCCTTAATAGCGCCGGTAAAAATCTCAGTGGCCGTATCGTGCAGAGTATCGAGGGCGAAATCGCTGACGGGAGTCATGAACAGTGCTCCTTCAGCCAACCGGCGAGCGCCGTATGCAATGGCTCGAGTTGACAGTTAAATAAGTGATTGGCGCGAAGAAGGAGCGGCCATTGTATCGGTTCGGTAGCTGATGCTGTCGTGGTCATTCCATACTCCATTCTACGCGCATACCATAAAGATTTCTTTATATCGGGGGCGTTCCCGCGGAGAGTCCCAAAGCGAGATACCGCAGCCCGCCGCCGCGAGGCCCGACTCCGGCGTAACCGAGTAGGGCAAGCACAGATTAAGGTATTCTGGCAGTATGATGAATGATCTTCCGCCGAATTTCTCCGCCGTGAATGAACTTGATCCCATTCGCTTTACTCGTCAATTGTGCGAGATCGAATCCACTACCTACCACGAGGGGGCGGTGGGCGATTTTCTGGCAGATTTTCTTGGCGCACGCGGCTGGGCCGTGGAAAAGACGCCTGTCGACCAGCCGAGGGAGAACGCCGGCGGCGGCCCGCGCTGGAACGTCTATGCTGGTACGGCCGGCGAGAGGCCCGATCTGGTCTTCTCCACCCACATGGACACCGTGCCGCCTTACATTCCTTTCCGTGAGGATGAGGAGTTCCTTTACGGGCGCGGCGTTTGCGACGCCAAAGGCATCCTGGCCGCGCAGGTGGCCGCCGCCGAGGCGCTGCGCGCCATGGGATTTCGGATTGGGATGCTGTTTGTCGCGGGCGAAGAGCGCGATTCGGCCGGCGCCATCGCCGCCAATCTGACGCCCAGGGGCAGCCGCTTCCTCATCAACGGCGAGCCAACCGACAACCGCCTGGCGCTGGCCTCGAAGGGCGCTTTGCGCGCGGCATTCAAGTCCACCGGCAAGATGGCCCACTCGGCCTATCCCGAACTGGGCGAAAGCGCGGTACACAAGCTCATTGAAGTGCTGGCAAAAGTGCTGACGATGCCGCTCGCTGAGCTGGAGGGCATTGGCCCCAGCACGCTGAACATCGGCCAGATTCACGGCGGCCACGCGCCCAACGTGATCGCCGACAAGGCCGAGGCGCAGGTGTTGGTGCGCACGGTAACCGACTCGGGGCCGGTGCGCGCTCAGTTGACAGAAATCGCGGGCGACAAGGCCGAGGTGGAGTTCACGCTCGACACCCCCTTCGTTCGCCTGCGCGCCGTCGAGGGTCTACCCACCATGATCGCCAAATTCTCCACAGATATTCCGCAGCTTTCCAACTGGGGCGAGCCGCTGCTGCTGGGACCGGGGTCGATTCACGTGGCCCACACGCCCTTTGAGAAGCTGGCGAAGAAGGAACTGCTGGAGGCGGTCGAGCTGTACATCAAGGTGGCCAAGCAGTTGCTTGGGTGAGGTGGCGGCAATCGCGTCTCAGGCAGGTTCGGAGCTTTTGGCGATGACCCGCGCCTGCGGAGCAACCGCATCCATCGCCAGATCGGCGATGGATGCTGTGTTCAGGACACCCAACATGGCCTCCTGCGCTTTCACCCAAACGGGGTGCGCGGGGCAGATTGACTTGCGGCTGCAGGAGGCTCCGGAGACGAGGCAGAGGTTCAGGCAGATGGAACCTTCAATCGCCTCGATCACCGTGCGAACCGACGCCTGGCGACCGGCGGGAAGCATCTCAAAGCCTCCCGACTGGCCGCGGCGGGAAACAAGAAATCCGGCGCGGCACAAGGCTTGCAGAACCTTGGAAAGAAAGCTCTCCGGCGCACCGGTGGCGCGGGCCAGCGCGGGCAGGCGCGTGCGCTGATGAGCGGGCAGCGTGGCCAGATGGATCATTACGCGCACCCCATAGTCGGCGGCGCGGGTGAGCTGCATGGTCGAGCCGGATTCTCCCATCGATTCGCTTCCCTCCAACATGATGTTAATCAATCGTAACGCGGAAGGCCGCCGGCGGGCAGATCCCCGGCCAGTGGACAATCGGCGCAACGAGCAGTTCTGCCGCAGTGAGCCTTGCCCACGGCGACCGTGAGAGCATGAAACTCATTGAAGAGCTGCGCCTGGTTCTCCGTGGCGTCGGTGGCGAAGGCCTGACGGGTGAGATCGGCCAGGGAGTTATACCCCTTGCGATTGCGGCCGGGCGTAGGCTTCAGAAGCCGGTGGCGCTCGGCAATGCGGCGCAGGTACTCGTCGGCGACGGGAACGGGATGGCCGAGGGCGTAGAGCAGGATCGCGTCGGCGGTCTCCGGACCCACGCCGGGCAGGGAGAGCAGGCGTCGTCGCAGAGTGTCCGTGGGGCTGGCGGCAAGGTTTTCCAGCGATCCGCTGAATTCGGCGTCGAGCATTGCGACAAATGCCTTGAGCGCGGGTGCCTTGCGAGTGGGAAAGCCAGAGGGTTGAATGAGTCGCTGCAACTCTTCCAGAGGGATGGAGCGCAGACCGTCCACGGTCAGTGCGCCGGCAGCGCGCAGGTTGGCCAGAGAGCGCTCGACGGCCTTCCAGGCGGTGTTCTGGGTGAGGTAAGCGCCGAGGATCATTTCAAAAGGAGTCTCGGCCGGCCACCAGTGCTGGGGACCATACGTCTCTGCCAGTTGATCGTGCATCCGGCGCAGGCGCTGGGCGGGAGTGAGTCGGGTCGAGGTCACGGCTGACCTTAGGATAACGGGTGAGACAGATAATTCTTTGAAAGAGGCAGCAAGTTATCCACCCCTTCTCGGTGATAGCAGGTTAGCGAGTCAGCGGATTTGTGAGACTGGGGCAAATCATGGCCTTTGGGGTCTGGCAATGGCCCTGCCGGGCGCATCCGGCTCTTTGGCTCTGGAACGAATGCAGAAAAAGATCGCAGCAGCGGCAATTGGCGGTATACTGTCGTCGATGGGAAAGCAAAATGGAAATCCCGGGTTATATGTACTCGCACTGGTTAATAGATCGGTGAAAAGT
>PLCS01000002.1:0-140 GCA_003134855.1 Acidobacteriaceae bacterium
GAAGACTTCAGCGGCGGCACTGCGTTGACCTATACCAACGCCGTCACTACTTCCTTGCTGTCCGGGACCGTGCCCCCGCAGACCGTACTGCAAAGCCAGCGCTACGGCTCATTCACCTACACCATTCCCGGATACACATC
>PLCS01000002.1:195-102117 GCA_003134855.1 Acidobacteriaceae bacterium
TTCAACGTGCTCATCAATGGGACACAGGTGCTCACCAACTACGACGTGTACGCGGCGGCGGGCGGCCAGTTCATGGCCGTCCAAAAATCCTTCACTACCACAGCCAACAGCAGCGGGCAAATCGTGATTCAGTTCAGCTCCGGAGCGGTCCAGAGCCCGTTGGTCAGCGGCATCGCGGTCCAATGACAATCTGACCACACCTCGGTGAAATTCGTACGGGCACCCCATCCTTGTCACAGTCTCCTCGTGGCAAGGGTGGGAAACTGAGCAACCAGCGCAGAGGTTCCTTAGCACGTTGCCTTATTGATTTGTTTTGATATTTGAAGTTCTTGCGACTACACAGGTCTTCTGTTTGATTTGAAAGCAGATCGCTCTATTGACGAGCCATAGGCGATGGATTAGCCCTTGCGGCGCACAAGTGTGGCTTGGCAGGCCTTTCCCTACCGAAAAGAGCTGCCGCTATGTCTTTTCCGGAATCGCTGGCTGCAAACCGCTTTTGTCATCTGCCGGATCGCCCTTGCAATCTCCGAGTCATCTTCCATGAGTGAGGTCGCTGTACTCTGCATCCGCCGGACAGCGGCGTAGTCGTTGGGAATTTTCCACTCAGCCGGCCTGGTGAGAGCCTTGGTAATATGCTCTTCGGCGATCTCCAGGTTGAGAGGGTCGTATCGGTTGATCACGATTTCGAGTTTGGGGCTGCCGGCGGTGGATAGGAGTGAAATCATGCGATTTGAGTTACGCAGTTCCGCAAGGCCGACCTGCGTGACCAGATAAATGGTGGCGGATTCATCAAAGAGAAGCGTATGTTGCAGGTTGAGCTTCGAACCGGCGTCGACCACCACATAATCGAAGTTCTGGAGGGCGACTTCCAGAAGCGTGTCGATGGCATCCTCAGAGACCTGTGTGGGGGCTAGTTCGCTGGGCGCTGCGAGTACGGATAACCCGGAGGCATGCTCTTCCAGCAAGCTGGAGAGAAAACTCGAATCGAGCCGCCTGAAATCCTGAAAAACGTTCTCAATGGAGTGCTCAGCCTTGATTCCGAGGTTGATCGCCGCGCCCCCCAGCGGGAGATTGAGATCGATCAAAAGGGTTCTCTTCCCGGATTCCTGGGCCAGCGATACAGCAAAATTGCAGGCCAGGGTAGTGACTCCAGAACCGCCTTTGGCGCTGAGAAATACGAGTAACCTGCCTTCCGCCCTCTTCGCTGGGCGGGACGCCGAACGTAGGGCCGAGGCCCGAGCCAGAGCCTCGGCCATGGCACCGGGATCGAAGGGCAGAGTGAGAAACTCGCGAGCGCCCGCACGCATGGATCGAAGCAACAGGTCTGAATCGACCTGCGCCGAACAGACCATTACGGTTGCCAAGCCATTGATACAGATGCTCCTTACCAGTTCAAGGGCGTACTTCAGGTCACTGTCCAGGTCAACGAGGACTACGTCAAAGTCGCAATTGATGGTCCGTGGTGCATCGTCGAGGTCGGGAGGATAGGAGACGAACTCCTGGATTGGGCCAGTCTGGCACTCGCCCAAAGCGTGCAATGCGGCACTGCGGCGTTTCTCGTCCGGGCTGATGACCGCAACGGACAAGACGCCTGCGCGATGGAAGGCAGGATCAACGACCTCCATGACTCTGGCCCTGGTCAGACGGCTGGCCGTCTCCTGCGCCACGGGCGAGGCTGTCTCCGCGCCATTCACGCTGATATGCGCACCCGTCTCAACGTCCTTTCGGTCGCCCTCTCCGGACTGTTGCATTTGGGAATCACGTTCGGCCGCCCTCTTCCCGGAACCCTCCTGTGATACCGGAATATCCTGCCCCATCGCCATCGCCCTCTGCCAAGTATTCTACTCAAGCAGGGTGTGAAACGGTACATGGGCATTGGTTTCTTGAAATAATTCTGCACTTATTGGCATAAGCGAACGCCAGAATCCGCGTAATCAGCTGGTGCTGAGACTGTGCGATTTCGTCATTGTTCCTGAACAAATGCGGGCGTGGACGCCCGCGGGACAGCCGGTCTGGAGACCGGCGCTACGTTCCGAAGGCCAGCGCTACGTTCCGGCCAAACCACAACCACACGGTCTCGATCATATAGATTCCTTAGCGAAAGAAGCTGAACCCCTTTTTCTTTTCCGGGATGGCGGGCTGGCCGCTAACGGCTCTGGTCATCTGCCGGATCGCCCTTGAAATCTCCGAGTCATCTTCCATGAGTGAGGTCGCAGTGTTCTGCATCCGCCGCACAGCGACGTAGTTGTTGGGAATCTTCCAATCAGCCGGTCTGGTGAGCGCTTTTGTAATATGCCCCTCGTCGATTTCCAGGCTGCGAGGGTCGTATCTGTTGATCACAATCGAGAGTTTGGGGCTACCGGCGGTGGAGAGCAGTGAAATCAAGCGATTAGAGTTGCGCAGATCGGGAATGCCGATCTGCGTGACCAGATAAATGGTGGCGGATTCTTCAAAGAGATGTGAATGCTGCAGATCGAGTCTCGATCCTGCGTCGACCACCACATAATCGAACTCCTCACACGCGACCTTTAGCAGCTTGTCGACGGCTTCATCGGAGAACTGTGCGGTGGTCAATTCACTGGGCGCCGCGAGTACCGATAGCCCGGAACTATGCCTTATCAACATGGTGGAGAGAAAACTCGCGTCGAGCCGGCTGGAATTCTGAAGAGCGTTCACGGTCGAGTATCGAGGCTTGATACCGAGGTTTATCGCCGCATCACCGAGCGGGAGGTTGAGATCGATCAAGAGGGTTTTCTGTCCTGAATCCTGGGCCAGCGAAACAGCAAAATTGCAGGCCAGGGTAGTGACTCCGGAACCGCCTTTAGCACCGAGAAATACGAGTAACCTGCCGTCGGCCTTTTCCTGTGGGCGGGTCACCGAATGAAGGGCCGATGCCCGAACCAGAGCGTCGGCCATGGCGCCGGGATAGAAGGGCAGGGTGAGAAACTCGCGAGCGCCGACACGCATGGTTCTGAGCAACAGGTCTGAATCGGCCTGCGCCGAGTAAACCATTGCGATTGCCAAGCCGCGGACGCTGATCGTTTCCACCAGATCGAGGGCGAGTTTCGGATTAGTGTCCAGGTCGACGAGGACTATGTCAAAGTCGCGATTTAGAGTCCGGGGCGCATTTTCGAGATCGGAAGGATAGGACAGGAACTCCTGGATTTTGCCGGCATGGCACTCTTCCAAAGCCCGTAATGCGGCGCTGCGGCGCTGCGCGTCCGGGCTGATGACCGCTATGTACAAGTCGCCTGTGCCAGGGAAGAGAGGATCAGCTATGTCCGTTCCTTTGGCTTTGGTCCGACTTCTGATCATCTCCGCGCCAGGCGCTCCAATATGCGCGCCGGTCTCGGCAGCCTTTTTGTCGCCGTCTCCGGGCTGCTCGTGCTCACCCGCAGCGTAGTCGGTGGAAGAGGACTCCTCGTGGATCGTAGCATCCGCATTTTTCCCGATTGTGATACGGATACCCTGCTCGGCAAGAGAAGTGTTCACCCTAACGAGTATCTCGCCGCCCAAATCGCGCTCTTCCAACAGTTGGTGAAAATGGCGGATCGCCGCCTCGTTTGGCGCGGGAGCCACGCCAAGATCGACTCCAACGAAGCTGCGCAGCACGGGCGACTCATAGAGTGCCTCCTCCACGCCGGGGTCCGAGAGATTGAACCACTGCTGTACGAAGTAGATTCGCAGCAGGATTGGCAGGCCTACCGAAGGCTGACTGCTGCCTGCTGGTAGATCATGCGACTCCACAAGAGCCAACAACTCTTCCCATGGCACCACCTGCTCCATCCGGTCGAGAAACAGTTCCCGCTTGCTCTTTCGGGCAAATTTCTCGGAACCCTCCTGTGGCGCCAGTATTTCCTGCCGCATCGACCTCGCCCTCTGCCAGCTATTCTATCCAAGATGGGCGTGAAACGGAGTGTCAAAATGTCATCCAGTCTGAATGAGGGCTTGATTTTGAACTGAGGGGCAGCACTGAAAGGAATTTTGGACGGACAGTAGGGGAGCTTGCGGGCAGCGAATCCTCAGGAAGAGATCCTCAATTGGACGGCGACAAGTCGTCGGCCACATGTCGCCTCCGGGACAAAGCTTGCGTTGATTTTGCAGCACTTGCGGCACCCTTCAGCTGCGCTCAGGGCAGGTGAAAAAAGTCGCGCCCTTTCAAAACTAATAAGAGAATCCTTAAGTCAAATGGATACCCATCCTGTACCATAAGGCGATTTTCACTCTTGTCCAACACAACAGGAGCCTGACTGCGGTCTGCCTCCATGCCGTCCAGTGTCAGCGAACCGGCGGGCGGTTGAGGCGCTTGGCGATTCCTTTGTTCAATCTCTCCTAACCGCAACCGGCGAAATGCTGTCTAATGGTTCGCATGGGCAAGAACGATCACGCCGCGGTCCGGGCCATTCTGGCTGGAGACAAAGAGGCCTATGGGGCGCTGGTCGTGCGCCATAGCCACAGCCTTTTTCGGGTTGCATTCCGGATCACCGGCAATGAAGCCGATGCAGAGGATGTGGTGCAGGAGGCGTTTCTGCGCGGGTATCAAAAGCTGGAGAGCTTTGAGGCCCGGTCGAGTTTTGGCACATGGATTTACCGCATCGCGGTGCGGGGCGCACTGGACAGAATCAGCCGCCGCCCGGCAGTCGATTCCAGCCGAGTGGCCGGGTCGGCCGATCCGGAGCAGGACGAGGTGCAGGTGGCGGATACCGCCGTCCGGCCTGACCGGCTGCTGCTGAGCGGCGAGATTGGAGCGCTGCTTCAAAGTGCGCTGCAACGCCTGACACCGGCGGAGCGAACGGCCTTTGTGCTGCGACACATGGAAGATTGCACCGCGGAAGAGATTGCCGCCGCGCTGGGCATCGCGCCCAATGCGGCTAAGCAGGCGGTCTTTCGCGCCGTGAAGAAACTGCGGATACGATTGGCTGCCTTGAGGGTGAAGCGATGAAGCACTTGAATGAAGAGGAAATGACCGAGCAGTACTACAAGCAGGGCAAAGCCCACGCCAGGCGACACCTTGAAGCTTGCGCGGAGTGCGCCGAGGATTTTGCGGCGTTCAAGAGCGATCTCGATGCGATGCAATCCGCAGAGCTTCCGGCCCGGGATGCCGCGTATGGCGAGCGCGTTTGGCGGTCGATTGCTCCCTGTCTGCCCGTATATGAAGCGCGCAAGCGGAGCTGGCTGCGCAGCGGCGCATGGAGAGGCCTGAGTTATGCCTCCGCCTGCGCGGTGCTGGTTGCGGGCGCATTCATTGCGGGGCGCGTGTGGGAGCACATGCAGATACGGACAACGGCAGGCGCCAATCCTACCGCGATCCCGCAAAAAGCAACGCCTCCTCAGCAACGGCTTGTCGTCGTCGTATTGAGCGACCATCTGGAGCGCTCGGAGCGGCTGCTGGTCGAGTTGAAGCACGCCGACGCCGGCAGCGAGGAGATGGTCTCTCCGCTGCGCGACGAAGCGCGCAGTCTTCTGACGGCCAATCGCGTCTGCCGCCGGAATGCGGAGAAGAATGACGATCCGGCTCTGGCTGCGGCTCTGGCTCGCCTGGATCATCTGCTCGTCGAATTGGCCAACCACCAGGGTGGATTGAACGCCGCGGCTCTGGCTCGCCTGCAAGAGGAAATGAACTCGGACAGCTTGCTCTTTGAAGTGCGCGTCTTGCGCTCCAGGATTCCGGATCAACAGCCGGCCGCCAACAAACGGCCGATTGGAGGCACGATATGAAAATCAAAGCCATGCTATATTCCGCGCCGCTCGGCGTCTTGCTGTGCGCGCCTACCGCCGGCTTTGCGCAGTTCACACAGGGGCAGAGCTTTTCCGGGGGCATTGCGACGCCGGGAATCGATGCCGCCCTGATTGCGACCAGTTCGCCGGAAAGCATCCTCTATGCGCAGGGAGCGAGCGCCCTCAACGAAGGCCGCTGGGCGAAAGCGGAGTCGATCTTCGCGTCGGTTGCTGACCAGAAGGGCGAGCACGCCGATGGCGCTCTCTATTGGAAGGCCTATGCCGAGAACAAGCAGGGGCGCACTCAGCCCGCGCTGGATACCTGCATTGCGCTGGGCCGCGATTATCCCAAGAGCCGCTGGATCGAGGAGTGCGGCGCTCTGGAGATCGAGATTCGCGCGAAGAGCAATCAGCCCGTCCAGCCGCACGACAACGACAGCGACGACGTGAAGCTGCTGGCGCTCAACGACCTGCTGCGCCGCGACGAGGCCGCCGGCCTGGAGCAGATTCAGGAGATTCTGAATGGCGATTCTTCGGAAAAACTTTTAAAAGGTGTGCAGTTTCTTCTCGGGCATCATTATTCGGATGCCACCTATGCGCAGATTGTACGTATCAGCCGCGTTGAGGGAGATGTGCGGATTGAGCGGGGCCCGGAGGCGGAGCGGAGCACGGGAGCCAGCTGGGAGAAGGCCGCTCCCGGCCTGCCGCTGGAGACCGGTTTCAACCTGGTGACCGGCGCGGGGCGCGCGGTGGTCGAATTCGAAGACGCTTCGAACCTCTATCTGGCCGAGAACTCGGTGCTCGCCTTCAACGATCTGCATACCACGGAAGGCGTTCCTTACAGCGCGATGGCGCTGCTCAGCGGCACCGTCTCACTCCATCTTCGCCCCGATATCGCCGGCGAATGGTTTTATCTGAAGACCCCCACGGACACCTTCGCCGCCAAGTATCGCGACAAGGTTGACGTGCGCATCAGCAGTTATCTGGATGGAATGGCAATGACGCCGCTGCCCGGCGGTGAGCTTCATATTATCGGGTTCTCGCCGCAGGATCTGGCCATCGGCCAGACACTTTTCTTTCGCAATGGCGGCCGCGTCACAGAAGCCGTCCCCGGCGATCCCGGCGCATTTGCCGAGTGGGATCACTGGGTGGAAAACCTCGTCAACCAGCGATCGGCGGCCATGGAAGCGATGATGAAGGCCTCGGGATTGACGCAGCCCATCCCCGGACTGGCGGAGATGGAGGGAGAGGGAAAATTCTTTGATTGCGCGCCCTATGGCACCTGCTGGGAGCCGAATGACGCCTTCGCGCGCGAGCAGGAGAGCAACCTTCAACCCGAGGCGCAGCCGCCTGCCGGTGATGCCTCCTCGCATCAGGCAACGACGACGGGGTATGACTCCGCCGCGTCCATGGAACCGCTTGGCTATTCCGAGTTCTTTCCCTGCTATCCTCTCAACTCTTCCGGATACAACTTGTATTGGGGAGACGATTCCGGCATGGTGAGGACCATCGATTATTCCGATGCGTTGAACCCATATTCTGATGATTTGAACCCATCGTCTTTCCCATACTATTGGGCCGTCTGCCACGCTGGTGGCTGGATTCACCGGGGGCATCGTTACGTTTGGGTTGCAGGCCACAAGCGGCATCATAAGGGCGCCGGCCACTGGGTCAAGAGCGGGCACAAGACTGCCTTCGTCCCGATCCATCCCTACGATGCCAAAGGCCGGCCCCCGATCAACCGCAAGGAAAAGGTCTTTGTCGTGAACAACAGAAAAGGCTTGGCGATGGAGCGCGCAAGACTCGATCCAGCCCTCCCCGTCCAGCTGCTTGATGGGCCCCCCAAGGAGTTCAACAAGGCATTCTATCCCGCGCTCCCCCACGCGGAGGCTCCGTCGATGACCGCGCTTGCGATGAAGGATGCGCTCTTCGGGATCAATGGAGAGCATGCCAGGACGGCGGGCATCCCGCTGAGCTTCGACCATAAGTCGCAGAGCTTCACGATGGCCAGGCAGGTGATGCAGGGTGACAAGAGAGTGACCATCGCCGTGCCAATGAACAACGGCAGTGGTAATCTCCAGTCGCGGGCTGATCACTTTAGCGGGGCCAGCGGCGGCAATCGCGGCAGCGGCTACAGCGGCGGAGATTATCGCGGCGGCTTCAACGGTGGAGAATATCGCGGCGGCGGAGGCTCGGGAGGCAGCTATCACGGTAGCGGGGCCAGCAGCGGCTCCAGTGGCGGAGGCTCGCGCGGCGGATACCATGGCGGTGGGGGCGGCAATTCCGGAGGCGGCGGATACCACGGTGGAGGCGGCAATTCCGGCGGTGGCGGCTCCAGCGGTGGCGGCTCCCATGGCGGAGGTGGCGGTGGCAGTTCCAGCGGCGGTGGTGGGAGTTCCAGCGGCGGTGGCAGTTCCAGCGGCGGCGGTGGGCACCGCTAATGCCGTACCCATGCCGGACCGAACGCTGTTGCACGTGGAATGAGGTAGATTCATAACAACAGACCTATGAGATTAGGCCCAATGGAAAGAAAAATGAAGAACAGATTCGTATTTTCTGCCGCTTTTCTGGCAGTTCTTCCTTGGATGCCGCTGGCTGCCCAGGGTCAAATCGATCAGGCCCAGGCGCTACCGGCTTTGCAGACAGGTGCGGCTGCACTGTCTCAGGGTTTCAATGCAAGCCGGATCGGCTCACCCGATCCCGCCGCCCTACCAGGAAGCCTGACCTTCGATGTGGTGGTCTCCGATAAGTCAGGCGCGCCCGTCTCCGGCCTGCAAGCGGAGGAGTTCAAGCTGCTCGACAATAGTCAGCCACAGAGCCTGGTTTCTTTTGAAGCCGCCAGCGGCGGGAGCGCCAAGGTCGATTCTCCCACCGAGGTCGTCCTGGTTCTCGACGCCATTAACTCGTCTCCCTATGCCGTGGGCAAAGATCGCCTTTGGCTGGATAAGTATTTTAGTCAGAATGGCGGCCAACTTGCCCTCCCCACATCGATTGTCCTGCTGACCGATCTGAAAGCGAAAGCTCAGAGTCCGCCCACCCGCGACGCAAAGGTGCTGAAGAGCTTCCTCGCTGCCCATCCAACCGGCTGGCGTTCCATCCAAAGAGGGACAGGTTTTTGGGGAGCGGTTGACCGCCGGAATCTCTCCCTGGATTCGCTCCACCTCATCGCTTCCAGTCTTGCCAAAAGACCGGGCCGGAAACTAGTGATCTGGATCAGTCCGGGATGGGCGCCAATGAGTGGGCAGGTCCCCTATATGTCCGCGAAGGAAAAACAGATACTCTTCAACTACATCGCTTCTGTCTCGACGGATTTGCGCAAGGCGCGCATCACACTTTGCAGCGTCAATTCGAATCTACAATGGGTTGACTCGTTGTACTACGAGACCTTTCTCAAGGGAGCCGCCGGGCCAAAAGATGCGGATCATGGCGATTTAATGCTACAAGTGCTTGCCTATCAGACCGGCGGAAAGGTATTGGTAGACGACAATGATCTGTCTAGCTTGGTCGAACGATGCGTTGCGGATGCCAAGGCCTCTTATGTTCTCACCTTCAATCCGCCTCCGGCCGCCCATCCCAACGAGTATCACGAGATAAAGGTCGTGCTCGATAAGCCGGGACTCACCGCGCGCACCCGAACGGGCTACTACACGCAGCCATAATAGCGGCGGAAACCGGCAAAGGGCCACTCCGTTAGCGGAGTGGCCCTTTGCTTTATGCGTTCAAACTGGCTGAAGTTACCTGGCCGCGACCAGCGGCTGGGTGCTCAAGCTTCCGCTGGCGTAACCCTTGGCAATCTCTGTGATCGCAATGGGCGCATAGTCGCCGGCATGGCCGGCCTGGCCGAACTGGGTCATGCGCTGCGCCACCACCTTCTGCATGGCCTCGCGCGCCGGCTTCATGTAGTCGCGAGGATCGAATTTTTCCGGAGACTCCCACAAAACTTTGCGGATGGCGCCGGTCATGGCCAAACGGTTGTCGGTGTCCACATTGATCTTACGCACGCCGTTGCGGATGCCGAGTTGAATCTCCTCGACCGGCACGCCCCATGTCTCTTTCAGCTTGCCGCCGTACTGGTTGATGACGTCCTGCAGATCCTTGGGCACGGAGGAGCTGCCGTGCATCACCAGGTGGGTGTTGGGCAGGCGCTTGTGAATGGCGATGAGCACGTCCATCTTGAGGACCGAGCCGTCCGGCTTTTTGGTAAATTTGTAGGCGCCGTGGCTGGTGCCGATGGCGATGGCCAGCGCGTCTACGCCGGTCAGCTCGGCGAACTCGACCGCCTGGTCGGGGTCGGTGATGTGTTCCAGGCCCGTGCCGCCCGCGCCGTGGCCGTCTTCGACGCCGCCCAGCACCCCGATCTCGCCCTCGACCGTGACACCGCGCTCATGCGCGAAATCGACCACCCGCCTGGTGACCGCGACGTTCTCTTCAAAGCTGGCCGGGGTCTTGCCGTCTTCCTTGAGCGAGCCGTCCATCATCACGCTGGTATAGCCAAGCTCGATGGCGCTCTTGCAGGTCTCGAAGCTGTTGCCGTGGTCCTGGTGCATGGCGATGGGAATCTCAGGATTGAGCTCGGCCGCGGCCTGAATCAGCTTGAACAGATATAGATCTTCGGCGAACTTGCGGGCACCGCGGCTGGCCTGCACGATGACCGGCGATTTGGTCTCCTTGGCCGCGGCCATAATGGCCTGAATCTGTTCCATATCGTTGACGTTGAATGCGCCGACGCCGTAACCGCCCTTGGCGGCCTCGTCGAGCAGTTGCCGCATGGAGACTAGAGGCATTGAGTTTCTCCTGTGCCGGTGATTCCGGCGAAGTTGGGTTTGGGTCCGGCCGCCTGTGCGTTCGGGCATTGCAGAGCAGGCATTCAGCCTCGCGGGCGGCAGGAACTGCGATCAATCCCATGGTAGCAGAGGCGCGCAGGGGAAACAGTGCGAGCAAACACAGGCGGCCCGCGGCGCTTCGTCCGCCCGATTCAGGATGCGCGCATTCCGATGTGGGGCAAGCGGTTTCTCTGCGTTGCGAGGTCCAATGTGGAATAATCTGCCGGTGAACCTTCACGCCGCTTCCAGTCACGATCTCTTCCTTGTCGCCTGCGTCGCCGGGACGGTTCTGCTGCTTCTGATCCTGATCGCCAAGGTACGGCTGCATCCGGCGCTGGCTCTGACGGTGGCCGCGCTCACGCTCGGCGTCGCTTCAGGCATGCCGCTGGTCCAGGTTCCGCTCTCCTTCACCGCCGGCGTGGGCAATCTGATGGGGCACATCGCCATCATTCTGGGCCTGGGCGCGGTGCTGGGCCGCCTGCTGGCCTCCTCCGGCGGCGCAACCGCGCTGGGCCGGGCTTTGGTAGACAATTGTGGAGCCAGAGGCCTGCCCTGGGCGCTGCTCGGCCTGGGAATTCTGGTGGGAATGCCGGTCTTCTTCGAGGTCGGCCTGGTGCTGATGCTGCCCATCGTGGCCGCCGCCGCCCAGCGCAGCGGCCGCCCGCCGATTCTGGTGGGAATGCCGTTGCTGGCGGGGCTTTCCATCGTGCATGGCGTGCTGCCGCCGCATCCGGCGGCGATGCTGGCGGTTACGCAGTACCACGCCGACCTGGGGCGCACCATGCTGTGGGGGTTGGCCGCCGGAGTGCCCGCCGCCGCGCTGGCCGGCCCGGGTCTGGGCTGGTTTCTGATGCGCCGCTGGGAGAGGCGGAAGGCGAAAGGCGCGCCGGCCTCCGGCGAAGAGGAGCCGCCGCTCTTTGCCCCGACGCCGACGGAAGATCGGCAGATGGACGATCGTGCGGAAGGTGCCGAAGACTCCCGGGTGCCCCAGGTCCCGATTCTGGGACCTGGGAATCCATCCTCCAGTTTTGAAGTTGTGCCCAAGCCTGCCAGCCCCATGCGCGCCGCCTCTGCCATCCTGCTGCCGGTGGCGCTGATCTTCCTGGGAAGTTGGGCTGACGCGCTGGCCGTGCCGGGAGGCGCTGCGAACCAGATTCTGCACTTCATCGGCAGCGCGGATGTTGCGCTCCTGATCGCCGTGCTGGTGGCGCTGGTCACGCTCGGGAGACACGTTCAGACCGGCCAGCATCATGGCCG
Source organism: Acidobacteriaceae bacterium (assembly GCA_003134855.1). GTDB lineage: Bacteria > Acidobacteriota > Terriglobia > Terriglobales > Acidobacteriaceae > Telmatobacter. Next base: position 11,994 of record PLCS01000002.1, read on the forward strand.
CGAACTGTTGCGCAAATTGACCGGAGAAGCCTTTGAACCTATCGCCGGCGTGCTGGTGATTCTGGCCGCCGCCGGTGGCCTGAGCGGCATTCTGCGCGACTCCGGCGCGGCACAAGCCACGGTAGGTTTGGCTCTGGGCGCGCATATGCCGCCGCTGGTGCTGGCCTGGATGCTGGCCGCTGTGGTCCGCGTCTCGGTTGGCTCGGCGACGGTGGCGACGGCCGTTGCCTCGGGAATCCTGGCCCCGGTCGCCCTCCACTTCGGCGTGCGCCCCGAGCTGCTGGTGCTGGCCACCGGCACCGGCTCGCTGATCCTCTCCCACGTGAACGACCCCGGCTTCTGGCTGATCCAGTCCTTCTTCAAGCTGGAGCTGAAGGAGACGCTCTCCACCTGGACGGTGCTGGAGACGGTGCTCTCGGTGGCCGGGCTGGGCATGACGCTGCTGCTGGCGATGGCGCTGCGGTAAATGGTCATGCCTGAGTTCCAGGTCTTGGGGGCACGCTCTCAGGCTAAGATATTGTTGACCTGGACTGAAGGGAGCATGGCGGATGGATGAGCAAAGAAAGATGGTGATACATTTCCTGGCGGCACTGGCCTACCGGACACAGAAGGCGCTGCGCGATGCGCCGCCGGAGTTTGCGGAATTTCGCATTGCGCCGTTGGTGCGCACGCCGCATGAGTTGATTCGCCACATGGATGGCGTGCTGGGGTCGGCGCGCAGCTATTTCACTGGGGAACCTTACAGCGTGCCGTACTTTACTGAATTCGCCGATGCAGTGGCGCACTTTCACGAGACGCTGGCGGATTTGGCGCGTCATCTGGAGATCGGCACAGAGTTGCGAGAGATCACTCTGGAAAGAGTCTTGCAGGGTCCATGCTGCGATGCGCTGAGCCACGCCGGGCAGATCGCGATGCTGCGGCGGCTGGCGGGTTCACCTGTTCCGCCGGAGAACTTCATCTTCGCCGCAGTTAGTTCAGACAATCTTGGCCCGGAGCAGCCGCTTCCGGTTAGGCCCGATAAGGACTGGCCGGAAAGGGCGTGAAGGCTGGTCCTTTGCCCCCAGTTTCTTACTTCGGCAACTGGGTTGCATCCCATCCGCCGCCGAGGGCGCGGACTAATCCTACGCTGGAGACGAACTGGCGGGTTTGGAGATCGACCGCGGCGCGCTGGTTCTGGAGCAGAGCGGCTTCCGCGGTGAGGACTTCAAGGTAACTTGTGACGCCGCCCTGGTAGCGCTGGCTGGAGAGATCGCGGGAGTGCTGGGCCGAGGCGACGGCCTTCTGCTCAACGGCTGACTCCGCCTCAAGAATTCTCAGGCCGGAGAGCTGGTCTTCGACGTCGTTGAAGGCGGCGAGAACCACGCTGCGGTAGCCCGCGGCCTGGGCTTCGTAGCTGTGGCGGGCCTGGTTGGTGAGGGCGTGACGCCGGCCGGCGTCGAAGAGCAGCTCCGTGGCTTGCGCTCCCAGGCTCCATAGCGCGCTCGGGCCTTGAATCCAGGTACCGACGCTCATGCTCTCAAAGCCGCCTGTGCCATTCAGAGTGATGGTGGGATAGAAGGCGCTCGTGGCAATGCCGATCTGGACGTTGGCGGCGGCGGCGCGGCGCTCGGCGGCGGCGATGTCGGGACGGCGTTCGAGCAGTTGCGAAGGCACGCCAACAGGAACCTTGGGCAGAGGCAGGTCGAGCGGCGAAAACGGAATACTGAAGGCGGAAAGATTGAGGTTGGCGATGGTCCCGATGGCGTGCTCGTACTGGGCGCGGGCCACGCCAAGATCGACCAGTTGCGCGCGCACGGTTTCCAGTTGCGTGCGGGCCTGGGCAACGTCCACTTCGGTGCCGATGCCGCCGGCAAGACGGCGCTGGGTGAGGTCGAGCTGATCCTGGAGGTCGGCGATGGTGACGGCGAGCAGCCTGGTCTGGGCGTCGAGGCCGCGCAGTTGCAGGTAGTCGGCGGCCAGCTCGGCATGAAGGCTGAGGTCAATGTTCTCGTTGTCGGCGGCGCTGGCCTGAGCACTGGAACGGGCGGCTTCGACGGTGCGGCGGATGCGGCCCCAGAAGTCCGGCTCCCAACTGGCCTGACCGGAGAGCGAAAAGTCGTTGTACGTCGTAGGCTTGCCGGGCGCGTAGGAGGGTCCGTTTTGCGAGACGTTGTTGCGCGAGAGAGAAGGCCCCGCCGATAGCGTGGGATAGAGCGCGGCGCGGGCTACCGTGATCTGATCGCGGGCGGCGAGGTAGGTTTCCAGCGCCTGGCGCAGGGTCTGGTTGTTGGCTTCGATGCGCTCTTCGAGCTGGTTGAGCTGCGGATCCTGGTAGATCTCCCACCATTTGCCGCGGAGCAGGCCGTCGGAGGGCGAGGCGGGCTGCCAAGCGCCTCCGGCTGGGGCGGGCGGCGGCGTGACCGTGGATGCGCCGGTCTCTTTGTAGGCCGGCGGGGCGTCGTAGGCGGGGCGGTTGTAGTTGGGGCCTACGGGCTTGCAGGCGGTGAGGATAGTGAGGGCGAAGAGGCCGACGAAAAGAGGGCGGGTCGAGGTTCGTGGTTTCCCACCCTTTCGCCAGAAGAAAGGCGAAAGGATGGGGCACGGGGCTTTTGTTTGGCGGTTTCGCAAAAAACAAAAGCAGGTCCTTCGACTTCGCTGCGCTCCGCTCAGGATGACAGTGTATGGTGACGCAATCCTTTGGGGCCGGATCGAAGGCATGATCATTTGCCTCCCGCGTTGGTTTGGCCGGCAGGGCTCACCACCCGAATCGTTTCGCCTTCGATGAGGGAGTCGGGCGGGTCCTGGATCACCTGGTCGGCGGGGCCGAGGCCGGTGACGATCTGCACGTTGGCTCCGTCATCCTCGCCGATGACCACGGGAATCAGGTGGGCGACGCTGCCGTTGACCACGCCCACGCGCAGCCCCTCCTTGCGGAAGATGAGCGCGGCGGCGGGCACGATGAAGGTGGGGCCGGCGGGCGGCGTTTTGAAGTGGACCTGGGTGAGCGAGCCGGGCAGCAGTTCACCGGCGCTGTTGTTGACGTCGATCTCCACGAGGAGGGTGCGGCTGGCCGGGTCGATGGCGTCGGCGGTGCGGACCAGCGTGCCCTGGTAGATTTTTCCGGGGTGCTCGGCGAAGGTGAGGTCGATGGTTGAGCCGCGCTTGACGTTCGCGGAAAAGGCCTGCGGCAGATTGGCGTAAACGCGCAGGGTCTGGATGGCCTGGAGGCGAAAGAGTTCCTTGCCCGCGCCGGGGTCGATGAGCTGGCCAGTATCGACGTTGCGGGCGGTAACGACACCGTCGAAGGGGGCGTAGACCTTCTCGAAGGATTGCAGTTCGCGGAGGCGCTCGACGTTGGCCTGCGCGGATTTGACGGCTGCCGCGGTGGCCGCGGCCTGGTTGACGAAGGTGTCGGTGTCCTGGCGGGAGACGGCGTTGGAGGCGACGAGGCCGGTATAGCGCTCGGCCTGGATGCGGGCGTTGTTGGCGTTGGCCTGAGCGGTATTCAGGTCGGCCTGGGCCTGGGCTAGTTGCTGATCCACTTCGGGGGTGGCGATCTCGGCCAGCAGATCGCCCTTCTTCACACGCGCGCCGATGTCCGAGGTCCAGCGGGTGAGGTAGCCGGAGGTTCGGGCGTAGATGGGCGAATCGGTGTAGGCGGTCACGTTGCCGGGCAGCACAAAGCTCGACAACGGTGCGCCGGCTTTGGGGGTGGCAACGATGACCGTGGGAGCAGCCAGCTCGCTGGTGGTATTGGCCAGCACTTTATCGGCATGATGGCGGCGCAGAATGCCGTAACCGGCCAGAGCGCCCGCAACGAGGACGACGATAGCCACGGCCACGAGAGCCTTGCGTGGCGAGATGGCCGCTTGCTCGGGCGCGGATTCGTGGTCGAAATTCGGCTGCTGGTTCGGATTGTGTTCGTTGCTCATGAAAAACTACTCCGATACTTCGTCAAACTCGTCCGTTGTTCCGGCCATCTGAATGCCGGTAGCTGTTTGCCGGCGGCCTTCCAGCCAGCCGTGAACCAAAGAGAAAAATGCGGGCACAAAGAAGAGCGTAGCGACGGTGGCCACCAGCAGCCCGCCAATCACGGCGCGGCCCAGCGGGGCGTTCTGCTCGCCGCCGTCGCCCAGGCCCAGTGCCATCGGCGCCATGCCGAGAATCATCGCCAGCGCGGTCATCAACACCGGGCGCAGGCGGACAAAGCCGGCGCTGAGCGCGGCGCGGCGGGCGTCGCCCACCAGAATTTCTAACTGCTCGCGGGCAAAGCTGACGACAAGAATCGAGTTCGCCGTGGCCACGCCCATACACATGATGGCGCCGGTGAGCGCCGGCACGCTGAGGCGCGTATTGGTGAGAAAGAGGAACCAGACGATGCCGGCCAAAGCCGCCGGCAGCGCCGCGATGATGATGAAGGGATCAAGCCAGGACTGGAAATTGACAACGATGAGCAGGTAAACCAGCAGGATGGAAAACGCCAGGCCGCCGAGCAGGCCGATGTAGGACTTCTTCATCGTCTCGCTCTGGCCGCGCAGGTCAAAGTGCGAGCCGCGGGGCAGATCGCCGTTCTTCTCGTGGAGGGCGATTTTTTCTTCGACGGCGCGGGTAACGGTTCCCAGGTCGGTTCCATCGACGTTGGCAAAGATGTCGAGGACCGGCTGAATATCATAGTGGCTCACCGTGCCCATCTCGGAGCCTGGCGTGATGGAGGCCAGGCTGCCCAGCACTTGAACCGGGGGCTGCGCGCCGGGCGCTCCGGCAGCAGCCGAGGAGCCGCTGGCCAGCCGGGCGGCAGAGTTGCCGGGGACGGGCAGGCTCTGTAGCGCGGCCAGCGAGTTGACGCCATACTGCGGTGCCTGGATCGCCACGTTGTAGGTGACGCCGTTCTTGGGATCGAGGAAGAAGCTGGGGCTGGTCTGGAAGCTGCCGCTCAGGGCCAGCAGCAGACTGGTCGCCACGTCCTTCTGCGTCAGGCCGATGGACTGGGCGCGGGTGCGGTCCACGTCCACCGTCAACTTGGGAAGGTCGAAGGGCTGCTGAATACGCACGTCGGCTGCGCCCGGAATGTGGCGGACCTCGTCGGCCATGCGTTCGGCCAGGGCGCGGTTGCCGTTGAGATTCGGGCCGACAATCTGGAGGTCGATGGGCGCGGAGAGGCCGAAGTTGAGAATCTGGGTCACGATGTCCACTGGCAGCACGTAAAAAGTGACGCCGGGATACTGGCGGGCGAGCACGCCGCGCAAATGCTCAACGTACGCCGCCGTCGGATGGTGCTCCCTGGTCAACTGCACCTGGATGTCGGCGTCGGCCGGGCCGATGGGCGCGGAGGTCGAGTAAGAGAGGTTGAGTCCGGAATTGGGCAGGCCGATGTTATCGACGATGGAGACGACCTCGCTTGCGGGAACATTTTGCCGGATGGTCGAGTCGATGTGGTCGCAGAGAGCAGCCGTCTCCTCGATGCGCGTGCCGGTGCGGGCGCGGACGTGAATCTTGAACTGACCGGAGTCCACCGAGGGGAAGAAGTCCTGGCCCAGAAATGGCGCAAGTCCCAACGAGCCGACAGCGAAGAGCAGGAAGAGAATCAGAAAGACCGCCGCGTTGTCCACGCACAAAGTGAGCAGGCGCAGATAGCCGTGGCGGAAATTCTCAAAGCCGGCCTCAAAACCCTGTTGAAAGCGGATGAAAGGGTTGCGGCTGTTGCGCTTCCTTTCGGTCTCCGCATCGTCGTGCTCCTTGAGCAGGTACTTGGCCATGGTGGGCACCAGCGTGCGGGAGAGAAAGTAGCTGGCCAGCATGGCGAAGACCACCGCCTCGGCCATGGGCACGAAGAGGTACCTGGCCACGCCGCTCAAAAAGAACATGGGCACGAAGACGATGCAGATGGCGAGAGTGGAGACCAGGGCCGGGACGGCGATCTGCGCCGAGCCGTCGAGGATGGATTGCTCCAGCTCCTTGCTGCCTTCCAGATTGCGGTTGATGTTTTCGATGGCGACGGTGGCGTCATCGACGAGGATGCCGACGGCTAGCGCAAAGCCGCCCAGGGTCATGATATTGATGGTCTCGTGCAGCATCGCGAGGATGCTGAGCGAGCAGAGAATGGAGAGCGGAATGGAGACCGCGATGATGACCGTGGAGCGCCAACTGCCCAGGAAGACCAGGATCATGATGGCGGTGAGGCAGGCGGCGATGACGGCCTCGCTGACCACGCCGTCGATGGCTCCACGCACGAAGATCGACTGGTCGGAGAGAGTATTGATCTGTAACTGCGGCGGCAACTGGCCTTTGATGAACTCCAGCTTGGCGCGAACGCCGCTGATGATGTCCAGCGTAGAGGCCGAACCGATCTTCATCACGCTCATCAGAATGGCGCGGCTGCCGTCCACGCGCACAATGTTGGTCTGGGGAGGATTGCCATCGCGCACGTGGGCCACGTCGCGGATATAGAGGACCGCGCCGTTGACCGCCTTGATGGGCAGGTTGTTCAGCTCATCGATGATTTGCGGGGATGAGTTGGTTTCGATCGCGTACTCGAAGCGGTCGATCTTCATGGTGCCGGAGGGCGCGATAATATTCTGCGCGGAGATGGCGTTGACTACATCGACCGGTGAAAGCCCCTTGGCCTGCAAGGCCGGCAGGTCCAGGTCCACCTGCACCTGGCGCTGCTTGCCGCCATAGGGAAAGGGCGTGAATGCGCCCTCGATGGTGGCCAACTGGACGCGGATATTGTTTGTGGCCTGATCGAACAACTGCTGTTCATCGAGGCCCTGGCCGGAGAGTCCCAATTGCAGGATAGGTACGCTGGAGGCGTTGTACTGGATAATGAAGGGCGGCGTGGTGCCCGGCGGCAGGGCGCGCAGCATCACCTGGTTGACGGCAGTCACCTGGGCCACGGCGTTGCCGATATCCACGTGCGGCTGAAAGAAGATCTTGATGAGGCCGGTGCTGTTGAGCGATTGCGACTCGATATGCTCGATGTCGTTGACCGTGGAGGTCATCACGCGCTCGCTGGGAGTCACGATGCGGCTGGCCATCTCCTGCGCCGAGAGGCCAGTGTAGCCCCAGATCACCGTCACCACGGGAATGTCGATGTTGGGAAAGATGTCCGTAGGCATCGTCTCGATGCTGAAGACGCCGAGAATCAGAACCAAGAGCGCAAAGACGACGAATGTATAAGGCCGCCGCAGCGCAAGCCGGACAATCCACATAAGGCAGGTTCTCGCTCCTGGGCCGGGCTGCTCGCGACCGGAACGGCTCGACTACAGTAATTTCAGGGTTGCTGTAATTGAGCCGATGACCTCAAGTGGATTTTTCCTCAAGAAAAAGCCACCTTCGAGAATCTTCGCTACGCTACATTAACCCTGAAATTACTCTAGCGCCCTTGTCCGGGTGACCGGCTCATCGAGTTTCTGGAGCGGACGGCGCTCAACGCCTAGCTCCGTTCCAACATTCTATTCAAAATACAATCTTAGTCGAAGTCGCTTGCGAAAGAGGCGCGTGCAGGAAAAGGGGGTTCCGCGCGCTGCTTTTATGACGGATGAGCGGGAGTAAAGGATGCGGATCGCTTGGGTTGGCCATCATCGTCTGGCGCGTGATGGCCTGGAGAGGCAAGTAAGGTCAAACAGGCCACGGGTAAACTCAAGGTTCATTATACCGTCAAACTAGATTAAGCTATCGCGCGGGCCGCAAGCGCCCAGGGGGAGCCCGATTCCCGTACAATGGATTCGTCTTCCATTCATAGGCGGAGTGTATGCGCGCCGGGAAGGACGCGCGCTCCCGCAAGACAGGCTGGCTTATCGGACGAAACCTTTCCGGAAACTCAAGCGTCCGTAGAAACGAATGCGGGTAGTTTGTGCTCTGCCCGAAAGGATCACATTGGCGCCCTTTTTTGCGGGCATTCACTCAAGAGAAAACGACGGGAATTGACACCATGTCCATAGAAGGCGCTCCGGAGTCCTACCTGGCCGCAGACAGCATTGAGCCACAACCCCCCGCTCACAAGAATTCCCGGGTGCGCTTTATCGTGTACCTGGTGCTGGTCACCGCTTTGGGGCTGATTATTTGGCAAATTTACAAGAACCAGAAGCAAAACGCGGCCAACAGCGCCAGCCAGGCGGCGGCGCTGATGGGCCGGCCGGTTCCGGTGCAAGTGGCAGCGGCCGCCGAGATGCCGATGCCGATCTTCCTGACCGCGCTGGGCACAGTGACGCCTTACATGAGCGTTACAGTCAAGGCGCGAGTCAGTGGCGAGCTGGAGCCGGTGAAGTTCACCGAGGGCCAGCAGGTGAGGCAGGGCGAGACGATCCTGGTGATCGACCCCCGGCCTTACAAGGCCGCGCTGGACCAGGCCAAGGGCACCCTGCTGCACGATCAGGCGCTGCTGAAGAACGCCCAGGCGGAGTTCGCCCGCTACAAGGCGCTCTTTGACGCAGGCGTGGTCTCCAAGGAGGCCATGGAAGCCGATGAGGCTGCGCAGGGCCAGTACCAGGGCGCCATCGCCTCGGATAAGGCGGCCATCGAGGCGGCTCAGCTGCAACTCGACTGGTGCACCATCCATTCGCCCATTAGCGGCAAGATCGGCCTGCGCCTAGTGGACCCCGGCAATATCATTACCGCCAACACCACCAACCTGGTCGTCATCAACCAATATCAGCCTATCGCCGTTTACTTTACCCTGCCTGAGGATGAGCTTCCCCAGGTGCTGGGCAAGCTGGGGGCGGAAAAGCGCCTGTCCGTGGAGGCCTACGATCAAGGCGATACGCAGAAGCTGGCCACGGGCACTCTGCTGACAGCCGATAACCAGATCGATACGACTACTGGAACCGCTAAGCTGAAGGCGGTCTTCGACAACCAGGACCAGGCGCTCTTTCCCAACCAGTTTGTCAACATTCATCTGGTGATGGAAGAGCGGCCCAACGCGCTGGTGGTGCCGTCGGCGGCCATCCAGTCCGGCAACCAGGGCTCGTTTGTGTGGGTGGTCGATACGGACGCTGCCAAGAAGAGTTCGACGGCCCGAATGCAGCCCGTGAAGGTGGCTTTGGCCGAAGGACAGGTGACCATCCTGGACAGCGGCTTGCAACCGGGCCAGCAGGTGGTGGTGGACGGCGCGGACCGTCTGCGCCCCGGACAGATCGTACTCGCCAGTGCAGCCCGCCAGCGGGGCGGACAGCCGGCCGGACAGGCGGCGGCAGGCCAGGGCGCGGGTCAGAGTGGAGGCGGTCCATTCGCAGCTCCCAGAGCGGCCTCCGGACAGGGCCGGCCCGGCGCGCCGGCGGGCGACAAAGATAACGGCAATCACCAGAAGAAGGAGCAGCAGTGAGCCTGAGTCCTTCCCGGCCATTCATTCTGCGCCCGGTAGCGACCTCGCTGCTGATGGCGGCGATTCTGCTGGCTGGCTTCGTGGGCTACGAGCAGTTGCCGGTCTCCGCCCTGCCCGAGGTGGATTACCCGATCATCCAGGTGCTCACCTTCTATCCCGGCGCCGGGCCGGAGGTGATGGCCTCGTCGGTGACCGCGCCACTGGAGCGGCAGTTCGGGCAGATGCCGGGACTGAAGCAGATGACCTCGGTCAGCAGCGGCGGCGGCTCGGTCATTACGCTGGAGTTTAATCTCGACGAGAACATCGACGTGGCCGAGCAGGAGGTGCAGGCGGCCATCAACGCGGGCAACAGCTTTTTGCCCGCCGACCTGCCCAACCCGCCGATCTACAGCAAGGTGAACCCGGCCGACGCGCCGATCATGACGCTGGCGCTGACGTCGAATTCTCTGCCGCTGGACAAGATTGAGGACGCGGCCGACACCAACCTGGCGCAGAAGATCTCCCAGGTCACCGGCGTGGGAATGGTTTCCATCGCCGGCGGACAGAAGCCCTCGGTGCGCATCCAGGCCAATCCGACGCAGTTGGCCGCTTACAACCTGAGCCTGGAGGACCTGCGCGTCGCGCTCGCGGCGGCCAACGTGGATCAGGCCAAGGGCACGCTGAACGGCAACCGCCAGTCGTACACCATCGGCGCCAACGACCAGTTGCTGGCCAGCAGCGATTACAAGCCGGTGATTGTGGCCTACCGCAACGGGGCCGCGGTGCGCACCTCCGATGTGGCTACGATTGTCGATGCCGCGGAGAACTCCCAGCAGGCCGCGTGGATGGATCGCCAGCCGGCGGTCATCGTCAACATTCAGCGCCAGCCTGGCGCCAATATCATCGCCGTGGTGGATCGCATCAAGAAGCTGCTGCCGCAGTTGCAGGCCAGTCTGCCGGCCACCGTGCAGGTGAAGGTGCTCACCGACCGCACCGTCACCATTCGCTCCTCGGTGCAGGACGTGGAATTTGAGCTGATGCTCACCGTCGCCCTGGTGGTGATGGTGATCTTCCTCTTTCTGCGCAATCTGGCGGCGACGATCATTCCCTCGGTCGCGGTGCCGCTTTCCATTGTGGGCACCTTCGGCGTGATGTACCTGCTGGGTTACTCGCTGAACAACCTGACACTGATGGCGCTCACCATCTCCACCGGCTTCGTGGTGGACGACGCCATCGTGATGATCGAGAATATCTCGCGCTTCATTGAAGAAGGGATGAGCCCGATGAAGGCGGCGCTCAAGGGCAGCGAGCAGATCGGCTTCACCATCATGTCGCTGACGGTTTCGCTGATTGCCGTGCTGATCCCGCTGCTCTTCATGAGCGACGTGGTGGGCCGGCTCTTCCGCGAGTTCGCCATCACGCTGGCGGTCACCATCCTGGTCTCGGCCTTCGTCTCGCTGACACTGACGCCGATGATGTGCTCGCGCATTCTTCAGGACAAGTCGGTCGCCAAACAGACGCGCTTCTACTATTGGTCGGAGAAGGTCTTCAACTCCGTCATCGCCTGGTACGGGCGAACGCTGACGGTGGTTTTGCGCTATCGCTTCATCACGCTGCTGGTCACCATCGGCACGCTGGTGGGCACGCTGCTGCTCTATGTAGTGATCCCCAAGGGCTTCTTCCCGGTGCAGGATACGGGCGTGATCCTGGGCATCAGCGAAGCGCCGCAGACGGTCAGCTTCACCTCGATGGCCGAGCGCCAGCAGAAACTTGTGGACGTTGTGCTCCAGGACCCCGCCGTCGATAACATCTCGTCGTTCATCGGCGTGGACGGAACCAACACCACGCTGAATTCGGGGCGCATCCAAATCACCCTCAAGCCGCTGGCCGTGCGCAAAATCTCAGCCACCGAGGTGATTCAGCGCTTGCAGCCAAGAATCACCGGCATCGAGGGCATTCAGCTCTTCCTGCAGCCGCTGCAAGATCTGACGGTGGAAGACCGCGTGAGCCGCACTCAGTTCCAGTACTCGCTCGAAGATCCCGACCAGGTGGAGCTGGCTAAATACACCCGACTGATGGTCAATGAGCTGGGCAAGGAAGCCGTGGTGACCGACGTGGCCAGCGACCTGCAGGACCAGGGCCTGGGCGCGCAGTTAGTCATTGATCGCGACACCGCGGCGCGTCTGGGCATCGCGATGGCCGATGTGGACAATACGCTCTACGACGCCTTCGGCCAGCGCCAGGTCTCGACCATCTTCACCCAGCTCAACCAGTATCACGTGGTGATGGAGGTGGGACCGAGCTTCCAGACCGATCCGTCGACGCTGAACAATCTTTTCGTCAAGTCGGGCAACGGCACTCAAGTTCCGCTCAGCCAGGTGGCCCACTGGGAGCAGACGAAGGCGCAACTGGCCATCGGCCACCAGGGCCAATTCCCGTCCACTGTGGTTAGCTTTAATCTGGCGCCGGGCAAGGCGCTGGGCGATGCGGTCATCGCCGTCAAGAACGTGGAACAGCGCATCCAGATGCCGGTGTCCATCAACGCCAGTTTCCAGGGTACGGCCGCGGCCTTCCAGACCTCGCTCTCCAACGAGCCGCTGCTGATTCTGGCCGCGCTGATCACCGTTTACATCGTGCTGGGCGTGCTTTATGAGAGTTACATCCACCCCATCACCATCATCTCCTCGCTGCCTTCGGCGGGCGTGGGCGCGCTGCTTGCGCTGATGATTACGCACACCGAATTCAGCGTGATTGCGCTGATCGGCATCATTCTGCTGATCGGCATTGTGCAGAAGAACGCCATCATGATGATCGACTTTGCCTTGCAGGCCGAGCGCGGCGAAGGCAAGACGGCCGAAGCCGCCATCTTCCAGGCCTGCCAGTTGCGATTCAGGCCGATTCTGATGACCACCATGGCCGCGATGCTGGGCGGTTTGCCGCTCTGGCTGGGCGGCGGCGTGGGCGCCGAACTGCGCAGGCCGCTGGGCATCACCATCGTCGGAGGATTGATCATGTCGCAAGCGCTCACGCTCTATACCGTGCCGGTCATCTACCTTTACTTCGACAAGCTGGCGCAGCGCATGAAGCCGCGGGAACTGCGGATCAGCAAGGAACAGCAACCGGAAATAGCTTCTAGCCTCTAGCTCCTAGCTTCTAGCTTTTGGCCAAGAGGCTGCTCAACAGTACCGGGGATTTGGAACGATGTGCAGGCGGAAGAGCCTGTTGAAACATGGGTTTTTAGCTAGCAGCTAGAAGCTAGGAGCTAGAGGCTAAAAGATGCATCTCTCTGCACCATTCATTCAGCGCCCGGTAGCCACTTCGCTGCTCAGCCTGGCTCTTTTGCTGGCTGGCTCGGTGGCCTACTCGCTGCTGCCCGTGGCTTCGCTGCCCAATGTCGATATGCCGGTCATTGGTGTGAGCGCGGGTATGCCCGGCGCCAGTCCGGAGACGATGGCCTCGGCCGTCGCCACGCCGCTGGAGCGCCAGTTCGGGCGCATCGCCGGCGTGAATCAGATGACCTCGTCGAGTTCGCTGGGCTCGGCTTCGGTCGCCATGCAATTCGACATCAACAAAAACATCGACGCCGCCGCGCGCGACGTGCAGGCCTCGATCAATGCGGCGCGCAGCCAGTTGCCATCCTACCTTCCGCAGAATCCCAGCTACCGCAAGGCCAATCCCGCCGAAGCGCCAATCCTGATTCTCACGCTGACCTCGGATGTGATCCCCAAGGTGCAGGTCTATGACAAGGCCAACTCGATTCTGGCGCAAAAGATTTCACAGATTCAGGGCGTGGGCCAGGTCTTCGTCGGCGGCAGCTCCAGCCCTTCGGTCCGCGTCGAATTGAACCCGATGCAGTTGGGCGCGAATGGCGTGGGCCTGGAAGCAGTGCGGCAGGCGCTGGCCGGCGCCAACGCCAACCGCCCCAAAGGAGCCTTTCAGGACGCGAGCCATCGCTGGCAGATCAGCGATAACGATCAAATCTTCAAGGCCAGCGACTATGCGCCGATCATTGCCGGCTATAACAAACAGACTGGTGCGCCGGTGCGCATCGCTGATCTGGGCACGGTGACCGATAGCGTGGCTGACATTCGCAACGCCGGCGTGAGCGGCATCAACACCTCCAGCGGCCCCGGCCAGTTGAAAGACGCCATTCTGATCATCGTCTTCAAGATTCCCGGTGCCAACGTGATCTCTACCGTGGATAGCGTGATGGCTGAGATGCCGCGCCTGCAGGCCGCCATTCCGCCCACCATCAAGATCGACGTGGCCGTGGACCGCACCACCACCATCCGCTCCAGCGTGCACGATGTGGAGATTTCGCTGTGCATCAGCGTTTTGCTGGTGGTTCTAGTGGTCTTTCTGTTTCTGCGCGAGGTCTGGTCTACCATTATCCCGTCGATAGCCGTGCCTCTCTCGCTTGTTGGCACCTTCGGCATGATGTACCTGCTGGGCTATACCATCGACAACCTCTCGCTGATGGCGCTGACCATCGCCACCGGCTTCGTGGTGGACGACGCCATCGTGGTGATCGAGAACATCACGCGCTACCTCGAAATGGGGATGAAGCCCTACGAAGCGGCGATGAAAGGCTCCAGGGAGATCGGCTTCACGGTGCTCTCCATGAGTTTGTCCTTGATCGCCGTCTTCACTCCGATTCTTCTGATGGGCGGCATCGTCGGCAAGCTCTTCCGCGAGTTCGCCGTGACGCTCAGCGTGGCCATCGCCGTCTCGCTGCTGGTCTCGCTGACCGCCACCCCGATGCTCTGCGCCAGGTTTCTCAAGTCGCGCGACGAGAGCCGCCACGGTCCTGTCTATCGCGCCAGCGAGCGCGCGTTCAATTGGCTGCACAACGAGTACGCCGCCGGCCTGCGCTGGGTCTTGCGCCATCAGTTTTTGATCTTGTGCGTTGTGATTGGCACCATCGGACTCAATGTCTACCTCTTCACGATTGTGCCCTTCGGCTTTTTCCCGCAGCAGGACACGGGCCGCATGGGCGGCCGCACCCGCGCCGCGCAGGACATCAGCTTCGACGCGATGAAGGTGAAGCAGCACGATCTTGCGCAGATGGTGCTGGACGATCCGGCGATTCTTTCGGTCACTGCTTTTGTCGGCGGCGGCGGACCGGGCGGCGGCAGTTCCAACGTGGGCAATATGTTCATCTCTCTCAAGCCGCTCAATCAACGGCCAGGGCGCGTCTCCGCCGACCAGGTGGTCAACCGCCTGCGCGGCAAGCTGACCAGCGTTCCCGGCGCGGCGCTGATCCTCCAGGTGCAGCAGGAGTTCCAGATCGGCGGGCGCGGCTCCGACGCGCAATATCAGTACACGCTCTCGGACGAGAATCTGAACGAGTTGAACACCTGGGCGCCGCAACTGCTGACCCGCATGAGAACCATGCCCGAACTGCGCGATGTCTCCACCGACCAGCAGATTCAGGGGCTGGCCGCCAACCTAGTCATCGACCGCGACATGGCCTCGCGCCTGGGCATCAGCACAGCCGTCATCGACCAGGTGCTCTACGACGCCTTCGGCCAGCGTGAAGTCTCTACCATGTACACCGCTCTGAATCAGTATTTCGTGGTGATGGAGGTCGATCCCAGGTTTCAGCTCAGCCCTGACGCGCTCAACGGCATCTTCGTCAAGTCATCCACCGGCGCCATGGTTCCGCTTTCCACCATCTCTCACTTTACGCAGCAACGGACCGCTCTCCAGGTCAACCATCAGGGCCAGTATCCGGCCATCACGCTCAGCTTCAATCTGGCGCCCAATGTGGCTCTGGGCGACGCCGTCACCGCGCTGGAAAAAGCTCAGCGCGAGATGGGAATGCCCTCGACGGTTCACCCCACCTTCCAGGGAACCGCGCAAGCCTTCCAGGATTCGAAGAACAATATGCCCTGGCTGATTTTGGCCGCGCTGACCGCGGTCTACATCGTCCTCGGCATCCTCTACGAAAGCTTCATCCATCCGCTGACGATTCTCTCCACCATTCCTCCGGCCGGCGTGGGAGCGGTTCTGGCTTTGATGCTGACCGGAACAGACCTGAGCGTTATCGCACTGATCGGCATCATTCTGCTGATCGGCATCGTGAAAAAGAACGCCATCATGATGATCGACTTTGCCTTGCAGGCCGAGCGCGAGCAGGGATTGCCGCCGGTCGAAGCGATTTATCAGGCCTGCCTGTTGCGCTTCCGCCCCATCAT
Source organism: Acidobacteriaceae bacterium (assembly GCA_003134855.1). GTDB lineage: Bacteria > Acidobacteriota > Terriglobia > Terriglobales > Acidobacteriaceae > Telmatobacter. Next base: position 27,468 of record PLCS01000002.1, read on the forward strand.
GATGACCACCATGGCCGCGCTCTTCGGCGGATTGCCGCTGGCCATCGGCATGGGCGTGGGCTCGGAGCTGCGCAAGCCGCTGGGCATCACCATCGTCGGCGGACTGATTGTCTCGCAGATGCTGACGCTGTTCACTACCCCTGTCGTATACCTCTTCTTCGACCGCCTGCAATGGCGGGTAATGAAGCTGCACAGGATAGGCACGGAACTGGAAGATGCGCCGGGGGACTGAAAGAAGCTGCCAGCTTTTAGCTGTTAGCTCTTAGCTTTGTTCATGGATGGAAGATTGTGCCGTAGAATCACGAAGAGAAAGGCAAAACAATGTCAAGAAAAGAGGCCGTACTCCTGGTCAGCCGCGCATTGGCGATACTTCAATTGATCTTCGCATTGATGGAGCTTACCTACCTTCCCATCCGTTTGATATCACTGAATCATCACACAACTCGCGTCGACGTATTAGGGCCTTCAGGATATGACGATTTCTGGAATGGTTATTATCGTGTGGACATTGGCTTCATGTTTGCGAGAATCGTAATCTATTTGGTTTTCGCTTTCGTCTTCTGGAACTGCGGACCTTGGATTGAACGCGTTCTTTTGCCCAAACGAGAGATTCACGATCGGGCAGACTGATCCTTATACATCGAATCCCACCCTAGCGACAAAGACAAGAACGTCGCGAGGGTGGGGCACCGAGCTTCATGGTCTCCCACCCTTCGAGCACAGAACGCACGAAGGATGGGGCACGGAGCATTTACGGGAGGGTCAAAAAACCGCACTGAGCCGTCTATTCCCTATTCCCTACTCTCAAGCCCCTTCAGCCCGCGGCGGCTTCTTCCAGCTCTTGACACTCTCGATCAGCTTCACCGGGTAGTAGGCGTTGCGGGTGTACTGCCGGGCCATGCGGTTGGTACTGAAATAGGAGCCGTTGAAGGCCACCGTGGTGCGCATCAGACCGGCCCACTTCTCCGGCGCATCCAGGTAGAGCGGCACCACCGCTGTCTCCAGCTTCTTGTAAAGCGAGTTGGCCTCCTCGGCGTCGCTGGCGCCGTCTTCGATGGCCCAGCCGGTGAAGCCCTCGATGCAGCCCTCGATCCACCAGCCATCCAGAATCGACAGGCTGGGAATGCCGTTGAGCGCGGCCTTCATGCCGCTGGTGCCCGAGGCCTCATAGGGCCGGCGCGGCGTGTTCACCCACACATCCACGCCGGCGGTTATCAATGCGCCCAGATCCCAGTCGTAGTTTTCCAGATAAACGATGCGCAGCATATCGTTCGAGAGCCGGGCGGCATCGGCGACGACCTGCTGGATCAGCGCCTTGCCGGGCTCGTCCTGAGGATGGGCCTTGCCGGCGTATAGAATCTGCAAGCCGCCGGCCTTAGTGGCAATCTCAAGCAGGCGCCTGGGATCGGCAAACAAAAGCGTCGCCCGTTTATAGGTGGCGGCGCGGCGGGCAAAGCCCAGTGTGAGCACCTTGGGATCGAGTGCTTGATGAGTTCGCCGGGCCACTTCGGCGAGCAACGCTTCCTTGTTCGAGGCATGAGCCGCAAGTATATCCTGCACGGGCAGGTCGATGGCGTTGCGCAGATAAAGAGTGTCGCGCCGCCACGAGGAGATGTGCGCATCCAGCATCTGCTGGAAGGTATCGGAGACCCAGGTGGGCGCATGCACGCCGTTGGTGATCGAATCAATGGGAAACTCCGGAAACATCTCGCGGGAAATTTTTGCGTGTTGCAGGGCCACGCCGTTGGCATAGCGCGAGAAGCGCAGCGCCAGCAGCGTCATGTTCAGCATTCCGTCGCGAAAACAGCCCAGCGTTTCCAGGCGCGCCGTGCGGTCGCCGCCCAGGATGCGAATGGCCTGCTCGGTGTAGAAGCGATCGTGGCCGGCCGGAACCGGTGTATGCGTGGTGAAGACGCACTTCTTGCGCACCTGCTCCATGTCGGTTTCCGTGGCCGCGCCCAGTGGTCCGCCGCCTAACTGGCTCTCCAGCAGCGCCAGCGTCAGCAGCGCGGCGTGGCCCTCGTTCATGTGGTAGACGTTGACCCGGTGGCCCAGGGCGCTGGCCATGCGCGCGCCGCCCATACCTAGCACAATCTCCTGCTGCAAGCGGTAGTTGGTGTCGCCGCCATAGAGGTGATCGGTGAGGCCGCGATCCCAGCCCGAGTTGCCCTCCAGGTCGGAGTCCAGCAGGTAGATCGGCACCACGTGGCCGTAGCGGCCTACCAGGTCATAGCGCCAACAGCGCACCGTCACCGTTCTGCCTTCCACGGAAACGGTAACCCGCGCCTTCTCTTCGGCGCAAAAGTCGGATGGATTCCACGGCTGGATATCCTCAGTCTGAATGCCGGAGGCGTCCAGATGCTGCTGGAAGTAGCCCTTGCGATGAACCAGCGAGAAGGCCACCAGAGGAACGCCCAGGTCGGCCATGGAGCGCAGCGTGTCGCCGGCAAGAACCCCCAGCCCGCCGGAGTAGGTGGGCATTCCGGGGTTGATGGCGATCTCCATCGAGAAGTACGCCACCACGCCGGAGATGGGAAAAGTTTCGTAAGAAAATGGCTTGGAGGATGTTGGCTGCATACTTGTCGTGCCTCCACGGCGCTCCCTGGCAGCAAAGCGACGCACTGGGAAAAAAAAATCTAATGCGATAGGCCGGGAGTGGCGATCTCGCCCGGTCGTTATCGGGATGAACTTTATCCGATTTTAGCAAGAAACGCCGCTGAGGACCCTCAGAGGACGGCGGATTGTTCCGCGATGGGCCAATCTGGATACGGATCTCTGAGGCCGGAAGATGTGAAAGCCGTCCGTGGGCGCCATTCGATTGAGGTTAGAGGTTGCCCACCCTGACTTTTCATCTTCTGGACCTGCGCCACCCGGCGGCCTGACGGTTGAGGTTCCTGGTAACCCGTCCTTCGCAAAATACGCGAAGGACGGGGCACCCGGCTTTATGGATTGTCAAACCAGGACCACCCGCCCCGCCTATCGAAAGTTTTTTACAACAGGCTGAAACGATTCCGGGAGGCCGGGCACTATCCCTTGTGCGGCGATTCGGGGTTCCGGACTGACGAACGCAAGACGTGAACAGGTTACACAAACCAAGAGGTAGATTGATGGCTTCCCCAGACAATACGTGCGTGGTTTCGATCCATTCCGCGGCCCTGGACTCGATCTCCCGGGCCAGGCGGAATCCGGAGCTGGACGGCAGCGACGATCACACCTTCCGGGCGGCCATCACCAACTACTTCGAAAAGCTAGCCGACAGCGGACTCAAGCCGAAGCAGTTGACTCCCGCGGAGCTGCATGAACTCTACGACGGCACCACGGTGCCGCAACATCGCTACCTGGCTCCTTCCCTGACGGCGGCCGTCCACTCGCCAGTGATTGCGCTGGACCCGGCGAAATGGTTTGCCGGCATCGAGGACGTCGATCTCTCCAGCGTGGCGGCAGCCTGGCTGAACACCAACAGTAATACCGAGTACGAACAGTTGAAGCGCATCGAGCTTGACCCGGATGCAGGCCAGTTGACCGCCGTGCTGACGGTGAAGCAGAGCATCGGTTATTGCGGTGGGCACATGACGGCGGGAAGCCGGGAGTTTATTGCCTTTTGGGTTGACTGGGGTTCGGGATTCCAGTACGTGGGAACAACCTCGGCTGCGGTGCATGACTCCGGCCGCCTTCCAGTAACCGGTCAGGAAACCAGCGTAGTCCTGCCGATTCATCTATCCAGGCAGACAGAGAACGAAGGCGCAAAGACGGTCAAGGTGAGGGCGGTACTTTCGTGGAATACGCCGCCTTCGACTACGAATCCCAACGCACCGGTGGTATGGGGAGAGAGCCTGGATTGCACGATCTTGATTTCTGGCGGCCAAAAGGTTGCCGTACCGACATGGAGGAGCGTGGCGCCGCACTCTCTCTGGTTCTCCATGAGCGCGCCAGCGTTAACCGCAGCGCCCTATCCGGCTTGAATCGCACGCCGTCTGGCTTTTTCCTGCAAGCGATGAGTGAGCAGGATTGGCTGGCTTCCCCCAGAAGCAGACGGATCTCGTTTTTCGAAGCGGGTTCCGTCTGCAGCCACCAAAGAAGGAGGTTTTCGAAATGATCAATGTCAATTATGTCTGGTGTTTTGCTTTGTGCGCGCTTGCTGTCTGGCGGGTTGCTCATCTGCTGGCCGGGGAGAACGGTCCCTGGGATTTGGTCCGGCGTCTGCGCGCCACTCTTGGCTATGGCATGTTGGGCCGCATGATGGATTGCTTCTACTGCATGAGCTTCCTGATCGCGCTGCCCCCGGCGATCTGGATGAGCAACAGCTGGATCGGATTTTTCATCCAGTGGATGGCGCTCTCGGCGATGGCGTGCCTGCTGGAAATGGCGTCGCAGAGAAAGCAGATGCACGTCCGCGTTAAACCCGTTTCCACATCCTATTTGAATAAGGTCATCAACGGAGTGTAAGGCGATGAGGCAAAAAGCACGGACATCCCAGACGAACTTATGGGCGACGGAAGACTACGGGCAATGGGGAGGGCCGCCGGCTTTGCCCGGCAGGCCGTCGAAGTCTGGCAGCCCTGTAAGATCGCCCTGGTTGTACGTCTCCTTGCCTTTGCTGGTGTGGCTGCTCCTGTTGTGAAGCGGTTGCTGCGCCGGCTCTCGCCAGGGAGCAAGAATTTCATGCAAAAGAAACCTCTGCAATGCTATACTTTGTCCACTCAACTTGGCGGAGTCAGCGTTGCAGTTTTATTCATTCGATGCGAGTTACGTCAGTAATCTCTGTGCGGGTGACCCCCCGACACAGGAGCATTTCGTCGGCTATTTTTCCGAATTGCTCCAGCTCAAGCTGCGCTCCCGGCTGAGCTCTCCTCACGCCATCGAGGACGTGCGCCAGGAGACCTTCGCGCGGGTCTTCTCGGTCTTGCGCAAGGACGGTCTGCGCCAGCCGGAACGTCTCGGCGCCTTCGTGAATACAGTTTGCAGCCATGTGCTCAGCGAGCATTACCGCTCCTCCGGCGGCAGCGAGTCTCTGGATGTGGAGGGCCGTCCCGAGCTTCCAGACAAGAGCGCCAACGCCCTGGAGATTGTGGTTGCCCGGCAGACCAAGGACAAAGTCCGCGAGATTCTGCTCGACCTGGAGCCGCGCGACCGCTCCCTGCTGAAGGCTGTCTTCCTCGACGAGCGCGACCGCGACGAGGTCTGCCGGGAGTTTGGCGTGGAGCGCGACTATCTGCGTGTGCTGCTGCATCGCGCCAAGCAGGAATTCAAGACCGAATATGTGAAGCGGCTGGGAAACAAGATGCCGCAGGGCGCGCATATTTAATATCTTTGAAACGATTAGCCGGCCGCGGCCACTATCTACTGTTGGACCGTAGTGGAGATGGAAAGATGGATCACAGCGAAGCGTTACAACAGATGGCCGCCGAGCGTTACCTGCTGGATGAGCTGACGCCCGATGCGCGCGAGGCCTTCGAGGAACATCTCTTCGATTGTCCGGAGTGCGCCCTTGATCTTCGCGCCGGAGTCGCCTTTGTGGAGGAGGCAAAAGTTCAGTTGCCCAAGCTGGCGCGCACTATACCGGCACCTGTTCGATCCCGCGCGCCCAAGGCCGAGCCGGGGTGGTGGCAAACCTGGTTCCAGCCGGCCTTTGCCGCGCCCGTCTTCGCCAGCTTGCTGCTGGTCATCGGCTACCAGAATCTGGTCACCTATCCTGGACTGCGGGCGGCAGCCAATCAGCCGCGCCTGCTGCCCTGGGCTCCACTGCACGGAGCCACGCGGGGCGCTCACCTGGCCATTACCGCCGACCGCCGGCACGGCGTTGCGCTTCCGGTCGATCTTCCCCAACCGCCCAGCATCGGCGCCTATGCCTCCTACTCCTTCGGCCTCAATGACCCGCAAGGAAAGCTTGTCTGGACAGGCGCCGTGGCAGCCCCCGGCGACGAGACCGGCGACGGCCAGCGGCTCTCCCTGGTGATTCCCGGCGCAATGCTGCGCAACGGCACGTATACGGTGACGGTCTCCGGCGTTACGGCGCAGGGAGAACGCATCAGGATCGACCAATTCGCCTTCGATCTGCAATTGACCGATTGACACGTCCGCATAGACGACTTAGAATTCCCCCGACTGCCAAATCAAGAAAGGTAAGTACGCCAATGCCTGAAGTCAATGAAAGAAAGCACACCTACAATGCCGAAGCATCGGTGCTCTCGGGCAAACTGCTGCTTCCGGTCTCCCAGACCATCGAACCCCAGGCCCACGCCAAGCTCGACCCGAAGGGCGGCTACTTCAACCAGCGCTTGGATGGCTTCCGGCTTGAGTCGGTCATCTCCTTCCGCGCCGCATACTCCCATGTAGCCGGCAACAAGAGCAACAAGCCGGGCGAAGGCTGGAACACGCTGACCACCACAGTCGTAGAAGGGCTGAATGTGATGGAGGTGCTGACGGCCGACCGCGTCGTCGGCCAGACCATCACCGAGCACCCCCTCAAAGGCTATATGCCGTCGATCTCCTTCCTCGGCACGCGCTTCGAGAATCTGCGCATCGCCGGCGTCCCGGTCGAGCTGGAGTGGGACCAGGAGATCTTTGGCTCAACGCCGGCCAACGACCTGCCTTACGCCCTCCATCCGAGCGTAGTCAGCCGCGTCTCCCGCCAGTACGACCGCATCCTCCAGAACAAGAACCTTTCCCCGGCGCTTCAGAAACATTACAATCGACTATCCTCTACTCTCGGATCCGCGGAGGCGGTCGAATGTTCACTGGTCAACCGGGTGGCTGGACTCTTCCCTGGAACCATTGCCGGGAACGTGATCACCATCCCCGGCTTTGGGACGATCACGCTGGCCAAGCTGACCGTGAAGCACGAGGATCCGATCGAGAGTGCGAAGACTCACAAGAAGACCACCTTCACGCTGACGATGATCGATCTCAAGCTGGGGTGCGCGATCTCAGGGGATATTCCAATTGGTGGCGGTTCAACAAACGGTGGTGGAGGATAGATGCGGGAACGAATCTTCAGAACGCCCGCTGGACAATAAATATTACTTCCGGTCTGGCGGGCGTTCGGGTATGCTTTGGCAGTGCATGGCGCAGCTTTCGATCTCGATTTTTTCCTTACGCCTGGATAATTCTACTGTTGCTTTTGATTCCACTGCAAGACACACGTCCGAGCAGCGCTCAGGTTGCGTATGATCATGCCTTGCATATCTTTCAGCAAGGCAACCTTGCAAATAGCCAACAGGAATCCGAGCAAAATTACAGACAATTTCGTATTTCCAATCCCGAGTGGGCTGCGAAGTTCAAACTCCTGCAAGCGGAGACAATGGTGCGGCGCGGGATGTATGACGATGCTCTGCGCCTGCTCGCTGATTTCCACTCCGCCTTTAACGACACCGATCAAACCATCCGTAAGCAAGCGATCGCGGCCGATGCCTTGACCCATCAGAAACAGTTGTCCGCTGCCAATCAAAGTCTCAAACAAGCCGAAGATTTCTGTAGGAGCGCCAACTCCTCTTCCTGCGGTTACGTACTCCGCACGCGCGGCCTCCTGGCTGTCAGACAGGGCCAACTTACTACTGCGCGTCAGTGTTTTCTTGCGAGTCTTCTCTTTGCCCGCGCGCATCAGGACCGATGGGCAGAGGTTGGTGCGCTCAACAATCTAGGATTCGCCACAATGCAAGCCGGTCGCTTTGACGAGGCTGTGGACTGGCTGCAATCAGCTCACCAGATCGCCATGGAATTGGGCACGGGTTACTGGATGCAACTTGTTGATGGAAACCTTGGATGGGCCTATTACCAGTTGGGAGATGACGAAAAGGCACTGGAGCAGTTTCTCGATGCGGAAAAGAACGCCGCAAGGCTCGGAGATATCCGCGACGAACTCAAATGGATCACGACCGCCGGCTATGTCTATCACGATAGCGGCGATAAGGATCGAGCTGCGCAGTCCTATCGTCAGGCGCTCTTTCTGGCTAGACAAATCGATAGCAAGGAAGACACTGTGAACGCACTGGAAGACTTGGCCAGGGTTTCGGTCGAGACAGGGAAGCTGGACGAGGCAAGCGCCTATCTCGATCAGGTCACTTCGATGGAGCGCGCGAGCGGCAAGGGGCTCAGTGGGTATGTGACACTGACGCAGGGGATGTTGGCCGTGGCGCGGCATCAGTACCAGCAGTCGGAGACTCTCTTTCGCTCAGTCCAGCATGACTTAGCGAGTCCAACCACGACCCGGTTGGGCGCGGGGATTGAGTTAGCCGAGTTATTTGAATTGGAAGGCAATATCAAAGCCGCTGAGCAGACTTACAAAGCCACGCTGGCAACCTTCGAGTCGGCGCGGGCGCAACTCCGGAACGAAAACTCAAGGCTGCCCTTCGCCGCCAACGCCACCGGCATCTACGACCATTACATCCATCTGCTGGTGGAGCAAGGCCGTGGCGAGGAAGCCCTGGCTGCCGCCGACCAGAGCCGCGCGCGGACGCTGGCGCAAGGCCTGGGCATAGCCGAAAGCAAAACCACTTACCATCCCTCAACTCTGAACCCTCGCCAGATCGCCCAAAGCTCCGGCGCGACGCTACTCTTCTACTGGCTGGGCAGGCAGCACTCCTACCTGTGGGCAATTACTCCGGAGAAGATCGCGCTCTTCCCGCTGCCCGCGCAGAAGGAGATTGCGGCCCGCGTCGAGCGCTACCGCAAGGCTCTGCTGGACGCGGAAGACCCGCTGCAAACCGGCAACGAGGATGGGCAGGCGCTCTATCAACTCCTGGTCGCCCCTGCCGCCAAGCTCATCCGGTCTGACTCCCCGGTGATGATTCTTGCCGATGGGGCGCTGAATCAATTGAACTTTGAAACTCTGCTGGCGCCTGGACCCGGAGTTAGTCCGCATGTTACAGCGAAAGCAGGCGCGGGCGCGCATTACTGGATCGACGATCAAACGCTGCTCTCCGCTCCCTCGCTGGAACTGCTGGCCGCGGCCCGGCCCGCAGCGGGCGGGAACCGCAATCTGCTGCTGCTGGGCAACCCGGTTACGGCCAGTGCGGAGTATCCAAGCCTGCCTCTCTTCGGGCTTGAAATGACCCAGATTTCGAGGCACTTTGCCGCGCGCCATGCGGCCGTTTTTGCCGGCCAGCAAGCCACGCCGGCAGCCTATCTCACCAGCAATCCGGCGCAGTACGCCTATATTCATTTTGTTTCTCATGCCATCGCCAGCCGCGTGGACCCGCTGGATTCGGCTATTATCCTTTCCGGTACCACGTTCTCTGGGGTCAAGACAGGCGAAGAGTCTTACAAGCTTTACGCCCGTGAGATCATGCAGCATCCCATCGATGCCCGGCTGGTGACGATCTCGGCCTGCTATGGCAGCGGCACGCGCTCCTATGCGGGAGAAGGATTGGTGGGCCTCTCCTGGGCCTTTCTCCGCGCCGGTGCGCACAACGTCATCGGCGCGCTCTGGGAGGTCAGCGACGATTCAACGCCGCGGCTGATGGACGCTCTCTATCAGGGATTGGCAGACGGCCAGAACCCGGCCACAGCGCTGCGCCGTGCCAAACTCAGCATTCTACATTCGCCGGGCAGATTTCGCGCGCCGTATTATTGGGCTCCGTTCCAGATCTATACCCGGCGGTAAGTTGCGGACGCAGCCCAGATCAGGCTCACGAATTCAGCCGCCAGAAGGCCGCGTTCAGTACGGAAGCAAAGCTGACCCAGGCCCAATAGGGAGCCATCAGCCAGGCCGTATACGGCGCCACGCGACCGAAAACCAGCGTCGTGGCTCCGATGGCAACCCACAACGCTATAACCTCCGCCAGCGCGGCTCCAATCGCGTGGAAGCGAAAGAAGATCAGCGACCAGGCAAAATTCAGCGCCAGTTGCACCAGAAACAGCGCCAGTCCCAAGGTGCGCATGGGGGATGGCGCTGACTCCCAGACCTGCCACGCGGCTACGGCCATCAGTGCATAGAGCAGCGTCCAGACCGGCCCGAAGATCCAGTTGGGCGGAGCAATCGACGGCCTAGCCAGAGTGCGGTACCATCCCGGAATCTCGCTCGCCGTCCAGCGCCCGCTCACGCCGGCCACCGCAAAGCAAAGCCCAATCCAGCAAATCAATGAAATCCAGCGCATTTTGGTCCGACCTACTTTCAATGAATCTGATTCCGCGTCTTGAACAAAGTCTCGGCTAAATTCCCGCTTATCTTCCATTTCCGCCTTCGCGCATCTCGCCCTCCTCGACTTGAAGCGCCCGCGGCAACTATCCTGTAGTGTTGCGGGGCACTTTCAAGCCCATGAGAAGACAGGACAATCACCACCATGAGCACACAGACGATCGCCATACACCTGCCCGATGGGGCCATTCGCGAGGTGCCCGCCGGCACAACGCCTCTTGAGATTGCTAACTCGATTTCGCCGCGGCTGGCCTCGGTTTGCGTGGCGGCGCGGCTGACTCCGGTCAGCGGCGCAGTTGCAGAAAAGCCCGCATCCGACGGCGAGGCCGCGATGTATGCCGCGGAAGACACCGCCGCAGAGCGGATCGTCGATCTGACTACGCCACTCACCGCCTCGACGCATCTGGAATTGCTCAAAGAGAACGATCCCGAGGCGCTCAAGGTGCTGCGCCACTCCGCCGCCCATGTGCTGGCCACCGCCGTGCTGGAGCTCTTTCCCGATACCAAACTGGGCCACGGTCCGGCGACCGACTCCGGCTTTTTTTACGACTTTTATCGTGAAAAACCCTTCACGCCCGAGGACCTGGCGCTGATCGAGGCCAGGATCGCGCAGGTCATTGCGCGCAACGAGCCGTTCGTACACGAATTCGTTCCCAGAGAGCAGGCACTGGCGGAGTTTGAGTGCGACGGCGACTTCATGAAGACCCACTTCGTGAGCAAATTTACCGTCCCCGGCGACGAGGTGAGCTTTTATCGCAACGGAAACTTCGTGGACTTTTGCCGCGGGCCGCACGTGCCCTCGACCGGCCGCGTCAAAGCCGTCAAGGTCACCGCGCTGGCCGGCGCTTACTGGCTGGGCGACGAAAAGAATCCGCAGTTGCAGCGCATCTACGGCACCGCCTTCTTCTCGCAGAAGGAAATGGATGCCCACTTTGCCCGCCTGGAAGAGGCCGCCAAGCGAGACCATCGCCTGCTGGGCAAGCAACTGGACCTGTTCAGCATTCAAGAGCTGGCCGGGCCGGGTCTCGTCTTCTGGCATCCCAAGGGCGGCATCGTCCGCAAAGTGATGGAAGACTGGATGCGCGACGAGTGCCTGCGCCGCGGCTACTTGATGGTCTTTACGCCGCATGTGATGCGCCGCGAACTGTGGAAGGTGAGCGGTCACGAGGGGCATTATGCGGGAAATATGTACTCGCCCATGGAACTGGACGACGCCGAGTATCGCCTGAAGCCGATGAACTGTCCCGGCCACATCCTCATCTACAAAAACTCGCCCAAGAGTTATCGCGACCTGCCGCAGCGTTATGCGGAGTTAGGCAACGTATACCGCTATGAGCGCTCCGGCACCATGCACGGCTTGCTGCGTGTGCGCGGCTTTACCCAGGACGACGCCCACATATTCTGCACCACCGGCCAGATCGAAGACGAGGTCGTTGCCTGCATCGACTTTGCCGAAGCCGTGCTGAAGACATTCGGCTTCAACGAGTTCAAGGTCGAGCTATCGACCTGGGATCCGAACGATCGCACAAAATATGCCGGTTCCGACGAGGGTTGGGCGCTTGCAGAGGGGTCCTTGCGGACGGCTCTCGAACGGAAAGGAATCGAATATAAAACGATCCCCGGCGAAGCCGCTTTCTACGGTCCCAAGATCGACATCAAGCTGGTAGACGTGCTCGGCCGCCTTTGGCAGCTATCCACCGTGCAGTTCGACTTCACTCTTCCGGCACGCTTCGAGCTGGAGTACGTCGGCGAGGACGGTGAGCGCCATCAGCCGGTGATGGTTCACCGCGCCCTCTTCGGCTCGGTCGAGCGCTTCTTCGGCGTGCTTATCGAGCACTACGCCGGAGCCTTCCCGCTGTGGCTGGCGCCGGTGCAGGTGGGCCTGGTGCCCATCAGCGAGCGCCATCACGAATACGCGAAGAAGGTCGAAGCCGAGTTGAAGGCCGCGGGCTTGCGCGTCGAGACCGACAGCCGCAACGAAAAGATGAACAGTAAGATCCGTGACTTCGCCAACCAGAAGACGCCCTACATCCTCGTCTTCGGCGACAAGGAAGAAACCGCCGGCGCAGTCAGCGTCCGCACCCGCGCCAAAGGCGATCAGGGTTCCATGCCGCTGGCCGAGTTCATCGCCAAAGCCAAGGCGCTGATAGCCAGCCAATCGACGGAGTTATAACATCGTGCGGCTTGTACATTCCTTACGCTGACACGCAAGGGATGGGAGGCTCTGCCGCTATCACACACTCCGCGCCGCGCCGTAATGGCACTGGATGCTTGAGTGAGCAAAATCTAATTTGCGACCAATCAAGTGCATTTTTGAGCAGACGAAGATGATCGGCCAAGGCTAGTCTGCTCGTGTGCGGTCGCCTATGCGTAGCAAGGGAGCCTGTAGGGATTGAAATGACGGATCGTCCGCCGTTCCGCACAGCGGACCCCAACCTTCACTCACCTCGTCAGGGCCTTCGCGATTCATGCGTATGTGTTCCTGGCCAGTTGGCTGTTTCACATCAAGGTAATCCCCAGTATTGCGTAAGCCTGTTTGGCCCCGCCAGTTCCGCGGCTACCATAAAGCTGCGGGCTGGCGGCCTGAAATAGATGCCAGCCCGGTCGCTGGGGGAGGGAACTTGAGAACCGCGCTTCAGTCGTGAAGAACCACGTTCAATAGAGATTTGTGTACCTTTATGCCGCCGTTGTATTCGATAAATCCCAGCTTGCGAAAGCGATTCATGAAGAAGCTCACACGCGAACGCGTCGTTCCGATCATCTCCGCCAGCGTCTCCTGAGAGATCTTCGGAATCAGCGTCTCCGGTTCGCCGGGCTGGCCAAACTCCGCCATCAGCAGCAGAATTCGCGCCAGCCGCTTCTCGCTGGAGTTGAAGAGTTGATCGACCAGGTCCGCCTGGGCTCTCATGCAGCGTTCCAGCAGAAACTTCAGGAAGAGATCGCTGAAGGTATGTTCCTCGTGCATCACGCGGATCATCTCCGCGCGCTCGATCTTGAGCGCCGTGCAGGGGGCAATCGCCGTAGCCGTCGACATGCGCAACCCTGGCGTCCCGGCCATCGACTCCTCGCCCACAAAGTCGCCCACCGAGAGCAGCGCAATGGTCGCCTCTTTACCCTCTTTCGAGATCACGGTCAGCTTGGCGCGCCCGCTCTGCAGATAGAAGACGCAATCGGCCAGATCGCCCTGCGAAAAAAAAGCCTGCTTGGGCTTTACCTGCACAACCCTTCGCCCCAGCCCGGCCTGCGCCAGGAAAACGGCCAGATCAAACCGCGTCTGAATCAGTTCCTTCATCCGAATACCCCGCTCCCTCCGCGATTTTGCCGGGGCCTCTTCGCGAGAGCACCCGATGCCCACCGCCTTTCTTTGCTCGGCCCTGGCAGCCTTTCAAACCAAATCCATTATTAAACTCTCTTGATCGAGCGCAAAAAACTGTTCTTTATTGCTCACTTTTGCGCGCGTCATGCGGATGAGTTTCAGAATATAAAAATATTTTTCAATTTGCGTAAATCGAAGAAGGCGCAATTCCGTCGTGTACCTCGGGCAACGACCTCCCTCCGTGGAGCCTTCTTCCGCTGAATGCTCGCCCCTGCGACAATGGCAGCAGCGCCCGGTGAGGCGCGGAGGAATCCTGTGGCCAAGCTGCGAGTCCTGTCGACGCACCTTTTCATGCACCAGCGCCTGCACCCAGGCCTCTTGGAGCTGGCTGCCCAATCCGGCGCGCAGGCGGTCGAGCTCTTTGCCGCGCGCCAGCACTTCGACTACACCAGCCGCGAGCAGGTCGCAGAGCTGGCCGCCTTCTTCCGTTCCAATCCGCTCACCGCCTGGTCGATGCACGCCCCGCTCTATCCCGACCGCGAGATGGGCCGCTCCGGCGCGCCCGCTGTCAACCTGCTGCACGCGGAGAAGAGCCGCCGCATCGAGGCCATGGACGAGATCAAGCGCGCCCTGGAAACCGCCGAGCAGATCCCCTTCCGCAACCTTGTCGTCCATCTGGGCGAGCGCAATGATGAGTGGTCGCCGCGCTCGGTCGAGAACGCCCTCACCGCTCTTGAACACCTCGGTGCCTTCGCCCGCCCGCTGGGCGTGCGTCCGCTGGTGGAGAACCTGCTCAGCGAACCCACCACACCCGAACATCTGATCGAAATCCTCGAAACCGGCCACCTGGACCAGATCGGCGTCTGCCTCGACCTCGGCCACGCCCACATCACCGTCGGCGTCGCCGCGGCCATCGCTACGCTCGGCCCTCGCATCGTTCAGGTCCACGCGCACGACAACCATGGCCTCAAGGACGAGCATCTCTTCCCCGGCGACGGCACCATCGACTGGCCAGCCACTGGCGTGGCTCTCAACGCTCTGGCCGAGCCGCCCGCCGTTGTACTGGAACTCAGCTCCAAGCTGCCAGATGAGTCCGCCGCGCTGCCGGGGCGCATCCGCAAGGCCTTCGAGTTGCTCGACTGAGCCTGTGGAAACCAGCCATTCCGGTTATGATGGTTTCGTCATGATTGCAGCCATGTTTTCATCGCGAGTCTTCCGCCTCATTGTTCTCCTTCTTCTGCTTACGGCACCGGCTCTGGCCAAGGATGCGCCGCTTCAGGTCATCGATTGGCCCGCCACCGGAACGCCGGTGGTGCGCTTCACCTTCGGCAAGTTCAAGCCGCTTCCCGGCATGAACAACTTGCACGGATATGTCATGGAGATCACGACAGAAAATCTGTCGCCGAGGCTGATTCCAGCCGCGCGCTTCTCGCTCTATCTCTTCGACAAGAACAAGGTGCGCGTTGGTGAAGACGCCATTGGATTGAGCAACGTTGGCCCAGGGGAAGCGGTGAAGTTTGAAACTACCATCATGGCCTCCGGTGTGCCTGCGTCTGTCTCGATCCAGGAGATCTCACAAGCAGCCAAGACCATCTCGATGACGGTCAACACTACGCCCCAGGGCGCGATGCTCAAATTAGATGGGAACGATGTGGGAGTTACTCCTCGGATGATCTATGTAGGCGCCGGCAAGCACACGCTCACCTTCAGCAAGGAAGGCTTTATTGACGGTAACTTTCCCCTGGAGATCAGTCGCGACGATGTTTCGGGAGGAACGGTGAGCTATGAACTCGGAGCCTCGGCCTTCGACTCCATTGAGCTGCGCGATGGCAGCGTGCTCAACGGCGATCTGGTCTCCATCTTAGGAATGGATGTGGAGATTCGTGTCGGCGGCAGCATTCAGCACATCGACCGCAACAAGATCAAGCGCGTGATGCTTACCCAGCGCGAAGCTTCTGCGGCCAACCTACCGCCGGCAACCGCGCCGACCCCATAGACAGAACTTCCCAGGTCTCGTTTCCGAGACCTGGATGCCACGAACTTCGCCGTGCGCCGCGCTCTAGTGGAAAACCCCCAGCAGATACAGCACCAGCAAGATCACCAGAATGGTGCCTAGCCCGATGCCTCCGCCGCCGGCAGCGCCCCAGCGGCTGTAGCCGTAGTATCCTCCGCCGCCGCCGAAGATCAGCACCAGCACAATGATCAGAATGATAAGTCCCATCTCGTATCTCCTTTCCCTTTTTGGAGTCTTCCACCCGGCGGCTCAAGACGCTGAGCAATTGGATACACAAATTATGCCGAGTTTCCCACATCCAGCAGATTGTTTGCGATGAAGGTTGGAAATTCTATTTACACTCCTCTGCTGAGTTTCATCGGAGCTTCATCCATCAAGATCGATTCCTCAGCAGATCCGCGGCAACTGCTCGCCGATCTGGATAGGAATCACGCGGTTGGCGCCCATCGCGGTGCGCGCCACCAGCATTCGCTTGTGCTCGGCGGTGACGCGGCCGATGCGGGCGGCGTCCTTGCCCAGAGGATGCGCGCGCAGAATGGCCAGAATTATATCCGCCGCCTCGGGCGCGACAAAGAAGACGGCCTTGCCCTCGTTAGCGACATAGACCGGATCGAGGCCGAGCAGTTCGCAAGCCGACTGCACTTCGGGACGCACCGGCAGGCTGGGTTCATCAATCTCGATGCCTACGCCGGAGGCCAGCGCAATCTCGTTGAGCGTGGAAGCCAGTCCGCCGCGTGTGGGGTCTCGCATGGTGTGGACAGCCGGGCCGGCCGCTGCCAGCACCTCGGCAATCATCCCATTCAGCGCGGCGCAATCGGAGCGGATCTGGCTCTCGAACTCAAGGCCTTCGCGCACGCTCATGATGGCCATGCCGTGGTCGCCGATGGTGCCGGAGACGAGAATCGCATCGCCGGGCATTGCATGCAGCGGACTTACTGAAATTCCGGGACGAAGGAGACCCACGCCCGCCGTATTGATGTAGCAGCCGTCGCCGTGGCCACGCTCGACGACCTTGGTGTCGCCGGTAACAATCTTGACGCCCGCCGTAGCTGCCGCCTGCGCCATCGCCTCGACAATCGCCGCCAACTGCGCCAGCGGAAAGCCTTCTTCCAGGATGAAACTGGCACTGAGGAACTTCGGCTCCGCGCCGGAGACGGCCAGATCATTCACCGTTCCGTTGACCGCCAACTCGCCAATCGATCCGCCGGGGAAGAAGAGCGGCTGCACGACAAACGAATCGGTGCTCATCGCCAGGCGGCCGCCGCCCAGGTCGAGCACCGCAGCGTCGCCCAGGTTTTCAAGCTCCGGATTGCGGAAGGCGGGAAGAAAGAGGTGCTCGACCAGCTCATTGCCCAGCTTGCCGCCGCCGCCGTGGCCCATCACGATCGCCGGGTAGCCGACGAGCGGAAGCGGACAGCTCCAGCCGGAAAAGTCGGGAACGCCGGTCTTCAAATCGTCAGACATTTGGCCCTCCCGTCAGCCCGATTCCCGCGCCGGCCAACTCTTCGGCGGACAAAAACCGCCCGTAGTTGTAATACGCCGCGCAGGCGCCTTCGCTGGAGACCATCGTCGCTCCCAGCGGGTGGCGGGGGGTACATTCCTTGCCGAAGGCCGCGCACTCGGCGGGCTTGATCGCCCCGCGCAGCACGTCTCCGGCGCGGCAGAGAGGCGACTCCTCGGTATGAATCCCCGTAATCTGGAAGCGCTCCTCGGCGTCAAAGGCGCGGTAAGCCTCGCTCAGCCGCCAGCCGCTCTTGGGGATGACGCCAATCCCCCGCCAGGCCCGGTCGGTGACTTCGAAGACCTCGGCGAGCAGCTTCTGCGCGGCCTGGTTTCCGTAGAAGGTAACGATGCGCTCGTAGGCGTTCTCGACCTCGTGGCGGCCGGCCTCAAGCTGAATCACGCAGCGGCGAATACCGTCCAGTAGGTCCAGCGGCTCAAAGCCGGTGACCACCAGCGGAATGTGATATTTCTCCGCCAGCGACGGATATTCCCTGTAGCCCATCACGCTGCACACGTGCCCTGCCAGCAGAAAGCCTTGCACCTTGTTGCCAGGCGACTCCAGAATCGCCGCGATCGCCGGCGGGACCAGAACGTGGGAGACGAGCAGAGAAAAGTTCTTCAACCCCCGCCGCCTGGCCACGTGAACGCTCATCGCATTGGCCGGAGCGGTGGTTTCGAAGCCCACGCCGAAGAAGACAACTTCCTTGTCAGGATTCTTGACGGCCAGATCAACGGCATCCAGCGGCGAGTAGACGACGCGCACGTCGCCGCCCGCGCCCTTCACCTGAAATAAATCGCCCTCGGTGCCGGGCACGCGCAGCATATCGCCGAAAGAGCAGAAGATCACTCCCGGCTGCGCGGCAATGGCCAACGCCTTGTCGATCAGTTCCAACGGCGTCACGCAGACCGGGCATCCGGGACCGTGAATCATCTCGATCCCGGTGGGGAGCATCTGGTCGATCCCGTTTTTGATGATCGAGTGCGTCTGTCCGCCGCAAACCTCCATGATTTTCCAGGGGCGCGTGGTAACAGCGGCGATCTCGCGCGCCATGCGCTGCGCGATCTCGC
Organism: Acidobacteriaceae bacterium; assembly: GCA_003134855.1. Lineage (GTDB taxonomy): Bacteria > Acidobacteriota > Terriglobia > Terriglobales > Acidobacteriaceae > Telmatobacter. Next base: position 45,504 of record PLCS01000002.1, read on the forward strand.
CGTTGCGGAACTCGGTCAGGTACTTCATGGAGTGGTCTTGGCCCGCGTCAGCGTCATCTCCATGCCGGGAAAGTCTGCGCTATCGGACTTGGAGGTCAGCTTGATCGTGTCGCCGGTGACGACGCCATCATGCTTGATCGTCATGCCGTTGAAGCTCACGTTGAAGGAGATCTTGTCGCCATCGACCTTGCCCTCGGTGATCTCCATCGGATCGCCCATCGGGCTGGCGACCGTGCCGGTCAGCTTGACGCCATCCTGCTTGAAGGTAAAAGTGATCAACATGGAGTCGCCATTCGGGCCGGCCATATTGGTCGTCCAGCTTCCGGTCACATCGGATGCGGCAAACGCGCTTGCGGCGGTGAAGGCCATCATCAGGGCCGCGCAGAGACATAAAAGCTTTTTCATTCGTACAACCTCGCAGTGAATTTGCACGGTCGAGCATCCTTGAATGCAAGCCGTCGCATAGTACAACAGGACGGGTTGGATTGCCGGGAAGTTTCCCAGCGAGAATTTGGGTGCCCCACCCTCGCCGCGTCTTTGTTTTGCGGCTTTGGGGTCCCCAACGACAGGTCTTCGTCGTTGGGGTGAACTAGGGTGGGAAACCAAAACCTCATTGGGCGATGTTTTTAGGGGCTTCCACCGAGCAACTCCCATCGGGGCAAGGTGACGACGGAGCCAAAGCCGCCCGCGCAAAGGCCTCATCCTCGCTCTCCAACTCCTCGTCCAGCATACCCATCGCGCGGAAGTCTTCGAGCGTCTTCAGGGCCGTCTCCTCGTCGATTTTGGAGAGCGCAAAGCCAACGTGGACAATGGTATAGTCGCCCACCACGACCTCCGGCACGTAGTCCAGGCAGACCCGCTTGACGATGCCGCCAAAGTTCACCCGCCCAATGCGGAGATCGCCCTCAGTAAGAATTTCCTCGACTTTTCCCGGAATCGCTAAGCACATAGTCTCTCTATTATGCCGGGTTTAGGGTGCATTTGTGGTGATTTAAATCACTCAAATCGACTTGCCGTTCGTTATTCGTTACCAGGCAAGCAACAGAATCGCTAGGTATATACGATTCATCCTTCTTGCTCTTCAGTACCCCGCCTCGCGCCCATGGCGCACCGCCAGAATCACAACTTCCTTGCCGTCGTAGCGATAGAGGGCGACATAGGCTCCGCTGCCGAACTCGACCACCCATTCACGGAACTCCGTTGGCAGCTCCTCGACCGGGCGGCCCATCTCTGGAAACTTGCCGAGCAACTTAACGCCCTGGCGGATTGCCTTGACGGCGCGCTTGGCCGCGTCGCGGCTCTTGGGTGCCAGAAAATCATGCAGTCGGGCCACATCCCGCAGGCTTTGCGGCGACCACTTCAAAGGTGGCATAAGGGAGCCTCGGCCTCCTCGCCGGCTTCGAGTTTGGCCAGCCATGCGTCGGCCTCTTCGGCGGTGGCGTGCAGGCCGGTTGTCTGATAGTCGTTCCAGGCCGCCAGCGCATCCTGCCGGAACTGTTCGCGATTCTCTTCGCGGCTCACGTACTGCTCGACGGCTTCGCGCATGATCCAGTGCGCCGACCGGCGCCGCGTCGAGGCGAGCTGCTGAACGCGCTGCTTGAGTTCAAGATCGAGTTTCAGGCTGGTGGTTGCGACGATTGGCATTTGCAGGTGCTCCATGGTATTACCTTTAATTACTGTAGCACACCCCGCGCCTCCGCCAGATACCCCAGCCACTCCTCCATGCCCGCGCCAGTCTTGGCGGAGGTCTCGAAGATGCGAATGCCGGGGCGAATCTCGTTGATGTTTCGGAGAGCCGTTGCGCGGTCGAAGCCGCACGGCTCGGCGATGTCCATCTTGGTGATGACCGCGGCGTCGGCGGAGTTGAAGAGCGTGGGGTACTTCAGCGGCTTGTCCTCGCCCTCGGTTACGCTCAGCAGGACCACGCGAATTTGCTCGCCCAGATCGTAGCTCGACGGGCAGACTAGGTTGCCAACATTCTCGATGAAGAGATAATCCAAACCATCCAGCGCGACGCCCTCCCAGCCGTCGAGGTGCTTGCCGATCATCTCCGCGTCGAGGTGGCAGATGCCGTGGGTATTGATCTGGCGCACTGGAGCGCCGCTCGCGGCAAGGCGGCGCGCATCGTTGTCGGTCTCCAGATCGCCGACCAGCGCGGCTACCCGCGCGCCCCGCGCCTTCAGTTCGCGCAACGTCCGCTCCAGGAATGCCGTCTTGCCCGTGCCGGGGCTGGAGACCAGGTTCAGCACCAGCACGCCGGCAGCCGTGTAGCTCGCCCGCAGGCCCGCCGCCAGCTCATCGTTCTTCTTCAAGATTCCCCGCCGCAGTTCGACAATTCGCGTGGTCATGGCTTTACCTCACCGTCATCAATCTCAATCGAATCAATCTCCAGCTCGCGGCCCTGGCGTATCTCGCCGCACAGCTCGCCGCAGCGCGGACAGCGGAAGCTCTGCACGCCGTCCAGCTCCGAATCGATCCCGCAGGGCGCGCAATGCACCACCACCGGCATCACGTTGACCACCAGCCGCGAGCCTTCCAGCGGCGTTGCCTCGCTGACAATGCCCCAGCAGAACTCCAGCGACTCGGGAATCACCGAGGCCAATGCGCCGACGCGCAGACGGACTTCAAGCACCCGCGCGCCCCGGGACGAATCCGGCAAGGCGGTCAGTGTTTCGGATACCGTTTCGACGATGCTCGTCACCAGGGAAAGTTCATGCATTGAATCCAAATTTTACGCTGTTGCCGCCCGTGCCGCCGAAGTTGCTCCCCTCTGTAAGATAAAAGCACAAGGAAAAATCTCATGCCCGACTCCGCCGCCGCCACGTCCCGCCTCTGCCTCAGCCAGCTCGCCCCCGCCACCGTGCAGTCGGAGATTCGCGCGATGACCCTGGAGTGCGACCGCATCGGCGGCATCAATCTGGCCCAGGGCATCTGTGACACGCCGGTGCCCGCGCCGGTCGAGGAAGGCGCAATCCAGGCGATCCGCGACGGCCAGAATATCTACACACGGCTGGACGGCATCCAGCGCCTGCGCAACGCCATCTCCGCCAAGCAGCAGCGCGACTACGGCCTCGACTACGATCCGGAGAGCGAGGTTCTGGTCTCCTCAGGCGCCACCGGCGGGCTGCACGCCGCCGCCATGGCCCTGCTCAACCCCGGCGACGAGGTGCTGATCTTCGAGCCGTTTTACGGCTACCACGTCGCCACGCTCAAGTCGCTGCGCGTAACGCCGGTCTTTGTGCCGCTCTCCGAGCCGGATGGAGCATTGGACCTGGCCGCTCTCCGCGCCGCCGTCACTCCGCGGACACGCGCGATACTCTTGAACACTCCGGCCAATCCCAGCGGCAAGGTCTTTACGCTCTCCGAGACGGAATCCATCGCCGCCGTCTGTCTGGTGCATGACCTCTTCCTCATCACCGATGAGATTTACGAGTACTTCGTCTACGACGGCGCGCGGCACATTGCGGCCGCCACGCTGCCGGGGATGCGCGAGCGTACGATTGTGCTCTCCGGCTTCAGCAAGACTTTCTCGGTCACCGGATGGCGGCTGGGTTATGTAACTGCCGACGCCAAATGGATGGGCGCGATCAGCTACTTCCACGATCTGACATATGTCTGCGCGCCCTCGGCCTTACAGCATGGCGCAGCAGCCGGGCTTGAACAGCTTCCGCCGAGCTTCTATACGCAGTTAGCCAGCGACCACCAATCCAAGCGCACCCGCATCCTGAGCGCGCTGCGCGACGCGGGCCTCGAACCCAGCGTCCCCGCCGGGGCTTACTATGTTCTGGCCGCTGCTACCCATATCCCCGGCAAAACCGCCGCGGAAAAGGCCCGCCATCTGCTGGCCTCGACCGGAGTCGCATCCGTTGCCGGCTCCGCCTTCTACCGCCCCGGCCACGGCGAGAACTTGCTGCGCTTCTGCTTCGCCAAAAAAGATCATGAGCTGGACGACGCATGCGAGCGGCTACGGCGGCTGTAGCATCTCGTGTGCCCACATCTGCTCCGCTCCGATAGACTGAGAGGGCGATGAGTTTGATGCACAGAATTGAAGGTTCAGCGTTCACAGCCGCGCTGGCTGCCGGGCTGGCCCTGGCCGGCTGCGGAATGCCGGGCGCGCCGCAGCCGCCATCGCTCAATCTGCCGGAGCCGGTGGCCGATCTGGCCGCCAGCCGCGCGGGCAGCCAGGTCGCGCTCACCTGGACCATGCCCAGAAAGAACACCGACAAACTGCTGCTGAAGGGCAACGTCACGGTCCGCGTCTGCCGCAAGGAAGGCGTTGGCGCCTGCGAACCGGCTGGCGCGGAGCTGCCGCTGGCGCCCGGAGCGGAGGGTGCGTTCACCGATGCGCTGCCTGCTCAGTTGGCCGCCGGAGCACCGCGCCCGCTCAGCTACTTTGTCGAACTCAAGAACCGCAATGGCCGCTCGGCCGGCCTGTCGAACGCCGCCGTGGTGCTGGCCGGCGAGGCGCCCGCGCCGGTCACCGGCCTATCCGCCGAGGTGCGCAAGCAGGGCGTGGCGCTGCGCTGGACTCCCGCCGACGAATCATCCCCCACCGCCGTTCGCCTGCATCGCAAGCTGCTCAACCCGCCGGCCGCCAAGCCCCGCGAGGGTCTGCTGGCGCCTCAGCCCGAGCCGCTCGAGCAGAACCTGCTGGTGGACCGCTGTGCACCGGATGAACGCAAGGGGGAATGTCGCGCTCTGGATACGAACATCCGCTTCGGCAAGAGCTATGAGTACCGCGCTCAGCGCGTCGCGCGCGTCACGCTAGAGGGCAGGGTGCTGGAACTTGCCAGTGAGTTCTCCGCGCCAGTACGGGTTGAGGCGAAGGATATTTTTCCGCCCGAGACTCCCACCGGCCTGGCCGCAGTGGCTACCGCCGGCGAAGACGGAGCCGCGCCGGCGATCGACCTGAGCTGGCAGCCTGTTACGGATGCCGATCTGGCCGGCTACGCCGTCTATCGCCGTGAGGGTGAGGCCGCGTGGCAGCGCATCTCGACGTCCGAGCCGCTGGCGCCGCCGGCCTTCCACGACACGCAAGTCCAATCCGGCCACAGCTATCGCTACGCTGTCAGCGCCATCGACCAGGGCGGGCATGAAAGCGCCCGCTCCGCCGAAGCCGTGGAGACCGTGCCCAACCCGTAACGGCTTTGGCCGCGCATGGAGGATTACGCATGAAATACTGCCGCTTTCTCTTCGAGGATCAAACTCACTACGGCGCTGTCGAAGATCGCGCCGGCGAGCCCTGGATCGTGGACCTCGCCCGCGCTCCCGAAGAAGACCTGGCCTTTCGATTGGAAGATGGCCGCGTAACCTCCCATTCTCTCGAATCTGGGAGCTTCGACTTCGAGCCGATGCCCCTCAGCGCCGCCGAGCTGCTCCCGCCGGTTACGCCCGCAAAGATCATCTGCGTGGGCAGCAACTATCGCGCCCACGTAAAGGAGATGGGCCATGAACTGCCCGCCGAGCCTCTGCTGTTTTTCAAGCCGGTCTCTGCGCTGCTCGGTCCCGGCGGGGTCGTCCGAATGCCCGCCGCCAGCTCACGCGTGGACTTTGAAGGCGAGCTGACGCTGGTGATCGGACGCCGCGTTCGCAATCTGAAAGAAGAAGACTGGCGCTCCGCCCTGCGCGGCTGTACGCTGGCCAACGACGTGACCGCCCGCGACCTGCAAAGCAAAGATGGCCAATGGACCCGCGCCAAGGGCTTCGACACCTTTTGCCCGATCGGCCCCATCGTCAGCGACGAGCTGGACCCCGCGGCCGGCCTGACCCTGGAAACCCGCGTCAACGGCGAACTGCGCCAGCACGCCTCGACCCTCGACTTCATCTTTCCCGTCCCCCGGCTGCTCGCCTATATCAGCTCCATCTTCACCCTTGAACCCGGCGACCTGGTGCTGACCGGAACTCCTTCCGGAGTGGGTCCGCTTAAGGCTGGAGACTGCGTGGAAGTCAGCATCCCCGGCCTCGGTATGCTGGCCAACACCTTCCAGCCGGATCAACACTGCGTCTGAGCCCTGACAAGTTGTTGTTTGGCTGGCGCATTGAGTGGGGGAGTATTGCCGCAATTCGCAATAAAGCTCGCACTCTAACCAGCCATGCTCCCGCGCCAGCCGGCGGGAGATTGCGCAAAATCCATCTTTTGAGAATCTGCCGTGCACGACGCGCGTGGTCCAAACTGCTCAGACCGCGATTATTTTGGCCGCTAAGCTGAATAACATCGAACTTGCAAATGTTGAATCCACGGAGGTGGGCCTGTGAATAAGGATCGAGTGAAGGGCATGATGGACGAAGTGGCGGGAAGCGCCAAGCGCAAAGCGGGCGAGCTGACCGACAATCCCAAACTTCGGGCTGAAGGCATGGCTCAGCAGGTGAAGGGCAAGGCTGAGGGCACCTGGGGCATGGCGAAAGAGGCGGTGCGTGTTGTCATTGAGGGCACAGAAGTACACCTCGACGCTCACGTGAAGCTCGGCTTAAAGAATTCAACGGCGGATGCCGACAGCAAAAAGTGCAAGTAGGAAGCGTTGCTTGAAAACGCACGCGAAAGAGGATGGACCATGTACTCATTGATACGCGCTGGACGGATGCCGAGTCCCCGCCCGTTGGACAAAAGCTCGTCGCTGGGAACTCAGGTAGCGCTGCTGCTGTTGGTAGCGGTCATGCTTGCGGGATGCCAATCGAAACTGAATCAGGCGCTGGATCAGGCCAAGAAGCAGGCGGCCGCAACCGGGCAGGCGCAACAGGTAGTTTCTGTAGACAAGAACGGGACCACAACAACGACAGTCGTGCAGCCGCCAGCAGCGGGACAGAGCAATGAAGTTATTACGACGACGGCGACACCGCCTGTGGCAGGGGCGCCCATTCCAGCACTCTCGGCCCCGGCGGTTTCCGCAGTGCCGCAACCGGTCAGCGCGAATATTCCAGCGGGCACGACTCTGGCGATCCGGATCGATCAACGCATCAGCGTAAAGACCAGCCGCACCGGAGATACATTCACCGGAGAAATAGTAGACCCCGTTCTCACCGGCGACAATCGTGTACTGGTGCCCAAGGGTGCATTGGTAGGCGGCGTGGTGGATGCATCCCATCGCCGTGGACATTTCAAAGGCAGTTCGCTATTGGAATTGAGGCTGACGTCGCTGACGATGGACGGGAAGCAATATCCGCTGGAGACGCGGGATACGGCGCGCAGCAAAAAAGGCAAGGGCAGACGCTCGACAGCCATGATTGCCGGAGGTTCCGGATTGGGTATGCTGGTAGGTGGCCTGGCCACCGGCGGCACAGGGTTAGTGGTGGGCGGCCTGGTAGGTGGTGGCGCCGGCACTGCCGCCGCGGGACTAACTGGCAACCGGGATATCGATATACCGGCGGAGTCTATTGTGCACTTCAAACTGGCGGACGACCTGATCGTCCAGACGACTGAGTAGAAACCATTCGTGCCCTCCATTTCCCGATCCCAGTGGATACGATTGCTGTTGAAGTCGCTCGGCCCCGGCATCATTACCGGGGCCGCGGACGACGATCCCTCGGGCATTGCCACCTATTCCGTTGCCGGCGCGCAGTTCGGAACCAGTCTTCTATGGACCGCCTTTATCTCATGGCCTCTGATGGCCGCGGTGCAAATGATGTGCGCCCGCATCGGCAAGGTGACCGGGCAAGGCCTGGCCGGTAACTTCAAGCAGCGATTTCCAAAAGGTCTGCTGATGGCCTTTGTGATCGCCCTCCTGGCCGCAAACACGATCAACATAGGCGCGGATCTGGCCGGCATGGCGGATGCGGCCGCTATGCTGTCGGGAATCAATTCCCGCTGGTTCGTGGTTGTTTTCGCTCTCCTTATTTCGTGGGCAACGGTCCGGCTTCATTACTACCAAATTGCGAACGTCCTCAAGTGGCTGGTCCTTGTGCTCTTCGCATACCCCATTACCGCGTTTGTTGTGGGAGCCGATTGGGGCCAGGTGCTGCGCGCCACATTCGTTCCGTCCATGCCGCACAGCAAAGATGAATGGGCGATGCTGGTTGCGATCCTCGGCACCACCATCAGTCCGTACTTGTTCTTCTGGCAGGCGAGTGAAGAAGTTGAAGAGGAGAAGTCGGCCGGCCAGAGCACGCTTGCTATGCGCAAAGGAGCTACACCCCAGGAGCTAGCTTTGAGAAACATCGATGTGGGCGTCGGCGCATTCTTCTCGAACATGGTTATGTTCTTCATCATTCTCACCACGGCCATCACCCTCAACCGGCACCACATTACGCAGATCGAAACCTCACGCCAGGCGGCCGAAGCCCTGCGGCCTTTTGCCGGTAATTTTGCCGCGACCCTTTTTACCCTGGGGATCGTCGGCGTAGGCTTTCTTGCCATCCCCACGCTGGCGGGATCTGCTGCATACGCCTTTGCTGAGACCTTGGGCTGGCGTCAGGGACTAAACAAGAAACTGAGACAGGCGCGTTGGTTTTACGCTCTGATTCTGGTTTCAACGGGTGTGGGCGTAGCGCTGGATTTCATCGGCATCAACCCGGTAAAGGCGCTCTACTGGACAGCAGTCATCAACGGATTGCTGGCGCCCTTCCTTCTGATCGCGATCCTGATCGTCGCCGCGGACAAGAAACTGATGCAGGGCCAACCGAGCTCCCGCCTGGGATGGATTGTCGTCGCGATCACCACAGTAGCCATGTTCGTGGCAGGCGTTGCGATGTTTGTTGTGTAGACCATCGATCGCGCAACTCCCGCTCAGGGTGAGCGATAGTACACAGACTTGGGAATGCCCGCGTGTAAGCCTTGTCATGAGCGCAATGCTCCGCCTTTCAATCCCCGCAGCCCGAACCGGCCAGCACATCCGGGCAATCGAAGGATCTTCGGCAAGAGGAGTTCTATGAAAACCATCCGGATTCTGTTAGTGTTTCTCGCAATTGCCATACCGGCCGTCGTCTTCGGGCAGATTGGCGTTTCCATCGCCATCGGGCCACCCCCGTTGCCAGTCTACGAGCAGCCGATTTGCCCAGGAGACGGCTATCTCTGGACCCCTGGATACTGGGCCTATGATGACAGCATCTCTGATTACTACTGGGTGGACGGCGCGTGGGTAATGCCGCCGGAAGAAGGCCTCCTCTGGACACCGGGTTACTGGGGTTGGAGAGACGGCGGATTCTTCTTCAATGATGGCTACTGGGGCCCTGAAGTCGGCTTCTATGGCGGAATTAACTACGGATTCGGTTACTTCGGCGAGGGATATGGAGGAGGCCGCTGGGATGGCGGACACTTCTTCTATAACCGCTCCGTGAACAACGTGGACATCGCGAGGAACCACAATGTCTACAACACAACGATCGAGAATCACAATGATAACCGCGTCAGTTTCAACGGCGGATCAGGCGGCATTGCGGTGCGCGTGTCCTCACAGCAGGAAGCAGTGGCCCGGCAGAGGCATCTTTCGCCGGTAGCTGCTCAAACCGAACATGCGCAGGCCGCGCGAGCCAACCCGGGATCGCGGTCAACTGTGAATCACGGCCAGCCGTCCACAGCAAAGGCAATGCCGATAGGTTACAACGATCATCAGGCGCCTGCGCCTCAGCAGGCAACCGCGTCCCGCGCCGTAGTTCATCCAAACGATCTTCCCCCGATCGCTCGCCCCGCGCCGGTCAACTCGGGAAATGCGAAGGCTGACCAAAAGTACGAACAGCAGCAGAGCAAAATGATAGCCAAGCAGACCCAGGAGCGGCAGCAGCTTCAGCAAAAACAGGAATCGGAACGTCGCCCGAACGCAACCCCTGTCCAGACGCAGCAGTTAGAGCAGAGGCATTCTCAACAGACTCAACAGATGGCGCAGAAACACCAAGGCCAGCAACAGTCGATGCAATCTCGCCAGCCTCAGCCCCGGCCATCCGCGGGAGGGAGCCGCAAATAGCGGGATCCTTTTCATGCAGTCACTGATTATTTGATAGATTTGTTACCGGCCGGGGATTACCTCCCCGGCCACTTTATTGTTGTGTTATGCGTTATGACAATACCAAACAGATTTCGCGAAATTTATGGGAGATAGTATAAGATTCATTTCAGACACTATCATTTGGCACAGGCATATCTATTAGGTCGCGCCAGTTTCTGCGCGGCATCGATCTTGCGCAGCCCGCGTATCTTCCATATCCCGAAGCATGCGCCTACGATCAGCAGACCCACGAACCCGCACAGCAGAGGAGTCGACCACTTCTGGAGGCTCCCGGACCACAAGCGTACTATGTTGCGTCCGTAGGTCACGCCGAGCCATGCAATGAAAGAATAACGCAGACTGCGAGCCGTGCCGAATACGGCCAGGAAGCGCCTGCGCGACACTCCGAGCGCTCCGGATGCGAGCGCAAACGGCAAAAGTGGAATCGGCGGAGGAAGCAAGGCGGGAAGAAAGACCGCCAGGATTCGGTGACGCTCGACCCATCCGACGATAGGCGCAAGGAGGCGAGCCGGCACGTAGTGGCGCAGCGCTTCTTCGCCGCCTCTGCGGCCAATATGCCATGTCGTATATCCGCCCAGGATGCTGCCGGCAACTGCGCAAGAAGCCAGCAGCCAGGGATCGCCGCCATGCGCTACAAGCCACAGAAGAAGTAAGTCGGTGCTACCGGGCAATGGCAGAGGGACAACCGAGGAATCAACCACCGCAACAAAGAAAAGACCCAGCGCTCCCAGGTGCGTAAGCCAGTACGGCGCCAGCGACGACTGCGCGTGCGCCGCTGGTATCTGAGCCGGTTGCTGGACAAAAGCACTCATACTGAATTCCACCTGCGCTTGCATTTGAATGCTACAGTTTCGGAATCACTGGGACAGCCGAGAACTTATCCAGCATTCGCGCCGTGCAAAGTAATCCAGTAGTACCGTCGCCAGCAAAACATGCAGCGAACCGGGCGCAATGCGAACATCGCCAGCAGTCCATCGAAAGACCGCAACTCCGCCTGTTTGAATTTCACAGAATTGCAGCGCGGGCACACTCGCCGAATCCACAGCGGATGCGGGAGCCAATCGGGCCAGTTCCGGCCTGAGTCACTCATGAGCATATCCTTTCCATACTTATCGCCGCATTTGCTAGAATGTCCGGCTCTCTGCTTGACTTCTATTCGAGTCCAGCCAGGAGAGAAGACCTCGGATGCTGCCCGTGGCCAGTGCGATGCAGGAATCGGCTGCACCGTAATACAAGTTGATCGTGTCTCCGTCAACTCCGATGGTTTGTCCGCAAGGGAAGACGACATCGTTCACATCGCCGTTCCGTTCATAGGGAGCCTCTGGCCCGAATATCCATGAATTTCCCCGTCGCAGGCAAACCTCCGGCTTCTCCAAATCAAAGAGCGCGAGGCCAAGCCGATAAATGCTTCCCGATGCGGTTTGCCGCACGCCGTGGTAAATCATCAGCCAGCCTTCGGCGGTTTCAATCGGAGGAGAGCAAAGGCCGATTTTGTTTGCGTCCCACCATCCGCCACGCCGCGCTTCGAGAATAATCTTGTGGCTTCCCCAATGCCGCAGGTCGGGTGAATAGGAGATCCACATATGAGCGCCCAGAGCCGTCATCGGGCGATGAATGAGAGCCCAGCGGCTACCGATCCTTCGAGGCAGCAATGCCGCATCTTTATCCTCCGGTGACATGATTACGCCGAAGCGCTCAAAGCTGCGGAAATCCTTGGTCAACGCGAGCGAGACTCCAGGACCTCCTCGCGCAAAGGATGTGTACGCTACAGCGTATTGCTCTAGTTCCGGAACATAGGTAATGCGCGGATCCTCGATGCCCCAGATCTCTTCCGGGAACTCCTTTGGATTCGCCATCAAAGTTGGCCGGGAGTCGATGCGCCATTTGTCGATGCCGTTGGCGGAACGCGCAGCGCACAGATGCGATAATCCGCTTCTGTCTTCAACGCGGCACAAAAGCAGGGTATCTCCATCAGGCAACTTTACCGCGCCTGCGTTCAGAACGCTATTGATGGGATAGGGCCAGTTATCACGGCTAAGGAGTGGGTTGCCGGGATGGCGCGTGAATAGTGGACGATCCGTGCATGCTCCTGGCTCTTGTTGTTTCAGAACAACGGCCTCTGCCGCTACGCCTGTAGAATTGAGTGGATTCAAAGAGAGATACCCATTTCATGATGCAGTTCGTCAACGCTTGCCACTTTGGCCGCTTGCATTTCCAGCAGCGCCATGAGGAACGAGAGCGTGGATTCAGCGCCTTGGTTCTCGTTTACCCGGTCAGGATGCAGGCCATCCCTGCATCCGCCTGTCTCTGCATCATACAGAGGAACCTGCAGATCGTTTTTCCCGAGAAACCAACTGAATGCTTTGCGCGCCTCTTCAAGCCATTGGCGCTCCTCCGTCAGCCTGTACACCTCTAAACAGGCTGAGACGGTTGCGCATGCCTCGACTGGCTGCTGGTCGAAGCGCGCCTTTTCACATCCTTCAATGAAGAATCCATTGGATCCTATCGGAACGAATACATTCTCATCGTCGCGGTGTTGTTCTGCAACAAGCCACTTCAGGGAATCCATTCCAGCTTCAATCATCCTATGGTTGTCACTTCGCCAGCCTGCTAAAATGAGCGCCTGCGAGAGCCTTGCATTCGAATAGGAGAGGCTCTTTTCAAACCATTTCCACGTTTCGGAATGACAGCGCTCATAGATGTCAAAGAGTCGATTCGCAAGCTCGTTGCGGGCTCCCTGAATGGCTCTGTCTCCAGGAAACCAGTCCAGATATGCTTGCATACCCAGGATGCAATACGCCCAGGCACGCGGACTGGTAAATGTAAGTGCCGCGGGAACAGCCGCTTCGAAAAGCCTGCCTGCGGCGCCTCTCAATCCAGCATTTCGCGAAACCCCGAGAACCTTCCCAAGAGACCACAACGCGCGCCCATGGCTATCGTCCGAGCCGATATTCTCAAGCCATTTTCTGTCATAGTCGAGAAAGTTTCTGAATCTTCCAGAATCGGCATGAAAGGCAAGCCAAAGAAAGGAAAGGTAGCGATGAGAGAGGTTTGGGCGTACTCGTCGATCTGAATATTCTTGGTTTTCATCCAGTAAAACCGAAACGATCAGCGCCCGCGCGTTATCGTCCGTAGTATAGCCCTCGCGCGTGTTTGGCACCGAGAAGATGGCGTGCTGCAGCATTCCTGTGTCGTCGGTCATGTTAAACAGATGGCCGGTGTTCAACAAAGGCAGATGGTCAATCGGATCCATCGCGGGATCGTCCATTTGGGCGGCTCTTGGATGCAGCGAGCGCTCGAAGCGTGCCCGCTGAAAGCTAGCCATATAGGCCCGTGCGGTCTTCTCCCATGTGGTGCCGCGGGAGTAAAGATAGGCGCGCTTGCGCATAGCATGGCGCTCCGCATCGTTCTCCAGCAATGCGAGAACCGCTTCAGCAATAGCACTGGGATTCTGAAATGGAACAATTACGCCCCGCTTCTCCGCAAGCAACTCCTTGGCGTGCCAATACGGCGTCGAAACAATCGCCTTTCCGGCTCCAAGCGCAATCGCAAGCGTGCCGGAGACGACCTGCGCCTCATGTCGATACGGTGTGATGTAGATATCGGCTGCGCCCACGTGCTCAACAAGTTCTTCCGCGCTCACAAAGCGATTGTTGAGAATCAAGTGATCCGAAACGCCAAGCTGTTCAGCCAGCGCTTGCAGTTCTTCACGGTAACGCTCGCCTTCGCGCCGGCGAAGTCGCGGATGGGTCACTCCGGAGACGATATACACTACGTTTGGCTGCCTCGCGAGAATCGCAGGCAGTGCCTGAATCACGTTCTCAATTCCCTTGTTCGGAGACAGCAACCCAAACGTAAGAAGGACGGATTTACCTTCCGTGCCGAACTTGTCTTTGAAGTAGTTGGGATCCATGAAGGGAAGATCCGGCACGCCGTGCGGAATTACGTCGATCTTTTCGCCAGGAACCGCATACACATCACGCAGCAGTTGGGCCGCTAGTTCGCTCATGACAACCATACGATCTGAAAGTTGTGCAATCTCTTCGAGCACAATCCTTTGATTCAGGTCAGGGTCGCGAAGAACCGTATGCAGCGTAGTGACGAGCGGCATCTTCAATTTGCGCAGCAATGTGAGTATGTGGTTGCCCGCGTCTCCGCCGTAGATCCCATATTCATGCTGCAGGCAGACAAGATCGTTGCCGTTGAAATTAAGGAAATCGGCGGCGCGCTCATAGGAAACAACATCTTCCTGTGTAATCTCCAAACGAACCTGCTTTGGATAGTCGTAACTCGAATCGGGATCATTGACAGGAATCGCGAACAGCCGCTCTTCTCCATACTCGGCGGCAAGCGCAGCGCACAGGTCTGTTGTAAAGGTGGCTATGCCGCACTCGCGCGGAAGATAGTTTCCAATAAACGCAATGCGGGTTGGCAAAGGCAGCCGGCTCGCATTGATCGCGTGAAGCGAAGTTATCTCAGGGGCAGTGTCCGCGGCTGTATGATCGTACTGCAGTTTCTTGGAAAGTGACATCTTGTCCTCTTTCAGGTTCAAATCAGGCCGAGAATCAGAAGTATGACAATAATCAGAAGGACCAGTCCAACTCCTCCGCTCGGGTAATATCCCCAACTCCTGCTATGCGGCCACCGTGGCAAGGCGCCCACCAGCGCCAAGACCAGAATCACGATCAATATGGTTCCAAGCATTTTCACTCCTCGCTGACTTGCCCGCAGGATGCATCGCGGCAGATGCGCCGCGGTCTCTCTTCGAGACCGCAGTGGTTACATAACATTGTTAGCGCAAGCTTCCCGTCCTCATATTGACGGGCTGCCAATTGCATCTCCGGACACAACCAGTTCCACTCTGCGATTTTCCTGCCTGCCCGCCGAGTTGTCATTGGAAGCTACCGGCAGCGTGTTACCGTAGCCCTTGGCGATCACGGAGTTTGTCGTCACGCCCTGTTCCACCAGATAACTGCGCACCGAGCCGGCGCGATTCTCCGATAGCGTCTGATTCATATCATCGCCGCCGATGTTGTCGGTATAACCGCCAACTTCGATGTTGAGTCCGGGATAGGCGATGAGAATTCCGGCAACCTTCGCCAGCTTCTCGCGCGCACCCGGCTTCAATGAGTATTTCCCAGTGTCGAACAGCACATCGGACATACTGACAATCAGTCCGCGGGCGCTATCTCGAGTTGCAAGAATCCGGTTTAACTGTTCTGACAGTTGGGCACGCATTGCGGCCTTGTCGGAATCCGCCTGATGTTGACCCTGTTGAGCGATCTGTGCGTCTTTGCGAGCTTGTTCAGCATCTGCCTGGGCTGCAGAAACTGCAGCTGTCGATGCTGCCCGGTTAGCGGTCAAGTCAGCTTGCGCCTGTGCTGCATTGGCCTGCGCGTTTGTTGCGCTGGTTTGTGCGTTTGCCGCATCAGCTTGCGCCTTTGCGGCGTCGGCCTGCGCCTTCTCCTTCAGGCGTGTAGCATCGTCAGCCTGCGACTGCGATCTTGCCTGCGCGTCGCTCGACGCCTGGCGCTCATTTGCCAGACGATCCGCGTCAATTCTTTTGACCGCGATCTCGCGCGCGTCTTCAGCAGACTCAACCGCCGCTCGGGCGGCAGCAATCAGGGGCTTTTTGTCGATGTGCTTGTTTATCGCGTACGCATCGGCGCTGTTCATCAATTGTACAGCATGCTGGTAGCTCGCGCTGGCATAGGTCTCAGCACCCTCGGACTGAGCGATCCTGAGCGCATTCCGCGCCTCGTAGAACTCCAACGGCAGGCTGGCGTTCAGAACCACGGGGTCGAACTTGTATCCGGTGGGAATGTAGCCGCCACGCTCCAGGAGCTCGTACTTCGCATTCACTTCCTCGCTTGTTCCCTTTGTATCTGCGCGTATGACGTTCTCAAGGACGACGACGTCGCTGGGCTGCCGAACAGCGTAGTACGGCTCGGCGGTGACGATCAACGCGAATGCCTGGAGGTCGGTGGTCGCGGTCAGCTTGCTCCGGTCATTGCCGCCAACCAGCACTTCACCAAGATTCACAGGCCTGCCTTCAGGTGAGATCGCCCACAGGACATAGGTGAGATATTCGCTGCCGAAGGTTGTGGGATTTTGCAGGTTACCGAATTCCGCCTCGACTTCCATCGTGCCGCGCTTGCTGCGCACTTTGGCATTTCCATTCGCCGAAGGCATCAAAGCAGTACCGGCGAAATCCACATCCGAGGCTCCGCTGCGATGCTGATAGTTGACCGCCTGGACGGATCGACTAATTACGATCACGCGGTACGTGGATACTGGGCCTGCGGTTTCGAGGACCGTCGCCGTTTGCGGACCGGCTTGAGCGATCGCGCTCAAACTGAGGACACTTCCCATTGCGAACACGAGTATGCGCTTCAAGATTCCTCCTACAGGCAATTTTCTGCCTTACTGCGTTGGACTTTCGTTTCTTTGTCAGTCAATAACTTCAAGGCTTCGACAGGCTGATTCTTCAATGTCCCACGCGGAACTGATAAAGGTAGTCGAAGAGGCCGAATACCTTGAGAAGCCACAGAACGACGACGATTACAACGACGCCATTCAAGATGCCCTTGATCTGACCTTGCATGGGGATGAAGCGGTTGATCAGCCATAGCAGCAGGCCGACTACACATAGCGTGATGACTACAGTGACGAGTGGCATGTTATTTCCGATATGGAATTGTGATAGGTTGTCAAAGAGGCCGACAATCTTCAGGAGCCACAGAACCACGGCAATGACGACAACTGCGTTCAGGAGACCCTTGATCTGACCTTGCATGGGAATGAAGCGGTTAACCAGCCATAGCAGCAGGCCTACTACGCATAGCGTGATCACAACAGTGACGAGTGGCGTTCCAGTAGTAACGAGTGGCGTTCCAGTAGTGACGAGCAGCATTTCATTCTCTCCAATCATTTGCCTGGACCCGGTCCGAACTCAGTGCATCTGCGAGAAAATCGATCGAGTCGTGTTGAGTTACTTGCGTCATACCGTCTCACTCTGACATTTGCATTTCAAGGAGACGGCCTTCAAGGGCATGGAAGTGATGCGGCGTGTCCTTGCATAACCGTGGCGGAAATCAGGAGCAGATGTCCGATGGTCTTCATTCGCTCAGAAACCAGGGGAAGAAGGAGAACGGTCATCCTTCTTCCCCTAAGAATTCCAAATTACCGGGCAAATAGCTGAGCTACAAAGCACACCTGATACGATAGTTGCTAATGCCCGCGTGGAACCCACGCCAGGTCTCCGCTTAGAACGTAAATAGCGATCGCCGCAGACATCAAGAGTGCGCCTACCCAGAAGCGCCAGTCACGATGCATTCGCCTCCAGTAAGGGCCAGGATCCGGCTCGCCGCTTTCGCTGCTGTTTCCTTCGTGGTTGTACTTGCTTCCGGTCATATTTTCTCCATTCTCGCGTCGTATTCACGGCCTCGTAAGATTGCACATGGCTTCATGCACTATGGTTGATGAGTGTCAGCAGCCGTAACCTGAACTGGCCGGTCAACCTCTGTTATGGTTGAGCTTTTGGCCGGGGAAAGTATGTCAGCCGGTATCTCGATACCTGTTGGGAAAATGAGAATCTGAATCGATCCCCAGTCGGCGTCCAGACTTGATCCCGTCTGCTTGCCCAAGCCCAAGGTCTTAAGCTGACTGTCGTCAAATCCAAAGTTCTCGACCAGGTACTCGCGCACAACCATTGCGCGGGCCTCGGTGAGCACCAGTTCCTTTTGGGTGTCGCCTTCCATGCCTGCTGATACCACGACGACGGCAAATCCAAATGGGTTCCGCGCCAGGAACTCTCCGCTGGCATTGAGGGACTTCTGATTCTTCAGCTTGGCCGAATCGGCAGTATCGAAGAGCTGCTTTGCTGTATAAGTAAACGCCTTGAGTGGCGCACTCGCCGGAAGGACACTAATTCTATTCGCTTTCAGATCTCCGGAATCTTCGTACCCGCGCTTCTTGAAATATCCGCTCAAGAGGAAGTTATGTTTCAGAGCTTCCATATTCTCCTGAAAGTCCGTCACCCCGGTCTGTGCCTGAAGCATCGTTGCATGCAGGGTAGTCGTAGTCTGTTCCAGGTTGTTATAGAGTTTCTTGTCGTTCACCAGCGCTCCCGCGGTTCCCTGTCCAGAGTCAATTTTGGCGCTTACAGAGTTCAGATGCGCCGTCGCCTGGGTAGTATTCTGGATAGCTTGCTGGCTACTATTGAGAATGTCGTTCGCTTTCTTGAGCATATCCGCCAATACCAGCGGAGATTCACTCTCAATAATCTCTCCATCTTTAACCTCTGGCTGACCCTCAGAACCAAACGAGATGGCGAGGAACTGATTACCCAGCACTCCCTCGGTCTCGATCGAGGCCACAGAGTCGTTCTTGATAATCTCGCGCGTAACTTTGTCCAGATTCATGAGTACCATGACCTTATCGCTGGGCTTGTGCGGCAAAGTGATGCTTTGCACCGTTCCGCTGTGAACTCCTCCCACCTGCACGTCGGCTCCTGCTTCCAGACCAGCAACATTGTCGAATTCCGCCCTGAGTTGATACGTGGAACGAAAAAGATACTCCTTGCTCCCGATGACAAAGATCCCGGCAGCCAGAACTGCCAATGTCCCCACGATGAATGCTCCCAGCCTTGCGATTCTCGACATAACTCCTCCTACGACTGCTTGAGAAATTCCTTTACAAATCCGATGCCACTTTCCTGAAGGTCTTCAAACGTGCCTTCGATCACGACGTTTCCCTGATCCAGGAGGGCCAAGCTGTTCGCTATTGTCCTGGCACTATGCAGATCGTGAGTCACTACGATGGATGCCATCTGACGCTCCCGCTGGAGCTTGAGAATCAAATCGTCGATCTCTCCTGAGCTGATAGGATCGAGGCCTGCCGTTGGCTCGTCGAGAAGCAGAATCTCGGGTTCCAGCGCGAGCGCGCGCGCCAGGCCCACGCGCTTCTGCATCCCGCCAGAGATATCAGATGGCATCTTTGCTAGGTTGCCCTCCATGCCCACCTCGGCCAGTAACTGTTTCACCCGTTCGCCGCGCTCGGACCCGGACATGTCTTTCCGGTGGTGTACGAGGGGAAACGCCACATTCTCAGCAACAGTGAGCGAATCGTAAAGCGCCGCATGCTGGAACAGGAAGCCCATCTTCTTTCTGATTTCGCCCATTCGATCAAGCGCCAGACCAACGATGTTCTGGCCATGGATGCGAATCGAACCTGAGTCCGGTGTTTCGAGGCCGATGATGAGTCTTAGTAAAACACTCTTGCCTGTACCGCTGCGTCCGAGCACAGCAAGAGTTTCGCCACGATTTACGCTTAGATTAATCCCGTTGAGAACATTGTGACTTCCAAAGGTCTTTCGCAAATCCTCGGCTACAACAACGGGCGCGCTGCCGTCCAGCTCAGGTTCTGCTTCCTTCATCGCAATGTCATAGGCAATGGCCATAGATGATCCTCGGGTCTCCGATCAGAGTTAAGGGAAGACAACCAGTATTAATTTCACCAGGACAACATCGGCCAGAATAAGGAAGAGCGAGCCGAGCACAACCGAGTTCGTAGCCGCGCGGCCTACGCCTTCAGCGCCACCCTGCGTGCGCATTCCCTGAAAGCAGGCGATCAGTCCGATGATCAGACCATACACCGCTGTTTTGAAGGTTTGCGGCAAAAAGGCGTTGAAGGTGGCGCCTTTGAAGCCGCTTGCAATGAACTGGTGGAACGAAAGCGGCTCTACCAGAGACTGCGCAAACCAGCCAGTCAACAAACCCGATGCATCAGCGGCAAGAGTCAACAGCGGCAGCATCAGAATGCAAGCCAGGATTCTGGTTGCAGCCAGAAGCCTGTAAGGGTTGATCGCCGATGCCTCGATGGCGTCAATCTGTTCGGAAACTTTCATAGACGCCAACTCCGCGCCCATGCCGGCGCCAACGCGGCCGCATACGATCAAGCCGGTGATAATCGGCCCCATTACCTGGATCACGGAGTAAACAAGAGTAGCTGGAAACATCGATTTAGCGCCAAATCGAGTTAGACTGTAGCGGGCTTCCAGCGAGATGATCACACCGATTGCGGCGCCCGCCAAGGCTACCAGCGGAAATGACTTGGATCCAACTTCGTCGAGCTGACGAATCAACTCGCGCCACTCATACGGCGGCGTAACCGCGGCCTTGAATACTTGCCAGGAAAAGATGCCAAGGCTGCCAAACCACTCGAAGAAGCCATTGACCAGTCCTGTAACGGAACCTGCAACAGAAGGCATGGGTTCGGATCGCCGCTCCGGAATTGGCGGGTTGAAGCCTTCAACTGCAATGACTCCGCGATCGCTCATTAGTTTGGTCCTTTATCAGGTGAGCCGTGCGCATTGTTCAGATGCATGCGATGAAGCAGGGAGTGGGGTCCGCTAAAGAAAAATTCCAAGGAAATGTTTTCGCCCACATAGGCCAGCATGCTGTAGTTGCCTATGCGGAATGCGTCCTTCGCGCCGTAGCGATTCGGGTATGCCAGGTCCAGTTGCGGAGCGGTCGTGCTTGTTCCAGTACCTGAAGAGTTTTCCGAATTGATCGGCGATTGCGGTCTTGCCGTCACTGACAAACCTGCCAGGACTATGGCGACCAGCAGCAGAAGCATCACCCTGCGGACCTTTGTGTCAATAGGTTCTTTGATCGATCGGAATCCGAGTCTGCCCGCCAGATCTCCGCAACTGACAAGCAAAGACTGCGAATTCCGTCTTTCCATGCTTTCCATGAATGGCGTCAAGGTCTCTCCTCCGGTCCGCATCGCGTTTCGTCGATACGCAGCGCTGTCAATGACACGTGTTGGCGTTCAGGTCAGCCTGTGCAGATCATGTCAGAGTTGTACCCTTCTAGGCTGGTCAAATTAGCTCGGAATCATCACCTTCCTATTCGTTCCGGGCTTTTGACATTCGTTTCGAAACTGAGCAAAACGGTACACACTCGAGTCGCCGTGAACGAGGAGAACAATGGATAGGATGGTGGATCGGTTAACCAGTCCCTATAGTCTATGAGCATGAACAACAAATCGTTCCGGAGCCGCGCCGATATAGTAGAAGGGGTAGCAGGTCACGAGGGTTAGAGCGGATTCGCTCGTGGGGGCTACGATGTCGCCGTCGCGAGGAGCCGTGATCTGGATCCAATCGACCTCGTACCGGGCGATACCAGATGCGGTCTGAAGGCGGATCTCGTCATTCCTGCGAACGTCTTTCAAAACTCTAAAGTAGGTGTCCCGGTGCCCGGCGATACCTATATTTCCCGACTCCCCAGGCAGCGCGGTCCCTTCGATATGCCCGACTCCGAGCAGCAGAGTTTTCGAGGTTGTTCCTTGCAATACCACTACGGACAAGCCAAGCCTCGGTATTTCAATCTTTCCCAGAACATCCCCTTCTTTCACGGCCGGCCTTGACGGGCTTGCCGTATGCTGTTCTTCGGCGTGAATCTGCTGTTCCAGCGTGTGGCTTGCGGCGATCTGAAAAAGCCTCGCATTGAATAATGTGAGCGCGACATAGGCGAGCGCAAGAACACCTGTGAGCATGAGAATTCGTCGCGTCCAGCACATAAATCGCTGGCTGCGCGTGGCGAACATCTCGTTCTCAGCGATGGAGATCATGGCCAACCGTCCCTGATGCCGGTGTTAGGGGTGCCGATGGCACGGAGTACCCAGTTCGAGTGCGGACCGATAAGCGCCCATGTCCCAGTGCGCTGACCTTCACATCGATGACTCGATATCCGCCATCCTGCTTCAGGATCGAAGGAGCATAGGCCAGCGTGTACTGATTGCGTATATCTCGGGCAATTCCTCCGCAGATGGATGCGATCTCATTCGATGATTCCGGAAAGAATGCCTCGCCACCGGTTTCTTTCGCAAATCGCTTGAGCACGCCTGGATTCTGATCGCCGTCCCGCTCATCGAAGATGCCGATCGTATAGATGATTGCATCGGACGCTTTAGCCATTTCAATAAGCCGGGCAAGACTGAGCTTGCTGGCATTGTCGCCGCCATCGCTGATCACGATAAGAACCTTCTTGTCGCTTCTGCCTTTCTTGAGGTGATCGAGGGCTGTGGCAATCGCATCGTAAAGCGCAGTCTCGCCAATCGTGTGGATCGAAGCAAGGGCGCGCTGCAACTGATCTTGCCGATCAGTGAAAGGAATATCCGCTGGCAAACCAAACGATACATGCTCATTGAAGTTGACCACAAACATCTGGTCCCGCGGGTTGCTTGAGCGGGCAAACGACAATGCCGCTTCGATTACGTCTGCGCGCTTCGGCCCCATGCTTCCGCTGTTATCGATGACCAACCCAACCGTAACCGGAATATCCTCATGGCTGAAATGCTTGATCGGTTGAAGAACGTGATTTTCAAATATTTGAAAATTGCCTTTATCGAGTCCGGAAACTAAAGCATTGTGGTGGTCCAGAACAGTAGCGCTCAAGATAACCAGATTCGCATTGACTCTGAGCGTATAGTCGCCGTTGGAGTTCTTCTGCACCGAATTAGCATTCTGAGATGCGGCTGCATCCGACAGAGAGATCGCAGCTAAAAGAGCCAGCAGGAACAGTAGTGAATGCTTCCAATCCAGTCCAATGCGACTTCCGGTCCAGAAATGTTCTGGGGCAGACAATCCGGCTCTTTTGTTGAGGTATCTCTCAAATGCGGTCCTCTTCGCCATCTGTCTTGTCATTTGAAAAAACCTGATGCGCCGCGGTAATTGATCGGTGTATGTGCTCCATTGAACAACAGAGGCGACACTCGTGCACCGCCTCATCCACTGACGTGTCCCGGCCAACTCGAATGGCCGGGAGGGCGCGCGAAGGAGTTACTGGTTTACATGGTTTTCTTGGCAAACCCGGAAAGTAACAATCCAGCACTGAGCAGCATCATGCCGGCCAGTCCAATCAAGCCAAGATTACTGGCGGTCTTCGGCAGAGATGCGACCTCCACGGGCGCCGGCGCGGCAGCCATGGGCGCCACTACGGGCGCGGGAGGCGCTTCAACAACCTGGGCTGTCTCAACCGTCTCTCCTTTTGGAGTTACTGCCTCGACAGGCGCCGTAGTTAATACTTCAACGGGCGCGGCCGCGATCACGGCGGGAGTCGAAAGCACTGTCTCATTGGTTTCCGCGGCCAGTTGGATGGCTTTGGACCTTTCATAGACGAATTGCTCGCCCCATTCACGGCCCGGATAGAACCATGCCTTCAGAGCCTCCGGCTCTCCGGCAGGCCGCTCGCTAAAGGTCATGACCGTTTTGTTGGTAGCCTTCAAACGATAATTGGGCATTGCGATGATGAGGGTGAAAACATGGGTTTCATCCTGGTTCGAGATCTGAACGATGTGTTCGTACGCTCCAGAATTCATGACCTTGAAAACATAGGTTCCCGCGGGCAATACCTGGGCACCGGAGCCCCCAACTTCGACCGGCGCGCTAAACGTTACGATTGACTTTCTGTTAAAATCGTCGGCCTTGGCTTTCGGCGCGACGAGTACACAGAGCGCGGTGAGGCACAATCCTGTTCCAAAACCTTTGAGCAGTGTCATTTGTTTCTCCATTACTTCCTCCGACTCACTAGCATGGTGGTTATTATGCGGCCTCTTTATGTTGTCGGTTTCACAAGAGCTCGCACGCCGGAGACTCCGGCAGCCTTCGATCCGTGGCGTGTACTGATTGCCAGTATCACCTGTCATTCAATCAATAGCTGACCAATATTGACCTGACGCAATGAACTGCAAGTTGGAGTTTTCGTGTGTTCCATATTGCTCAGACTCAGGCGCATGCCTGTGGCTAGTGTCGTCCGTCATAAATCGAGCCCTATATGCTTAGCTCTTCATCTTATGAGGCGCTTCCGGCTATCGAGTGGGTACGGGGTTCATGTCCAGCCCGCCGCAGTGGAAGTAGATGGCGTTGATGAAGTTCTGCCGGTTGCGAAAGCCGCGCGCCGTGGCTTTCACCGATTGGAAGGTTCGTTCTCCGCCGCGGCCGCCTATCCGCCACAGGGCTGAGCGGGGCCGGGTTAGCCGAAGAGGAGCGCTGCCCGCGCTGCGATTGGTAACATACAATTACGATGCCTGATTCCGCTCCCGCTTCGGCCAAGACACCTCGCGTCCGTTTCGCACCCTCGCCCACCGGCTTTCTGCACGTCGGCAGCGCGCGCACCTTCATCTTCAATTGGCTCTACGCCCGCCACAATCGCGGAACCATGGTCCTGCGCCTGGACGACACTGATGTCGAGCGCAACACCGAGGCCAGCCTCCAATCCATCTTCGAAGGACTGCGCTGGCTGGGTCTGGACTGGGACGAAGAGTACAAGCAATCCGAGCGTCTTGCCCAGCACCGCCGGCAGGCCGAAGCCATCTTCGCCAAGGGCCTTGCCTATCGCGACTTCACCCCTGCGCACACGGACTCAGGCGAGCAATCCAGCGCGCAAGGCGCATGGCTCTTCAATCCCGGAATGCCCGAGCTGTCCAGAGAAGAGTCCGACCGCCGCGCCGCCTCGGGCGAGCCCTTCGCCCTCCGCTATCGCGTCCCGCGCGGTGAGGGCCGGACCCTAAGCTTCACCGACAGCGTCTACGGCGAGCAGTCCAAGCTCGCCGACGAGGTGGAGGACTTCGCCCTGCTGCGCTCGGATGGTATGCCGACTTATCACCTGGCCTCCTGCGCCGACGACGCCGATCTCGCCATCACCCATATCATCCGCGGCCAGGATCACCTCACCAACACCTTCAAGCACTTGCTCATCTTTGAAGGTCTCGGCGCGTCGCCTCCCCAGTTCGCCCATCTTCCCCTGCTCGTCGCCCCCGACGGCGCAAAGCTCTCCAAGCGCCGCCACGGTCCCGTCGTCAGCGTGACCACTTATCGAGATGCCGGCTTCCTCCCGCGCGCCTTCATCAACTTCCTCTGCCTCCTTGGCTGGTCGCCCAAGGACGACCGCGAGTTCATGGCGCTCGACGAGATTCGTGAAGCCTTCACTCTGGAAAACGTCAACCGCTCCAACGCGGTCGTCAACTTTACCGAGGAAGACCCTTTCGACCCCAAGGCCGTCTGGCTCAACGCCGAACATATCCGCGCCCTCGCCGTCGAGGAACTCAGCCGCCGGCTCCAACCCTTCTTCACGCAGGCCGGCTTCGAGGCAACGCCCGAAAAAATCCTCGCCATCACCCCGCTCATCCGCGAGCGCATCAAGCTCCTGCGCGATGCCGTTTTCGCTGCCGACTTTTTCTTTCTGAAAGAACTCGCCCCTTACGACCCAGCCGAGCTGATCCCGGCGAAAGGCGGCGATGCGGCCATGGCCCGCCGCGTCCTCCAGTACGCCCAGGAAGTTCTGGCCACCACCTCTTTCGATCACGATTCGCTCGATCAGGCGCTTCGAGCCGCAGCCACGCGCCTGGGTTTGAAGGCCGGGCAGGCCTTCCAGCCCATCCGGGTCGCGGTCTGCGGCCGTAAAAATGCGCCGCCGCTCTTTGAAACCATGGCCGTCCTCGGCCGCGAGACGTGCATCGCCCGCATCCGCCAGGCCGAAGAAAGCCTTCAATCGATCGTCTGAGAACAGCCGCGCGGCGGCCTGGGGAACGAAATCGAGGCGATGTTCTGCGGCAGTGGTGTTTGTTTCGACGAGCCCATTGCCGAAATTCGCGGCATGCGCATGGAAATTCCGGACTTTGAGTCATGATCGTACTCGACACGAGCGTGATCTCGGAATTGATGGGGCCTGTCCCTGAGCAGCGAGTCGCGCACAGGATGGACCTCCAATGGCACTCTTCGGTTTGGACGGCTTCGATCAATGTCTACGAGATTCGCTCCGCCTCTTCGCCATGCCACCCATAAAGAGATTTCACCTTGAGTACAAGATCAACCATCGCGACGGTGAGCATGGAGTGTGAAGAGACCGGTGAGCAAAAGCGCCCAGGCCACCCCGAGCGAGAGTCCGCTCAAGACGTCAGTTGCATAGTGAACCCCAAGGTAAACGCGTGACGCAGCTACCAGAACAGACACCACGAAAGCGGCCAGGACCATCGTGGCCCTTGCACTTGCTCTCCGCACATACCGGCATCCGATAATCGCAATCGTCAAATAGAGCGCCGAAGTCGAGACCGAATGTCCGCTCGGGTAGGAGAAGCCGGAGACTACGACCAGTTGATTCACATCTACCGGTCGAGCCCTTTCGATCATGTTCTTGGTGATGAAGGTCAGAATTCCTGCTCCAGCGGAGGCTAGGAACATTTGGAGGGCACCCCTTCGATCACGTATCGCAAGTAACACCAGAAGAGCAAACCCCGAGAGCAAAATGACCATTGCGCTCGACCCCAGGGCGGTCACATCAATCGCTGCGCTTGTAAGCGATGGGGTACGGATCTTCGCCACTCGGAGCAGTATCCCGTTGTCGAATGTGGCAACCTCCCCTTCGATCAACTCCCTAGTAAATCTCGCGAACGTCCCCATGGCGAGCACGGTGCCGCCCCACCATAAACAAATCCTCCCGACGCGTGCCGAGAACACGAGACGATTAGTGAATTTCACAAAAGGGACACTCGCTGCCACCAAGCAAGTCCTAATTGTAAACTGACCCGGGCCGAACGCATTTGGCACTCCATTGACTTTGAAATAACGAGCGGCTTTTTTCGCTGAGACCATTGGCTTGGTTGAGCTGCGCATCGACTTCGGCGCGGGCTCGCCGTCTGTAGCGCCGGCCTCCTGGCCGGCTGTCGCGTGGACCTCCCGGTCCACGCCGCACTCTTCACCAACAGGAAAAACGCTTTAAGGTCTTGGCCGCATTGCTGAAAAGCGAGAGGGACGTGAGATGAGCAAAACCATTTGCGTGGACGACCTGCCTGAATTCGACCCCGCGCAGTACCTTGACAACGAAGAGAGCATCGCCGTCTATCTGACCGTAATTCTGGAAGCGAATAACGCAGCCTTGTTGGCCTCGGCGCTGGGGGACATTGCCCGCGCGCGGCATGAAGGAGATCGCCAAGGCCGCCGGAATTACCCGCGAAGCTCTCTACAAAGCCCTTCGCCCCAATAGTGCGACGCCCTTTGATACCATCTGCCGCGTCTGTGCGGCGCTCGGCGTGCGTTTGGTGGCCCAGTCCATGCTTGCCCGCAAAGCAACCGCTTGATAGCCAGTCCCTGGCGGCCCACATCTCGATCTTGAGATGGGTGAGCCGGCCTGTGATATGCTGTCGTCACTCCGAGAACCAAAACGGAAATCCAGGTTTAGCCATCAGGAGGTTAAATGGCCGACAAAATAGATTGCGGAAAATCAGTTTACTTCTTCGGGAAAGACAAGGAGCGAGTTGAGAGAGACGCTGCCGAAACCCTGTGCTCGCTGGAGAGCCAGTGCCAAGAAGGCGACAAGAAGCGTCATTGCAGCAAACGCAGCTTGGTCGGGCCGTCGAAGGAAGATCCAAAGCTTTACCTAGGGTTCGTGTGGTGTCCCTGTCCAAAGGACCTCGAATAAAGGCGGCGAGTAGACCACATCTGACCACATAATTGGCGTGGCCCCCATCTTGATCATGAGATGGGGGAGACGATGAACCTCGACCGGCGGTTCTTGTTCTCGGATACTCCGGATTCCGAGGATTCCCAGCTCTGAAAATCCGGCCTGGGAAACCACAAAACGCCTGCTTCCTCCCCTGGGTTGGCCAAATTTTCGCAAGAAAACCTCTGCATCGACACAGAGGTTTTTTTGCGCGTTTGCGACCCGGCGCCAAGGATGGCGCGGATCCCGCGCCGCTCTTTTTGAGCGCAGCCCTCCAGTGGGATAATGAATACCAGCCATGACCGACGCAAATCCGGAAACGCAAGCCGTCCCCTCCAACTTCCTCCGCGAGATCATCGCCGAGGATGTGCGCATTAAAAAGTACGGCGACGCCGTCATCCAGACCCGCTTTCCACCCGAGCCCAACGGCTACCTGCACATCGGCCACGCCAAGGCAATTTGCATTGATTTTGGTCTTGCGGATGAATTTGGCGGAAAGACCAACCTGCGCTTCGACGACACCAACCCCGAAAAAGAGGAGCAGGAGTACGTCGATTCCATCATGGAGGACGTGCGCTGGCTCGGCTTCGACTGGGAGCGCCTCTGCTACGCCTCCGACTACTTCCCCCAGCTCTATGAGTGGGCTTTGCAGCTCGTCAAGGCCGGCAAGGCTTACGTCGATGACCTCTCCGCCGACGAGATTCGCCAGCACCGCGGCACCCTCACCGAACCCGGCAAAGACAGTCCCTATCGCAACCGCTCCGTCGAAGAAAATCTCGACCTCTTCACCCGCATGAAGCAGGGCGAGTTCCCCGACGGCTCGCGCGTACTCCGCGCCAGGATCGACATGGCGTCGCCGAATCTGAATATGCGCGATCCGGTCATGTACCGCATCCTCCACGCCTCGCACCAGCGCACCTGCGACCAGTGGTGCATTTATCCGATGTACGACTACGCCCACGGCCAGTCGGATTCGCTGGAGCGCGTCACACACTCCATGTGTACTCTCGAATTCACCGACCACCAGCCCCTCTACCGCTGGTATATCGAGCAGTTGGGCATCTTCCCCACGCAGCAGATTGAGTTTGACCGCCTCAACATCACCTACACCATGCTGAGCAAGCGCAAGCTCCTCCAGTTGGTGCAGGAAAGGCGCGTCAACGGTTGGGACGATCCGCGCATGCCCACTCTCTGCGGCATACGCCGCCGCGGCTTCACTCCGGAAGCTATCCGCACCTTCGTGGCCGCCTCAGGCGTCTCGCGCACCAATGGCTTCACTGATATTGAAATGCTCGAGCACTTCCAGCGCGACGACCTGAACCACCGGGCGAGACGGGCCATGGCCGTGCTGCGCCCGTTGAAGCTGGTCATCGACAACTACCCCGCCGGCCAAGAGGAGTTTGTCGAGGTCGCCAACAACCCCGAAGATTCCTCGGCCGGAACTCGCCAAGTGCCCTTCTCAGGAACGATTTATATCGAACAGGACGACTTCCGCGAAGTTCCTCCGCCCAAGTACTACCGCCTGTCACCCGGCAAGGAAGTCCGCCTGCGCAACGCCTACTTCGTCACCGCCCAGAGCGTGGTGAAAGACGAGGCCGGCAACATCGTTGAGGTGCACTGCACTTACGATCCAGCCAGCCGTGGCGGCAACTCTCCCGACGGCCGCAAGGTCAAGTCCACCATGCACTGGGTCTCGGCCGCCCACGCCATCTCCGCTGAAATCCGCCTCTACGGCAACCTCTTCGCCAAGGCCGATCCCTACGATCTTGCTGAAAATCAAGACGTTCTCGACAATCTCAACCCCAACTCCGTCGAGATTCTCACCAGCGCCAAGCTGGAGCCTTCTCTCGCCAACGCCAAACTGGAGGACCGTTACCAGTTCGAGCGCGTCGGCTACTTCTGTCTCGATCCCGACTCGACTCCAGGCAGTCTCGTCTTCAACCGTACCCTCGCGTTAAAAGACTCCTGGGCCAAGCTCGAGAAGAAAACCGGCGCGTAACCACCTGCGGTGGGGCAGCCGCTCGCTGATCGCTCGCATGAGCTGTTGTGCTTTCCCAGGCACCCGGCAGAGCGCAATTTGAGTGCCAAACGCGCAAAAATACCTCTGCGTCGAAGCAGAGGTATTTTTGCATAATTTTGGCCAGCTATGGAGGGAAATAGGCGATTTGGGGTTGAGGTTTCCCTGAAAATTTGCTATCATGATAGCAACGAAGACTCGGAGGCAAACATGGCCCAGCTTTTGGTTCGCAACCTGGAAGACCAGCTCAAAGTACGCTTGCAGCGCCGCGCCAAGCGCCACGGCCAAAGCATGGAAGCCGAGACCCGGGATATTCTCCGCAATGCGCTGCGGCAAGAAGAGGCTCCAGCAGGCGGCTTGGGGACCGAGATCGCCAATATGTTCCGCGGAATCGGACTCAGAGAGGGAGAAGAAATCCCTGAGCTTCACGACTTCAAAATGGAAATTCCGGACTTCGAATCATGATCGTCCTGGATACCAACGTAATCTCGGCCCTGATGCGAGATACTCCTGACGAGACCATCATTCGTTGGCTCGACCGTCAGCAGCGGGCGTCTATCTGGACCACCTCGATCAACGTATTCGAGACGCGCTTCGGCCTCTATATTATGCCGGCGGGCAAGCGTCAAGCTGCCATGATGGCGCTGTACGAGCGAGTGCTCTCCGATACGATCCAGGGACGCATTGCGCTCTTTGATTCCAACGCAGCCCAACAGGCGGCCGAACTTCACGCTCAGCGCAAGGTGAAGGGCCGTCCCGGAGAGTTACGCGACACCATGATCGCGGGAATCGTGCTCGCCTCGCACGCCACCCTCGCCACGCGCAACGTCAAGCACTTCGAGGAGATTGCGTCGTCGCTGGTGAATCCCTGGGAGGCGTAAAAGCAGGGAATAGGGAACAGGGAACAGGGATCAGAAAAAGCCTGCTGGTTGAGGTTCGTGGTTCCCATGTCCGAAAATCCGGACATGGGGCACCCAATCGTGGTGGTTGATTGAGATGTGGGCCACCTGCCACAATGGCTCCAGTGATCGATTGCAGTCCTATTTGGCTCGGGAACGAGTTGTTCAGCGTCGATATATCTAGCCGATTTTCTTGATGCGGTTCGCAATGTCCTTGCGATAGAACGATAGCCACAATCAAAAGGAGAGCGAGCGATTTTTGGGGGGTTTCCACAGTTCACCTTTCGGATTTGCCTTGACGAGAGACTCTAATTGGTCTTGACGAGAGACTCTAACTTGGAAAACCGAATCGGCGGGCAATACGAGCCCTTAGAGGTACAGAATTCAATTTTAGTATATTACGAATATGGGCGGGTGGCACAGATCCTACAGGTTTATTCTGGGCACTGGGTGCAGGGCGCCCGGAGTTGCGCCCAGCGGACTTGGAATACAACCACCCGTTCCATTATCCATGGCGGGGCTGGCGCATGGATTGCATGGCCATCAATCCATGAGAGGTTTATGGAACCTCGTTACTGCCCACTCAGGCCGAGCATTGCAAGCCTCTTCTTGTCCAGCTTGCAATCTTCCAACCTTCCCCCGGACAAGATGTAGGTCACCACAACGTTCCCTTTCTTGAGGAGATCTGTCAGGTCCTTCAGGGAGAACAATGCAAACATCCCATTCGCCGTGACACCTGAGTTCCCGTAGGTCACAGGTATCGGTACGTGACAAAGCGAATGAATAACCGTGGAGCCGTCGGCTGATCGCAGGACGACATTATGGACATTCCGATCGCCCCCATAATTTAGGCTTGTCTTCTCGGACGCATTAACCCAGACCCTCAGGACCTCCAGCTTATCCTGGCTGGAAGGACCGTGGTACTCGGTCATATCCATCGCAGCTGCGTCGCGCTGCTGGTTGATGTATGCAGACGGCGTTGCGACGGAAGCCGTATACCAAAACTCGGTCCGATAGAACCTCACCACTTTCTCGGAGGGATTCACGGCGGAGATAGATGGAATGTCGAGGGTTGCAAGATAGTCGTCAGTACATATCGTCTGCCCTAAGTCCTTTACCGCTTCCTTCGCAGCCGGCGGCGTTTGGCTTCCCTTTGTCTCTTGGGCAACAAGCGATACAGACACAAGGATCAGCGTCAGTACTACTGCATGGCTCTTCATTTGTACAGTTTCCTCTCCCTCAATCGTACCTTTTTCCAGGAGCAATGAGTTAGGTAAATTTGGCCTTCATGGGCAGGTGGCCCATTTCTGACCATTATAGTTGGGTGGCTGACCTCTCGATTATGAGATGGGTGAGACGATGAACCTCGACCGGCAGTTTTTGTTCTCGGACACTCCGGATTCCGAGGATTCCCCGCTCTGAAAATCCAGGCCCTTCGGCTACGCTCAGGGCAGGCTCTGGGCGCCCAGCACTTATTCGCTGAAAAGCGTCTCGAAGTTTTGCCCGCCGTAGAAGATGCCGAGAATGGTTACGACTTCGCCGGTAACTTCGAAGGGGATGCTGACGCGCCGCCGGAAGCCGAAGACACGCAGACCGGGGCGGATATCATCCCGCCGCGCGCCGCGCATGGGAAAGGTCTTCAGGCTCTCGCATTGCTCCACAATCGCATCGGTGTAGCGGGCGGCAATCTCCGGAGAAGCTGCCGCGGCAATATGAAAAAAGAGAGCAAGCAGTTGCGCCTCCGCTTCCGGAGCGTAGATAACGCTGTACATCATTCTGCCCGGAGAGCGGACTTATGGGCCGCCGCCAGGGATGCACGCACCTGGGCTACCGATCGGGCGCGGGAGGGGTCGGCTTTCATGGCATCGTAGGCCGTGGCCACATCTTCCCGCAGCCATGCCTCAAGGGCTCGGTTGCGCATCTCCAGTGCCCGCAGTCCGTCGCGTATGATCTCGCTTTCGGAAGCATATTCGCCGGACTCGACCCTGGCGCGAACCATCACAGCCATTTCATTGGGCAAGGTGATGCTTAACTGACGTGTAGAACGCATGGATTCGCCTCCCTTTGAATAGGATTTAATCCTACCATACGGCGATCATATAGCAAATCCATGATCGACATTCGCTATCCCCCAAAGTCCCGATCCGCGCCCGGCTGCATATCCGCGGGTAGTTCCTTCTTGAGGCGGTTGCCGTCCTTGTCGATGATGCCCAAGGCAATGGCCCTTTCGCACGAGGCGCGAATGCGCCTTCCGCCCTCTTCGAGCACCCGATCCATCAACGCCCTGTGCTCGGCCAGGTACTCCGGCGAGTACGTCTTTTTCACATAGACCGTTTTGGGGGCTTCCACGGCGCTCTCGTCCAACTCCCGAACCACAGTTTCAGTTGCCATCACGCCCTCCTGTTCTATGAATTCTAGTCCTCATGCGGTGGGAATGAAAGGTCACCGTTGCCGGGCGCCTCATCGACTGCGGCGGCGGTCACATACCCTCGAATGCGGGCGCATTATAATCGGAACGATTTGCAACATCTTTCCGGATGCAGGGGGGGCGGCAGGCGGGCCGGTTCGAGCCCTAATGCGTCATGGAAGCCAATGAAACGCAAGTTCTTAACCCAGCCAACAAAGGAGCGAAACTCCCCATGCATACCCATGAAATCGAAGAGATGTGCGTAGTCGCCAAGGGTGCGAATCACGGCCCGGCGCCTATTCCGCAAGAAGGCCGGTGGACCAAAGTCAAGGAAGTGACCGACGTCTTCGGACTGACCCACGGCGTGGGTTGGTGCGCTCCCCAGCAGGGAGCCTGCAAGCTGACGTTGAACGTCAAAAAAGGCATCATCGAGGAAGCGCTGATTGAGACGATCGGCTGCACCGGCATGACGC
Source organism: Acidobacteriaceae bacterium (assembly GCA_003134855.1). GTDB lineage: Bacteria > Acidobacteriota > Terriglobia > Terriglobales > Acidobacteriaceae > Telmatobacter. Next base: position 78,736 of record PLCS01000002.1, read on the forward strand.
AATCCGCCGCCATGGCCGCGGAGATTCTTCCCGGCAAGACGATTCTGGAAGCGCTGAATACCGATCTGGTTTGCGATGCGATCAACGTGGCGATGCGCGAGCTGTTCCTGCAAATCGTCTATGGCCGCACGCAGACCGCGTTTTCCGAGGGCGGGCTGCCCATCGGCGCCGGCCTGGAAGATCTGGGCAAGGGCTTGCGCAGCGTGACCGCGACCATGTACGGCACCACCGAAAAGGGCGCGCGCTATCTCGAACTGGCCGAGGGCTACGTTACGGAACTCGCTCTCGACGAAGACAACGAGATCATCGGCTACAAGTTCGTCCGGCTCGGACCCATGATGGACTCCATCGCCAAGGGCGTGGATGCGCAGACCGCGCTGACCAAGGCAACCGGCACCTATGGCCGCTATGCCGACGCCGTCAAAACCATCAACCCCCGCAAGGAATAAGGAGAAGACCATGGCTTTATTTGAAGGATATGAGAGAAGGATTGCGCAGATCGACTCCTTTCTTGCCGCCAACGGCATTGAATCGCTGGAAAAGGCCGAGCATATCTGCCTGGACAAGAATGTGGATGTGCGCAAGATTGTGAAGTCCATCCAGAACATTTCATTTGAGAACGCTGGCTGGGCCTATCTGATTGGCGCGGCCGCCGCCATCAAGAAGAATCAAACCGTTGCCGCGGAGATTGCCGAAACGCTGGGCGCCGGCCTACAGGCCTTCTGCATTCCCGGCTCGGTTGCCGACGATCGCAAGGTCGGTATCGGCCACGGCAATCTGGCTGCGATGCTGCTGCGCGAAGAGACCGGCTGCTTTGCCTTTTGCGCGGGGCATGAATCCTTTGCCGCAGCCGAGGGCGCCATCGGCCTGGCTCGCTCCGCGAACAATGCGCGCAAGACACCTTTGCGCGTAGTTCTCAACGGCCTGGGCAAGGATGCGGCGCTGATTATCTCGCGCGTCAACGGTTTCACCTATGTGCAGACCGAGTTCGACTACGCGACCAGCAAGCTGAACGTGGTACGCGAGAAGGCCTATTCCAAAGGAGAACGCGCGGCTGTGCGCTGCTATGGCGCGGACGATGTGCGCGAGGGCGTGGCGATCATGCACCTGGAGCGGGTCGATGTGGCCATTACCGGCAACTCGACCAACCCGACGCGCTTCCAGCATCCGGTGATGGCGATCTACAAGAAGGAGCGGCTGCTCGATGGCAAGAAATTCTTCTCGGTCGCTTCCGGCGGAGGCACGGGAAGAACGCTGCATCCCGACAACATGGGAGCGGGTCCTGCTTCCTACGGCATGACCGACACCATGGGCCGGATGCACTCGGATGCGCAGTTCGCCGGATCGTCCTCGGTGCCCGCGCACGTGGAGATGATGGGCCTGATCGGCATGGGCAACAATCCCATGGTGGGCGCATCGGTCGCGGTTGCGGTCGCGGTCGAAGGCGCGATGCGGGCATAAGGGCCGCAGGCATGCCATCTTTTCCAGCCAGTTGAGCAAGGCAAGACAAAAGACCAGATCAAGGCGCATATCCTTGATTTGGTCTTTTGCTTCTGGTCTTGTGGATGGATTGCCGGAACTTGGTGGCGGGAGGCAGGATCGAACTGCCGACCTACGGGTTATGAATCCGTCGCTCTAACCATCTGAGCTACCCCGCCGGATGAGTCGCGGGCCGCGAAGGCCCGGCCAGAGGAAGCGGGCAAAGACAGGGCTCCGCGCACAACTCCCTACTCCGATGATACGGGCGGCTGGAGGAGAGGTCAAACCCTGGCGCGGTACACTCGACTGCATGAGCACGATTCGTATTGCCGGGGTGATTCCGGCCCGGCTCAGTTCCACGCGGCTCAGCCGCAAGGTGCTGCGCTTGATTGCCGGCAGGCCGATGGTCGAATGGGTCTGGCGCGCGGCCATGGCCAGCGGCATGATGGACTCGGTGGTGGTGGCCACCGACTCCGACGAGGTGGCCGGCGTTTGCCGGGAGCGCGGGATTCCCGTGGCGATGACCTCGGCTGCCTGCCCCAGTGGGTCAGACCGCGTGCGCGAGGTAGCCCGCCAGATCGAGGCTGAGATTTACGTCAACATCCAGGGCGACGAGCCGACGCTGACCGCGGAGTTTTTCCCGCCGCTGCTGGCGCTCTTTGACCGTCCGGAGGTCGAGGTGGCCACGCTGGCCGTTCGCTGCCCGCCGGAGGAGATCGCCGACCCCAACGCCGTCAAGGTGGTCACGGCGCTCGACGGCCGCGCGCTCTACTTTTCGCGGGCGACGATCCCGTTCGACCGCGACATGGGCCGCGGGCGCGATCCGGTCGGCGATGGCTCCGGCTTCACCGGCTATCGCAAGCACCTGGGGATTTATGCCTATCGCAAGGCCGCGCTGGAGCGCTTTGCCGCTCTGCCGCCTTCGCCGCTGGAGCTGGCCGAGCGGCTGGAGCAGTTGCGGCTGCTGGAAAACGGCATTGCGCTCTATGTGGCCGAAGCTCCCGGCGACACCATCGGCGTGGACACGGAGACCGATTTGCTGCGGGCTGAGGCAGTGCTGATGGGGCGCGCCGCACAGTAGGCAAGCAATAATTGGATTTGTGGTTTCCCACCTTTGCGCCAGGAAAAAGGCGCAAAGATGGGGCACGGGGCTGTGCAGTCGTACCGGCCACTGATAAATCCAAATCACGCGCAAGAATCGGGTAGCCTGCCGGGGTGCTGATCGGCGACCATGGTTCTCATGAGCGGCAAAACGCAATTCGCGGAATCCGGCGGACCTGTCGATAAGGTTCGCGCGCACATCGAGGCCCATCACGACCGCCCCATCCCGCTGGCCGAACTGGGACGGCTGGTCCACTTGAGCCCCTTCACCGTGCAGCGGCTCTTCAAGCAGGCGCTCGGCGTCAGCCCGCTGCAATATCAGCGAGCGCTGCGCGCGGCCAGCCTGCGCGGCGCGCTCAAGCAGGGAGAGTCCGTGACCAGCGCCATTTACAACGCCGGCTTCGGTTCCTCCAGCCGCGGCTATGATGGCGCGCAACTGGGCATGACCCCCGCGCGCTTTGCCGCCGGCGGGCGCGGCGAGCAGATCGGCTGGTGCTCGGCGCGTTCTCCTTTTGGCTGGGTGATCGTGGGAGCAACCGAGCGCGGGCTTTGCTGGCTGGCGTTGGCGGGAACGAAGGCCGAGGCCGAGGCGAGCCTGCGCGAGGAGTTTCCCGCCGCTGAGCTGCGGCGCGATCCGGCGCTGGCGAGCATGGTGGATGCGGCGCTGCAATCTGTCTGTGGCCCGGCATACTCATCGGAAAAGTCCGCCGCACCACAGGAGCTGGACCTGCGCGGGACGGCCTTTCAACTGCGCGTCTGGCAGGCGCTGCGCCAGATTCCGCGCGGCGAAACGCGCAGCTACAGCCAGTTGGCGCGGGAGATGGGCGCGCCCAACTCGACCCGCGCCGTGGCCCAGGCCTGCGCGATGAATCGCGTGGCGCTGGTGGTGCCCTGCCATCGCGTTGTCGGCGTGAGTGGCGCGCTAACCGGCTATCGCTGGGGCGTGGAGCGCAAGCGGATGCTGCTGGAAGCCGAAAACCAGAGAACACCGGCGAGCATCGCTTAACTTCTCTCGCTATTCCGATAGGGAGAACCCCGGCTTTGCCGGGGTGCCAGTAACAGTTTGACATTTACGGGAGCCGCTCCCGGTTTGTGTTTTTACCTTCTTCTCGCAAGAACGTTAAAAGGGCGTGGAGCATGAGCGCCGTTCCTACGGAACTCCGGATGAATTACTGGTTACGCCAACCCCACGCTACCACCCCAAGAAACAAAGACCGTTTCTTGGGGACCTCGGTGAAGCGCGGGGCTAACAACCACTGCGCCTACGGCGCGGGCGACTGGCTGCTGCCGGCATGGAACGTTTCGGCACAGGCCCCTTTGAGGGGCCACCAACCATAAAGCCTCCGGCTTTGCCGGAGGATACTTACTGGATAAGATGAAGTTGGAGAAGGCAGCTACGCCACTTGCGAATTGCTGCGGGAGCACGCGCGGCGGAGCGCCGGCTCCGGCTGAATACGCAAAGCTCTGTACAACAGAAACAGGATGACCGCCGTCTGCAGGATGGTTATTGCGGTCCGGCCTGCGCTGTTCTGGAGGAGATCAGCATTTGCTTGAGTTGGGGCAAGGCGCTGCCGAAATGCGGATACAGAACGTCCGCATCGAGGGCCAATCGCCTCTGCCGGGGCACAATTGAAGAAGATAATAATTCAATGGGAATTGTCAATTCACCACGCTGAATGCTGTATGGATAGACTCTGACCCTGGCCAGAAAGAACCAGGGATATTCTGTCAATTCGATATGCGTCACTTCCGCTGCATTGAAGTGGGCGCTGATGCGGCGAAGAGCCAGCTTGAGCGCGCCGGCGATGGCTTCCTCCGATGTATCGCCCACCCCGCTTCGCAGCGATTCATCGGGAATCCTGACAAAATTCCATCCCAGCGTCCGAATCTTCTTTTCCAGCCGCTGAGCATTGACCGCCCGCGCAAAGTTCCAGCCCTCGCGGAATTCATCGGTTGCCAGCCCGAGGCCGCCGGGCAATTCAATGTTGGCTCGCAAAAGCAAAGTCGATTCGGAGATCGTGCGCATTGTTGCTCTCTTTCTTTCGCTGGTCTCAGCAGCTCAGGCTGGGCGCGCTCCGCGGAAAGGGCATTGCCCTTGGCGCGCACCGCTCCACATGGGGCAATGTTTCCATCACCCGCAACAAAGCGACGACGCTGCTGCCCTTTTGGTAAAAGCCATCCGCGGCTACTCCGGAAGGCGCCTCGTCACCGCGAAACGAGCCGCTCATGGCAATCGTACGGATGGCTGGAAAACGGCGCCGGACCTCCGAGAGCAACTCGAAACCGGAGATACCGGGCATGTTGAGATCGGAGAGCAGCAGCTCGGGAGCCTCATTCACAATCTCGCGCAATGCGGAGAAGCCGTCTTCGGCGGAGCGTACGCTGTATCCGATCTCTGTCAGCACCAGCGACAGCGACTCGCGAATGGAAGGCTCATCATCGACGATAAGAAGTGTTGCCGGCGGATTTAGCATCTCTTACCCCCTCAAAACGCATTTCAGGGAATTAGGGTGAGTATGCCCTTCAGCAAATTGTTATGCTGTTCAATTTCGCTCAGAGGCGGCCAGAGATTCCTTCACCGGCCTTGAATGGCGAACCGGCAGTGCTGTAATGGGCGGCTCTTCGGCGTGATCGGCCGGCAATTGATCGTGCAAAATCACATTCAGCAGCGACCTGTGCACATGAATGCGGTCCTTGTAGTCGATAAATCCGTGCTCGCGAAAGCGGTTCATGAAGAAGCTGACGCGGGACCGCGTGGTCCCAATCATCTCCGCCAAAGTCTCCTGAGAGATTTTTGGAATCAGCGATTCATGCTCGCCGGGCTCGCCAAACTCCGCCATCAAGAGCAGAATTCTCGCCAGGCGCTTTTCGCTGGAGTTGAAGAGCTGATCGACCAGATCGGCTTGTACGCGCATACTATGGGTCAGCAGAAACTTCATGAAGAGGTTGGAGAACTCCGGCTGCTCGTGCATCACGCGAACCATCTCCTCGCGCGCGATCTTGAGCGCGGTGCAGGGGGTGATGGCTGTGGCAGTGGATAAGCGCAACCCCGGTAGCGCCGCGAGCGCCCCCTGACCGACAAACTCACCCGAAGTAACAAGCGTAATGGTTGCTTCCTTGCCTGCAGCCGAAACGACGGTGACTTTTGCCCGGCCCTTTTGCAGATAGAAGACCGAGTCTGCCGGGTCTCCCTGAGAAAAGAAAGTCTCCCTGGGCCCCAACTCAACGATTCTGCGTCCCAGTCCGGCGTTAGCCAGAAAGGCGGCGGCATCGAAAGCGGGTTGGGAAAGCTGCATCATAGAAGGTCTCATCCCGGAACGGCTGTGTCGCGGTGATCGTGAGAAGATGCGCAACTGCAAAGAGCTGCGGCTCACAAGGCAATTGCGGTGATGGATGCAGATTCATCGGCCATCAACAGGAGCATGGATACCAGGCGCAGTCGAAGAAGTGAGTGCGGCATCATACCGTCAACATTCTCCTACACCGGCATCTACATGGATTTTATCTTGGAGCGGGGAGGGAAAGTCTGTTCCATTTTGCTCACAATTCGAGAGATTTCTTCGAGACCGAACCGATTCGGCGTTGCCCGCGGATTGCGCCCTGAGCGTTCTTGCTCAGACGGCGCGCATTCATCGCTCTAATGTGGGAAGTACCTTGTGCGCCTCAGATGCGCGTACAGCAAGTGACGCTGCGCATGGGTAGAAAAATGGTGAGATGCATGAAGAAGTTTGTGACGTTGGTAGCAGTTCTCAGCTTGACGAGTCTCGGCTGGGCGGGAAGTAATCGCGAAGCAACAGTCGACCGGCTGGATCATGCCGGCGCGGTATTGCACGAGATCATGGCAGCGCCGGATAAAGGTATTCCGGAAGAAGTTCTGGAACACGCAAAGTGCGTGGCCGTCGTGCCGCACATGCTCAAGGGCGGCTTTGTCTTTGGCGCGGAGAATGGCAGAGGCGTTGCCACCTGCCGTACCGCAAACGGCTGGAGCGCGCCGGCGTTCTTTGCCATCACCGGCGGAAGCTGGGGATTGCAGATTGGCATTGAAGGCGTGGATCTGGTCATGGTTATCCAGGGCGACAAGGGTATGCAGCGTTTGATGTCCAGCCAGTTTCAGATTGGCGGGGACGCCTCGGCGGCCGCCGGACCGGTGGGACGCCATGCCTCCGCCAATACCGACTGGAAGCTCGAAACCGAGATTCTCACTTACTCGCGGGCCAAGGGCGCCTTTGCCGGACTTACTCTGACCGGCGCGGATATTCGCCGCGATGAGGATTCCACGGAAGCCATCTACGGCCACGACATTTCCACGCACCGCATTTTGAGCGGCGAAGTGGCTGTGCCGGCTCTTGCCGCACGGTTCCTTGATGCAGTCAGGGACGCAAAGGCCCAGGCTATTGCCGCTAACTAACAGATCATGGTGAATGCTTGCGGGCGCATGAGATAGTTTGCAGTTCTCATGCGCCCGCGGCGCAAAAGGAGCAACAATGCTTTGGACAATCTTTGTCATCCTTCTCGTTCTCTGGCTGTTGGGTTTCAGCTTCCATATTGCCGGCAGCCTGATTCACCTTCTGCTGGTCGTAGCGCTCATCGTTCTAGTCATCAACCTGATCTCCGGACGACGGTCGTGACTTTCGATTCGTTCGCCGCGAATCATGCAAGGGTTTGGGAAACGGCAGACCTGAGCATGATTCGCGGCAAGAGGAAGGGCTCACCCCGTACGCGCCGGAGCGAAAATACGATATCCCCTGATTTTTCAGGGGATTGAGTCATAATCCTGGATATCTTTGGATGTTCCTGGGAAGGGTTCCTGGCGGTGGGAAGAGTCTCCTGCGAACCGTTCTCTGGTTGGATTCCCTGCTAACAGGGAAAAATACAGGGAAATTCTCGAATTTGGCCTCCAGATTCCGCTGGACAACTCCCTACCGTCATGATTCTAGGCGAGTTCCGATGGCAGACGCATGACTTAAACACGCAACGGAACAGGGAATTATCACCCACGTATCAGGGATTTGTTAGTCCCTGATAAGGTGGAAGTCGATTCCCCAAGTCCAAAATCCTTCGGAGAGTTTTTCGGCCCAAGTCCGCCCGCACTTAATGTGTGCTACAGGATTCGGTCCTCCACGCGCCACTGCGCATTTTTACCAGTACAGGAGTTGCCGGGCACTCCGGGCGAGGGCGGCGGTGAGGTTTTCGCCGGTTTGAATTCATTGGGCACGAAAAGGGCCTAACGTTTGCTGTTACCGATCCTGCCTGCCGGGCTGAACTTTGGTTGATTTTGGGGTATCGGGACGCTGGAACTCACTCCCATGCTGGTCCATTGCGGTCCCGGCTCACGGCAACTGTTAACCAGAAAGTAACTGACGACTTAGCGACCATCCGCCCGCAACCTGGAAAAACGGCGGAACGGCTCGCCGAGCGCATTGGGCTGTTCTCGTCAACCCAGGATCATGTCCACGCAGATCGGCGAACACTTGCCGACTTCAGGGGAGTAATCTATCGTTGAAACGACTAAGCCTCTAACTATCAATAACTTGGTTCGTCTTTTTGACGTTTTGCCGCCTCCGACGAATCCTCGCTAGAAGCGGCGGACCCTGTCTCCAACACAGCCCAAAGTCCGGATAATCGGCTCCTCGCCCGTCCCGCTGAGGACGCAGGAAGAATGACGGGGCATCATCGTCGGGAACTTGAGGGTAGCCCCCGCATGCTCCTTTCCTCGTACGATTCCGGGTTTTTCAACCATACCTGCTTGCCTTAATTCCACTGGCACAAAACTTGTTGGGCACTCCAACCCTTTCGTGCTACAGTAACTTCCTGTCCTTTTCATTCGGCCGACTTCCCTACTTTCAATTATTAGGGGACAGAATTGCCTAGCGGTAATAAGCGTTCGATTAAGAGGACATTCGTGAGACTGCCCAGCCTTTTCTTCCGCAGGGCGACGTTTTCGCTCTTAACACTCCTGGTTGTCCACGCGGCGGCTGGCCCTGTTGAGGCGCAGGATTCGGTCTTCCAGATCATTGCTCTCAATCGCCTTATGCAAGTCGTCTCCGACGCCATGCTTCCGCTCAGCTTCGACGTTCCAGTTTCACCCGGTGCCCAACCTCTCGCCGCGCAGATATCGGAAGTCTGGTACTGCGATGGCGACAAGAACGCGACAGCGTCAGCAGTCGTTGTGGTTTCACCCTATGCTCGGTGATCAGAAGATCTCTTGCTTTCTAACTGAACAGGTGCTCGCGTCGCGCTATAAGGAACCCAGGATATGTTCTAGCTTGCACCTTCGAACGTGAGAATGCCAACGCAATGCGATTCGATGGTGACCAGTAACATAAACAATTGAGGAATCTAAGTTTGTGCTTTACATGTTGACATGGGGCTTGTATAATGCATTCTTCCGGCCAGTGCATACCGGAGTAGTTCCGTTCCTTTGTATGGATGATCTCTTCACGCTTATGTAATGGAGCAGGTTGTCGCGCTCGACTGCATTCCAAGCCGAATTCATGCGGTTTTGCGCGGCGAAGCTTCATTCATGCCGACAAAGTTTGAGTTGTTTCGTGGGCCCCGGTTGCAAATCAGTCACAGATCCCCGAGTCCCGTTCTCCCAGCTGGAGAGCGTTGCCAATATGTAAAGGGAAGTTTTTCGAGGGTTCGATCATGCGTCGCAGAATACAGATTCTGGCGGTTTTGTCCTTCCTTTTCGTGGGAGGCACTACTTATGGACAAGACGTAAAGGGCTGTACGGACGGCAAGAAGGGTGACGAAGGCAAGTGGAAAACGGTCCCGTGCAACGGTATCAGCGTCGGTCTCCCAAAAGTCTTTGACAACCGTACCCTCACGCTGCAGCTCGAAAAGCTGAAGCAGCAATTGAACCAGCAACAGACACAAAACGGTGTGATCGATCTCAAGTCTGTTGCAGCCGCACTCAACAATCTGCAGGGCCTGAGTCAACGAGAGACCTCCACCGCACTGTCGGTTACCGGAAGCCCAACTCCCGCAGCCACACTGACTAACACGCTCAATACGGGCAACGTCGATACCAGTGGCAATCCACTTCCCAACACCACGACCACCCAGAATCAGACGACTAACTCAAGCGTTACCCCGACGGCGCCCGCATTCGATAGCTTCGCCACGCTTCCCGCGGGCTTCAATCCAACCTTCGGTTCGAGCGCCTCAGATATTCTGAACGATCAGATGAATCTCTCCTATCAGATCGTCAACCTGCAGATGCTGCTCGATCGAGCGCTCTCCGATCGCATCTACCCGCAGGACTCCGGCGGTGGCACACGGCTACAAACCGTGCTGGGCTTCAATGTGTCCCTCGATCCGCCGCGCACAGCAAACGACGCCGTTGCCGTTGTGGAAGTCACACTGAAATCGGATTCAGGAGGAGACATATCGCTCGTCGCGCTCATGCCGCAGGAAAAGACCTACAACGCGGCGGCGTTGAGCAGCAAATCGAACGCCTATAGTGGCGCCGCGATGGCAGGCGCGTTTGAGGTGGGCGGAGGTGTGAGAAAGCGCTCACAGGTCTTTTACCTCTACAAAGACGTGGACACGTTGTCCTATGAGCGCATGACTCCGGACGGTTCGATCGTCTTCGGCTGGATGTTCCGTCCGGTGCTCGGCAGAAGGTCCGTCACTCCCGGGTTTAAACAGCTCTTCGCTGTCCTAGCATTGCCCCGCACCGACTGCATCGATCCAGCCAAGGACGACGCCTGCGCGGTAAAGGTAACGCCGACGGTACGCACCTACTGGAAGAAGTATGACCGGAACACGCAGACGGGCTTCCGAAGAGAAGAGGCTAACCGCGCTCGCGATGCCTGGTATGGCCTGAGCATGGGGCTCGCGAAGCCTCAGCTCTTCTCCCACGCGGGCTATCAGAATTATCGGGAGTACGGCGCGGTACGGGTTGGAGCGACAGGGGAGTATCAGAGGCAACTGACTCCCACCGTGACGAGGATCGAATGGCGGCCCACCGGAGCCAAGACGACGACGATCTCGGTTAAAGGGAATAACTTCTTCACGGACACTCAGGTGTTGCTGGGAGACACGAAGTACTCGGAAGCTGCCGGCAATATGGCCATCAAGTCGGACCAAAGCTTCGAACTCACATCGACCCTGGATCAGGTGGCTAGCGGGACCGGCGTGATCGAGGGGCGCTACGGTCTTTCCACGCCGCTCGTGAATGCGGGCCCCGCAAACTGTGTTGGTACATGTGCGTACGGCGTTGAGATCGACCCTGAGCACGCGCCGACGATCACACAAGCTATGGGCGGTTCACGTCATTTGACTGTCACATTGCGAGCGATACCAAGCCCAGAAAGTGTGGCCGCTGCCAAGACCGCAGCCGAGAGGACGGCCCTCACGAAGCTAGCAGTCTCGAATCTCGCGGGTCTCTCCAACGTGAGCTTGACGGGCGACAACGAAGGTAGCGTGTTTAGAACCACACAGACACCGGTCCTGTCGGTCAATGGCACCGCCATTCCTTTTCCCTATGACATCGTGAATCTCCCCAACGGGACGCGGATTCAGATCAGCGCGAACGTTTCCGACACACTTCTTACGGACACATCCGCTGCCGCTATCAAGATCGCGTGGCCTTTCTATGACCAATCAAAGTGGTCCACTTCGATCACATTTTCTCCGCCGGACGCTCAATTCAGCGTGGCGCGGGTTAGCGACACGAGCTTTGTGCTCTCGCGCATCAATAGTCAGGCTTTTGTCGGAAAGTGCGACGGGCCGAAACATTGCTGGACTCTGATCGCAACCGATAAACCACTGCCTTTCGGGACCAACGACTGCGCTCCGAAACCTGTTCCTGCTCCGGCTCCCGCTCCAGGTGGGAAGCAAGCAGGCAAGAAGCAGGACACACCAGCTCAAGCGACAGCCACGCCGATGCCTTTTGCAACCGCGCCTGTCTACTCGTACCTCTTTACGTTCCCGGCAAAGTTGCCGAGCAAAGCCATTCTTGTTTCGACCGATGGGGGTATCTACCACCTCGACATACCGGATTCGACAGACAAAAAAGACACCTCGACCAAGGTCACGTCACTGCAACAATACGACTCGGCATGGATCGATATCACTTATCCAACGAACAAAGTGCCAGACCGGGTAGAGACCAACGGGGTCGCGCTGAAATGGCGAGTCGATCCACCCGATCCGAAGGCGATCCCCGCAGTGGCGACTGCGGGAAAGACCACTGACAAGACAATGCATGTCGAGATCACCCGATCCGAAACTGCAAAGCCGGGGCTGCTCGATGTCGTGGTCTTCGATAAGACAAACGCTCAGATTGCGAAGGTGCAGGTCCGGATTACCTGCACGTTATGCGGCAATGGAGGAGACAAGTGATGGTTAGCAAGAAAACCAGCAAGAAGACGCCCGCGAGGAACGCGAAAGCGGCGAAAAAGAACGCAGTCGCGCAAACCGACCCGATGATGCCGCCAGCGTCGGCAAAGTTCACTTCGGACCTGACCAAGGTATTCCAGCGGCATGGTTGGTCTGGCCTTCCGCAAAAACTCAGCTTTTCATTAGCCGGTGGCCCTGGTCGAACGTGTGAGGATGGATCGCCTCCTCAGCCCAAGTGGATCAGCTGTCCGGGCGGCAAGCTAAAAATGGTTTACGTCTGCCCGGGGGAAGACCCGACCTGTGACGATTAGCGATATTGCCAGCCTGACTTACCAGTACCCGAATCAATAGCCGTCGGAGGGGCGATGATGCGACAACTTCATAAACATCATTGTCCTCCGCCAGTATCGCGCCCTGGTCCTGACTCTCCGTGCGTTCGAGGTTCCGGGAAGAGAGTTTGCGTACAGGTAGCCGCGTCGATTGTTCTTGCATCGATCATCTTTCCATCAACGAGCTTTGCGGCGGATTCGCCGACGTGTAAGTTGCCAGCAAACGCCGTTTCGATCAGTCAGCCAGGCGCGCCTCAAGGGGCTACTGACGTTCACATTGAAGATTCAGTTACTGAGACGAAATCTGTTCATGGTGTGATGCACCTGGATCTCAGGAACGACGGCCCCGCCCCACTGAGTGAGCTTTGTGCGTCGGTCCACCTCAGCAACAATGACGGAAGTCATCTGGATACGGCTGTGGCCCTCTCCGTTCCGAATGTCAAAGAGGGATCGGTTAAGTTTGAGCCGGCGAAGACCTGCCTTGAGCTTGCCTCTCCGTGGCAGGGATATCAAAGCAGTTCGTTTGATCTACATTTGCGGACCGAGGCTGATTCGGTTCCAGCTTCCGGTTTCGTGCTCATCGACTCCGCAATCAAGGCGAAGGAGCCACCGCAGAAGGAACATGGGACGAACGCAAGAACGGCGGGAGCACAAGGTGGAACAGCCCCTTCCGCCTCCTCCGGTTCAGAGATTGATTGTGTCTCCCACGCCAAGCCGCTAGCGCGCTCGTTTAACCTCCTGCCCTCCAAAGACCCTTATTATCTCTACCTTCCTCTGTATAGCGGCCTGATCGTTGGCTTCATCTACCTTGTGGCCGCTTTGATCTATGACGCGAAGAAAGGCTGGCTCGGAAAGCCAATGGGTGGGGCGCAATGGAGCTTCGGCACGAGCTTTGCAACGAACTTTACAGTTGGCACTGGTTTACTAAGTCTTGTGCTTGGAGGCAGCGTGATCACCGATGCTCTGCATTACATGACCAAGACTCATTACGTGGTACTGAGTCTATTTTTTGCTGCGATCCTGTTGATCGCGCCAGCGTTATTTACGTTCTTCTCGAGGCCCCATGAGTTTCCCTCGAAGGGGAATCCGGTGGTGGTCGCGCCGGCAGCCCCAGTGTGGTTCTTCCTATTGACGTCGGCGCTCATGATGGGAGCTGTCGTCGGTCAAATGTTTACCGTGGGCCTTGCGATGGACGAGGTGCGGTATCGCGGATATCTGAGTTACGGAACCTTTAGCGTGTTTACGATCCTGCTGGGCTTTGCTGGTATCGGGGCTTTCGCTGCGGCGATCGGAGTTGTTCCGGCCTACTTCAAGCAGAAGGACACGCCTGAACAGAGACAACATGCCGAGAAGCTCGGTTCTCTCAAGAGGAGAGCCGTCTCCATGCGCGGTTATATCGCTGAAGCCGCGCCGGTGCAAGAGCCTCTCAACGATGACGACATCCATCTGCTCGACCATCTGATTGATCGAGAGCAGGCGCCGCCGAAGTGGACGATGTTTTGAGATCGACGACAGAGCCCCGATTTGTCAGACCCCTCGATCGAAATTGTGGCTGCTGAAATTGACCTCACATGCCGAGACTGTTCTAGCGCAGTCTGGTAGGTCCAATAGGTTCCTATGATCAGGTCTAACTCAAGGCTCGATACTACGAGCAGGGGCTCGAACCGTTGGCCGCGTTGCAGATTGCTCGGACCTGGCTCAGGTCCATGCGTGACACGATCTGGTAGCGAATCAAATAACGGCTGTACGCGTCAGTGATGGTGAAGGGAATCGCAGCGCTTGCCATCCCCAGTTGCGACCGAATACCTAACTACAATCGCGATGTCAGCCCCCATAATAGCGCTCCGCCTCCCTGATCAGGGATGTACGGTTAGCGTATCGCAAATCGCCAAACGTCGCTCTCCGAGATCTAGAGCGCGTAGGATGACGCCATTGATTGTGTAAATCCCGTCAAGCGACGGATCACTCCCAATAAACGCCGATCCGGCATGGAAGCCGGCTGAAGTGATGCAGATCACTTCCAGATAGAGTCCATACTCTGGAAACGTGCTTCGGGCTGTTTGCGTAAACCCAGAAATCCGCGGAAGCTGATCGGCGGAGCCTTGGCGACTTCGCAGTACAAATCCTGTCACGTTTCGCTAAGTTGATGGTCCTGGAGAATGCGCTCCGCCATCCCGATTGAATAGGGCCTATAAAACAATATTGCCGCTGGATACGGCCCCCATCAACTCCAAGATGCGCCGCTTGGCCGTGAACAACGCTTCAATTTTGGCGGGCGACAACCTTCCGATGCGAAAGTATGACCCGGCAGTAAGCCTGCCGAATTACATGACGAACTCCAGCTGGCTCAGCCGTTGATCGAGTTTCTAGAAGCTGAACCGCAGGTCCCGTGGATCTCGGAAAGTAGTTCGGCAGTCATGGAATCAGATTCTCCTTTGTCATTATGTTGCGGATGATTCGACTGACATGGGGCAAATTTCTTTTCGTTGCTGTGCCCGCTGATGGTAATACAAAAATCCTGCCGCCAATGCGGACAGCGCGGTCACAACCGCGAGAACCGCGAAGACGCCGCGCCAGCCGAAGGCCACCGACAGGCGGGCAACGGTGTCTCCAGCAAGCACACCGCCCAAATAGCCTACCCCATCGACGATACCAGAGGAGGCCGCGCCGGCTTTGCTTCCGCCCATGTCCAGAGCAATAGCTCCGCCCAGATAGGAATATGGACCGAGCAGGAATAAAGCCACGAGGCCAATGAGAACCATTGGCCAGAGGGAAGCGGCCGCGCCCGCGCGCAGGAAGGCGAGTGCCGTCAGGGGCAGGACCGCCGCTGTCAAGCTAACGGACATGACCACGGAGCGGCCGCATGGGCCAATACGATCGCTCAGCCAGCCCGTGACAAGAACGGAGACTGCGCCCACAGCAGGAAAGATCGCGCTTGTTTCCGCCGCGCTGGCGACGCTGTAGTTGAAAAAGTCGCGCAGGTAAACCGGGGTCCAGAGACCGAAGGTTTCGCGCACGATGGTGCATCCAAAGGACAGCAGGCAGACCACGGCAAAGGTGCGGCTCAACAGCAGCGGCTTCAGAATCTCCCAAAGATTGTTCGCGGGCGCGCTGGAGTCCGCAAAAAGATTCAGCGGATTCAACTCCGGCTCTTCATAGCCGAGTTCCGCGCGCGATTCGCGCAGGAAGAGCAGATTCGCTATCAGCACGAATCCCGCCACCAGGGCGGCAAAGCCAAACAATGCCTTCCAGCCGTAGCCTTGCCGGATGAGCATTCCCATGCTTTGGCGCGCAACCGCATCGCCGACCAGGAAACTCAGGCTGAGGATGCCGATGACCGTTCCGTACGACGAGTAGCCGAACCACTTGGAACAGACCTTGATGAGCCCAGCCCAGCCGATCGATTGTGCCATGCGGTTGCCGATCCAGGCGATCAGGAAGACGGGCATATAGCCGGTGGATGCGAAGAGCAGGGTAAAGGCGATTGCGCCACCCAATCCGAGGGTAAAGCTGCGCCGCCCTCCCCACAGGTCTCCCAAACCGGCCAGAGTCAGTTTTCCGATGGCGTAGGCAAGAACACCCAAGGAGGCGAGCTGGCCCATGCGCAGGATGGCATCGCGGCCGGCCATGCCGTGGCGCTGCAAGTCCTCGATCAGCAGCGGCATGGCGACGGAGAGATCGGAGCGGCAGAAGTAGTAGGCGGCGTAACCGGCAAAGAGCAGAGCTACGATCCAGGCTTGCCTGCGACGCATACCGATTGCGGGTGTGGCGTTACTCATCGGTCTCATTAACGGTCTGCATTTGTGACTCCACCGTATAAAGAAAGGGCGGCGTGAGCTTAGGACCCACGCCGCCGAAGGAGAATGCGTCGGTCTTCTTTAGAACTCGGCGCGGAGAGAGATTTGACCGGTGCGCGCGCCGCCGAAGTCGGAGCCAATCGAGCTGGAGATGAGTCCGAAGCTGGGCGAACTCAGGTTCATGTTGGGATCGCCGAGGTTGGTGTGGTTGAGCACGTTTGTAAAGGTGGCTTCGGCCTTCACCTTGAAGCGATCTGTGAGCAGGAAGGCCTTGCTCAGGCCAGAGGAGAGGTTGAAGAGGCCGGGGCCTTCGACCGAGCCGACCTGGCTGTTGCCGAAGCGGCCGATGGGCAGAGGGTGCGCGCCAAGCGGGGCGCCAGTCAGCGGGTTGAACCCTGCGCCGGTCGTGCAGGGATTTCCGACCGTCCAGGTGGAATCGCCGGGGCAGGCAAAGGCGGCGGCGTTGATCCAGTTGAGGCGGTTTTTGCCGGATGGGCTGAGGCTGGCGCCGGAGACGCGATCGGCGTGCTGGTTGCGGTGTCCGCCGTCGAAGACCCCAGTCCCATTTCCATACGAACCGTCCAATCCCGAACCGGTGCCGGAGGGATCGCCCTGTCCATCCGGGAAGTAGGGCGTTTCAAAGGGGCCGGTCTGCGCGGTGAGGATGGAGGAGAAGCGCCATCCGCCGACGATCAGGTCAGCAACGCGAGAGATATTTGCGCCAAACTGCTTGCCGCGTCCGAAGGGCAGGTCATAGAGCAGGGTGGTGTTCCAGCGCAGCCGGCGGGTGCCGTAGACGTTGCCGAAATCCACATGGCGGTCGAGGATGGAAGTGGATCGCTGACCGCCGCCTTCACCGCCGAAGCCGATGCCGGCGGGTCCCTGGTTGTCGGCCAGCGCTTTAGCCCAGGTAAAGCCGGAGTGGTATTCGAGGCCATTTTGCAGCCGGTGGCTGGCTTCTATCTGGAGGGAGTTGTACTTCTCGTTGGCGCCGGTGGCGCGGGTGTTGATGCGGCCCCAGTTGGGGAAGAGGCGGGAGCTGATGGGCGCGTTGAAGGCCGAGACTGTAGTAGAGAAGGGCAGTGTATTCTCGTCCGGCGCCCAGACCAACTGATGGGTCTCGGAGCCGATGTAGGAGATGCGCGCCGCATAGCCGGAGCCGAAGTCGTGGTCGATGCTCAGCGACCACTGCTCGGTGTAGGGATCCTTCCAGTTGGTGCTGTTGGCGGTGCCGAAGTAGTCTTGTCCGTAGTTGGTGGTGCCGCCCGCGCTGCCAGCGCCTGCGTAGATCGCCGGCCACTGATAGCCGATGGCGTGAGTGGCGGGGTTGTAGGAGTTCTGATACTGCTCGGTCTGGGCCTGCACGGTTCCGGTGAGGGAGTAGAAGCTGGAGCCGAGCATATTGATGTTGTAGATTCCCATACCGCCTCGAATCGCCCACTTGTCGTTGGCGAAGGGACGGTAGGCAAAACCCAGCCGAGGCATGAAGCGCAGGTGCGGATACTTCTTGAGGCCTGACGGATAGCCGGCCGCGTCGTTGCCCACCACTTGCATGCAGGGAGCGCCGTTGATGGTGGCAGTATTGGTGGCGTTCACGCCGTCGGGATCGCAGGCGTTGGCGCTGGCCAGGAAGGACTGGGCCAGCAGGGCCTGCTTGCCGGTGGGATAAATGACCCGGCCCGCGCCGGGGACGCTGGGATCGAAGTTGCCGATGTCGCCGGACTTGTCATTGTAGCCGGGGTGCAATTCGTAGCGGACGCCGTAGGAGAGCGTTAGGCGGGAGTTGAGCCGCCAGTCGTCCTGTCCGTAGAAGTGGTAGTGGGCGGAGACGCCGTCGTTGTCCATGGAAACCACGTCGTAGAAGGTCTGATAGGGAATCCCGAGCAGAAAGTCGGCAAAATCGACGCCGGTGAACATTCCGGCGCTGCCCTTGGTGTTGAACTGATAGGTGCCGTAGTTGTCCGAGCCGTTGAAGCCCATCGGGGTGATCGCTTCCAGGGTCTGGACGTTCAGGCCGAATTTGAAGGTGTGCCTGCCCTTGGTCCAGATCAGCACGTCGCTGTAGTCGTAGGTGTTGGACTTGGTCAGGCTGGTGAGACGTTCGGCATTGAGGCTCTGGATATTATTGAAGTCCATCTCCGGAATGGCGTTATAGAAGAGGTTCTGCAATCCCACCCAGTTCTGGGCGGTTGTCCAGGCGTTGCCGTTAAAGCTATTGCTTTGGCCGTTTGTGTAGAGGGTGTATCCGAAACCGGCTTCGTTGATCAGGTTGGGCTTGATCGTCCAGTTGGTATCGATCTTCAGCGCCCGGTTCTGGCTGGTGTTCAGCGCCGAGGGAACCAGCAGTTCCTTGGGCTGGCTGGTGGGGAAGTTCTTCCAGGTGAACTTGCCCCAGATCAGGAACTTCTGATTGGAGCCGAAGTACTGATCGCCGCGCACGTCGAACTGGTTGGAGTGGCCGCTGGCATCCACGTTGGCCTGGTAATTGGCCACGCCGTTATCGGTGTAGGCGGTGGGATCGCCGATATTCGGGTCGGGATAGAACTGCTTGAGGGTGTTGACGGCGATGGCGCTGAGCGGTGATGTGATCTTCGTGCCGTAGCTCGCGCCAGTGAAGGGATTGTTCAGGGCGGAGAAGCCGGTCGCGGTGTACTTGGAGAAGTCGCCGGTCTTCATCAGTGTGCTGGGCACTTTCTCGTTGATAGTCTGTTGCGCCGGATGACGCCAGCCCTCGTAAGCTCCGAAGAAGAAGCTCTTGCCGTGGCCGTTATAGAAATGCGGGATGACCAGCGGACCGCTCAGGCTGCCGCCAAAGGTGTTGCCGGTGACGCTGGGCTTGGTCTTGGTGGTTGGGTAGGTGTAGGCGATGGCATCGAAAGACGAGTTCTGGTAATACCAGAAGCCTGAGCCGTGCAGCGTGTTGGCGCCGCCCTTGGTGGTGACGACGACCTGGCCGGGGTTGCCGAACTCGGCATTGGCCAGCACGCCGTCGGCGCGAATCTCGGAGATCGACTCGGTCGAAGGGAAGGTGTCGGAGATGAAGTTGCCGCCGGTGGCGCTCTTGGTGGTCACGCCGTCGATGGTGACATCCACCTGGTAGGGCAGCGCGCCTTGCAGCGAGATGCCGGAGCTGTCTGCCTGCATACCGGGCAAGGTTCCCAGGATCGCCGCTGCGCTGGTGCCGCTGAAGCTGGCGCGCGTATTGACGGGAAGATTGTCCGCATCATCGGTGGTGAAGGTGCCGCTGATGGTGGGCGTGTCGGTCTCGATGGCGCTCACCGAGTCGCCGTTGACATGGACATCCTGCTGGACCCGGCCAATATCGAGTGTTACGTCCAGGCGAAGGTTTTGGCGAACGCTCAGAACAACGTCCGTTGCCGACCACTTTAGAAAGTTAGGGGCGGAAACCTCTACCGTGTAGCGGCCGGCTTTTGCATCGACAAACCGGAAGTCGCCCACATCATTGGTCTTTACGGTGCGGACCGTGCCTTCATCCGTGTTGGTCAATTGGACGGTTGCACCCGGAACAACGGCGCCTGTTGTGTCTTTGACAACGCCGATAATCGCGCCCTGGGTGGCTTGCGCCCAGCCGTGCGAGCAAGACAACGCGAGCGTCGCCAGCAAGCAGAGGACTACGAATGGACCGCGCTGAATTCGCTGCCAGAGAAGATATGCCTGGTTATTCATAAATCACAGCCTCCGAAGTTACATCAGTTGAGTTGCCAGAGAAAGAGGATGGGGGACGTGGAGTCAATCGCCTGAATGGAACCTGCATAGAATGACTTATGCAAAAGCGGCAACGGGCGCATACACAATCCGAACAGGCTTCCTGTGCGAGACAATTTTTCCTGTCTGGAGTAGGTTTTTTACAGACAGTCCCCCGCTACCGGCCGCCCTCCCGTGGATTGAATCCAAAGGAGCAGCGACGCTTTCAGACTATGGCGATTGAATGAATGGGCTATCAATATGGAGTTACAAGACGGCAAATTCAGTCGTCGTCTTTGCGCCGATGCGGCTTGCCCGCGGATTTCTCAACTTCCTTGCGGATCTCGCTGGCGTCGTCCATGTCGTGCAGGGCCGCTGCCTCTTCCTTGGTCTTCGGCTTGGCGAGTCGCGCCTTGGCAGCCACGAAGACCCTTGGATCTGCCGACTGCACGACAAACGGCTCCTGATGCGGCCGCTCCAAGAAGATGCCTGTGATCTCACCGGCCAGCGCATCCTCCAGATTCATCGGGCTCAGACCCAGCAGCTCGTCGATGGTGCGCGTAATGGAACCCATGCTGGTGTGCTGGTGCGAAACCGCGCCCGGTTTGACCCATGGGCTGGCCACCAGCAAAATGCTGCGATGAGCGTCCACGTGGTCTACCCCTCCCTGGGCATCGTCTTCGGTCACAAACAATGCGGAGTCCTTCCAGATCGCGGTTTTAGACAGAAAGGCCACGATCCGGCCCAGCGCCAGGTCATTGTCGGCGATAAACGAGGCGCGGTAGGGGTATCCATCTGCCGGGCGCGGGTCGGCCGTGTGGTCGTTGGGCAGGCGAATCACAATCAGCGCGGGAACCTTGTTGCGGGCCAGTTTCCGGCGGAAGTCGCGCTCGAACTCCGTGGCCCGGAACTGGTCGGGAATGCCCAGGTTGAAGGTGGGATAACGGCGGTCGCTGAACTCGAAGACCGGCCGGGGCGCAGGCGCGTTGAGAAAGAGCCGATGCCCCTCCGGCGCGGAGCCATCCATCTCGTCGCTACCTTCCAATTCAATGCCTTCGCCGTAGTTCAGCAACTGCCGGCCGCCCGCAACAATATGCTCCCACAGCGAGCCAAACTGCGGCTCATCTTCCGGCATGGGGGCATCCGCGCCGCCAAAGAGCGCTCTGCGGCCCGGCTGGGGCGCGCCGGCAAACTCCTTGCGGCGGCCGCCATAGTTGGAGGTCCAGGCAGTATTGAAAAAAGGTGTGGGATTGATGCCCATCAACCAGCGGTGCCCATCTGCCGACACGTCACTATCGACAAAGAAGTTATCGCTCATGGCGAATTGGCCAACCAGCGCGTGCAGGTTGGGGGTCACCTTGAGGTGGGTAGCGGATTGCCGCTCTTCCGCCCAGCCGTCCATGCCGTAGCGAGCAAGCGCCGGATCGCCGTTGGCGCCTGCCACGTCGCCCAGCACCTCGTCATACGTGCGGTTTTCCCGCACAACCAAGAAACAATGCTTCAGCCGGGGCAGCGGCGAACGGTTGGCAACAGCCGCCAGATTGGACTCCAGCACCGTCTGGGTCAGGAGTTCGGCGGGAGGCAGGTTGCGAAGCGAAATGACGCTCAAGCTGCCGTACTCGAGCGATCCAATGTAACTGGGCGCGTTGGGATCGTGCTGCTTGCCGGCGTTTGGCCCCGCGCCCTTCCCCTTGGTATTCACCACATAGAGCGTCTCTCCCTGGGGCGAGAGCGCCACGGCGGAAGGATTCCATCCCACAGGAATCTGCTCCACGACTTGCATCGACTCGACATCCACCACGCCAACGGCATTGATGCCCGCCTCGGCCACGTACAGGCGGCCGTCGCGCGCCACAACTCCGCTGGGCATGACGCCGCGCAAAGGCCGGCCCTGGCTGTCTTGAAAACGCTCTCCGGTAAAGGGAGAAAGCGCCACCTGGGTCAGTAGCCGGGTTCCGTCCGCACTCACTTTGGCCACTGCGTCTTCATGCGCCAGAGCCACATAGACCGCCTCCGACTCCGCCGCCACGCCGCTGGGAGCAGCGCCGCCCAGGGTTTGGCCGCTGACCTCGGTAATCCTGGCTCCTAGTCGAAGTTTGGCCGTAATTGCGGGGCGATTGCGGTCCCGCACATCGTAGGTCCAGAGCGAACTGCCCTGCTCGGAGTTCTCGTCGCCCAAGCCGGGAATCGCCCTGCCCTCGACGACCGCGCCCTCGCGCGCCTCCCTGGACGGATAGCCGAAGGGCGGAAAATGCAACCCGGTGGCCAACGGTTCCTTCGCACTGGACCCTGGAATGGCGTTGTACTCGAACAGTCCTGTATTGGTGACGTAGAGCCTTCTTCCATCCGGAGAGAGCGCGAGACCAAAAGGGCAGCGCCCCGTCGGAATCGAGGCGATCCGCTCCATCTTCGCCGCGTCCACCAGCACAACTCGCCAATTGCCCTGGTCGAGCGCGTAAAGCGTCCGGCCGTCGGCGGACACAACCAATGTTGCGGCAAAGCTGTCTTCAAACTCGGCCCCCGCTGTGCTGGAACCGGCCACCTTCCCATTCAGGGAAACCTCACCGTCAGGCTGCCAGTCACTGGTTCGATACGCGCGAATCTTTCCCGAGTTCCCGGTGGCGACGTAAAGCAACGCCCCGTCAGGCGAGTAGACAAGCCCCGCGTGAACCTCCACCGCTGGATCGTTGCTGGCGCCGGCAGGCATGCGCCGCACCGCCGGAGTGGCTCCAGACGGTTGCTCGACCACATTCAGCGCGAACGGAAACCCGATCGAAGGTACGGCAATCTCCGCGCCATCGGCACGCACCGCCAGAGCAAATGGGTAGGGCGCCAGCGGAATCCAGTTGCCCGCCGGATGGATTGCGCGGCCATTGGGCAGCACGGCGCTGACCCCGGTCTGAGCAAATGCAACAGAACCCGGCAGCAGTGCCGTTGCACAGAGAAGCGTTGGAAGCATATAACGTCGAATCATCTTTTCAGTATGCGGATTGAATATGAATTCTCTGTTACGGCAGAGAGGAAACCGCTTCCACTTGTGAACAAACCGATCAACCACAATCTGAAAACTAACTGCGAGAAACAATGATAAGTATCGAATACGCTGATGTCGCCAGAATGGATTCTGGATTTCCGCAAAATCGCCGAGTATCAAACCGAGGAACCGCCCCATCGCCTGGATCAGCCTGTGGTCGTACGGAGGTCGTGTGGGATCGGACCGCTCAGATGCGTTAGTGCCCGATTCTCTGCCAACACGGCCATCTAATCTCGGCGCGCTGTTCGACTTTCGGTTACTGATCGTCCCCCAAAGCACTACCCGGGGAACGTAAACAGATTGCTCACCGTGCCCAGGGGCATCGGCTCCCGCTGCACAAATACCTCCAGTAGGGTCGTTGTGTAGGGGTACAGCAACGATGCGCCCACCGGCGTCAGCTCGGTAATGTCCATCTTGACCGGCTTGTTCGCTGCCGGGTCATGGGAATCGATTGCTAGGCGCAGCGGATCGTTCGCGCTGCCCGTGTATGCCTCGTACTCAATCAGCTCCGACCCGCTCGACGCAATCAGCTCCATCCACATCTTCTTTTTGTTAGCCTGCAATTCCAACATCTCTTGCGTCAGGTGAA
>PLCS01000006.1 GCA_003134855.1 Acidobacteriaceae bacterium
TTGGTCTCGTACTCCACGTGCGCCGTGGCGATGGTGATGCCCCGCTCGCGCTCTTCCGGCGCGTTGTCGATCGAGTCGAACGAGCGGAACTTGTTCTTCGGATTGTGCTTCTGCAATACCTTGGTGATGGCCGCCGTCAACGTCGTCTTGCCGTGATCGATGTGACCAATCGTCCCCACGTTCACGTGCGGCTTCGTGCGATCAAACTTTTCCTTGCCCATGTCCTTCAGTCCCTTCCGTTAGACTTTGTTCTGTCGCTCCCCGTGTGAGGGAAGCGCAAAAGCTTGTGTCACGCGCCTCAATAGTAGGCGTACACCTTCAAATACCGCTGCCGCAGTTCCGGCGGCACCGCTTCCACCTGCTGCAGATAGCGCTCGCGGGTCAGGGCCTGGTCCGAGACCGGCAGCGCCTGGTAAAGCCCCGCGGCTTCTTTGCCCATCAGCCCCCGCCGCAATGCGCCCTCGAAGTCGCGAATGCGCAGCTTCGACCGGCCCACGCGGCTCAGAAAAACCTCTACATCCCGCGCGTCGAAGGCCGCATCAATGCGCGCATGAAGCTCGGCGTATCCCTGCTCATCCTGAACGGCTATCGCTGCCTGCTCGAACATCATTCCCCTGCTCTCGACTTCGTTAGCCTTCAGTCTTTCAACATCTGGAGCGGGAGACGAGGTTCGAACTCGCGACCAACAGCTTGGAAGGCTGTGACTCTACCACTGAGTTACTCCCGCAGAACAGCCTTTAGCTATTAGCTGTCAGCTTTCAGCTTTTCCTGCTCGCACGAGCTGCAACTGCCCGATCCAACATCAAACGAGCTAAAGGCTAATAGCTAACGGCTAATAGCTGAATTTCTGGAGCTGATGACCAGGATTGAACTGGTGACCTCTCCCTTACCAAGGGAGTGCTCTACCAACTGAGCTACATCAGCCCTCAAACCTAAAACCAGCTTTCAGTCGTCAGCTTTCAGCTTCATTCTGCTGGTGCGAGCCGTATCGGCTCAATCTGCCACCACCAAAACTGAGAGCTGATAGCTGATAGCTAAGAGCTTTTCCCCCCGTCGCGGCGAATCTTCTCCGCATGACGGGCAAGTACCGTTTTCAAAGCCATGCCGCCGATGAGGATGAGCGGAAACAACCGCAACTCCACCGGCTTGCCCTCGACGAAAATCGTTCCCTCGCCCACGGTAAACCAAGCCAGCACTGCCAAAACCGCATAGAGCCCGAGCGCGATCCAAAACTTCCGGTCCAAATCGGAACCAGGACTCATCAAACCCTTGCGCTCACCCGGCTGCGGCTTCGTGCGCATTGCAACCCCTCAAATCCAGCCTGGCAGATCCAGCCGCGCAAATCATGGTGCACAGGGGAGGGTTCGAACCTCCGTAGGTCCAAAGACCGGCAGATTTACAGTCTGCTGCCATTAACCACTCGGCCACCTGTGCCTAATCACCCCACGGACGAAGACCTGTCCGCGGGGACCCCGATCAATCACCCCACGGACGAAGACCTGTCCGCGGGGACCCCGATCAACCACCTGCATCCCCGGATTTACACAATTCAGCGCATCTGGCCCCGCCCGGAACACCGCCGGCCAATCGGAGCATGCACCTCAGTGGAATCGCCGCGGAGAACAGGCCCGGTGCTCGTAAATATCGACACCGGTAAAACTCTCTGCCGTTTCAGGCTCCGAATTCCGCTTTCCTTATTGTGGAGCTGGCGAAGGGATTTGAACCCCCGACCCTCTGATTACAAATCAGATGCTCTACCAGCTGAGCTACGCCAGCCCTTCCCACCCGGAAATCGTCCCGGAAACCCCGAAATCCGTACGGGCACACTTACCCCTCGCACGCATCACGGCATAGAAATTAAGGTTAGCACACCCCCGGCGAGCGGAGCAAACCGGTGAAGAGCAGGGAACAGGGACTAGGGAACAGGGACTAGAAAGCCTATCCAACCAACCGGCGCCGATTCGGGCTCATTGCTCTTCGCCGTTCCCGACGATTAGACTGAGGGTTCGAGGGGCTGCCATGTTAGTTGTGATGAAGGCACAGGCAACGCAGGAAGAGATCCGGGAGGTCTGCGCAACCATTGAGCAGTTGGGCTTCCGCGCCCATCCGCTTCCCGGAGCCCAGCGGACCGCCATCGGCATCACCGGCAACCAGGGCGAAGTGGAGCGCGGCAACCTGGAGGCGCTCTCCGGCGTCGCGGAGGTGATCCGCGTCTCCAAGGCCTACAAGCTGGCCAGCCGTGAGGTGAAGAACGAAGACACCGTCATCCGCTTTGCGGGAACGGACGCCGCTATCGGCGGCGGCTCGCTCGCCATCATCGCCGGGCCCTGCTCGATTGAAAGCCGCGAGCAGGCCTTCGCCATAGCTGAGCAAGTGGCAGCGGCGGGCGCGCAGTTCTTTCGCGGCGGCGCCTTCAAGCCGCGCACATCCCCTTACGCATTTCAAGGCCTGGGCGTCGAGGCGCTCGTCATCATGGCGGAGATCCGCGCGCGCTTCGGCCTGCGCATAGTCACCGAGGCCCTCGACAATGAGAGTCTGGATTTGGCCGCCAAATGGGCCGATGTGGTACAGATTGGCGCGCGCAATATGCAGAACTTCTCGCTGCTCAAGCGCGCCGGGCGGCTGCGCAAGCCGGTGCTGCTGAAGCGCGGCCTCGCGGCGACGCTGGAAGAGTTTTTGATGTCCGCCGAGTACGTGATGAGCGAGGGCAATTATGAAGTGATTTTGTGCGAGCGCGGGGTGCGCACCTTTGTCGATCATGCGCGCAACACGCTCGACCTGAGCATCATCCCCGCGGTGCGGCGGCTCAGCCACCTGCCGATCCTGGTCGATCCCAGCCACGCGACCGGCAAGCGCGACAGCATCCTGCCGATGGCCCGCGCGGCGGTCGCCTCGGGCGCGAGCGGCATTCTGGTCGAGGTCCACAACCACCCCGAAAAGGCTCTCTCCGACGGCCCCCAGTCCATCTATCCCGACCAGTTCGCCCGCATGATGGATGAACTGGAACAGATCGCTCCGGTGGTCGGCCGCAAGCTTCCTAGAGGCATCCGCGTGGAGGCGGCCACAGAGTGAACTCTATGACCGCTTCACTCAACAGGCTGGGAAGTAGTGCAATCGCTCTGCTGGCGCTGGCCCTGACCGGCTGCCGCCCCCACGACTTTCCGCAGTACCCGCCCGACTACCGCGAGTACGCCTACGTGACCAACGGTGGCAGCGGCACTGTCTCCGTCTTCGATGTGGTCAATGTGCGCCTGGACCGGGAGGTCGCGGTTGGTCAGAATCCGGTCGCGGTCGCCGCCAGCCCCACGCGCAACGAAGTTTATGTGGTCAACTCCGGCACGGCGGGCGGGCAGGGTTTCGTTTCTGTCATCAATGCGGAGAATAACGCCGTCGCGGGCACAATCGCTGTTCATCGCGCGCCGGTCGCCATCGAGATCGATCCGGCGGGCGAGCTGGCTTACGTGGCCAACTCCCTCTCCAACACCATCTCCGTACTCGATCTCAAGGCGCGGCGCGAGGTCGCGGCCATCGGCGCCGGCGAGGAGCCGGTAGCCGTCCGCATCGCGCCCGACGGCAAGACGCTGGCGGTCGCCAACCGCAAGGCCGGCTCAGTCAGCCTCATCGACCCCGCAAACCGCAAGGTTCGATCCGTCTTCGATGGCTGCACCGGCGCCAGCGACGCTGTGATCCTTCCCGATTCCACTAAGATTTTTGTGGCCTGCTCGGCCGGCCACCAGATCATGGCCATCGCGCTGGCCCGCGCAGAAGCTCATCCGGCCGCGCCTGCCCAATCCATTGACGCCCAGCCCGACCGCCTGGAGGCGATGCTAGACGTGGGCCAGGCGCCGGTTCAATTGGCCCTCAAGCCCGATGGCGGCGAGGTCTTCGTCTCCAACTCGCTGGCCAACTCCATCTCCGAGGTCTACGCCACCACCGACGAAGTCGGCGGCGCCACGCTGATTGGAGACGATCCCGTCCGCGGCCTGGTCTCCGCCGACAATGCCCTGCTCTATGTGGCCAACTTCCACTCCCAGTATGTCGCGGTTTACTCGATCGACGACGGCAAGCGCCTTCCGCCCTCCCAGGGCGGCTCAATCCGCGTCGGCGACGGCCCCTCGGCGCTGGCATTCTCCAGCTCAGGCCACCTGCTCTTCGCCGTCGATTCCGGCTCCAGCGACGTGGCTGTGGTCCGCACTGCCACGCGCTCGCTCTTCACGCTGCTCCCCGCCGGCCGCAACCCCAACGCCATCGCCATCAAGAGCTTCAAACTGCCCTGATCTTCCACAACCGCAGCTCACCCCGCTCCGCTAACATCAACTCATGCTGCGAGTGAAGTTGTTGGCAGAGGGGGCGCGCGCTCCCGTGGTGGCCCATCCGGGCGAGGATCTGGGCTATGACCTGTTTGCGCTGCAAAGCGTGGCGCTGGAGCCGCGAGTGACCGTGAAGGTGCGAACCGGCATCAGCGTTGAGGCTCGCCACCCTAAGACCGGCGCGCCGCTGGGACTGCTGGTTCGGGACCGCTCGTCGATGGCGGCGCGGGGGATTGCCACTACAGCCGGGGTGATCGACGCGGGCTATCGGGGCGAGATTCTGGTGCTGATGATCAACCTGACGGATGCTGACGTCGAGCTGAAGGCCGGCGAGAAGATCGCCCAGATGATTCCGGTTCCGGTGCTGACTGGAAGCGTTGAAGAGGTGGAGAGCCTGGAAGACTCTGCCCGCGCGGAAAAAGGCTTCGGCAGCTCAGGACGATGACCATCCGCGGTGGGGCCAACTGCCCTTCGGGCCGCGCGGTGCGCGTTTTTGCTTTCACAGGTCCAAAAATCCGGATTCATCTACCCCGAAGCTGCGATACGCGCCCCACCCGCGGATAACAAAACGTCTCACAATGTCGCGTACCGGGGAGACGGGTGTAAAATCAGCCCGTGTTTGAAGAAAAAGGAGATTCTGAATGAATCGTTTTCGTCGGTTTATGGCGCTTTCTCTCGTTGCAATTGCCGCTACGGCTGCGCTCACAGCGCAACCTGCCCCGCAGGCAAATACTCTTGATCTAAAGCAGGCATTTGAAATCGGTCGCGTTGAACTTACTTTCACCGGCAAGCAACTGGGCGAGATGCTTGATGTAAAAATCACTAATGTTTCAAAAGAAAAGCTTATCGTAACGATCAAGAAGGGGATAACGACCTTTGTTTTCCCGAGTAAGACGATTTCGCTTTTAAGCGATACCAACAAAACTGTGTCGTTAGAACCTGCAAAAAATATGACAATAACGCTAAGGCAGAGTGGTTATCCTCGAATCAATAGTGGCTCGATGACCGTCCGGATGCAACCCCAATAGCCAGGAGTCCCAGGTCCCGATTTTGGGAGCTGGGACACCACAATCTTCAAATTCTACAGATTCTCAGCCTGTCCTCCTTGTGGTAGTTCGGATAGAGCGGAAGGTGCATCTCCGGCACGGGAATGAAATGCTGATCCTTCGGCTCCGCTGCGCTTCACCTGGCACTTCATCAAGCACGGGACGATGAGGCGCAATTACTATTGGGGAATGCGAAGATTCAAGCAGCTTACGCTGTTTTTTGTTCTGCTTCCGCTCTTTTCTTTTCTCAGCGGCAGGCCCGCCCAGGCCTTATCCCCTCAGCGTCCGCTTGTCACCCTGTCTCCAGAGTTTGTGAGTGCCGGCTCCCCGGTCTTGATCCGTGTGCATCTCGATGGCGTGGCGGCCATCGATGGCGAGTGGCTGGGACGCAAGCTGGAGTTCTTTCGTGGACGGAATGGACGCGGGTGGTTTGCGCTGGCCGGCGCCGATGTCGAGGGGGCCGTGGGGCCTTCTACGCTACGGATCAGCGTTCAGCTTGCCAAGAGCGGCACGCGCGACCTGAGCCGTAACGTCCAGATTCATGCGGCGCATTACAAAACGGGTTCGCTCACCGTCGCGCCGCAGTTCGTCACGCCCGGCCCGGAAGAGTTGAAGCAGATCGAGGCTGACAAGCTGGTCAAGGAGAAGGTCTTCGGCACAAGCGACTCTGAGCCGCTGTGGGCGGGCGACTTTCAAGCGCCGGTGACTGCCGAGCCGACCGACAGCTTCGGCACCCGTCGCACCTTCAACGGCAAGCTGGCCAGTATTCACAAGGGGATGGACTTTCGCGCCGCGGCGGGGACGCCGGTGCGGGCGGGCAACAGCGGGGTGGTGGTGCTGGCCCGACCGCTCTACTACGAGGGCAACTTCGTGGTGATCGACCACGGGCTGGGGGTGTACACGCTGTCGATGCACCTGAGCCGGATCGATGTGCAGGAGGGCCAGCGCGTGGCGACGGGCGACCTGCTCGGGCTGAGCGGTGCCACAGGCCGCGTCACCGGGCCGCATCTGCACTGGGCCGTCCGCTGGCAAGGCGCGTACCTGGACCCCGCCAAGCTGCTGCGGCTGGACTTGAGCGGGGTGCGCTAGCCGGAGACCGCTTCCTCTTCCGCTTCGGGCGTGGACTCAGCTTCCAATTTCAGGCCAGCGGCCTTCTCTTCCCGCAGCGCCTTAAATGCCCGGTAGACAAACCAGCCCATATACCAGCCGTCGATGAACTTGTAGGGCGTTTCGCCGGTAGTGTAGTGGCCGCAGGGCAGTACGCGCTTCTCGAAGTTGAGGCCGATGCGCTGGAAGGCGTCCACCACTTGCAGCGAGTACTCCCTGGGAAAGGTCAGGTCGTAGTTGCCATAGACCATCAGGACTTTCTTCCGCCGGCCATCGACTTCGGGACGCACGATCTTGTCGTAATAGCTGCACGGGCTGGCGGCTGCCCACAAGGCGCGCACACGGTCCTGGGTAAGCCCGGCATCTGCCAGAGCCTGCTTGACGTGGCGGGTGCTTTGGCCGGCCCACGTTACGTCGCCAAAGGCTGTAGACGCGTGATTGAAGGCATTCACCCGCAGCCGCGCGTCGTGGGCGCTGGCCAGGAAAGCGTAGCAGGAGCCCAGGCTGGTTCCCAGCACGCCGAAGTGCTCGTAGCCTTGCTCTTCCAGCCAATCCAGGCAGCAGCGAATATCGACGACCGCCTGGCGGCAGGCCGAGAGGGTACGGCCGATGTTGGCACTGACGGCGTAGTCGGAGCGCTCCAGCTCTTGCGGGCGGCGAATGTCGTGGTAGGGCAGGGAGAGCCGCAGCGCCGAAATCCCCATCTTGTTGAAGATGGCGCACAGCGAGTTATGGCTGAAGGCGTCGGCATTCCACTGCGGCATCACGATGATGGCTTGCCTGGGCCGTTTGGGATCCTTATGCGCCGGCGCCGGGTACCAGCGCGCGTTCACCAGATCGTTTTCCGGGTAAGGCGTCCGCTCCGGCGAGGTGAAGCGCAGAAACTGCGCCGGCGGAATCTTTCCCTCGGCTGCCCGTTGCTTGAGCACCGCGTCCTGGGCGAGGGTTTCCGGGCGCACATTGGTGGGAAACAGCTCCGGGTGCCGCTCTTCGATGCGGAAGTCCGTGGGCCGCTGGTAGCCGAAAAAGCTGTCGCTATGGCGGATGAGGAACTGGTTGATGAGGACCATGGCGGCCTCGGCGAGGGCGGGGTCAGCCACAATCTCCGGGCCCGGCAAAGCCTCCGCAAAGCCGTGCTCGCGCAGAAACGGCTCAATCCACTCGAAGCCCCACTCCAGCGGGCGCACCACGCGATTCTCGTCGCGCGTGGTCAGCCGCGTCTCCCACTCATACATCCAGCTTGCGTATTTTTGTTTAAGCATGGGTATATCACAATATTAGCAGTGGAGGAAAAGCGGCTGGGTGAACAGGAGATGAAGCCGTGTACCGAGGTAACGTGCAGCGTGCGCCCCAGGTTCGGCGCAGTTTTATCGCGCCTAATCCGGGAGTCCACGAACCTTATGGCGCGCAAGCGCCGTCTGCCCCACCGCAGGTGGCCCGCTTCAGGGCGAGATACTCCGCTCCGACCCATCCCAGGCTGAGCAGCGTGATCAGGGCGATGACCACCTGCGAGATGACGCAATAAAGGCACCAAGTCTGCAAGACAAGCTCCTCAATGGTCGTCAACCGCAGGGCAAAGCCGAGTCCTACCAGCGCCGCCAGAAAGACCAGCGCCCGCTGCCGCCAGAAGGCCAGGCCGGCCAGGGCCAGGTAGCCGGCGATGCCGATCGCCGCCACGGGAAGGCCCGCAACCTCGGCAAACGGGCTGTGGTTCACGACGCCGCAATCCCACCGCTCGTTGATCGAGCAGGGCTGTGGGTCGGTGCAGTAATGAACGTGCAGAGCCAGAGCGGAGACCACCGCGCCGGCCAGGGCCAGGATTGCAATCAAGTAACGCATCGTGATTTCGATGCTACCAGAGCCTCCGGCGCAAGCTACCATGAACCATGGACCCGCGCTCCATCGACGCCCGCCGCGCAGCCTTTTTTGGAGGCAGCCGCGTAGCTTTTTTTGGAGGCAGTTTTGACCCGCCGCACCTGGGCCATCTGGGGGTGGCTCGGGCTGCCCAGGCGGCGCTCGGCCTCGACACTGTGCTCTTTGCCCCGGTGGGGGCGCAGCCGCTCAAGCCGCAAGGTTCGACGGCCTGCTTTGAAGACCGCCTGACGATGACCCGGCTGGCGATTGCCGGCGAACCCGGTTTTGCCGTTTCGCTGGCTGATGCGCCCAAATCCTCGGGTGCTCCGAACTACACGCTGGAGACGCTGATCGCGCTGCGCGCGGAGCTACCGTCCGGAAGCGCGCTCTTTTGCCTGATGGGCGCCGACGCGTTTGCCGCTTTCAGGCATTGGCATCGCGCCGCCGAGATTCCCTTTGTGGCGTCGTTGATCGTCGCCTCGCGGCCGGGCCAGCGCCTCGGCGATTTGATGACCGCGTTGCCGGAAGGGCTTGCCGTGGATTCCTTGCCGCAGTCCGACCAATCCGCGGAAGAAATCGAGCTGCGCCGCTGCATTCTTCGCAATCCTGCTGGAGCGCAAGCTCCGCTCTACCTGCTTCCGGGCCTGGAAATCGAGATCAGCGCGTCAGAAATTCGAGAGCAAATGCAGATTCGGGAGCGGGCGCGCGCCTCCGCCGGAGCACCACCGCCGGAACGCGCGCTGCTTCCCATTCCCGTTTCGGAGTACATTCGCGCCCACGGACTCTATCGCTGATTTGCCGCAGCCTTGCCGAGGGTCTACGATTAGGCTTGGAGAACCTCCCTACCGAATGACGACCGACACAAAGCAGCAAACCCGCATCCTTGTTCAGACCGCCGCCGCGGTCTGCATAGACAAAAAGGGCGAAGAGACCCGCATCCTCGAACTCGACCCCATCGACTCCGGCCTCTCCGACTTCTTCCTGGTCACCTCGGCCACGAACGACCGCCAGGCCATCGCCATCGCCGATGAGATCGAGCACAAGCTGAAGAAGGATTTTGGCGTCTTTCCGAATTCAGTGGAAGGCCGCCGCAAAGGCGACTGGATTCTGCTCGATTATGTGGACTTTGTCGTCCATGTCTTCCTGACCGAGCGCCGCGCCTTTTACGACATCGAGCGCCTGCGCAAATCCGCCCGCCCGCTGACCCCCGCCGAGTTCGACGCTGAACTGAAGGCCGCGCTGGCCGAAAAGACCGTAGCCGCGCGCAAGAAAGCTACGGCAAAAGCCAAGCCGGCGGCCGCTAAAGCTAAACCAGCAGCCGCCAAGGCCGTGCCCGCGGCAAAGAAGGCTCCTGCGAAGAAAGCTGTCGCGAACAAGGCAGTGGCTAAGAAGGCTCCCGCGAAGAAGGCGGTTGTGAAGAAAGCCGGGGCAAAGAAGGCTTCTGCCAAGAAGGCTCCCGTCAAAAAGACGGCTCCTGCCAAGAAGGCCGCAGCAAAGAAAGCCCCTACCCGCAAAACTGCCTCGAAGAAGCGGACTGGGAAGAAATCCTAACCCTCGCCCATATTTGGAGGGCCGCTTGTTTTGGCGTCCGCTACGTCCGAGCGTGGAGTGGAAAGCAGAGAGTTATATGCTTCGACTTCGCTGCGCTTGCTCAGGAGGACAACCCCTCGCCGGTTGTTCAGGATGACACAGCGTTGATCAGATTTGGAGCTTCGTTGGTCTCGGAAGCCAGCCGCGCCTGCTGGTTCTTGTAACTCGCAATAATAAACTCGCGGAACAGCGGATGCGGCTCCAGCGGCTTGGATTTGAACTCCGGGTGGAACTGGCATCCTAGGAAGAACGGATGGCCTGGTAACTCGACGATCTCGACATACGTCGCATCGGGCGTCGTGCCGGTCAGGCTCAATCCGGCGCCGGCGAGCAACGCTTCGTACTCGCGATTGAACTCATAGCGATGGCGATGGCGCTCGCTGATCTCGGTCGCGCCGCCATAGGCTTTAGCGGCCAGCGAGCCTTCCTGCAGGACGCAGGCCCACGCGCCGAGTCTCATGGTCCCGCCCATCTCTTCGACGCCCAGCAACTCCCTCAGCTTGTAGATAATGCGGTGCGGACTGGCGGGGTTGAATTCGCTGGAGTTAGCTTCCTTCAATCCGCAGACGTTTCTCGCAAATTCAATGCAGGCGGTCTGCATTCCCAGGCAAATTCCAAAATAAGGCACCTGCTTTTCGCGGGCATAGCGGATGGCGTTCAACATGCCCTCGATGCCGCGCTTGCCAAAGCCGCCGGGAACCAGGATGCCGTCGAATCCTTCTAACTGCGACTCATAACTCCGGTCCTCGGGAAACTTCGACTCCAGGCCCTCGGCTTCGATCCAGGTTACTTCCAGCTTGAGGTGCTGCGAGACCGCTCCGTGGGTCAGCGCCTCCTTGAGCGACTTGTAACTGTCCTCATACTCCACATACTTGCCGACGATGCCGATGTGTACCGTATCCTTCGGGTGGTAGCAGCGGTCAACCAGAGCCTTCCACTCCGTCAGGTCCGCCTCGGGCGCTTCCTTGTGCAGGTATTTAAGGATAAGCGAGTCCACGCCTTCCTTCGCAAAGCAAAGAGGCACCTCGTAGATCGACGGTACGGTCAGCGCGCCAATCACGGCTTTCTCTTCGACGTTGCAGAAGAGGGCGATCTTCTTCTTCATCTCAATGCCCAGGGGTCGCTCCGAGCGGCAGAGCAGTATGTCGGCCTGAATGCCAATCGAGAGCAGCTCCTTGACCGAGTGCTGCGTCGGCTTGGTTTTCAGCTCCTGCGCGGCGGCGATCCACGGCACCAGCGTCAGGTGAATAAAAACAGTGTTCTCCCGGCCCAACTCCTGGCGCATCTGGCGGATGGCCTCCAGAAAGGGCAGCGACTCAATGTCGCCCACCGTGCCGCCGATCTCGATGATGGTCACGTCCGCGCCGTTGGCCGAGACCTTGCGCATCGCGTTCTTGATCTCGTTGGTCACGTGGGGGATGACCTGGACCGTCTTGCCGAGGTAGTCGCCGCGCCGCTCCTTGAGGATGATCTGTTCGTAGATGCGGCCGGTGGTCAGGTTGTTGTCGCGGGACAAGGGCGCGTGGGTGAAGCGCTCATAGTGGCCCAGATCGAGGTCCGTCTCCGCGCCGTCGTCGGTGACAAAGACCTCGCCGTGCTGGAAGGGCGACATGGTGCCGGGATCGACGTTGAGGTAGGGGTCGAACTTCATCATGTTGACGCGCAGGCCCCGGCTTTCCAGCAAACAGCCGATGGAGGCCGCCGCCAAACCTTTGCCTAAACTGGACACAACTCCGCCCGTCACAAAGACATACTTTGCCGACATGGATGCAACCTCACTCTTCGATTGTTGGGATTGGCTGTACGAGGTGGACACTCACAAGTATGGCAGAGATGGGGCGCGAAGGGAAGAGAAAAGTGGGAGTCCTGCCAGTTCGCGATCACAGATTGATCGCCGGCGATGTCTCCGCGATGGAGGCGCGGGGCTGAAGGGGGCAACCGCCGCGCCATTGGTCATGTAGCCGGCGAGCTAGTGAGCGGCCAACTGGTAGTTCTTGTACTCCGAGGTGAAGAGTGTGTGGCGGATGATGAACTTGGCGGAGCCGGAGTCGCCGTTGGGAATCTCCATAGTGTTGATGACGGTCTTGACGGGAAGGACCAAAGTTGTTGCGTCAACCTTCACCGGGCCGTAATCGATGCGCTGGTCTTCCTGCTGAACATTGTCGGAAGATTTGAACTCAGCCTGGAGGACAAGCCGGACCACGATTCCCGTATCCGGATCGACGAAGATCTCGCCGTGATAGGGCACTATGGCCTTGAAGTACTGGTCATACGCGGTGTGTGTCTGCAGATTGCCACTGGGTGTGTAACTTCCCAGACTGCTCATGCTTGATGCCCCCGAGTATCTCAGAACCCCGGTCTGTTCCGACTCCGGGAAGCAGCAATAGTTCACAGCGTAGTGGGTCTGTTTCTTGTCCACGGAGAAGGCATAGACGGCAGCGGTCTTTTTGTTGATGGTCTCCCAGCGAAGCCAGCTGATTGTGCCGGCGGTCTGCGCATCCTGGAGGACGCTGCTCAGAACCGGTCCCTGCCCAAGCAAAGCGATATAGCCATTCTGGCCCCATGGGGTCTTATCCTTCGCCGAGGACACCTTTTCGGCGCCGTTCTGGGTATCGACCGGCACTTCTGTCGAATTGATGTAGTGGATGTAGCGGCCGGCCTCCACCAGGTTCGGATCGAGAGACGCACTGCCGGAGTGCATCCCCGACACGGGGGCAATGGCCTGGTTGTTGTCCTGAAAGCGTATGGTTGTTTTGGTTGCGGTCAAATGCGGCAGTTGGGCGTAGGTCTTAGTTGTGTAATCGGCAGCCTTGTCGAGGATGGCCTTTTGCGCGGCGGCGTCGGGGGCGGGAGTGGCGGGCAGGTCGGTAACCGGGGGCGGCAGCATAGCGCTGTGCGCCTCAAGGACGTAGATCTGCTCGGTCGAGTAGGGGCCGGAAACGTATGATACCAGGCCGTTCATCGCGGAGCGGGTGAGCTCTTCGGTCAGCTCGACCTGCTTGAGCTCGGCAGCCACTTCGGCGTCTGCTTTCTTTCCCTGCTGCAAGGAAACCAACATATCCTTGAGTTGTTGTATGGTGATTTTCTTGGCGGCCCATGCGGGCGACGCAAGGAACAGAACCACGAGAATCCATGCAAACCGTTTCATTTTCTCTCCTTTTGCAGCAAAGCCTGCAACCCATTCGACGGTGAAATACCCTTGCCGGTCACGTTCTTTTCAGCTATTTCCCGATCCAATTCAGAGAAACTGCGCTGGAAGAGTTCGGATCAGGCCCAGCGCAGCCGGATGGACGCGGCGGCTTAACTTCGTTGGCTTCGGGGTATCCTCCCTGCTCTTGCAAGAGCCGCTGTTATTATACAGATCGATTGCCACGCCCGACCGCGGCACATTGTGCTTTACCCTCGATGCCCGGCCTGCAAGGCCGAGGCGGGAATGGTGACCGAGCCCATGCGGCCCGAGTTTTCGTCCACTAAAAGAATGCGCAGTGAAGTGGTGGACGGCTTCAGATGTACGGTGCGCTCGACGGAAAGGCCGTTCTTAAGCAGATATTGAAGGGTGGAATCCTTCAGTTGCAGTCCAAGCCGCTTCCCCTCGACCTGCGCCTGAAGGCCCGTGTCGTCGCGCTGTACCAGGAAGACATCCAGATTGCCGCTCCAGCGGCCGGATTTCTCCTCCAGCGCCAGATCGCCGGCGGCGACGGTGATCTTCACGCGGAGGCCGCCTTCGAAGGCGATCGGCTGGGCAGTCACCGCTACCTGGTTCGCATCCTCTGGCAGCCAGACCGCCTGGTGGAAGCGCTCCTTGAGGTTGGCCGGTTCCTTGGTGTAGAGGTAGCCGGTGCGATAGTGCAGAACAACTCCTTTTCGGTTGCCGGTCAGCTTGACGGTAATGTTATGGAACTGGCCGTCGGCCGGGAGGTCGGGCGTGAAGCTGAGCAGATAGGCGGCATGGCCGTCCTCTATTACGCCATTGAGCTCTGTAGCAATGCTGCCGGAGCGCCGGAAGATGCGTCCTCCGGTGGCTTCAGCCAGGTGGCGGATGGGCCCCTGGATGGAACGCGTGTCCTGTTGCATTTGGGCCGTCAGACGCCCCGGTCTCAGATCGCCCCCTCCGGCGTTGACATCGGTTCCCGAAGTGAATTCCGGACCCGTTATGACCGGCGAAGGCTGCAAAGCCTGCGGCGCCAGTTCGACGCTTCGGTTTGAGATGCTGGCGTCGACCATTCCGCCTTCCAGTTGCGAGACATCCAGCGGATAGACGCTGACATGCGCATCGTTCATCGCCTCCTGCGCATGCAGGGTATTGGGCTCGATATGCTTGTCGCCCTTTTCAATACTCACCGCCTTGTTGCTCCAGTCGACCAGCGCATTGTCGCTGGAGATCCAGACCAGGTTCTTGTGGCCGGGAATCGCCGCCAGATGCCTGGCCACGCCCACCATGATCATC
The DNA here is from genome assembly GCA_003134855.1 of Acidobacteriaceae bacterium. GTDB lineage: Bacteria > Acidobacteriota > Terriglobia > Terriglobales > Acidobacteriaceae > Telmatobacter. Next base: position 14,355 of record PLCS01000006.1, read on the forward strand.
ATCGCACCGCCCGCAGGATTCTCACCCCAGTCGCGCAGTTCCCCGCCAAGCGCCTGCGCGTGTCCCTCCGGATCGTTGCTGGTATTGCCGTTCACGTAGAGTAGATCCTCCTGATTTTGAACGGTCTCGAATTGCTGCCGGTTGCGCATCTCCTCGTCCTGCGCATTTTGCAAGTCCTGCGCGTTGGGCATCCAACGGCTCAATTTATACTCCAGCAGGGCGTGATCGGTCGTCTCCTCGGCCAGTATCTGGAAGCCGTGGGATTTCAACACGTACAGCCCCACGCGCTCGCCGGCCGGGAGAGCCCGCAAAAAGCGCATCGTCTCCGAGCGTGCGTAGCTCAAATCGTTGAAGGAAAGATGGCTGGCGTCGATCAATAGAATCGTGGAGCTGCTCTCCTCCTTGGCGCCTTCGCTTTTTGCATCGCTCGTGCCGTGATTGGAGAATTCGGTCTGGGCCGGCGCGGCTACGGATGAGCCGGGGGCAGCGGCGGAGACCTCTTCTGCGGCTTGCGAGAAGTATCGGACCTGCTGCTTGCGCCCGTTGTCGAGGAGCTCGAAGTCTTCCGGTTTCAGGTCCTTCACCGGATGACCTTTCTTGTCGTATGCCACGACACCTACATCCACCAGCCGCGAGGCGACCTTGAGCGTGAAGCCGGAGGGCTGGGGCATGCTGGGATTGGCGGGAGCGTTCGGAACTCCGATGGCCTCCGTCATGGCGATTTCCTGCTCAGGCACCGGAGTGGACGGAGAGGCGGGCTCGGTTCCGGTCCCGGCAACTGCCGGAACCGATGGGGCTGCGCCCGCCATTGGTGAGGCCGGCGAGGCTGACTGCGCTGCCGCCGCCTCCGCAGGCTTTGCGGCTTTCGAAGGCGCGTTGGCGGGCTCCGTCTCCGCAGCGTCTCCGGTCAACACGCGCGCTTCGGCGCGGAAGAGATGATATTGCTCAAAGGCAACATCGTTCAACATTGTCTTCAGGGGTTGCAACGTATTTGCCACGGGGAACAAGAAGCGCTGATTGAACTGAAGGGTTTGCGCCAGCGTGCTGGAGACGCTCCTGACGGGACAGAAGTAGGTTCTGCCGCCGATTTCCACCGGCCCGTATTCCACCACGATGGAGGCCCTGGCAACCGGGTCGCTTGCTTTCATTTCGGCTTCCAGCATCAGGCGAAGGATCGTTCCGCTGGCAGGGTCAACAGCAATTTCCCCGTGATAGGCGACAATCTGGCTAAAAGGGCGCAGGTCTGCATCATTACTTCTATCAGATTGAACTTCTTCGGCGACACAGCAGTATTCCACTCTGTAGTGTGACTTTTCTTTAGGCACGGAGTAGCTGAAGACGGCCATAGGGCCGCTCGCGCCCTGTTCCCAGTGGCTCCAGGCCAGCTTGCTCCGGGCAGCATCCTCCAACACGGTGCCAAGGATGGGTCCAAAGACTCCCCAAGTGGTCAATCCCTGCGGCTGCTTTTCCTTGACCGCGCCGGTATCCACGGCCTCCTGGCCATGGCGATACGATACCGTGGTACTGGAATTGCCGACGGAGTGCAACGGCTCGTAGGGAGTGGGGGAACTGGTCGCATGCTGCTGAAGTGGCGTGTCCTCAAAGCTGGCGGTGACCCTGGTGGCCAAGAAGTTTGGCAACTGGGGGATGGTCTTGCCGACATAGCTTACCGTCAGAGCCAGTATCCGGCGCTGCGCGGCGAGGTCCGGTGGAGCTGTGGCGGGAATCTCCGCGGCCGAAGGATCAAGGAACTCTGAGGCATCGGCCAATGCAACCAGCGCCGCTTGAGCTTTATCGCCGGGAAAGATGGCTTTCCAGCGCGCTAGCCGGGTGGAACTCAACCGTTCTGTCAGCTCCAGATCGGAGAGATGCCGCGCGACTTCCGCGTCCGGATTGTACCTGGAAGCAGTCAAGATCTGCTCCAACTGGTCCACCGTTACGCGCTTGGCGGCCCACGCGGGCAACGCCAGCATCAGAACTACGAAAATCGATGCAAACCGTTTCATTTTCTCTCCTCCTGTAGCAAAGCTTGCGACCATTCGACGGTGAAATACCCTTGCCGGTTACGAATCGCGGACGACATATTCATCCTCAATGGCCAGACTGCAAGGCCGAGGAGGGAATGGTGACCGAGCCCATGCGGCCGGTGTTCTCGTCCACCACGAGTACCCGCAGCGAGGCCGCGGGAGGCTTCATCTGGACAAAATGCTCGAAGGGAACACCGCCTGAAAACAGGTTCTGGTAGGTGGAGGATTTGAGGCGCAACCCCAGCGTCTGCCCCTCGACCTGCGCGCGAAGCCCGGCGTCGTCGCGCTGGATGAAGAAGATGTCCAGCTTGTCGGTCCAGCGTCCGGCGCGCTCTTGCAGGCCCAGATCGCCGGCGGCAATCTCGATCTTCACGCTGGCGCCGGCGTCCATGGAGACGACTTTGGCGCTCACAGCCACCTGGTTGGCATCCAGCGGCTCCCAGACCGCCTGCTGGAAGCGCTCCTTGAGAGTACCCGCTTCCTTAGCGTAGAGGTAGCCGGTGCGGTAGCGCAGGGTCAGTCCGCGCTGCCTGCCGGTGAGCTTGACTGTGATGGTGTGATACTGTCCGTCAGCCGGACCCTGGGGATAGAAGCTGACGCGCACGGCGGCGTGGCCGTCTTCGAGGATATCGGAGAGCTCCGCCGCCAGATCGCCGGACCGGCGAATGGTGCGCCCGCCAGTGGCATCGGCCACCTGCCGGATGGTCGGCTGGATGGGATGCAAATCCTGGTTCATCTCGGCGGTGATGCGTCCGCCGGTCATGTTGCGCGGCGGCGCAGAGCTGCCGCCCATCGATGCCATTTCCGCGGCTGCCTGAGTCAACTCGACGTTACGGTGCTGGATGTCGGCGCTGACGGTTTGGGCTTCAAGCTGAGAGACATCGAAGGGATAGACGGCGACATGGGCGTCATTCATCACCTCCTGGGTGCGCTGGGCATAGCTGTCGAGGAACCTGCTGCCTTTGTCTACGCTCACGTCCTGATCGCGCCAGTCGGCGAAGACATTGTCGCTGGAGACCCAGACCAGGCTCTTGTGGCCTGGTATGGCGGAGAGATGACGCGCCACGGCGACCAGAATGATCAGCGACGCGCGGGCCGGATTGCTGCCCAGGTTGAGCAACTGGGGATCGATGGCGGTGGACGCGACCGGCTCATCGATGCGATTGCCGTTCACCGAGTCCAGGTCAGCGACGTTATGCACCTCATTGAAGGACTGGCGGTTGCGGGTCTCTTCCTCCTGCGCCTGAGAGACGGACTGGGCGCTGGGCGAAAACTTCTGCAGGCGGGCCGTCAGAGCGGCGTGATCGGTTGTGATCTCCTGCAGGACACGGAAGCCGATGCTGGTCATGGTGTAGATGCCAACCCGCTCCGTGGGAGGCAGGGAGGCCAGGAACTTGAGCATCTGCTGGCGGGCATGGTTCAGGTCTCCCCAGGCAATGTGGCTCTCATCGATGAGCAGAACCGTGCTGCCGGTCTCGGCTGCCGGCGACGCGGCGGCCGCGGCAGGCGCATCCATCACGCGATTGGAAAAGCTGCGCTCCGGCGCCGGGGCGGCTGCCGGCGCCGCCGGGGCCTGATCCGCAATCGGGCTGAAGAAGCGCAGCTCCTGCTTGCGGCCGTTGTCGTAGACCTCAATCTCTTCCTGCTTCAAATCCTTGACGGGGTGGCCCTTCTTGTCATAAGCCACAATGCTCACATCCACCAGCCGCGAGCTGACCTTGAGCGTATAGCCGGAGGTCTGGAGGGAGTTGAAGTTTGCGGGCTGGTCGGGTACGCCGTTGGCCGCAGCCATGCTGATCTCCAAAATCACCGGCGCGGGCGGCGGGGTGGGAGGGGTTGCGGTCGGCGGCGTGGCGGGCGGCGCGCTGGCTTCGGCTGGCGGGGCCGATCCCGGAGCCGGGGCTGGCGCGGAGGGGACTGGAGAAGCATCCGGCGGCGCAAGGCCGGGAGCGGGCGGGGCGCCCGGAGTGAGTGCGTTGGGTTCGCCCGCATCGGCAAGAATGCGCGCCGATGCGCCGAGGCGGTGATAGTGCGTGAAGCTGGTCTCGTTCAGCAGCAGGAGCGGTAAGAGATCCTGATGGCTGGCCTCTTCCATGGAAAGCGCCAGGCTGCGTACCGGGCAGATAAACCGCTGATCGCCGATGGAGACAGGACCGTACTCGATCACGGTGCCGGCGCGCAGCAGCGGATCGCCGCTTTTCAATTCGGCTTCCAGCGTAATGCGCAGGATGGCTCCGGTGGCGGGATCGATGAACAGCGAGCCGTGATAGCCGGGAGTTTCTCTAAAAGCGTGCGAGACAACCGGCTGCAACTGGTTGATCATCTGTCCGCCCGACCGTCCTCGTCCTCCCCCCGTCGAGCTGACTCCGCCGGGTTGCTCTTCCATGACGCAACAGTATGTAACTCCATAGTGGGAGGCTGCCCTGGGGACGGAATAGCGGTAGACCGCGGCCAGGCCCGCTGAAGTCTGTTCCCAGTGGCTGAAGGTCATCGTGCCTTTGGAAGTGTCGGCCAGCACCACGGTCAGCGCCGGGCCAAACTCGCCCCAACTGCGCAGACCCAGCTCCAGTTGGGGCCTGGGAGCGCCGGCAGCCGCGGACGCATTGGAATCCAGAATCTCGTGGCCTTCGCGATAAGTGATCTCCTGGCTGGCAGTTCCTACCTGGTGCAGACCGCCACGCACCGCCCAGCCGCCTTTCTCCATCACTTGAGGGCTATTGTCGAAGCGTTGGGTGGCGCGGGTGGCGAAGAAGTTGGGCAAATGGGGCAGGATCACCACCGCAAACCCGCGCGCCATATCCATCATGCGCTGCTGCGCGGCGGCATCGGGAGCGGCCGTGGCGGGCAGTTCGCTGGCAGGCGGGTCAAGGAAGGCCGATTGGTCGGCCAGCAATTGCAGGGCCAGGGCTGCGTGGGGGCTCAGTGTGAAGCGGGTGGCAAACCGGTTCAGCGCGGCATCCGTCAGCCGCTCGGAGAGTTCCAGGGCGCCGATCTGGCGCACCATGTCGGCGTCCGCCGTATGCGCGGCAATGGCCGCAGTCAATGTTTGTTCCAACTGCTCGACCGTCACGCGCCTGGCGGCATAGGCAGGAAGAGCCAGGACTGTCACGAGCGCCAGCAAGATCAATTTCCGCACTGAACCACCCCCACTGATTGACGATATACCCGCAAGGATAGATGCAGCCTGGAACACCGTGCCTGCTGCGCGCCTGCTTCGGTGGGTTAGTTTCCGGGTTAGAAAATCTCAGAAACAGCCCTATACAGCCAGCTTGCGGGCATCGCCGGCGTGTGGCGGGTAGATTGCCGGACGGCCGATGCTGATGTACGTGAAGCCGTGGTCGAGCATCTGCTGGGGCTGGTATAGGTTGCGGCCGTCGATGACGATGGGGAAGCGGAGCGCCTGCTTGAGGCGCACAAGATCGAGGTCGGCAAACTCCTTCCAGTCGGTCAGGATCAACAGCGCGTCGGCGTCCTGGGCCGCATCGAAGATTCCGCCGGCGTAGCGGAGCTTCTCGGAAGGCGGCAGCAGTCCCTGGGTGCGCACCATGGCCGCCGGGTCATAGGCCGTGACCGAGGCGCCGGCTTCGAGGAGTTTTTTGATGATGCCGATGGCCGGAGAGTCGCGAATGTCGTCGGTATCACCCTTGAAGGCCAGGCCGAGGGCGGCCAGGCGCTTGCCGCGCAGGGTCCACAACGCGGCGCGCACCTTGTTGAAGAAGAGCTCCTTCTGGTGTTCGTTGATCTTGTGAACCTCGTCGAGGAGTTGGAAGTTCACGCCCTGCCGCTCAGCTACCCAATGAAAGGCGGCCACGTCCTTGGGCAGGCAGGAGCCTCCATAGCCCAGGCCGGCGCGGAGAAAGCTGGGGCCAATGCGCGGGTCCAGCCCCAAGCCGGCAGAGATCTCCTCGATGTTCGCATCGACGGTCTCGGCCAGGTTGGCCACCGCGTTGATGAAGGAGATTTTCATAGCCAGGAAGGCGTTGGAGGCGTGCTTGATAATCTCCGCGCTCTGCGCCGAAGTGACTAGCAGCCTGGCCGGGCATTGCATGGAGCAAGCTCCCGGTAATGAATTTGGCAACTCGTAATAGCTGCCCGTGGTAAGCGGCTCGTAGATGCGCCGCATCAGCCCGGCGGCGCGCTCGGAGTTGGCGCCAATGATGATGCGGTCGGGATGAAGAAATTGAACGATGGCCGTGCCTTCGCGCAGGAATTCGGGGTTGGAGACGACATCGTAGCTCTCTGCGGCGACGCCATGGAGGTGAAGGACGCGGCGAATGCGCTCGCTGGTGTGGACCGGGACGGTACTCTTTTCGACAATGACCTTGTAGCCGTTGATGGAGCGGGCAATCTCGGAGACGACGGCCTCGACGAACGAGAGGTCGGCGGCGCCGGTGGCGCCCTGGGGCGTGCCGACAGCGATGAAGATGGCTTCGCACTGCTCGACGGCGGCTGCCAGATCGGTGGTGAAGGTGACGCCGCGCCCCCCATGGCGGGCGAGAAACTCAGGCAAATGGCGCTCGAAGATGGGCACGCCGCCATCGCGGAGGGTCTTCACTTTGGATTCGTTCTTGTCCACGCAGACGACCTGGTGGCCGATCTCGGCAAAACAGACAGCAGCCACGAGTCCGACGTAACCAGACCCGATCACACAGATGGAAATTGGCTTCGACATGCGCTTGCGCTGGCTCCTTTGCGGATTCCCGGCCACTCCCTGGGTATCGCTCCAGGGGGATGGGGCAAGCCGCGGGGCGGTTCAATGTGCATTCGTCAACCCCAAGATCACTCGAAGCTTCGCTGACTCTCTGCTAGAGTGAAAATGCAGTTGGATGCTGTCCCGGAAGTTCATTGCATCGATGCATTCTTCCGAGACAGTATACTAGCGGCTGGCTACAGGCATGAATCTGCTGCAAAAGCGGGCTATAATTCATGGATAATTCATCGCAATCCCGCACTTCCACCTGGGCGCCCTTTCGAATAGCGCCTAGTTTTTCAGAGCGGGTGTGGGGCTACCACGACCTTCATCCCTGGTATGACCGGGTTGCCGAGGGAGCGCCGATCGGCGAGGCCTGGCTCACCGGGGATCAGTGCGTAGTGGCGAGCGGCGCGCATGCCGGTCAGAAGCTGGGCGCGCTCTTCGCGGAGAGTTCCGAAGCCCTCCTGGGTCCGACTGCCCCGCGCAACGGTTCTCCGCTGCTGATCAAGGTTCTCTTTGTGAAGGAAAAGCTGAGCGTGCAGGTGCATCCGGACGACCGGATGGCGCAGAAGTATGGCGATCCGCGCGGCAAGACGGAGTGCTGGTACGTTCTGGAGGCCGAGCCTGGCGCGCAGGTAGCCTGTGGGCTCAAGCCGGGCGTCACACTGAACGATGTGAAGGAGGGGATTACGGCGGGCACGCTGGAAAGCAGCCTGAATCTGCTCGATGTGGCCGCGGACGAGATGATTTTTGTGGATGCGGGGACGGTTCACGCCATCTGGCCGGGGTCGATTCTGCTGGAGACCCAGCAGAACTGCGACCTGACCTACCGGATGTACGACTATGGGCGGGGGCGGGAGCTGCACATCAAAAAGTCCCTGGAAGCCACGAAGCTGGTGACGCGCGCCAGCAAGGTTCCTGCGCGCGCGCAGGCCGGCCGGAGCCTTCTGATCGATGAAGATTACTTTCGCGTGGAGCGCATTGAGGTGGCCGGCAGCAGGGCGAGCGCCAGCCTGCCGGGTGAAGGCGAACCCACGCCGGGGCTCCAGTACCTGTTTGCGGCCGCGGGAGCGGCAAGAGTGGCGGGGGCGGGCTTTGAAGCGTTGGCAGTTCCGATGGGAGGCATAGTGGCCGTCCCCGCGGCTTCGCCGGAGTTTGTGGTGGAAGATTTAGGTGAGTTGGAGTTGATGCGCATCACTCCCCGCTGGCCGGGAGGGAAGCCATGACCGAAACCAACTGGAGAGAGCTGGTGGTTGCCTATATCAGGAACGAGGCACTGCCGGTGGACAAGTTCGGACATCAGCCGAGGCTCTATGCGCTGGCGGTGCGTCTGGCGGAGGGGATGGAGTATGACGACGATATTCTCTTTGCCGCCGCCTGGATGCATGATCTGGGGATCTTCCTGGGGCATCGGCCGCGGGATCCGGCAGAGTTGGCCGACTGGGATCATTTGCCCTACACCGTCGCCCGGATGCGCGCATTGCTGCCGGACCTGGGCTTTCCGGCGGGCAAGATTGAGGCGGTCGCGGAGACCATCCAGACGCACCAGCCGCAGGACGAGCCGGCCAGCGTCGAAGCGGTTCTTCTGCGGGATGCCGATATCCTGGAGCAGTTGGGAGCCATTGGAGCCTTGCGCGCGTTGGTGAAGGTGGGCCGGGACACTCGTTTTCCTACCTTCTCCTCGGCTCTCCCGGTACTGCGCCGGGCGGTTGAGGATTTGCCGGGCCAGTTGCGCCTTGAAAGCGCACGGAAGCTGGCAGTTCCGCGTGTGGCGCTGCTAGGCTCACTGGTTGCCGGCCTCGAAGACGAGGCGGGTGAGTTGCTATTCTGAACAAGCGCGGGGTGGAAGCGCCAACCGAGGCTGGACTCCAGCGCCAAGGAAATTTGCGGAATCTTTGCCTTGCATTTTTACCTTGCGGATGTACACTCTATCGAAGGGGAGTGCCTCGGGGGAGGGTGTCCTGCAACTTCGAAGGAGACGCAGAATGCGTTTGAAGCTGTACGTTGGGCTGGCCCTTGCACTTCTTTTTGTTTGCGTGGCCTGCCCCGCCTATGCACAAACCGTACCGGCAGCTATAGGTCCGAAGGAGTTTTCTCCTTTGGCCATTGGCGTCGGTTTTTCCGGCTACAACCCCGATGACGGCCACGGCCACCTGCTCGGCGGCACGCTGTGGATCGACTATCTGCCGAACCGCGTGCCGCATCTTCTACGCGGTCTCGGAATTGAAGCCGAGGCACGCGACCTGAGCCTCGGCCGTTCCACCTCCGAGCCGGTGAATATGCGGATTGACTATGCCGGTGGCGGGCTGATTTACTCCTGGCCTCGCTTCCGCAGATTTCGTCCTTACGCAAAGTGCTTCATGGGATTCGGCAACGCAGACGACGGGTATAATCCTAGGACGAAGCACTACAACCACGACTCCCGCACTGTGACCAGTTTTGGCGGCGGTCTGGATTATCGGGCCTTCAAGAGTGTTTGGGTGCGGGGCGATTATGAATACCAGACTTGGCCCACCGTCTTTAAACACTCCACCCCCAATCCGCCTGCCGGCAGGCTAAACCCTCAGGGCTTCACGCTCGGCGCGATGTATCATTTTTAAAACAAGGCCAGGGTTACTCAAGCCTGATGAGCTTCGTCGAAGGCCGGTGCTCGCTCCCCCCTGGGCCATGATTCGGGCTTGGGGATACTGGTCTTTGGTCGCGACGAGTTGAGTGTTATGATTCCGGGATACGTCTCCCCTGGTTTTATCGGGCACGGGGTGTATGCCGCGCCATACGTGGCGTGGCCGATATTTTCCCCGAGGATATCCCAGCCGTGACCGCAACCGCCAAGCTTGAGAGTCCCTTCGCTACCCGGTCTATTCTGGGCGTCGATGTAGCGGTCAGCAGCTACGAAGAGGTGATTCAACAGAGTCTGCTTTGGGCACGGGAACGCCAGTCCCGCGCACTCTTCTTCGCCGCGGTCCACTTGGTCATGGAAGCCGTTGACCATCCGGACTTCCTTCCCGTCTTGAATAGAGCCGGAACGGTCTTTCCCGACGGAATGCCGCTGGTTTGGGCGCTTCGCGCACTAGGCGAGAGAGGCGCGCAGCGGGTCTGCGGCACGGACGCTACGGTCGCCATGCTGGCAGCGGCCGAAAAAGCCGGGGTGCCTGTCGGCTTTTACGGCGGAAGCCAGGCCGTTCTTGATGCGCTGGCCGGTGTAGTGCGTTTGCGGTACCCGAATCTCCACGTGGCCTATCGAGAAAGTCCGCCCTTCCGGGCGCTTACACCCGACGAAGACGCGGCCATCGTTGATCGAATCGCCGCCTCCGGGGCGCGGCTGCTCTTTGTCGGACTCGGATGCCCGAAGCAGGAGCTCTGGATTGTGGAGCATCTGGACCGGGTTCCCGCCGTGATGTTTGCCGTCGGGGCAGCATTCGACTTCATCGCCGGCAACAAAACCCGAGGGCCGCTGTGGATACGCCGTTGCGGACTCGAGTGGACAGTTCGGCTAACCACGGAGCCGCGCCGTCTGGCCATGCGCTACCTCAAGTCCAATCCCCGCTTCGTCTTCAAGTTCCTTGGGCAACTCCTCTCGGGGAAAGACTGAGCGCATCTTCCCGTACACGCCACGCGCGTGCAACTTCCGCCCGCGTGGATGGCTGCTCTGTATAAGATAGAAGCTGAGGGTTGAGCGCGATGCCAATAGCATTGATCACGGGCGTTACCGGTCAGGACGGCGCCTATTTAGCCGAGTTTTTGCTCAAGAAGGGGTATGAGGTTCATGGCATCAAGCGCCGTGCCTCGTCCTTCAATACCCAGCGCATCGACCACCTGTATCAGGATCCGCATTCCGAGCATCCCAGGCTGGTGCTGCACTATGGCGACATGACCGATACGTCGAGCCTGGTGAATATCATCCAGAAGATCCGGCCCGACGAGATTTACAACCTGGCCGCGCAGAGTCATGTAATGGTCTCCTTCGAGGAGCCTGAGTACACGGCCAACGCCGATGCACTGGGGGCGCTGCGTATTCTGGAGGCGATCCGCCTGCTGGGGCTGACCAGGAAGACCCGCTTCTATCAGGCCTCGACCTCGGAGATGTTCGGCCTGGTGCGGGAGACGCCGCAGTCGGAGACCACGCCTTTCTACCCTCGTTCTCCGTATGGCGCGGCCAAGGTATATGGCTACTGGATCACGGTGAACTATCGCGAGTCCTACGGAATGTATGCCTGCAACGGCATTCTCTTCAACCACGAGTCACCCATCCGCGGCGAGACCTTCGTGACCCGCAAGATCACCCGCGCGCTGACCCACATCAAGGTGGGCCTGCAGGATTGCCTCTATCTGGGCAATCTGGACTCGTTGCGTGACTGGGGCCATGCCCGGGATTATGTCGAGATGCAGTGGATGATGCTGCAACAGGAGACGGCGCGGGATTACGTGATCGCCACCGGCGAGCAGCATAGCGTGCGCGAGTTCGTGGAGATAGCCGCGGCCGAACTGGGGATGACTTTGCGCTGGGAGGGAACAGGCGTGGAGGAACACGCCGTCAACGAGCACGGCGAGGTTGTCGTGCGCGTTGATCCCCGTTATTTTCGCCCGTCCGAGGTGGCGTCGCTGCTGGGCAATCCCGAGAAGGCGCGGCGCGAGCTTGGCTGGACGCCGCGGACTACGTTTCGGCAGTTGGTGACCGAGATGGTGACCGAAGACCTGAAGCTGGCCAAGCGCGATCTGATGGTGCAGAAGCAAGGCTTTGAGACGGCGGCGGGCTTCCACGAGCATTGAGAACCGGACAATCGCGAGCATTTCAAGGAGAATGATGAATAAGGACGGCAAAATCTACGTCGCCGGACACCTCGGCCTGGCTGGTTCCGCGCTGGTGCGCAGCCTGGAACGCCACGGCTTCAGCAACTTCGTCTTCCGCTCGATAGACGAGCTGAATCTGCAAAATGCCGCAGACACTGATGCCTTCTTTGCCGCCGAGAGCCCCGATTATGTCATCCTGGCAGCGGCCAAGGTGGGCGGCATCCAGGCCAACAATACCTATCCGGCAGATTTCATTCGCGACAATCTGCAGATTCAGACCAACGTGATCGACGCCGCCTGGCGCAACGGCGTGAAGCGGCTCCTCTTTCTCGGCTCTAGTTGCATCTATCCCCGCGACTGCCCGCAGCCCATCCGCGAGGAGTACCTGCTGACCGGGCCGCTGGAGCCCACCAACCGCGCCTATGCGCTGGCAAAGATCGCCGGCATCGAAATGTGCTGGTCCTACAACCGGCAATACGGAACGCGCTACCTGGCCGCGATGCCCACCAATATGTACGGACCCGGCGACAACTACAACCTGGAAACCTCGCACGTTCTTCCCGCTCTGATTCGTAAGGTCTATGAGGCCCGCTGCGCGGGGCGGAGTGAAGTGGTGGTATGGGGATCTGGAAAGCCGCTGCGCGAATTTATGTACAGCGACGACTTCGCCGACGCCTGCGTTTACCTGATGACCCTCGACGACCGGAGCTATGGAACGCTGCTCAGCGAGGATCATCCGCCGCTGATAAACGTTGGCTACGGCAGCGACGTGACCATCCGAGAGCTGGCGGAGACGGTCTGCCGCGTGCTCGGCTTTGAAGGCAAGCTGATCTTCGATGCCTCCAAGCCCGACGGCACGCCGCGCAAGCTGATGGATTCCAGCCGCCTGCGCGCGCTCGGCTGGCGGCCCAAGGTCGATCTGGAGACCGGGATTCGCCTTGCGTTTGAAGCTGCAAAACCCATACTGGACCGCAACCTGCCCGCGGCTTAACCAGTCCCGCACTCTCGTGTCACATTATGATAAGATTCCGCCTGAATAGCTTGTCTGTTTTGGAGATCAAGTGCAGGATACTGATGTTGTGCTGGCCACAACGCTGGATTTGAGATCAAAGTATCAATTGCCCCGGTCGATTCCGCAACTAGATAGGCTGCGCGGCTTGGCGATCCTGCTGGTGCTGCTCAATCATTCGGACCATATTGCTCCCCGTATCCTCGATGGGTTCTTCGCTCAGGGCTGGATCGGTGTCGATATCTTCTTTGTCATCTCAGGTTTTTTGATCACCGGAATCTTGTGGGACAGCCGCGGCAACGAAAGATACTTCAGGCGCTTCTACGCACGCCGCATTCTCCGCATCTGGCCCGTGTATCTGCTCATTCTATTCCTGGCATTCTGCATCATTCCTCTTTGGAGGTGGTCCTCTGGCGGACTAGCCTTGAATATTCCGAAGGAACCCATCGGAATTTGGGCTTATCTGCTGTTCATCCAGAATCTATTTGGAGGCTTGCTCTTCCTCTCTCCGCTCCTTGGAGTTACCTGGTCTTTGGCAATTGAAGAACAGTTCTATCTTGTATGGCCTGTGGTCATGCGGTTTGCATCCCGGCGAGTTGCCCTGCCGTGTTTGCTTGCCGGTTTTCTTGCGGCGCCTTTCATACGCATCTGGGCCATACATCGCGGCATCTCGCAAGTGGCCATATACTACCACCCGCTAACCCACTACGATGGACTTATCTGCGGGGCATTTGTGGCCTTATGGCTGCGGTCGGCAATGCCAATGCGGAAAACCTTGTTGCTGGCTGGAATCGCCCTTCTGCTTTCCGGGCTTACGCTCGACGTGGCCATTCAGCCACTTTCCGTTCTGGAATTTACTGCTGTGGCATTGTTTTCTACAGGCCTCCTTCTGGTTGCGCTTGTCTCGGAGAACGCAGGGCGGCTTCTGCACCGCATCTTCTTTATGAACAAAACATTGGCGTTCTTTGGTTTTATCAGCTACGGCCTCTATCTTTATCACTTCTCCATCCTTCGATTCGCCATGAGCGACAGGCTGGCTGCAAAGTTTGACCGATGGCATCACCCGAGCTTGACCGGAGGCATCATGGCGGTGTGCGGGTTTGGCCTTAGTATCTTGATAGCCTGGATTTCGCGCGTGACCCTTGAGCGTGCTGCTCTTTCGAAAAAAGGCATCTTCGGTTAGCGTCTATTCATGCCAACATGAAAGTGCGAGTGGAGGCGAATTGCCCAAAAGCGATTCGTGTCAGATGTCCCTCCGGCGACAGAATGTTTCAGAATCCGGATTTATGATGCACAATGAATAACGATATGAGCTTTCGATTCGCATTACCTCCCGAACTTCGCGACGCCGTGGAAGTGGCCGCCGCCGACTGGAGCGCCAACCAAAAAGTTGTCCGCTTCTGGCAGAAAGACGCAAGCCTTTGGACCAATGATGGCGAGGAGAATTGGCTAGGCTGGATCGACATTGTCGAGCGCCAGCAGCAGGATCTAGCCATGTATGCCGAATTGGGCGCGGAGGTGGAGACGGCTGACTTCCAGACAATTCTGCTGCTGGGCATGGGCGGCTCCAGCCTCTGCCCGGAGGTGTTGGCGCTCACGTTTGGTCAGCGACCCGGTTTTCCGGAGCTGCGCATCGTCGATTCCACCGATCCGGAGCAGGTGTGGACCGCGCGCAACGAGGTAAACCTGGCCGATACCCTGGTGGTGGTGGCCAGCAAATCCGGCTCGACGCTGGAGCCGAATGTCCTCAAACAGTTTTTCTTCAATGAGATGAAGAACGCGGTGGGCGCTCAGGAGGCGGGCAGCCACTTTATCGCGATTACCGATCCCGGCTCGAAGATGGAGCAGGTGGCCAAGGAAGACGGCTTCCGCTACATCTTCTACGGCGACCCGGCGATTGGCGGGCGCTTCTCGGCGCTGTCGCCCTTCGGCGTGGTGGCGGCAACGCTGGCCGGCCTGAACACGGAGAAGCTGCTGGCGGAGGCGGCCAAGGCGGTGGCTTCGGCCAAGCTGGAGCCGGCGGAAAATCCCGCGGTGCAATTGGGTCTGTTGCTGGGCACGGCGGCCAACGCCGGACGCGACAAGCTGACGATCTTCACCTCGCCGGAGATTGCCGACCTGGGCGCATGGATGGAACAACTGGTGGCCGAATCGACCGGCAAGCTGGGCAAGGGCATTACGCCAGTGGACCGCGAGGCGATTGCCGCGCCGGAGATGTATGGCAAGGACCGCATCTTCGCCTACATTCGCTACGCGGGGACTGCCGACAGCAGTCAGGACGCCAAGGTCAAGGCAATCGAGGCCGCCGGCCATCCGGTGGTGACCATCGAGATTGCCGACCTCTACGAGATCTTTGGGCAGTTCTTCACCTGGGAGGTGGCGACCTCGGTGGCCGGCTCGGTGATGGGCATCAACCCCTTCAATCAGCCGGACGTGGAGTCGGCCAAGATTGAGACGCGGGCACTGACCGCAGCCTACGAAGAGACCGGCAAGCTCCCTGCGCGTGCGCCGGTGCTCGAGGGCGAGGGATTCAAGCTCTACGCCACCGAAGCCTATGCCGCCACGCTGAAGGCCGCCGCGCCCGCTGGAACCCTGGCCGGCTATCTGCGCGCGCATCTTGGCCAGATTCACGAGGGCGACTACTTTGCCGCGCTGGCCTACCTGCCGATGTTCGCCGAGAACGTGGCGGCGATCCAGCGCCTGCGGCACAAGGTGCGCGACAAGAAGTGCGTGGCCACCTGCCTGGGCTTCGGCCCGCGCTTCCTGCACTCCACCGGGCAGGATTACAAGGGCGGTCCCAACACAGGCGTCTTTTTGCAGATCACCGCGGACCATACTGTGGATGTGGAGATTCCCGGACAGAAACTGACCTTTGGCGTGGTGATCGACGCCCAGGCCGCCGGGGATTTGGCGGTGCTGGAGTCGCGCGGAAGGCGGGCTGTGCGGGTTCACCTGGGAGTCGATCTGGCGGCTGGGCTGGAGATGCTGGCCGCGGCGGTGGATGAGGCGCTGTGGTAAAGGCTGGCCGGAGGTTTGACCTTGCCGGGTAACGCTCGTATCGTTAGGGGGAGACGATGAAAACTTCCCCCAACACACTTCGCATCGGAATCGCGGTTGCCGTGATCGTCGGCACCATCACCTGGCTGGCGTACTCCGGCTACGGCGCCAACAAGAGCTACTACGTCACCATCGGCGAGCTTGGCGGTATGGGCGACAAAGCCTACCACAGCCAATTGCGCGTCGAGGGCTTCGTTCAGCCCGGCTCCATCGAGCACAACGGCCCCCACGTCACCTTTGTGATGAATGAGTTCGAGAGCCACTCCCCCAAAGCCGCCACAGGGCGCCTGCTCACCGTCGTTTACAAAGGCTCCGAGCCGCCGCCCGACACCTTCAAGGACGACTCCCAGGCCCTGGCCGAAGGCACCTATGGCCGCGACGGCCAATTCCACGCAACTGTGCTGCAAGCCAAGTGCGCCAGCAAGTACGCTCCGGCAACGCCCAACGGCCAGCCCGGCGCGCAACCTGGAACTGCTCCCGCGCAGCCGGCGACTACCAGCCCCCGCGCAGCCGCTACGACTCCCAATCCCGTCACCGCAGCCCCGTCTGCCGCAAACTGACGCGCATGATCGCTCCCGCTCGTGAGGCCGCCAGCAGCGTTTGCGCGCGGCTCGACAATGTCTCGAAGCTCTTCGGCTCCTTTGCCGCTTTGCGCCAGGTCTCGGTGGAGTTCGAGCCGGGGTGCTGCTACGTCCTGCTCGGCGAAAACGGCGCGGGCAAGTCCACGCTGCTGCGCATTCTGGCCGGTCTGCTGCGACCCAGCTTCGGCAAGGTCACGGTCTTTGGCGAGGACGAACCGCATGAGGCCCGCGAGCGCATCGGCTACATGAGCCATGCCCCCATGCTCTACGACGAGCTAACCGCCGAGGAGAACCTCTGCTACTTCGCCAGCCTGTATCCCGGACGCGCCTGTCTCGCGCCCGCCGAAGCCCTCCGCCAGGTCGGCCTCGACCCCGAACTTGACCGCACACTTGGCCAGTATTCGCAGGGCATGAGGCAGCGCACCTCGCTGGCTCGCGTGCTGCTCTCCGCGCCGGAATTGCTTTTGCTCGACGAGCCATTCTCTAACATGGACGTAGAATCCGCCCGCCAGATGGTCGAGCTGCTGGCTCACTTTCGCCACGGCAGCCGAACGATTGTTTTGACGACCCACCAGCGCGAGCTGGCCGCCCCCATCGCCGACTATGTGCTTACGCTCCACGCCGGTCGAGTGGCTTCTCTTGAACCTGGGAGGCCAACGCAATGAAGACCAACGGCGCGCGCCTGCTTGAATCTCTCAACATTCCCTTCGCGCTTCAGGAGTACGAGGTCGATCCCGACGATCTATCAGCCATCACCGTCGCGAAGAAGATCGGAATGCCGCCCGAGCAGGTCTTCAAAACGCTCCTCACGACTGGCGGACCTAACTCCTACGTCTTCGCCATCATCTCCGGCGACGCCGAGTTGGACTTCAAGAAACTAGCCCGCGCCGCCGGTCTGCGCAAGGCCGAGATGGTTCCGCTCAAGGATGTGCAACCGCTCACCGGCTACATCCGCGGCGGCGTCACCGTCTTCGGAGCAAAAAAAGCCTACCCTGTCTTCGTCGATGAAACGGCGATTCTCTTCGACCGGATCAGCGTCTCCGCCGGCGCGCGCGGAACCCAGCTGATCCTCGCGCCCGACGACTATCTGAGAGCTGCCGAGGCCCAGACCGCCGACCTCACCAAAGATACAACTCCCCGTGCCCCATCCTTTCGCGCACTTGGCGAAAGGGTGGGAAACGACGAACCCAAAAATTCAACTCTGGAGGACCACCCATGACCCGCGCCCTCTGGACTCATCTTGCGAAAGATCTGCGCATCGAGTGGCGCTCGCTGGACGCGCTCGTCTCCATGCTGTTTTTCTCCGGGCTGGTCGTCGTGCTCTTCTCGATTGCCTTCGACCCGCGCGGGGCATTCTCGCAGCAGATCGCCGGCGGCGTGCTCTGCGTGGCCACGATGTTCGCCTCGGTGAGCGCGCTCAACCAGGCCTGGGCGCGCGAGATCCGCCATCAGGTGATGGATGCGCAGCGCATGGTTCCGGCTCCCGGCGCGGAGCTTTATCTAGCCAAAGTGCTGGCGAATTTTCTTTTTGTCACCATTGTCCAGATCATTCTGGCGCCGTTTTTCTTTATCTTTTATAACCTGCACATCGCCGGCCAGGCCTGGCTGCTGGCGCTGGTACTGCCGCTGGGCACATGGGCGCTGGTCGCGAACGGTATCTTCTTTGCCGCGCTCTCCATCCGCAGCCGCAACCGCGAACTGCTGCTCTCGCTGATTCTCTTTCCAATCTTCATTCCGGCTCTGCTGGCGATGGTCCAGGCCACCACGGCGATCCTCACCGGCGAGAGCGACCCTACCCTCTGGATCAAGCTGCTCCTGGGCTACGACATCATCTTCACCACCGTCAGCCTGCTGCTCTTCGACGTCGTCTTCCACGCGGAGTGAACGCCATGGCAGACCCCTTCAACCTCGAACGTTTCATCAGCGCCCAGGCTGCCGTTTATCCGCAGGTGCTCGCCGAGCTCGGCGCCGGCCGCAAGCGCGGCCATTGGATCTGGTTTATCTTTCCGCAGATGAAGGGCCTGGGCCGCAGTGCGCAGTCGGAGTATTACGGCATCGGCTCGCTGGAAGAAGCCACGGCCTACGCGCGCCATCCGCTGATCGGTCAGCGTTTGGTTGAATGCACGCAACTGGTCAATCAGGTTGAGGGCCGCACGATCCGCGAAATCCTCGGCTCTCCCGATGACCTCAAGTTCCGCTCCTCGATGACGCTCTTCGCCCGCGCCGCCGAAGACGCCACAGTCTTCAACGACGCCCTTGCAAAATACTTTAACGCCGAACCGGATCCGCTGACGCTGAAGTTACTGCGTTAAGTCTTCGCGTGCTTGACCCCAAAGGCCCGCAGCCTGGCCAGAGTCGCCGCCGCCTGCCCGGAGTCAATCGCCTCCGCGCCCATCCGGACTCCTTCTTTCAGATCTCCGGCCAGCCCCGCGGCCACCAGGCCCGCCGCGGCGTTCAGCAGAACGATCTCGCGCCGCGCGCCGGGAATGCCGGTCAGCACGTCATAGAGCAAAGCCGCGTTGGTCTTCACATCGCCGCCGGTAAATTCCTCCAGCTTGCGGCGTGGCAGCCCGGCCATCTCGGGCGTCACGCGCGCGGCGTGCATCGCCGGCTTGCCGCCTTCAGGTGTCTCTTCAATGCGCGCCACAATCGACTCGCCGGTCGTGGTCAGCTCGTCAATCCCATCGGTCCCATGCACGATGAAGGCCCGTTTAGCTCCCAGCTCCACCAGAGCGCGGCCCACCAGCAGCACCTTGCTCGGCGAGAGCACGCCAATCACCTGCGTCCGCGCACCGGCCGGATTGGTCAGCGGGCCACATAAATTAAAAATCGTCCGGAAGCCCAGCGTCCGCCTGAGCGGCCCCACGGCCTTCATCGCCGGATGATAGAGCGGCGCAAAGAGGAACATGAATCCAGTCGCGCGCAGGCACTCCACGGCCAGCTCCGGCTTCAGCTCAATGGGCACGCCCAACGCCTCCAGCACATCCGCCGCACCGCACAGCGAAGTCACCGCGCGGTTGCCGTGCTTGGCCACCTTGGCTCCCGCCGCCGCCGCCACCAGCGCCGCGCCCGAGGAGATGTTGAAGGTCAATGGACCCCCGCCGCCAGTGCCCACCACGTCAACCAACTCATCGCGCTCGGAGTCCGTCAGCGGCATCGGCGTCACCCGTCGGCGCATCACCTCTACAAAACCGGCCAGCTCCGCCGCCTGTTCGCCGCGCGTTGCCATCACCGTCAGCAGCGCCGCCGTCTCCACCTCCGGCACCGTGCCGGAGAGAATCTCCTCCAGCGCTCTAGCCGCCTGCTCACGCGTCAACGCCGCCCCATCCTCGGCCAGCGGCTTCAATAGCTCTTTGACTTGTCCCATACCTTCCATGATAACGGCGCGGAATCAACGCGGCGCCGCTGTTATTATCGCGTCCCCTCCAGCGCCTGCGCGGCGCGCGTGAGTGCCTGGGTGAGCACCGTCAACTGCTGCGTGGCGAGCTTGAGGTCGCGCGCCTCGATGGCCTCATTGACGCCGGGAATCACCACGGCGGAGTAACCGGTGAACTCGCCGGGAGCGTAGATGGTGTGCTTGTACCAGGGGCGGTTGGGCAGGCCTTGCTCACAGATGAGGCCGGTCTCGGCCTGTCGCAGGGCCAGATTGAGTTTGGCGAGGTCGCCGATGGCGGCGATCTGCTGGGTGTGGGCGCGGACGGCGGCGGCGGAAAAGCGAGTAGCGGCGGCCTCAGCGGGGCCGAAGTCGAGTGCGCTGAGTCCGGCGTCGCCAGCTTTCTTTTTGGCTGCGTCAATGTACGAGCTGATCGCGGCGGCATAGGCGACGTAGTCGTAGGGCAGCACGTCTGCGTCGGCCATGCGCAGCGCTTCCAGGCCGAGGACGCGCGCCATCTCCTGCAAATAAACAAACTTTGGGTCGGCGTTCTCAGTGTACCAGGCGTAGTTATCGAAGACGGAGTGATAGACGCCATAGGGCCCTTCCGAGCCGATGTCGGTGGAGGGCACACCAATGTGCTGGAAGAAGGGCGTGAAGTCGGAGCCGGAGCCGAGGTCGCCGACATGGATTTCTTCGCCGGGAGCGGGCGGGGCGTGGGTAGCGCCCGCGCTTTTGATGCGCCACTGCTGATAGACCGTTCCGCCCAGCGGACTGGGAACCGAGCGGGTCAGCTCGCGGAGAAACTGCTTGAGCGAGGGCACGGCCGAGGCGGAGAAATCCGCGCCCGCGACGGCGACGTCTGTGTTGAAGTAGGCGACGGCGTGCTCAAGCGCCTGGGCGTTCTGCTCCACCCACTCGGTTGAGCCGATGAGGCCTTCTTCCTCGGCGTCCCAACTGGCGAAGACAATCGTCCGTTTGGGCCGCCAGCCCTGTTTGGTCAGCGCGCCTAGGCCATGAACCGCTTCAAGCATGGCGGCGGTGCCGCTGGAGGGGTCGACCGCGCCGTAGATCCAGGCGTCGCGGTGATTGCCGACGATCACCCATTCGTCGGGGTACTCCGTTCCTTTGATCTTGCCGATGACATCCCAAATGATGCGGCGCTGGAAGTCCTGCACGGAGACCAGGTGGACCTTCACGCTGCCCTGTCCTCCAACTTGTCCGAGGTGGTAGCGGAAGGGCAATGCGCCCTGCCAATCCTGCGGCACACTGGGGCCGCGGAGGGCTTGCAGGATCGGCGCGGCGTCGTGGTAGCTGAGGGGAATAGAGATAATGTGCGGCTCGTTGCCGTAGGGCGATACGCGCGCCGAGTCGGGCAGATCGAGCGTCGAGGCCACGCCGGGAGTCTCCGGGTCGCCGGAATACTTGAAGATATATTGCACCGAGCCGTACTGAATGCCCGTCTCCGGCCGCCAGGGGCCGATGGGATACGCGTCGCCCTTGTAGTAGCCGTCGTCGCGCGGGTCGGAGTAGATGAGCACGCCCACGGCGCCGCGCTGCTCGGCGAGGTAAACCTTGACGCCGCGGAAGTTGGCGCCGTAGCGCACCAGCACGATCTTGCCGCGCAGGTCGATGTGCTGCGCGGCGAGATAGTCGAAGTCCTCCAGGCGGCCGTAATTGGCGTAAACCACCTCAGCGGTCACATCACCAGATCCAGATGACCCGCTGAAGGGCATCACCACCCGCGGATCGTCCTGATAAGGGTCGCCGTCCACGTGCTCGCGCGCAGGGCCGCTCATCAGCAACTTGCCGCTGGAGTCATAGGCCTCGACGCGCACCGTTTTCGGCTGATTCATCAGCACGCGATAGGGAACGATCTCCGTCTCCAGGCCGGCCGCGCGAAATCTCTGCGCCACGTATTCGGCGGTCTTGCGGTCTTCGGGGGTCGAAGCCAGATGCGGCTCACTAGTGAGTATCTTCAGGTGCTGGCCGGCCAGCTTGGCGTCGGGGACGGCGAGAAACTTTTCCTCGATCTTGGACTGGGCGGTGAAGTCCGCATAGCCGAAGACGGCAGGCTGGACTGAATTCTGGGCCGGACTCTGAGCCGCCAACGGCCTGGAAACGAAAGCGGGCGGAAGAATTGCCAGTAGGACCAGAGAGACAAGCTGCTTGCGCACAATCATGAGCGGAACCTCTTTATGTGAGTCACCCAGACGGCGAGCAAGCAACTCAAATGGGTGCCCCAGATCTCGAGACCTGGGAAGCAATAATAGTTTGACCCGCGACTGCCGGCTGCTATGCAACCTGCTGTGCACAATGGGCGCAGCGGCGGGCGGCCAGCGGAATATCACTCAGACATTCAGGGCAGGTCTTCACAGACGACGGAGCCTCGGGCGCGGGTTTCTGGAGCTTTGCAAGCAGCTTATTCAAGGGCAATACTATCCCAAAATAGACCACACTGGCCACAATCAGGAACGAGATGGCGGCGTTCATGAAGTTGCCGATCATGATTGGGGTGCCATTCACCTTCAGCACTACGGAACTGAAATCCGGCTTGCCCACGATGGCGGCGATCAACTGTGTCAGGACGTCCTTCACCAGGGACGTGATGATGGAGTTGAAGGCCGCGCCCAAGATCACGGCGACGGCCAGGTCAACAACGTTTCCGCGCAGAATGAAATCGCGAAATCCCTTGAGCATAAGTCTCCCTTCGACGGTGAAGCCTTAGCAACCGCCATTGACGTGAATCGGGTTCACGGATGGCGCTATTGAACATCCTATACGGCAGCAGGTTGCATTCGGCAGTCTGAATAGAGCTTTGGCGGGTCAGGCAGGGGGAGAACTCTCAAAGGGCTGCGGCTAGCTTGGGATAGAGCCCCGCGTGGCTGGTTTCATACAGGCACAGCAGACGCTGGCGCATCAGGTAGTAAGCCGAAGAGGCCTCCTGTGCGTGCAGGGGGAGGGTGAGCTGGTAACGCCGCAGCAGCTTGGAGGGAATCAGTCCCAGTTCGACGCGGCGGACGGCGCGGCGTAGCGAAGCCGCGTCAAGTCTCATGCGTTCGGTTACGATCACGGCCTCGGTAAAATTCCACTGTTGCGCGCAGGCGGCCAGCGCCAGCATGACCTCGGCGTTCTCGCGCATCTTTCTCATGCCTCGATAGCCGCCGAGAAACTCCCAAATCTCGTTCGGCTCCAGATCGATCTGATTGCGGTGCGGGGCCAGGTAATCCACAGCAACCGCGGACAACTCCACCATATCCAGCCGGTAAAGATCGGCGACAAGATTGTGCCAACCCCGCCGCCGCTGCTTCACCAACTGCAAGAGCAGAAGAGTCAGAGCGCAGAGCAAAGCGCAACTTCCGGCGAAGACGAGATAGGGCTGCAAAAAGGTCATCGAAAAGATATTACCTTTGCGCGCCCAGCGTGTCAATATCTTTATTTACGCGCTGATGCAAAGCAAGAATGTAGGCGCGGAGTTCAGACGGAATCTCCTGTCTCGCCGGCTCGTCCTGCCAGAACTGAACCATCCAGTAGATCAGAGCCGCAAGATAGGCGAACTTCCTCACATTATCCAGCGCGTCGAAATGGAGATGAGTACCATAGTAACCATGCAGCAGATCAACCAGCATCGCTGCTATCACCCAGATAGACCAGCCCGTGACAAGCGCAAAGACATGATTCCGAAGGCCCAGACCGAGCTGCTTCGCGGTCAACAGCATTACGACGAAGAGTTCGCAAACCACCAGGCTGGTGAAGAAGCTGCTCCCAGCCTCCAAGCGTTCAGATAGGGTCGCGAGTGGAGGCGTGAGCATCCAGGCGAGCGCGGCGGCCAGCATAAGCCCCGCCGCGCCCCCCAGAATAAACTGCTTTCTGGCATCCCGGAGCCAGGTTCCGGTGGGCTGCATCACGATTCGGGCTATTTCAAAGATCACCCCAAGCTGCAGGGCAAACTCGATCAGAACGGAAGACCAGTAGACCTGCGTATACAAACTCCGGAAACCAAATTGCGCGAGCATACAGAGAATTGGGATCAGCGCAGTATCAAATCCCATATATGCCGTGAAAACAGAGAAATGCTTCCACCTGCGCCGAACTATCAGAACGGCAAACAGGAGAGCAGTGACCAGCCAGGTAGCTGCAACGAATATCCAACTGAGCACTGACAAATTGAGTTCACCTCGCTGGCTCTATTCTCTCCATTTTACGCGGCCAGCGATTAAGGAAACTTGGAAGCTACTACACCAGATGCAGTTTGGGCATATCCGGTGGCATTGG
>PLCS01000013.1 GCA_003134855.1 Acidobacteriaceae bacterium
AATTTCTTGAGGCGCGCACCGGCTGGGCCGGACTTGCGCTGGAGGGTTTATGTACGCGGTTATTCGCACCGGTGGTAAGCAGTATCGTGTCGCGCCAGGCGACGTGGTGAAGATCGAGAGCGTTGTTTCCGACGAGAATCAGACCATCGAGTTCAGCGATGTGCTGGCCGTCAGCGATGAACCGGGAACCGTGGCCAAACCGTCCACCGCCAAGGTGATCGCCGAAGTCTTGGGCGAGGGCCGGGGCGATAAGATCCTCGTCTTCCACCTCAAGCGGAAGAAACAGTACAAGAAGCTGCAAGGTCACCGGCAGAACTTTACCGAGGTGCGCATCAAGGCCATCGAGGCCGACGGCGTCACCTACTCCGCCGCCTAGTAAGACGGAGCTGTCAGCCTTAAGCTTTCAGCTTATCCATCGCGGGAACGAAGAGTATTGGCCCAAGCGGGCAGAACTGAAGGCTGAAAGCTTATAGCTGAAGGCTGGAAAAGGAGATTCGGCAATGGCACATAAGAAGGGTGGAGGCAGCTCCACAAACGGACGCGACTCCAATGCACAGCGGCTGGGCGTAAAGGCCTTTGGCGGCGAACTCATCACCGGCGGCTCGATCATCATGCGCCAGCGCGGCACGCGCATCAAGCCGGGCCTCAACGTGGGCATCGGCTCCGACGACACGCTCTTTGCCAAGGTTACCGGCCGGGTCAAGTTTGCCGACCGCGGCAACCACGGACGCTTTGCCTCGATCGAACCTGTAGCAGCCGAGTAGGTTCGGCACTGATTCACGCAAAAGAGGCCACGGCGCAGCCGTGGCCTCTTTGCGTCCTGTTCCCTATTCCCTATACTTCTTCCCTATACTTCAGGTTCCGGATGGGCATTCTTTCGGCGACCCTCTCGACATCGGTGAGAACGAAGCCGCCCGCCGGCTGCACGGCCACCTGGGTTCCGGTGTAGCCCAGAACGGAGGCAATCTCATTCCAGCGCAGGATGGTTGAGTTGACCGGCATCATGAGCGGTTGGCGGGCCGGCTCGGGCAGAGCTGCGTAGGCGATCCAGATGCCCAGCAAAACCAGTGTCACCGACTCATAGACTAATTGCAGGGGGCCGGTCAGCGAGGTGTTGCGCGATAAAAGCGCGCCCAGAATAAAGTCGTTGGCGGACATCAAGCCGAAGCCCAGAGAAATCCCGAAGGCCATGTCGCGAACCGAGAGGCGCAAGGCGTTCATGCTCAGGCAGAGAAAGGCTAGCAGGCAGAGCTCAAGGATGCTGACGGAGCGCATCAACCGAAAGGCGATATCGGTAATGATGGGAATCTCCCGATGCGAAATGGAGATTGTGGAAAAGCCGATGATCGCTGAGACCAGAGCGATCCAGCGAAAGACCATGGTTCCCAGCCTCTGGAGTCCGGAAAAAGCCGAAAGCGCGGAGCGAAAGACCTCGATGCAGACAAAGAAGAGCGTCGCTGCGCTGGCTATGTACACCATCCAGTAGACATAGTAATAGAAGGAAAAAGAGTAGCCGTTGAACCATTGCCGCGTCTGGCCATAGAAAAATACCAGCAACACGGGCATCGAAACCACGCGCAATGCCAGGTAGACCCCCATTGCCGGGAAACGGCGATGCAGGTTTCGGGTCCAAAACAGGAAGCCGAAGGCCGCCCAAAGTGCAAATTCAGCCACGCTTAACAGGGACATTGCCGTCTGTGAAGACATCACACGCCTCCCGCCATTCTGAGAACAATCTCAGAATAGCGCTAAACGCGCTGCCACACAACAAAAAAACGGAGATCTCCCCCGACAAATTCCTGCAACGGTACTGATCGAGCTTGCTACTTACTGAACGAGGGATTCACGAGGCAGCCGCCCGGCTGGCCGGGGCCGCAGGCCGGAATCGGCATACTCGCGGAGGACGACTGATGACTGGGGAGAGCGGGAGCGGTCTTGGGCGTAATAGCAGCGGCAGCGCCGCCGGCGACGACGATGGACAGAGCGAAGATACGGATGGCGAGCTTCATTTTGGTAACCTCTTGTGGATTCAGATTGACAGAAGACGCATCTCCTGTCTGTGGTAATCGTAGAGTTGACCAGAAGTTAAGTCAAGTTATTTCATGTGGATAAACTGACGGTAACTTGGGTGGTTACCAACGCGCCTTTTCTCCCCGGAAATCTGCCCGGATCACCCGCGTTTTCCACCCCTCATCCACCTTTGTCCCGACCCTCCGCTCATGCTAAAATACTGGTAGGCAACTTCGCTCGAAAGCCTCTGTCTTTCAATTGGTTAGACCCCGTATCCCGGCCCGGAGCCGCACCCCGGACACCGCGCCCCCTGTGGAAATCGAAGCGAAGGCCTTGCGAACGGAATCCTATGGCGACTGATCCCCTGAACACCGCACCACTCCCCGACGATAACGGCAACTATACCGGCGAGAACATCAAGGTCCTTGAAGGCCTGGAGGCCGTGCGCCTGCGTCCCGCCATGTACATCGGCTCCACAGGAGAGATGGGCTTGCATCACTTGGTCTACGAGGTGGTGGACAACTCGGTGGACGAGGCCCTTGCCGGCTATTGCAAAAAAATCGAGGTCGTCATCCACGTGGATAACTCGATCACCGTGGTCGATGACGGCCGCGGCATCCCGGTGGACATGATGCTTCTCTCCAACGGCAAGATGATGCCGGCGGTGCAGGTGGTGCTCACCAAGCTCCATGCCGGCGGCAAGTTCGACGCCTCCACTTACAAAGTCTCCGGCGGCCTGCACGGTGTCGGCGTCAGTTGCGTCAACGCGCTCTCGCAGGAGTTCAACGTCGAGATCTGGCGCGACGGCCACGCCTGGGAGATGGACTTCAGTTGCGGCGATCCCGTCAGCGAACTGCGCAAGCTCGGCCTCAGCAAGCGGCGCGGCACCAAGATTCACTTCCTGCCCGACAAGACGATCTTTGCCGCCACCGAGTTCAACTACGACACTTTGGCTCAGAGATTGCGCGAGATGGCCTTCCTCAACAAGGGCCTGGAGATCACCCTCACCGACGAGCGTACCGCCGACCCCAAAACCGGCGAAGCCCGCCGGGCAGAGTTTAAGTACGCCGGCGGCATTGCCGAGTTCGTCAAGCACCTCAACCGCGGCAAGACCGTCTTGCACGACAAGCCCATCATGATGGAGGCGACGCGCGACAACGTCGAGATCGAAATCGCCCTCCAGTACAACGACAGCTACTCGGAGACCGTCTTCAGCTTCGCCAACAACATCAACACCGTCGACGGCGGCTCACACCTCTCCGGCTTCCGCACCTCGCTCACCCGCACCATCAACGCTATCGGACAGTCGCTCGGCCTCTTCAAGGACATGAAAGAGAATCTCAGCGGCGACGATGTGCGCGAGGGGCTGGTCGCCGTGGTCAGCGTCAAGCTCTCGCAGCCGCAGTTTGAGGGCCAGACCAAGGGCAAGCTCAACTCCGACATCGCCGGCACTGTGCAGGCCTTCGTCAACGAGCGCCTGGGCATGTTCCTGGAACAGAATCCGCCCATCGCCAAGCGAATCATCAACAAGGCTATTGAAGCCTCCCGCGCCCGCGAGGCCGCCCGCAAGGCGCGTGACCTGACCCGCCGCAAGGGCGTGATGGATGGCGCCGGACTGCCCGGCAAGCTGGCCGACTGCTCCGAGCGCAACCCCGACCGTTGCGAACTCTATCTGGTCGAGGGCGAGAGCGCCGGCGGCACCGCCAAGCAGGGCCGCGATCGCAAATTCCAGGCCATCCTGCCCCTCAAGGGCAAGATCCTCAACGTCGAAAAGGCCCGCTACGACAAGATGCTCGGCCACGAGGAAATCCGCGCGATGATCACCGCGCTCGGCTGCGGCATCGGCAAGGACGACTTCGACGCCGCCAAAATCCGCTACGGCAAGATCATCCTCATGACCGACGCCGACGTCGACGGCTCGCACATCCGCACCCTGCTGCTCACCTTTTTCTTCCGCCACATGACCGAGCTGATCAAGCGCGACAACATCTACATCGCCCAGCCGCCGCTCTTCAAAATCAAGAAAGGCCGCTTCGAGCAGTACATCAAGGACGAGAGAGAGTTTGTCAAAGTGATGGTCAA
>PLCS01000005.1 GCA_003134855.1 Acidobacteriaceae bacterium
GCCGACTACATCAAGAACATGATTACCGGCGCGGCGCAGATGGATGGGGCGATCCTCGTCGTCGCAGCCACCGACGGCCCCATGCCGCAGACCAAGGAGCACGTGCTGCTGGCGCGCCAGGTGGGCGTTCCCTGCGTGCTGGTGTTTTTGAATAAATGCGACGCGGTCGATGACCCGGAGCTGATCGATCTGGTGGAGATGGAGGTCCGCGAGCTGCTGACCAAGTACCAGTTCCCCGGCGACGATGTTCCGGTGATTCGCGGCTCGGCACTGGGCGCGCTGAATGGCGAGCCGGAGTGGGAGGCGAAGATCGACGAACTGATGGAGGCGGTGGACAGCTTTGTGCCGCGTCCGGATCGCGCCATTGACAAGCCGTTCCTGATGCCGATTGAGGACATTTTCTCGATCTCCGGCCGCGGCACGGTGGTCACCGGGCGCATTGAGCGCGGCAAGGTGAAGGTGGGCGAGGACGTGGAGATTGTGGGCTTCCGCGAGACGCGCAAGACGGTCTGCACGGGCGTTGAGATGTTCAAGAAGCAGTTGGACGAGGGCCTGGCGGGCGACAACGCCGGCATCCTGCTGCGCGGCATTCCGAAAGAGGATGTGGAGCGCGGGATGGTTTTGGCCAAGCCTGGCTCGATCACGCCGCACACCGTCTTCAAGGGCTCGGTGTACGTGCTGAGCAAGGAAGAGGGCGGTCGTCATACGCCGTTCTTCAAGGGCTACCGTCCGCAGTTCTACTTCCGCACGACGGATGTGACGGGCGTGGCGCAGTTGCCGGAGGGCGTGGAGATGGTGATGCCGGGCGACAACGTGGAGCTCGAAGTGGAGCTGATTACGCCGGTGGCGCTGGAAAAGGGCCTTCGCTTTGCGATTCGCGAGGGCGGACGCACGGTAGGCGCGGGCACGGTCTCGGAGATTGTGAAGTAACAGCTTTCAGCTTTCAGCTTTCAGCCGCCAATACTAAGAGGCTGAGACTGGCAACTGATCGCTGAAAGCTGACGGCTGAAAGCTGATAGCTGGAAGGAAGAACATGGTAGGACAGAGGATTCGCATCCGGTTGAAGGCATACGATTATCGCGTGCTGGACACCTCGACCGGCGAGATTGTGGAGACGGCCAAGCGCACCGGAGCAACGGTGGCCGGGCCGATTCCCTTGCCGACGATCAAGAACAAGTATTGCGTGCTGCGTTCGCCGCACGTGGACAAGAAGTCGCGCGAGGCCTTCGAGATCCGAACACACAAGCGGCTGATCGATATTCTCGAACCGACTCAGCAGACGGTGGACGCGCTGATGAAGCTCGATTTGCCGGCCGGCGTCGATGTCGAGATCAAAGCGTTTGAGAAATAGGCACCTGCGGTGCGGCGGGCGCGCCTTGCGGCGCAGAAGCTCGATAGCGCGACGCGAAGCGGTAGAAAGGCTCGGAAGAGCCCCGGCAGTGCGACGGATGAAGCATCGCATGATGAGGAAAGGAAGTTATGGGCGTTGTAGGAATTTTGGGAAAAAAGATCGGCATGACGCAGGTCTTCGACGAAAAGGGCGATGTGCACCCGATTACGGTGCTGCAGGCCGGCCCCTGTGTAATTACGCAGTTGAAGACGCTCGCTCGCGACGGATACGAGGCCGCGCAGATCGGCCTGGTCGAGTTCGTCAAGGACAAGAATGTGACCAAGCCGCAGGCCGGCCACTTCGCCAAGTGCGAAGCTCCGCCGGTGAAGGTGATCAAAGAAGTCGCTCTGGAGCTGGACGCCGATGGCGTTGTGGCTGCCAAGGCCGGCGACCGCGTGCTGGTGGACATCTTCTCCGAGGCTCGGTTTGTGGACGTGATCGGCACCTCCAAGGGCCGGGGCTTTGCCGGCGTGGTGCGCAGGCACCATTTCGCCGGCGGACCCAAGTCGCATGGACATATGTTCCAGGTGCAGGGTTCGATCGGCGCTTCGAGCTACCCTTCGCGCGTTTTTCCTGGCCAGCGTATGCCCGGCCACATGGGCGCGGAACAAGTTACAGTGCGCAATCTGCGCATCCGCGGCATCGACCTGGAGGAGAATCTCCTGATGGTCGAGGGCGCGGTGCCCGGATCGCGCGAAGGCTATGTGCTGATTTCCAAGGCCAAGACTCCGCCGCGCGAGCGCCGTGGTTTTGCCGGTTCCGGCACGGTCGATCCGTTGAAGGCTTCGAAGAAGGCCGGCGGCAAGCGGAAATAACCACCTGCGGTGGGGCAGACGCGCCCTTCGGGCGCCACAAGATTGAAGCTGGGGAAGGTTCCCGGCAGAAGAAGAAGACGATGGCAAACGTGGATGTTTTGAACATGAACGGCGAAAAGGTCGGCACACTGGAGCTCTCCGATGCGCTCTACGGGCCGGACCAGGTGAACGAGGCTCTGTTGTGGGAGGCGGTCAAGCACTACCGCGCCGCACTGCGCCAGGGCACGCACAAGACCAAGAGCCGCACCGAAGTCGCCGGTTCCGGCAAGAAATTGTGGAAGCAGAAGGGCACGGGCCGGGCTCGTATCGGCTCGGTGCGCTCGCCGCTCTGGCGTCACGGCTATACCGTCCACGGACCGCAGCCGCGCAGCTACGAGTATGCCTTCCCGCGCAAGAAGCTGCTGGGCGCGCTGCGCTCTGCCCTGGCCGCCAAGCTGGCCGACGGCAAGCTGACGGTGGTGGACACGCTCGAGATCAAGGACGCCAAGACCAAGCTCTACCGCGAGGCGTTGACGAAGCTCGATGTGACGCGTACCGCGCTGCTGGTCGAAAACAGCAAGACGCTCACCCAGGCGCTGGTGCTGGGCGCGCGCAACCTCAAGGGCGTGGAGCTGGTGCTCAACAACGAAGTGCATCCCTACGATCTGCTCCGCTATGAGCGGGCCATCTTCTCGACGGCCGCCATCGAGCAGATTACCGAGATGCTGGAGAAAAACGCGTCAAAACGCAAAATCGCCGCTCAGACGGAGGCCGCGTAATGCCGACACTTTACACCGTAATTCGCCGCCCGCTGATTACCGAAAAGGGGCTGAGCGTCAAGGAGACCGAGGGTACGCTGGTCTTCGACGTGGCTCCCGACGCCTCCAAGACCGAGGTCAAGCAGGCCGTCGAGGCTCTCTTCAAGGTGAAGGTCTCCGCGGTTCGCACCGCCAATGTGGTCGGCAAGGAACGCCGCCGCGGCAAGTTCACCGGCTTCAAGCCGGATTGGAAGAAGGCTTACGTCCGGCTGAAGGCCGGCCAGAAGCTGCCCGAGTATGTGAGCAACCTGTAAAGCAGAGAACGAGTGAAGAAGTGAATGAGTGAACAGCTAAAAGCTGGAAGCTCAACAGGAAAGATTATCGGAGCCCGGCAGCAAGGGATGGGTTCCGGAGAAACGGGAGAGCGGAGCTTGAGTTCGGGCGCCGGCTTTCCGGGACAAACGACCATGGCAATCAAGACTTATAGACCGATTACCCCGACGCTGCGCTTCAAGACCACGCAGGTCAATGACGACCTGA
Source organism: Acidobacteriaceae bacterium (assembly GCA_003134855.1). GTDB lineage: Bacteria > Acidobacteriota > Terriglobia > Terriglobales > Acidobacteriaceae > Telmatobacter. The sequence goes on from PLCS01000005.1 coordinate 3,483, forward strand.
CGACGGCCAAGCCGCACAAGCCGCTTCTGGCGGTCAAGCAGCGCACCGGCGGACGCCGCAACCAGGGCGACCTGACCATCCGCCACCAGGGCGGCGGCCACAAGCAGATGCTGCGCCTGATCGACTTCAAGCGCGAGAAGTATGGGATTCCAGGGCGCGTCGCGACCATCGAGTACGATCCCAACCGCTCGGCCCGCATTGCGCTGATTCATTATCTGGACGGCGAAAAGCGCTACATCCTGCAGCCGGTTGGCCTGAAGGTGGGCGCGACGGTCAGCTCCGGCCCCGATGCCGACATTTTGGTCGGCAATGCGCTGCCGCTGAAGAACATTCCCTCCGGCACGACGGTTCATGCGATTGAGCTCAGGCCGGGCAAGGGCGCGCAGATGGCCCGTTCGGCCGGAACGCAGGCGCAGTTGGTGGCCAAGGAGGGCGAGTACGCCCTGCTCAAGCTGCCTTCCGGCGAGACCCGCAAGGTGCTGGTCGAGTGCATGGCGACCATCGGCCAGGTGGGCAACACCGACCACGAGAACATCTCCATCGGCAAGGCCGGACGCAACCGCTGGAAGGGCATTCGCCCCGCCAATCGCGGCGTGGTGATGAACCCGGTGGATCACCCGCACGGCGGCGGCGAGGGCAAGACCTCGGGCGGCCGTCATCCGGTGACCCCGTGGGGCCAGCCGACGCGCGGCTACAAGACGCGCAACAACAAGCGGACCGATGCGTTTATCGTCAGCCGTCGAGTGAAGTAGAGAAGCACGGACGAAGCCGGAAAGCGCCGGCGAAGCAGAGAAGTTGAGGAGCAAAGGATTTTATGGCACGTTCGACAAAGAAGGGCCCCTTCGTGGATGCGCACCTGACCGTGAAGATCGAGGCGCTCAATCAGGCCAACGACAAGAAGATTGTCAAAACCTGGTCGCGCCGCTCGACGATCTTTCCCGAGTTTGTGGGCCACACCATCGCGGTCCACAACGGCAAGAAGTTCGTTCCGGTGTACGTGACCGAGAACATGGTGGGTCACAAGCTGGGCGAGTTTTCGCCCACACGCATCTTCAAGGGACATACCGGAGGCAGCAAGGCAGCCGAGACCGGCGCCAAGCCGCGGTAGGAATACCAGTGAAAAGTGGACAGTGATCAGTGGTCAGTTGACTGAAAACCGTCAGTAAAGATTGAGGAAGAGACAATGGCAGTCGAGACAAAGGAATATCGGGCCGAGGCCAGGTTCCAGCGCGTATCGCCGCAAAAGGCGCGGCTGGTGCTCGACCTGATCAAGGGCCGGGGGGTTGAGGAGGCGCTCACCGTCGCGGCCTTCACCAAGAAACGCATCGCCCCGGTGATCTACAAGCTTTTAACCTCGGCGGTGGACAACGCCAAGTACGTCTCCGGCGAGCAGGGCATTGATCTGGATGTGGACAACCTCTACGTCAAGCTGGCCCTGGCCAACGACGGGCCGCGCATGAAGCGCATCCGCCCTGCGCCCATGGGCCGCGCCTTCCGCTATCAGCGCCGCCTGACGCACATCATTCTTTCGGTGGCCGAGCGCGAAGGCGCCCCGGGCTTGGTGACCAAGATTGAAGAGCCACCTGCGGTGGGGCAGACGCGCCTTGCTGCGCCGAAGGCAGCGTCGAAAGCAACCAAGACGCCGGCAACCAAGACCAAAACGAAGGTCGCGGAGCCGAAGGCAAGCAAGACAAAGGTCGAGGAGCCGAAGGCGGCGCCCAAGGCAACCAAGACGAAGGCCGCGGAGCCGAAGGCGCCGGTCAAGAAGGCTGAAGTAACCAAGAAAAAGGCTGGCAAGAAGGCCTAGAGGGTTTTGAGGAAAAGCATATGGGACAGAAAGTCCATCCTTACGGATTCCGGCTGGGAGTGAACAAGCCGTGGCGTTCGCGCTGGTTCTCTGAGCGCGACTATGACAAGCTCCTGGTTGAGGACGTGAAGCTCCGGGCCGAGCTGAAAGAGAAGCTGAAGGCCGCGGGGGTCAGCTCGGTGGAGATCGAGCGGCCCGGCAACAAGCTGCGCTTTCTCATCCGCACCGCGCGTCCGGGCATCGTAATCGGCCGCAAGGGCGCGGAGATTGACAAGCTCAAGATCGAGCTAGGCAAGCGCACCAGCCGCGACGTCTTCATCGACATCATCGAGGTGAACAAGCCGGAGCTGGACGCGCAACTGGTCTCCGAGGCCATCGCCTTGCAACTGGAAAAGCGCGTCAGTTTCCGCCGGGCCATGCGCAAGAGTGTGGATTCGGCGTTGCGCTTCGGCTGCAAGGGCATCAAGGTCAGGGTCTCGGGACGCCTGAACGGCAATGAAATCGCCCGCTCGGAGTGGTATTTGCAGGGCCGTTTGCCGCTGCATACGCTGCGCGCCGACATCGACTATGGTTTCACCGAGGCCAACACCACCTACGGCGTGATCGGCGTCAAGACCTGGATCTATCGCGGCGACATCTACGAGGCAAAGCGCCGTCAGCCGGCAGCGGTGGGCACGTCGGTGTTTTAAGAGCAGCTATCAGCCCTCAGCTATCAGCTTTCAGCCGTTGGCGGTAGTTGACTGGGATGAGCGACGTGAAGAACTGAAAGCTGAAGGCTGAGAGCTGACAGCTAAAATTGAGGGTTTTCGCTATGTTGATGCCAAAGAAGGTGAAGTTTCGCAAGCAGCAGAAGGGCAAGCGCCGCGGCAAGGCCTGGCGCGGGTCTACCATTTCCTTCGGTGAATACGGTTTGCGCGTCATGGAGTGCGGCTACATAACCGACCGGCAGATCGAAGCCAGCCGTATCGCCATGACTCGCTTCATCAAGCGCGGCGGCAAGATTTGGCTGCGTCTCTTCCCGGATAAGCCGATCACCAAGAAGCCGGCCGAAGTCCGCATGGGCTCGGGCAAAGGCTCGCTGGATCATTGGGTTGCGGTGGTGCGGCCGGGCAAGATTTTGTTCGAGATGGAAGGCGTGGACCCGGCGACTGCGCAGGAAGCCATGCGCCTGGCCTCGAACAAGCTGCCGCTCAAGACCAAGTTCGTCATGCGGCCGGGGGCCGTGAGGCCTGAAGCCGCGGCCAAGTAAACAGCTAGCAGTTGGTTGGAGAGAGAAACACCATGGAACTGGAAAAGATTCGCAATTTGAGCGACGAAGAACTGGCGCACCACGAGAAGACTGCGGCCGAGCAACTCTTCCGGCTGCGCTTTCAGGTCGCACTGCAACCAAATGAAGGTGTGCGGAAGCTCCAACTGTTGCGCAAGGAGATCGCACAGATCAAGACTGTGGCCAGGGAGCGCGCGTTGGGCATTCGCGGCGCGGCGACCGATGGACCGGCGGAAGCCAAGAAGGGAGCCCTCTAGATGACGGCGACTCAAGAGGCAGTACAAGCGCCGGCAACCGTAGGCGCGCGGCGCAACGAGAAGGTTGGGCAGGTGGTTTCGACCAAGATGCAGAAGACCATCGTGGTCGAGGTCGAGATGCGCAAGGCCCATCCCAAGTACAAGAGGATTGTGCGCTCGACGAAGAAGTTTTATGCCCACGACGAGCTGAGTTCGGCACGGATGGGCGATGTGGTGCGCATTCGCGAGACCCGGCCGCTGAGCAAGCTGAAGCGGTGGGCTCTGGAAGAGATTGTCCGGCGCTCGGCGCTGGGCCAGCTTGAAGACGCGGCGATCAAGACTGAGATCAAGGCTGCCAACTAGCAGCTAATAGCTGGCAAGGAGAAGAACCCATGGCTGTGCAAATGAGAACCATGCTCGCGGTGGCCGACAACTCCGGCGCGCGCAAGCTGCAAGTGATTCTGCCGCTGGGCGGCGGACTGGGCAAGAAGGCCGGCCTGGGCGACATTGTGACCGCCGCGGTCAAGGAATCCTCGCCCGACGGCACCATCAAGAAGGGCAAAGTGGTGAAGGCGGTCATCGTCCGCACCCGTAAGGAGCATCGCCGGCGCGACGGCACCTATATCCGCTTCGATGAAAACGCGGCGGTGGTGATTGACGATGCACACGAGCCGGTGGGCACGCGCGTCTTCGGTCCGGTGGCCCGCGAACTGCGCGAAAAGAAGTTTTTGAAGATCGTTTCGCTGGCCCCCGAGGTCGTTTAGAAGCGGGTAGCTGTTTTTTGGAGAGAAGATGCCGAGTTTGAATATTCATCGCAACGATACGGTCAAGGTCCTCAGGGGCTCGGACCGGGGCAAGACGGGACGCGTGCTGCGCGTCTTCCCCGACGCGGGCACGGTGCTGGTTGAGCATGTGCGCGTAGTCAAGAAAACGGTTTCGGGCAAATCAGGCAAGCGGACCAAGGGCGGCATCGCCGAGCAGGAATCGCCCATCGATGTCTCCAATCTCGTGCTGATCTGCCCCAACTGCGGCCCCGCGAAGGTGGGATCGAAGCTGGAAGGCGACGTCAAGGTGCGCATCTGCAAGAAGTGCGGCCAGACGATGCCGACGAAAAAGTAGGAACTGCATTGAAGAAGTGAACGAGTGAAGAAGTGAATCGTTCGCTGAGAAACCAGAGCGGCACGGAATGAGCGGCGAAGCTCACGCCCGTGCGGCAAGCACTTCCGCAACGGTATACGGCCATCGGGCCACTCCGGGAGCCGGAAGAAAGAGAGCAAAGCATCATGGCGGCAAGGCTGAAAGAGAAGTATCACAAGGAGATCAAGCAGGCTCTGCAAAAGGAGCTGGGGCTTGAGAATCCGATGGCGGTTCCGGAGTTGAAGAAGATCGTCGTCAACATGGGGCTGGGCGAGGCCACGCAGAATACCAAGCTGCTGGACCCGCTGGTGGCCGACCTGACAGCAATTGTCGGGCAGAAGCCGGTGACCACCAAGGCAAAGAAGTCGATTGCAGCCTTCAAGGTGAGGGCCGGTATGTCGATTGGCGCCATGGTCACGCTGCGCAACGAGAAGGCCTACGAGTTCCTGGACCGGCTGATCTCGACGGCGCTGCCGCGGGTACGCGACTTTCGCGGCGTTTCGACGAAGAGTTTTGACGGACGCGGCAATTACACCTTGGGCCTACGCGACCAGCTGATCTTCCCGGAGATCGATTACTCCAAGGTGGAGAAGATGAAGGGCATGAACATCACCATTGTGACCACGGCCAAGGACGACAACCAGGCGAGGGCGCTGCTGCGGGCCTTCGGCATGCCCTTCCGCCAGGGCGCGTAAGGGGATAAGAGGAATATGGCAACCACTGCAAAAAGGGTGAAAGACGCGCGGAAGCCGAAGTTCAGCTGCCGCAAGCACAACCGGTGCCAGCTCTGCGGGCGGCCGCGCGGGTTTCTGCGCAAGTTCGGCGTCTGCCGCTTGTGTTTCCGCGCGCTGGCGCTCAAGGGCGAGATTCCCGGCGTCGTCAAGTCGAGCTGGTAGCGAGTAAGTTCTCAGTTGTCAGTTTTCAGTTGTCAGTTATTTACGAACGGACTGACAGGCGGCTAAGGAAATCAATGAGCCGGCAACTGAGAACTGAAAACTGAAAACTGACAACTGTTTTAGACATTCCCGCTGGTTTCCGGCAGCAGGCGGACGAACGGGGAATGAAGGAGAAGGAATGAGTTTGACTGACCCAGTTGCCGATTTTCTGGCGCGCATCCGGAATGCAATCCGGGCGCGTCACCAGAAGCTGGATGTACCGGCTTCCAAGCTGAAGACCGAGATCGCCCGCATCCTCAAGGAGGAGGGCTACATCTCGAATTACAAAACCCAGGAAGAGGAAGGCAAGCACGTCCTGCGCGTCTACCTGAAGTACGGCGGCACGGAAGCGGCCATCCGCGATCTGGCGCGCATCTCGCGCCCCGGCTGCCGCGTCTACATCGGACACGACGAGATCAAGCGCGTCCAGGGCGGCCTCGGCATCTCGATTATGACCACGCCCAAGGGCGTGATGACCGGCCGTCAGGCGCGCCGCGAAGGCGTGGGCGGCGAACTGTTGTGTGAAGTGTGGTAACGGCAGTTGTCAGTTCTCAGTTCTCAGTTGTCAGTCTAAAAGCTGAGAACTGAGAACTAAAAACTGAGGACTAAGAACTGAGAACTGTTTTACCGGCTGCAGTGGAACTTGGGGCGTTGAAGCTATTCACTGAGAACTGAAGACTGATAGCTGACAACTGTTTCACAGGGACTCGCAAGCCAGATGAAGGGTTCATTCGATGTCGCGTATTGGAAAGAAGCTGATTCCGCTGCCCGCGGGCGTCAAGTACAAGGTTGAGGGCAACACGGTCGTGGTCGAGGGCCCCAAGGGCAAGGTCTCGGCGCTGATTGCACCCGGCATAACGCTCGAAACCAAGGACGGCGTGCTGCACGTCAACCGCGAGAACGACAGCCAGGCCGCGATGCACGGGCTGACGCGCTCCCTGGTCGCCAACGCGGTGCAGGGCGTGACCACGGGCTGGAAGAAGGAACTGGACATCGTCGGGATCGGCTACCGCGCCGAGTTGAAGGGCAAGGGTACAGTCGTTTTCACCCTCGGCTATTCGCATCAGATTGAGGTTCCGCTGCCCTCGGGCATCGAGGTGGCCATCGATCCCAAGCAGCTTCACCTGACCATCACCGGCATCGACCGGCAGAAGGTGGGCCAGGTGGCGGCCGACATGCGTTCGCTGCGCAAGCCCGACCCGTACAAGAACAAGGGCGTGCGCTACAGCGACGAGAAGCTGAAGAAGAAGGCCGGCAAGACAGGCGCGAAGTAAGCCGACAGTTCACAGTTGTCAGTAATCCGGTTTTTTACTGAGAACTGAGAACTGAAAACCGAGAACTAAAAAACCCGAACGGGGCCGCAGGGCGGCTCCGCTGATAGGAACGAGAGACCATGATCACGCAGACCAAGAGAAACGCCATCCGCCAGCGCATTCACCAGCGTATCCGCCGCAAGCTCGCCGGCACCGGGGAGCGACCGCGGCTGAACGTCTACCGCTCGCTCAACCACATCTACGCGCAGGTCATCGACGACCATAAGGGCGAGACGCTGGTTTCGGCCTCGTCGATCAAAATGAAGACCGGCGGCAACGTGGCGGCGGCCAAAGAGATCGGCAAGACTATCGCCGAGCTGGCAGTCCAGCAGGGCATCAAGAAGGTGGTCTTCGATCGCGGCGGCTACCTCTATCACGGGCGTGTCAAGGCGCTGGCAGACGCGGCCCGCGCGGCAGGCCTGGAGTTCTAGCAAGACAGCCGTCAACTATCAGCCGTCAGCTTATTGGTTGCAAATACCGATGTGTTGATCACTGAGAACTGATCACTGAGAGCTGATAGCTGAAAGCTGACAGCTAACGAAGAGACGAGAGAGAAATGACGATCTTGAAGAAGAAACTCGATGCCAACCAGTACAACCTGAAGGATCAGGTGGTCTCCATCAATCGCGTGACCAAGGTGGTCAAGGGCGGAAAGAATATGTCCTTTGCCGCGCTGGTGGTGGTGGGCGACCCCTCCGCCGGGGTGGTGGGCCACGGTTCAGGCAAGGCCAAGGAAGTTCCCCAGGCGATTCGCAAGGGGATTGAAGCGGCCAAGAAGAACCTGGTCCGGGTCAACTTGACCGATACTTCGATTCCGCATCTGGTCCTGGGCCGTTACGGCGCCGGGCAGGTGTTGCTGAAGCCGGCCCCCGAAGGAACCGGCGTGATCGCCGGCGGCGCAGTGCGCGCGGTAATGACCTCGGTTGGGGTGCAGAATGTGCTCACCAAGAGCCTCGGTTCGCCCAACCCCCACAACGTCGTCAAGGCCACATTCAACGCCCTGATACAGTTGCGCGACCGGGCCGAAGTGGCCAATATGCGCGGCAAGTCCGTGGAGGAGCTCTAAGCCATGGCTGAAACCAAGATGATTCGCATTCAGTACTACCGCTCGAAGAACTCCACGCCCACCAAGCACCGGCTGGTGGTCAAGGGCCTGGGCTTCACGCGCCTCAACCAGATCGTCGAGCGCGTCGACACGGAATCCACCCGCGGCATGGTCAAGGCCATTCCGCACCTGGTTCGGATTCTGGAGAATTAGTTCTCAGTTGCCAGTTCTCAGTCCGGGCAGTTTTTAACTGAGAACTGAGAACTATTGACTGAGAACTGCATTTACGCGAGTCGGCAGGGATCAACCCTCACCGGCGCTACAGCGAGGAAATCATGGCAACGAGAAATCTATCGAATTTACGCGCTCCGCGGAAAGCCAACACCGGGAGCAAGCGTGTCGGTCGCGGTATGGGCTCCGGCATGGGCAAGACCTCAACCCGCGGCCACAAAGGCCAGGGCTCCCGCACCGGCACCAGCCTGATGCGCGGCTTTGAGGGCGGCCAGATGCCGCTGCACCGCCGTCTGCCCAAGCGCGGCTTTACCAACATCTTCCGTACCGAGTACACAGTGGTCAATCTTGACCGGCTCGTCGAGCACCTTGAGGGGCTTGCCCTCACCGAGATCACTCAGGACGACTACAAGAAGCTCGGTTTGGCTTCGAGCAAAAAGGCTCTCATCAAGATTCTCGGCTCCGGCGAGCTGACCTCGGCGCTCACCATTCATGCGCACAAGTTTTCCAAGTCGGCTGTCGAGAAGATCGAAAAGGCTGGCGGCAAGGCCGTGGTTCTGGGCGGCGAGGCTCCGGTGGCAGCTAAGGGGAAATTGGTTTCCAAGGCGTCAAGATAGGGAGCCTGGGGCACCCAGCAGAACTGGATAGGACACGCGGCGCCCTGCACAGTTAAGATGGTCAGTGGCAAAGATTCAGATTCAAGCGGCGGAAAACGCCCTGAAGCGGATAAACAACAATGGCTGAAATGTTTGAGAAGTTCGCCAATATCTTTCGGATACCCGACCTGCGCAAGCGGGTACTCTTCATGCTCGGCATCCTGGCCGTCTACCGCCTGGGCGCATGGATTCCCACGCCTGGCGTTGACACCGATGCACTGAGTCGGATGTTCGATCAGCAGGGCGGTTCCGCTCTCGGCCTGATGAACCTCTTTGGCGGCGGCAACCTGCGCCGCATGACGGTCTTCGCCCTGGGCATCATGCCCTACATCACAGCTTCGATCATCTTCCAGTTGCTCACCGTGGTCTATGAGCCGCTGGCGCGCATCCAGAAGGAAGGTGAGCTGGGGCGGCGCAAGATCACTCAGTGGACGCGCTATATGACGGTGATTCTGGCTGCCTTGCAGTCGATCGGCATCGCGTTCATGCTGCAAAAAGGCGGCATGGTGCTCCATCCGGGCGTCGGCTTTCTCATGATGACGGTGCTGACGCTGACCACTGGCACGGCCTTCATCATGTGGCTGGGCGAGCAGATTACCGAACGCGGCATCGGCAACGGCATGAGCCTGCTGATCTTCACCGGCATCATCGCCGGCCTGCCGCACGGCGTCTTCGAGTTGTACCAGAAGGTCGAGACCAACCAGTGGGGTTCGTTCACCATCGTCGCGATTATTCTGCTGGTTGTGTTCATGTTCGCTGTGGTGGCCTTCATCGTCTTCGTGGAGCGCAGCGAACGGCGCATCCCCATCCAGAGCGCACGGCGCATCGTCGGCCGGCGCATGATGGGTGGCCAATCCAGCCATTTGCCCCTCAAGGTCAACTCCGGCGGCGTCATGCCGGTCATCTTCGCCGCCTCCATCCTCTCAGCGCCGATGCTGCTCCGGCAGTCGGAATTTGTGCAGACCAGCCGCTTTTGGCTGCCTATCTTCGATGCGCTCACGCCCGGCTACCCGTGGTATGAAGCTCTCTATATGTTTGCCATTGTCTTCTTCGCTTACTTCTATGTATCCATCATCATGAAGCCGGACGACATTGCCGACAACTTCCGCAAGTCGGGCTCGTTCATTCCGGGAATTCGTCCCGGCAAGCGCACATCTGATTTTATTAACGACATCCTGACTCGCATCACGCTGGTCGGCGCCCTCTATCTGATCATTATTTCGCTGGTGCCCACCTTCCTGATCTCCGGCATTCGCTTCGACAAGATCTGGCTCATCGGCAAGGTCTTCGAGAGCCTGCCAGCCTGGACCACGCACGGGCTGGGCGTCAACTTCTACTTTGGCGGCACTTCGCTGCTGATTGTTGTGGGTGTGGCCATGGATACCGTCAACCAGATCGAATCGCAGCTGATCATGCGCCACTATGACGGCTTCTCCCCGCGTTCCGGTCGCATTCGCGGAAGGAAAACCTGGTAATGCCTTCTTCTATTTCCACAGTAACACCGGGTCGGGAAGAGGGTCGCAAGACCACTCCCGGCCCCATTCTTTTGTTGGGTGCGCCGGGGGTGGGCAAGGGTACTCAGGCCAAGGAACTGATCAAGGTCTGGGGGATTCCGCAGATCTCCACCGGCGACCTGCTGCGCGGCAATGTGGCGCATGGCACTGCGCTGGGCAAGACCGCCAAGGAGATCATGGGCCGCGGCGAGCTGGTTCCCGACACGCTGGTCAACGAGATGGTCGCGGTGCGCCTTCAGCAGGCCGACACGGCTAACGGTTACATTCTGGACGGCTTTCCGCGCACACTCGTGCAGGCGAAGTGGCTGGATGAGCGTCTGGCCGCGCTCGGCGGCGCGCTGCCGCTGGTTGCCGTCAGTATTCAGGTGGACTATAATCAACTCTTGCGCCGTATCACCGGGCGCAGGAATTGTCCTGTCTGCCAGAGCATTTATAACCTCTACGGCAAGCCTCCCGCGAAGGAAGGCTTTTGTGACGTAGACGGAGCCGCGCTGGCCCAGCGAGCCGACGACACGGAGAAGGTCTTCGAGGAGCGTATGCGCGCCTACGAGGCCTTGACCACGCCGGTGGTCGAGCATTACCGGGCTCTGGGGCGCTTTGCCGAAGTGGATGGAAGCCGGCCGATCGCGGAGATCGCGGCCGGAATTGTTGCCGCCGTCGAGCGGTTGAGAAGCTAGCCGTCAGCTTACAGCTATCAGCCGTCAGACCGATGTAGCTGATGACTGAAAGCTGATCGCTGAAAGCTGAAAGCTGGGTTAGTGGCTGTAGTACTGAAGTCGTCCAAGGAGATCGAGAAGATGCGCCGTGCGGGCCAGGTGGTCCGCGAGGTTCTCGAGTTGGTGCGGGGACTCGTCAAGCCGGGCGCAACGACTCTAGATCTGGAAAAGGCGGCCGAGGCGCGCACCAAAGAGTTGGGCGCCAAGCCGGCCTTCAAGGGCTACCACGGTTTTCCATGCGTGCTCTGCACCTCGGTGAATAGCGAGGTGGTGCATGGCATTCCATCGGCCAAGCGGGTCCTCAAAGAGGGCGAGATCGTTTCGGTCGACTTTGGGGCATTCGTGGATGGATACTGCGGCGACGCGGCCATTACCGTGCTGGTGGGCGAGAAGATCGACGCGAAGACGGCGCGACTGGTCAAGGTGACCGAGGCGTCGTTGAATGCGGCGATTGCCGTGGTCAAGCCGGGCGCGACTCTGGGCGACGTCGGCTACGCGGTACAGAAGGTAGTCGAAGCCGAAGGGTTTTCGGTGGTACGGGATTTTGTGGGCCACGGCATCGGCGTCCATATGCACGAAGATCCCCAGGTGCCGAACTTTGGCGTAGCCGGCAGGGGCATGAAACTGCGCGCCGGCATGGTGATCGCCATCGAGCCCATGGTGAACGCGGGCAAGCATGATGTTGTGGTTCTGGGTGACGGCTGGACGGCAGTCACCGCGGATGGAAGCATGAGCGCTCATTTTGAGCACACGGTGGCGGTGACCGCTACCGGAGCGAGAGTTTTAACCGAGTAGCACGCTCGGGATCACAGGCCGGTAGGGCAGCAATGCGCCGGCGGAAGTGGATGCGGTTTGTCGAAAGAAGACATGATTGAGGTAATGGCGGTGGTCACTGAGACGCTGCCCAATGCCATGTTCAAGGTCAAGCTCGAGAACAATCACGAGGCGCTGACCCATGTCTCGGGCAGAATGCGCAAAAACTTCATCAAAATTCTTCCCGGCGACCGCGTGGCCGTGGAACTGAGTCCTTACGACCTGAATCGCGGGCGGATCGTCTACCGCTACAAGTAAGTTTTTTAACCCCGCGCCTGGATTTTGAGCGCGGAGAAGGGCAGCAGCAAATGAAAGTCCGTGCATCGGTCAAGAAAATTTGCGTGAAATGCAAGGTCATCACCCGTCGAGGGGTGGTCAGGGTGATCTGCGAAAACGCAAAGCACAAGCAGCGCCAGGGATAGTTGGGAGCCTGGCAAATTGCGGAAAGCTCCACGGCAGTTCTCAGTTCCCAGTTCTCAGAATAGCTCTCTCTGTGAACTCGTCTTTTACTGACAACTGAGAACTGACGACTGAGAACTGATAAGAGGCTAGTTAGCCTGAGTCAAGGCTTGCGATGAACCTCTGGAGGCGATCCGTTCCACCCGCGCGAACCGGCTGAGTCCGGGGGCGCACAACCGAAGTCGCAAAGGAATTTCAATGGCACGTATTGCTGGCGTCGATCTGCCCCGCAACAAGCAGGCAAGAATCGCGCTCACATACATCTTTGGCATTGGGGATCCCCGCGCGCTCAAGATTCTGGAGAAGGCAAATGTTGACGCCTTCAAGAAGATCCAGGATCTGGGCGAGGACGAGGTCAACCGCATCCGCCAGGTGATCGAGGACGAAGGAAACGTCGAGGGCGACCTGCGCAAGGACGTCCAGATGCACATCAAGCGCCTGATCGATATTCAGAGCTATCGCGGCACGCGCCACCGGCGGGGTTTGCCGGTGAACGGCCAGCGCACCCACACCAACGCCCGCACCCGCAAGGGCCCGCGCAAGGGCACAATTGCCGGCAAGAAGAAAGCGACGGGTAAAACATAATGGCCAAAGCAGAGCAGAAGGCCGGCAAATCCGCTGCCGGCAAGCCAAGCAAGAACAAGAAGTTCAAGAAGCGCGAACGCAAAAATGTGCCGTTTGGCATTGCGTACGTGCAGGCCACCTTCAACAACACCATCGTCACCATCACCGACCAGGTGGGCAACACGCTGAGCTGGAAGAGTTCGGGTTCGCTGGGCTTCCGCGGCTCGCGCAAGGGTACGCCCTTCGCGGCGCAGCAGGCGGCCTCGAACGCCGCCAGCATGGCGCGCGACCACGGCATGCGCGCGGTCGATGTGCGCGTCTCCGGTCCGGGTTCGGGCCGCGAGTCGGCCATCCGCGCCTTGGCTGCCGCCGGCATCGAGGTGCGCACCATCCGCGACGTGACGCCGGTGCCGCACAACGGCTGCCGTCCGCCGAAGAGACGCCGCGTCTAAGACGCGGCAGGGACGTAGGGACTAGGGACGTAGGGAAAAGCCAAATCAATTGAATCAGCTTTAGTCCCTTAGTCCCTGGTCCCTCAAACTAGGGCCGGGAGGAAATCTCCTCCGGAGATGTAAACCGGCCGTCATCTGAAGTCAGGAGAAGAAATGGCACGTTATACCGGAGCAGTCTGCCGCCTCTGCCGTCGCGAGGCTACCAAGCTTTTTTTGAAGGGCGCGAAATGCGCCTCCGACCGTTGCCCCCTGGAGAAACGCAACTTTCCTCCCGGAATGCACGGCAAGGACCGCAAGGCCAAGATCGTCGGCTACGGCCTGCAACTGCACGAAAAGCAGAAGGCCAAGCGTATGTACTTCACGCTGGAAAGCCAGTTCCGCGCCTACTATGAGAAGGCCAACCAGGCTGCCGGCGTCACCGGCGAGCTGCTGATCCAACAGTTGGAGCGCCGCCTGGACAATGTGGCATTCCGGCTGGGTTTTGCCCTCTCGCGCCGCCAGGCTCGCCAGGTCGTCCGCCACGGCCACGTCGAAGTCAACGGACACAAGGTCAACATTCCTTCTTACCAGGTGAACGCAGGCGACGAGATCAAGGTTCGCGACAACGCCAAGAAGCTGGTCATCATCGAACAGGGCGCGCAGTACGCCGCCCAGAACCCGGTGCCGGCCTGGCTCGAAGCCAACTTCGAGAACCTCTCGGGACGCGTGCTGCATTTGCCCAAACGCCAGGACGTAAACCTGCCCATCAATGAGCAGCTCATCGTCGAACTGTACTCGAAGTAACAGTGAACAGTTCTCAGTTGTCAGTTCTCAGTTGTCAGTGGATGCCGAATCGGGCTTTTTCTGAGAACTCAGAACTGAGAACTGAGAACTGACAACTCAACACGAAGGAGAACTTGCCCGGCCGCCGCAAAATGCATCGCGACGTACATGCCGAGCGGGAAAAGAGACACGGATATGCTTTGGAGAGGATTTCAAAAACCCAAGCGGCTGGCGGTCGATGCCGAGACGCTCACCAACACCTACGGCAAGTTCAGCGCCCAGCCCTTTGAGCGCGGCTTTGGCACCACCATCGGCAACGCGCTGCGCCGTACCCTGCTCAGCTCCATCGAGGGCGCCGCGGTCACCGCCATTCGCATCGAAGGCGTGCTTCACGAGTTCCAGTCCATCTCGGGCGTCGTTGAGGACGCAACAGACATCATTTTGAACCTCAAGCAGGTTCCCTTCAAGCTCGCCGGCGAGGGGCCGAAGGCGCTGTACCTGAAAGCCGACCAGCCCGGCGTGGTCACTTCCGGCATGATCGAAGCCGATGGCGACGTCGAAATCCTGGACAAGAACATCTACATTGCCACCCTTTCCGAAGGCGGCAAGCTGGACATGGAGATGCGCCTCAAGCGTGGCCGCGGCTATATCTCCGCCGACAAGAACTTCGACGCCGACCTGGGCATTGGCTTCATCCCGGTGGACTCGGTCCACTCGCCCGTGCGCCGCGTCAACTACGTGGTGGAAGCCGCCCGCCTGGGTCAGATCACCGATTATGACAAGCTCGGCCTGGAAGTGTGGACCAACGGGGCCGTGCTGCCCGCCGACGCCGTCGGCCTGGCCGCCAAGCTGCTCAAGGACCACATGAACATCTTCATCAACTTCGAGGAGGAGATCGAGTCCGACGGCCGTGGCGACGAAAGCCGCTCCATGCTGCGCAACGACCACCTCAACCGCTCCGTCGAAGAGCTAGAGCTGTCGGTCCGCAGCTACAACTGCCTCAAGAACGCCAACATCCAGTCCATCGGCGAGCTGGTGCAGAAGACCGAAGCCGAGATGCTCAAAACCAAGAACTTCGGCCGCAAGAGCCTCAACGAGATCAAGGAAATCCTCGCCCAGATGGGCCTCTCGCTGGGCATGAAGATCGACGACCAGGGCAACGCCGTCCCCGGACCCACCAGCATCCCGCCCGCCACCGCTCTGGCCGCCAACTACAGCCACTTCGACGATGAGGACGAGCCGCTGGATTCCGTGGACCTGCAGTTGCCCACCGAGACCGAGAACTTCTAAAAGCAGCTGTCAGCTATCAGCTTTCAGCCAACAGCCGCCCAGGCGATCATCGCGCGGCGATTTAGGCCGCAATTCTGGGCACGGAAAACTGAGAGCTGAAGGCTGAGAGCTGAAAGCTCAAGAAAATTCGAAAGAGAGTAATACACCATGCGCCATCGCAATGCAGGATTCAAGCTCGGACGCAACACCAGCCATCGTCGCGCGCTGTTGCGCAACCTGACTACGTCCGTCATTATAGAGGACCGCGTCGAGACCACCTTGACCAAGGCCAAGGCCGTCCGTCCGCTGGTGGAAAAGATGATTACCCTGGGCAAGAAGGGCGATCTGCACTCGCGCCGTCAGGCCCTCAGCTTTCTCATGACCGACAAATCCGTCGAGCGGCTCTTCGATACCGTCGCGCCACGCTACGGCGACCGCGCTGGCGGCTATCTGCGCATCGTCCGCACCGGCTTCCGCAAGGGCGATGGCGGCGAAAAGGCCTTCATCGAACTTCTGGGCGCCGAAAAGCAGCTCGATGCCAAACGCCAGAAGCGCGACGATATCAAGGCCAAAAAGCGCGCCGATCTGGAAAAGCAGTTGGAAGAGTCCAAGACCGAAGAAATCAAGGAAGTCAAGGAAATCAAGGAAGAAGCCGCGTAAGAACGGCGCTTCTTCGGCGATTTCATCCTTCGCTCGGAAGGCAAGCACGGGCGCATCTCCTCGCGGGATGCGCCCGTGCTTTGTTTGCTCAGCTTTTTGATTGCTTGGCTCTGCGAGCCGTCCGTGCCCCGTCCTTTTCGCGCTTTTTGGCGAAGTGGGTAGGAGAGCCGATCTATGATGCTGGAGTTGTTCTATGATGTAAGATTCCACCATGCGAATCGTCGTGAATTTGCTAGCTCTTTTCCTGTGTGCTTTGACGGCGTCGGCTCAAACCGCTCCCAGCAGTGAGCCGGATGAAACCGCCGGCGAGCAGACCGGCTTCTGTCCAACGACACACAATCTGGAGTTGGCTCCAAAGGCAGAGTATTGGCTGGAGGGCGTCCTTGGTTCCAAGACTGTGAAAATGTACCTTAATCGAGGTGGATCAGGCGTTGTCGGTTTGTTCTACGAGCCGAATGGCGATTGGAAGCCGATCCTTCTAGGGGGAATGTGGAAGCCCAGTGGAATCGATCTCTCCGCTGGAGCTGACAGTGCAGCATTTGATTCTGAAACCTTAGCTCCTATCGGCCGTCTTCAAGGGCAGCTTACTGACAATCTCTTTCTCGGGCAATGGACGCCCACTGGCAGCGACAATGCCGAGCCTGTTCACCTATCCGTTGTTCCCAAAATTGAATGTGATGGGAAGGGCGTGTGGAAGCGATTCGATAGCCAGAAATGGCCGTTTTCGTTTTCCTATCCGGCCGCGTGGCATCTCGTGGAAGAACACGATGGACCTGGCGATTACATTCGTCTTATTTGCCCTGACCCGGAATCGATGGCATATGACAACGACGTCATCGTCAAAGAGGCAGTGGGGAAACCGACGGAAGAAAGTGGACTGGTGCTGTGCGGCAAGGAGTGGAGATATAACGCCGACTGTGGCGACGATATTAAGGATTCTGCCTTCGATCACATTCCAGTGCAGAGCGTGCGCCATGGCATGAAGATCATGGACATTAGCGCGAGGGAATGGCGGAATTACTGCCGTTATGGGGGCTACGTCGCACAAACCGATGGAACAGATCGTGTCGTTTTGCTGCAAAATGGCTGGATCAGGATCACCTGGCAAGATGCTTCTGACATCGTTGGGCGTATCGTGGAAACGGTTCGCGCTCACACAGCGAAATCATTTCCGGCAGATCACGAGCTTCCAAAAGCTAAAAAGCCTCAATAGGCAGGATTACTCCGCCCGCGTCAGCCGCTTGGGCCTCAGGAGGCGCAGATAGATATAAACAATTAACTGCAGTGTAAGTGCCCCCGTGCAATCCAGCAGTACATCCCAGGGCGAGCCGGTGCGGTTGGGGATGTAACTCTGATGCAGCTCATCCAAACTAGCGACCAGGGAAGTTCCCAGCAGCGAAAGAAAAGTGTCTTCGAGAAAGTGAGATTGCGGCAGAGTCATCCACCAGGCGCGAAGCCAAGCCACACCGATAAACCCGTAGCCAAAAAAATGCCCGCACTTGCGGATCATGAAATGAATCACGTTCCAACGGACATTCGTAACGGGTCCGAAGATGGCCTCCCAAAGCTGGCGCAGCGGGCGGCTGGTGTGGTTGGCGCCAAAGAGATCCGAGGACTCCAATAAAATAATTCCGATACCGATTGCCACCGGAAGCCATGCGCTCAACCAGAACTTGAGGCCTCCCCTGCTATTCGACATGATAGTTGGGCGCCTCTCGTGTGATGATCACATCATGCACGTGACTCTCGCGCAGGCCGGCGCCGCTGATGCGCACAAATTGCGCCTTCTCCTGAAGATCGCGGATGGTTGCGCAACCCAGGTAGCCCATGCCGGAGCGCAACCCTCCGACTAACTGGAAGACCATTGATTCAAGCGGCCCGCGGTAAGGCACGCGCCCCTCGATGCCTTCAGGAACAAACTTGGCCAGCCGGTTCTGGCTGGCGCGCTCGCGCTGGACGACCCCCTCGCTGCCCAACTCGGCGCTGGCCAGGTCGGCGGTGCTCTGGAAGTAGCGCTCGCCCGAACCCTGGCTCATGGCGGTCAGCGAACCCATGCCGCGATAGCTCTTGAAGCTGCGTCCCTGGTAGAGAATGGTCTCGCCGGGGCTCTCATCCACGCCGGCAAAGAGCGAGCCGATCATCACCGAACTGGCCCCGGCGGCGATGGCCTTGGTGATCTCGCCCGAATATTTGATGCCGCCGTCGGCAATCACCGGAATCCCGTGCTCGCGCGCGGCGCGCGCAGCCTCGGAAATTGCTGTAATCTGCGGCATTCCCGCGCCGGTGACCATGCGCGTGGTGCAAATCGAGCCGGGCCCAATGCCCACCTTGATCGCGTCGGCCCCGGCGTCAATCAGCGCCAGCGCCCCCTCATAGGTGGCCACATTGCCGGCCAACAGGCCCACGCCGGGGAAGGCCTTCTTTACCTCGCGCACCGCCTCCAGCACCCGCGACGAGTGCCCGTGCGCCGAGTCGATGGCCAGCACATCCACGCGCGCCCGTACCAGCTCCGCCGCCCGTTCCAGAAAATCGCCCGTCGCCCCGATGGCGCCGCCCACCCGCAAACGGCCTTTTTCGTCCTTGCTGGCGCTGGGGTACTTCAGCTTTTTCTGAATGTCTTTTACCGTAATAAGGCCCTTGAGGTTGTACTGATCGTCCACCACCAGCAGCTTTTCCACGCGATGCTGGTGCAAAATCTGCTCGGCCTCTTCAAGCGTGGTGCCCACTGGAACCGTAATCAGATGCTCCTTGGTCATCACATCGCCGACCGGCACATCGGTGCGCGTCTCAAAGCGCAGATCGCGGTTGGTCAGGATGCCCACCAGCCGTTTTCCCTGCGTGACCGGCACGCCGGAAATCTTGTAGCGCCGCATCACTTCGAGAGCGTCGCCGATCATCTGATCCGGGCCGATGGTCACCGGGTCCACGATCATCCCGCTCTCTGAGCGTTTCACCTTGTCGATCTCGCCGGCCTGGTCGACGATGGTCAGATTGCGGTGCACAATGCCGATGCCGCCCTGCTGCGCCATGGCGATGGCCATCCGCGACTCGGTCACCGTGTCCATCGCCGACGACAACAGCGGCGTATTCAGCACAATCTCGCGGGTCAGCTGAGTCTGCGTGCTCACCTGCACAGGCACAACTTCGCTGTAGGCGGGCACCAGCAACACGTCATCAAACGTAAGGGCTTCGGTCAAGTTTTTGGTTAGCATCCTGCTCCGAGCGCCTGGCGAACCAGGGATTCCAATCCCCGGAGCGGCAGGCGCTTCACTCCATTGTAACGGAGGAGGCGAGGGAGCCCGCCGAGCCGCCGTTCCCGGAGCAAGTGTCGCCAGGATGATTTTCAAATTTTTCTGACACGTTTTGCTCTCTTTCTTCACTATCGATATCGAGAAGCATTTAGGAACCAGACCGCCGAAGATCTGGATTCCCAGGCTCAAAAGCCAAAATCCAGGTTTCTCCTTCTCGTGACGCATCTTCCTCTCGCTTCTCGCACTCTCTAATGAGAAGCATTTTGGAATCAGAACGCCCCTGAGCGGGGGAATCGAAACTTCTTTATCTACGTGAACAGGATTTTATTGGAAGGAAAGTGCAATGCAGATGAGTATGAGCCAGGTAGACCTTGCAATTCTGCTGCCGGCCTTCGCGGCTGCGTGGAATCTGGTTGGCGGACAAACAATGCTCGCCGCCCAGAAGGATTCTGGACACGTCTATCTAAGTCCGGATGGCCTCTTTGCCATTGAAGCACCCGCCGGCTGGGAGCTTCGCAAGCAGGAAGGTTCAAATGAAGTCACGTTCCTGAACGGGGAGGTCAGCGTCAGCGTGGCGGCTGCCGAGACCGAAGCCGGCGACACAGTTGACCAGTTTCTCGAAGTCAACAAGTCCCTGGTGTGGCATATGTGCCCCGCCGCGGAAGTGCTGGCGGAGGGCAAGGTTACGGTTACCGGCGCTTCCGGCGCCTATTTCACCATGTTCTGTCCGGGTCCGCGCGGGCGCATGATCATCCGGGTAGCGGCCGCGCTCAGCCACAAGAGACTATTTATCTTCAAAATCGCCGCGCCGAGCGCGGAGTTATACACTGTACAAGCCACCATCGATAGCATGGCACATAGCTTTAGAGAGTGTGACGGATTGCCGCAGGGCAAGGAACGGCGTCATCGAGCCAATTGAGCGGGAACCGGTTGTTTGAACAAAGCCGCACTATCTTGCGCGGCTTTCGCATCCTGTAACGGATAGTGAGCAGGATCGCCGTTCATGCAATTGCGCTGGTGCGGACCGCCCGCTGACCCGCAATTCGTTCCCCGTCTGTTAAAGTGAGGAGTAGACCCCAGGCTCGAAACCTCTCTGCGAGAGGGATTTGCGCAAACCATCGGGGACTCGATGACAACCCTCATGCCCCACGACCTGCCCAAAGCCTACGACCCCGCCGCCATTGAAGATCACTGGGCCGAATACTGGGTGCGCGAGAAACTTTTCGCGCAGCCGACGACCGACCCGGCCGCCCCGCGCGAAGCGAACCAAGGCCTGAACGGCCAGTCGTTTACCATCCTGCTGCCGCCGCCCAACGTCACCGGCCGTCTGCACATGGGCCACATGCTCAACCAGACGGAGATGGACATTCTCACCCGCTGGCAGCGCATGAGTGGCCGCCGCGCCCTGTGGCTGCCCGGCACCGATCACGCGGGCATCGCCACGCAGATGATGGTCGAGCGGCAGTTGGCCAGCGAGGGGTTGTCGCGCCAGCAGCTTGGCCGCGAGGCCTTCGTCGAGCGGGTATGGAAGTGGCGACAGCACTACGGCGGCGCAATTCTCGGCCAGATGAAGCGTCTGGGCGCATCGGTCGATTGGCAGCGCGAATACTTCACGATGGACGAGAAATTATCGGTTGCGGTGCGAGAAGCTTTTGTCCGCCTACATGAGCAGAATCTAATCTATCGCGGCGCTTACATTGTGAACTGGTGTCCACGCTGCCAAACAGCGATAAGTGACCTGGAAGTATTTCACGAGGAACAAAAAGGCCACTTATGGGAGATACGTTACCCAGTTATAGGTGAAGATGGGAAGGATAGTGACGAGTTTTTGACAGTGGCAACGACGCGCCCCGAGACCATGCTCGGCGACGTAGCTGTTGCTATTCATCCTGAAGACGAGCGCTATTTGCACTTGCATGGAAAGAAGCTCCGCCTGCCGCTGGTGAGTCGTGAAATCCCTATCATACTTGATGAGTGGGTCAGCCGCGACTTCGGTACCGGCGCGGTCAAGGTAACTCCGGCCCACGACCCGAATGACTTTGCTCTCGGCGAGCGCCATCATCTGCCATCGATCAATGTGATGGACGCCGAAGGCCGCATCAACGCCGATGGCGGGCCCTACGCGGGCCTCGATCGTTACGCCGCGCGCAAGAAGATTATTGCCGACCTCGAAGCACAGGGCCTCTTAGCGGGAATCAAGGACCATACCAACAACGTTGGCCATTGCGACCGCTGCAAGACGGTTGTCGAGCCGCGCCTCTCGACGCAATGGTTCATCAAAATTCAGCCGCTGGCGGAAAAGGCAATCGCGGCAGTCAAACCCAATGCGCAGGGCAACAAAGCGATTTGCATCGTTCCCGATCAGTATGAAAAGGTCTATCTGGAATGGATGGAAAACATCCACGACTGGTGCATCTCGCGCCAGCTCTGGTGGGGTCATCGCATCCCCGCATGGCATTGCTCCGCCTGTCACAAGATCACCGTCGCCCGCATCGATCCGACCGTCTGCGCTCATTGCGGCTCAGAGAAGATTACGCAGGAGACCGATGTTCTCGACACATGGTTCTCCGCAGGCCTGCTGCCGGTTTCCGTCTTCGGCTGGCCTAACATTACAGCGGAAAATCGAGGCGACTTCGACGCCTTTTATCCCACGAGCCTATTAGTCACCGGCTTCGACATTCTCTTCTTCTGGGTCGCGCGCATGATCATGTTCGGCTGCTGGTTCGCCGGCGATGTGCCGATGCCCGACGGGAGCGCTCGCTCGCTGGCGGATTCTGTTCCATTCCGCGAGGTTTATATTCACGCCCTGGTGCGCGACGCCAACCGCGAGAAGATGTCCAAGACCAAGGGCAACGTCGTTGATCCCATCGAGATCGTCAAGCAGTACGGGACGGATGCGGTGCGTTTCACGCTGGCCTCGATGGCTTCGCCGGGCACCGACATTGCCTTCAACGTGGCCCGCACCGAGGGCTACCGCGCCTTCGCCAACAAGATATGGAACGCCGCCCGCTTCCTGTTTATGAATGTGGACCGTGCCGCCGAGATTGGCATCACCGTCGATCCGGCCACACTGGGCGGAATGCCCACGGTCGGCAATGACGCACCACTCGAAGCCCGCTGGATTGTCGCAGAACTGCATTCGACTGCGACCAAGGTCAACCAGTCTCTTGATAATTATCGCTTCGACGACGCGGCCAATACGATTTATCAGTTTTTCTGGGGAAGTTTCTGCGATTGGTACTTAGAAATCGTCAAGCTGCGGCTAGATTTCTCCGAGACAGCAGACAAAGAGCAAACGAAATCCGCACTTACCACGCTGGTTTCCGTCTTTGAAGCGGCACTGCGCCTGCTTTCGCCCTTCATGCCTTTCATCACTGAGGAGCTGTGGCACGCAGTCTATGACGGCAATCCTCCGGCTAAGTCGATTGCGCTCATCAGCTACCCCAAGGCCGCAGAGACCATCGACAACGATGCGCTCAACGCCATGGAACTCGTGCAAAGACTCATCGTTGAAATCCGCGCATTGCGCAAGGAGACCGGTTTCGAGGAAAAAGCCATCACGCCGGTCGAGGTACGGACTGACGTAATTTACCAGGGGCTCTTCACGGAATCGAGCGCCATCGTCGAACGCCTCGCGCGTGTGAACAAAGTGAGCCTCGTATCCGAAATCACGGCGGGCCTCGCCAAGCATTCCACCCCCGCCTTTGACGTCGGCATCAACCGGCCCAAGATTGACGTAACCGCCGAACGCGAGCGTCTAGACAAAGAGATTGCGAAGTATGAGAAAGGTCTAATCTCCGCCGAGCGGCAGTTGGGAAACGAGAGCTTTTTGGCCAAGGCTCCGGCGCAGGTGGTCGAGGGTTTGAGGAAGCAGGAAGCCGAGACGCGGCTGCTTGTTGAAAAGGCGCGCGCGGCGTTAGATAATCTGAACAAAGGAAGATAAGGTATGTCTTGCGACTGTGCTCAATGCCGGCAACATTATCGGACGCTGGGAATCGCGTACGGAATACCCTCGGAATCAGAGGTTGAAGAGGCTTATCGAGAGGCTATCAAGCAATGGCATCCCGATCTCTATGAGAACTACGCCAGCCTGAGGGCGGACGCTGAAGAACATTTCAAGCAAATCCAAGTCGCCTGGAGAGAGCTTAAGGCGCACACTGGAGCCGCTGTGGAAACGCCGGCGGAGAGCGCCCCCGCGGCAAGAACTACAGTGGACAGAAGCCCTATGGACAGCGTTTATACCCCGCCCCGGAGCGTTCAGGAGACGCCGGCCCTCACGTTTGACGGCGTGCCAGGCTGCCTTGTCGCCTCGCAATTCACAGAGGAGATCAAGCAGATGATCGCCGACCACCTGGGAAGGCTTGGCTCGGCCCTTGCGATTGTTGACCTCGCCGGCGCGCGATCGTTTGCTGCCGGCTACTCTCAATTCTTTCTCCTGGCGGCCAGTGGAATCATGGCGCGAGATGCCCGTAACATTGTCTCCGTGCTCTGGTATAAAGACCTCGGAGAGATCACGCTGATTGACAAGCGCAAGCAGGGCAAACCGGGCTTGTGGCAAAAACTTGTTGAAGGAAGTTCCGGCGACAAGCCGGAGAGTTCGCTGCAAATCTATCGAAGCAACGGAACTCAGTTTATTTCCCTCGGCCCTCAAGTTGATGAACGCGCCAAGCGGATCATTTATAACTTTCTCTTGAGCAAGAAGGATCAAGCGCTTGCCTGATTGTGTGGAATAGGAATCATGGATTGGAAGAGCAGCAGCATCGACGCATTGCTGGAGCGGGCGCTGATTGAAGATCAGGCAGCTGGCGACACCACGACCAATCTTACCATCGACCCCGGCCTGCGCGCGACCGGCTCGATTATTGCGCGGCAGGAGATGGTGGTTTGCGGCCTGGGATCGGTGCCGCGCATCCTGGAGATTTTTGCCCACCTCGACCGGCGCGCCCCGGCGCAGACCCGCTTCGAGGTAATCAGCCATCCAGAGATCTTCGACGGCGTACGCGTGCATGATGGCCAGGTATTGGCCGTCATCCGCCACAACGCCCGTGCGCTGTTGAGTTGCGAGCGTGTGATTCTGAATCTGATGCAGCACCTGAGCGGCATTGCAACGCTGACGCGGCAGTTTGTGGACGCCATCGACGGTACTGGCGCTCGCGTACTCGATACGCGCAAGACGGTTCCGGGCCTTCGCACCTTGGAGAAGTACGCCGTGCTGTGCGGCGGAGGAACCAATCACCGCCTCGACCTGGCCAGCAGCATTCTTATCAAAAACAACCACATCTCGCTGGGCGGGGGGCTGCCCGTGGTGCTCAAGCAGGCGCTCGAACGGCGCGAGAAGGGCCAGCGCGTGCAGGTGGAGGCGCGCAGCGAGCAGGAGCTTGAAGAAGCGCTTCAATTCGGCGCTGAGGCGATTCTGCTGGACAACATGACGCCGAAGGAAGTGAAGAAGTCGGTGGAACGGATCAGAAAGGCAACAAGAGGAGAGACCGGGAACGGCATTCCAATCGAGGCCTCGGGCGGCATCGTTCTGGACAACATTCGCGCCTACGCCGAAACGGGCGTGGACTTCATCAGCGTGGGCGCGCTGACCCACTCGGCCAAGGCAGCGAACATCTCGATGCGCATTGCCGCTGAAACGGCGTAGCCGTGTACGATCTTGCGGCGCTTGAATTTGCGCTTGCCGGAACTATCTTTGCGGGCAAGCTGCATTATTCTCCACAAACTGACTCCACGAACTCCGATGCGATCTATGCCGCGCGCTGCGGGGCGCCGCACGGCTCGGTCTACTTTACCGATGAGCAACTGGCCGGCCGCGGGCGCGGCGATCATGCCTGGGATTCGGCTGCGGGCGACGGGCTCTACGTAAGCGTGCTGCTGCGCCCGCAGGTTCCCGCTGTCCGTCTGCCGCTGCTTCCGCTGGCCGCGGGACTGGCAGCCGCCGAGGCGATTCGCTTCGCCGCCGGACTGAGCGTCGATTTGCGCTGGCCTAATGATCTTCTTATTGGCCCACATAAGGTTGGCGGCATCCTGGTCGAGTCGAAGACTTCAGGCGGCTCGGTTGATTTTGTGGTGGTCGGTGTGGGCATCAATGTCCATCAGGGGACCTTCGTTCTTAATTTGGCCACACCCGCTACTTCACTTGATTTGGAGGCTGGCAGGAGAGTATCGCGCCAGGATTTACTCGTTTTCCTGCTAGAATCGCTGGAGCGAGAAGCACTTGGGCTGGCTGATCCGGCGGCGGGGTCAACGATTCCCGCGCGCGTCGAAGAGGCTTCGACTTGGATTCGCGGGCGATGGGTTGAAGTGCATGGCCCGCAGGCTTGCGCGGGCGTTACGGCTGGACTGGACAAACATGGATTCTTGCGGGTGCAGACCGAGGATGGATTGATTACCGTGCAGACCGGCGGTATTCGCGCGGTAGAGCTAAGCTGAGAAAGACAATGCTGCTGGCAATCGATGTGGGCAATACGAATACGGTGCTGGGGCTTTACCGGCTTGAAGGCGAAAAGCCGGAACTGGCCGCGCACTGGCGCGTCACAACGCACCGCACGCAGACCGCTGACGAGTATGGCGTACTGTTCGTCAATCTCTTTGAGATGAACGGTATGGCCCCCAGCCAGGTCTCGCACATCATCATCTCCTCGGTGGTGCCGCCGGTGGAGGGAACGCTGCGCGAGGTCTGCGAGAACTACTTTCATACGCAGCCGCTCTTTGTCGAGCCGGGGATCAAGACGGGAATGCCGATCTTGCAGGAGACTCCGGCGGACTTGGGCGCCGACCGTCTGGTGAACGCCGTCGCCGCCTTCGAGCGCTACGGCGGCCCTTGCGTGGTGGTGGACTTCGGAACGGCGACGACCTTCGATGTGATCTCAGCCAAGGGCGAGTACCTGGGAGGAGCGATTGCGCCTGGCCTGGGCCTCAGCGCCGAGGCGCTCTTTTCCCGCGCAGCGCGGCTCACTCGCGTGGACATCAAACGCCCCGCCAAGGTCATTGGCACCAACACCGTCACCCACCTGCAGAGCGGGCTGTATTTCGGCTACATCGGTTTGGTGGACGGCATCCTGGAGCGCATCATTGCTGAGCTGGGGGCCGAATTGGGCGCACCGGCGCGGGTCATCGCCACAGGCGGCCTGGCGAGGCAGATCGCCGAGGACTCGCGCTTCATCGCTGAGATCGACGATATGCTCACCCTCGATGGCCTGCTGATCCTCTTCGAGCGCAACCGCATCGCCAAGCCGCGCAGCCGGCCGCATTGAGGCTACGCATGTGCTGAATTACTTCAACTACTTCACGGAGATCGAAGAGCGCTTCCAACAGCGGCGTGGGGCGCTTCTATTGCTCTCAACGCTGGATTGGGCGCTGATCGAGACGTGGCGCGAGGCCGGGATACCGCTGGACGCGGCGCTGCGCGGCATTGACGCGGCCTTCGACAAGTACGAGGCGCGGCAAAAGCGCGGTCGGATGCAGCGCGTGAACGGCCTGGCTTGGTGCGTGCAGGCGGTGATGGTAGCAGCCGAGGAATTGCGCACGGCCGCCGCCGGCACGGCTCCCGGTGCAACTACTGTCGTCCGCGAATCAGGCTTTGAAGAGGAGCGTGTGGCCGCGCACCTGGAAACCGCCGCCGCCGCGCTGGATGCGGCGAGTGTGGCTCCCGAAGCTTGCGCCGCAACCGCCGCCCGGCTGCGCCAACTGGCCACCGAGGCGCGCGCTGCCGTGACGGATGATAGCGCCGCGGCTCACGATTTGGAGGCGCTCGAACGCATCCTCACCGTTCTCGAAGAGAAGCTGTTTGCCGCTTTAACGGCGGCGGCTCCGGAAGAGTTGCTGGTGGGCCTCAAAGAGCACGCGGCCCGTGAGCTGGCACCCTATCGCAGCCGCATGGGCGCCGTTCAACTGCGCCAGGTGGAGCGGCAGTTTGTGCAGAAGCAGTTGCTGGTGCATTACAACCTGCCGCGTCTCAGCCTCTTTTACATGAGCCAGCAATGACGCCCAGAAAACAAATCACAATGCAGCGTCGAGCCAAACAGGCCGCGAAGAAGCTTTCTGCCGGAAAAAAATCCGGGAAGCAGTCCTCCAAGGCTAAAGCCCCCGTTTATTCTGCTGGCGTTACGCGGAGGTTAAACCCCCCGCCTCCCTCCAATATGCAGCTCGTCGAAATCGAGAAGGCGATCTACGGCGGCGCATTTCTGGCTCGGCTGGAGGGCAAGGCCGTTTTTGTGCCGCTTACTTTGCCCGGCGAGCAGGCGCGGGTGCGCATTACGCAGAGCAAGCCCGGCTATGCGATTGCCGAGGCCGAGGAGATTGTCCGCGCCGCACCAGAGCGCGTTGTGCCCGCCTGCTCGCACTTCGGCGTTTGCGGCGGCTGCCATTACCAGCACACGGACTATAAGAGCCAATTGGCCTTCAAACAGGCAATTCTGCGCGAGACGCTGGAGCGCGGCGGCGTGACCGTGTCCGCTGAGATTGCCGTACTCTCCGGCGAGCCGTGGTGCTACCGCAACCGTATCCGTCTGGCCTTCGATGCGGCCGGGAACCTGGGCTATCGCGGCCGACGCTCGCACGCGGTGGTTCCCATGCGCGAGTGCCCCATTGCGGCGCCTTTGCTGGTCGCGGCCGCGCAGGCATTTGCTGAGGTTACGCGTGGCTTTGCCCCATTGCTGCGCCCCAGGGAGATTGCGCTCTTCTGCAACCCCGCCGAAACCGCGCTGCTGGCTACGGCCTTCATCGCAAACCCATCCAAACTGCGCTTCGACGAAGTGGCGCTGGCGCTTCACGAGCGAATCCCATCGCTCACCGGGGCGGAGCTGGTCATCGACGGAGATTCCGGGCTTCAGCCATGCACCATCGCGCAATGGGGCGCGGCATCGCTCGACTACCATGCGGCCGACTTCGACTATCGCGTGGACCATGGCGCTTTCTTTCAGGTCAACCGCTGGCTGGTAGACGCGCTCGTTGAGCGGGTCACCGCCGGCCAAAGCGGCAGGCTGGCCTGGGATCTCTTTGCCGGCGTCGGCCTCTTTGCGCGGCAGCTTGCGGCCCGGTTTGATCGCGTGGTGGCCGTTGAGTCCGCCCCCTCGGCCACGGCGGCATTGGAGGAAAACCTTCGCGGCACGGCCGGCGTGGCCGTCAAGGCGGAAACCCTGGCCTTCCTTCGCCGCAGCCGCATGGGAGAACGCCCCGGCCTGATCGTCGTGGACCCGCCGCGCACTGGACTGGGCGCGGAGACCTGCGCGCTGCTCGCCGAGATCGCCGCCCTCGCCGTAGCATATGTCTCCTGCGACCCTGCCACACTGGCTCGCGACCTGCGCACACTGGTCGCCTCCGGCTACCAAATCCAGTCCATCACCCTTGCCGACCTCTTTCCGCAGACTTTTCACCTGGAAACTGTGGTCCAGTTGCGGCGCGCCTGATAGGCTTGAGGGCCAGAACAGCTTTTTCTGCTTTCAAGCGCGATGCAATCCGAATCACCCAACTCCGAGCAAGCCATAGGCGCGCCTGTCGCGCTGGGATCGGTCCCACTCTTTCATGCGGCATGGCTCTTTGCCGCCGGGATAGCCGTCGAGCGGGCACTCTATCTGCGGCCCAGCCTGGTGCTCATTGCGCTGGCGCTGGTGGCTGTGCTGTGCGGCGTAGCGGCCTTCCGCGCACAGCGCATTGCATGGCTGCCGCTGGCCGCGCTGTGGCTTCTGCTGGGCGCATGGTGCGCGGAGATGGAGCCGCACCCGGCGCCGGCGCCCGCGCTGGCGGCGCTCTCCGACGGCCTGCTCCGCAGCGTCGAAGGCACGGTCGTCGATGCCGGGCCGGTGCGCGGCGAAATCGAACAGAACCTGGATGAGTCTTCCTCAGCACAAAGTTATGCGCAGCGCATTGATCTGCGCGTTTCCAGCCTGGAGGTGGTCACCGACACCGAGGACACGCAGGCGCCGGTCGAAGGCGGCGTGCGGCTGACAGTTCATTGGCTCCAAAACCCATCCGGCCAGCAGCTCTTCCAGTGCGGTGAGCGCGTGCGGGCCGTGGTTCGGCTGCTGCCGCCCGAGGTCTATCACGATCCCGGCGTATGGAGCCGCAGGGATTTCCTGCTTGAACAGGGCATCACCTCGACGGCCACGGTGAACATCGACCGTATTGACCGCCTGGGCTACTCTCCGGGCCTCTTCCTCGCCTGCCGTGTGAGCGGTTTGCAGCGCGCCACGAGCGCCCGTCTGCTGGCCCTGCCAGCGGCCATGCGCGGCCTGCCCGCTCCGTTGCGCCTCTCCCAGGACGACGCCATCATGCTTGCCGCGATGGTCACCGGTGACCGCACCTTCCTGACCCATCAGTTGCGCGTAGGCTTTGAGCGCACCGGCTCGTTTCACATGCTGGTGGTATCGGGCTTTCACCTGGCCATCGTGGCCGGCTGCCTCTTTTGGGTCGCAAAGCGGCTCCGGCTGCCGCGCGTCCCGGCCACGCTGCTTACGATTCTTGCTTCTTTTGCCTACGCGCTCTTCACCGGCTTCGCCACGCCGGTTGAGCGCTCGCTCTGGATGGTCACCCTTTACTTGCTTGGCCGTCTCATCTACCGCGAGCGCAACGCCCTGAACACCATTGGCTTTGCCGCGCTCTGCCTTCTGGCTTACAGTCCGCGCAGCCTCTTCGACGCCAGCTTCCAGATGACGCTGCTGGCGGTTGTTGCCATCGGCGGGGTTGCCGCTCCGCTGCTGCAGAGCACGGTGCACCCTTATCTGACGGCCACGCGCGATCTGCGTCTGCTCGCCCTGGACGCCAAGCTGGCCCCGCCTCTGGCTCAGTTTCGCGTGATTCTGCGCATGATTGCCGTTGGGCTGAAGAAAGCGGCAGGCGGGCGCTTCGCCGGTCTTATTGCCTGGAAGCTCTTTCCTGGGACGGTGCGCCTGTTTCTTCGCTGCGTCGAGTTGCTGGTCGTCTCCTGCGTGGTCGAGCTGGCCATGGCCCTGCCCATGGCTCTCTACTTCCATCGCATCACCGTCTTCGCTCTGCCGGTCAATGTCTTCATCCTGCCGCTGCTGCTCATCCTGATGCCTGCCGCGCTGGTCACTTTGCTGGCGCTAGCGATCTGGCCCCCCGCCGCCGTTCTTCCGGCGATGATCGTGGCTGTCTTTCTTCATATCGGCATCGGTCTGGTGCGGCTCTTTGGTTCAATGGCCTGGGGCGACTTCCGCATTCCCGCGCCGCTGCTTTGGCAATCACTCGCCTTCTGCGTGCTGCTTGCGGCGGCTATCGTGCTATCCCACCTTAGCCACAAAAACAAGGACGTGGCGAAGGTGGGGCACCAGCTTGATCTTCGCTGGCCCCGCCGCGCCGCATGGGCTGCCCTGGTCTGCGCCGCTTTGGCTGCCGTTGCGCCTCGTCCTGTCGATCATCCGCGCGATGCGCTGCTGATGGAGGCCATCGACGTAGGACAAGGCGATTCCCTGCTGTTGATTACGCCCGACGGCAATACCCTGCTCATCGACGGCGGCGGCTTTGGCGGCGGCCCGCATCAGGCGCCTCAGGACTATGACATCGGCGAGGAGGTCGTCTCGGAGGTCCTTTGGTCGCGTGGCATTCGCCGCCTCGATGCAGTCGCTCTCACGCATGGTCACTCCGACCACCTGGGTGGTTTGCCCGCCGTGCTGCGCAACTTCCATCCTGCCGAGCTTTGGGTGGGCAACAACCCCCGCTTCGGAGCCTACAACGCGCTGCTCGACGAGGCCACAGCACTCCAAGTTCGC
Source organism: Acidobacteriaceae bacterium (assembly GCA_003134855.1). Taxonomy (GTDB): domain Bacteria; phylum Acidobacteriota; class Terriglobia; order Terriglobales; family Acidobacteriaceae; genus Telmatobacter. The sequence goes on from PLCS01000005.1 coordinate 34,299, forward strand.
GTTCGGTCACTGCGCGCCGGCGACGCCTTCTCCTTCGGCCCAACCCAGGTCAGCGTTCTGGCGCCCTTCCGCGACTTTCAGCCCGGCGCGGAGCCCGCTAACAACGACTCGCTGGTTCTGCACGTTTCCTACGGCGCGACTTCCGTTCTGTTGGAAGGCGACGCCGAAGCGCCCATCGAGCAGGCGATGCTGACAGAACCCGGACTGGCCAGCACACTGCTGAAGGTCGGCCATCACGGCAGCATCACCTCGACGCGCCCTGAGTTTCTGGCCCGCGTGGCGCCGCAGTGGGCCGTTATCTCCTGCGGCCTGCGCAACAGCTACGGCCATCCCCGCACGGAAGTACTGCAAGCACTGCAGGCGGCCAAGGTCCGCACCTTCAGCACGGACATCAACGGCGCAGTCTGCTTTCGCCTCGACGGCAAGACCACGAGGGCGGATTATGGCTGCGGCTGGCGGGCTGAGCCGTGATCCAGGTGCGGTCTTGACCGCTTGAGAATTGCCTCAAGCCCGCCGAACCGCTTCCGTTTACTACGTCGGTTAATTCCATACAGTCTCTTGTCGTCCATTTGGCATATAATTCATCCGAGAAATCATTCGGCTGCAAGATGCCTAGTACCGGCGTCAGTCACCGAGGAGGTTGCCATGTTGAAGCCGTTGCTATTCGTCTCTACTATTGTGCTATTTGGGATTACCGCCGCGTCAGCTCCCGGCCCCGAGCCGCAGAAAGCTGCCCCCGCTTCCGCCTCCGACCACAAGAACTCGGTCAAGCCTGCCGAAAAATCGCAGGCGCGCGCGAAGGAGCTATATGGGCAGGACTGCTCGATTTGCCATGGGGAGACCGGAGATGGTAAGACCGATCTTGCCAAAGACATGGGATTAACGCTTGGCGATTGGACCGATCCCAAGACACTGGCCGGCAAACAGGACCAGGAGCTGTTCGATGCCATCCGTAATGGCAAAGGAAAGATGCCTCCCGAGGCCGTGGGCCGCGCCAAGGACGACGAAGTGCGGAGCCTAATCCTTTACATTCGCAGCCTCGCCAAGTCGCAACCGGCCGCCGCGCCCGAAACGCCCGCCACACCCGTTGCACCGGATGCACCCGTTGTACCCGTCGCACCCGATGTGTCCACCGTGCCCCCTGCGAGCAACTAGACTTTATCGCGGGTGCCCTGGATTGCCTGCGGCGGTGGATGGAATTTTTTCCGGTTCACGGAGTTCTTCGATGAGTTCCGCACGATCCTTCTGTCTCCGTTCATCGGTTTTCGAATGAGCATCATGAATCGGGGTCGCGGAGCAAGCTGCTAGAACCTCATCCTCAACCCAAACTGGAACTGCCGCTCGCGGTAGAAGTTGGTCGCGTTGATGTTCAGCGGCTGCCCGAAGGCTGTGGTGTTGGCCTTCAGGCCGGTGAGGAAGTTCAGCGTGGGCAGTGTGCCCGATGTGCTGCCGGGTTCGATGTAATAGCCGGTCGTCTCTAGCTCGGTCACGTTTTGATGATTGAGAAGGTTGAAGCTCTCCGCCAGCAACTCCAACTGCCGCATCTTTCCCAGGTCGAAGCGCTTGCCCAGCCGCAGGTCGGCCTTCCAGGTTCCCGGATAGCGGTAGGTGTTGCGTCCGATGTTATAGACAATGTTATCGTTACCCACGCCGTAGACCCGGTTGTCGCCGCCCGAGCCGTTCATGCCCGGACCCAGCCCCACAATGGCCGCGCCGTTGACAAACTCCTTCGGCAGCGAGCCGGAGGTGCGCATGGTGTAGGGCAATCCGCTGCGAACATGCAGAACGCCTGACAGCATCCAGCCGTTGGCAAACTTCCCGGCCCTGCCGCGCAGCTTCCACGGCGATTGAAAGATTGCGGTAGCGCCGAAGGAGTGGCGTATGTCCAGGTTGCTGACGCCGTACTCCAGTCCGAAGTCAGACGGGTCCAGCACATCGTTGCCGGCCGCCTGCGAACTCTCGTTGGGATTCCAGTCCATTGCGTGCGCGTAAGTATAGTGAGCGTAGAAACTTAGCCCACGGCGACCAGATCGCTCGACCTTCAGCATCTCCGCCTCATAAGTCGAGTTGGCCCGGCTCTCGATCTGGGTGATTTGCTGGTAGTTCGGGTTGAGCCGCCCGGCATAACCAGTGGACGAGGTTGCCGAAGGCCAGGAAGCGTAGAAGGGAACCGTGATCTGCGTAGCCTTGATGGGTCCGGCGCCGGTCGAGTCTTTTACGTCATAGGTAATCTTCCCTGGATTGACCGCGGGGTCGAAGTTTGTGTCGATGGAGATGGGCAGCCGGCGGCCCAGGCTTACCATCGAGCTGGCGGTCACCTCCACGTGGCCGGGCAGCGTCTCTTCCACGGCGACAACGGCCTGATTCACCTCAGGATTCCGGAAGATTCCCGCAAACTCCACCGCGCCGGGCTTGATGATGCTGCCTGGCTTTCCGGCCAGCACGTAAGGAAACGGTGGCGCGCCGCCGCCGTGGTTCGGCAGGTCGTCGGTGGGCCGCATGAAGAAGCTAAGGTCTCCGTTGGGCGAGCCAGTTTGGGTCAGAGCGGTTTCCAGCGTCGAGTTCTCCGTGCGCCCATAGTAGATTCCGTATCCCAGCCGCAGCACCGGCCAGTGATGCTTGCCGGTTCCAACGGCCAGGCCTAGCCGTGGACCCCAGTTGTTGCCCAGGGCGGGCAGCTTTTCCGTCAGCGGAAGCTCTGTGTTCCGGAGCGCCGCAATGGGCGGCGGCCTCTGCTCCCGCTCCCAGCGCAAGCCGGCCGAAAGGACCACCAGTTTGTTCGCTTGCCACTGGGCGGTCGCATAACCTGCCCAGTCATTGGTGCTCAAACGCCAATCGGTGGGGCCCATGGTCTGCGAGTAGTAGGAGTAGCAGGGCAGGTAGCCCAGCCCGCGCAAACCGCCCCCCGAGTCTCGCCACGACGCCTTTCCGGTCTCGTCGCAGGTGTGCTGGTTCATGGGGTCGAGTTCTCCAGAAATTCCAAATTTCTGAAAGGCCAGCGCATCGGAGATGAAGTTCTCCACGTTGGAGTAGGTGTACGTGCCGGTCTGGTTGTGCAGCACGCTGGTTGCGTCGGCGTTGTGGCTCACATGGAAGCCTGCCCTCACCAGCAGATTGCCCCGAATCCAGTCGACTGATTCCTGCCCCTGGTAAAGGTGCTCGTCCGGGTAGCTGCCCTTTCCGAAGCGCGACGGATTGCCGATGGTAAAGCCGTAGCGATTGTCCACGACGATTTGCGGCAACTGACCGTACGCATTTCCGGTGAGAAAGGTCTGCTCAAAGGCTGAGGGAGTCGAAGGCCGCGCTTCCTGGACGGTTCGCCCGGCCGAGGCCTGGGTCACGGCCAGCAGGTTAGGGGTCAGGAAAGCCTCCCAGCGGCCCAGCAGCCACTCCTCACTGGCCTGGGTCGTTCCGAAGCTGTGGTTGCCGTAGGTCTCCGAGACGCGGGTTAATCCTCCGCCCGGCGAGTTCCAATCAGCGCCGATGCCTTCCAGCGTAAAGCGATAGCGCTCGGCCGCCTGCCAGTCGAGCCGCCCAAAGCCGGTCCACTGTTGGGCGGTGCGCGGAGCCGGGCCGAGCAGCGGAGTGAGCGGACTGCCCAATAAGCAATCAGAACTTGCCCCACCCAAAGTTCCGGCCAATGTTTCCAGTATGCAGGAGTATTTCGCCCGCCCCTCGGCCTCTGGATTGGCGCTGGGCAACCCCAACCGTGCGCTCAGAACTTGCATCTGGTCGTTCGTCGGGTTGGCAAAAAAACCACTGGTGCATACTCCGTCAATGTCATATCCCAGGCATGGATGCCTTACCGTGGCGACTCCCGGATCGTTGCGGTGATAACCGTCCACAGCCGCAAACCAAAAAAGCTTGTCGCGGCGGATGCGGCCGCCCAGGCCGATACCCCAGGTCGTTTCGTGGTCCGGCGGAGTGTAGGACGGATTATTGGACGGAGTGTAGGACTGCGACGTGAAAAGCGGAACCGAATTGTAGAGAGTGCTGGCCGGAGCAATCTCCTTAATCCACTGGGTAAAGGGATTCCGAGCGCCCCAGATGTTCTGGCGATCAAAAAGAAATCCCTGCCCATGCAACTCATTTGCGCCGCGCTCGGTCTGCACGTTCAAACGTCCGTCTGCCGCCCGGTTTGCAATAGCTTCCACGTTGCCGGCCGCTGTCTGCAACGCGCGGATCGCTGACTCGCTGATGGCAAGTCCATGCCCTCCGGCCCCCACCTGCGCAATTCCGGCTGGTCCGGCTCCGCCTTGCCCCAACGGTCCTTGCCCGGAGGAACCCTGTCCCGACCCATTGGTCCCGCCTGTTCGGCCAAAGGCCAGCTCCTTGCCTACACCATCCACCGTGATCTCGGCCGGCTGCAGGCCTGCGCCCCGCAGTGAGATTTGCGCCTGACCTCCAGCCGGTGTTGTGGAGGTGGGTGTATTGTCCAGTACAAAATCCTGCCAGCGCCGCCCGCTCACCGGCAGCGCCTGCAACTCGGCGGCGCTCATCGTCGTACTCACCGCTGGCGATACCGGACCGCTCTGCTGAGTGGCTGCCGGAGTCGGCTTCAGCGGAGACAGCGCGGGTGCCCCAGGTCTCGCTTCTGAGACCTGGGAACCTGTCGCAACTGTGAGCGCCGAAGTCGAAGCCACGGTTGCCGGGTGCGTTGAATCCTGTAGGCTTCGTCCGCTCAAGGCCAGCGTTTGCATAAGCTCGGTGGCCAGCGTGACGTTCAACTCTGGAGTCGTGGTTTGAGGAAACTCCGCGCTCACCCTAGGCCCTCTCGAGGGGAGCAGCAGCAACGGCTCGGTGGCCAATGCGGCGTCGACCAACGACAGAGTCTCCGGCACAAGAACTGGCCGGTTGATTCGAGACCTCTCTTTGACCTTGGGCAGTTCTTCGCCGTGCAGCGCCGTCAGGACGGGGCTGGGCGCAAGCGGCGAAAACTCCATTGCCGTCTGCACCCGCGCCTCGTGGCTGGCGTCCACCACGATGCCCTCCAGCCGGCCGCGTCCCAGTTGCACGCTCTCGGCCTCCAGAGTGTACTCACCCGGCGCCAGCCCGCTGAACCGGTATGCACCGTTTTTTGTGGTTGTGGTGCGCCTTGTCTCCGCGCCGGTGGCCTGGTTGCGCAGAACAACCGTTACGCCTTCCAGAGGCTTCGAGTACAAATCGGTCAGTTTACCGGCAAGCGATCCGGACAAAACGCGTTGGGCGCTTTCGGCCTCTTGGCCCGATTGGGTAAAACCCACCGTCCCCGTGCCCATGAAAAGCACGGCTACTGCCAGCGACTTCGTCCAATCGCACCCTAACCCTGCCATCGAGTTCCCTGCTCGCGGCAGACCCTGGGAAAGCTGCTCAACGCTTCTGCTTCGGCCCGCTCTCGCGGCAAGTCCGGATGGGGCAGAAACCTCTGGCCATTTCAGTAAAGTAATCTTCCGCCTCTGGCCGTTCTAATTACCCTAACAGACACATTGCAAGAGATTCTATGCCCTTCTCCGGTAAAATGAAAAGGCGGCATCTATACTCCAGGCCGTTCGTCTGCCCTCGGCGCAACTGACAACTGACACTTACCCCTGACAACTGGTCCCCGATGTTCATCGATGAAGCAAGAATTCGCGTCAAAGCTGGCGACGGCGGCAATGGCTGCATGGCCTTTCGCCGGGAGAAGTTCGTTCCCCGCGGCGGTCCCTCCGGCGGCGACGGCGGCCGCGGCGGCGACGTCATCATGGTCAGCAGCCAGCGCCACAACACGCTGATCCATTTTCGTTATAATCCCGAGCACAAAGGCCAGCGCGGCGAACACGGCATGGGCTCCAACTGCTCCGGCCTCGACGGCAACTCCGTAATCCTGCAAGTCCCTGTCGGCACATCCCTTTACGACCAGGAGACCGGCGAGCTGATCCACGACTTCCAGGAGCCCGACGAGCAGGTTGTCATCGCCAAGGGCGGGCGCGGTGGCCGCGGCAACCAGCACTTTGCCACCAGCACCCATCAGGCTCCGCGCGAGCACGAACTGGGCCGCGCCGGCGAGGAGCGCCATTACCGGCTGGAGTTGAAGTTGCTGGCCGATGTCGGCCTGGTCGGTTATCCCAACGCCGGCAAGTCCACGCTCATCTCCCGCATTACCGCCGCGCGCCCTAAAATAGCTGACTACCCCTTCACTACCCTCGAACCCAACCTCGGCGTCGTCACCGTCGGCGAGGAGCCGGAGCAGGAGTCCTTCGTTGTCGCCGATATGCCTGGACTTATTGAAGGCGCGCACCTTGGCTCTGGGTTGGGAATACAATTTTTGCGGCACATTGAGCGCACAAAAATACTTGTACACCTGGTTGACGTTTCGGATGCGTCAGGCCGGCCCGATCCGGTGGAGGATTTCAAGGTCATCAACAAGGAGCTGGCCACCTTTACCAGTACCGCTATCTATAAGGAATATAATGCATTTGAGGACGATGAAGAGGTGAAAGACGAGCACCCTTTGGCCCATAAAACTATGATCGTCTGCGCCACCAAGATCGACTCCGCCAATCCTGAAAAACTGAAGAAGCTGGCCGCTCACGTGAAGCGCCGCAAGCTGGAGTTTCACGCCATCTCGGCCGTCACAGGCCAGGGCATCGAAGAGTTGAAGTGGTCGCTGGCGCGGCACTTGCGGCCCACGGGAGCCTGAGGAAGAGATTCAGCGCGAGTTGCGACCGGATTGGCGCTTTTGCGCGCGCCAGCGCAGGCCGAGCCAGGCCAGATAGCCCAGTTGAATGGCCCAGGTGATTGCGTAGGCGGCGACTAAGAATTGGTGGTCGAGAATCGCTTTTTGATCCATTTTTCTCCGTTTTTCGTACAAGAAACTTGTACGGATTTTTGGGGTTACTCCGCGTCGAGGGCCGCTTGCGCTTGCTGGGCGGCGAACTTCTGCTGCTGGCGCTCGACGTGGTAGCGCAAAACGAGAATGAGCAGGCCCCAGGCCAGCCAGGCGAGGACATTCCAGCAGAAGGCCGTGGCCATAGCCGGCGCGAGTCCGGAGTCCTCGCCGCCGCCGAAGACGGGCGCTGGATGCTGGGTGCGCCACCAGCGGTTGGACATATAGACGATGGGCACGTCGAGTGCGCCGAAGATGCCCAGGACGGCGGCCAGCGTCTGGACCTGCGGGCCGGCGGCAAAGCGGCGCAGCAGCAGGTAGCTGACGTAGATGAGCCAGAGGACAAGGGTTGTGGTCAGGCGAGCGTCCCAGGTCCACCAGATGCCCCAGGCGCGGCGGCCCCAGATCGGCCCGGTGATCAGCACGACGGAGCAGAAGACAACGCCCACCTCGGCGCCGGCCAATGCCCAGGCATCGGCGGCCTGCGCCCAGACGTCGCGATGGCGGCGGAAGGCCAGGTAGCCGATGGAGCCGGCCAGCGAGACGGCGAAGAAGAGAAAGGCGACCATCGCCGAGGGCACGTGGTAGTAGAAGATGCGCTGCACCTCGTGCATGGTCTGCTCGTCGGGGGCGACGTAGATGGCCTGGTAGAAGCCCCACGCGAGAAGGGCGACGGTGAGGGCGGCGTAGAGTCCGATGGCGATTTTCTTCATGGGGAATCCTGTGGAACGATTCCAGTGTACGACGGAGACACCGGGACCGGCTCGACCGACGGGTGGAGGCGCGGCGGCGGAGCACCCGAAGCGGGGTGAATCTTCTACAATCCGTTTCACGCCTCGCCGGCAGGGTGGGGCATGAAGGTTTGCAACCTCAACCCTGCAATTCCGCCAGCGGTGCTTCCTTACCGGCCTTGTGCCACAATTTTTCCATCTGCTCCAGCGAACGGCCTTTGGTCTCCGGCACAAATCTCCACATAAACAAGGCGGCCAGAACGCTCATCACGCCGTAGATCCAATAGGCGAAGCCATGCTTGAAATGCTGTACCAGATAGGGATTTTCATCAAGAATGGGGAAGGTCCAACTGACCAGATAATTGGCGATCCACTGCGCCGCCACTGCCACGGCCATGGCCTTGCCGCGAATCTGATTGGGGAAAATCTCACTGAGGAGCACCCAGGTGACCGGTCCCCAGGAAACGGCAAAACCGGCGGTGTAGACCAGCATGGCAACCAGCGCGACCATGCCCTTGCCGCCGAGCCAAAAGTCAGCGCCCAGCGTAATCATGCTCACCGCCATCACCAGCGCTCCGATGATTTGCAGCGGCTTGCGGCCGAAGTGATCCACGCTCAGGACTGCGACCACGGTGAAAGCAAGGTTGACCGCGCCCACAATGATCGTTTGCAGCAGCGAGGCATTGGTGGACATGCCCATGCCTTTGAAAATATCGGTCGCATAATAGAGCACGACGTTGATGCCGACGAATTGCTGAAAGACCGACAATGTGATGCCGATGAAAATCAGCAGCGCGCCGTAGGAAAACAGCTTGCCGGAGTGATGCTCGCTGAGCGAGGCGCGGATTTCGGAAAGTTCCTGTTCGCGTTCTTCCGGCGTCACCAGCTTGGTTAGCACCGCGCGCGCGCCGCTTTCATTTCCCTTCAGCATCAGGAAACGCGGGGTCTCAGGCACAAAAAACAGCAGCAGCAGAAAGAGCGCCGCGGGAATGGTGCCGGAGAGGAACATATAGCGCCAGCCGATGGTGTTGAGCCAGGCATCGCCGCTGCCCGTTTTGGAAATTCCGAAGTTGACAAAGTAGATCACCAGCATGCCGAAGATGATGGCGAATTGGTTCCACGCCACCAGATTTCCCCGGACCTTGGGCGGCGCGATCTCCGCGATATACATAGGTGACAGCATGGAGGCCAATCCCACGCCAATGCCGCCAAGGATACGGTAAAAAACAAAAAACGCCATGTATCCGGGTCCGCCGTGGCCGATGGGGGCAAAAGGAAACTCCGGCGCGGCTGCGCCCAGGGCGGAGAGCAGGAAAAGCACGGCGGCAATGACCAACCCGCGCTTGCGGCCGATGTGGGTGCTCACCCAGCCGCCCATTAGGCCGCCGATGATGCAGCCGATCAGCGCGCTGGAAACCACAAAGCCGAGCAGCGAATTCGCGGCATTGGCCTGGGCGGGGTTAGCCAGATCCGCAAATCGCGGATCAATGAAATAAGCCTTCAGGCTGCCCACCGCGCCGTTGATTACGGCCGTGTCATATCCAAAAAGCAATCCCCCAAGCGTAGCAATGAGGGTCAGTAAAACGACGTACGGATTTAATCGCGACATAAAGCTCCTGAAAAAACCGGGTGGACTGAAAGCCGTGCTCTTTCAAACATCGCTTGATACAGTCGCGCTAACGGCGGGGGCGGCCGCGATCGCCAGAGCTGCGTCCACGATCGCTCGAGCTGCGTCCGCGGTCGCCGAAGGTGCGCGGCTTGACGGGCGGGGCGACGGGCAGGTCGGTTTTGCCCGCCGGGTAAACGGCGAGGAAGCGATCGGGGCCTTCGCCATTGCTGGCCGTCTCGACGCCCTCGATGCCGCGGAAGGCCATGTGCAACTGGCGGCGCTCGCGGCTGTTCGTCGGCGCAAAGGCGTAGGGAATGCCGGAGCGGAGAACCTTTTCCGCGATGGTTTCGGCTGTCAGGCGCAGCTCGGCGGCACGCAGCGCCTTGAAGTTGGCGGCGTCAAAGCTGACCATGTCGCCCTCGCGCGGGTCGAGACGGAGAATCTGCGCGGCGATGGTCTCCAGAGCCAGCAGCAGTTCGCCGTTGTGCTGGGTGACCAGCAGCACGTCGGGACCGGCCAGCTCTATGCAGAGGGCGGGAGGCCTCTCTTCGTCGCCGGGCGCGGCTTCCGGGGCCACGTTTCCAGCGCTGATGCGGTACTTGAGGCGCAGGCCACCGAGCTTGTTGAGGATGGCGAGGAATCCGGCAATCTTCTGGGCAGCTTGCTGCAGGTCTTGTATGGGCATAACAAACCAGTATCGCAGAGCGGGGCGGGGGATGGGCGAGGAATTGCAAAAAGCTTTCCGTGCTGTGGCCTGAGCCGTGATTCGGGGCACAGACCCGCCGCCGCACCGGGATCGATCATGGCCTCGCAACAATTCCACTGCGAGAAGGAACGACCCCCATGAACGACCGCACCATCTACCGCGTGGAAAATGCGCACCGAGGATAAGCGATTTCAGCCGGGTTCTTTGGGCATTTTCACCGCTGTTGCAATGCGGTCTTTGTGGCATCCCACCCTAGCCACAACAACAAGAACGTGGTGAGGGTGGGGCACCCAGAATTATAAAAACTCAGTTTGCAGCCCGCACCTTGGGCGTCAGGTATTCGGGACCGACGGGGTCGGTTACGGATTCATTCACAATGAGGTCGACCTCGGCCATGGATGCGGCATCGAGCTTCCAACCGAGCACGCCGCTGACGGCGTCGAGCTGCTCAGGACGGCGCGCGCCCCACAGGGCAACGGAGACGCCGGGGCGGTCGAGCACCCAGCGGACTGCCAGCTCCAGAACTGATTTGCCATAACGCTCCTGTGCCAGCGCGGCCAGCCGCTCGACAGCGGTCACGTACTGCGAGAAGCGCGGCTCCTGAAACTTGGGATCGACGCAGCGAATGTCGCCTTCTGCAAACTTCATTCCGCGCGTAACCCGCCCCGCCAGCAGACTGCGGCAGAGCGTGCTCCAGGTGAGAATGGCGACGTCGTGCTCCCTGCTCCACTCTCGTATCGACGGAGCTTGCGCGCCCTCTTCATCTATTCCGCGGTCGAAGAGATTATAGGGCGGTTGATTCGAAACCAGTGGCGCTACACGACGAAATTCTTCCATCTGCGCGACGCTGAAGTTGCTCACGCCGAGGGCGCGCACCTTGCCCTCTCGCTGGAAGTCGGCCAGCAGTGCGGCGGTCTCGGCGATGGGCGTGCGCATATCCGGCCAATGCACCTGGTAAAGGTCAACATAGTCAGTCCCAAGGCGGCGCAGGCTGCCTTCCAGCTCGGCTTGCAGGCGTGGCGCGGCCGAGTTGGCGAAGACGCCGCGCTCACTCCAGTCGAGGCCGGCCTTGGTGGCAATGTAGAAGGCGTCGCGGCGGCCATGGGCGCGCATCGCCATGCCGATGATCTCCTCCGAGCGACCGTGGCCGTAGATGGGCGCGGTGTCGATGAGATTGATGCCGCGCTCGAGGGCGCCGAGGCAGGTGGCAATCGCCACCTCGTCGGGGATCGCGCCCCAGTCGAGGCCACCGATCTCCCATGTGCCGAGGCCGATGCGGGAAACCTGTACGCCCGCCAGTGTTGTTGTCTCCATGGTAACGATTTTATAGGGAATAGGGAATCGGGAACAGCGACCCGCTCTGTTGATACTTCAAAGCGTTTGCCTGCGGTTGATCGGGGAGTGAATGATACCTTGAGCTTGTAGGTCTTGGATTTCTGGCAAGGCCAATTCACGGAGGATCTTGATCTCCAGGATGCGCGGGCTCTTTCAACTGCTTCTGCTGCTTGCGCCGGTCGCGGGCATTGCGACGGCGTACGCGCAGGGCGGTCCGCCGTTCATTACCGACGACCCCGGCACACCGGGCAATCGGCAATGGGAGATCAACCTGGGATGGATGGGCAACCATAATCCAGCGCACTCCAGCTACCAATTGCCGAATATTGATATCAACTACGGCTGGGGCGACCGGATTCAGTTGATGGTCTCGCCCTACCTGGCTGCGGCTACCGATGAGAACAACACGACGCGCGCCGGCTTGGGCGAGACGGTCTTTGGCGTCAAGTGGCGCTACTTCGAGCATCACCGAGCGGGCAAGGCGAAGTCTGACGAGAATATGAACTTCTCGCTGGGCACCTATCCGCAGGTCACAATCAACAACCACACCAGCACGGTGCGGCGCGGGATTGTGGAGCCGGGGCCGCAGTACTATCTGCCGGTGGAGTTCACAACCAAATGGGGGCCGGTCGATTTGAACGGCGAGGTGGGCCGGTGGATCGGCAACCGCAATGTGCCCAGCCGCTGGGGGCGGGGGCTGATTGCGGGCCACGAGTTCAGCGAACGGCTGGAGCTGTACGGCGAAATTTACGATTTGCAGGACGCCAACCAGATCGGCACAGCGCCCAGGCAGCGCCAACTGACGGTGGACTTTGGCGGCCGGAAGACGTTGGACCGCGCCGGGCATCTGAGGCTGCTCTTCCTGGGTGGACGCGGCATTCAGGCGGTGACGCGGCAGAACAGTGAGCCGAATTGGATCGCTTATGTGGGCGTGCAGATTCTCTTCGGCCCCAAAGATGCTTCAGAGAGTAAGTGATGCGAGCCATCCCCGCGCGGAAGAGGAAGAGTGGTCAGCGCGCAGAATGCTTTCCCGCCCTCTGCGGAAAGATCAAGATGCAGGCGATCACCAGGACGACCAGCGCGGCGGAGGCGGTATAGCGGCTCAGATTGAGGCCGCCATGCTCCAGGGGCTTATCCAGAAAATCGCCGACCACTGCGCCCAGCGGCCGCGTCAAAATGAACGCCGCCCAAAAGAGAGCAGTCTTCGATATCTTTGTCCAGAAATGGCAGGCCGCCACGAGAAGAAGAAGCGAGCCGAAGATCAGCGCCGCACCGCTATACCCAAGCCCCGCGCTATCCGCGGTCCAGTCGCCGAGCGCAGTACCGAGGGTCTGCGAAAACATGATCGTGATCCAGTAAAAGGCTTCGACCTTGGGCGTACTGACGGTGGTGACAGATACCGACCCCTGCGACCAGTACCAAACGCCAAGAGAAGCCATTAACAGGACAAATAAAGACAAGCTGCCGCCCGTGTAGCCAATGCCGAGAGAACGGTCGAAAAAGTCAGCCATCGTGGTTCCAACCGTGGTGGTGGCGATGATTGTTATCCAATACAAGAAGGGATGAAACCGTTTCGCATAGACCTGAGCCGCTACGGCGACAAGAAAGATCGTGGCGAAGATCGCGGTGCCGACCAGATAGCCCAGGTTCATCGACATCGTGACGGCGTCGCCACCGGTCTCGCCAAGGGTGGTGCAGAAGATCTTGACGATCCAGAAGACTAGAGTGACCTGGGGAACTTTGCTCATCCGGTCTTCGTTCGCCGAATCGGCTGATGGTGTCGCAAATGGCATTCATCTCCTCCGGGAGAATCGAAGCAGGCGGGAAAGATTCATGTTGCAGCTGCCCGTTCCAGTGTATCGAAATTATTGCAGTAGCGCATGGTTTGCGACAGCATTCAGGGCTGGGGGGAGCGGCCTCAAGCAGTGTGCGGTGACACTGGAGATGGGCGGGCGGCAGACGCTGGACCGCGCGGGCACTTGCGGCTGCTGTTCATGGGCGGGCGGGCGATTCAGGCAGTGATGCGACAGAACCGCGAGCCGAATTGGATTGCCTATGTGGGCGTGCCGATTTTACTCGGGCCGAAAGAGGCTATGGACGGTGGCGCGAGAGCTGCAGGGGAAGACCCATCGAACACTCGTTGAGCGCAGCGGAATCTTCTCGTCCACTGACTAGGCAGCGCTCCAGGTCCGAGAATTCGGACCTGGAGCACCCAGAACCTTGCGTAATCAGTGAAATGGCTTTAGCGTTTGTGCTCGACCGCGTGGCCGCGCCCATCACGATATTCATTTCCTTTGAAGTGCGAGACCTTGTCGAGACGATTGCCCTGCGCGGCTTTTTCGCCGCGTTGCGGAGCTGCGCCTCTATAGCCGTTATCGGGATGATAACGGTTGTTTACGTGGCCGCGGAAGTTGGCAGAGCCATGAAACCAGGGACCGCTGCCGACGAAGACACCGCCCGAAAACCATTCTGGTCCATAGTATCCGTAGGGAGCGCAGTTATAGGGAGCGGCGTCATAGTAGCCGTAAGGGCAATCAGGCGCGGTGCCAATCTCCACGGCAATTTGAGCCGTCGCTTTGGGAGCGGTTGCCATCAGGCAGCATCCAGCAACAGCCGAGAGCAGAACGAGCTTGAATCCAGTCATGAATCCTCCTCAGGATTACGGGGCCTTCTGCGAGCACCCCTACACAATTCACCGTAGCGGCTGAGATCCTCATCGTCTGAGCAAAAGGAACCGAAGGCGATTCGGAGATCAGCTCGGGCGCGGAGTCGCAAACGGAAGACAGTCGCACTCGCGCAGCCACTCGCAGCATGGGGGCCTGGTGTTGTATTGTTCAATCCGTATGGATCGCACGCAGAGCAACGCCCCCCGCCCCGCGCCCGAGGCCGAAGAGGTCTACCGGCGCTGGATTCAGTTTCTCGATGAAGAGTTCACACGCCACCAGGCTCCGGAGCGGCGCTCGGAGATTGTGCGCGACCAACTGACCCAGCTTTATCTGGGCCGGCCGGCTGGCGGCAAGCTGAACCTGACGCTCACCAGCGAACTGCCGGGCAACGTGGTCTCGCTCTCGCTGGACCCGGAGAATGTGACGCTCGAAGCCGAGCACTTCGTCGACGCCGACCCCGAGCAGTACGCGCGGCGCAAGCCGCTGCTGTGGTTCTGGCAGATGTTCGACCGCTCGCCGATCGGGACCAACCACTGGCTGGGGCTGCGCTTCCGCGCGATGCTGGGGCGGCACCTCTTCGCGCGCATCGGCGCGGGGGTGAAGATCTTCCACGGCGTGGAGCTGACCTTTGGCTACAACCTGGCTATCGAAGAGGGCGCCACCATCCGCCAGCACGCGCTGCTGAACGACCGCGGCGGCATCACCATCGGCAAGGGCGCGGTGATCGGATCCTTCGCGCGCATCTACTCGCACAGCCACGCGGTGCATGACTACGGCGAGGTGACACTGGTCGCGACCGTCATCGGCCCGGCGGCGCGTATCGCCAGCCACGCGATCGTGCTGGCCGGCCAGCACGTGGCCGCCGGAGAGCTGGTGGGCAGCTTCCCGGCCGACCGGGGCTGAGACGGTTCGTGGAGGATTCCCACCCTTGCGCCAGAAAAAAGCGCAAGGATGGGACACCCAGCATTGAATGTGTATAGTTTTAGAGCGCGGCCGCGCCTTGCTCAGCTGACGCAGGACGATCCATATAAGGCAGCTTGCGCGCGCGGGTCGAGGAGGCTTCCGCATCCGGCGCTCTGGAGAGCAGCACTCTGTCTTGGGCAAATGCCCCATCGAGGAGCAGGCTTTCCATCAGCGAGCCGTCCCAACGGCGCAAAACGCTGTCCACAATGAGCTTGAGATCAGACAGAAATGTGGCGCGTTCCATATACTCCGCGTCGAGCCGGCGTTTGGCAGGCAGAACGACCGTGTGGAAGTAGGATTCCAGATGATACCTGGGCACGCGGTCGAGGACCTCCTCCTCGCAGGCGAAGGCGATGGTGGCCGCGCCGGTGATTCCCGGGCGGCAGGGGAGATCGGAGATCATATGCTCCTGCAGCTTGGGACGGGGGCCTACCAGGCTCATATGCCCGGCTAACACATTGAACAACTGGGGCAGCTCATCGAGCTTCCAGCGGCGCAGAAAAAGGCCGATCAAAGTGAAGCTCTGGTTGCCGGCGGTGGTGACCGGATTATGTTGATTGTCCCTGGCAATGAGCATGGTTCTGAATTTGAGAATGGTGAAGGCGCGGCCCTGATGCCCCATCCGCTTCTGCAGGAAGAGGATAGGGCCGGAGGAGGTGAGCCGCACCGCCAGCGCGATTGCCAGCAATACCGGGAGCAGCAAAGGCAGCACGGGCAGAACGCAGGCACAATCGAAGAGGCGCTTGAAGCCCGACCGCGACCAGGGACTCAGCCGCCTGAGGACCAGATAGGGCGCCGCCAGCGCAAAGTTGCGAGCCACGGACCTCCCATAGGTCAACTCCATCGTGCTGTGCGCCGGCCGCTGCGCGGGGCGGTTCATGGTCTGGCCTTCCAATGTCTGATGGGCGAGCGAATTTGCGTTCAAATGAACCTCTCCGGGACTGGGGTGAAAGAAATCCTTGGCGTTTGGAATTGTGGAAAAACCAGCGCTTCGCTGTCTGACGCGCAACTCTTGTTGCTTCTGTCTGGCCTGAATGGCAGAGAATTTCATAGGAAAAGCAAATCTTTCATCCTCGCCGCAGCCTTCACGGAGACAACGGGATGTGCATGAGAAGTTGCCGAACCATTGACCAGGCGATTCCAGATTCGATCCCATGCACACAGCCACACTGCCTTCACAGGAACCTTTGCCTCTTTATCGGCATGGGTAGCCGTGCGATGGCCGTTCGCTGATCGCTCGAAGCAATACGTGTAGCAAAATGGGACAAGCGCGATTGCCGGTAGCAATATGGGACATGTGAAATTAACAAAAGCTAAAGAAGAAACAATGATGGGAGATCGTATTTTTATTCGTGCTAGACTCCGTGCATATGAATTACTTAACGCATGGAAACGGCAGCAGGAATTACCGTTCCAGCTCGGCCCATGATCGGCCCGCAGCGTGGCTTCGCACGGCCGGGAAGATGGGGCTTCTTCTGCTGATCGCGTCTCTTGCGCCGGCCGCGCGCGCCCAGCAGACGCCGCAGCAGAGCGGCAATCCGGAAGGGAACGAGAGCCAGAGCGGAATGGATTGCTTCGACCCTTTGCTGGCGACCACGCCAGAGTGCATCGCACAGAGTCAGGAAGAAACCAATCCGCTGCTGACTCCGCAATCGCGCAGTTCGCAGCCGGGAGAATACAGAGATCAATCGCGGAATCCCAGTAACAATTACACCGACACGGAGAACTTGTCGCGGCAGCAACCGAATCGCAACCAGCCGCTGCCGGTGAAACTGCCGCCGGAGGCGCCGACCGAGTTTCAGAGGTTTGTCGGTTCGACGATTGGCCAGGTATTGCCTATCTATGGAGCGAGCCTCTTTGGCAGCGTGCCCTCCACCTTTGCGCCGCTGGACATGACTCCTGTGCCACCCGATTACGTTCTCGGGCCGGGCGACGAGCTGCGCATCCGCGTCTGGGGCCAAGTGAACTTCCAAAGCAACGTGCGCGTGGACCGCTCGGGGGAGATCTTCCTGCCCCAGGTAGGCCCGGTGCATGTCTCGGGCATGCCCTTCTCGGCGCTCAATGCGCATCTGCGCGGCGCGGTGGGGCGCGTCTATCGCAACTTCGATCTGACGGCGGATGTGGGTCAGATTCGCTCGGTACAGGTGTATGTGGCGGGCGCGGCGCGGCGTCCCGGCGTCTATACAGTAAGCGCGCTGAGTTCGCTGGTGGACGCGCTGTTCGCGAGCGGCGGACCCACGGTGCAAGGCTCGATGCGGCAGATCCAACTGCGCCGCGGGAGCGCGTTGGTCACGGAGTTCGATCTCTATGGCCTGCTGATTCACGGCGACAAGTCGAAGGACGTGAAGCTGCAATCCGGTGATGTGATCTTCATTCCCCCGGCCGGCCCGCAGACGGCCGTCACCGGGAGCGTGCGCAATCCCGCCATCTACGAGCTGCGGGAGCATGAATCGCTGACGGATCTTCTGGCCGATGCCGGAGGCGTCACCTCGGTAGCGGCGGAAGCGCGGGTCTCGATTGAGCGCATTGAAGATCATCGCGACCGGCATGCGATGGAGGTGGGCTACGATGCGAGCGGCCTGGCCACTTTGCTGGCCGACGGCGACCTGGTGCGTGTTTTTTCGATTGTACCGCTCTACCGGAAGACGGTCATCCTGCGCGGGAACGCCGCCAACCCCGGCCGCTTTGCGTGGCATCCGGGGATGCGCGTCAGCGAGCTGATTCCGGACAGGGAATCGCTGATCACGCGGAATTACTGGTGGAAGCGGGCGCAGTTGGGTCAGTCCGTGCCGGAGTTCGATCCGGTGCAGGGCTACGACAATCTGCGCCAGCCGGCGGAGAATCGCGCGATTCCGATCAAAGCGCTTCCTTTGGAGGACGCGAGCACAGCGAATCCGGCGCAGAACCAGAATCAGAGCGTGAATCCGGCGCAAAACCAATATCAGAGCTATCTCAACGCGAATCCGGCGCAGAGTCAGAATCTGAGCGCGGAGCAGCGCTCCGGTAGCACGACGCTGGCGGCCGCGCAGTCGTCTTCTGTTTCTCGCGTTCCCCTCCCGGCACAGCGCACCGAAATCAAGGCGCTGGCGCCGGAGATCGATTGGAATTACGCCGCCATCGAGCGGCTCGACGCGGAGACGCTGAAGAACACCGTGATTCCCTTCGATCTGGGCAAACTGGTGCTGCAGCACGATGGCTCGCAGGATCTTGAGCTGCAAGCCGGAGATGTCGTGACGATCTTCTCGGAGGCCGATATCCGGGTGCCGATTGCTCAGCAGACGAAGCTGGTCACGCTGGGCGGAGAATTCGCGCACGCCGGGGTGTACACGGTCCAGCCCGGCGAAACATTCCGGCATCTGGCGGAGCGCGCCGGGGGTCTGACGCCCGATGCTTATCTGTACGGCTCGGAGTTGACGCGGGAGTCGACGCGCGCCGTTCAGCAGGCCAGAATCGATGAATACGTGCAGAGCCTGAGTATGGGAATCCAGCGAAGCAGCCTGGCGATGTCGGCGTCGCCGGCCAGTTCGGCGCAGGATATGGCCAGCGCCAATGCGGCCCAGAACAGCGAACGGGACCTTCTTGCGGCGCTGCGGCAGATTCGCGCAACGGGCCGTATTGTGCTGCGATTTACGTCCGACTCGAGCGGGACGAACAGCTTTCCGGAGATCACCATGGAGGACGGAGACCGTTTTATCGTCCCGCATATTCCCGCCACGGTCAATGTGGTCGGCGCAGTCTACGATCAAAATTCCTTTCTGTACGCGCGGGGGCTGCGAGCGGGCGATTACCTGAAGCAGGCCGGCGGTCCCAACCGGGATGCCGACCGAAGCCATGTGTTTATCATCCGCGCCGACGGCGAGGTGGTGAGCCACGACAAGGGCAGAAAAGCGTGGGGCGGCAGCGGTTTCGACAGCCAGTTCATGAGTCCGGGCGATACGATCGTTGTCCCGGACAGGACCTACAAGCAGTCCGCGTTGCGCGGCATCGTTGACTGGTCGCAGATGTTCTCGCAGTTCGCACTGGGGGCAGCGGCGTTGAGCGTGCTTAAATAGCAGGATTTGGGCAACAATGTTTGTAGAACGCAGGCAGGAATGGACCGGTCCATTACTTGGCAGGAGCCGATGACGACGAATACTGTGCTTTCCGGAGAGAATGAGCACGCCGGAGCTCGTACTGAACCCAGCGCGGCCGGGCGGGGCGCGGAAGAGTTCTACACTATCTCCCTGTTTGATCTTCTGATCGTCATCGCCGAGCGGAAGCGCTTCATTCTCTGGGTCAACGCGGTCTTCGCAATGCTCGCGCTCGTGATCGCGCTGCTTCTGCCCAATCGCTACACCGCGACGGTGACGCTGATGACACCGCAGCAGAACACGTCGATGGGCGCCCTGCTGGCCTCGCAGATGGGCAATATGGGAGGGATGGCCGCGCTGGCAACCGGCGGAAACCTGCTCAAGAACCCCAACGATACCTTCGTCGGGCTGCTGACCAGCCGCACGGTCGAAGACGCCATGGTGCGGCATTTCGGGCTGATGGAGGAGTACGACAAAAAATACCTCTCCGATGCGCGCAGGAAGTTCGAGAAACGCACGAAAGTGGACGGCAGCGGCAAGGATGGCCTGATCCACATCTCGGTCGAGGATCACGATCCTAAGCGCGCGGCGGAACTTGCCAATGGCTACGTCGAGCAGTTTCGTAATCTCTCGCAGCATCTGGCCATCACCGAGGCCTCGCAGCGCAGGCTTTTCTTCGAGCAGGAGCTTGAGCAGGCGAAGAACAACCTGGCCGCCGCTGAAGAGGCGCTGAAGCAGACGGAGCAGACGACCGGGCTGATCGAGCTGAGCGGCCAGGCGAAGGCGTTGATCGAATCGGCCGCAATCCTGCGCGCGCAGATCACCGCCAGGGAAGTGCAGATTCAAGGGATGCAAACCTATGCCACCGGCGAAAACGCCCAGTTGGTGCAGGCACAGCGGGAGCTGGAAGGGCTGCGCGCGCAGTTGGCCAAGATGGGCGGCTCGGAAGACAGCGCCAGTGGCGGATTCATTGTTCCCAAGGGCAAGGTTCCCGAAGCCAGCCTGGAATACGTCCGCAAATTGCGCGACGTCAAGTACTCGGAAGCGATCTTTGAAATCCTGGCGCGGCAGTTTGAGTTTGCCAAGCTTGACGAAGCCAAGCAGGGAGCGCTGATTCAGGTGGTCGATCCAGCCGTTGCTCCCGACAAGCGATCCTTTCCGTTGGTGGTCCCCATCGTGATCGTATCCGCCCTGGTGGGATTCTTCCTGGGGATTATCGCGGTTCTCTTTCAGGCCGGATACCGGCGCCTGAAGGAGGATCCGGAAAATGCTCTCAAGTTCAATCATCTCCGCAAGGCGTTTTCCTTCAACGGATGACGCTTGGGATTCTCGTTCCTATCTTTGATTGCACGTTTCGATGCACCCGTGCGAAGAGCAAATCCTGGCACTATCCATTCCCAGCATTCCGCTGCGCTCCATGCAGGGCTATTCTCGTCCGCAAACTCCGGGAGTGGCCAGCCCGGTCAGGGGCCGATTCTCGTGAGAGAGAATGAAGAAGTGGTTCGTCTGTCGTTCCAACTCGATGCCAGTCCGCACTCCGAGCCTGCCGTTCTGAGCAGAGAGCGGGCGCGAGGGCTGGCGCTGGAGGCGGGATTTGCCGAGGCTGGGCTGGCCGCGCTGCCTCACACTCATCAGGAGCGGGATGCGGCGCGCTTCGAGGAGTGGGTGCGGGCCGGTCGCGCGGGCTCGATGCGCTACCTGGAGCGGAGCGGCGAGGACGGGCGCTTGCTGCGCGCGCGGATACCGTTTCCGTGGGCGCGCTCGGCGGTAGTTTGCTGGGCGAACTACAACGGCGAGCAGCCGCGCTCGACGGAGCCGGCAGCCGAGGGCGCGGGATGGATTGCGCGCTACGCCTGGTCGAGCCAGGTGAACGCAGAGGGCAGACGGCGGCCCAGCGACTATCACAAGGTGCTGCTGAAGCGATTGAAGGCGCTGGAGGCGCGGCTGCATGAGGAGTTCGGCGCCTTCGAGGCGCGGGCCTTCGTGGACACCGGGCCGGTAGTCGAGCGGGCGCTGGCGGAGGCGGCCGGATTGGGCTGGACGGGCAAGAACACCTGCCTGATCCATCCTAAGCTGGGGTCGTTTGGATTCCTGGCGGTGCTGCTCACCTCGCTGGAGATCGATGTGCCAGCTGCGCTGCAGCCGGATCGCTGCGGGAGCTGCCGGCGCTGCCTGGAGGCCTGCCCGACCGGCGCGCTGATCGCACCCTACCAGATGGATGCATCGCGCTGCATCGCTTACTTGACCATCGAGCATCGCGGGGCGATTGCGCCGGAACTGATGGAAGGGATGGGGCGGCAGGTCTTCGGCTGCGACATCTGCCAGGATGTGTGTCCGTGGAATCGCAAGGCTTTGCTTGGCGGCGATGGGGAGTTGGAGGCACGGACTGAGCTGGTGAACCCGGCGCTGGAGGTTCTGGCCGCGCTGGACGAGGCGGGGTTCGAGCGTGCGTTCAATGGCTCGCCGGTGCGGCGGGCGGGATTTTGGGGACTCAAGCGCAATGTGGCCATCGCGATGGGCAATAGCAGGATGGGCCGGTTCGCGCCCTGGCTGGAAGATTGGGCCGATGTTGCGGATGAGGGGCTGCGGAGCGCGGCTCGGTGGGCACGGGAAAAGCTGAAGGAGTCGCGATGAAGTGCGGGTTCGTGGTATCCCACCCATGTCTTTGAGACTATTCTTATAGTAAGAACCATGCGGCATTTGCGAGGCGGGTGATTGGGCGGGAGAGAGTTTTTTGGCTCAAGAAAGGAAAGTTCACGTGACTGATGTTTTGAATTCCGATGTGCGGAGCGAGGCAGCGAGCGAGGTTCCCAGGGCCGCCGATGAGCTGGAACCGGCTAAGAAGTCCAAGTGGTACCGCTGGCGCAAGGACGGCACGGCGCTGGTGAGTTATCTGCTAGACAGTGAAGTCCATACCTTCGCCTTCAGCGTTGCGGCGAACGCGATTCTGTCTTTTATTCCTTTTACCGTGCTGCTCTATACGCTCTGCCATTCGGTCTTTCATTGGACAATGATGACAGGCGTGGTCACTGACATGGTGGATTATTTTCTGCCTTCGGTGGCCACTCCAGTGGACGGTATTAACTGGATTGCGTACTACTTGGAGAGAACAGCAGCGCACCAAGGCGTGCAGTTTTTCTCGCTGATTATGATTTTGGTGGCTTGCACGGGCATCTTTTTGCCGCTGGAGGTCGCACTCAATCAGGCCTGGGGCGTGACCAAGAGTCGTAATTATCTTCAAAACCAGGTGATCGCCTTTGGCCTCGCAATCATTATGGTGGTGCTGGGCATGAGCAGCATTCTGCTGAACGCGTTGGCGCGCGGTGTGTTGAAGTTACTCTTCGATCACCAGACAAACATCAAATTTATCGATTTTCTTCTCAATTTTACTTTAAAGGGGACCGAGTTTGTGGTGCTAACCGCAACCACCGGCGTGGCTTCGATTCTGTTCTTCTTTTCGATCTACTGGCTGCTGCCCAACCGCAAGGTTCCCTGGCGTTCGGTGCTGCGCACCTCGATCTATACCGGAGTTATCTGGTTGGTGGCAAGATATATCTTTGTCCTTGTGTTACCGCACCTGGACTTGAGGGCGCTCTATGGGCCGTTCTTTGTCTCAGTGGGGCTGCTCTTCTGGGCCTACGTTTCCGGGTTGATTCTCTTTGCGGGAGCGCAGTTCAGCGTGGCGCGGATGGGGGAGAAGGGAAAGACGAGTTAGTCTGAGGCAGATCGAATATCGCCTCATGAACAAGACCGATTGAGGCCGTGGTTTCCCACCCTAGCCGCAAAACAAAAACGCGGCGAGGGTGGAGCACCCAGTTCTCTGTTTGTGTTCAGCCAGCCCTATATGTCCAGGTTCTTTACGTCGAGAGCATTGTCCTCGATGAACTTGCGGCGCTTTTCCACGTCTTCGCCCATTAAAGTGGCAAAGATCTCCTCGGCTTCCACGAAGTCTTCCAGCTTGACCTGGAGCAGGGTGCGGCGCTCGGGGTCCATGGTGGTCTCCCAGAGCTGCGCGGAGCTCATCTCGCCCAGGCCTTTGTAGCGCTGCACGGAGTAGTCCTTCTTGCCCTGTTCGACGATGTGGGCGAAGAGCTCGCGGGCGGTCTGCTTTTCCACTGGCTCGCGCAGAACGCGGGCGGAGCGGCGGGCGGCTTTGGCCTCGGCCTGGTTTTCGGCGCTCTCGGCTTCGGCGCCCTCAGTTTCATCTGGAGCGGCTTCCGAAGCCGACTCGACGACAACGGCTTTGGCGGCGTACTCAATGAGGAAGGGCGGCTCGAGGAACTCCTTGATGAGCGAGTACTTGGACATCATCTGGCGGAACTCGGGACTGGAGGCCAGTGTCCAGTCGATGCGGCGCTCGGCGCCCTGGGCATCGACGAAACTGACCGACCAGGTGTGGTGCTCTTCATCCTCGACAGGATCGCCGAGGGACTTGAACTGGAACTCCTCGGCCAGCTCGACCAGTTGCGCGTGGAGCTGGAACAGCTTGGGCGGAACGTCGCTCTCGGACATGGAGGCGAAGTCGGCGCGGTGCACGAATTCGGCGCGGGCCAGCAGCTCGGTCAGCCTCTCGTTGCGGACGCGCTTGTCCACCTTCTCGACGAAGTCCAGGTACTCGCTGAGGGTGCCCATAAAGCGGGTGAGGCCGGCGCCCTCGATGCGGCTGGCGGCCTCGCCGTGGCGCACCACCATACCTTCAGCCGCGCGGTTGACCATCACTTTGACAAACTCGCGCTCGTCCTTGATGTACTGCTCGAAGCGGCCTTTCTTGATTTTGAAGAGCGGCGGCTGCGCGATGTAGATGTTGTCGCGCTTGATCAGCTCGGTCATGTGGCGGAAGAAGAAAGTGAGCAGCAGCGTGCGGATGTGCGAGCCATCGACGTCGGCGTCGGTCATGAGGATGATTTTGCCGTAGCGAATTTTGGCGGCGTCGAAGTCGTCCTTGCCGATGCCGCAGCCGAGCGCGGTGATCATGGCGCGGATTTCTTCGTGGCCGAGCATCTTGTCGTAGCGGGCCTTTTCGACGTTGAGGATCTTGCCCTTGAGGGGCAGAATGGCCTGGAAGCGGCGGTCGCGGCCCTGCTTGGCGGTGCCGCCGGCGCTTTCGCCCTCGACCAAATAAAGCTCGCAGCGCTCGGGGTTGCGCTCCGAGCAGTCGGCCAGCTTGCCGGGCAGGCCGGCGCCATCCATCACGCCCTTGCGGCGGGTCAGGTCACGCGCCTTGCGGGCGGCCTCACGGGCGCGGGAGGCTTCAATGGCCTTGTTGATGATGCGCTTGGCGATGGGCGGATTCTGCTCCAGGAACATACCCAGGCGCTCGTTGACGAAGGCCTGCACGGTGCCGGCGATGTCGGAGTTGAGCTTGCCCTTGGTCTGGCCCTCGAACTGCGGCTGGGAGAGCTTGACGCTGACCACGGCGACCAGCCCCTCGCGCACGTCGTCGCCGCTCAGGTTCTCCTTCAAGTCCTTGAAGAGGCCGAGCGACTGGCCGATGGCGTTGATGGTGCGGGTGAGCGAGGTGCGGAAGCCGGAGAGGTGCGAGCCGCCATCGACGGTGTTGATGTTGTTGGCGAAGCTGAAGACGGTCTCCGAGTAGCTGTCGTTGTATTGGAGGGCGATTTCGATCTCGACGTTGTCGCGCGTCGCCTCCATCATGATGGGCTTGTCGTGCAGCACGGTCTTGCCGCGGTTGAGGTGCTTGACGAATTCGGCAATGCCGCCGGCATATTTAAACTCTGCCCGGCGGGCTTCGCCTGTTTTGGGGTCGGCGGTGCGCTCATCGGTGAGGGTGATCTCCAGGCCCTTGTTGAGGAAGGCCATCTCGCGCAATCTCTGAGCCAAAGTGTCGTAGTTGAACTCGGTGGCGGCGAAGATCGTCTTGTCGGGCAGGAAGTGAATCTTGGTGCCGCGCCGCTTGCTGAGGCCGAGCTTGCGCAGCTCGCTGACGGGATCGCCGCAACTGAAGTCCATCTCCCAGGCGTGGCCGTCGCGCCAGATCTCGACGTTGAACTCCTGTGAGAGCGCGTTGACGCAACTGACGCCGACGCCATGCAGGCCGCCGGAGACCTTGTAGGTGGAGGCGTCGAACTTGCCGCCGGCATGGAGTTTGGTGAGCACCACCTGCACCGCCGGCATCATCTTGCCGTTGGAGAGAAGCATCATGTCCACCGGGATGCCGCGGCCGTCATCGACCACGGTGATCGAGTTATCCACGTGGATGACGACCTCGATATGTTTGCAATAGCCGGCAAGGGCCTCGTCCACCGAGTTGTCCACCACCTCGTAGACCAGGTGGTGCAGGCCCATCTCGCCTGTGGAGCCGATGTACATGGCGGGACGCAGGCGCACGGCCTCCAGGCCTTCAAGGATTTTAATGTTCTCGCCGGTATAGTTGCCGTTATCTTCGGGGAGCGGTGCGGTGTTCAGGGGATTAGTCGCCATAGGATTCCGTTCGCAAGGCCTTCGCTTCGATTTCCACAGGGGGCGCGGTGTCCGGAGTGCGGTTCCGGGCCGGGATACGGGGGTCTAACCAATTGAAAGACTGGGGCTTTCGAGCGAAGTTGCCTACCAGTATTTTAGCATGAGCGGAGGGTCGGGACAAAGGTGGATGAGGGGTGGAAAACGCGGGTGATCCGGGCAGATTTCCGGGGAGAAAAGGCGCGTTGGTAACCGCCCAAGTTACCGTCAGTTTATCCACATGAAATAACTTGACTTAACGTCTGGTCAACTCTACGATTACCACAGACAGGAGATGCGTCTTCTGTCAATCTAAATTCACCAGAGGTTACCAACAATGAAACTCGCCATTCGCATCTTCGTTCTGTCCATAGTCGTCGCCGGCGGCGCTGCCGCTGCTATTACACCCAAGACCGCTCCCGCTCTC
This sequence comes from Acidobacteriaceae bacterium, assembly GCA_003134855.1. Lineage (GTDB taxonomy): Bacteria > Acidobacteriota > Terriglobia > Terriglobales > Acidobacteriaceae > Telmatobacter. The sequence goes on from PLCS01000005.1 coordinate 60,106, forward strand.
CCCAACCATCAGTCGGCCTCCGCGAGTATGCCGATGCCAGGATGCGGCCCCGGCCAGCCGGGCGGCTGTATCGTGAGCCCTTCGTCCAGCAAGTAGCAAGCTTGACCAGGGCCGCGGCGGGAATTTGTCGGGGGAGATCCCACTTTTCTATTGTGTGGCAGCGCGTTTAGCGCTATTCTATGATTGTTCTTAGAATAGCCGGAGGCGTGTGATGTCTTCACAGACTGCAATGTCCCTGTTAAGCGTGGCTGAATTTGCACTTTGGGCGGCCTTCGGCTACCTGTTTTGGACCCGAGATCTGCATCGCCGCTTCCCTGCCATGGGGATCTACCTCGCCTTGCGCGTGGTTTCGATGCCCGTGCTGCTGGTCTTTTTCTATGGCCAGACGCGGCATTGGTTTAACGGCTCCTCTTTTTCCCTCTATTACTATGCCTACTGGATTGTGTACCTGGCCAGCACGGTGACGCTCTTCTTTGTCTGCATCGAGGTCTTTCGCTCCGCGCTTTCGGCTTTTTCCGGACTTCAGAGGCTGGGAACCATGGTCTTTCGCTGGATCGCTCTGGTCTCAGCGATCATCGGCTTTTCCACAATCTCCTTTTCGCATCGGGAGATCCCCATCCTTGCCGATATTGTCAATCGATTGATGCGCTCGGTCAGCATCCTTGAGCTCTGCCTGCTGGCCTTTCTCTGTCTGAGTATGAACACATTGCGCCTCTCGATTCGCGACATGGCCTTCGGGATTGCGCTGGGCTTCGGCCTGATGTCCTCAAGCGACTTTATCCTCGCTTCATTTTGGTCTCGCAAGACTTCCCTGACAGATCCCGTGCAATTCGTTTCTGAGTCAGTGACACTGGTCTTTCTGGGCATCTGGATCGCATACGCAGCCCTGCCCGAGCCGGTCCGCCGGCCGCTGGTGATGCCGGTCAACTCAACCATCCTGCGCTGGAATGAGATTGGCTCCGTTCTGGGCTACACCGGAACCCAGGTGGCCGTGCAGCCGGCGGGCGGCTTCGTTCTCACCGATGTCGAGAGGGTCGCCGAAAGGATGCCCATCCGGAACCTGAAGTATTAGGGAATAGGGAACAGGACGCAAAGAGGCCACGGCTGCGCCGTGGCCTCTTTGCGTGAATCCGTGCCGAAACTACTCGGCTGCTATAGGTTCGATCGAGGCAAAGCGTCCGCGTTTGCCGCGGTCGGCAAACTTGACCCGGCCGGTAACCTTGGCAAAGAGCGTGTCGTCGGAGCCGATGCCCACGTTGAGGCCCGGCTTGATGCGCGTGCCGCGTTGGCGCATGATGATCGAGCCGCCGGTGATGAGTTCGCCGCCAAAGGCCTTTACGCCCAGCCGCTGTGCATTGGAGTCGCGTCCGTTTGTGGAGCTGCCTCCACCCTTCTTATGTGCCATTGCCGAATCTCCTTTTCAAGCTGTCAGCTATCAGCCATCAGCTTTCAGTTCTGCCCGTTTGGGGCGAATCCTCTTTGTACCCACGATTGCCAAGCTGAAAGCTGAGAGCTGACAGCTGTAAGCTACTATGCGGCGGAGTAGGTGACGCCATCGGCCTCGATGGCCTTGATGCGCACCTCGGTAAAGTTCTGCCGGTGACCTTGCAGCTTCTTATACTGTTTCTTCCGCTTGAGGTGGAAGACCAGGATCTTATCGCCCCGTCCCTCGCCCATCACTTCAGCGATCACCTTGGCGGTGGACGGCTTGGCCACGGTTCCCGGCTCGCCGCTCACGGCCAGCACATCGCTGAACTCGATGGTCTGATTCTCGTCGGACACCACGCTCTCGATCTTCACCACGTCGCCTGGCGCGACACGATACTGCTTACCACCTGTGCGAATAACCGCGTACATAAAGCCTCCAGCGCAAGTCCGGCCCGGCCGGTGCGCGCCTCAAGAAATT
>PLCS01000004.1 GCA_003134855.1 Acidobacteriaceae bacterium
GTGCGCGACCAGCGGGTGTGGCTGATTCGCATTGTGTGGAATGTGGTGCTGGACCGCAAGCGCCGCATGAAGACCCGTCCGGAGACCGACGACGTAGCCGAGCTGGCGCGCGTGCTGCCTGCCGGAGGGCTGACCGCCGAGGAACGCGTTGCCGCCGCCCAGCACCATGCCCGCGTGCTGGCATGCGTGGAGCAGCTTCCCGCCAAGGAGCGCCAGGTGATGATGCTCTCCGCCTTCGATGAGCTGACCAGCGTGGAGATTGCAGCGGTCTTGGGCATTACCGAGTCCAGCGTGCGCTCACGGCTCTTTCGCGCGCGCAACCTGATGGCCGGTTTGCTGGACCATACAAGGAGTTTGCGATGAACGGACGACAGAGATCAGAGATCAGAGATCAGGGGTCAGTGACGCCCAGTCCGGCAGAAGAAACGCTGCGGCTGCTCGCCCGGCTCTCCCCGCCGGAAGGACTTGAGGAACGCTTGCAGGGCGGATTGCGCGCCAAAGGCACTGTACCGAACAGGGCGCGGATTCTTCAATGGCCCATAGCGCTGAGGCTGGACAACGTCTGGATGCAGAGTTCCTTGGCGCGCACGGCGGCGGCGGCGGCGATTGCCGCTGTGGTGGTTGGCGGCGGTTGGGGCGTAATCTCGCGCGTGCAGCCCGCGCAGCCGGCAAGGGCCATCGCGATTCCCCCGCGCGTCTCCGCGCAGGGCGGCTTTTCCAGCGCCGGAGCCATGCGCACTCCGCAGACGCTCAACGGCCCAATCGTCGAACCTCCAGCCATACCGCATTCGGCCGCAGCCGCGCCGCCGGCAACCATGACTGGCGGCAAGGCCGCTATGCAGACGCCGGTCCGACGTGGCAAGTCCGCGGCAGCACATAAGTCCATCGCTCGGCCCGACGCATCACCGGCAAAGTAGCGACTTACGCGCCTTTGGCAACCGCGCGGATGACCATGCCCAGCAGAGCCAGCACCAAGGCACCCCAGAAGGCCGGGCCGAATCCGCGCACATGGAAGCCGCGGACGATGCTCGATGCCAGCAGGATCATCAGTCCGTTGATGACCAGCAGAAACAATCCGAGTGTAAGGATGCTGATGGGGAATGTCACAATCTTGAGGAAAAAGCCGACGGTCGCGTTGAGCAGGCCGATCACCAGTGCCGCCGCCAGCGCTGGCCCCAGTCCCTCAACTTCAAAGCCGCTCACCAGATTGGAAACCACCAGCAGGGCTACGGCGCTTAACAGCCATTGAACCAGCAGTCTGACCATTTTCGTATTCTCCTTGTCGTCGAAATCCTGGCGCCCGCGGGTTTGAGCCCCGCAAAGCAGCCGTGATTACTCGGCCAGTGCCGGCTCCAGATCCTCAGCGGGCCGCGAGCCTTTGGCCTTGACCTGCGCGGTAGTCAGCAGGAAGACGGCCACCACGATGCCTGCCATGCCGGCGAACTCGGCGCTCTCCGGCCGTTCGTGGAGCAGAACGATTCCCAACAGCACCGCGATCACCGGATTGACATAAGCATACGACGCGACTTTGGCCACCGGCACATGCTCCAGCAAATAGACGAAGGCGGTGTAGCCCAGGAGCGACCCGGCCGTAATGAGGTAGGCGAGCGAGCCTATCGAGGCCTCGTTCACATGAAACTGCGGCCATTCGCCCAGCGCCGTGCCCAGCGCGGTGTTGAAGAGACCCGCAAACAGCATCTGCCAAGCCGCGGCCACAAGGCAATTCACCGGCAGGCGAGCGCGCCGCGACAGAAGACTGCCTGCAACCCATGCGAAGGCCGCGATCAGCAGCAGCCCCAAAGCCAGCAGGCGCGCGTGGTCCCCGAGCAGGCCGGTGTGCAGCGAGGGCCACACCAGGGCGGCCAGGCCGGCAAAGCCCAGCCCCATGCCCAGCCAGCCGCGCGCCGGCAGCGGTTCACCGCCGGGCAGCAGCATCTCGGCCAGCGCCGCAAGCAAGGGAATGACCGCCAGCACCAGTGATGCCAGCCCGCTGGGGACGGTCTTCTCGGCGTACACCAAGCAGACATTGTTCACGGATAACAGGAAGAACCCAACCACGCTGAGCATTAACATGGCCCTCGGCGGCCAGAGCAGGCGCAGCCCTCGCCAGCGGCACCAGGCCATCAGCAGTGCGCCGGCAATGATAAACCGCGTGCCGGCCAGCAGCGGCGCCGGCATCTGGGCCGCTCCAATACGAATGGCCGCATAGGTCGATCCCCAAAAGAAGTACACGCTGGCGAAGGCCAGAACGACGGAGGCCGTAGTGGCAGCCTTCTCTTTCGGGTTGGCGAATGGGATCGCGGAATTCTTCATGGGTTGATTCCATGCTAACGCCTGGAAGCCGGGTGGACAGCTTTGCCCGAAGATCGATTTGCGCCTTTCAATGATTCAGTTGAGAATGGATTGCCATGGGATGGATGGAGCAAATGCGGATCGGCTGCGAGGAGCGCGCGCTGGCCGGCCTCGCGTGGGCAGCGCGAAAACGTGGCCGGAGCGACGACCTGGCTCCTCATCTGGCCACCGGCATCGAGGGCGAGGACGCGGCCTTCTTTCACCTGCGCCGCAAGGGTTATATCGTGGTAGCGCGGCGCTGGTCGTCGGGCGAGATGCCCGGCGATGTGGACCTGATCGCCTGGCAGGGACCGAGGCTCTGTTTTGTCGAAGTGAAGACCCGCACCGCCCGCGACGCCGCTCCCGCCGAGATCACTGTGGACTCCCACAAGCGCAACACACTCCGCCGCCTGGCCCGTCAATATATCCGCCAGTTGCACCAGGAGACCGCCCCGCCGGTCCGCTTCGACGTTCTCAGCGTCTACCTTGTGCCGGGACAAGAGAAGGAGTTCGCGCATTTTGAAGGCGCATTTGGCTGGAGCGAGCGGGAGGGCGAGGACTGAGGCGGCGAAGCGGGCCCGGCAAAGCAGGCACTGTGATAATTTTGAAGGAGCGGCCTTGAACGAGCTCGTAGCTCAGTAGGTAGAGCAACGCCCTTTTAAGGCGTGGGTCCTGGGTTCGAGCCCCAGCGAGCTCACCACTCCTTCCGGCCGCTGTTTCCCTGTCATTTGCTCGTCCGTCGATACATTACAGGCTGGGGTCTGCCGCGGGCGCCAGCGGCAGCGTGAAGCGGAAAGTTGCTCCGCGGCCGAGTTCGCTTTCAGCCCAGATGCGTCCGCCGTGAGCCATGACGATGTGCTTGACGATGGCCAGGCCGAGGCCTGTGCCTCCCGCCTCGCGGGAGCGTGCTTTGTCGATGCGATAAAAGCGCTCGAAGATGCGGGTCAAGTGCTCAGAGGCGATGCCGGGGCCAAAGTCCTGAACGTTGAACTCGACTTCCGAGACTGCTTGTGGGGCGTCTTGGGATTCAAGCAGCCGCGCGCCGATGAGGATGCGCTTGCCGGCTTTGCCGTACTTGAGCGCGTTTTCAATGAGATTGCTGAAGACCTGGTTCATCGCATCGGGATCTGCCAGGACCAGGGCGTCGGGCGCGCCGGAGAATTCCAGGGTGACGCCAGTGTCGGCGACGATGCCTCCCAGCGAGTCGATGGCGTCCTGGAGCAGCGCGCTGGCTCGCATGGGCCGTAGCGCCAGCTTGTAATCCGGGCTCTCGACGCCGGCCAGGGCGAGCAGGTCCTCGGTGATGCGGTTCATGCGGGTGGCGTTTTTGAGGATGATGCCGAGAAACTCATCGCTGGTTTTGCGGTTGGGACGAGGCTCTTCCATCAGCGTTTCGACGTAGCCCTGGATGGAGGTAAGCGGGGTGCGCAGCTCGTGGCTGACGTTGGCGATGAATTCGCGGCGGGAGGTTTCCGCGGCCTCGATGCGGGTGATCTCGTGCAGCACGGCGAGCGCGCCGCCGGAGGGCATGGGGGCGGCGTTGATCTCGAAGATGCGTCCCGGGGCGAGCGAACTGGCGCGGCCGGAACGCGCCTCGCGCTGCTCCAAAGCCGAGCGCACACAGGCCAGCAGTTCGGGGTCGCGCACCGCGTGAACCAGCGGGCGGCCCACATGAATCTGCGTACTGGCAATGCGCTGCATTTGCGCGTTGGACCAGCGGACCAGCCCCTCGGGAGTAAGGGCGACCACCGCCTCCTGCATGGAGTCGAGCAGGCCTGCCAGCTCCTGGCGGCGGCTTTCGATCTCGGCAAAGCTCTCGCCCAGCCGTTCGGCGGTCTGATTGAGCGCGGCCTCCATGGTGGAGAGCGAATCATCGCTGTCCTGGGGAAGGCGGGCGCTCAGGTCGCCGTCGGCGATGCGGCGCGCGAAGACGATGAGCCGCTCAAGCCGAATGGTGATGCGGCCGGCAACCCAGACGGCCAGGGCGAGCGCCACGGCCAGCGCAATCAGGCCGGACCAGAGAGTTTCATGGCCGAGAAGCAGGCCGGTGCCGGCGGGAGGAATCTCCAATACTTTGTGCGCGATAAAAGGAAGAACGACAAACTCCATCGCCGCTGCCTGGAAGAGCAGCAGCAGGAGAAAAAGGCCGAGCAGCTTGGTGAAGATTTTTGATTTCAAGGAACCCTACTCGCCTTTTGGCAGCTCGAAGCGGTAGCCGGCGCCGCGCACGGTTCTCAGGTAGCGCGGATTCTCCGGATCAATCTCGATCTTCTCACGGATGCGGCGCACGTAAACGTCGACCGAACGGGGGGTGACGAAGCGGGCATCGCCCCAGACGGAGTCCAGCAGGTGGTCGCGGCTGAAGACCCGGCCGGAATGGCGTGCCAGGTAGTCGAGCAGCCGGAACTCGGTGGCTGTGGTCGCGGTCAGCTCGCCGCGCACCGTCAATTGCATGGCGTTGGCGTCGATGATGATCTCGTCAAAGCGGATGACCGTGGGCGTAGTGGGGCGCTCGAAGCGGCGCAGCACGGCCTTTACGCGCGCCACCAGCTCGCGGGTGGCGAAGGGCTTGGTGATGTAATCGTCGGCCCCCATCTCAAGGCCCAGCACGCGGTCGTTTTCCGCGGCGCGCGCGGTCAGGAAGATGATGGGGACGGTGGAGAGCACGGGGTTCAGGCGCAGGCGGCGGCAGACGTCGAGGCCGTCGCCGCCGGGCACCATGATGTCCAGCAGAAACAGCGCGGGCGCCTGGCGCTCGGCGTCGGGAATCAGGTTGGTGGGAGTGTGAAACAGTCGCGCCGCAAAGCCGGCCGCCTCCAGGTGATGCTGCACCAGCCGCGCAATGTCGTGGTCGTCTTCCAGTACAAAAATGGTTTGGCTCAACCGCTCTGCCCTCGCCCGGCGGCCGTTGAACTTCAGATGCGGAGGCCGCACGGAATCATTAACAGAGTAATTCAGTCAGGCAAAGGAATTGCAAACGTTGTGTGAATTTGCGCGGGGAAACCAACTGCAAATCAGGAGATCGGGAGCGCAAGGTCTTGAATGGGCGCGGCTACAGCTAAAGCCTCGCTCTTTCAAAATAGAGTCGCTCCACCGGTTGCTCCGCCATGGTTTACGCTGAAAACACGGGTCAGCCTTCTCGTCCGGCCGTACCCAAAGGGAGGCTCTTGTGACCTGGATGATGCTGCTGGTGGGGCTGGTGGTGGGCATGGTTTCCGGCGTAGTGGGCATTGGCGGCGGCATCTTGTTTGTTCCCGCGCTGGTGTGGCTCGTGGGCATGGACCAGCACAAAGCGCAGGGCACCTCGCTGGGGGCATTGCTAGCGCCGGTGGGCGCGTTGGCCTTCTGGGAGTACTACCGCAAGGGCAACGCCGACCTGCGCGTGGCGTTGCTCTTGGCTGTCGGGTTTCTGGTCGGCGGCTACTTTGGGGCCGTCGGCGCGCAGCACATCCCGGAACTCTGGCTGCGGCGCATCTTCGCGCTGACCCTGATCGCCGTCGGCGGACGCATGTGGTTCTACCGGTAGATTGATCAGTCTTGCGCGATGAAGCGCACAGGACTGCATCAGCTCGCGCGGCTGCTGTTCCTTTTTCCCCTCGTTCCCTGCTCCTGTATCATCGAAGAGGTTCCCGCGCGTGTTTCATCTGCCGGGACCCCAATGGGAAAGCCATGAAGACTGGCATCATCGGCCTGCCGCAGGTAGGCAAAACATCGTTATTCAAGATTCTGACCAAAGCCAGGCTCGACGAGCGGGGACACTCGCGCCAGGAGCACATCGGCGTGGCGAGAGTGCCGGACGAGCGGCTGGACAAGCTCTCGGCGCTCTACTCGCCGAAGAAAACCACCTACGCGTCTGTGGAGTTCGTGGACGTGGCGGCCATCGGGCAGGAGGCGCTGAAAGAGACGGCCTTCCTGACCAGCCTGCGCAATGTGGACGCGCTGATCCATGTGCTGCGCGCCTTCGAGGAGGAGTCGATTGCGCACGTCGGCCCTATCGACCCCTTGCGCGACATACGCAGCGTCGAGTTCGACCTGATGATTAGCGATCTGACACAGGTGGAAAAGCGGCTGGAGCGGCTGGAAAGGGACCTGAAGAAGGGGCGCACCAACGATCTGGAACACGAACAGTCGCTGCTGCTGCGGTCAAAGGAGGCTCTGGAAAAGGAGCTGCCGCTGCGCGAACTGGAGATGACCGCGGAGGAGAAAAAGCTCATCAAAGGCTTTATGTTCCTCTCGCAAAAGCCTATTTTATATGTGCTTAACATCGGCGAGAGCGTGACGCTGGGCGACGATCTGGAGGCGGCGGTGAGCCGCTGGAAGCTCGGCGAGGTTGCGCACCGGCCCAACGCCGGAGCCACGGCGATCTGCGGCAAGGTGGAGGCCGAGCTGGCGGAAATGGACGATGAAGAGGCGGCGGAGTTCCTGGGAAGCTATGGGCTGCATGAGAGCGGCTTGGTGCGGCTGATCCGCAAGAGCTACGAACTGCAAGGGCTGATCAGCTTCTTCACCGCCGGCGAGGACGAGTGCCGCGCCTGGACGATTCCGGCAGGCTCGAAGGCGCCGCAAGGGGCCGGAGCGATTCACTCCGACCTGGAGCACCACTTCATTCGCGCCGAGACGATCCGCTGGGACAACCTGCTGGCCGCCGGCTCCGAGGCCTCGGCGCGGGCGAAAGGTACACTGCGCCTGGAAGGCAAGGAGTACATGGTGCAGGATGGCGACGTGATGCACATCCGGCATAGCGGGTAAGCGGCGAATGCTGAAGCTCTCTCTCATTCTCGGTACGATTGCCGCGCTGGCCGATGTGGCTGGCGGATTTGTGCTGGTGCGCGCCAAGGGCGTGGAGCGCTACCTGCGCTATTTTGTCGCTCTGGGCGCGGGCTTCCTGATCGCCACTGCGGTGCTGGAGATGATGCCAGAGGGGCTGCGGCTGAGTCCGCGGCTGGGACCGGTGCTGATCATGGGCGGCTATTGCGTGGTGCATCTACTGGAACACACCATCAACGCGCACTTCCACTATGGCGAGGAGACGCACCACGACGAGTTCATCTCGCGGCATACGGGCAACTCGGTGATGGCCGGGCTGAGCCTTCATGCGCTCTTTGACGGCGTGGCTATCGGCTCAGGGTTTCTGGTTTCGGGCTGGCTGGGCTGGCTGATCTTTCTGGCGATTCTGCTGCACAAGGCGCCGGAGGGCTTCACGATGGCCTCAGTGATGCTGGCCAGCGGGCGCAGCCGCTCCGCGGCGTTTTATTCCGCCGTGACGTTGGCGGTCGCCACGCTGGCGGGTGTGCTGGTTATCCAGATGGTTCCCAGCTGGCTGCCGTATGGGTTGCCGCTCTCCGCCGGAGTCGCGCTGTATGTTGGCGCCAGCGACCTGGTGCCCGAGGTGAATCGCGAGCCGGGAATTCGCATGGCACTGGTCTTCTTTGCCGGTGTCGCAGGTTTTCTGCTGCTGCGGATCCTGTTGCCGGCGCTGTAAAGACTCAAGAGGATCAGGCCCGGTGTCCGAAGCCGTATCTCTCCAGATAGAGCCGCCCCAGCAGCTTAGCGTAATCCCAGCCGACTTTGAAGTTGGCTTTGCTGGCGCCTTGAGCGCGACTGCCGAAGGCTAACGGAACCTCTTTGACCGAGCGGATGTGGCCGCGCACCAGAATCTCCAGCAGCAACTTGAAGCCGGAGGGCTGGAATAGAATTCCTTCAATGCACTCACGGCGTAGAAGGAAAAACCCTGTCATCGGGTCATGAGCGCGAATGCCGACTCTCTGGATGGGCAAGGTGGCCCAAACAGCGACGCTGGAAAGCCACTTTCGTACCGGATTCCAGGCGCCCAACTGACCGCCCGCGATGTAGCGGCTGCCAATCGCCAGGTCATTGCCGGCCAGAATCGCCGCGACCAAGGCGGGCAGTAGCTCCGGAGGGTGCTGCAGATCAGCGTCCATCACGCCGAGAATCGCCGCGTCCGTGTGCCGCCATCCGTAGAGAACGGCGCCGGAGAGGCCGCGCTCTCCTTTGCGAACCAGCAGGCGCACGCGCGGGTCTTCCTGGCTGATGGCGGTGACGATCTCCTTGGTTCCATCGCGGCTGTCGTCATCGACAACCAGAATCTCATAATCGATTTCCAGAGGGTCGAGAACGGCGCGCACATCATGGAGCAGGCCGGGGAGGTTCGCGGCCTCGCGGAGTGTAGGAATGGCCAGCGCCAGCTTTTGCCGGGCTCTCGTTGCCGCGCCCAGCGCCGGCGTGTACGATGAAGCTGTCACTGTAAACGACATATCGAGCTTGAGTATACGGGGTTTATCCGGTTGAGGCGCAACGTTCCGGTCAACATTTTGCTGACCTTATTTTTCACGACGCTCGGCATGGCCGTGATGGGCTATCATCCCGGCCTTGAAGACGATGGCATCTATCTTACCGCGGTGATAAAAAGACTGAATCCTGCGCTTTATCCCCATGATGCCGATTTTTTCCGGTTTCAACTCCAGGCCAGCATCTTCGACAACTGGATCGCCGGATTCGTGCGCTGGACCGGATTCTCCGTGCCTGCCACGGAGCTGCTCTGGCAGTTTGCCTCCATCGCGTTGATCGTCTACGGGTGCTGGACGATTGCGCGCAAGCTCTTTCCCGAGGCGCGGGCGCAATGGGCCGGCGTTGCCCTGGTGACCGCCATGTTCACGCTGCCGGTCTCCGGAACGGGGCTGTACATGGTGGATCAACATCTGCATCCGCGCACCATGGCCACGGCATTCATTCTACTGGCGGTTGCGCGCATTCTGGCGAACAGAAAGGCTCAGGCCGCCCTGCTCCTGTTGCTGGCGTTTCTGCTGCATCCGATCATGGCCGCGATGGGAATCTCCTTCTGTGTCTTTCTGGCCATGGCGATGCAGGAGCCGGCCTTCGGTTGGCTGCGTCGCTGGCCTCAGGCCGGACGCGGGGCCAGATTCGGGTTTGGAGCCGTTGCCTTTGTCCCCCTGGGCTGGGCCTTCGAGCCGCCCAATCCCATCTGGCGAGAGGCCGTACAGATGCACAACTCCTTGTGCCTCTACCACTGGGCCTGGTATGAGTGGCTGGGCGCTGTTGCGCCTCTGCTTCTCTTCTGGCTGCTCTGGCGCTTTGCGCAAAAGCAGGGCGATAGGCTCTTGGCGCGCTTTGCTCTGGCCGTCTTCGCCTACGGGGTCTTCCAACTGGCGGTGGCGATGATCCTGCTGGCAATCCCGGCGTTCATCCGGGTTGCTCCCATGCAGCCGATGCGCTTTCTCCACCTGGTGTATTTTTTCATGTCCCTGATGGGCGGTTGCCTGCTGGGCAAATACCTGCTCAAATCCAGCATGTGGCGCTGGGCGGTCTTTCTGGCGGCGATCAATGGGGGGATGTTCCTCTCGCAATGGATGCTCTTCGACAAGAGCGAACACCTGGAATTTCCCGGCCGGGCTACGGCCAACCCATGGCTTCAGGCCTTCGACTGGATTCGCCGGAATACGCCGGCCAACGCCTATTTTGCCCTCGACCCGGAGTACATGGCTGCGCCGGAGGAGGACTATCACAGCTTCCGCGCGCTGGCCGAGCGCAGCATGATGGCCGACAACATCAAGGATCCGGCTATGGTGGCGCAGGTTCCGGAGCTGGCTCCCGTGTGGGCGCGGCAGGTCGCTGCCGCGAAAGGGTGGAGCCGCTTTCAGCTTGCGGACTTCGAGCGACTGAAGACGGAGTTCGGCGTAAGCTGGGTGGTGGTCTCGTATCCCCAACCGCAGGGGTTGGATTGTGAGTGGCATAATGACATGCTCGCTGTGTGCCGAGTACCGTGAACAGTGATCAGTGAACCGGAATCATTCTCCTACCGGAATTGCCGTCACTTTGAAGATGATCGGGGATTGGATCAGGATACAGCCGGTACAATGGACGTGTTGTTTCATGTTAATTTTGAGAGATAAACTGTCTGCGGTTTTTGCTGTCGGACAGGATGCGGAAATTCCTGATCCCTGACCCCCTGTTCCCTGTTTTTCCGGCCGGAGACCGGTTCATGCTCAACCTTACCCAGCGACTGATTCTCGGCTGCACGCTCGTCATCGGCCTCGCGGCAGGCCTGGTGCTGGCTGCGCACAACGCGCTGGCGGCGGCGGGGCAGTTGAAGCTCGCGTGGATCTTCGTGGCGGCCACAGCGGTTGTCGCGGGGGCGACGGCCTTCTTCGTGCTGCGGCCCATCCGCATGCTGGCGCGCGACGCCCACAGGATCGCACAGGGCAACCTGGAGCATCGCGTGGAGTGGAGCAGCCGCGACAGCTTCGGCGTGATCGCCGGCGAGCTGAACCGGATCGCGGTCCGGCTGCGCGAGTTGCGCGACACCGACGCGGGGCGCCGTCAGATGGAGTATCAACTCTCCGACGCGGTGCTGCAGTCCATCTTTGAGCCGATTATTGTGACCGACGGCAAAGGGCATGTGCTGAAGGTGAATCAGGCCGCGACCGATCTGCTGGGCGAGGTCGCCGGCGACCGCATGGCGCTGGCCAAAGCACCCGGCGGGGACAAGATTCTGAGCGCCATCCGCGATGCCGTCGCGATGCAGAAAGCGGTGACCACCGAGGATGAAGCGTCGCTGCTGCCGATGCGGATCGGCAAGCAGGAGCGCAGCTATCGTCTGCGCACCATGCCCATGCGCGACTCCCAGGGGCGGCTTCTGGGCGCGGTGACCACTCTCGAAGACGTAACCAGCCTGCAAGACACCGACCGCTTCAAGACGCAATTCATCAGCGTGGCCAGCCGCAAGCTGCGCGACCCGCTGCTGCTGTTGCGCCGCGGCCTCTACGCTCTCGCCCAGGGTTTTGGCGGAGAATTGCTCCCTTTGCAGGCGGAACTGGTAGCCTCGGCCAGCAACGAGAGCGAGAAACTGGACGATCTGATGGGCGACCTGATCGAAGTGGCTGAGCTGGACGCCGGCCGCCGCGAGTTCACGCTGGAGCGCCTGCGCCCGTTGCAGACCCTGAACGAGGCCCGCGACCGCTACTGCGACGATGCTGCTCAGAAGCACATTCGCGTCGAGGTCAAAGCCTTCGCCGACCTCTCGTTCGTCCAGGCTGACCGGCGCGCGCTGCGCTCCATCCTGGACAACCTGCTCTCCAATGCTTTGCGCTACACGCCCCCCGAAGGCGAGATTCTGCTGGCCGCGGAAGAGGTTCAGGAGTTTGTGCAGTTCACGGTAAGCGACACCGGCCGCGGCATCGAGGCCGAACGGCTGGGCACCATCTTCGACCGTTTTAGTACCTTATCGGAAAAGGGCACCGGCCTCGGCCTCGCGCTGGGACGCCGGCTGGTCGAGCAGTTAGGCGGCCAGATCGCTGTCGAAAGCCGCCTGGGCCACGGCACCACCTTCCGCTTCACCATCCCCGTGGCAGCCGCGCAGGAAGTCCGCCATCCAGTGGAGGTGGGCTGAGCCATGGCTGAAATCGTACTTGAGCGCAAGAAGGAAGCCGCCAAGCTCCGCGTCTACATTGGGGCGGCGCCGGGCGTGGGTAAAACCTACGACATGCTTAACGATGCCTACAGAATGAAGAACCAGCAAGGCATCGATGTGGTGATCGGCCTGGTGGAGAGCCACGGGCGCAAGGAGACCGAAGCCCGCATCCGCGACCTGGAGATCGTGCCCCAGCAGGTAATTCCCTACCGCGGCGTCAACTTGAAAGAGATGGATGTGGACGCCATTCTCCTTCGCCATCCGCATACGGTGATCGTGGATGAGCTGGCCCACACCAACGTGCCCGGCTGCAAGAACCGCAAGCGCTACGAAGATGTGCTGGAGCTGCTGGACGCCGGCATCAACGTGATGACCGCGGTGAACATCCAGCACCTGGAGACGCTGAACGACGCCGTCAACCGCTCCGCCAACACCGTCATTCGCGAGACGGTCCCGGACAACTTTCTCAAGCGCGCCGACGAAGTGGTGAACGTTGACACGACGGTGGACGAACTGCGCTCCCGCCTGCGCCAGGGGAAGATTTACGCGGAGGAAAAGGTGGAGCAGTCGCTGGCCAACTTCTTCCGCAAGGGCAACCTGAATATGCTGCGCGAGTTGGCCCTGCGCACCACCGCTGAGCAGGTGGGCAACCAGGCCTCGCAGTACCGCCGCACCCAAGGCCTGGAACAGGCGCCGATCCCGGAGAAGGTGATGGTCTGCATGAGCACCCGGCCCGGCACCGAGCGCCTCTTGCGTGTAGGCTCGCGCATTGCCGGCCGCCTGGCCAGCAACTGGTACGCCGTCTACGTGACCCGTCCCGAGGACGACCAAGGCCACGGCGATCCGGAGGCCTTCCACCGCCTCGAGGAGTATCAGCGCATGGCCCGCGATCTGGGCGCGAAGGTGGTCTCGCTCTCTGACCGCAACGTCTCCGACGCGCTGATCCGCTTTGCCCAGGAGGAAGGCATCTCACACGTGGTCTTCGGACAGTCGGCCCGCTCCCGCTGGAATGTTTTTCTGCGCGGCTCGGTCATCAACCGCTTCCTCTCCGAGGTGCGCGACGCGACGGTGCAGGTGGTGCCGATGCAGACGCCCAAGCAACTGCGCAAGGGCTGAGAGGCCTCTCTTTGAGGAGCCGGGCGTGTGGCGCAGCTCCCCATTGAGCTCAATACATCAAAGATGGGTGCCCCAGGTCCGGATTTTCGGACCTGGCACCTGCTAGCAGAACAATGTAGAACGGGATATAAAGACCGTTGCCAACGCCGTAACTGCGACGAGAGGCAACCACGGCGCACTTGATCGCCATGCGGTTATTCTGGACCTTGTTTCCAGGAATTCCAGAATGAACAGGAACACAGAGAATGTTATGAACCCCACGCATGCCGATCCCATATGAACCTGCCAAGCTGGAAGTCTGTTCATCTGATGCTCCCACACATCTATTACGTCGTTGAATGTGCTTTCTACAGTCATGATTGCGCAAGCGCCGCATACAATCCAGCGTTCTGAGATCAAAGAGAGAAATCTGTCGCGAATGTAGCCGCCTTCAGGTCTGGAACTGGCTTGTCATTGATTGCGGATCTCATGGCTGTCCCCTCTCAGATGAGCTAAAACAACAAGAAGGTGAGACTGGTTTCACGACCGACGCGGTCGAAGAGCGCGACTCCGAGGCTCTCTTCCGGGGAGCTGATCTGAGCTGTAACCGCGGGCTGGGTAATATGAAGCTAGTTCGCGACCCTGCGATAATTCAGATTGTCCGCGACCACGCGGAAGACTTTCAGCTTGAAGTTCTCAATCATGGATTTGCTCCTGTCTGGTAGTTGAGTGTGGCGAGGGCAAGCCGGTATTGGTATTGCGCATCTGTGTTGCCAATTGCTGCATCAGTTTGCTGGAACTGGGCCTGGCTCAGTTCCACGATCGAGCTGAGTCCAAGTCGATAGCGTGTTTGTGCCAGCGAAAGCGCCAGATTAGCCTCTTTAAGAAGCTCGTCTGTCACGGCAACACGCTGATATGCAGTATTTGCCGCAAGCCATGCAGTGCGAACATCCCGGACAATCCTGTCACGCAGATCGCGGCTCTGCTCCGAGACCGCCTGCGCGCGGATGGATGCTTCCTTTGCCTGGGCCGAGTAGAGGAAGCCATTGAAGATCGGAATATTCATGTTCACGCCGATGCCGCCCCACCAGTTCGTAGGATAGTATGCAGAGGGACGGATGGGCACGCTGCCCACGGTCCCAGCGGCACTAATCGTCGGCAGCATCTGATCGCGCTGTGCATGGCTGAACTTAACGGCCGCTTGTTGGCTATAGTGGAGTGCCTGAAGGTCTGGACGCTGCCCAAGAGCCAGTTGCATGAGTTGATCGGCATCGGGAGGAGGAGGCTGCATCACCGTATGATCATCTTCCAGAGCGTACGTAACTTGTCTATCAAGGCCCAATACCGCATCCAATGCCGCCATCGTAGATTCGGCGTTGTTTTGTGCATCCAACATCAACAGCTTCGCTTGCGATAAGTTGACATCTGCGAAGCTCAGATCAAGGGTGGATTTGAGCTTGTTCTTTGTCAACTCGCTTACCTGCGTTTCGGTTGTCTGGCGCGTAGCTACGTTCTGTTCAGCGACCTTCAACAGTGCCTGCGCCTGTAACGCATTGAAGAATGCCTGGTCGGTGGCGATGACAATATCTTCCGTCGTGGCAAGCGCATTTGCATTCTGCGTTTTCTCCTGCAACTTTGAAGATGCAATAAGATTTCCAGTCTTTCCGAAATCCGTGATCAGTTGAGTGAATTCTCCACCTGCCCCTGCGTGCTCAAACAAGCGCGATGCTGTGAGCGATCCCGCGGAGATACGCGAGCCATCCTCCGCATCCTCGGCTGTGATGGCGGCAGTTGCAGTCAGAAGTCGCGCCGCTCTGGTTTCGCGCACCACCTGGTGCTGAGCCAGAGCAAGCAGACGCCCAACGCTGACACGAGGGTTGTTCTTGATGGCCATCTGTTCGGCGTCGATTAGCGTGAGTGGCTGGCCGGAGCCTGCGATTTGAGTGTCAACAGGCATCGCTGGAGCCTGAATCGCCGCACTCGATATCACTTGACCAATCGGTCCAGCCTCAGACAGAGATGTGACTAAAGCTTGCGGCGCATCTGGAAGGCGATCCTGTACGGCTCCAGACTGGGCTCCGGTCTGCGCAACAAGGGTAGATGATATGGCCAACGCCAACAGTCCGAACTTTGCCGGTTGAAATGTGTGCCTCTTTCCCTGTTTCATCATTCTCTACACCTTTCCCTCGACAATGATTCTCTTCTGCTCTCTGCCGTGAATAATCAGATACACGGCAGGAACGAGGAAGACAGTTACGACAACGGACACACCTAGTCCGCCAATGATGGCCCGAGCTAATGGCGCGTATTGTTCACTGCCCGCCTCCATGCCAAGAGCCATGGGGATCATGCCAAGCAGTGTTGCCAGAGAGGTCATCAGAATCGGCCGCAACCGTATCTTGCACGACCGAACTACAGCCTCAGCCACAGTCATGCCTTCCTTTTGAAGATGCCCTGCGAAATCTACAATTAAAATACTGTTCGATACGACGATGCCTGTCATCATCAGCACGCCCATGAGCGACATGATGTTCATCGTGCTATGAGTCAATAAAAGAATGAGCAGCACTCCTGACAACCCAGGCGGAATGGCCATGAGGATGATGAATGGATCGGTGAATGACGCGAATTGCGCCATCAGAATGAGATAGACCAACAGAATCGATAAGACCAGACCGATGGCGAATCTCTTGAACGACTCGTTCATGCTTACCACACTGCCGCGCACCGTGACGCGGACATTTCCCGGGACCTTGATTCCCGCAATCACATCGTTGACTGAGCTGTTGACTCCTTGCAGAGCCTCGGTAGACGGCATGACATACACATCGATGACGCGACGAAGTTTATAGTGATCCACTTCCGTAGGAGTGTTGATTTCTGTGATGTCCGCTACGGATCGTAATGGAGTGTAGTCCGTCTGACTTGCGCCCCTCAATGGAATCTGCTTGAAGTCGTCCATGCTCATATGCCCGATCTTGTTGTCGGAGTACTGAACCGTGAGCATATAGTTATTACCTGTGTTCGGGTCGATCCAGTAGCTGGGCGCAATCATCCCGTTTGAGGTCAAAGCAGTAATTACGTTGTCAACAACTTCCTTCGGCGAAAGGCCGATCAAGCTGGCGCGTTGCCGATCAATATTCAACTCAAGGCCGGGAAAGCGAAGATTTTGCGGAATGAGAACGTCGCTGACATTCTTGAGCCCTTTAACCTTTGCGGCAATCTGGCTCGCGATGGCAAACGACTGGTCCAAGTCATTTCCACTCACCTGAATGTCAATCGGCGCGGGCAGTCCCTGATTGATCACGGAATCCACCAGACCACCTGCCTGGAAGTAAGTAGATAGCATGGGCATATCCTCGGAAAGCTTCCGGCGGACCCGCTTCATATACTCGTAGCTCCCAAGCTTGTTGCCCTCCTTCAGGCTCACCTGAACAAAAGCCGTGTCCATGGATGAGTTACTGGTGTAGATGGCGGATAGATCGGGTGTAATACCGATATTCGAGACGATCATGTCGAGATCTTGCGAAGGGATCGTCTGCCGGATTTCGTTTTCAACTTGTGCAATGTACTGATTGCTCAACTCAATGCGAGTTCCGCTCGGACATTTAATGTTAATAACAAACTGACCAGGGTCGGTGCGTGGAAAATACGATCTTCCGAGGAGCGGTAGGAGGGCAAAGCTCAATAACACCATACCGAGAATGCCGAAAGTCGTTGCGACTGGCCGCAGTATCGAACGGTTTACAGCAAATACATATTTTTCCAGCATTTGCTGGAAGCGGCTGTTGAATCCTCTGACAATGCGCTGAAAGAAGGAGAGTTGTGTTGGCGTGTGATAGGCGATGTGCTTTTCATCGTCAATCTCTTCCTCTTCAGAGGCATCCGCTGTGTGTGGCTTGATGAACCGCGCGCAATACAGTGGAACGACAGTCATTGCCACTATGTAGGAGGCGAAGAGCGAAAAGACAACCGATAGAGCAAGCGCCGTAAACAGGTACCGGCTTACACCATAAAGAAGCGCAACGGGAAAAAAGACGATAGCAGTTGTGAAAGTTGCGGCTAATACTGCCATTTGCACTTCTTTACCGCCTGCTTCAGCTGCGACTTTTGGAGACTCTCCCATTTCGAGATGCCGGAATATGTTTTCAAGCACGACGACCGAGTTATCGATGAGGCGAGAAAAGGCAAGCGCCAAACCTGCCAGAACCATGGTATTGATCGACCCGCCGCCCATGCGAATGCAGATAAAGGCCGCCAGCGCAGACAGAGGAATGGATAGAAGGACCGCGAAGGTGGCTCGTATGCTCCCGAGGAAAAGCAGAATCATCAAAGCAGTCAAAACAAGACCTATTCCGCCCTCACTGCCAAGATTCTTCAACGCCGTCTTCACAAAGACCGATTGGTCGAAGACCACGGCAGTCTTGAGTGAAGATGGAATGTCAACCAGATCCTTGATCGCCTCTTTCATGCCGTTCACGATCGTGATTGTGTTGCTGTCTCCGCCTTGTTTTAGAACAGGGACATAAACCGACCTTTGACCGTCGATGCGAACAATGTTCGTCTGAATGGTTCCGGAGTCCTCCGCTTTGCCCACGTCCCCAACGAGCACTGAAGCATTGCCAACGGACTTTAGTGGAAGATCATTGATCAGTTCGGGAGTTGGAACCTGGCTATTCGCGTAGATGTTGTAGTCTTTTGGTCCGATACGCACATCGCCCGCAGGCAGAATCAGGTTCGAATCGTTTACGGATCTTACGACATCCATCAGGCTGAGGTTATGCGCCTCAAGTTTCAAGGGATCCACATAGACCATGATCTGCCTGTATCGCCCGCCAAACGGCTGTGGCACCGAAGCTCCGGGTACGCTCGCGATTTGATTGCGCACCTGAAACTGCGCCAGATCCTTGAGGTTGGTCTCGTTCAGGCCCTCACCCTTCAATGTGACCAGGCAGACAGGTTGACTCGAAGCGTCCATGCCGAGAACCACAGGAGGCAACGTGCCAGGGGGTAGTCGTCGCAAGTCAGCCATGGCCAGATTAGCTATGTTGCTTAACGCTGCATTTGCATCTGTTCCTGGCTTGAAGTAAATCTTGATCAGGCTTACGCCAGTCAGCGATCGGGACTCGATGTGGTCGATGTTGCTGCCAAGTGTAAAAAATCTCTCAAACGTGTCTGTGATGTCGGCTTCTATCTGCTGTGGGGGCATTCCAGAATAAAAGGTCGCGACTACAACTACTGGCATATCAATTTGTGGAAATAGATCCACGGGCATCGATGCGATGCTGACCACGCCCACGACTACAATGACCAGGCAGGCCATAATGATGAAGAAGGGGTATTTGAGTGAGAAGTTAGGCATTACTTATCGCCTCCTGACTGCTCTTGACTTACGTCTGCCGTGGGCAGGTCTTCAAGTCTTGGTCTTACAACTTCACCCGGCTGGTAGTTGGACTGTCCGCCAATAATGACTTTGTCCCCTTCGTTCAGGCCACTTTTCACCTCAACCAACATGGTGCCCTGCATACCAAGAGCAACATTCCGTGCCTGGACGCGACCCCCATTGTCAACCATCAGCACAGATGCTTGATTGCCATTTCTTATAACCGCCTGCACTGGGATGAGCAGTACATTGTTCATGCGTTCCAGCTCCAGGGTTGTGTTTGCATACATGCCGGGCGTGAGTGAGAGATCGTTGTTCTCGACATCGATTTCCGTCTCCATGGTCCCCGTCGCCAAGCTGATATCTCGCGTGAAACGAACCACCTTGCCCACGAGGGTACGGTGGATGGCATCGACCGTTACGTTCACTTCAGCGCCTTCATGGATAAACGACACGGCGTCTTCCGGTACCGGTAGACGGAGACGAAGCAGACTGCTTTGCGAGAGTTTTACAAGAGGAAGAGTTTGGGTGTCGGAAGCAGTGCCGGCCTGGATCAACGCGCCGGTATCCGCGTATCGCCAGACGATGATCCCGCTCAGCGGCGCAGTCACGTGGGTATAGTCGTTGAGATCCTGCACGCGCTCTCGATCAGCATCTGCTACGTCCGCTCCCTGCCTTGCCCCCGATAGGGTTGCCTTGGCAGCATCAATCTGAGCAGCTGTGGATAGATCTTTTGACTGGGCGTTGTCCAGTTCCTGCTGTGCAATCAGCCCAGGTTGCGCAGTAGAGGCTTGCAACAAGCGAAGGTAATCGGCGTGAACCGCGCTGTGCTCGGACTCGGCGCGTGCGACCTCATGCTGCGCACGGGTTATCTCGTCCTTGCTACGGCCAAATTGCGATACAGTACCCTTTAACTGAGCATTCAGTTCCGGGACCTCCAAGATCGCAAGAGTCTGGCCGGCCTGGACCTTATCGCCGATATCTACGTAGATGTGCTTGATGTAGCCAGATACCTTGGCATGAACGTCTACAACCTGATAAGGCTGGAACTGCCCGGCAAGTTTCAAGGTATGCGCAATCGTGCCGCGTGTTACCGCGACGACTGTTGCGGAGGGAATCACTGCGGCAGTCGTTGCTGAGTGCCGATCCTTGAAACTGTATGCGATGATGCCAGCCAGAACAGGAAGTGCAATTCCCGCGGCGACGATCAAGGAGGTTCGCTTTCGCATAGATCGAATGCACCTCTATATGAAGTTGTGATTGCTTGGTTACGACGACAGGACACGTTCTCCGATGGAGAATATGGCTCGTTGCACCCGACCACAGAACTTGATCGAATGCTTCAGAAGTGGAGATGAAGGGATGTCTAGGCGAGAACGGGAGGGGGACGAACGAAGAGGGTGTTCAAGACAGCGCGGTGTAGATGGAATAACCTATTAGCCCGCTTCTCCAATCTTCTTGATACTGGCGGGTTCAACACGCTGATGGCCGGTAACAGAATCAAGAAAACGGCTGTAGGCGCGGTGTAGATCACACGGGTGGATGTATTCTTCCGAATGACCAGCGGGTGTTCCGCGGTGCTGGATTGCTCATCTCTGGATAGCAGCTTGGCCTTTGGAATCTGATGGGAAGCAGTCTGAGGTGGATCGTAAAGGGAAAGCTTGTATTGCAACCCCCAGCCAAAGACGCAACAAGCCAGTCCCAGGAACGCGAGGCTCCCAAAGAGATTGAACTTCCGATATTTTCCCCAACTATGCAAAGTCATCCAACCCGATCTAATTCTAATTGAACCGGCCGCCTGAACACACGTGGCTCCGGCTCAACCGTCGAATACATCAATTTGACAATACCATCCGCCAAAAGGTTGCATGTATATTCATATCTTTCATAAGAGAAACTATTCTCATGTAATCACAGTCAGAGAGACAGCGTCCGGGAGCCACCTCCGGGAAGAACGTTCAGATTGTCACAAACGATCTGAGAACTCAGGCAGTCCACTCCCGAGAGGCGGAGCAAACCAAACGGCAATCGCTTGGTAAACTCAATCATGACAATGGCTACTCCCATTCTTCTGCAAGCGGCGACGGGACCCTCTCTGGGCTGAAACCGGGCCGATTCGTTACAGAACTGCGGGAAATTTTTCTGCACCTGGAAGGCCCAGCAGGCGAAGATACTCCTGCGTGAGGATAGAACGCAAGCGAGGCGCTACCGCAGAATCGCAGGGAACCTCCAGCGAACGGCAGCGGTTGATGGCGGCGCGCAGATCGCGCAGAAATGAGACACAAGCCGGGCACGCCTCAATATGCTTGCGCATCTGGTCGCAGGTGCGGGGCTCAACTCGGCCATCTAGATACTCCGAGAGGTTCAAGAATAGCTCGCGGCACTCGGAGGGGCGTTGCCGGCCCTTCGCTTCTGGAGCCTGGGGCTTTGTCCTGGCTGGCTTGGCGCCGTCCGACTGATGAGGTGTGCCGTTCAGTATCCTGTTCATCTCTTTGCGTATGGAGAGGCGCGCCCGGTGCAACCGGACCCGGACTGTCCCCGGCTGTAGATCGAGAATCTGCGCCACTTGGTCCGTGGTCAGTTCCTCCATGTCGTGGAGCACAAGAACTATCCGCAATTGAGCAGGGATGCGCAGGACCGCCTGATGCAACAGATGGTGCTGCTCGGCATGGAGCAGATTGCCTTCAGGACTCAGGCCTGCATCCTCCAACAATCGCCCCAGTTCCGCCTCGTCTGGCATCAATTCATCCAGTGAAAAAGTGTGGCTGGGCGCATGAGCCGGCCTGCGGCGCATGCGCCAGCAGCGGTTTCTGGTTACGGTATAAAGCCAGACCGCAAGAGCTTGCGGGTCCTGAATCTTGGCCAGGTGGCCCAGCGAACGAAAAAGAACCTCCTGCGTGGTATCTTCTGCATCTTCCGTATGCCCGCAGACCTTCATGCTGAAGGAATAGACCGTATTCTGGAGCAATCCGATCGCCTCCTCGACGGCTTCAGGAGTGTTGCGGTGTAAGAGATCGGTGGCTTGAATCAGTTCGGGGCGCATCGCTGGGGCTCACAGAGATGAGTCCAGTATACCTCCAGCAGTGTTGGCTCATTGAGTCGTGCCGCAGCTGGCATCTTTCATCCCCATAGCGCGAAAGATGCTCATGGCAGGGCACCAGTTGGTGAATGTCGATTGCAACAGGTTGAGTCCGACGAATGCTGTCAGCCAAAGCCAGTTGGGCGATACGTAATGAGCGAGGGCAAGTGAGAACAGAATTACTAAGCCCGCCATCAGCCGCAGAGCGCGTTCTACGGTCATAAGGAGTCTCCTGAACCGGTTTCTGGTTGAGGTCCAGTCCCGGACTCGTGCCGGGAGTGAACCATGTAATAAAGCACCGGAATGGTCGGCCACGAAAGGAATGTTGAGGCGACCGCTCCGGCAATCAGCGACACTGCAAGTCCCTGAAAGATGGGGTCGGTGAGAATCACGCTTGCGCCGACGACAACCGCGGCCGCGGTCAGCAGCATGGGGCGGAAGCGAGTCGCTCCGGCGTCGATCACCGCTTCGGCCAGCGGCATTCCCTGGCGAATCCTGAGTTCAATGAAATCGACGAGAATAATCGAGTTGCGCACGATGATTCCTGCTCCGGCAATGAAGCCGATCATCGATGTTGCCGTAAAGAATGCTCCCAGCATCGCGTGCGCCGGCATAATGCCCACCAGCGTAAGCGGAATCGGAGCCATGATGATCAGCGGCACGATAAAGGATCGGAACCAGCCAACCACCAGAACATAAATGAGTATAAGCACGGCAGCAAACGCCAGCCCCATATCGCGAAAGACTTCGATGGTGATGTGCCATTCGCCGTCCCACTTCATCGAGTAGTGGGCCGTGGACTTCGGCATCGACGCGTTGTAGCGGGCCAGGGTGTATCCGGCCGGAAGGGTGAGATGGTCGAGGTCCTTGTTCATTTTCATGATGGCGTAGACAGGGCTTTCTTCCGCTCCGGCTACGTCTCCGGTGACATAAACGACGCGGCGCAGATTCTTGTGATAGATGCTGCGCTCGATCGTCTTGTGTTCAACCACGACCAACTCCCGCAGCGAAACCATGCCGCCGTCGGCGCCGGGCAGACGTATATTCTCCAGCCCCTGCTCCGAAGATCGATCCGCGCGGTCAACTTCGACGATTGCGGGCACAGGCTCCCGCGCATCCTGATCGTGAATCAGGCCGGCCGGCATACCCGAGAGTGCAAGCGCCAGCGCATGAGTTACATCGGAGACCGCTATGCCATGCTCCGCGGCCTTCACCTCATCCACGCGCATCACCAGCCTTGGTTGAGGATCCTCGACATACCAGTCGGTATCAACCACGCCCGGAGTGTGCTGAAAAATCCACTTGATCTGTTGAGCGACGCGCGTCTGGCCATTGAGGTCGGGACCATAGACCTCCGCCACCAGCGTCTGAATCACTGGAGGCCCCGGCGGAACCTCGCTCACCTGAATGCGTGCGCCATACTGGTCGCCAATCGCGTCCAATAGCGGACGAAGCCGCTTGGCAATGGCATGACTCTGCACGCTGCGCTGCTTCGCGGGCAGCAGGTTCACCTGGATGTCGGCCTGATTCGGCTGGCTGCGCATATAGTAGTGGCGCACCAGCCCGTTGAAGTTATATGGGCCGGAGGTCCCGGTATAAGTCTGGTAATTCAGCACATCCGGCTGCCGTGCAAGTTCTTCACCGAGTGCCTGGGCGACTCGCGCGGTCTGTTCCAGCGGTGTGCCGTCAGGCATATTGATGACCACCTGCAGTTCGCTCTTGTTGTCGAAGGGCAGCATCTTCACCCGCACCAGTCCCAGGGGCACCAGCGCCACGGAGATCAGAAAAAGCACAGCCACGCCAATAAAAAAGAACAGACGATTGCGCCTGCAATGGATCAGCGGCGTCATGATGCGGCGATAGAGCCTGGTCCGCCAGTTCTCGGTCTCCGGTTCCAGTAGCTTGGCCCCTTGAAGATGCCTGCCAAGCAGCCGGAGCGCGGCCCAGGGAGAAACCACAAAGGCAACCAGCAGCGAGAAAAGCATCGCCGCCGAAGCGCCCACGGGAATAGGCCGCATATAGGGTCCCATCAGGCCGCGGACAAAGGCCATGGGCAGTACCGCCGCGATTACGGCGAAGGTGGCCAGAATGGTGGGATTGCCCACCTCGGCGACTGCTTCGACCGCGACTTCACTCATCGACCGGCCGTGGTTCTGCGGAAGCCGGAAGTGGCGCACCATATTCTCGACGACAACGATGGCGTCATCGACGAGAATGCCTATACTAAAAATCAATGCGAAGAGAGTTACGCGATTGATGGTGTAGCCGAGCAGATAGAACACGGTCATGGTAAGCGCGAGCGTGACCGGAATAGCCAGCAACACCACACCTGATTCGCGCCACCCCAGGAAGAGCGCGACCAGCAAAGTTACGGACAAGGTTGCCAGCAGCAGGTGCTCAAGCAGTTCATCGGACTTGGCCTTGGCCGTCTCACCGTAATTCCGTGTGGTCGTCACCGTCACGTCGTTGGGGATGGTCACGCCTTGCATTTCGTGTATGCGCTTGAGGACGGCGTTGGCGATATCGGTAGCGTTGGTCCCCTTGCGTTTGGCCACAGTGATGGTCACCGCCGGGTATTGGCGCGCAGCCGATGTGCCTGAGTTCGCTGTGCCATAGACCACATAGTTCGCCGGCTCCGCGGCGCCGTCGACGATCTTCTCGGCAACGTCCCGCAGATACACCGGATGCCCGCGAACCACGCTCACCACCACGGCTTCCAAATCCTCCCGGCTGGTGAAGAGGTTGCCCGCGTCAACCCGAACCTCCTGGTTGTTCTCGGCAAAGCTCCCTGCCTGCACGCTCGCATTCGCAGCTTGCAGATGACCGGCGATAGCCATCGGCGACAGGCCGTAGGCACTCAACTTTTCGGTACTGAGCACCACGCGCATGGTGCGCGGAAGCCCGCCGATGATCGTCGTCTCCGATACATCGGAAATCTGCCCGATATTATGCTGCATCTCGGCCGCAATAGCGCGAAGCTGATAGCCGTCGTAATGCTCACCCCACAGCGTCAATGCCAGAATCGGAACATCGTCGATGGAGCGTGCCTTGATAATCGGCTGCGAGGCGCCCGGCGGCATCCGATCGAAGTTCGAGTAGAGCTTGCTGTAAACCTTGATCAGCGCGTCTTCCTGAGGCGTACCGACCAGAAAGCGGACGATCACCAGGCTTTGTCCGGGAGCCGATGTCGAATAGACATACTCGACGCCGGAGATCTGATGGACGAGATTCTCGATGGGAAGAGTCACGCGCTGCTCCACCTCCGCTGGAGAGGCGCCCGGCATCGCGGTGGTAATGTCCAGCATTGGAACCAGAATCTGCGG
The DNA here is from genome assembly GCA_003134855.1 of Acidobacteriaceae bacterium. Classification (GTDB taxonomy): domain Bacteria; phylum Acidobacteriota; class Terriglobia; order Terriglobales; family Acidobacteriaceae; genus Telmatobacter. Next base: position 24,660 of record PLCS01000004.1, read on the forward strand.
CTCCTCTTCGCGGGGAATGATTGCGACCGCGAAGATTCCCAGGGCCAGCGACGCGGCGATAAAGAGCGGCGTCAGCTTAGAGTTGAGAAAGGAATGAGCAAGGCGTCCGGCGATACCAAGCTCATGCCTGGAGGGTTCTGGTTTCATGGCTGGACCTCAATGCGTTTGCCGGCAAGATCGCGGTCGGAGGGCGCGTCGACGAGTTTCTCTCCAGAGGAGATGCCCGAGAGAACTTCGATGAGATTCCCTTGTGTCGCGCCTAGCGTGAGGGAACGGAGTTGCGCAATGCCCTGGCCGTCGAGAACGTATGCCGATGCGAGCGAACCGCGCATCACAACGGCGGAACGCGGAATCAGTATCGCCTGCCGTGTGCCGTTGGCAAACTCCGCCGTTCCATACATACCGGCGCGCAACTGACTCGAAGAAGGCAAGTCAATCTTGACCAGAAAGCTGTGGCTTGCCGAGTCGGCGGCAGGAACAATCTCCGCGACAGTGCCCGCAAGGCTGGTGGAATTGCCGCCATCGATTTCAACTTGCGCCTTCATCCCCTTGTGAATCGCGCTGATCGCCGACTCATCCACCGTAGCGTCTAGTTGCAGGGCTCCGGCTTGGTCCACCTGAAGCAGAGGCACGCCCGGCGAGGCCATCGTTCCCGGATCGGCCATGCGTGCCGTCACCATGCCGGCAAAAGGCGCAAGCAGACGCGTATAGCCAAGCATGGTACGTGCGCCACTCTCCTGCGCTCGCGCTGCATCGGTATGCGCGCGGACGGCTTCAAGCCTTGCAGCCGCAGCCTCGGCGCGACGCGAAACCTCATCCATTTCCTGCGGACTCACGCTCTTCTCAGCCTGCAATTGCTTGTAGCGATCCAGCGTGCTTGCCGCCAGCTTGGCGTCGGTTTGTGCAGCGGTTTGTTCGCTTTGGGCTGCCTTCACCGCATCCTGCGCCTGATCCTTCGAGGCGCGCAGAGCCGCATCGTCGAGCACGACCAGCGTTTGTCCTGCCCGCACGCTGTCCCCCTCGCGCACCAGGATCTGCTGGATGCGGCCCATGACCTGCGTGGAGACAATTGCTGTCTCCCGCGCGTGAACGGTTCCCGTGGAACGCACATTCAGCGGCACCTGTTGCTGCTGGCTCTCAACGACTCGCGCCTGCATGGTTTGTACGACCGCCTGTGAAGCTATTTCGCCGCCATGACAACCGGCCATCGCCGTCGCGGAAACGGCGAGCAAACTTGCCCGTAACAGAATCTTCATTGCAATTCCTCCGCAGCATCGGGAGTCAGCGTCCCTGTCGCGTGTAGCAGTTCGGCATAGGCCATGGCATTGCTGTAGACGGCATGCCAGTAACTGGACTGGCTCTGCCGCTCGGCATCCTCAGCCCGCAGCAGATCGGTGATGGTGGCAAGTCCCGCGCTGTAGCGATTCTTCAGAACGCGGAGACTCTCGGCCGATTGATCCATCGCTGCATGAGCCGTCTCCAGCGAGAGTTCCGCTGTCCGGCGATGAATATGCGCTTGGTTCACTTCCGTGCGCACGTGAAGCCGCAATGCAAGCAGTTGCGCGTCGATCTTCTGTTTAGCGGCGTTCTCCCGCGCCAGTTGGCCGCGCTTGCCCAGAGGCAGAATGTCGACGCTGATCTGAATGCCCGCCACCCAGTTGTTTCCTCCCGATCCTGCAAAGGATCTCCGGTCTTCCTCCCAGTTCCCGTAGGCGCTCACACGAGGGCCGAACTCCGATCTTGCCGCTCCAACGGCTGACGCGTGCGCCGATTGCGCCTGCCGCATCGCCGTCAGATCAGGCCGCGTCTTTGCGGCCGTGGCTATCTCCTCTTCCAGCGGAAGCTGGGGGAATGTATGCGTCTCAATTGGCTTCAGTGCGGATGCCTTGAGCTCAGGAGCGCCCATCGCCTCGCGCAAATCGGCCCACGCCAGTTCCAGGTCTCCCTGGGCCGCAATCAATTCCTCTTTACGAGCTGCCACGTTTACCTGGGCTGACATCCGGTCCGACTCGACCGCAAGGCCTGCCTTGACGTGGTCCTCAACTGATGCCAGCAGCGCTGCCGCCGTCTCCTGCTCATGCTGGGTCACGCTGATCTCACGCTGCGCGTAGAGCACCGACTGGTACGCCCCGGCAACGTGGAAGACAATCTGCTGGTCCACCGTCTTGGCGGATGATGAGGAGCTCTCCTTGAAGAGATTGGCGCGGCGAATCTCCCTCTGCGTTTTGAACGAGTCGAAACCCATCCAGGAGCCAGAGAAGCGCGAGGAGAAATTACCAATGGGCTGAGGGAAGTTCAGCGCGTTCAGCGCAAAGTCCGCTTGCGTGAATTGTCGCTGCCGGAGACGGGTGCCGAAGGCATAAACCGGGTCGTTGCTTCGGGATATGTCTTCAGTAAAGTTGAGTTGCGGCAAGAGTTGCGTGCGCGCCATCGCTGCCGCGGCCTTGGCGTCGCTCAAGTCGGCGCGTGCGATTGCGGCCTGAGGGCTCTGCCGCAGAGCCGCGTCGATGGCTTGACGAAGCGTCAGCGGATCTTGCGCCATGGCGGCCAATCCTCCTGAACAAAGCAGGAGCGAAAGGCCCACGGATCGATAAAGGCGAGAACTCATCGGGTGAAATGTCCTTGGGTGGTGCATTCATATGAATAAAGTCCTGGAATGAGGAATTCGTTACAAAAAATGTGAAATAAAATTCACCTATAGCCGTGACATCCCCTTTTGGTGCGGCTGAGTGGCTTAAGCTGTCATAATTCGTCCATCCTGAAACTCCTTCCGTGTGCTTTGCCGGATCACGATTGGAGTTTCTGGGATGGACGCCCGGAACTGTCAAACATCGACTGTCGCCCCGGCAGAGCCGGGGGTTTTCCCGTTTGTAACAAAAATACCCCAATAGTACCCCTTGTCTAGCGTGGCTGCACTTGGATGCATCTGGATGCGGAAAGACGAAAGGCCTAGCAAATGCTAGGCCTTTCGTCTTTCTATTGAATGTCTTTGGGATGTTCTTGGAAGGGTTCCTGGCGGAGAGAGTGGGATTCGAACCCACGGTACTCGTTAAAGTACACACGCTTTCCAAGCGTGCGCCTTAAACCACTCGGCCATCTCTCCGCGGAGTGGCGTCTCATTCGACTGTACCACACTACACCGGCTGCATCGCATCTTATTGAACAGACAATAGATGCATCTTGCAAACCGTCTTCGATGCGGTGCTGTATGAGCCTCATCGCGGAGCTGTTCCTGTGGAGCGTCTCAGTCAGCTCGTCAGCCAGGGATCAGTTGACGCCCCTTCGATCAAGAACGCGAGGTTGCCGGATGCGGGCGAGGGCAACTACTCGAACTCAACAACGACCTGACCAACCTTCACGGAGTCGCCCGGCGCCACCCGCACATTCTTCACCTTTCCCGCGTTGTGCGCTGTAACATTGGTTTCCATCTTCATGGCTTCCAGCAGCATGATCGGAGCGTTCGCCTGAACCATCTGCCCCGGCTCGACGTTCACCTTGATGACGATGCCCGTAACAGGACTGCGGCAAAGCTTATCTTCTCCTGCATTTTCCACGGCCGCCGGGACCGGAGTTTGCGCGCTGGCAATCGGCGCCGGCTGAGCCGCCGCTGGAAGCGGCTGATGAGTCGCATAACTCGGATGGCGCGGGCTCGCGTCATCTTCCAGGACTTCCACTTCGACTTCGTACGTCTTTCCGTCAATTCCAACCTGAAGCTTCAAGGGCCAACTTCCTTTCATCGCGGGGCTTTCCTTGAGCTAACCCCTGAATCGCAACTGATGAGAGGCGTGAACAGAGACCCGCCCCTGTAGAGACCATGGATTCGCGCCTTCAAATGCCGGCCGCAGCATCTTTGCCGAGCGGATGCGAACCTTCTTGCCTAGAAATGCTGTCACCGCCGCGGCAATTACCACTAGCATCTCCGGCGTAACTTCCTCATTTTTTTTATGAACCTCTTCCATGGCCACAGAAGCCGGAGCCGCGGCTTCGGCAACAGGAGCAGCCGCCGGCTGACTTAGCTCCGCCACTCGGGCTTCCAGAGCCTTGAATGCGGCGGCTAACTCGCTCAGTTGGCCTTCGGCGGTTTGTTGCCGTTCTGAAACAGCCTGAATTAATTCTGTCAAATCCACTGCCACGCGCGACTCCTCATCATAAGGGAATTAATCCATGTTTCTTCCCGGGGCGTAACTCCCGCTTGGTGTGCAGCGATTCAAGTGACTTCGCCAGAACCTTCCTGGTATCGGCCGGATCGATAATGTCATCCACCAGCCGGCGGCCAGCCGCAACATATGGATTGGAAAACGTCTCTCGATACTCGTCCACCAGTTCCTGGCGGCGGACGGCTTTATCCGCGGCTGAGTCGATTTCACGCCGGAAGACGATCTCGGCCGCGCCCTCGGCGCCCATAACCGCGATCTCGGCTGTGGGCCAGGCTATCACCCGGTCCGCGCCCAGATCCTTGCAGCACATGGCGATATACGCGCCTCCGTAGGCCTTGCGTAACACCACAGTAATCTTCGGAACCGTGGCCGCCGAGTAAGCAAACAATAGCTTGGCGCCGTGGCGAATGATGCCTCCGCGCTCCTGTTCGACTCCGGGAAGAAAGCCCGGCACATCCACAAATGTTATCAGCGGAATATTAAATGCATTGCAGAAGCGAACAAAGCGCGCCGACTTATCGGAGGCATTGATGTCCAGCACGCCGGCCAGATGATTCGGCTGGCTGGCGATAATGCCGACAGGGCGGCCTTCGAGCCGTCCGAAGCCAATAACAATGTTTGCGGCAAATTCCGGTTGGATTTCAAGAAATTCCTGATAATCCAGAACGCGCTTGATCACATCACGCACATCATATACAGCCTTATTATCGACCGGAACAATCCCACCCATCTCTGGATCGGAATCGATCGGCAGGTTATAAGCAAAACGGGGCGCATCCTCAAGGTTGTTGGAGGGCATGAAACTAAGCAGACGCCGGCAAAGCTGAGTCGCTTCCTCGTCGTTCTGAGCGATCAGGTGAACCACGCCCGAACTCATCTGCGCGTGAGGCCCGCCCAGCTCCTCATCGCTGACGACCTCGCCAGTAACCTGTTTGATCACCTTCGGCCCGGTGATGAACATCCGCGCCTGATTTGTCTGAATCACAAAGTCAGTCAGCGCCGGGCTATAAACAGCGCCGCCCGCGCACGGTCCGCAGATGATTGAAATCTGCGGCACCACTCCGGATAACAGAACATTGTGATAGAAAACTCGGCCATAACCCGCCAGGCTGTCAATGCCCTCTTGAACGCGCGCGCCGCCGGAGTCGTTGATCACTACGAACGGGCTGCCCGTCTTCAGTGACAGGCGCATCATATCGACCACCTTGTCGTTGTGCGTCTCTCCAGCCGAGCCGCCGCCCACGGTAAAATCCTGGCTGGCAAGATGCACCTGGCGCCCGTCGATCTTCGCGCATCCGGTCACCACGCCATCGGCCGGCATCTCCTTGCCGGCCATTCCAAAATATGTGGACCGATGAAGGGCAAAGACTCCTATCTCCTGAAAACTTCCTGGGTCCACTAGACTTGCAACTCGTTCCCGCGCCGTCAGCTTTCCGGATGCGTGCTGTTTCTCGATGCGCTCCGCGCCGCCGCCTAGTTTAAGCTCCGCGCGCTTAGCGCCAAGGCTGGTTACCTTTTCGGCCATGGTCTTCAGACTTTCTGCTTGCTTTGCCATCCCTGCTCCTAAAGCCGTCGGCTTTATATCTTTTATCTCTCCGGTGCCACGGTTACCCGGTGCTCGTTGCCATTCAGCGTAATCAGATAGCTCACTTTGGCGCTCAATGACCCTCCGCCGCCGGCTGCCGTCGGTGTTTTCTGCTCTGGTGTTTTGCTCGCAGGATCCTTGCCCAAATTCTTGCGCCCCTGGGCGCGGCTCAAAAAGAACTTAGGAGCGACCTGCGGGAACATGGCATAAGTCAATACATCCTCATCGCTGCCATTCGCTCCCGGCAAGGCATTCGCCGCCGCGCTCAAGTTATCCCACTCCGGCGTAAGCAGGTCGGCGGGACGAACCGTAATCGCCGGCTTCTTCGCATGAACCTCAGCCTGTTTCAGCACCTCGGGATTCTTTTCGCCGATCGTGGATCCATAGTAACCCAGCATCAGGTCGGAAAACTCCCCGGTCAGTACTTTGTACTTACCCATCAGGACATTAAAGACAGCCTGCGAACCTACAATCTGGCTCGTAGGCGTGACCAGAGGCGGATAGCCGGAATCCTTGCGAACCCTGGGTACCTCCTCAAGTACCTCCTTCAGCCGGTCGCCCGCGCCCTGACCTTTCAGTTGGCTTTCCATGTTAGAAATCATTCCACCTGGAATCTGACTCTTGAATATTTCCGTGTCCACGCCGGTATTCTCGCTGAAAAACTCTTTATAACGTGGACGGATTTGAGCAAAATGGGCCGACACGCGCAGAACACGCTCCAGATCGACGCGGGTCTCGTAGCCGGTTCCTGCCAGTAACTCGATCATGCTTTCCGTCGGGTTATGCCCCGGTCCCAGGGACAAGGAACTGACAGCGGTATCCACAATGTCGCAGCCCGCCTCGATGGCTTTCATCAGAGAGACCAGAGTTACTCCGGTCGTGGCGTGCGTATGGACATGAACCAGCGTGTCGGCGCCGCATCTCCGCTTGATGGCCTTCACCAGATCGTATGCGGGCTGCGGCCTCAGCAGAGCGGCCATATCTTTGATGCAAATCGAGTCGCATCCCATCTCCCGCAGTTGCTCGGCCATCTCGGCAAAGGCCTCCACAGTGTGCAGGGGGCTGACGGTATAACAAATAGCGCCTTGCGCGTGTTTGCCGGTCTTCTTCACCGCATCAATGCTGGTCTTGAGGTTGCGCGGGTCGTTCAGCGCGTCGAAGATACGGAAAACATCGATCCCGTTCTGTGCGGACTTCTCCACAAAGCGCTCGACAACCCCGTCTTCGTAGTGCCGGTAGCCCAACAGGTTTTGGCCGCGTAACAGCATCTGCAAGCGGGTCTTGGGCATCAGCTTGCGGAAGGTGCGCAGCCGCTCCCACGGATCCTCATTCAGAAAGCGGATACAGGAATCGAAGGTTGCGCCTCCCCAGCACTCCACCGACCAGTAGCCGGCATTGTCGAGGTCTTCGCAGACCGGAATCATGTCGTCCAAAGCCATCCGCGTGGCGAGCAGGCTCTGATGTGCATCTCGAAGCGCGAGTTCTGTAATCTCAACAATACGGGACATGGGCAACTCCCCAAAAAAATAGCCCTCAACAGAAGTCCAGTTCTCAAGACCGTGTCGATGGGCCTGCGCAGCCGTGCATCCAACCTCTCTCATACTATCGAAGCCGGGTCAAGAGGTAAAGCCCCCCCCGTTCGGCCGACAATAATATCGTACATGGTGTCCACTCATTGATTGGATGATATATGTTACGGGTTGAAGGAACGAACGTCCGCGAGCCGGACGCCGAGCGTGCGCTGGCAGACGGCGTCCAGTTGTAACTCGGTTCCCTCAAAGTGCAGCGTGCGATGCGTGTGCTCAAGCGCCTCGTTGGATTTAAGTTCGCGGGCGGGCGAAGACGACTCTAACTCGTAGAAGTGGCCAAGCTGCCCTCCGCCGGGCGCAGCCGGTCCATCGTTGTATGTGTTGGCCACATCGCCGTGAAATGGATTCTCCTGAATCTTCCATGCGGAATTCACATACATTTCGGCTCCGGACGGCTGATTGTATTGCACGATGGTCAGTACATTATTCTGGCCGTCATAACTGCCGAGAATACCTTTGGCGCGCTGCGGACTCAGGCCGAGCTTGCTGCGGTAATTGGAATCTCCCTTGAAGTAAACTACATCTTTCCCAATGAAAATGCGATCTTCGGGAACAGTTCCGAAGTAATCGGTGGTAACAGGAATGCCGAATTCAGCTTCAGACCCGGCGCGAATCGGAAGTATGACCGTGCTGCGCGGAGTAGATTGAAATTGACCCAGAACCCACAACGAAAGCAGGCCGGTTTCCTTACGATGGCTCTGCGAAACAAGATTGGTGAGCTTGTTCTCCGACTCATAACCAACGACCTTCACTCCATCCACCGCATCGATGCCCAGCCCCTTCCAGATCTGCTCGCCGTTGAGCAGGCTAACCTCCCGTTCGAGCCGCAATTCGAACTTCGTTCCCGTAAAATTCGTCAGCGAGAAATCGTGCTGGAAGGCCACCGAGGCCTTGCTCTGGCCGACAATCTCATAGGGGTCGGTGTCGAGCGGCGCAGGCGTGAACCAGTGTTCTAGATCAAAGGGTACGCCGGGAGCAAAGAAAATCGAAAACTGTCCGCCTTCAGGGCCCAGCCATATTCGGTCTTCGCCGCCCACGGAGTTTACGTGCTGCACGATCTTTCCCGATGCGATTAGCTCACGGTTGACCCAGCCGTAGCCGAAACCATTCGCGCCGGCAACAGAGCTGGTTAGAACGCGGCCTTGCATGGCAGGCCACACAGCAATCGATGCGCCGCTGTTCTCATCAGTGAGAACGACCAGTTTGCTGTGCCGCTCCACAAACGAGACAACTTCGCCGAAACTGTTCTCGTTCGTTTGCTGGGCGGACGCGAGGCCGCCATCGATTGCGGCCTGGGAGGATGAAGAGATACTGTCAGTCATTAGATTTCTCCTAAAATTGCTTGCAAAACACTAATCGATAGAAGAAAAGGTTGTCAACAGTGAAAAAACATATGCATCCGTTACTTATTACATATAGTCGAGCCGTGGCAGGCATAATCGCGCGCGCGCGAACCAAAGAAAGCATAGAGTGCGACCACAACATAACCTGCGAGCGGCACCATGTAAGCCAGTGCAATGCTATGTGTTCTGTCGCTGATGAGTCCCATCAACGGCGTAAGTGTCGCGCCGCCGATAATCGCCATGATGATCATTGAACCGCCAATCTTGGTGTTGGGGCCTAACTCCTTGATCCCCAGCGCAAAGATTGTCGGAAACATAAGCGACATGAAAAAACTGGTGGCTACCATCGCCCACACGCCAATCCAGCTTGGATGGAGCACTCCCACCATGACCAGCAACACGTTGATCACCGCATACGAACCCATCAGCAGGTTGGGCCGCACCACGCGCATCAGCGCAGTGGAGACGAAGCGCCCGATGCCGAAGGTCACTAAAGAAATGATCAGATAATTTGCAGCAGATTTCTCCGGAAGATGCATATTATCCTGCACATACTGAATCAAATAGCTCCAGGTGCCTACCTGCGCGCCGACATATGAAAACTGGGCCAGAACCGCCAGCATGAAATGGCGATGCTTAAGAAGGTCGCGGATCTGTCCTTGATCGCCGCCGTCTTCGTGCTCGCTATGAACAGGTGGAAATTTCTTGAGTAGAATAAGCACGGCCCACACCAGCACCACCGCTCCGAGAAACAAATACGGCTTGACGACGCGCATCGTCTCAAAGGTCAGATAGGCCTTATAAGTTCCAGCCGCTTGCTTTGCGGCAATTTCGTCGGGACGCAACTCTATGCCGGAGAAGATAAATATCTTGCCGATGAAGACGCCGGTAATCGCGCCCAGCGGATTGAAGGCCTGAGAAAAGTTCAGCCGCTGCTCGGAAGTCTCCGGAGAACCCATCTGCGCGATGAAGGGGTTGGAAGCAGTCTCAAGAAATGACAGGCCTGTGGCTATGACAAAGAGCGCCATCAGAAAAAACCAATATTGTCCAACAATAGCCGCCGGCCAGAAGAGAATCGTGCCGATCCCGTAAAGCAGCAGGCCGGCGATGAAGCCAAACTTATAACCCAGCTTGCGCATCAGCAGCGCCGCGGGCATGGCCAGCAGGAAATATCCCATGTAAAACGCCGACTGCAGCAATCCTGCCCGGAAGCGCGTAATCTCGAATGACTTCATGAACTGGCGGATCAGCACATCGTTAAGGTTGTTGGGAATCGCCCAAAGAAAAAAGAGCACTGTGATCAGAATAAAGAGTGTGATCTGCCCGGTGGGAAAGATCCCGTCCTTGCGAGGCGCGTTACCTGTCAAACCCGCATTCAAAACAGACATAATACATTCCTCGGACCGGCTTCAATGAATAACTGCACCGGCAATTGCTTCATTTATCGATGATACAGCAAACAAACCAGGTTCCCCATGCTCGTCTCTACGGCTTGCTCTCCCCGCACTGGAGGTCCGCTCGCAATCGAGCCTCCGAATCCGCATCCCAGTAACCGCAGTCCAGCTCAATAAATACCGAGGTATATGGAATGGCCATCGTTGATTTGATGATGAGGATGGAAAACATCTGCGCGGCACGGTCCAGCTTCGCAATGATCTCTTCGTGCGGCGTGTAGTTGACAGTTAGTCCTTTCAGTGTGGTTTGCAGCCACTGCAGGTAGCTGCCGACTCCCGGCGCATCCTTCTCGTCGACAAACTCCAGCTCCCGATCCACGTAGACGATGGGGCGAACATGCCGGCAGGTGCGCAAGTGAGCCAGTAATGTCTCCAAAGTGGCTTTCTGGCTTTCGCCGGATAGGATTGTTTCGATCCCCGGTCTGGATTGGGCGGGATAAGCTGCATCGGCCACTACAAGCCAGTTACGGTGCCCAAACAAAGGCATTCGCTCCTCAATCGTATGCTCCCAATCAGGCAAAGGCTTCATTAACTTACACTCCATATCCAGAATCACGCCGATCGCATTCGAGTTAGCAGTTCATTTTGATATGGCTGTCAATTCCTCATCCGCGCAGACCGCAACTTTGCCGCACTTGCCGGAGGCCATCAGCGAATAGGCATCCGCTGCCTTATCAAGTGCAAAGCGGTGGGTAATAATGTCAGCCGGATGCAGGTTCCATCGCACCAGGCGCTCGACCAGTTCTTCCATTAACCAAGTAGAAGTAACCCAGGAGCCATAGAGAGTCTTTTGATCGTGAATCATATCCGGAGAAGGATTTATCTGCATTCCGCCGCCTTCTCCGATGAGAACCATCTTGCCCCATTTACGCGTAGCGCGAATCGCCGTGGCACGCGCCGCCGCATTGGCAGAACACTCAACAGCGCGCTCAACGCCAAAGCCGCCGGTCAGAGCCTTGATCTGAGCAACATTCTCCTCACCGGATACCAGAGTATCGTCGCAAAGCCCCAGGTCTCTGGCAAGTTTCAGCCGCTCATCCACTACATCGATGCCAATAATTCTTTGCGCTCCTAGCTTACGGCAAAGAGCCGCCGCCGCAAGCCCTACAGGCCCCAAACCAGTAATAAGCACCGCGTGATTTCCATTAATTCCAATCTTCTCCAAGCCTTCATATACAGTTCCAAATCCGCAGGCCACTTGAGCGCCGTCCGCATAAGTAAGTTCTTCCGGCAGCGTGATCAGATCCTTCTCCTCGGCGATCATGAAATCCGCCATGCCGCCGTCCCGCTGCCAGCCGTATGCTCGCCTGTATTTTTCACTGGTGCAGGAGATCATGTAGCCGCGCCGGCAGTCGTTGCATACTCCGCAGCCGGAGATGTGATAAACGATAACCCGGTCTCCCGCCTTGAAGAGCCGGCAGCCCGGACCGGCTTCAACAATCTGGCCGCTTGGCTCGTGCCCCGCGATAACTCCCTGATAACCTTCCGGGCCCTTGCCTAAGTGCTCGTGATAAATGCAGCGTATGTCCGAGCCGCAGATCGTGGATGCTTTCACGCGAATCAGAACCTCACCATGCTGTGGCGACGGCACTGGCACGGTCCGCATCTCGACGGAGCTGTTTCCCGGCAGAAATGCCGCCAGCATTGTATTCTCCATGATTCAATCTCCCTTGCTTCAAGAGTGAAATCACTTCCCTGCCTGCCAATTGGGCATACTAAGCTGGAGTGATTTCACCGCTCACATCCCATAAGTCTTCCCATTCTTGCCCCTCTTTCCAGAGGAAGACCTGCCCCTTGATAAGGCGGCAATTTCTGTCGAGCGCGCCTATCTCTCGCATCTCCCCATCTGTCAACGAATCGCCTGTAACTCCGAGAAGATTGCTGAAGATGTTTCTGGGATTCGCGGAAAATGGAATCGGCGTCTGTCCGCGCTGCACCGCCCACTTGATACAGACTACAGCAGGATGAATCCCATGGCGCCCGGCGATGCGCAGGATGGCCGGATCCTCGGTCGGCGAGGTGTCTTCCGGCGTGCGGTCGCGCTCCGGCCGGTGGGGCGATCCAAGCGGTGAGTATCCGATCGGTTCCATGCCGTTGGCGCGCACGAATGCAAACAGCTCCGGTTGCTGAAAATGCGGATGAATCTCCATTTCGTTGACTGCCGGACGAATCTTAGCATCCTCAAGCACCAGCTTGAGCTTGGGGATGGTCATATTAGAGGTGCCGATGTGGCGAACCAGGCCCCGTTTGACCAGTTCCTCCATAGCAGCCCATGTTTTCATGTAATCAGCATGGATGTATGGCTTGGAATCCTTGCTTCGCGCGGTAACATCGCAACCTGGCGGATGAAAATTCGGAAACGGCCAATGAACAAGGTACAAATCAAGATAACTGAGCCGCAGATCCGCCAGCGACTTTTCGCAGGAGGCAATAACATCTTCGGGCGCATGCTTGTCATTCCAGACCTTGGAAGTAAGCCACAACTCCTCGCGCTTCACCCCGGCAGCGATAATCTCAAACAGCGCCCCGCCGATCTCGGCTTCATTTCCATAAACAGATGCACAGTCGAAGTGCCGGTATCCAAACTGCGCCGCCGCCTTTACTGCCTCGGCAATCTGGCCGGCCGTAATATGGTCTGAGCCGAAGGTGCCCAGGCCAATGGCCGGCATCAGCGCTCCGGTATAAAGTGTTCTCTGCGGGATCAACGCTGGATCAATGCGACTGGGCACTGTCCCCTCACCTGTGGCATTGGCTTGCATCTTGTACTCCTGAATCCCTCTGCTGCCGGGCATAAATCCCCAGCCAGAGCTCATGCGCCGGGTTGAGCGCGCCGGCTAGTCTATTGACCATGAAAGCATTACTGTAAACGATATATGTCCATGAAGGCAAGAGGAGTAACTGTTCTCTTTCATTGCCGGGAATCGGGCCTTTTCCGCCAATACACGGAGTACCGCTCATCCATCACCTGATAAAGCGGCTTTAGAGTGAAGTCGCTCGCCTGGCCGGCAGTGGGATAGCTTAACTGGTCCTCCCCGACTTTCCTCACCCAGAAGACAATCTTCAGAGCAGTTAGCCTGGGAGCGACTCATCCGCGCGATGAGAGGTGGCGTGTTCGCCGATCTCCAGCTCGATCTTGATCTCCGGCGGCGTCAAGAGCGTGTTGTGAATCAGGCAGGCATGCACGGAGCGCATCAGGCCTTCAGTCTGCTCTTCCGTAAGAGAAACGGGGCTCACAACATGAATGCAGAAGTTGCCCAGCCGGGCAGGCTGCTTCAGCTTCTCGGCGGTGATGGAAACCTCCACGCCGCTCTGGGCGAGGTTGCGGGTCTTCAGGTATTGCACGGCGTAAAAGGCCGCGCAGGAACCCAGAGACGCCAGCAGAAGTTCGGGGGGCGTCATGCCGGAGTCTTCTCCGCCATTTTCTGCCGGCTGATCGCAGATAATCGTCTGCGATCGCGACTGAATGGCGAATTTCACATGATCGAGATGCGTAATCTTCACTTCCATCCTGGTTTCCCTCACTCTCTCATCAGATAAAAACGCAGCGGCGGCGATTCGTTCGTGAAGCACGGATATTGCTTCATTGTCCAGCATCACCATCATACCCAAAGAACGGAAGAGAAGGCTGCTAAACCCTCCAGACAATAGTTTAGCAATTTGCTGCCAAGTTGGAAGAGCGGAATCTTGCTGAAGGTGGGATGAAAATGGTGGACCTGGTCGGGATCGAACCGACGACCTCTTCCATGCCATGGAAGCGCGCTCCCAAACTGCGCCACAGGCCCACACGTTGCGGCAATGCAACTTCCCTATTGTCTCCGCTGCGGCTGGATTTCGTCAAACCCGGCTGCCTAGCCCGCATTCGGCCTGGAATCCAACCCCGGTTGTGCTCTCCAGCGCTGCCGTCTGCGCCCGCAACCCGCATAAAGCAAAAAATTCTTGCGTGACCGGGAACACTGGAGGCAGCTCCGGTGTCTAAGACAATAGAGCGCGTGGGACGCATGGCCTGAAAGCCAGTGTCCGTCTCCCGCGCACTCTTCGGCATGGTTGGTTTTCAGCGGCTCTTTTTCAGCTGTTGGTGCGAGTGGCCGCAAGCGGAAACCGGGTTTTCCCGGCGCGGATCGGGCAGCCGCCCGATTTGCTTCTCTTGCGGTAAGGTGGGAGGATTCTGATATGCAGGCGGACCTCACCATGGGCAATTATGCCAGCACACTTACGTTTACCTCCCAAGAGGCGGCACTGATCGCGGAACTTCAGGCCGGCTCCGAGGAGGCATTTGCGGGGCTGATCGCGCGCTACCACCAACCGATCTACTCGTTGCTGGCGCGCGCCGTGCAGGACCGCGCCGACGCAGCCGACCTGACGCAGGAAGTCTTCGTGAAGGTCTTTCGCGGGGTAGGCAGCTTTCATGGCGAGTCGTCGCTGCGGACGTGGATTTATCGCATAGCCTTGCGCGAGGCCTCCAACCAGCGGCGCTGGTGGACGCGGCACCGGCAGCCGGAGATCCCCATCGAGCAGGAGATGATCGAGAGCGAATCAGGGCCGCCGGCGCTGCTCAAGGAGATGCTGGTGGACCCTGCCGAGTCACCGTATGAGACCGCCGAACGCGAGGAGAACCGCGAGCGGATTGAAGCGGCCTTGAAACAGGTGCCGGAGCCCTACCGCACCACCCTCATCCTGCGCGACATCGAGGGTTTCATCTACGAGGACGTGGCGGAGATGCAGGGCGTGAATCTGGGAACGGTCAAGTCGCGGCTGGTGCGCGGACGCGCTGCCTTGAAGGCGATTTTGACGGCTCCGGCGAGGCACGCCGGTTCAACGGAGCGCGCGGGGTTAGAGTTGCCCCTGGGAGAGGAGGCGCAATGAACGGCTGTAATGCAATGCGGACAAAGTTTACCGAGTATCTGGACGGTCGTCTGAGCGGACGCGAGATGCAGAGCGTCGCCGCCCATCTGGAGGGTTGCCGCGAGTGCGCCGGCGAGTGGAAGTCGCTTGCGCAGGTGCAGTCTTTGCTGGCCGCGCTCGGCCCGGCTCCAGTGCCGGAAGACCTGTTGTTGAGGATAAACGTGGCCATCAGCCATGAGCGCGCCCGCCGCCGCCAGAGTCCCTTCCACGCCTTGGATCTGGCCTGGAGAAACACCATTGGGCCCTTCCTGCTGCAGGCCTCGGCCGGTTTTGCATCCGCCGTATTGCTGCTGGGGACGGTCATCGTGCTGGTCGGCATGTTTGCCCAGCCGGAGAGTGTGCAGGCTACGGCCGACGAGCCGCTGGGTAATCTCACCGCTCCACGCTTCTTGTATCTCTCCAACGTTATGGGCGACAACCAGATCGGCGTCGTCTCCGGCCCGGTTGTCATCGAAGCCTATGTCAACGGCGCGGGCCAGGTCTACGACTACCGCATCATCTCCGGCCCCACCGATGAGGCCACCCGTGCGCAGGTGGAGAACCTGCTCTTGTGGAGCCGCTTCGAGCCGGCCCGCCGCTTCGGCCAGCCGATCCCCGGCTTGGCGGTACTCTCCTTCTCCGGCGTATCCGTGCGCGGGTAGAGCGGTCTAAACGGAGAAGAAGGCTGCATACTGCTGACTTACGCCATCACCCGATGCCGCTGCGGCGCGGGTTCATCAATGGTGGCCAGATAGCGGTCCACGGCGGCGGCGGCCTTGCGGCCTTCGCTGATCGCCCAGACCACCAGCGACTGTCCGCGGCGCATATCGCCGGCGGCGAAGATGTTTTCCACCGATGTCTGGTAGTCGCCGATGGCGGCCACGTTGCCGCGGCCATCCAGAGCCACGCCAAACTGCTCGAGCATCCCCGAGCGCACCGGACCCAGGAAGCCCATCGCCAGCAGGACCAGGTCCACGTCGAGCGTAAACTCTGAACCTTCGATGGCTTCGAACTTCGGCGGCGGGCCGACGCGCACCGCGTGCAATTGCTTGACGTTGCCCTCGGCGTCGCCGGTAAATCGCACGCTATTGATGCTCCACTCGCGGATGCCGCCCTCTTCGTGCGCGCTTTCCGTGCGCAGTTGCAGCGGCCACATCGGCCACGGTGTCGAGGCAGCTCTCATCTCCGGCGGCTTGGGCATGATCTCGAACTGATGAACGCTCAAGGGGCGCTGGCGCAGGCTGGTGCCCAGGCAATCCGCGCCGGTGTCGCCGCCGCCGATGATGACTACGCGCTTGCCCTCGGCCAGAATGTCGAGAGCTGGATCAAGCTGATCACCCTCGCAGCGGCGATTCTGCTGCGGCAGAAAATCCATGGCAAAATGAATGCCCTTCAGCGCACGGCCTGGAATCTTCAAGTCGCGCGGCTGCTCGGCGCCGCCCGCCAATAAAATCGCGTCGTAGTGCTCGGTCAGTGCTTCGACCGGCACGTTCACGCCCACATGGGCGTTGGTCACAAAGGTTACGCCCTCGGCGCGCATCTGCTCGATGCGGCGGTCGATCACGTGCTTTTCTAGCTTGAAGTTTGGAATGCCGTAGCGCAACAAGCCGCCGATGCGGTCGGCCTTCTCGTAGACGGTGACCGTGTGGCCGGCGCGGCGCAACTGCTGCGCTGCCGCTAATCCAGCCGGCCCGCTGCCGACGACGGCGACGCGCTTGCCGGTGTTCTGCTCGGGCGGCTCGGGATGAATCCAGCCTTCTTCCCAGCCGCGCTCGACGATGCTCTTCTCCATCAGCTTGATGGAAACCGCCGGCTGGCTGATGCCCAGCACGCAGGCCGCCTCGCAGGGAGCCGGGCAGATGCGTCCCGTGAACTCGGGAAAGTTATTGGTGGCGTGCAGGCGGTGAATCGCCGGCTCCCAGCGGTTGTTATAGGCCAGATCGTTCCAGTCGGGAATCAGGTTGTTCACCGGACAGCCGGTGTGGCAGAAGGGTACGCCGCAATCCATGCAGCGCGCGGCCTGTTCGCGCTGCTTCTCTTCGGGGAAGGGCTGGTAGATTTCCAGCCAGTCGTGAAGCCGCTCCTCGACGATGCGGCGGGCGGGTTGCTCGCGCTCAATTTCCAGAAATCCTGTCAACTTACCCATGCACCACCTCTGTTGCCGCCGTCACGGGCGACGAAGTTGTAGGGGGAGTGTAAACCGTTTCGACCCGCTCAATTCCCAGTACGCGCTTGTACTCTTGCGGGAAGATCTTGATAAAGCGCGGCTGCGACTCGGACCAGTGCTCCAGAATCCATGCGGCGTGCGGGCTTCCGGTCAGGTCGCGATGGCGCTCCAGCAGGCCGCGCACCTCGCTCACGTCCGCATCCAGTTCCAGTGGCTCCAGATCGACGCTGGTCTGGTTGCAGCGGCGCGCGGTGAAGTCGCCCCGCTCGTCGTAGACAAAGGCGCGTCCACCGCTCATGCCGGCGGCAAAGTTGCGTCCGGTCTTTCCGATCACCACGACCGTGCCGTTCGTCATGTACTCGCAGCCGTGGTCGCCCACGCCCTCGACCACCGCAATCGCGCCGGAGTTGCGCACGGCGAAGCGCTCGCCGGCAATGCCGTTGATGAAGATTTCGCCGCTGGTAGCGCCATAGAGCACCACGTTGCCCACTAGAATGCTCTCTTCGGGCAAGAAGCTGGACTCCTTCGGCGGGTAGACGATGATGCGCCCGCCGGAGAGTCCCTTGCCCAGATAGTCGTTGGAGTCGCCTTCCAGTTCGAGCGTGACGCCGTTGGGAACGAAGGCGCCGAAGCTCTGCCCCGCCGAGCCGTTGAATTTGAAGTGAATTGTCTCGTCCGGCAATCCCGCCGAACCGTAGCGCATGGCAATCTGGCCGCCCAGCATCGCCCCCACCGTGCGGTGCACGTTGCGGATCGCGAAGCTGGCGCTGACCGGCGTCTGCGATTCCAGCGCCGGCGCAGCGGCCGCGATGAGCTGGTGATCGAGCGCGGCTGCCAGGCCGTGATCCTGAGCCTGAACCTTGCGGCGAGCCACGCGCGAAGGCATCGTGGGCGCATACAAAATTGAGGAGAGATCGATGCCCTTGGCCTTCCAATGCTCGGCGGCAACCTCGGCGTTGATCTTGTCCACTCGGCCCACCATCTCATCCACCGTGCGAAAGCCCAGCTTGGCCATCAACTGGCGCACCTGCTCGGCGATGAAGAAGAAGAAGTTGACCACGTGCTCGGGTTGGCCCGTGAAGCGCGCGCGCAGCACCGGGTCCTGCGTTGCAATGCCCACCGAACAGGTGTTCAGATGGCACTTGCGCATCATGATGCAGCCCATGGTGATCAGCGGCGCGGTGGCGAAGCCGAACTCCTCCGCTCCCAACAGCGCCGCGATCACCACGTCGCGACCTGTTGCGAGCTTGCCGTCGGTCTGCACCTTGATGCGTCCGCGCAGATCGTTCAGCAGCAGCACCTGCTGCGTCTCGGCCAGGCCCAGCTCCCACGGCAGCCCCGCGTGCTTGATCGAGCTGAGCGGCGAAGCGCCGGTGCCGCCATTGTCGCCGGAGATCAGCACCACATCGGCGTGTGCCTTGCTGACGCCCGCTGCCACTGTGCCCACCCCGGCCTCGGAGACCAGCTTGACGGCGATGCGCGCCTTGGGATTTACATTCTTCAGGTCGTAAATCAGTTGCGCCAAATCTTCAATCGAGTAAATGTCGTGGTGCGGCGGCGGCGAGATCAATCCCACGCCGGGAATCGAGTGGCGCGTCCGGGCGATAATCGCATCCACCTTGTGGCCGGGCAATTGTCCGCCCTCGCCGGGCTTCGCGCCCTGCGCCATTTTGATCTGCAACTCGTCCGCGTTCACGAGATAATTTGTGGTAACGCCGAAGCGGCCTGAGGCCACCTGCTTCACGGCCGAGCGCCGCGAGTCGCCGTTCGCGTCGGGCTTGAATCGCTCTTCGTCTTCGCCGCCCTCGCCGGTATTGGACATTCCGCCCAGCCGGTTCATCGCGATCGCCAGCGTCTCGTGCGCCTCTTTTGAAATGGACCCGTAGCTCATCGCGCCGGTCGTAAACCGCTTGACGATCTCCTTGGCCGGCTCGACTTTCTCCAGCGGAATGGGATGGTCGGAGTACTTCAGTTGCATCAGTCCGCGCAGCGTGCACAGATGGCGGCTCTGATCGTCCAGCAGATCGGTGTACTCCTGGAAGGTCGCCGGATTGTTCTGCCGCACCGCCTGCTGCAGCTTGCTTATCGTCTCTGGATTCTGCAAGTGGTACTCGCCGCCGATGCGGAACTGGTATTGTCCGCCGACAACCAGCTCGGTTTCAGAGTCGGTGAGCGGTTCGAAGGCGAATTTGTGCTTGAGCAGCGCCTCGCGCGCCAGTACCTCCAGCCCCACGCCCTCGATGCGCGACGCGGTGCCGGAGAAGTAGTCTTCAATCACCGATTGATTCAGCCCCACGGCCTCGAAGACCTGCGCGCCGCGATAACTTTGCAGCGTGCTGATACCCATCTTCGAGAAGGTCTTCAACAGGCCCTTGTTGATCGCCTTGATGAAGTTCTTCTCCGCATGGGGTCCGCTAATGTTGTGCGGCAGCAGTCCAAGCCGCTTCAGGTCGTGGACGGTCTCGATAGCCAGATAGGGATTGATGGCGCTGGCGCCGTACCCAATCAATAAGGCAAAGTGCATCACCTCTCTCGGTTCGCCGCTCTCGATAATCAACGCCACCTGCGTGCGCGTCTTGTCGTTGACCAGCCGGTTATGCACGGCCGCCATCGCCAGCAGGCTGGGAATCGGCGCATAGGTTGAATCAACGCCGCGGTCGGAGAGAATCAGCAGCGTGTAGCCGGAGTCCACGGCGTGCGCGGCGCGGGCGCTCAGATCGTCCAGCGCGTGCTTCAGAGCCTTCTCGCCGTCGGCGGCGCGGAAGAGCGTCGGAATTGTCGTGGCCAGCAAATCTCCCGAAGAAACGCGGCGCAGTTTTTCCAGGTCGCGATTGGTCAGGATCGGATGCGGCAGCTTCAGCGTATGGCAGTTGTCCGGCGCCTCGTCCAGAATGTTGCGCTCCGTGCCGATGTAGCTGATCAGCGACATCACCAGCTCCTCACGGATCGGATCGATGGGCGGATTGGTCACCTGCGCGAAGAGCTGCTTGAAGTAGTTGAATAAAGGCTGCGGACGATCCGAGAGGCAGGCCAGCGGCACATCGGTGCCCATCGAGCCAAGCGGCTCCATGCCGTTTGCGCCCATCGGCCCCATCAGGATTCTCAGATCCTCTTCGCTGTAGCCGAAGGCGCGCTGGCGGCGCAGCAGCGGTTCGGTCTTCGCAACAACGTTGCGCGCCGGAGGCTCCGGCAACTGATCAAGCGTGACCTGCTGCTCCTTGAGCCATTCCGCGTACGGCTGCCGTCCGGCCAGTTGCTTCTTGATCTCATTGTCGGAGATGATGCGCTGCTGCACGGTATCGACCAGGAACATCCGGCCGGGCTGCAGGCGGCCCTTCTTGCGCACGTCCTTGGCCGGCACATCCAGTACGCCTGCCTCGGAAGCCAGCACCACCAGATCGTCCTTGGTCACAATGTAGCGGCCGGGGCGCAAGCCGTTGCGGTCCAGCGTTGCGCCAATCACGCGGCCGTCGGTGAAGCACAGCGCCGCGGGGCCGTCCCACGGCTCCATCAGCGAGGCATGGTACTCGTAGAAGGCGCGCTTGTCTTCGTCCATGTCGGGATTGCCCGACCAGGCTTCGGGAACCATCATCGCCATTACGTGAGGCAGCGAGCGGCCCGATTGAAAAAGGAACTCCACCGCGTTGTCCAGCGAAGCCGAGTCGCTGCCGCCGGGCATGATCACCGGAAAGAGCTCGTCGATCTTGCTGCCGTGCAGCGGGCTCTCCAGCACCGACTGGCGCGCATTCATCCAGCTGATATTGCCGCGAATCGTGTTGATCTCGCCGTTGTGCGCCAGGTAGCGGTAAGGGTGAGCCAGCTTCCAGCTGGGAAAGGTATTCGTGGAAAAGCGCTGGTGAATCAGGCAGAGAGCGCTCTTCACCAGCGGATTGGCCAGCTCGTAATAGAACTTCTCAATCTGCGGCGCCAGCATCAGCCCTTTGTAGACGATCGTCCGGCAGGAGAGTGAGGGAATGTAAAAATCCTCCTTGCCCTCGATCTCCGAATCCACGATCTCGTTTTCCGTCCGGCGGCGAACCTTGTAGAGCAGGCGCTCGAAACCGTCTTCGTCGAGGCTCATCCCCTCCGGCTTGCCCAGGAACAACTGCTCGATGTAAGGCTGCGAAGCGCGCGCCTCGCGGCCGATCACAATGCCGTTGACCGGCGTGTCGCGCCAGCCCAGAACCGTCAGCCCCTCTTCCTGCGCAATGCGCTCCAGAACGCCCTCGCATTGCAGGCGGTTGTGCTTGTCCACCGGCAAAAAGCACATCGCCACACCATAAGCGCCCGCCTTGGGCAGCGGCGGCATCCCCATTACGCCGCATTCATGCGCAAAAAAATCATGCGGAATCTGAATCAGAATGCCCGCGCCATCGCCCGTCTCCGGATCGCAGCCCGCCGCGCCGCGATGCGTCAGGTTGATCAGCACCTCCAGGCCCTTGCGGATAATCTCGTGGCTGGCAACGCCGCGAATGTTTGCGACCAGCCCCATTCCGCAGGCGTCGTGCTCATTCCGCGGGTGATAGAGCCCTTGCGGTTGTGGTGTGCGGGTACAATGATCCGATCTCTGCATGGCAACCTTCTTGATGAAAATTTTCCCTGCGAAGTGCAATTCCGCCTGAAAGACACTGCCAGCGACCGATTTCTTTCTAAGAAAATCGCCTCGTCCTTCATTGATAGGCCCGGCGGAGCAGGCCCGGCCGCGTCTGGGGCTTAGCTGGAGTCTATAGTATATCGAAATTTTTCCGTCTTCGCAGCACTCCCCACCCGTCCACACGGACCAGCGTCCCATATTTTGCCGCACCGGATGAGGAAAACGGGCTTTGCAAATAGCGAAAACAACTCGAAATCAAGCCTTCTAAGTGTCTGTCGTCCACCGGTTTTGCCGACCCACGAGGGGTGAAGCAGGCGGTATTCTTCTCCCGTAGGGAGAATCGATAATAGCCCAGGACAAGCGCAGCGCAGTCCTGGGTAAGCGTCCAACAGAAGTCTCTTCGTCCTGTAGGGACGATGCGAGATTCGCTCAAAATGAGCGTTTCAATGAAATCGACCAATAGCAACATCTTCAGAGAATAGTTTCTTTTTAGAGCACGACTTCAATCATGCCGCAAATGCAGTAAAAAAAGATGGGCCTTAATGGCTGCGGAAAAATGATTCGAGAGGCAAGAAGTGTCAGGACACGGCTTCACCCGTGCCGTAAACTCCCCCAGATGAATCCGGGCTTTCCCCCGCTGGAGATCTCCGTTCGTCGTTACGGCTTGGCAGGAACGTCGCCAAACTCAAGATGGATCAAGGCTCGGATTGGCACATTCTTCCCGCAGCCCCAGCTCCCGCAGCAGAAACGCATAGTCCAGCGCAATCTCCTTCAGGTAGTCATACCGCCCGCTCGCACCGCCGTGCCCTGCCTGCATATTCGTCACCAGCAGCAGCGAATGGCCGTCCGTCTTGAGCGTGCGTAGTTTAGCTACATACTTCGCCGGTTCCCAGTACATCACCTGGCTGTCGTGAAGAGAAGTTTTGACCAGCATCGCCGGATAACTCGCCGCCGTCAAATTGTCATAGGGAGAGTAACTGAGCATATAAGAAAAGTATTCGAATTCATTGGGATTTCCCCACTCTTCATACTCCGGAACGGTCAGCGGCAAAGTAGAGTCGAGCATGGTGTTCATCACATCCACAAACGGCACGTGCGAAAGGACTGCGCGAAACAAATCCGGCCGCAGATTCACGACTGCGCCCATTAGCAGCCCGCCCGCGCTTCCGCCCTCGATGGCCACGCGCGCCGGGTCGCCATAACTCGCCGCGGTCAGGTGCTCGACGGCGGCGATGAAATCCGTGAAGGTGTTGCGCTTGGCCAGCATCTTGCCCGCGTCGTGCCACGGCTTGCCCAGGTCGCCGCCGCCGCGAATATGCGCATAGGCCATCACCACGCCGCGATCCAGCAAACTCAACCGGTTGGAGCTGAAACCCAGCGGCAGAGAATATCCATAAGACCCATAGCCATAAATGTATAGGGGGTTCCGGCCCGGTTCGCGTTTGTCTTTTCGATAAACCAGCGAGACCGGAACCTGCACGCCATCGGGCGCGGTAGCATGAACGCGCTCGCTCGCGTAGAGTGTGCGGTCGAAGCCGCCGGGGATCTCCAACTGCTTGAGCAGCACTGATGCGCCCGTGGCCACGTCGTACTCGTAGACCGAACTGGGCGTCACCAGCGACTGGTAAGCGTAGCGGAAGGTGGGCGTCTCGAAGACGCGGTTCACGTGCGGCTGGGCGCTGTATGCCGGCTCGGGGAAGCTAATCTCGCCCGCCTTCGCAGCCTCCGGCCCATCGCCGTCAAAGCGCCAGAGGCGCAGCCGAGGCAATCCCTCCTCGCGCTCGCAGGCGATGAAGAAGCCGGCGAAGAGGTCAATCTCCTCGATCATCACGCCGTCGCGATGGGGAATGAGTTCCGTCCAGAACTCGCGCCCCGGCGTAGCCACCGGCGCGGTGACCAGGCGAAAATTCCGCCCGTGATCATTGGTGCGGATAAACCACAATCCATTGCGATGGTCGATGGAGTATTCATGTTCATCCTCGCGCGCGCTGATGAGCGTGAATTGTCCCTCGGGCTCAGTAGCTAGCAGTACCCACGACTCGGTGGTGATGTGGCTGGCCGGCTCCATCACAATGAATTTTCCATCGCGCGTGCGCCCCGCGCCCAGATTGAAGCGCTCGTCGTCCTCTTGATAGACCAACACAGCTTCAGAAGGCTGCCCCACGCAGTGGCGCCAGAGCTGGTACTGGCGCTTCTGCTCCTCATCCTCGACGGTATAAAAGAGCGTGCGATTGTCCGCCGCCCAAACCACCGAGCCAATTCGTTCGACCTCATCGGCCAGCGTCTCGCCGGTCTCCAAGTTCTTGATGTGCAGCGTGTACTGGCGGAAGCCGGTGGTGTCGGTGGTGTAAGCCAGCCAGCGGCCATCGCTGGTAATGTCTGTCGCGCCAATCGAAAAGAAGGCGTGCCCCTCGGCCAGTTGGTTGCCGTCGAGGATCACTTGCTCCGGCGTGTCTTCGGTTGCATTGGGTGAGCCGTGCGTGCGACAGTGGATGGCGTACTGGAGGCCCTCTTCGGTGCGGGTGTAATACCACCAGCCGCCGTCGCGAAAGGGAACCGAGACGTCGGTCTGCTTCACGTGCGAGAGCATCTCTTGATAAAGCTCCTCGCGCAGGCCGTTGAGCGGCTTCATCACCGCCGCGGCGTAGGCGTTTTCGGCCTCCAGGTAGGCGGTGACTTCGGGGTTCTCTTTGTCGCGCAGCCAGGCGTAGTCGTCCGCCAGGACGACGCCATGCAGAGCAGTCTCTTTGTGTTCCTTGCGAGCGATGGGGGGCGGATTCTCGGTCATAGCCTTTTTAGTGTAGTGCAACGGAAGCCGTCAGCTCTCAGCTTTCATCTATCAGCTTTTTACCGTTTGCGCTCCAGTCCGATTCAATGCTGGATTCAGGCTTTTTTTGTAAGAAAGATTGAAAGCTGAGAGCTGATAGCTGAAAGCTAAGAGCGAAAAGACGTTTTCGGAACCTTCCGCCCGCCAAACTCGTACAATAGAAAGCGATGACAGGCATTCGCCGCATACATTCCGCTTTTTTCCGGCTACTGCTGGCCGCCGGCATTTCCGTCTTTACCATCGCCGCCCAAGCCGCTTTGGCTGAGCGGGTCGAGGATCTGCCCCAGCCCACCGATTACGTCAGCGACTTCGCCCATGTGCTCTCGCCCCAGGCGATTGCCCGCCTGGACTCGCTCTGCTCCCAGCTCGACCATTCGCAGACTAATGCAAAGGTTGCCGTGGTCACCGTCCGCACCCTCGATGGCGCGGACCCGGCGGAGTATGCCACCGCCCTGGAAGACAAGTGGAAGATGGGCAAGAAGGGCGTGGATCGCAACGTGCTGGTTCTGCTGGCCGTGGACGACCACAAGCGCAGGATTGAAATTGGCTACGGCCTGGAAGGCATTCTGCCCGACGGCAAGGTGGGCGACATTGGCCGGGAGATGGTGCCCGATCTGCGCGCCAACGACTTTGACGGCGCGGTGATTTTGGCCGTGGACGAGATGGCCCAGGTCATTGCCGCCGACGCCAAGGTCACGCTGGAGGATGAGCCGGTCATGGCCAGCCAGCCGGCACAGCAGCACTTCAACACCGGCAAACTGATTCTACTGATTGTCATTCTGATCTTCTTTGGCGGCTTTCACCTGCTGCGCTTTCTGCTGGGTTTTGGCCTCTTTGGCGGCTTCCGCGGCGGCCCATGGATAGGTAGCGGAGGCGGTGGTGGAGGCTTTGGCGGCAGTGGAGGAGGATCGAGCTTCGGTGGTTTTGGCGGCGACGGCGGCGGCTTTGGCGGCGGCGGAGCCGGTGGAAGCTGGTAGGGTTCAAGTTGGATGAAGGGGCTTGCCGGATGGCAGGCCAGAGGAGAAAAGCACATTATGAGCAAGGGACTTTGGATTGCGCTGGGAGTAGTCGGAGTTTTTGTTTTGGCCCTGCTGATGGTCTTCGGCAGCTACGTGAGCGCCAGGAACCAGATGGTAGCCAAGGATCAGGCGGTGAAGAGCAAGTGGTCGGAGGTGGACGTGCAGTTGGAGCGGCGCGCCGACCTGATTCCCAACCTGGTGGAGACCGTGAAGGGCTTTACCAAAGAGGAGAGCACGGTCTTTGGCGACATCGCCAACGCCCGCGCCGGTATGTTGAATGCGCAGGGACCAGCGGGCAAGATCGAGGCCAATGGAAAGCTGGATTCGGCGTTGGGCCGCTTGCTGCTGCTCACGGAGAACTATCCGCAACTGCGCTCCAGCGACCAGTTCATGCGCCTGCAGGACGAGCTGTCGGGGACCGAGAATCGCATCAGCGTGGCGCGCAAGCGTTATAACGACGCGATCCAGGACTACAACACATTCATTCTTCAATTCCCCAACAATATCTGGGCAGGCATGGCCGGGTACCACGAGAATACCGCGTACTTCGCGGCCCCGGAAAGTGCAAAGACCGCCCCGGCGGTCAAGTTCTGAGGAGTCTGCCAGACAACCTTATCAAACTCACAAGGCCGGCCTGAGAGAGTCCTTCAGTTCTCTCAGGCCGGCCTTGTCTGCGCTTATAGGTAATAAATTCGCTGTTTATTTCTGCTTTTTGGCCGGTTGTTCGGCCACCTGCAGATAGTTTTTCACTTCGAAGACGCCGGGGACGCCGTTGGCGCGGATATACGCAGTGTCTTTGTCGGCCTGCGAGTCCACCGTTCCATAGAGTTCCACATGGCCGTTCTGCACCGAGATGCGAATGGGCTTGACGGGATCGATGGCGTACCTTTGCAGGGACGGGTAGTCGTAGACGGCACGGTAGACCTGCATCCGTATCCGGTTGTCTAACATGGAGACGGGATCGACCTGGATCTCGTCCACCACGTCCTTGACGCCGGAATAATAGCTGACCAGGTCCAGGGCAGAGTTCCTGGAGATATAAGAGAGGGCGTGGCCGCCGAGGGTGACGACGCCGTTCTGGACGCTGATGCTAATGGCGTTGAAGGCATTGCCGTAGAAAACGCGATCATAGGCCAGCTTCTCGGCCAGTTTGGCTTGCAGGTCGTGGTCTGAAATGCGGGGGCCGGCAACTTCGATCAGGTTGCGCACCGCGGTGACGCCTTTGGCCTTGCGCACACGCTTGCCGGCGTCGGCCTTGTACCCATAAAAGTCCACTGTACCGGTGAGGGTGGCCGTGCCGTTGTCCACGCTCACCTTCACATCGTGAAATTCCTTTTTGTCGAGCCGGGCTGCGGCGCTGCTGCCGGCAGTGTCGTCCGCCTGCGCAGAGGCACTGGCGCTGGAGGACGGCGATTGGGGAAAGGCCGCCTGGGAAAGACTCAGAAGTACTCCGGCGAGCGTTGCAGCTACCAGCCCTGCGCTGGTATTTTTCATTGTCCAAATCATTTGAAATCCTCCTGATTGCTCATGTGCGAATGGTAGGCCAGTCGAAAGAAAAGTGTCTGGTCAATCTGCCGCACACTTGGTATAAACGCAGATTCAGGGAAAAAGTTGCGGATTCAGAAGCCAGCCGGATGGGACGCCGAACATTCTTGCTGAACCCTGGCCCCTTCACTTGAACCGTCGCGTAGCCTTGAGCACCACAGAGAAGACTCCAGACTCGTCGCGGGCCAACTGCAGCGAGACGTGGCGGTTGATGGCGATTTCTGCCTGGAGGAGCTGCTGGGCGGTTGTGTTGACGTTCGTGGCGTAGGTGAGGGTGACGTTGGAGCCTAACTGCTCCTCGACGATGATGCGGGAGGTGGAGTTTCCCAGCGCGCCGAGGTAGTTGGGGTCCACCTTGACGCTGCCCGCGCCGAAGAGCTTTTGCACGCGCGAGCTGACCGTGGCGTTGAGAGCGCCGCCGAGCAAAGCGTCGGTGGTGGGGTTGGCCAGGGCCTGCTGTTGCTGCTGAGTGTAAAGGCGCTGCTGGTCTCCGGTGCGGCCCAGAGCCAGCAGAGCCACCACATCAGCCTCCGGCAGCGGTGGATCGGAGCGATAGGTGACTGACATTTGTTGCGGAGTACCGTGCAGGCCCAGGGTAATGTCGTAGTCCTCGACGCGGGCCGTGGCGTTCAGGTCGATGGAGGGTTGAATGCGGACCGGGTTGGTGAAATAGATGTCGCCGCGCTGCAACTCATAGCGGGTTCCGGCGAGGATGGCGCTGCCTTCGGTGATGGAAACGCGACCCAGCAGCGAGGGCGAGGCCACGGTGCCGCGCAGGCGGAGATCGACGTTGCCGGCCAGCTTGGCATAAGCGTTCTGGAAGTTCAACTGCGGCGAAGAGGCTATGTGCACATCCAGGCGGATGTGGTTGGATGGGGCGTCAAGTGGCGCAATGGTTTCGACGGCGGCCGTCTGCGCGGCAAGCGCCGCAATGTCCAGGTCGGGGCTGACCGTGAAGCGCGTGATCAGCACGTCGCCTGAAAGCAGCAGATTGTTCTGTTGCCCTTGCAGGTGAAGCTGGGCGTCGGCCAGGGAGCTGACCCCTTGCGGGTAGCGGATGCGAATACCCGTCCCGGTGGCCGTCAGGTCGGCAAAAAGGCCGTGCTGATAGGCCAGGTAACCGCCGACGCTGAGCAGTCCGCCGCCGCTCATGGCCGTCAGCGACTTGACCTCCAGCCGATTCTGGTTGAACTCCAGCGTTCCATGCAACTGACTCAGGCCGTTGGGCACGTCCTCAAGGGAAAGCGCCGCGTCCTGGAAGTCGATCCGCCCACTCAGGCTGGGATTCATCAGCGGACCGTGCGCTTCCATCTGGAAGGTGGTGTTTCCACTCGCGGTGAGGTCGCGGTCCAGCGTCTCGGCAAGCTTCAAATTAATAGCGCCGCTGGCGGCAACGTCCAGCTCTTGCTTGTTCTTGAGAGAGAGGCTGCCCTGAATGTGCAGGTCCGTCTGATCGCCGGTCACGTGCAACGGGTCAAAATGGATGAGGGCATGGTCGAGCGTGGCGTGGAGGCCTCCCTCGCTTTGCAGATGAACACCATCTACAGTGACCGCCAACTGCTGGATGCGCGCCTCGCCTCGCAACTCCTCGGGCCGCGCCAACGGTCCCTCGATGGTGGCCGTACCAGCCAGCGCGGACTCCCCGCTGAGGCCCTCCACATGAGCCAGCTTGAAGAGCTCGCCTATGTTCAAGCGCGAAAACTCAACTTTGGCTTGGGTGGCATAGTCGCCGGTGAGCGCCGTCTGGCCGTGCGCGCTGAAGTCGGCCGCCTCCAGCCGGGTTGTCAGGTCGTAGGTGACAGCGCGGTTGGCGGTGTGGGCCGCCAGCTCCAGGTTGCCCAGCGATTCTCCGCTCAGCGTCAGGCCGGGCAGTGTGACGTGGGCTTCAAGGCGCGGGTCTTCCGGTGTTCCCTCGCCCTTCACGGTGAATCCCAGCTTGCCGGTGACAGCCAGGCCCATGCGGCGCAGAGCTTCGATGCGAGCCACTTCGATCCCTGCGCCATTCGCGTCTAACTGGAAGCGGTGAGATGAGAGGTTATAGCTGCCGGTGGCCGCGATCTTGCCGGCCTCTTTGCTCACCGAAACCGAGGTCAGGTTGATGGTCTGGTTGGCCAGCGTGCCTTGCGCCCGGATGCGGTCCACCGGCTCGCTGAAGACGCTGCCCTTGTCCATCTCGACCCATCCGGAACCGCCCAGCGCATGAAGCGGTCCGTCGAGTTGAAGCTGTGCGTCCAGAGAGCCCGTCGCGGGCAGGTTCGGACCGGTGAAGGGCCGCAGATCGTCCAGGCCGACCTTGCCGGCGCTCAGGCGGAGATGAAGCACGGAATTGGCGTCGAAGGACGGAACGGGCGCGATGCCGTGCGTGGCCGGAAGCGAAGCCGCGGTCAGGCTGCCGCTGAAGTCGATCGCCGCGTTTCCGCTGCGCAGCACGCCGTGGGCGAGGTCGATGCGGGCTGCCGAGTATCTGCCGAAGGCCTCGACCGAATCCAGGTGAAGAAACTGGGGCTGGCTGGAATTGGTGGTGGAAATTGCCGCCAATTCTACCCCCAGTTGCGTGGCCTTCAAATCGCCCGAAAGGTGCGGATCGACGAGCGAGCCGGCCCAGAATCCATTGACAAAGTCCATCCGCCCGGTGAGAGCCACCGGCAGCGCCGTCGTTCCGGTCTTCCCGTTGCGGCTCAATCCCAGGTCGCGCAACACGGTATCGTACTCCCCAAGATTGCTGGAATGGAACTCGACGGCGAAGGCCGAGGGGCTGGTGAGCGGATAGGCGCCCAGATGGCCGTGGGCTACCAACTGACTGGCAGGGGTATTCAGCTCCAGCTTGCGCATATCGACCGCGCCGTCGCCCTGGGTGTAGGTGGCGTCGATCAGGCCGCTGGCGGGAACCATCCCCCACCCCAGCGACGAAGACCTATCGCTGGGGACCCCGGATTTCCCTTGCGCAGCCTGTGCGGGCGGAGTGAGGGCGAATAAGGCTTTCACGGAGAGCGTGCGGTTGTCGCCGTTGATCCAAAGCGCGTCGGCAGGGCCGCTGACACGCGTGTCGAAGCCGAGATGTTGGAAGGGCGGATCGCAGAGCATCTCCAGCAGCGTGTCCAGGGCAACGTCCTTGAACGCGGCCGTCACCTTGCCATTGACCGGGAGGGTGATCTCATCGGACGGTGCAAGCGGCTTGGCGGGCAGAGCGGGCTGATTTCGAGCGCCCCGGGATTTACCGTTGGCCGTACCGGCTAATTGCAGGGAGGCTGCTCCCGGAAGCGTGGGCAGCCAGTGGGCCAGCGTCAGGTCGCCCGCGATCTGGCCGCCTTGGCGCAGGCGAAGAACGATCGAGTTAACCAGCAACTCCTCTGGATCGGCATGAAGACGCGCATCGAGTCCAAAGCCCGTGGCGACAACGCCCGTCCCGATGTAAGAGCCGTCCTCGACGTGGAGGCTGCCATCGGCGCGAAAGCTCCCTGCCACTCCGGCCCCGGTGAGGTCGAGATGAGCAAGACCTCGCGGCGCAAAAGGATAGCCGGTGATGGGGTCGACCAACCGCAGGTCCAGCTCGCCGGCCGCCTTGGCCTGCCAGCGGGGATGGGCAAAGTCTTCCAGGACGCCGGAAATTTCCAGAGTCTGGTCCTTGATGCCGTGGCCGCTTGCGGTCACACGCAAGGAGCGCAGGGTTGCCTTGGTGCGCGTCAGCTCCAGTGTGGCTTGGAACAATCCCTGCACCTCTGGCGAAGGCGCTTTGCCCGGCTTGGAGCGGCCGCCGCGCGCAAGGTTCAGATCGCGGACTCCGGCCTCGATCCGATAGAACTCTGGATTCAAGGCCTTGCCCGGCACGTAGGCCATGTGCAGCGAGAGATCATTGGCGGCAAAGTCAAGCGGGATGCGCCGGTCCTGGAAGTCGAAGGACGCGGCGCGGTTCTCGTACTCCAGAACGCCTTGCTCGACCGCAACGTAGCTGGCCTTCAGATCGAAGAAGCTGTCCAGCGCGGGCTTGCCCGGTTTTCTTGGCTTGCGGGGTTGCGGCTGGTTGGTTGAGCCGTCGGGGTAGACGATCAGGTGCAGATGGGGCCGGAGGATGACCAGTTCGCGCAAGGGAAAGCGCGGAATCCAGAATCCCACCTTGCTCCACGACACGCGTACCTTCTCAATCTGGGCGTAGGGCGTTTCGCCGGGTGCTTCAAGGCCGTGGATGACTACGCCGTCCGCCTCGGCCTCCAGACTGAGTAAATGCCAGTGGAAGGTGCCGATCTCGACGCGCCCGCCGGTGGCAGCCTCCAACTGGGCCACTATTTGGCGGCGGACAAAGTTCTCAAAACCGGGCGAACTGGCCCAATAATAAAGGCCTGTGAGAGTAACCGCCAGCAGTACCGCTGCCCCAGCCACCGTCAAGGGAAGATGGCGCAGGAAGAAGCGGCGCAGACGGCTCGGGCGGGGAGCTTCCGGCTCTGCAACCGGCTCCGGCGCGTCGGGCACAGGTGTCTCGGCGGGCAAAGGAGGCATGGATTCAGGCTCGCTCATGCGCCTCCCTTCCCTGCTCCGCCCTGGGCTTCAGGTACTTCAAGCGACGGGTCGAGCACTTCCACGTCCCCCTGCTTGCGCAGATTCTTGAGCCAGTCGCCGAAGAGTGCGTTCACCTGCCGTTGCAGCAGAATCTCCTGAATGCGCGGGGCTACTTCCTCCAGCGGCGGAATCGCTTCGCCCGCGGCATACTGCGGCAGCAGCATCTCGCGGTAGTAGGTTTTGATCTCCTCGGGGGCAATGCTGATCCCAAGCCGAAAACGCTCTTCGATGAAGCGCAGAAGCTGGATCCGGCGGCGCAGATAAGTCTGGACCCGCTCCGATGTCAGCCCGCGCGCGGTCAGAAAGGCCTTCCATCCATCCTCCGAGGCGCAGTTGAGGTGAACACAGGCGGGCACTTGCTTGCGAATCTCCGCCAGCCGGGCATCGACCTCGGCCTGCGAGGGCTCCATGGCCAGCGCGTCCTCCTGGCGAACCTGCTGCTGGATGAGCGCGCGGCTGATCAACTGCTCCAGGGCGTGCGGTCGGGTGAGCACGCCGAGTCCCGTCCGGTCGGGGTCCAGCACCGACAACCGCACCTCCTCGTCCACGTCGCTGGCCAGGATCGCCTGATTGTTGACCACGGCCACCACCCGGTCGAGCTCCACGATGTTGGCAGGAGGCGGCGGCTGGGATGGGTTCTGCGCCAGGCCCGAAATGGCTCCCAACGTGGCTAGGCATACCACGATAGCGCCCACGCAAGCGGGTCCGTGCTTGCTCTTGAGCCGAGTTGTAGGCCGCTTGCTCATCAGAAGCTCTCTCCCAGACTGAAAAAGAAGTTGAAGTGGCCGCCCTCGCCGACATGCGGCTCTGATCCGGGTTGCGTGAGCGAGTAGTTGTAATTCACCGGGAAAATGGGCGGATTCAGGTTGTAGCTGAAATCAAACCGGATGGGTCCGACCGGCGTATGATAGCGCAAACCCAGCCCCGGCGCATGGGAGAAGTAGTTGAAGCTGCATGTCCCTTGCTGGCCTGTAGAGGTTGTTGGGCCGGCAGGAAGATAACTCTTGGAGTCTCCGACTGTGGCTACAACCTTGCACGTATCGCGCTCCGGTTGGCGCACGCGCAAAGCGCTGGCCCAGGCGTCTCCGGCGTTGGTGAAGACATTGCCCATATCGTGGAAGAGCACGAAGCTGACCGTATTGCCGATCCAGGGCAGCGTGGCCGGTGGCAGGCGCAACTCGGTGCTGTTGATCAGCGCGCCCGCCCCGCCGATGGGATAACCCGTCTCCGGATCGCGCGGCCCGGCCGAGTTCGAGCCGAAGCCTCGCAGCGAGGTGGCCCCGCCGGCGTAAAGCCGCTCGGGCAGCGGAATCATCGCGTCTTCGGGCTTGCCAAAGGCTCGCTCCTGGCCGTAACGAGTGTTGCGTGCCAGCACGATCCGTCTCTTGTCGAACTGGTAATAACTCGAATTCGACAGGTCGAGGCGATTGAATTCCGTCTGGGCGCCGAAGCTTTCGCCGGAGAGAAAATCCTGAAAGCTGGTGTACGTACCGCGATGCGCATCGAGAGGCGCGTCGCGGGTATCGCGAATCCACGTCAGCGCCGGACCTGCCACGCGCACCGCCGTGGCCAGCAGCGCGATCTCGCCGGGATAGACCTGCAGGCTGTTGGCCTGCACCTTGATCCGGCGAAAGTTGAATTCGTAGATCAAGGTGTTGGCCTTGGAGATGCGCGACCCCGGCGAATTGAAGTGCTCGGTCCAGCGCACTCCGGTTTCCAGCTTGGAAGCCACGTAGGTGCTCACGTCCAGGCTGTTGGCGTAGCCGCCAGACCAGGTCAGGCCGAAGTTCCGGTTGCCATAGAAGTGCGGGTTCTGGAAGAGCAGATCTAGCTTCTGCTCCAGCAGGCCGTAGGTGCCGCGCAGCGAGACGGACTGCTCCCGGCCGAAGAGATTGTTGCGGGTAATGTCCACGACGACTCGAGGACTCACGCCGGTCCTTCCGTTCGGGTTGCAGATGGCGCCGCTGGCGATGATGCCTCCGCAGTTGTATTGCGGCGTTCCGGTTTGAGCCTCGAGGCCTCCGCCATACGTGAGAGCCCAGCGCCGCGCCTCCACAACCTGAAGCAGCACGGTCTTGTACTTTTCGCCGCCAGTGGGGTTCTCGATGGCTGGATCAACCTCGTTGAAGAGGGCAAACTCGTAGAGATTGCGCTGCGTTTCCATCAACGCTGTCTCGTTGAGCGGGTCGCCGGGATGCAGAGTGATGGCTTTGGCCACCGTATCCGGGCGCGTGTAATGCAGTCCGGTCAGCAGCACCTTGCGCACAAAAACCTGCTTGCCCTCGGTGATGTGGAAGACCACGTCCACCTTGTTGGCATCAGACTGTTCAATCTGCTGGGAAACCTCAACCTTCACCTGGTCGAAGCCCCGACTCATGTAGTCGGTCAACAGCGCGTCCCGGTCTCCGGCCAGGTTTTCCGGGGAAAGCAGTTGCCCTGCAACCGTGTTCAGTTGCGCTGTGAGCCGGGTCGCGTCCACATGATCATTTCCATCCAGGCGCACCGTGCCCACGCGCAGTTGCTCGCCCTCCTCAATGCGATAAACCACCGCCAAAGGAGCCATTTTCCCCGCTTTCGTCTCTCCCGCGCTGGTCTCCGGGGTAATCCGGACATGGGAAAAGCCATTGTTCCGGTAGACGGATTGCAAAGCGTTGATGTCGGCGGTCACCAGCGCCTGCGAGTAGGCGCCCTGGCGGTCGATCACATCGGCGGCATGAATATTGAGCAGCCCCCGGAGCGTGGCAGAATCGAAGTAGCGGTTGCCCGCGACCGAGACCTTCTCCACGCGCCGCCGCGGCCCCAGCCGCACAGTGTAGAGGATCGTCACCTGCTCGGCGGTCGTGGATTGCCGTTCGTGTTCGACCTTCACGTCGAAGTAGCCCAGCCGCTGATAGTAGTCGCGCAACCGGCGATTGCCCTCGTTGAGCAGATCGTCATCCACGCTCCCTTCCTCGAAGATGGGAATCACCCGCTTCACGCGTCCGGCGTCCAGGCTGGCGCCCTCGACCCGCACCTTGACCACCGGCCCCCGATTAGCGGAAAAGCGGAACTCCGATTGTTGGCTCTGCGCGGAGTACGGCTGGGATTCGAGCTTGATCTCCGCTTCCAGCCGCTGCTCTTTCTGGTAGACCTTCAGCACCCCGCCCAAGGCGCGATTGCCGGTATCGTGGTCCACGCGCTCACCGGCTCTCAGATGCGCATGATGGCGAAAACTCTCCACGCTCATCCCCGAATCGCCTGTCACCTCTACCGCGCCCACCCGCGCCTGGGGCCCTTGAACCACATGAAACGCAAGGTCAACCAGTTGCTCCTCCGGGTGAGCCGTAAGAGTCTGCGTAATGACCGGCTCGTGGAAGCCGTCTCGACCGAGCGTGGCGCGCATCTCTTCCAGAGCCTGGCTCAGTTTGGCAGGGGTATAGCGGGTGCCGGGCGCAAGTTGGCTGGCGCGCTCCAGTTGTGTATTGACCGCAACGCCCTTGGCGCCATCCACGCTGACCGCGCCGATGAAGGTGCGCGGAGTGCCGAGAAATCTCAGAAATACGCCGTCCCCTATGCGTTCGCCTGTCACTTCAATGGTCTCAAAGAGGCCAGTGGCGAAAAGCAAGCGCAGGCTCCGCTTCAGATCTTCCCGATTCATATGCCTGGGCATAGGAACAGGACCATGCAAGGAAACTCCCAAAATCAATATGCCCCGAACCGGCAATCCCTCCCACTGCGCGAGCGAGTCGGAAGGCGCCTCAGCTGCCGGATCGGCGGCAGCGTCCGAGGCGTCAGTGGTGCTGGCGGCTTTGCCGCTTGGGCCGCTCTGGCTCCAGCCGACTCTCCCGCCCCAACTCCCGAAGACAAGGAGGCCGGCCAGAAGAATGCCATACCCCGGCCGACTGCCGCTTTGCCTTGCTGGCCCTGCCTTCAAAACCATATCTCCCCAAAAAAACACGGGGATAAGCGCCCCGTTGTACAACCGTTACTGGTGATCCATAGTCGTCGATCACCGATCCCTATCCCTCTATTCTAACGAGGAATCGTGCCGAGCGCAGTCGCTATCATCAACAGGAACTATAATCGCCAGTGACTGAGAGACTAGAGCAGATTGCCGTTGAACAATGTACCGCATTGACCGCCCGCACTGATTCTGGCCCTCGGCCAGGGCAACACCGATATTGTGAAGCTACTGCGCGAGAAAGGCGCCCACTGAACTGCGAAGGATGCTCATGGCGGCTATTCCTCCAATCACGGATGCTCCATCTCAAGCAGCTCCCTCATTGCCTCTGGAGGCTTTCTCCGAAGCCGATCTCCTTGCCCAGGCCCAGGCCGGAGACCACCGCGCCTTCGCCCAACTCTACTCTTTGCACAAAAAGCGCATCTACTCTTTATGTATGCGCATGGTGGGCAATGCGGCCGAAGCCGAGGATATGACTCAGGAAGCCTTTCTGCAACTGCACCGCAAGATTTCCACCTTCCGCGGCGAATCGGCCTTTTCCACCTGGCTGCACCGGCTGGCCATCAACGTTGTGTTGATGCAGCTCAGGAAGAAAGGATTGTCCCTCATCTCAATGGATGAAGCCATGGAACCTGATCCCAAAGGAAACTCCGGCCGGGGCTTTGGCGCTCGCGACACGACGCTCGCCGGCTCCATCGACCGGCTGGCCCTGGAGCGCGCCGTCGGTAATCTGCCCGCCGGCTATCGCCTCGTTTTTGTCCTCCACGACATCGAGGGCTATGAGCATCATGAGATCGCCTCCATGCTCGATTGTTCCGTCGGCAACAGCAAGTCCCAGTTGCACAAGGCGCGGCTCAGCCTGCGCGAGGCTCTGCACAGCCTTCCCCGGCAGGAGGCGCGGCCATGACCGAAGAAGCCAACCCCGTGACCTGCCACGAGTTCCAGGCCCAACTGCCGGAGATGATCGGCTCCGGCGAGAGCCTTGCCGCCCATGCGCACCTCCTGCATTGCGCGCTCTGCCGCACACTGCTCGCCGATCTGGAGACCATTGCCGAGGCCGCCCGCCTGATTTTTCCCATCGTGGAGCCGCCCGACAACCTGTGGAAGCAGATCGAATCCGCTATCAAAAAAGAAAAAGCCGCCATCGAACCGGATGAAGGAAAGGAGTAATGGAACCGGGCGGATCGATCCCGATGAATTCGGCTGCGAAGCGCTCCCGGCCAGGATTGGATTGCGTTGGCTCTTTTTGAGTACGGGGGTTTACCCGCCGGCAGATTTACCCCTCCGGCTCGCTTGGTCCCGCTCACCTTCCTCTTGCTTGGGCCGATACATTCTTCGAGCATCCATGCGGCTACCGGCAGGGGAACTGCACCCAGCGCTTGACCGTACATTATGGGTCTGCCTGGTTCGCGGAAGGAGAATTGATCACCCAAAACGAACTTTTTTTGAAACTTTTCGAAGTCTGCGTGGTCTAATGAAGAAAAGTTGATACGAGGACACTCAATGCCAAACCAGCCTCCCATCCCGCCCTCCCCAAAAACCCCTTTCGCAAAGGACACCCCCGCAGTGCGCCGGATTGCCGTCCTGCCGGTCCGGGATACGGTCCTCTTTCCCCACGCCGTGTTGCCCCTGACGGTGGGCCGGGAGAGCTCCATCCAATTGATCGAGTCGCTGGGCGAGGAACGGGCAATCGTGGTCGTGGCTCAGTTGGACCCGCGGCTGGACTCGCCCAAGCCGGCCGACCTGCATGCGGTGGGAACCCTGGCCACGGTACACAAGATTGTGCGTATGCCCAACCAGAGCCGGTTTGTCTTCACCGAGGGTGTGGAGCGGGTGCGGCTGGTGCGCTATGCGCAGACGGAGCCCTTCATGGTGGCCGAAGTGGAGGTGCTGGAGGACGTGGAACCGGAGACTACGGCCGGGGCGGAAGCACTGGTGCGCAACGTGATCGGGCAGTTCCAGCAGATCGTCAACGATTCGCAGACACTCTCCGATGAATTGCGGACCATCGCCGCGAATATCGAGGAGCCCAGCCGCTTGGTGGACTTCGTGGCCTCCTCGCTGCCCTTCCTGACCACCGACGACAAGCAGCAACTACTGGAGACGGCCAGCATCGGAACCCGGTTGCAGTTGCTCAACGCGCATCTGGCCAAGGAGATCGAGGTGCAGCAGTTGCGCACCAAGATCCAGACCGAGGTGCAGGATCAGGTGCAGCAGTCGCAGCGCGATTACTATCTGCGCGAGCAGCTCAAGGCCATTCAGAAGGAGCTGGGCGAGCAGGACGAGGGCCAGCGCGACATCGAAGAGATGCGCCAGAAGATTGAAGCCGCCGGCATGCCCGATGACGTGAAGAAGGATGCCCTCAAGGAACTTTCGCGGCTCGCCCGCATGTCTCCCATGGCAGCCGACTACTCGCTCACCCGCAACTACATCGAGTGGCTGGCTGTGCTGCCGTGGGCCAGGAGCTCGGGCTCCAAGATCGACATTAACAAGGCCAAGGAGATTCTCGACGAGGACCACTACGAGCTGAAAAAGGTGAAGGACCGCATCCTCGACTATCTCAGCGTTCTCGAGCTGAAGCCGGACATGAAGGGGCCGATCCTGTGCTTTGTGGGGCCGCCGGGCGTGGGCAAAACCAGCCTGGGCCGTTCGATTGCGCGCGCCCTGGGCCGCAAGTTCCAGCGCGTCTCGCTGGGCGGCATGCACGACGAGGCGGAGATTCGCGGCCATCGCCGCACCTACATCGGCGCGCTTCCCGGCCAGATCATCCAGAGCATCCGCAGAGCCGACACCAACGACCCGGTCCTCATGCTGGACGAAATCGACAAGCTGGGTAGGGACTTCCGCGGTGATCCCGCGTCTGCATTGCTCGAAACGCTGGACCCGGAGCAGAACTACACCTTCCGCGACCATTACCTCGACGTGCCCTTCGACCTCTCGAAGACGTTATTCATCTGCACGGCGAATATGCTGGACACCGTACCGCCGCCGCTGCTGGACCGCATGGAACTGATCTTCCTGCAGGGCTACAGCGAGGAGGAGAAGAAGCACATCGCCTTCCGCTACCTG
Organism: Acidobacteriaceae bacterium; assembly: GCA_003134855.1. Lineage (GTDB taxonomy): Bacteria > Acidobacteriota > Terriglobia > Terriglobales > Acidobacteriaceae > Telmatobacter. The sequence goes on from PLCS01000004.1 coordinate 63,384, forward strand.
ATTCCCCGGCAGATCAAAGAGAACGGCATCACGCCCGAGCAGATCGAGTTTCCCGAGGATGCGGTGCGCTATATCATTCGCCATTACACGCGCGAGGCCGGAGTGCGCAAGCTGGAGCAGACTCTGGGTACGGTCTGTAGAAAAGAAGCGCGGCGCGTGGTCGAGGGCAACGCGGAAAAACTGATCGTGACCCGCGATGTGGTCAAGGAGTTTCTCGGCGGCATCCAGGTGCGCGTGGACACCGAGGTCTCCGAGCGCGTCAAGCGCCCCGGCGTGGCTGTGGGGTTGGCATGGACAGCGGCCGGCGGCGACATTCTCTTCATTGAAGCCAACAAGATGAAGGGCAAGGGCAACTTCGCCATGACCGGCCAGATCGGCGAGGTAATGCAGGAATCCATGAAAGCCGCGCTGACCTGGGTGCGTTCGAACGCCGTCTCGCTGGGCCTGGAAGAGGATTTTACCAAGGAGCTCGACCTGCACATTCACGTTCCCGCCGGAGCGATTCCCAAGGACGGCCCCTCAGCCGGCGTTACCATGGCCGTGGTGCTGGTCTCGCTGCTCACCGATACGCCGGTGCGCCCCTATACCGCCATGACCGGCGAAATCACCCTCAGCGGAAACGTGCTGCCGGTGGGCGGCATCAAGGAAAAATTCCTGGCCGCGCGCCGCGCCGGGATCCAAACCATTATCCTGCCCGCCGAAAACCTTCAGGATGTGGAAGAAGACCTGACCCCGGAACTGATCAATGGCGTCACCATTCACTACGCCACCCGCATCGAAGACGTGCTGGCCGTGGCCCTGCCGCTGCTGAAGGCAAAGCCAGATACGCATCCTGACCCGCAGCCGGTGGCAGAAACGGAGCTTGCGGTGGGCGCCGTGTCATAATCGGACGCTGTTCAGGCTGGAACCGCGTCATCGCCAGGTTGATGAGCGAGCTCGGATTCCTGTACAAGTTTGGTTGATCACATCCCGCTTAGCCGACTGATTGACGTCTGCCGCGTCTAACCAGCAGGCGGTATTCTGTTGCGAGCAATGCAAACGCGCATTCTCACCATGGACGGATGGAATAATAGCCGGCAAGCTTGTTGCTGGGCGCTGCTGGCTCTGGCGTCCCTCGGTCTGCCTGCGCAGGAGCTCACCCTGCGCATGGACGTGAAGCTGGTTAACGTCTTTGTGAACGTGATCGATCAGAACGGGGCCATTGTCAGCGGTTTGACGCGCGAGGACTTCGCGCTCGCCGAGGACGGCCGGCCGCAGCAGATCGCGGTCTTCGAGCGCCTGTCGGATCTGCCGCTGAATCTGACGCTGGCCATTGACACCAGCGGCAGCGTGCACAAAGACATGGCCGAAGAGGCGGATGCGGCTAGGCGCTTTGCCCACGCTCTGCTGCGTCCGCAAGATCAGATGAGCCTCATGCAGTTTGCCACCGAAGTGCGCGAGCTGACGCCTTTCACCAACAAGGTGGCGCAGATCGATCACGGCCTCGGCCAGTTGCGCGGCGACTGGGCGACCTCGCTCTATGACGCGATCTGCCTGGCTTCCGCGCGCCTGGTCGGGAAAGAAGGCCGCAGGGTGCTGGTGCTGGTCTCCGACGGCGACGACACCGCCAGCAACGCCACCTACGACAAGGCAGTCGAGCAGGCCCTGCGCAATGAAGTGATGATTTACTCGATCATCGATGTGCCCATCGAGGCCAGCGCCGGCCGCGACCTGGGCGGCGAACACGCGCTCATCACGCTGGCCGAGCAAACCGGCGGAAAGAGTTTCTACGTCAGCGACGGCGGCCTCAACAAAGCCTTTACGCGCGTCAGCGACGACCTGCGCACGCAATACCTGCTCGGTTATTATCCCAAAAATCAGGAGCCTGGAAGGCCCTTTCACCGCATCCAGGTGACCATCCCCCGAGCCGCCGCCGGCGCCTTCAACCTTCGCCATCGCACCGGCTATTACGCCGACTCGCCGGCCAGGAATTAGTGATTCATCGCAATCCGCGTCTGCCCTCTCATCAGCTGCCGATCGTTTTACCTGGGCAGTGCATCTAAAATGGCAGCATGACCCCTCCTTTATCTACGCGCCGCCGTTCCAAGACGCCTCCGCCGGGCGAAACCGGTCAGGAGGCGCTCTACCTGCGCTCTCTCAGCGATCGCCAGGTCAACATCCAGGTCAAGCTGCGCGACGGCGAGACAGTGCGCGGCTGGATCGAGTACTTCGACGAGGGAATGTTGCGCCTGACCCGCGAAGGCAAGCCCAATCTCTTTATCTATAAGCACCAGATCCGCAGCATTACGGAGGTGGGCAGGCAGGCTCCGCACCACGCCAAGACCGCGAGTCCGGAAGCGAACGGATCGACTGAGAACGGGGTGGTCTCGTGAGCGGCCTGAATTCGGCTCCGGAGTGGGTGTGGGTCCCCGCGGCCTCGGCCATTGCCCGCGAGGCCGGAGCCGTGCTGCGCAGGTTCTTCTCCAAGGGCGTCGCCACCGAGTACAAGGGCGATGTGGACCTAGTTACGGTGGCTGACCGCACCTCGGAGAAGCTGATCCGCGAGCGGCTCGCCTCGGCCTTTCCGGAGCATGGAATCTACGGCGAAGAAGGCACGCGCGACAGGCTTGAGGGCGAGTTCCGCTGGTACGTAGACCCGCTGGACGGAACCACCAACTTCACCCACGGCTTTCCGCAGTTTTGCGTCTCTCTGGGTTTGGAGCAGCGCACTGCGGGTCTCGCGCCGGACGACGACGGGAATCTGGTGGCCGCGGTCATCTACGACCCGCTGCGGGATGAGCTCTTTGCCGCCGAGCGCGGTCGCGGCGCGCTGCTGAACGGCAAGCCGATGCGGGTTTCGCGCACCGCGGAGCTGGCCGAGGCGCTGACGGCCACCGGCTTTCCCAGCCACAAACGCCACCAGAACCCGAACATTCACTTTTACCAGGAGTTCACCTTGCGCTCGCATGGAGTGCGCCGGGCCGGCTCGGCCGCACTTGATCTGGCCTACGTCGCCGCCGGCCGCCTGGACGGCTTCTGGGAGTTCAACCTCAATCCCTGGGACACCGCCGCCGGCATTCTGCTCGTCGAGGAGGCAGGCGGGCAGGTGACGGACTTCTCCGGCCAGCACTTCCGGCTGGACAGCCGCGAGATTCTGGCTTCAAATGGGCTGATTCACGCCGAGTTGCTGGGCTTTTTTGCGGATCTGTTTGCCGGACGCAATCTGTCGCCCATCCCCACGCCGCAGGAGTTTGCGGCGCACCATGCTGCCAATGCGGCTCGCTCGGGCTGAGACGTATTGAGTGCCCGAGGCCTCGCAGTCCACTTTTGGAATCGATATATCGGGATTCCGCATCCAATTCCCGCATCGCACATGAAGCTGGGAGGAGCAGTCAGCCTTTGGCCTCCTGTGCTACTATCAGCCTCGAAGGATTCATTCCCCTGGAGAAATCAGAATGGCTTACGTCATTGCAGAACCCTGTATCGGCACCAAGGACACCGCCTGTGTGGACGCCTGTCCGGTCGATTGCATCCACCCCAAGAAGGACGAGGACGGCTTCGCCGCGAGCGATCAGTTGTTCATCGACCCGGTCGAGTGCATCGACTGCGGCGCATGTGTCCCCGCCTGCCCGGTCTCGGCGATCTTCGCGCAGGACGACCTGCCCGAAAATTGGGCCAGCTTCACCGAGAAGAACGCCAAGCACTTCGGCCGCTAAGCGGCTTCCAGCTTACCGCCGCAAACGCGCATTCCGCCCAGCGGGATGCGCGTTTGTGTGTCTGTGAACGCGGCGCATGAAGAATGGTTGCCAACAGTGCGAAGATAGAAACGCATGAGCGTGTTCTCCTCCGAAGCCGTGGTTTTGCGCACCTGGCCGGTCCATGAGGCTGACCTGATCGTGAGCATTTTCACGCGCGACTACGGCCGGGTGCGGGGCGTGGCCAAGTCGGCGCTCAAGAGCCGCAAACGCTTTGGCGGCTCTCTGGAGCCGATGACGGTGGCCCGCGCCTGGTTTGCCGAGCGGCCCCGCCAGGAACTGGTGCGCCTCGATCAATTGGAAATTCTCCGCTCGCCGCTCTCGTCGCCAATCGATCCGGTGCGCCTGGCGGTGCTCAGCTTCTTTGCTGAGTTGCTGGACGAGGCGCTGCCCGACCACGATCCCCATGAGACGGTCTTCCGCCTGCTGCTGGCGGTTCTTGACCTTACCACGGTCGAGCAGCCCTGGATGCCGCTGACCTACTTCCAGCTCTGGATGACGCGGCTGATGGGCCTGTTGCCCGACCTCGTTCATTGCACGGCCTGCGGCGAGGCGCTCCAGGCCGGCGAGACCAGCTTCAACACGCTGGGCGACGGCTTGTTCTGTCCAATTCATCGCAACGGCAGCGCGAGCGAGCTTTCCGCCGACTCCTGGCAATTGGCTCAGCGTATGTTGCGCGCGCCCGCCTCGGCCTTTGCCGCCGAAGCCTGGCCCCGCCGTCGCGCGCAGGATCTGCGCCGCTTCACCCTGCAAGCCCTGGAGCGCCATCTGGAGCGCAAACTGCGCTCCGCGGAGGCCTTAGCTCGGCTGGGCTGCTGAGCAATCGGTTCATTCCGCATTCTCACAAAGTGTAGAACTTGAGACGCCGCCCCGATCCCTAAAAAACAAGGAATTTGCGCGTTGAATATGCCGCATTACGGTGAAACAATAAGAGAATGGATGCGATCCTGCGCAAGTACACGAGCCTCGACGAAATGAAGGCTGACGAGTATCGCTACTGGCAGAGTCGGCCCGTGCATGAGCGTATGGATGCGGTCGAGGAGATGATCCAGGCCGCCTACGAGCTGAAAGGTTGGGAGATCAAGCCGGATGGTCCAAGATTACAAAGACCTTTTGTCCGCATTCCATGTCCATGGCGTTAGATACATGATTGTGGGCGGATACGCGGTCATCTACCACGCTCAGCCCCGCTTTACCAAGGACATCGACCTTTTCATCAAAGCCGATCCTGTTAACGCGCAAGCGACGTACGCCGCGCTTGCCGCCTTCGGCGCGCCGCTCCAGGGTATTCGACCGGAAGACTTTGCTGAGCGTGGCAGTTTCTTTCGTTTTGGACGCGATCCGCATGGTTTCGATATTCTCCCCGAGATTCCCGGCGTCGATTTTGAGGCGGCCTGGGAACGGCGTGTTGAAGGCGTGATTGATCCGAAGAGCGGCCTCAAGGCGTATTTCATCTCCGCTCCCGACCTCATCGCGTCGAAACTGGCCGCCGGGAGGCCGCAGGATCTCGCGGATGCGGAGGCGATTCGCAAGGCTACCGAAGCGCAACAGCCTCAATAAGGCAATGCCAGGTGTTATCGCGTGGCCCGGCTGCTAAAATCGACCCAGTCCCATCAAGAGAGAAATGCCCGTGCCTTCATCCCAGCTTGTATCGAACCCGAAGACTACCCCGCTCACCTTTCAGGAGCTATTGTTCCGCTTGCAGAGCTTTTGGGCGGAACGCGGCTGCGTGATCCAGCAGCCCTACGACGTGGAAGTGGGCGCGGGCACCATGGCGCCGGAGACCTTTCTGCGCGTGCAGGGGCCCAAGCCCTACAAGGTCGGCTATGCGCAGCCTTCGCGCCGCCCCGCAGACGGCCGCTACGGCGAGAACCCCAACCGCCTCTTCCGCCACACCCAATTCCAGCTCATTCTGAAGCCGCCGCCGGTCAACGTGCAGGAGCTTTACCTGCAATCGCTGGAAGCCATCGGCATCGACCTGAGCAAGCACGACCTCAAGTTCGAGGAAGACAACTGGGAAGGCCCGACCGTCGGCGCATGGGGCGTGGGCTGGCAGGTGATGATGGACGGCATGGAGATCACCCAGTTCACTTACTTCCAGCAGTGCGGCGGCCTGGACCTCGACCCCATCTGCGCCGAGCTGACCTATGGATTGGAGCGCCTCTGCGCCTTCATGCAGGATGTGGACTCGGTCTACGACGTGGTCTGGGCGCGCGATCCGGAGACTGACGCTGTGGTGACCTACGGCGATGTTAGGTTGACCGAGGAGCTTCAATACTCGGTCTATAACTTCGAGGACGCCAATGTGGACCGCCTCTGGGCGCACTTTAATAGCTACGAAGACGAGGCGCAGGCGCTGCTGGATAGGTGGAAAGCCCTTCAGTCGGACGAGAAGACAACAGCCAGGGAAAAGCTGCGTTTCCCGCTGATGTCCACTTATGAGTTGGCGTTGAAATGCTCGAATCTCTTCAATCTTTTAGACGCCCGCGGAGCGATCAGCGTCACCGAGCGGGTCGGCATGATCGGTCGCATTCGCAATCTGGCCGTGGGCGCAGCCAAGGTATACGCAGCGCAGCAGACGTCCTGATACGCTGTCATCCTGAGCGGAGCGTACCGGGGTTCTCAGTGACAGGTCTTCGTCGCTGGGGTGAGAATCGAAGCACCTACGGTCGAATCGCTCGCACAACCGCAACTCGTCCCGGAGGGACGAATCGAGAATAGCCCAGGAGAAGCGCAGTGCACTCCTGGGTGCAGATGCACCGATTTCGCAACGCGTCCCGTAGGGCCGCGGCGATTCCGCTTCAGAAATTGACCCTCGGAAAGCAGAAGCACAATGGCAGATTTTCTACTCGAAATAGGGCTGGACGAGATTCCCGCCCGCATGATTGCCGGAGCCGAGGCCGAACTATGCCGCCGTGTGAACGACTTGCTCACGCGCGAGCGGCTGCTTGCCCCTGGCTCCAAGCTGACCACGTACTCAACGCCGCGCCGCTTGGCCATACTGGTCGAGGGCGTGCTCGCCAGCCAGGCCGACGCTCAAGAGCAACTGACCGGCCCCTCGTGGAAGGTGGCCTTCAAGGACGGCGCGCCAACCAAAGCGGCCGAGGCCTTCGCTCACAAGGCCGGCGTCGCGGTTGCGGCTCTGGAAAAGGTTACGAACGCCAAGGGCGAGTATGTCGGAGTCACAGTCAAACGACAGGGACGCGAAACAGCGGAGCTACTGGCAACCGAGTTACCCAAGGAAGTTCTCGGCCTTTACTGGGCCAAAAATATGTACTGGCGCGCGGGCAAGCCAGAGCGCTATGTGCGGCCTATCCGCTGGATGGTTGCGCTGCTTGATTCCTCGATTGTTCCGCTGGAGATTGCCGGCATCAAGGCAGGCAACACCAGCCGCGGCCACCGTATTCTGCACGGCGAGTCTCCAGTGATACTGGCCAAGCCAACCGACTACGCCGAAGCTCTGCGCAAAGCCTTTGTAGTAGTCGATGTAGCCGAGCGCCGCCAGTCCATTCGCAAAGCTCTCGACGCGGCCACCCGCACCGTCCCCGGAGCGCGCTGGCGCGAAGACGAGCCGCTGATTGAAACCGTCGTTCATCTGACCGAGTGGCCGACCGTGGTGCTCGGCGACTTTGAACCCGAATACCTGGCGCTGCCGGAAGAGGTTCTGGTCACCGTAATGCGCGACCACCAGAAGTATTTCGCCATAGAGGGCGCGGACGGCAAGCTCGCCCCTCACTTCTTCGCCGTTCTGAACATTCAGGTGGACCAGGAAGGCGAGGCCGTCATCCGCCACGGCAACCAGAAGGTTCTCCGCGCTCGCTTCAAAGACGCCCGTTTCTTCTGGGAGTTCGACCAGAAGATTTCTCTCGCTGACCGCGTGGAAAGCCTCAAGTATGTCACCTTCCAGAAGGAGCTGGGCAGTTATTTCTGGAAGACGGAGCAAAACCTAGCAGTAACTCGTGCGCTGGCTGAGAAAGTGAAGTCCGCGGGCATTGACTTGGATGAAGCTGCGCTGCTCAAGGCTGTCGAACTGGCCAAGACTGACCTTACTACCGAGTTAGTGAAAGAATTTACCGAGTTACAGGGAATTATCGGCGGACTTTATGCGAAGGCACAGGGTCTCGGCGAGACTGTAGCTCAAGCTATCTACACGCAATACACTCCAGCATCGACCGACGACGCGATTCCCGCGACCATTGAAGGCCAGCTGCTCGGCCTTGCCGACCGCATTCAGACCATCACCGCCATGTTCGGCATCGGCAACGCGCCGACTGGCTCAAAAGATCCCTTTGCATTGCGCCGCGCCGCCAACGCGATTGTTAAGATTCTGGCCGAATCAGGCCTGCCATTGACGATTGGGGATGTGGTTGCAGCAACTGGTGCCATGTCTACGCCAGAGCAGGCTGAGACGGCAGTCTTCTTAGCCGAGCGTGTCGGGTTTTATCTCAAAGATGTGCGCGGTTTCGCTTACGACGTTGTGAATGCGGTATTGGCAGCGGGTTGGGATGATGTTCGCGATGCCATTGCCCGTGCTGAGGCATTGACTACTGTTCGGGGCAGTGAAGATTTTCTCGCGATCTCAGCGGCCTTCAAGCGGATTAAGAACATTGTGCGGCAGGCTGAGGAGAAAGGCGAGGTTTTTTCGATCGACAGTGAGAACGGGAAGCTCTTCAGTATCCTGGTAGAGCCTGAGGAGAAGGCGCTAATCAAAGCCTTTGGCGATGTTGTCGAGAAGGTGGGCGAACTCCGTATGAAGCGGGATTATAGGGCAGCGCTCGAGATGATAGCGACTCTCAGGCCTGCCGTTGATGCCTTCTTCGAGAAGGTGATGGTTATGGCCCCCGACTCGAAATTACGGGCGGCCAGGCTTGGTATGATCCGGCATGTCCGCGAGGGTTTCTCCGGCATCGCCGACTTCAGCGAGATCGTGACCGCCTAGCTGGAAGGTTCCCAGGTCATACGAATCGCGCCCTCTCGGCCAGCCTGCCTCAGCCGCGCTTTGCAATCAGTTGGCGAATCGGTTCGTTGTCGGCATAGACGCGCCATTCCGCCACTTTGCCTTCTTCAACCAGAGCCCTGAGGGCTGCCGGCGTCTGCCAGCGGTTTTCCGCACTCAGTTGGCCGTCCGCCGCATAGGTTCCCCCTACCACCCCCAGCATCACAACCACTGGCCCGTCACAAAAAGTCTCTTTGATTTCAATCGTGTAATCCGGAACCATGCGGAAATACTCCACCCAACCTGCGCGCATGGTGTCCCTGCCCTCTGTAACCCCGCCCAGCGAGTCGATAAAACGGTGTTGCGGCGTCATCAACTCAGCCAGCGCATCCACATCCTGGCCGTTGATCGCCTTCACAAACGCCACTGCTACGCTCTCCGTCCGATTCGTCATGCCGCCATTGTACCCGCCCCGCCATCCTCCCCCTGGAACCAAGACGCTGCCCGCTGCGTATGAGAGAAGAGCGGGGCGGCCTCAGCATAGTTGACGAGGGCTGGTTTCCGCCGTCTCAGCTATTTCGCTTGCATGATCGCTTGATTGCGCCTCTCGTTCCGGCAAGAGTGCGTTGCTATTCTAAGTCTTAGGAGGTTCCTGGTGGCCGCATCACGCAAAAGCAAAAAATTCTGGATATGGTTGTCTGTCATCATACTTGTGGTGGTGCTGCTACTCGGCTTTGGGCTGGTGCGGATGGTCTCGGGATCGTCCCTTGACCCCAACAAGATAGCCAAGGTGACGCGCGGGGATGTGGCGCGCTCGGTGGTGGCTACCGGCAAGATTCAGCCGATCACCAAGGTCGAGGTAAAGTCGAAGGCCTCCGGCATCGTGGAAAAACTCTTCGTGGACATCAACAACCAGGTACACAAGGGGCAAGAGCTGGCGCAGCTCGATCAGCAGGAGATTGTGGCGCAGGTGGATGCGCAGCGGGCACAACTGTCAGCCGCCGAGGCCAATGTGGCCACCTATGAGGCCAATATCGAGCAGGATAAGGTAAACGCCAACGCTCCCGACCTGCCTATGTACAAGGCCACGCTGGATCGCAACCAGGAGATGCAGAAGCAAGGCATCGTGAGCCGCCAGGCGCTGGACGACGCCAACAAGGATTACTTGGCCGCGCTCACCCGGCGCGACAACTCCAAGGCCCAGATCGGCGTGGATTCGGCCCGCCTGAAACAGGCGCGGGCGCAGGTGCAGCAAGCCCAGGCCGGCCTCAAGCAGCTTGAAGAGCAGTTGAGCTATACGACCATCGTGGCGCCGATGGACGGAGTGATTCTCTCCCGCGATGTGGAAATCGGCGACGCGGTCAGTTCCATCCTGGTGCTGGGTTCCACGGCCACGCTGGTGATGACCGAGGGCGACATCAACGAGGTGTATGTGCAGGGCAAGGTGGACGAGGCCGACATCGCGCACGTCTATATGGCGCAGCCGGCGCGCATCAAGGTGGAGAGCTTCCGCGACCGCGTCTTCAACGGCAAGGTCACCAAGATCGCGCCCCTGGGCGTGGAGAAGGACAACGTGACCACCTTCGAGGTCCGCGTCTCCATCAACAATCCGGGCGGCGAGCTGAAGGCCAACATGACGGCCAACGCCGAGATCATTCTGGACGAGCACAAGGGCGTGCTGATGGTGCCGGAGAGCGCCGTCATGTATGACAACCAGAAGAAGGCGACCGTGGAGATTCCCGACAAGAATCAGAAGGAAGGCAAGCGCAAGGTCCCGGTCACGGTGGGCTTGTCGAACGGATCGGTCACCGAAGTTCTGAGCGGGTTGAAGGAAGGCGATCAGGTGGTGTTACAGCAGTAAGACAGCTTTCAGCTTCTAGCTACTAGCTCATAACTCGCGCACCTTGAACCACCTGCGCGCTGGCTAGAAGCTAGTAGCTAGCAGCTAGAGGCTACTACCCATGAAACGAGGAATGCAATGAAGAAACTTTGGATTGCAGCGTTGGCAATGGCCTCGCTGGCGGCGCTTCCGGCGCTGGGCGCGGATGCTACCTTCGAGCGCACGCTCACCGTGAGCGGGCGCGTGGAACTGTCGGTCTCGACCGGCTCAGGCAACATTCACATCACCCACGGCGCGGGCAACCAGGTGCACATCTACGGCAAGGTAAAGTCCGGCTGGGGTAACGGCGGTTGGGGCAATGCAGAGGAAAAGGTCAAGGAGATCGCGGCCAACCCTCCCATCGAGCAGACGGGCAACATCATCCGCATCGGCGGCCGCCACGAAAACCTGCGCAACATCAGCATCGACTATGAGATTCAGGCGCCCGAGGACGCGTTTCTCGACGCCGGCTCCGGCTCGGGCGACATCGGTGTCGAGGGCGTGGGCGAGAACGCCAAAATCTCGACCGGCTCTGGCAACATTCACGCCACCGGCCTGCACGGCGGCTTCAAGGTAGACACCGGCTCGGGCGACATCTACGCCGAGCAGACAGGTCAAGGTGATGTGAGGGCGTCGACCGGCTCGGGCAATATCGAACTGCGCAATCTGCATGGCAGCTTGTACGCCCATACCGGCTCCGGCAACATCAAGGCAGGCGGAGCGCCGACGGCGGACTGGAAGCTGGGGACGGGCTCCGGCAACGTGGAACTCTGGCCGGGCAGCGCCCCGCTTACGCTGGATGCATCCACCGGCTCGGGCAGCATTCACACCGACCAGGATATGCTGACCCACGGCTCATCGGATCACCACCACGTCTCCGGCAAAATCAACGGCGGCGGGCCCACGGTGCGCATCGAAACCGGCTCGGGCGACATTCGCGTGCATTGATAAACAGCTTTCAGCTTTCAGCTTTCAGCTAACAGCTTTCAGTCGCCGGTTTCAGGCTGATAGCTGATGGCTGAAAGCCGATAGCTGCTTCTTTTACACTGGAATCATGGTACGCATTCTTCGCCCGATCCCCGTCGAGCAATTGAAACTGCTGGTCTTCGATCTCGACGGTACGCTGATCGACTCCGCGCAGGACCTATGCAACAGTGTCAACGCGACGCTGGCTCACGAGGGGCGTGAGCCGCTGCCGGATGCGGTGGTTGCAGGTTACATCGGCGATGGCGCCATCATGCTGATGCGGCGGGCGCTCTTTGGCCCGGATGCGACGGACGTCGATGAAGAGCTGCTCTCGCGCGCCTACGCCTTCTTTCTCATCTACTATCGCGAGCACAAGCTGGACTATACCTATGCCTACGAGGGAGTCCTGGAGGCGCTGGCCGCGCTGCGCCAGTTGCACGAACACCCGGACGGACCGGCGCGCCTGATGGCCGTGCTGACCAACAAGCCGGTTCGCCCGGCACAGGAGATCTGCGCTGCCCTGGGCCTCGCGCCTTACTTCCTGCACATTTATGGCGGCAACAGCTTTGCCACCAAGAAGCCCGATCCGGAGGGCCTGCGCGCGCTGATGGACGAGGCCGGCGCGTTACCGGAAGAGACAGTGGTGATCGGCGACAGCCAGGTGGATGTGGAGACGGCGCGCAATGCGGGCGCATGGTGCATCGGCTGCACCTTCGGCCTTGCGCCCGAGAGCCTCAACGACTATCCGCCAGACGTGCTGGTGGATTCCCCCGGCGAATGGACGGCGGCTCTGGCTTCAGTGCAGTAAATGTCCCCCGGCAGAGCCGGGGGCTTTATGGTTGGTGGCCCCTCAATGGGGCCTCTACCGGAGTGTTCCCCTGCTGAAAGCAGCCAGTAGCCCCGCGCCGTAGGCGCAGTGGTTGTTAGCCCCGCGCTTCAGCGTGGGGTGGGCGCAACCAACAATCCATCCGGAGTCCTGTAAGGACGACGCCGGGTGCCCCATCCTTCGCATAATTTGCGAAGGGTGGGAGACCGCGAACCTCCACCGGCCCATATTCGATCTGTCCATTCAATTCGACACTCACAACGGAATCCAAAGCCGTAAGCTGAATCTATGGAAATAATTGCTGCCGTGAATCCGCGTCCCCTGCGTATCGCCCTGCCCGGCGGCAGCGGCCAAGTGGGCCAGGCCTTGGCCCGCCACTTTCAGCAGCAAGGCCATCAGGTGACCGTGCTGACCCGCGGCCCTTACGCCGCGCCCTGGCAAACCGTTCACTGGGACGGCGAGCAGACCGGCCCTTGGACCGAGTACCTGGAAGGCGCAGACGCCTGCATCAACCTGGCCGGACGCAGCGTCAACTGCCGCTACGATGCGGCTAACCGGCAAGCCATCTACGACTCGCGCATTCATTCCACGCAACTGCTGGGCAGGGTGATCGCCTCGCTCGCCGAGCCGCCGCGAGTGTGGCTGAACGCTTCGGCGGCCACAATTTACGAGCGCGCCCTTGATGCAAACGGCGTCGATCTGCCTCTGGATGAAGCGACGGGCGTATTAGGCGGCGACAAGCCCTCAGCCAATGCGAAGCCGCCGGCAAATCGATGGCTCCAGCGCCGAGGCTTTTCCTCCCGCGTGGCCCGGGACTGGGAGGCTGCGTTCTTTGCGGCCGAAACGCCGCGAACCCGCAAGGTGGCTCTACGCAGCGCCGTCGTGCTCAGCCCCACGGCCGGCAGCGCCTTTGGCGTGCTGTCGAATCTGGTACGGCTAAGCCTCGGCGGCCGTCAGGGCAACGGACGACAGTTCGTCTCCTGGATTCATGAGGCCGACTATGCCCGCGCCGTCGAATTCCTGATTGCCCACGAGGAGTTGCAGGGGCCAATCAACATCGCCGCGCCCAACCCGCTGCCCAATCGCGAGTTCATGGCGGCGCTGCGCTGGGCCTGGGATGTGCCCAACGGGGTGCCCGCGCCGTCGCTGGCCATCAAGCTAGGCGCAATTTTTCTGCGCACCGAGCCGGAACTGGTGCTGCAAAGCTGCCGCGCCGTCCCGGGACGCCTGCTCGACGCTGGATTTGAGTTCCAGTTTCCCGATTGGCCCGAGGCCGCCGAAGACCTGGTGCGGCAATGGAAAAGCAGGGGCGATTGAGCGCAGATCGTGGGTCTGGCAGGTGGCCCGCACATCGGCCTCGAAGAATCACCATGAACTATTAGAAGCTGTGCCCCGTTCATCGCGGCTGTATTGCGATGAGCGGGCGGGAGGTCCAGATCCAGCTGCGAAGGATCAATCGTGTTCCGCATCAGCGCGTCGCCCGGTGGATTCAGCCGATCCAGGAATCACGCGCAGGATCAACGGAAAGACGAGGGCCACAATGAAGTAGCCTCCCGTGGCGGCGAGCGCCAGCCACGGCAGACCTGCCCCGCAGGCCATGCCGACGCCAGTCACCAGCCAGACGGTAGCAGCGGTAGTGAGTCCTCTGACCCGGTCCTGGCCAACAAAAATAAGACCAGCGCCGATGAACCCGATGCCGGAGACGATTTGCGCCGCCACGCGCGAAGGATCAAGGACAATGCGGTCCGCGATGAGAACGTCGGTGAAACCGTACTTCGAAATCAGCACAAAGAGGGCTGCCGCAGTGCCTACCACGGTATAGGTGCGCAGCCCCGCGCTCTTGTGGCGAATCTCGCGCTCCAGGCCAATCAATGCCGAGAGAAAAAATGCCAGGCCAAGCTCGATGAATTGCCTGACGTCTTGTCCGCTGATTTCAGAGATAGGCATTGTGGCCTCTCACTGTTTCGCCGGTGTAATGTCGGTGACGGGTAGGTCAATATGTCCGAGCAGAATCTCAAACCGCCGCTGCTCTTCTTTCTGATAAGTCGCCTGGTCGGGCCAAAGCTGCTTGATGAAGGCCTCTTCGTCGGGATTGGCGGTGGTGGCTACGGTTGAGTTCTTGTAGCGGATGGTGACGCGAAAGTCCCAGCGCAGCTCCTCGGACGTGTGGTAGGCCGGCGATTCAATCTTCACGGAAAGAATGCGCCCGGTGGCCTGAATCTTCTGCAGCAGCGGGTAGTGGTTCTTCAGAAAGAGTTGCAGAAACTCAGCCTGATGGCCCCACTGGCACTTGTAGTAGTACTCGACGGTGTAAGGCTGGTCGGCGCTGCCCTGCGGCGGCGCGCCCTGGGCGGCCAGCAGCGAAGCGGAAAAGACCACGGCGAGAACGGCGAGAAGAATCCTGCGCATGGAACCTCCTTGATTGAAAGTATTGTAATGTGAAACCGCTCAAACTGCCTTTGTCGTCTCATCAACGCAGATGGAAGAGACGCTTCCACTCCGGAGAAAACTCCTGGATAAGGTGGATGCCGCCGATGAGGCCCATCTCAATGTGGCCGCCCTGCACTCCCTGAACCAACGGACTGTGGGAATGGGGATACCACATATCCTGGATCATCGAACTACCGTATGCGCCGGAAAGCTGAGGAACGTCGAGCGTTAGATGACCGCTGTGGGTATAGGTGAGAAGGGTCATCTTCAGCGCGTGGCCGGTGCGAGGAAAGAAACCGGTACAGGCGCACGCAAAGTAGCGTGTATCCGTGCCGGCAACCGCGGCCATGCTCTCCTGGATGGAGTTCTGAACGACGCTGCTGGCTAAACTGCTTCCTGTGCGGCGCAGATATCCGCGTGGGGTCCGGCCCCACTCGGATGGGGTATTGATCGCCTGCTTATATGCGGCGGCCCCCAGCGACATGACGTAGATTTTCGGGCCGGCGCCGTCGTCTTTCACCCATTCGCGCCAGCGCTCCTGCCCGGTCTGAGGCTTGTATGTGCTTGGATCGAAGGGGCTTTGCGCGTCAAACGAACCGGCAAACGACTGGACAAACGACTGGCCATAGCCCAGGCTGGGCGCAAGCAGGAGAGCAAGGAGCGCGATGCGGGTTTTCAAGTTCACATCTCCCATTCTCTATGAAAATCGTCGGAAAAGAGTGCGTAATGAGACATAAATACTAGTTTATTTGGTTACAAGCCGCTCCATCCTCATGTAAAATCGCGCCATGAAAGGTCATCCGAAGGTCATCGAGCAGCTCAACCACGCGCTCCGCGAGGAGCTCACCGCCATCAACCAGTACTTCGTTCACGCTGAAATGTGCGAGAACTGGGGATACGACCGGCTTGCGAAGCAGATCAAGATGCGGTCCATAGCCGAGATGAAGCACGCCGAGTCGCTCATCGAGCGCGTCCTCTTTCTGGACGGCGCGCCCAGCATGGAGCCTCTGGCCATGTCGATCGGCAAAAACGTCAAGGAGATGGCCGAGTCCGACCATAAGGCCGAGATTCGAGCCATTGCCCTCTACAACGAGGCCGCCCGCATCGCAGCGGAGGAAAAAGACAATGGCTCGCGCGATCTTTTTATCAGGCAGCTCAAAGCCGAGGAAGAACACCTGGACGAACTCGAAATTGAGTTGCACCAGATCGCCGAAATGGGCTACGAGCGCTACCTGGCCACGCAGACCAGCGAAGCCAGGTAGGGACTGGCCGTCCAGGCAGAGGGCCTTCGGCAGAGCGGCGGGTGCCCATCCTTGATCCAGCTATAAATGATTGGGTGCCCATCCTTCGCGTTGCCGGGGTTCCCACGGACAGGTCTTCGTCCGTGGGGTGGCTGGGGGAAGGGTGGGAGACCACGAACCTCGACCGCCCGCGCCGTAGGCGCAATGGTTGTTAGCCCCGCGCTTCACCGGGGTCCCCAAGAAATGGTCTTTGTTTCTTGGGGTGGTAGCGTGGGGTTGGCTCGTGCCGTAAGCGCTGTGATAGCAGCCCGTCGCCCTGCGCCCTAGGCGCTGTGATAGCAGCCCGTCGCCCTGCGCCCTAGGCGTTGTGATAGCAGCCCGTCGCCCGCGCCGTAGGCGCTGTGGTAGTTAGCCCCGCGCTTTAGCGTGGGGTTGGAGCAACCAACAATCCATCCGGAGTCCCGTAGGGACGGCGCAGTGATAGCAGCCCTTCGTCCGCGCCGTAGGCGCAATGGTGGTTAGCCCCGCGCTTTAGCGTGGGGTTGGAGCAACCAACAATCCATCTGGAGTCCCGTAGGGACGGCGCAGTGATAGCAGCCCTTCGTCCGCGCCGTAGGCGCAATGGTTGTTAGCCCCGCGCTTCAGCGTGGGGTTGGAGCAACCAACAATCCATCCGGAGTCCCGTAGGGACGGCGCAGTGATAGCAGCCCTTCGTCCGCGCCGTAGGCGCTGTGGTAGCTAGCCCCGCGCTTCAGCGTGGGGTTGGAGCAACCAACAATCCATCCGGAGTCCCGTAGGGACGGCGCATGATGATCGCGCGCATTCCTGATATGTTGCGAAAAGAAGGTAAAAACACAAACCGGGGGCGATTTCCGTAAATGTCGAACACCGACTATCGCCCCGGCAGGCTTCCTCAGATCGCGATTCTGGTTTCGATAGCGTCGTAGTCGGCGCGGACGCCACGGGCTGTGGCTTCGAGAAGTCCCGCGCCCGCCAGAGCTTTCACATCCGCGTGATTACTGGTTTCCCGGCTGAGCGCCTTGGCCAGGGCGCGAACGCTAGTACCTGGACCGTGTCATTGTGTAATCTCTGGAGTGTAGCGCCGGTCTCCAGACCGACTGTTGCGCGGGCGTCCTCGCCCGCATTTGTTCTGGAATCATTACCAATTCACACAGTCTCAGCGCTGGGTACGTTGTTGCGCCGCACGGATCGCAGCAACTCCATCCGCTTGCCGGTAAGGACGCGAGCCAGAGCCTCCCAGCTTTCAAAGGCCAGATGTCGCTCGTGGAATCTCTCGCCGCGCTCGCCACGATGCCATGCGTCGATGAATTTGCACGAGGCGTCCTCCTCCATCGCGCCGCCGACTGTGAGTTTCATATCGCTCATAAAACTCATTGTGAGGCTCATGGTATCCAAGGTCCCAAATGCGGGACCTGGGTCACCCAGCTCTTCATGGTGTACAGTAACGGTCAAAGCCTCCATTGAAAGGCGACTGCTCCGATGCCCTTGCTCGACCAAATCCGCGAAATGAAGCTCATCGAATTGGCAAAGACTCGCTTCGACCCCAACTTAACACCAGCCGAACTCAAGGTGCTGCATGACTCGGCCAGTTCTGAAGACCCGCCTGAGCCGGACGAGAAGGCCCCGCGTCCGGAAATTCGTGCTACTTTTCTTCGCTGGCTGGCAACCGATCCGGAGGCCGCCCAGCACATCGACCCCAAGGGTCTGCGCGTCTATGCCGCGACCATCCCCTGCAAGCTCGACCTTAAAGAATGTCATGTCAATCCGACACTGGATTTTCGCGACTGCGAATTTCAGGAGCAGATGAACTTACAGTTTGCGGAGATACGAGGAATCTACATCCTTGATTCTTTGCTGACCATGGGTATTTGGGCAGATGGTGTCATTCTCCACGGCCCACTTCTTTTCAGGCGCATCCACTCCGCAGGTGAGAACCGCCTGTTTGGCGCACGGATCGAAGGTGATCTTGACTGCTCCAGCGCGAAGCTAACAGCTACGGGAAATGCTCTTTCTTTCGACGGCGCCAAAATTGGCGGTAATGTCTTCCTGAATCAAGGTTTCGAGTCTAGCGGCACGATTCGTTTGCTGGGAGCGGAGATCGCAGGACAACTTGTCTGCCAGGACGCGAAGCTGAAGGCCAAGGGTAATGCGCTATACGCGGACGGCGCGAAGATCGGCGGCTCCGTCGTCTTAATCGATGGCTTCGAGTCCGAGGGCACGATTCGCTTGCTGGGCGCGGAGATCGCAGGGCAACTCACCTGCAAGGACGCGAAGCTGAAGGCCAAAGGCGATGCTCTCATCGCGGACAACGCGAAGATCGGCGGCGGTGTCTTCATCGATGGCTTCGAGTCCGAGGGCACGATTCGCTTAATGGGCGCGGAGATCGCAGGGCAACTAGCCTGCAAGGACGCGAAGCTGAAGGCCAAGGGTAATGCGCTTTATGCCGACGGCGCGAAGATCGTCGACAGCGTCTCTCTTAGGAAGGGTTTCGAGTCCGACGGTAAGATTCGCCTGATCGGAACGGAGATTGGCGGAAACCTATCAATCAATGGCGCAAAGGTTGCTCGGGTCAGCTGCCTGAATGCGGTCGTCAAAGGCGATCTGATCTGGCAGTGTATCGAGAAATCCGAGAAAACAGAACTTAGTCTGGTTGGCACAAAGGTCAAGAACTTGCGCGAAGACAAAATGAGTTGGCCGGATGAGGGAAACCTTAAGCTTGATGGGTTGATCTATGAGGAACTGACCCTCCATGGGTACTCATCGGATGAAGACATCGCGTCCGGGATGTATGCGCCGAAGCTTCCATTGGACGCCAAGGAACGTATTGCATGGATCATGCTCCAGCCACCGAACCGGTGTACTCAGCCGCAGCCATGGATGCAACTTCGGGAGTTGCTGGAGAGGAAGGGCGACCGCAAAGGGGCAAAGTACGTTCTCTTCCGCTTCCGCTGCTTGCAGGCGCAGAAGAGCTGGATTCTCTGGCGATGGTTGAGGATTGCCTTTGCTTGGCTGGAAGAAAATCCTCTGCGAATCGGTTACTCGATCCTTTTCACGCTTGCGCTGGGCACGCTGGTCTTTGCTGGGGCAGTACGCAGCGGGGCGATGATCGAGACAATTAAAACACAACCCAATATGATCGCAACCTATGAAGAAAGCTTGAAGGGTGCAGCGAGAAATCCTGATCAATCGAACAAGCCGATTTCCCTTCATTACACATCTTTCCAGCCCTTCATCTACACGTTGGAGAATGCCGTACCCCTGGTGAAGTTGGGGATGGACGAGCGGTGGATGCCGGACCTGCAACATCAGCCACAGCCGTGGTGCCATATCGGGTGGCTTGGCTGGCTGAAGTGGTTCAATAGCTATGGATTTTTGGTTTGGTCGCGCTGGCTGCTCATTCTTTCCGGCTGGTTCCAGGCAACGGTTTTGGCTGCCGCGTTGGCGGACCGCTTCAGGAAGTAGTCCACTGCGCACGCCATCTTCCTGCCTCCCGGCGCCCGATACCCGCTACAACCCGGTTTTCTGGCCAAAAAAATGACAGTTTACCTATGCTTCGATGAATAGCCTTTCTTGCGCAAAGGAACGCGCAGTTTGCGAGCATCTTCGCCTCTTATTCGCTCCTGATGTATAATCCCGCCATGGACTTTGAACTGGTAACCAGCTACAAACCTAGGGGGGATCAGCCGCGTGCGATTGACGAGCTGATGGCGGGCCTTGCCGCGGGCGAGAAGCACCAGGTGCTGCTCGGCGTCACCGGCTCGGGCAAGACCTTCACGATGGCCAAGATCATCGAGCAGTCCAACCGGCCGGCGCTGATTCTGGCGCATAATAAAACCCTAGCCGCCCAGCTTTATCACGAGTTCAAGCAGTTCTTTCCCAACAATGCGGTCGAATACTTTGTCAGTTATTACGATTATTACCAGCCGGAGGCCTACATTCCCGCAGGCGACCTGTACATCGAAAAGGAAGCCACCGTCAACGAGGAGCTGGACAAGCTGCGCCTCTCGGCGACGCGCAGCTTGTTCGAGCGGCGCGACGCGATCATTGTCAGCTCAGTCAGTTGCATCTACGGCCTGGGCTCGCCGGAGGCTTACTACGGGATGCTGCTGTTGCTGGAAAAAGGCCAGCGCATCAGCCGCAAAGACATCACTCGAAGGCTGGTCGAAATCCTTTACGAGCGCAATGACACCGACTTCCGTCGCGGCACCTTTCGCGTGCGCGGCGACGTGATCGAGGTCTTTCCGACCTACGATGAAACGGCTTACCGGATTGAGTTATTCGGCGATGAGATCGAGAGCCTTTCTCAAATCGACCCGCTCTTCGGCACGGTGAAGCAGCGCTATGCGCGTCTGCCGATCTATCCCAAGAGCCATTATGTGATGCAGCCGGAGAAGAAGGCCGAGGCGATTGATTCGATTGTGGCGGAGCTGAACGCATGGATTCCCGAGTTGGAGGCGCAGGGGCGCATGGTGGAGGCGCAGCGCATTCACCAGCGCACGCGCTTCGATCTGGAGATGATCAAGTCCATGGGCTTCTGCCATGGGATCGAGAACTATTCGCGGCACTTTTCGGGCCGTCTGCCGGGCGAGGCGCCCCCAACGCTGCTGGATTATTTTCCCCGCGATTTTCTGCTCTTTGTGGATGAGAGCCACGCGAGCATTCCGCAGGTGCACGGGATGTGGTTTGGCGACCGCAGCCGCAAGCAAAACCTCGTGGACTATGGCTTCCGGCTGCCCTCGGCCATGGACAACCGGCCGCTCAAGTTCGAGGAGTTTGAGAACCGCGTGCAGCAGGCGATTTATGTCTCCGCGACGCCGGGGCCGTATGAGCTGACCAAATCAGCCGGAGTCGTGGTGGAGCAGGTGATTCGCCCCACGGGCCTTGTGGATCCGGAGGTGGAGATTCGCCCGGTAAAAGGCCAAATAGACGACCTGCTGGCGGAGATCCGCGACCGCGCCGCGCGGAATGAGCGTGTGCTTGTGACCACGCTGACCAAGCGCATGGCCGAGGACCTGGCCGGCTACTACACCGAGGTTGACGTTCGCTGCCGTTATCTTCACTCCGAAATCGAGACATTAGAACGAGTCAAGCTGCTCGCCGGCTTGCGCAAGGGCGAGTTCGACGTGCTGATCGGCATCAACCTGCTGCGCGAAGGGCTGGACCTGCCGGAAGTTTCGCTGGTGGCGATTCTCGATGCCGACAAAGAGGGTTTTTTGCGCTCGGCCGGCTCGCTGATCCAGACCATGGGCCGCGCCTCGCGCCACATTGCCGGCCGCGCGATCCTCTACGCCGACCGCATCACCGACTCGATGCGGCGCGCGATCGACGAGACTGATCGAAGGCGAACAATTCAGAGGGCTTACAACGAGGAACACGGGATTACCCCGCAGTCGATCATCAGCCCGGTGGACATGGGTCTGGCCGCGATTCTGAAGGCCGAGTACGGCGATTTGGAAGTGGAAGAGACGGCGGGGCTGCCGGAGTTTGCCACCCAGGCGGAACTCGACAGTTTCATCGCCAAATTGGAAACAGAGATGCGCGAGTCGGCCAAGAAGTTCGAGTTCGAGCGGGCGGCGCGTCTGCGCGATTCGATCAAGGAACTGCGCGAGAAGGAGTTCTTGTTTGGGTGAGGGGTTCGTGGTTTCCCACCATTCGCAAAGAGCGCGAAGGATGGGGCGCCCGGTGAATATGAGGCGAAGATACTTGCAAACAGCGCGTTCCTTTTGCGCACAAAAGGCTATTCATCGAAGCATAGGTAAATTGTCGTTTTTTTGGCCAAGAAACCGGGTGGATTCCCAGGTCCGAAAATCCGGACCTGGGCCACCCAACTTTTATGGGATTGATAGTATGGGACATGGGCCACCCGCGTAACAGATAGGAGTCATGTATGATCGAACTGGTGAAAAAGGCCATCGAAAGAACTGTGATACAGTTCCACGAGCATCATTTAGATTTTCTCTCGGAAACAGACATTCAAGCATGGCTTTATGCAGAGCTTCGGCTTCGGGATGCGACGAGTAATCACCGGTACACGTATGACCTTGCGCAAAATCGATTCGGATTTGACCGTACCTTTTCTGTTCACCCTGTAACGACGGAGTATCACATCCCCCCTGAGGGAAGATTAGATGTAGCAGTGTTATCCGAGAAACCAGATCCTAAAAAAGATATTTGGCGTCAGCCTTGCCGCGTTGGAATCGAAATCAAGCTTTGGCAACCGTGCGAAAAGGAGCCAAAGTATATTATGGATGTCAAAAAGCTCCAGCGATACCAGGAAAAAATGCAAATTGCAGGGCAGAAGTTCACAGGTATTGTTCTGTTGTTTGTCCATCCATACAAGACGGGAATGCCGAAAGATATTATTGAGGAAATATCCCCAGACGCTTACCCAGAAAATGGTGTTGCATTGCATCTTGTTACTGACAAAGTCCACTGGTGGAAGCAGTGTCCGGGTCCATCAATCACGGAATAGGTAACTTCTGTGGTGTTAGGTCATCTTCGCAAGTTTGCAAGTTCTTCGTCTTCGGATTCTGCTCGTGGGGGAACTCATCGCCGTAATACGGCGGGGGCTAGGATGCGCCGGCCTAGGCGTATTTCATCGGGGGACATTTGCGCCGGGGAAGGGAAGCACCTGGACGGGAGACTTTCTTTGCGGTATGTTCTTGCCGCGTACCGCCTGGCCTTCTATAACGCCAGAGTAGGGGTCGCTTCAGAAAACGGGAAAAATAGCACCTTAAGCTGGTTGCAACGGTCGTAGCGGTCAGAAGCCTACTTGTAGATTTTCTCAAAGAGGGCTTCCGTACCCAGGCCCATGTCGTTTGCCTCGTACTGAAATGTCGTCCCGTCATGGTTGATGGAAAACTGAACGACGACAGGAATTGGATCGTTGGCGTGCTGCTTGGTGGTGGTGTCCCAGCAGGTGGCTTGCTCCTGATTCTGTTCCAGCTTCATCTCCAGAGCATTCTCGGCGACATATGAGCTCTGGTCTTTGGAGTAAAGAGCTTTTCCTGCATCGGATTTGCAGTAATCGACGAATTTATTGTAGAGGGCAGCACAAATAAGGTTGGCTGCGCAACCACCACCACTAAATTTGCCGAATGGTTCGGACTCGTCGAATTCAACGATGGTCACGCCCTTTTGGGTGATGAAGGTTTTCCATGTGCCATTTGGGAAGGTGCCTTCGAGGGCTTTCCCGACCGTGGTAGTCTTGTTAGATTCCAGATAGCCGTTGCGAACTGTGTCTATTGGTGAGGGTGAGACCGGGACTGGGGCTTGTGCTGAAACTTGGGTTGTAGTTTGGGTGTTTGAATCCTTGGTGTGGCAGGCGGTTAAAAACCCTGAGACGGTTAAGATTACGACGATTATTACGTTTTTCATTGTCATTTCACTCCTTGGCTAGCCTTAGAGAATGCCACGGCACGGCGCAAAATGCCCTCGCTTAAGCCAATTTTCAGTCGGTTTGAATGTATCAGCATCGCGTGGACGGTGGCAAGGTTGTATTGTGTCACGGGATGGCGCACGGAGATTTTTGGGCTTGCGGATCTCCAGCCCCATCTGATTATCCACCCGTAGAGTGATACAGATCACACCGGAAGCGGCTATGATGGGACAAGAATTGTTCGCCGGGAGGCAGGTAGCGCTCCCCGTCCGCGTGCGAGAATCATTCTGGAGTCTTCATGGCAGCCTTTGGCAGTTTTGCTCTTCTCATCGCGTTGGCGCTGGCCGCGTGGAACCTGCTGGCCGGGGCGGTTGCGCTGCGTCTGATCGCGACCGGGCAGCCCTCGGCTATTTCGCCCGAGCGGCTGGCCGACACGGCGCGGCGGGCGGGAATCGCCGGCTTCTGGGCCGTGACGGCGGCAGCCTTTGCGCTGGTCTGGTCGGTCTTCACCAACGATTTTTCCATCACCTACATTCTGGAGCACTCGAACCGCGCGCTGCCGGGGGCCTATAAGTTCTCGGCGATGTGGAGCGGGCAGGAAGGCTCGCTGCTGCTGTGGGCGTGGCTGCTGGGCGCGTATGGCTTTGTGCTGCGGCTGACGCACAAGCGGGACGTGAAGCTTTACGCCTATGCCGGAGCTATTCTGGCCGGGATTCAGGTCTTTTTCCTGGCTATTTTATGTTTTGCCGCGCCGCCGTTTTCGCTCTATCGGGGAGCGATTCCCGCCGACGGCGCCGGGTTGAATCCGCTGCTCCAGTACCCGGAGATGGTGATTCATCCGCCCATGCTCTATCTGGGCTATGTGGGCTTTTCCGTGCCGTTCGCCTTCGCTCTGGGCGCGCTGATGATGCGCTATCCGGGCGAAAAATGGATCAAGATCACCCGCGTCTGGACGATGGTGACCTGGCTCTTTCTCACCTTGGGCATCTTCCTGGGAATGCACTGGGCCTATGCTGTGCTGGGCTGGGGCGGCTACTGGGGATGGGACCCGGTGGAGAACGCCAGCTTCATGCCCTGGCTGACCGGCACCGCCTTTCTGCACTCCGTAATGATGCAGGAGAAGAAAGGCATGATGAAGAGCTGGAATGTGTGGCTGATCTTCAGCACCTTCCTGCTGACACTGCTGGGTACGCTGCTGACCCGCGCCGGGCTGGTCAGTTCGGTGCATGCCTTCGCGCAATCGTCCATCGGCACCTGGTTCACGGTCTTCATGGGGATCGTGCTGGCGGTCTGCATCTTCACTTACATCTTGCAGCGCGACCACCTGAAGAGCGAACACCATCTGGAGTCGCTGGTCAGCCGCGAATCGAGCTTCCTTTTCAACAATCTGGTGCTGCTGGCCGCCTGCTTCGTGATTCTATGGGGAACGCTCTTCCCCATCCTCAGCGAGTACGTGGTGGGCAACAAGGTCACGGTGGGCGCGCCCTGGTATAACGCCGTCGCTGTCCCCATCGGGCTGTTTCTGCTCTTCCTGACTGGAGTCGGCCCGCTGCTACCGTGGCGTGCTACATCGTTCAGAGCCATCAAGCGCAACTTTGTGCTGCCGTGCATCGCGCTGTGGGCCACGGTTGCTGTCTGCCTGGCCGTAGGCGTGAAGCCGTGGAAGGACGGCGCCTTCGATCAGGGCAGCTTCTACGCGATTGTGGCCTTTGCACTCTCGGCAGCCGTCTTCACCGCCATCGCTTCGGAGTTCATGCGCGGAACTCTGGTTATCGCCAGGCAGAGCGGGCGCAATCTGATTTGGGCGAAATTTATGCTGATTCGCCGCAACACGCGCCGTTATGGCGGCTACATTGTTCACATCGGAGTGGTGATTGTGGTCGTCGGCCTGGCCGGCGCGGCCTTCAACCGCAGCGTGGAAAGCGAAATGGCACTGCACGATAAGCTATCCATCGGACCCTATGTTTTGGAGTGCGTCGGCGCAACGCAGGACTCGAACGCCAACTATAACTCCGAGTACGCGCTGCTGGACGTGTACAAGGGCGGCAAGAAGCAGTTCCAAATGTCGCCGGAGAAGCGCGTCTATCTGGCCAGCGAACAGCCGCAGACGATGGTGGCGATTCACTCGAGGCCGGAGTGGGATTTGTACGTGGTCTACGAGGGCACGAATCCCGACACCGGCCAGCCGATCATCAAGGCCTTCCTCAATCCGCTGGTGAGCTGGATCTGGGCCGGAGTGGCGCTGATGTTCTGGGGCACGCTGATCGCGCTGGTTCCCAGCCTGAAGCCGGCGGCGCAGAAGGGAGGCCAAGCATGAGAGCTTCCAGTCGCTTTACGTTTTGGATCAAAAGCGCGCAGGCGCTGGCGCTGGCTGTAGCTGTCTGTATTTCGCTGGGCGCGACGGACTCAGGCTCACGGGTCAATAACCTGAGCCATCGGCTGATGTGCCAATGCGGTTGCGCGCAACTGCTGGGCGAGTGCGACCATATGGGCTGCCCATCCCGCGAACCGGAAATGGCAGAGCTGAAGGCAGCCATTGCCTCAGGCATGAGCGACAAGGAGATCTTCGCCGCCTTCTCCGCCAAGTACGGCGCGGTGGTGCTGGCCGCGCCAACAACTCATGGCTTTGACCTGGTGGCCTGGATTGCGCCCTTCGCGGTCTTCGCGGCGGCGCTGCTGGGCACGATTCTTCTGGTGCGCAGATGGTCGGTGGGCAAGACGCAGAGCGAAGCTCCAGCCTCCGATCCGGCCATGGACGCGCTCAGGGAAAAGATTCGCCGGGAGACGGAATAGGGACTAGGGAATAGGGAATAGGGCTATGGAGGTCTTTGCTTTATGACGCCGACATTGGGACTGATTTGCGGAATACTATTGTTGTTTGTGCTCTTCGTATACACCTTCTGGCCGGAGAACGTCTTCGCAAGCCAGCGCCAAAAGACGCGGCTGGACTATCTGCTGGAGCGCAAGGAACAGCTTTACGAAAATCTGCGCGACCTGAACTTCGAGTTCAAGGCGGGCAAGTATCCTGAAGAAGACTTTGTCGTCCAGCGGGCGCAGTTGGAAAATGAGACGGCGCAGTTGCTGGGCGAAATTGAGCTTTTGCAGCGGGCGTGAGCGTAACCGAATTTAGGCGTCCAAGAATCAGTCCGGTTGTGATTTATAGTTTCCCACCCTAGCCGCAAAAACAAGAACCGGCGAGGGTGGGGCACCCAGAATTCATAGAAACCGAAAGAGGTTTTTTCTGACGATGAAATTGACTCCAATGATTTTTCGCATGATTGCCATGAGCCTGCTGCTCACGGGCTCGCTGGCGCAGGCCGCACAAGTCACCGGCACGGTAACCAACAAAACCACTGGCAAGCCCGCCGCGGGCGACACTGTCGTGCTGGTGGACGTGCAAGCCGGCATGAATGAGGCCGCCAAGGCCACCACTGACGCCCATGGGCACTATTCGCTAAACGAACCGGGCAGCGGTCCTTACCTGGTGCGAGTCACTCACCAGGGCGCGGGCTACTTCATCGCCGCTCCGCAGGGCAGCGGGCCGGGCGACATCACGGTCTATGACGTGGCCGCCAAGGTGGATGGAGTCGGCATCGATGAGGATGTGATTGGGGTAGTGGATACCACGGGCGGTCAGCTTCGCGTCGTGGAGCGCTACGCCGTCCATAACGCCAGTATGCCGCCGCGCACGCAATGGACGCCGCGCACCTTTGAGATTGTGCTACCGGATGGGGCAGTGGTGGACGGCGTCAGCGGACAGCGGCCGGGAGGGCTGGCGACTACCGTCAAGCTGGACCCGGACGGGCCCAAAGGCCATTACTCCTTCAACTTTCCCATCCAGCCCGACAACGCCGACAAAGGCACGCTCTTCCAAATCGAATATGAACTGCCTTACAGCGGCAAACTCACCTTCCATCCCCAGGTATCGATCCCGGCCAGAACCGTGTGGGTGATGATGCCCAAGAGCATGACCTTTACCGCGGGCGCGGGATCGAACTTCCAGTCGTCTCCACAGGACCCCGCCTTTCAAACCTACGTGGCCCGCAACGCTTTTCCCGGCAAGGCGCTGGAGTTTACCGTTTCGGGTAGCGGCGCACTGCCCCGCGACGACCAGAGCGGGCAGGGTGGACAGGGCGGCCAGCAGCCAGCCTCCGGCATGGGCGGCCAGGAGGCCGGCGCTCCCGGCGCGCAGCCCGGCGGCGGCATCGGCAATCCCATCAACACGCCCGACCCTCTCAGTAAGTACAAAGGCTGGATTCTGGGCGGACTGGCGCTGCTGATGGTCGTTACCGCGGCCTTCCTGCTGCGCAAACCGACAGCGGTCGCGGCCTTCGACGCCGGGGTTGCACAGCCGCCCGTGGCCAAGGGCGCGGCGCTGCTGAATGCGCTCAAGGAAGAACTCTTCGCGCTGGAGAGTGAGAAGATCGCCGGCACGCTGGCTCCGGACGAGTATGCAAAGCTCAAAACGGCACTGGAAACGATCTTGAAACGCGCATTAAAACGCGCCTCATAAACGCTCTTGTCGGCCCCGTCCCCGGCGGGTAATCGCCTCACGCCGGATGAGGGAACGAGAGTGCTCTGTTCCAACCCGTCCGGATGCGATAAACTCATGCGGGTACGCTGTATGCAATTGCCGATTTTCAACCACAGGGAGGAAACATAGAAATTGGGAAAAAGCATGGTCCCGAAGAAGCTGTTTTTCACCAAGGGCGTAGGCAAACACAAGGAGCGTTTGACCTCCTTTGAGCTGGCGCTTCGGGATGCGGGGATTGCCTCGCAGAATCTGGTGCGCGTTTCATCCATCTTTCCGCCGCGCTGCAAGATGATCACGCGCAAGGAAGGCCTCACCTACCTGCACCCCGGCGAGGTGGTTTTTTCGGTCATCGCGGAGAACTCGACGCGCGAGCCGCACCGCCTGCTGGTTTCCAGCATCGGCGTGGCCATCCCCGCGGATAAAAACACCTACGGCTACCTGAGCGAGCATCACAGCTTTGGCGAAACCGAGGATCAGGCCGGCGAATATGCCGAGGAACTGGCCGCCGAGATGCTGGCCACCACGCTGGATGTGGAGTTCGATCCGGACAAAAGCTGGGATGAGAAGAAGGAGATTTACCGTATCTCCAACAAGATTGTCCGCACCAGCAACGTGACGCAATCGGCGATGGGCGACAAGCGTGGCCTGTGGACTACCACGATCGCCGCTGCCGTGCTGATTCTGGACGAGTAGGGTCGCATCCGGCAGCGGCAAGGTAGGCCAATTCCGCTGGGCGGGGTTGGCCTTGCTGCGTCTTCCACAGAATTTCCGTGCCCCATCCTTTTCACGTTCTGTGTGAAAAGGGTGGGATACCACGAACCTGAACCGGCCTCGTTTGTGAGTAAGATAGTCTTCAGCCTATGACGAATTCACGCAAATTCAACGTGGGGCTTGTGCAGATGCGCATGGGCGCGGACCCGGAGGCCAACTTCGCCGCCGCGGTCGAGCACATCCGCGAGGCGGCGCGGCTGGGCGTGAAGATCGTCTGCCTGCCGGAGCTCTTTCGCACGCAGTACTTCTGCCAGCGCGAGGATTTGCGGCTCTTCGATCTGGCCGAGCCGATTCCCGGCCCCTCGACGGCGCGCCTCTCCGAGGTGGCTCGCGAGTTGCGGGTTGCCATCATTGCATCGCTCTTTGAGCGCCGCGCGCCGGGGCTTTACCACAACACGGCGGTCACCTTGAACGCCGATGGGGCCATCGCCAGCGTCTATCGCAAGATGCACATTCCCGACGATCCCCTCTTCTACGAAAAGTATTACTTCGCGCCCGGCGATCTGGGTTTTCAGGCCGTGGATTTGGCTTTTGGCCGCGTAGGCACGCTGGTCTGCTGGGATCAGTGGTATCCCGAAGCCGCGCGGCTCACCGCTCTTCAAGGCGCTGAGGCGCTGTTCTATCCCACCGCCATCGGCTGGCATCCGGCGGAGAAGGCCGAGTTTGGCGCGGCGCAGGTTGAGGCCTGGCAGACCATTCAGCGCTCCCACGCCATCGCCAACGGCGTCTATGTGGCCGCGGTCAACCGCGTGGGAATCGAGCATGGCGACGTTTCCGGAAATCGTGCTACCGGCGCGGGCATCGAGTTTTGGGGTGGCAGCTTCCTGGCCGATCCCTTCGGCCGCATCATTGCCAAAGCCTCGCAAGACACCGAGGAAATTCTAGTTGGCGAGATTGACCTCGGCCTCATCGAAGAGACGCGCCGCAACTGGCCCTTTCTGCGCGACCGCCGCATCGACGCATACGAACCGATCACCAAGCGCTTTCTCGATCCGGTGAACGCGTGGCCCGCGGAAGGAGATTCTAAATAAATGTCCGCGCCGCTGATGCCCGCAAAGACGCCGTGCGAACTCGGTTACCGCATGCCCGCCGAGTGGGAGCGCCACGAGGCCACATGGCTTGCATGGCCGCACAACCCCGACGACTGGCCGGGAAAGTTTCAGGCTATCCCCTGGCTCTACGCGGAGATTGTCCGCCTGCTCGCCGCGCATGAGTTAGTACATATTCTCGTCGAAGATGGGAAGAGTGAGCAGCGCGCCAGCAGTATCCTGGAGCGCGCCGGAGCGAATCTCGACCGGGTGACCTTTCACCTCTGGCCCACTAACCGCAGTTGGACTCGTGACTCCGGGCCTATCTTCGTGCGCAACTCCGAGGGTAAGATCGCTGTTACAAATTGGCGCTTCAACGCCTGGGCCAAGTACGACGACTGGCCACTCGACGATCAGGTGCCGGGGCGAGTGACTAAGTTACTCGGCTTGCCCGAATGGATGCCGGCGATTAAGCTGGCCGATGGCTTTTCTCAGAGATTGGTCCTTGAAGGCGGCTCCATCGATGTTAACGGCGCGGGCATTCTGCTCACCACCGAGGAATGCCTTCTCAGCAATGTACAGCAGCGCAATCCCGGCGTGAGCCGCGCGCAATTGGAGCGGGCCTTTCACGACTTTCTCGGAATCGATCAGGCACTCTGGCTCAATCGCGGCATCGTCGGCGACGACACCCACGGCCACATCGACGACATCGCCCGCTTCGCCGCGCCCACGACCATCGTTGCTGCCGTCGAGCCGAACAAGAACGACCCAAACCACGCGCCGCTGGCCGATAATCTCGCACGCCTCAAGGCCGCCCGCACCCTCGATGGAAAGAAATTTGAGTTAGTGGAGCTGCCGATCCCGCGTCCAGTGGTCTTTCGCGGCCAGCGCCTTCCGGCGAGTTACGCCAACTTCTACATTGCGAACGACCTGGTTCTGGTTCCCACCTTCCACGATCCAAACGATCGCGTCGCTCTGAACATTTTGGCGGATGTATTTCCAGGCCGCGAAGTCATTGGCATTCACAGCGTCGATTTAGTCTGGGGCCTCGGCACGCTGCACTGCATGACCCAGCAGCAGCCCGCGACGCTATCAGGGAAGCCATGAACGACCTCGATTTTATGCAAGCCGCGCTCGATGAAGCCCGCCAAGCCGCGGAAGCGGGCGAAGTGCCGATTGGCGCGGTGGTGGTGCGCGAAGGAGCGATCATTGCGCGTGGGCAGAATCGCGTGCTGCGCGACCTGGACCCCACAGCCCATGCGGAGATTGTAGCTCTGCGCGCGGCGGCTGAGGCGCTGGGAAACTACCGGCTGCTTGGCTGCACGCTTTATGTCACTCTGGAGCCCTGCTCGATGTGCGCCGGAGCGATGATTCATGCGCGTTTGGACCGTCTGGTCTTCGCCGCCGCAGATCCCAAGGCGGGTGCGGCCGGCTCGGTTCTTTCTGTGCTGAATCACCCACAGCTTAACCATCAAATGCTCGTGGAGCAGGGGATTCTTGCTGATGAGTCAACTGAGTTACTGCGGACTTTCTTTCGCGAGCGGCGGTAGGCTTAGCTCCGGGTCAATCTTCTGATTCGCGCCGCTTCCGTGGGCCACTTATCGGCTAACTCGGCATAACTTCCGCCGCGGTAATCGGCATAGTCGAAGCCGGGAGTCACCGTGCAGCCGAGCAGTGCGAACTTGCCATCACCTACCAGCCGCGCGCCTTGCCACACCCCAGCGGGAACCACGAGTTGCACGCACTGCCCTGCCGTCAACTCCTGTCCAAGAGTAAAAAGCGTGGAGCGCCCATCGGGATAAAGTTGCAGCATTTCCACCGGATCGCCTAAATAAAAGTGAAAGACTTCGTCGGAGACAAGACAGTGCATCTCCGAGAAGGTTCCCGGCTCTAGCAGATAGTAGATCGCCGTGCCGATGGAGCGCGGACCACGCGAAAGCTCGACTCTCTCAGCAGCGACATAGGTCTGCCTGAAGAAGCCGCCCTCGCAGGGGTGCGGCTCCAGCTTCAGCAGCGATTTGATCTCGTCGGCGGTCATTCTTCCTGATCGTAGCAGCGTGGACCCGCGTAGAATGATCCCATGAAGGTGCAAATGTATGGCGTCTCCTGGTGCGGGGATTGCCGTGCGGCGCGAAAGTTCCTCACCTCGCACGGCGTCGAGTTCACCGAGATCGACATTGACCGCGACCGTGAGGCCTCGGCCGAGCTTGTGCGCCGCGTCGGCAAGCGGGCCGTTCCGCAACTGGTGATCGACGGAGAGTGGTTCCAGCCCTACAAGCCGGGACGCGGGCTGCTGGAGGATGAACTCCACGAGCGGCTGGGGATTCCTCGCGCCTGAGTGTCTTTCCCTCGTACAATAAAGAGTTGGAGCAGGGCCGCGGAATGCGGCTCTGGCAAGGAGCTTCCGTTGATCGACCGCTATACACGCCCGGCGATGGGCCGCATCTGGACTGAAGAGAACAAATACCGCTACTGGCTCCAGGTGGAGTCGGCGGCCAGCACCGTGCTGGCCGAGGACGGCGTGATTCCCGCCGCCGCCGCCGAGGCCATCGCCACGAAGGCAAGCTTTTCCGTCGCACGCATTCAGGAGATCGAAGCCGAGGTCAAGCACGACGTGATCGCCTTCACCACCGCGGTCGCCGAGACGCTCAAAGACCAGGGGCTGGACGCCGAGTCCCGATGGCTGCACTATGGGCTGACCTCCAACGACATTGTGGACACCGCGCAGGCGCTTCAGGTTGCCGAGGCCTCGGCGCTGCTCCGCGCCGGCCTCATGGGTATGCTCGTCGTGCTCCGCCGGCGCGCCGTCGAGTTCAAGCACACGCCCACCATCGGCCGCACCCACGGCATTCACGCCGAGCCGACCACCTTCGGCCTCAAGCTGCTCAACTGGTACGCCGAGATGGAGCGCAATCTCACCCGCTTTGACGCGGCCGCCGAGGAGATGCGCGTCGGCAAGCTCTCCGGCGCGGTGGGCACTTTTGGTCACCTCAAACCTGAACACGAAGAAAAAATCTGCGCGCGGCTCGGCCTCAAGCCCGCGCCGGTGGCCACGCAAGTGATCCAGCGCGACCGCCATGCGGCCTACATTTCAACACTGGCAATCATCGCCAGCACGCTGGACAAGATCGCCGTCGAAGTCCGACACCTGCAACGCACCGAAGTGCGTGAGGCGCAGGAGTACTTCAGCGAGAAGCAAAAAGGCTCCTCGGCGATGCCGCACAAAAAGAATCCCATCACCAGCGAGCAGATCAGCGGCCTCGCGCGCGTTCTTCGCGGCAACGCACAAGCGGCCTTTGAGAACATTCCGCTCTGGCACGAGCGGGACATTTCCCACTCCTCGGTCGAGCGCATCATCTTCCCCGACTCGACGATTCTGGTGGACTACTTGCTGGCCAAGACCACCGACCTGATCGACCGCCTGCTCGTCTATCCAGAGCGCATGAAGAAGAACCTGGAAAGCACCGGCGGCCTGATCTTCAGCGGCCAGTTGCTGCTCGATCTCTCCGAAGCCGGAATGATGCGCGAAGATGCGTACCGGCTGGTACAGTCGCACGCGATGCGCTCATGGAAGGAAGACTTGATCTTCCGCGACGAAGTGGCAAAGGACGCGGCAATCACCGCGCTGCTCAACCCGGAAAAGCTGGCCCAAACCTTCGACTACACGCGGCAGTTGGGCAATGTGGACGCAATCTTCAAGCGGGTGCTGGGGGAGTAGCAAGGATGCAGCATGTCCAGGAATCCGCGCCGTAGGCGCAGAGGTTGTTAGCCCCGCGCTTCAGCGTGGGGTGGGCGCAACCAACATAACGATTCGGAGCCCCGTAGGGACGGTGCACTATGGCCCACACGTACGCGTGCAATTTCATTCATTGTGTTTTCAGCACCAAAGAGCGCCGCTCGCTCATTCCTGCCGCCCGCACCGCTGAACTCTATGCCTACCTGGGCGGCATTGCGCGCGGTGAGGGCTTCTCGCTCATCGCCGCAGGCGGAACGGCCAATCACGTTCATTTGTTGTTTGACTTGCCGGCGACTTCTTCCCTGGCCCATGCCGTTCAGAAGCTCAAAGGAAGCTCTTCCCGGTGGATGGGAGATGGCTTTTCCTGGCAGGAAGGATACGGAGCGTTCAGTGTCAGTCCCTCGCAGGTTGAGGTTGTAAAGGAGTACATTCAAAATCAGGAAGAGCATCACCGCAAACGCGATTTTGAGCAGGAATTTGTCGCTCTTCTACGCAATTGTGGAATCGTGTACGATGAACGCTATGTGTTTGGGTGAGCGGTATTTGCGCCGTCCCTACGGGACTCCGGCTTCTGCGGTATGGCCAGCTACCCCACGCTGAAGCGCGGGGCTAATAAACATTGCGCCTACGGCGCGGTCGCTTCAGCCCATAGCAAAGTCATGCGGAAGACGGGAGTAGCGGAACAATTCCTTGGAGGGGACAGTGACCGAATCCGAGATTCAATTTCTCAAAGAGAATATCGACAATACAATTGAAATCGAAACAAGCGATGGCGAGCGGCTCGTTGTAAAAGTGCTATTCGTAACATGCGATAAAGAATACGACGAACACGAATTAACCTATCAAGCTGTTTCCTCAAGCAGGCAAGAGTCTTATTTGAACCTCGAAAATGCGGGCGGCTATGTCTTGGATTTTGACAAGATCGAGTCGGTAAAACCGCTCAGTTGAAGTCGGCCAAGAATCCGCGCCGTAGGCGCAGAGGTTGTTAGCCCCGCGCTTCAGCGTGGGGTAAGGGAACGCAACAATTGACGGGGAGTCCCGTAGGGACGGTGTTCATCCATGAATCTCACTCTCGCACTCACCGGCGCATCGGGCGCGGTCTTTGGCCGCGAAATGCTGCGCGCGCTGGAGGCAGATGAGCGCGTGGCCCGCGTTCACTTTGTGGCTTCGGAGAACTCGTTGCGGGTGATTGCCGATGAACTGGGCGTAAGCGGGCGGACCAACCTGCTGGAGAAGCTGCTCGGCGCGCCGCCCGCAAAAACCGTGCAGCACTCCGACACGGACATCGGCGCGGCCATTGCCAGCGGCAGCTATCCGTCAAACGGCATGATCGTACTTCCCTGCTCGATGGGCACGCTGGCAGCCATCGCCCACGGCCTGGCCAACTCGCTGATCGCCCGCGCCGCCGACGTGACGCTCAAGGAGCGCCGCCCGCTCGTGCTCTGCGTGCGCGAAACGCCCTTCAATCGCATCCATCTGCGCAACATGACGCTGGCCGCAGAAGCCGGCGCGGTCATCTTCCCCTGCATTCCGGCCTTCTACAACAAGCCCATCGACTCCACCGAGATGGCCCGTCAGTTCGTCTATCGCGTGCTGGCGCACATTGGCCTGCCGCAGCCGGGGGCGTTTGTCTGGAAAGCGGAAGAGTAGCGAGCAGGTTACAGGGCTTTGATTTTATTTGACATTCGCCCCGCCTCCCGTGGATACTATTTTCATGCTGAACTCAAGGAATCACGGAATTGCGGTCATGGACCTGTGTATGTGTATGCACATGGCGTGCGGACCCGTCCGTGTGGCTTTTGAGAGGCAAATGCGCTAGGCGCAACCGATCTTGAAGTCAGGCGGCCCGGGTCCACATAGGATTCGGGCCGTTTTGCTTGTGGAGTTCATCGTATCCCACCCATCGCACAGAACGCGATGGATGGGGCACTCAGTAGTCGCGGAATGATTGAATAACCTCAGAAGGAGAACGCAATGTCCGAAGCGAAGCAGCACCTTGCCACCCTTGCCGTTCATGCCGGTCAAACCCCTGACCCCACCACCGGCTCGCGCGCCGTGCCCATCTACCAAACCACTTCTTACGTCTTCCAAGACGCGGACCACGCTGGGCGGCTCTTTGGGCTCAAGGAGTTCGGCAACATTTACACCCGCATCATGAACCCCACCACCGACGTGCTGGAGAAGCGCGTGGCGGCTCTGGAGGGCGGCGTGGCGGCGCTGGCCGTGGCCTCAGGGCAGGCGGCGGAGACGCTGGTGGCCACGACGCTGGCCTCGGCCGGGGATGAGATCATCTCCACGACTTCGCTCTACGGCGGCACCTACAACCTCTTCCACTACACGCTGCCCCGGCTGGGCATTACCGTCAAGTTCGTGGATGCGGACGACTTCGATGGCCTGCGCGCGCTGATCAACGACAAGACGCGGGCGATTTACACCGAGACGCTGGGCAATCCCAAGCTGGATATTGCCGACATCGAGACGTTAGCCGCCATTGCCCACGAGCACAAGCTGCCGCTGGTCATCGACAACACGTCGGCCTCGCCGGCTCTGGTGCGGCCCATCGAGTGGGGCGCGGACATTGTGGTCAACTCGGCCACCAAATTCCTTGGCGGTCACGGCACCTCGATTGGCGGCGTGATTGTGGATGCGGGCAAATTCGACTGGGCCGCTTCCGGGCGCTTCAAGGACTTCACCACGCCGGACCCGTCGTACCACGGCCTGGTCTACACCGAGGCCTTCGGTCCGCTGGCCTTCATCCTCAAGGCACGGGTACAGGGGCTGCGCGACACCGGCGCGGCACTCTCGCCCTTCAATGCGTTTCTGCTGCTGCAAGGGATCGAAACCCTTCACCTGCGGCTACAACGCCACTCCGAGAACGCGCTGGCCGTGGCCAGGCACCTGGAGCAACATCCCGGCGTCGCATGGGTCAACTATCCCGGCCTGAAATCCAGCCTGTATTTTGAGCGCGCGAAGAAGTACCTGCCGGAGGGCAAGGGCGCGTTGGTCACCTTTGGCGTGAAGGGCGGCTACGAGGCGGGCAAGACGCTGATCAACTCGCTGAAGCTGTTTTCGCTGCTGGCCAACATCGGCGACGCCAAGTCGCTGGTGATTCATCCCGCCTCGACGACGCACGCGCAGCTCTCGCCGGCGGAGCAGGCCGATACCGGCGTGACTCCGGAGCTGGTGCGGCTCTCGGTGGGCATCGAGGATATCCGCGATCTGATCGCCGATCTGGACCAGGCGATTCTCGCGGCGAATGGTCAGAGTGCAGCATGAAGAGCGCGAAGGACGGTGAGTGTAGCACAATAGGAATCATGAGTGAAACCCGAGCCGGGACAGGAAGCTCGCCGCCCGCGAAGACCTTTCTTGCGCCTACCTACGAAGGCGACTTTGTGCTGGACGAGACCCTGTCGCTGGAGTGCGGGCGCGCGCTGGCCGGCGTTACGCTGCATTACGCGGTCTATGGCCGGCTGAACGCGACCAAGGACAACGCCGTGCTGGTCTGCCATGCACTGACCGGCTCGGCGCTGGTAGGCTCCTGGTGGCCGGAGATCTTCGCCCCCGGCGCGGTGCTCTCGCTGGATCACGACTTTGTGATCTGCATCAATATGCTGGGCTCCTGTTACGGCTCCACGGGCCCCGGCTCCGTTAACCCGGTAACCGGCATGATCTACGGCCCGGACTTTCCGCTGGTTTCGATCCGCGACAATGTACGGGCGCAGGCCAAGCTGCTGGACTCGCTGGGCATCCGGCGGCTGCGGCTGGTTCTGGGCGGCTCCATCGGCGGCATGCAGGCGCTGGATTGGGCCATCCACGACCCCCAGCGCGTGCAGCGCGCGCTCATCATCGGCGCGACGCCGCTTTCGGCGATGGGGCTGGCGCTCAACCACTTGCAACGTCAGGCCATCCTGCGCGACCCGGAGTGGAAGGGTGGCCGCTATCGGCCGCAGCGCCCTCCACGCAACGGGTTGGCCTTTGCGCGCCAGATCGCCATGCTCAGCTACAAATCCTCTGAATTGTTCGACGAGCGTTTTGGCCGCAAGCCGAATCGCAGCGGGGAGGACCCTTGGGACGCGGGAGGGCAGCAGGGCGGCCTCGGCCTCACTGGAGGGCGCTTCGACATCGCCGGCTACCTCGACCACCAGGGGGAGCGGTTCATTGACCGCTTTGACGCCAACTCTTATCTGGCCATTCTGCGCACCATGGATATATGGGATCCGCAGCGCGGATGCTCCTCGGCAGCCGAGGCCTTTGGCGGGATTCGCGCCCGTCTCAGCTTTGTCGGCATCAGCTCCGACTGGCTTTTTCCTCCCCAGGCCGTGCGCGACTTTGCCTATACCATTCGCGCAGCCGGCGTGCAGGCCGATTACCGGGAGATGACCAGCGCCCATGGCCACGACGCCTTCCTGGCCGAACAGGCTGAACTGGTGAGGCTGCTGCAATGAAAACAGGGAACAGTTTTGCCTTGATTGGTGTCTAATCGGTTATGGGTCCGAGTGAGCATCCAAACCGGGGAGCGGAGAACCGGGATCAGAAAGTGTTTTTGGCTCTTGACAAGCTCCAAATCCTGTTAAAAAGCTCGCTATTCCCTGTTCCCTATTCCTTATTCTCGGTTTTTTTTGCAACTCCGCTTGTCACAAAGCGCGCGGCTTTCTATAATCCATCCAACACCGCATTGAAAGCCGTGGTATCGTTGAATCGATGCCCCGGTGCTCGACCGCCCCAAGGAACGGTTGCGCATTCCATGAGCGAGTGCTTGAACATTGATCTCCATTTCGCAGTTCCCAGGAGTACTAAATGAAGAAGTTAGTCTTTGCGTCTGTGTTGGCATTGGCGAGCGTCAGCCTCGTTTCCGCGCCCATGCTTCGTGCCCAGGATTCGATTGTCATCAAGGATCCGGCAGAGTTCAACACCTATCAAATGGCCACATCGCAGGCCGATCCAAAAGCCAAGGCCATGGCTTTGGAGAGCTTTTTGACGGCTTACCCGCAGAGCGTCGTCAAGAACTCTGTGCTCGATTCGCTGATCGATACCTATCAGGGTCTGCAAGATGCGGACAAGACGCTCAGCGCGGCCAGCCGCTTACTTCAGGTGGACCCCGGCAACATGAAGGCCATTTTCATGTCGGTCATCATCAAGAAGGGCCAGTGCGTCAAGACCCAGGATGCGCAGACCTGCGACGATGCTGGGCTGCTCGCCGGGAAGGGTCTAGCGGCTGTCAAGCCTGCCGCTACATCCGACGCTGACTGGAAGAAGCTGATCAGTGGAACCTATCCGACCTTTCACTCGGCGATCGCTTTGGACGACATTACCTCCAAGAAGGATATCAAGGGCGGAATCTCCGAATACCGCACCGAACTGATGCTTTATCCGCCCGAGCAGACCACCACCTGGCCTTCGCAGGGACTGTGGGATACGCTGCAACTGGCGGAAGCATACACCAAGTCGGATAGCCCCGATCACCTGGTGCAGGCGGTCTGGTTCTACGCGCGCGCATGGAACTACGCCACCCCGATCAAAGCCCAGATTGAAAAAAAGATGAACTACTACTACCAGAAGTACCACGGCAATCTGGACGGCTTGAGTGATGTGAAAACCCAGGCGGCGGCTACGCTCTTCCCGTCAGGTACCTTTGTGATCTCCGCCGCGCCGACTCCGATTGAGCTTGCTCACAAGGCAATTGTGGAAACCCCTGACCTGAGCAAAATGGCCTTGGTCGACACGGAGTTCATCCTGGCCAACGGTGCCAAGGAAGACACCGACAAACTGTGGGCCATTCTGAAGAATCAGGTTACGCCGGTCCCGGGAATTGTCATCGAAGCCAGCGCATCGGTGATCAAGGTTGCCGTGACCCAGGATGCCAAGGATAACAAGATTGCCGACTTCATCGTCAATCTGAAGAAGCCCCTGGCAGACAAGGATATTCCCGCGGTTGGCTTCGAGTACAAGATTCCGCCGGGGACCGCGCTGGTGGGAACCTACGACACCTTCACCCAGGTTCCAGCCACGGCGACTTTGGCGCAAACCGCACAGATCGTGCTGCGCGACGGAGATATCCAGTTGGAGAAGAAGAAGCCTGCCGCCCCGGCGCATAAACCAGCAGCCGGTCACCATCCGGCAAAGCCCTAATCTGCTGTGTTGTCTGGCCGTTTGGACTGACTGATTATTTGTCGCCGGAGCTGGCAAGCTCCGGCGCGTTCTACCCTCCTCCTGGGCCATCAAGGGCAGCCTGCATCAGGCTGCCCTTTTTGTGTTTTCCCCTGCTCTCAACCAAGAGACTGCTGGATGCAATGGTGGTAGGCTAAGGGCAGCATGGAACGATTCAGAATCCTCCCCGCCGTCCTGGTCCTTGCCGCCATCGCCCTGCTCTGCGCCCCCGCAGCGGCTCAGGATCAGGATTCCTCTACGCCACAACCCAGGCATGTGCGCCAGCCTGCTCAGCACCCCGTGCCGTTTTCTCTCGGCAGCGATACGCCCCAATCTGCCACGCCGGTCGAGTTCCGCTCCTTGGACCGGATGACCCCGCAGGATCGCGATCTGGCGGCTGGCGCGGAGTCCGCGATCGACGAGCGCGCCGGGGTTGACGGACTGGAATTCAACCAAGGCAGCTGGAATTACCAGCAGATAGCCTGCTCCGCGCTTCCCAATCACCTCTTTCTACAGTTCACGCGCAACAACGGCGCCGGCGATGTGAGCGTCTTTTCCGCGTCGATTCCGCGCACAGGCGGCGGGCGCGTGTGGATTATCCCCATTTTGCGCCGCGGCTATTCGCTCTTCTCGGTCGCACCCATCAACGCGCTCACCATCTCGGCCTTCAACCACATCCGGGCTGAAGAGCATCCGGCCATGGCCCCGGAGTGGCTTGCAACCGGCCTCTGCTACGCCGCGCTGGCGGGAGCGCATCCCCAGATCGGGCCGCCGGACGAGAGCGAAATCAAGAAGCTGCCTGCCGCCCCGACGGGCATCCTGGCGATCTCACCCGGTGGCGGCGCCGTGATTTTGTTTACCGATGTGTCGGCGATTCCACGGCCGATGCAGTGGACCATGACCTTCGACGGTAAAGGCAAGCTGCTGAAGGCCACGCATGCAGCGGCGCCAAAATCAAGAGAAAAGGTTGTGCAGAAAACTCCGGTCGAAGTCCAGGGTAAACCCGTTCAAACGACGGATGCCGAGGGAAAAGCCAGGCTCATCAAATAGCTCACGCTATGGCTGTAGGCTGCTCCCCGGACGGCGATCCGGCTGAAGGCTGTCCAGCCTCGCGGACGCAATGCAAGAGCCGACCCGTTTCCGGCAGACGCCGCTTCGTTGTATACTCCAACCCGTATGCAAGTTTTTGTGATTCTCCCAGCTGCGGGGCTGGGAACCCGGATGGCCGGGCCGCAGCCCAAACAGTTTCTCATCCTCGATGGGCTTCCCATCCTGATCCATTCGCTGCGCGCCTTTGCCGCGGTCCAGCGGGTGACGGCGATCTATGTGGCCGTGCGCCAGCCGGAGATGGAGCGCGTCCAGGCCCAAATTGCCGAGTATGGTTTCAGCGCGCGTGTTCACGTCGTCGAAGGCGGCGACCACCGCCAGGAGTCGGTCTCCCACGCGCTGGCCGCCCTGCCCGCCGAGCCGGACGACATTGTTCTGGTTCACGACGCCGTCAGGCCGCTGATCGACGCGGCCACCATCGACCGGACCATCGACGCGGTCCTCGAGCACGGAGCGGCCATCGTCGGAATGCCGGCCGTGGACACCATCAAGCAGGTGGAGCGGACCGCCCACGGAGCGCTGGTCACCTCCACGATTCCGCGCGAGTTTATTGTGCTGGCGCAGACGCCGCAGGGCTTCCGCTATGGACTCTTGCAGAGCGCTTTCTCCGAGGCCGTGGCGGACGGCTTTATCGGCACCGACGAGGCCTCGGTCGTCGAGCGCGCCGGCCATCCGGTCGCCGTGGTACATGGCTCTCCAGTGAATTTGAAGATTACCCAACCGGGAGATCTGGCGTTGGCTGAGTTCTACATACGCCAGCGCGCCCGCTGAGGGCGGCTGAATGAAATGGAACTCGCCGCCGATTAGCTCGAAAGAACAGGCACGGTAACCATGGAAACACGGATCGGATTTGGCTATGACTCGCACGTCTTCAAGGCGGGCGTGCCGCTGCGCATCGGTGGACTCGCGCTGGACCACCCGGAGGGCCTGGCCGGCCACTCCGACGGCGACGTACTGCTGCACGCCATCACCGACGCGCTACTGGGCGCCATCGCCGCCGGCGACATCGGCACCTTCTTCCCGCCCGGAGACCCGCGCTGGAAGGACGCCGACTCGGCCGTGTTTCTCAACCTGGCCATGGAGGTGCTGCAACGCGCCGGCTACCGTATCGTGAACGTCGACACAACGCTGATTCTGGCCGCGCCCAAGATCGCCCCCCTCTCCAGCGAGATGCGCGCCCGCGTCGCCGACCTGCTGAGCCTGGGCACCGATCAGGTGAGCATCAAAGCCAAAACTCCGGAGGGGCTGAACCTCGACCACGTCGCCCAATGCCATGCCATCGTACTGATCGAGCGCGTGATCGAACCCGAAGAGCTGAAGAGCATGAGCGCCGTGATCGAAAGCCAGCGCCAGCTCGAAGATGTAGTCGAAGACCTGATCAGCTCCGTCCACGGCATCCCCAAAAAGCGCGGGGGCCTGGTCTACGATACCGAGGACATTACGTAAAGCAGGGATCGGGGATCAGGGAATAGGGAATAGGGATCAGCAGCCGTTAAACCAGCAGAATTGGCATTCCGTACTGCGCCAGCTTCTTGTCGCTCGTCACAAGAATCAGGCGTTCAATCATGGGCCGATTTGCCGGTTTGGTCAAGTTGGTCAAGGCCAACCTGCACCCTCCCTATCCGTCCCAGCCGCCTTCGCCGCCCAGGCCTGAGACAGTCCGCGCCGGGCCGATTTGCGATACGATGCAAACGAGCGATGAATTCTAAAAACACTCCGTCCGCTGCCCTGTCCGCCGGCCCACGTGGCCGGTTTGCCACCGCCTACCGGGTGCTGGAGGAGGCCATCACCTCGCACGCCTTTCCCGGCTGCGCCTTCGGGGTGCTAGCGGGCAATGAAGTTATTCTCGCGGACGCGCGGGGCCGATTCACCTATGACGAAACCTCCGCCGCCGTCGCCCCGCAAACCGTCTACGACGTAGCCAGCATCACCAAGGTTGCCGCGACCACCGCCGCGGCGATGCTGCTCCACCAGCAGGGCCTGCTGAGCCTGGAAACGACGCTGGGCGAGCTGCTGCACGGCTTTGTGGAGGGCCGCGCCGTGGGCAACGCTGCCCGCCGTGTGACGCTGCGCCATTTGCTGGCCCACAACTCCGGGCTGCCCGGTTACGTCGAGTTCTTCCGCACCGCCGCCATGCCCGAGGCGCTCTTGAGAGCCTGCCTGGAGCTGCCGCTCAAAGAAGAGCCAGGGGCGCAATCAGAGTACTCCGATCCCGGCTTCATTCTGTTAGGCAAAGCGCTGGAAGCGCTGACCGGCGAAGCCCTCGCGCCTTGGATGCGGCGCGAAGTCTTTCAGCCGCTGGGCTTGACGGCAACGAGCTTTTGCCCTCCCGCCGAGGCGCGAAGCCTCATTCCGCCCACCGAGGAGGACACAACCTTTCGCCATCGCGTGATTCAAGGAGAAGTCCAGGATGAAAACGCCTGGCTTCTTGGAGGCGTAGCCGGTCACGCCGGGCTGTTTTCCAATGTGCCCGACCTGCTGCGCTTTGCCCGCGAGATTCTCGCCGCTGCTTCCGGCGCAGGCGAGGCTCGCCTCTTTGACGCGACGACGGTCGAACTCTTTGCCCAAAGGCAAAGCCCGCCGGGATCTTCGCGGGCGCTGGGTTGGGATACGCCTTCGGAAAACTCTTCGTCTGGCAAGCATTTTTCACCCCATTCCATCGGCCATCTGGGCTTCAGCGGCTGCTCGCTGTGGATCGACCTGGAGGCCGGGATTGCCGTTGCACTGCTGACGAATCGCACCTGGCCCGGCCGCCAGAGCCAACTTATTCGCCAGGTAAGGCCCGCCTTTCACGACGCCGTCCGTGAGGCGCTCTAAGACTTCCGCAATCCGAACTTGCTTCAAATGCTGAGAATTCACTTTTGAGTTGACTGCTTTGCAGATACAATAAAAACTTGGGGACTGACGCGATGCTAACCAGTTCGACGATGCAGGAGACAGCCGGCGCCCAGGGAATCGAACTCAGGAAAGACCAGGCCTCCCAGCTTCAGCAACTGACAACCGAGAGCCAGAACGAAGCCTCTCAAGGCTTTGACACCAAATCCGCGCTGGAGATCGCTCGCATCATCAACCACGAGGACGCGAAGGTTGCCTCGGCGGTCAAGAAGGCGATTCCGGAGATTGCGCTGGTCATCGACCAGGTGGCGCGCAGCCTGCGCGAGGGCGGCCGACTGATCTACGTCGGCGCAGGCTCCAGCGGGCGGATCGCCGCGCTGGACGCCTCCGAATGCCCGCCCACTTATTCGACGGCCCCCGGACAGGTGCAATATATCATGGCCGGCGGACCCAAGGCGCTAGCCTCGGCCGTCGAGGTCAACGAAGACTCCGAAGAGCTGGGCCAGCGGGACATCGCCCGCCGCCGCCCCACGCGCAAGGACGTTGTGGTCGGCGTCTCCGCCTCCGGCCGCACTCCCTACGTCGTGGCCGCTGTAGCCTATGCCCACGCCCGCGGCGCCCACACC
Source organism: Acidobacteriaceae bacterium (assembly GCA_003134855.1). Lineage (GTDB taxonomy): Bacteria > Acidobacteriota > Terriglobia > Terriglobales > Acidobacteriaceae > Telmatobacter. The sequence goes on from PLCS01000004.1 coordinate 107,579, forward strand.
GCCGCCGTTACCTGCAATCACGAGACCCCTCTGGCCGCGGCCGCCGACATCACCATCATTGCCGACGTCGGCCCCGAGGTCATCTCCGGCTCCACGCGCTTGAAGGCCGGCTCCGCCCAGAAGATGGTTCTGAACATGATCACCACCGGCGCCATGACCCGCCTGGGATACGTCTACGAAAACCTGATGGTCAACGTCCATATGCAAAACTCCAAGCTGACCGAGCGCGGCATCCGCATCCTGATGTGCGCCTGCAAGATCGACCACGAGGCTGCGGTGCAGATCATCAAGAGCGCCGGCCGCAGCGTCCCCGTGGCGCTGGTGATGCTCAAGGCCAAAGTCGACAAGCCGGAGGCCGTTCGCCGCCTCGCCAAATCCGACGGCAATGTCCGCCTCGCCATCGAGGACAATGTGCTGGATCTGTAAAGAATTCTGCTACTCAGCGCGTCGTCTTCGGCAACTTTCCAATCGCATCGGTCACAATCCCCGGCGTCAGCACCTCGGGCAGGAGCCGCGGACTCGTTTCTCCCGGAGCGTAGAGCGCGTAAGCGGGCACTCCGCTACGGCCCAAAGTCGTCAAGGCTTGCGTGATCGCCTCGTCGTGGCGCGTCCAGTCGGCGCGGAGCAGAGCTACGTTCGCGGCCTGGAAGGCTTGCTTCACATCCGGCTGATTCAGTGCTATGCGCTCGTTGACCTGACAGCTCAGGCACCAGGCTGCAGTGAAGTCCACGAAGACCGGGCGCCCCTGGGACTGATAAGCCGCCAGGAGTTGCGGCGACCACGGCTCCCATGCGCCAGCAGCAGCGGAATCCAACCCCGTTTTTCTCGTAGGCCCCATCGATTCACTCGCGTCTCCAACCAGCCTCTGCCCGAAGACGGCCAGAGCGATGACCCCTAACAGGATGAGCGCTGCGACCGCCGTGGCCCAGCGTTTCGCCGGCCAGCGGCCCAGGAACCATCCGGCAATCGCCAGCAGCAGAAAGCTCGCCAGCAGCGCAGTAAACACGCTGGCTCCGTAGGCCTGCGCCAGCACCCAGGCCAGCCAGATCACGGTGGCGAAAATGGGCACGGCGACGGCCTGACGCAGCACTTCCATCCAGACGCCAGGCTTGGGCAGCAGGCGCGTCCAGGCCGGTTGCAGCGTCAGCGCAACATAGGGCGCGGCCAGCCCCAGCGCCAGAGCCGTGAAGACGGCAAAGGTGACCGCCGGGGATTGGGCCAACGCATAGCCAATGGCCGCTCCCATGAAGGGCGCGGTGCAGGGCGTGGCCACTACTACAGCCAGTACGCCGGTAAAGAAACTGCCCGTGTAGCCTTGCTTCTGGGCGAGCGCTCCGCCCGCGCTGGTCAGCGTGAGGCCGATCTCGAATTGCCCTGCCAATGAGAGGCCCAGAAAGAAGAGCAGCCCGGCCATCAACGCCAGAAAGACCGGCGACTGGAACTGGAACCCCCAGCCCAGCGTGGCTCCCGCCGCGCGCAGCCCCAGCAGTGCGCCGACCAACGCCCAGAAGGAGACCAGAATCCCCGCCGCGTAGACCATTCCATGCGCCCGCAGCTTGTGCAGTTCCTTATGGCCGGAGTGAACCAACCCTAGTCCTTTAAGGAAGAGCACTGGAAAGACACAGGGCATGAGGTTCAACAGCAAGCCGCCGAGAAAGGCGAGGCCAGAGGTCCGTAGCAGCAAAGTCCAGGAAAGTGGTGGCGCGGTGATTGTGGCGGGTCCAGATTGGTTGGCGAGAGCTTTAGGCTCTGAGGCCTGCTGTACGGAGAGCGCAACCCCCGCTGTCCCTTGTTCTACGGGCGCAGCCGTCACCCCCGGCGGCAGCGCCACAATTTCGTACGCTCGCCCGCCGGAAAGTTCAAGAACCCCTTTCAATTGAGTTGGATTCGCGAAAAGATTCGAGTCTTTCTTGAGGTCGAGAATCAAGCCATTGGTGGTCGGCGTAAGCTTTTGCGGGGCGGGATTGTCGAGAATATCCTGATCTTCCGGGAAAAACGTTGCTGAAAGTTCTCGCTGGCCTGTTTCGACGGTGAGACGGAAGCCTTCTTTTGTCGGTTGGAACAATACGCGATCACCGGATGGTAACGCGTCGGGGAGCAGAACAGCCAAACGCTTCCATATCCCTGCGCCCGGCCCATCGTCTGGTTCAATTACGGGGACTGTCGCGAGAATCTTCTGCGTGATTTCTAAATCCGCTTTGCCCGGAATGCAGCTCCCGCGGCAGACCAGCCAATCGACTTTGGCATGCAGAACAACAGTTCCCGGTTTCACCGATTTTGCAATCACCAGCCGGAACGGGAAGAGGGCTTCATTTTCGTAGCCGTAGTCCATCAACGGCCCAAGCGGCAGCCGCTTCGGCGCAGTGAACTGCAACGGCTCCGCCGTCACTCCTTCGGGAAGCGTCCAGTGAATATGCGGCGGTTCGCCGGCATCGCCCGGATTCTTCCAATAAACATGCCAGCCCGGCTCCAGTTTGAAGTAGAGGCCTCCAAGATCACCCGCGCCCGGAAAGAGTTGAGCTTTGCGAAAGACAAGCTGTACGTGCACATGGTCATCATCGAAGGAACTCGACGCCGCCCACGCGGGCAGGCCAATGGCCAGCACAAGGAAAAGCGCGAAAACGAAGCGTGGAAGGCGCATGGTTTGAATCAAGCCTCTCGACGTGCCGCTAACTCCGCTAACTTCGCTAACACCGCTACTTGCTCGCCCAGTACGCGCGATGGCCGAGGTAGCTGGCGTCGTCCAGATTGGCCAGTATCACCCGCCGCAGGGCCAGTACGTCCAGGTCGCCGGTTTGCTTATAGAGCACCTTGCCGTCGGGCGCGAGCAGCACCGTGTAGGGCACGCCCGACTCCCACTTGGGATCGAAGGCCGCCTGCATTGCATACGTATCATTAGATGCGAAGATCAGGTTGCGCCCCGTGGCGTGCTGCTTCTGGAGGAACTTCATCACACCGGGTTTTTCATCCGGCATGTTTGTTGACACTGTAACCATGTCGAGATCGCGCATCCGGAACATCCGATAGGTCGTCTCGAGGTCGGGGAACTCGACCACGCAGGGGCCGCACCAAGTGGCCCAGAAGTTCACTAGCAACAGTTTGCCGGTGGAATTGGCTCGCAGCTTCTTCAGCGTCTCGGCAGTGGCGTCTTCCAGCGTCACCTGCTCGGCTTCGATCTTTTTCAGGTACTCCTGGCCGCTGGCAATCTTCGACTTCCACTTGGTCGAACAGCCGAAGACGCCGGTATGATCGACCAGTACCGGCTTGTCGGCCAGCAACGCATCGATCGCGGCTCGCGTGTCCTGAGTCTTGACCAGCGACTCGCGCTGGCTATTGTCCACGCGGCCTTCATAGCGCAGCTTGCGCTGGGCATCGAAGATGAAGACGTGCGGCGTGGCCTTGGGGCCGTAGGCATTTGCTGTAGCTTGTGTCGCGCCGTCGTAGAGATAAGGGAAGTTGAAGTGCCGGAATGCGGCGCGAATCTTCATATCTTCCAGCCCGTCGCCCACATCGGTCCAGGCCAGTTCGTCCAGCCGCACGGCCTCCGGGTCGTTGGGTTCGATCATCACGAACTGGACGCTCTTGCCCTGGTAATCCTCGACCAGCTTTTTGAGCCTCGATTCGTAGAGCTGCGCCGTGGGGCAGTGATCGCAGGTGAAAACGATCACCAGCACCTTGGCGGCTTTGTATTCGGCCAGCGTGTGGGTCTTGCCGTCGATTCCCGGCAGCGAGAACTCCGGCGCGGCGGAGCCGAGGGCCAGCGTGGGGTGGGCAAAAGCCTCTTCGGCGAAGCAGTGCGGCAGCGCCAGCGCCAAAAGCAATGCGCCCGTAACCACACCGGCGCGGCTCAACTCAGCCAGTCCACATCGTTTCTCTCTCATCGAATGCAACCTCGCGATTCTTCGCTCTGGGAAAGTATACCGCCGGCCGCTACACATCCAGATCGTCGTCCGGCTCGGCGGCGACGGCTGTTCCGCGGCGCTTGGCCAGCAGATAGCCGCGCAGGAACGGCTCCAGGTAGCCGTCCAGCACCTTGTCCACGTCGCCCACCTCGACCTTGGTGCGATGGTCCTTGGCCATGCGGTAGGGCTGTAGGACGTAAGAGCGGATCTGCGAGCCGAAGTTGATCTCCAGCTTCGAGTCTTCCAGCTTCTTGGTGACGGCGCGCTTCTTGTCGAGTTCGTATTCATAGAGCCGAGAGCGCAGAATCTTCATCGCCTTCTCGCGATTCTTGTGCTGACTGCGTTCGTTCTGGCAGCAGACCACGATGCCCGTGGGCAGGTGAGTCATGCGCACGGCTGAATCTGTGGTATTCACGTGCTGGCCGCCCTTGCCACCGCTGCGGTAGGTGTCGATGCGCAGGTCTTCCACCTTCACGTCGACATGGATGGTTTCGTCGATCTCCGGCGAAACATAGACCGAGGCAAATGAAGTGTGGCGGCGCTTGGCCTGGTCGAAGGGCGAAATGCGAACCAGCCGGTGGACGCCGCTCTCGCCGGCCAGTTGGCCAAAGGCGTACTCGCCCAGAATAGTGAAGGTGGCAGATTTGATGCCCGCCTCTTCGCCGTCCTGGTAGTCGTTCATCTCGGTCTTGAAGCCCTGCTGCTCGGCCCAGCGCAGGTACATCCGCAGCAGCATCTCTGCCCAATCCTGACTCTCTGTGCCGCCCGCGCCTGGGTGCACGGTGACGATGGCGTTCATCGCGTCGGCCTCGCCGTTGAGCATCGTCCGGGCTTCGAGATCTTCGTTGAATGTGGCCAGCGCCTTGATCTCGCTCTCGATCTCGCCGAGCACGTCTTCGCCTTCGCGGGCCAGCTCGATGTAGGTTTCGATCTCGCCCGTGCGGCGCAGCAACTCCTTATCGTCGGCGACCATCACTTCCAGGCGCTTTTTCTCGCGCATTAAAGGTTTAGTCGCGTTGGGATTGGACCAGAGCGCCGGATCGGCCAGTTTGGTTTCTATTTCGGCGAGTTCCCTGCGGATACGAGCAGGGTCAAAGATACTCCCGCAGGTCGCGCACTTGATCGCGGACGGGAGCGTAAGCGAATTCGAGATCGTTCAATGACATGGCTTGGCTCTTAAGACCTGACTTGGTTTTGAACTATGAGGTGGCGATCCACTGGCGCAGGAGTTTTCTCCCCGACCAGACAACCATCCCTAAACCAAGTATGGCACAGAGATACGCAAAAATGTCGCCGTGAGCGGTGTAGAAGGTCACGTCGCTGCGAAAGCCGTAGCCGGCGGGCAGAGCGTCGGCCTGGTGGCGGGAAATGCTTTGGCGGACGTGGCCATAGGGGTCGATGACCGCTGTGACGCCGTTGTTGGTGTCGCGCAGCAGCCAGCGGCGGTTTTCGATGGCCCTCATGCGCGCCATGTTCAAGTGCTGCCAGGGGGCGCTGGTGTCGCCGTACCAGCCGTCGTCGCTGAGGTTGACCAGCACTTCGGCGCCCAGTTGCGCGAACTGGCGCACCTCGTCGGCAAAGACCGACTCGTAACAGAGAAAGACTCCGTAGCGGTGGCCATTCAGGCGGAAGACTTTGCGCTCCGTTCCGCGATCGGTCTCCCCGACGTTGCCGGTGAGCGCGTGGGCAAAGAAGAGAAGCCGCCGGAAAGGAATGTACTCGCCGAAGGGGACGAGGTGGATCTTGTCGTAGCGGCCCACGCGCGCGCCGTCCGCTCCGACGACCAGCGCGGAGTTGTAGATGCGGTAGCCGCCCGGCGCAACTCCCGGCTCCGGCTCGGCGAGGGAGACTCCGATAGCGCCCACAACCAACGGCGTCTGCTCCTGACGGGCGATGGAGACAAGCGCCTGTTGGAAGCGCGGATCATCATCGATAAAGGGCGCGGGCGACTCCGGCCACGCGATCAGGTCGGGATGCGTGGGGGTTGGCGGGCAGACAATCTCACCCGCGGGCGCGCCGGTCTCCCACCCCAACGACGAAGACCTGTCGTTGGGGACCCCGGTCTGGGGGATTCCGGCGATGTAGGTCTTGCACTGCTCGCCAGCCAGCCGCTGGAAGTCGGCGATGTGACTCTCCCACTCGCCAGGGCGCAGCCAGCGATTGTCGCCGGAGACGTTGAGGTTGGGCTGGATGAGGACGGCGGTGGCTGTGGGCGCGGGTGCGGGCTGCGGCCAATTGAAGCCTAATAGAAGGAATAGAACCAAGCACCTGCCGAAGACAACCCAAGTCTCGCTGCCAAATAGAGCTTTCAATCTCCATCGCGGCAGCCCTGGCATCACCGGCTGCAATTGAACCATGGAGCGACTGGCTAGGAGCGCATTGGCGGCAACCAGCACAAAGCTGATCCCATAAACGCCGATCCAGGGCGCAAGCTGAGTCAGCAGCGCATTGTCCACCTGCGAGTAGCCGAGTTGATCCCAGGGAAAGCTGGTGATGCGCGCGGCGGCCAGCTCCATGGCGACCCAAAGAAAAGGCGCGGCGACGAGCGTGAGGCGCGTGCTGCCCGTGGCTCGGCGAACCAGCGCAACACAAAAGCCGAAGAGGCCGAAGTAAAGCCCCAGATAGAGGCTGAAGGCCAACAGCAGCAACGTCGGCGCGCCCAGCGGCATATCGCCATACTGCTTCATCGTGTCGCGGACCCAGTAGCAGTTGCCGCCGAACCAGAGCACGCCGCAGAGATAGCCGAGCAGGAAGCCGCGGCGCAAGGGGCGCGGCTGCTCCACACAGGCCGGTGAAAGCAAAGCCCATAGCAGCGGGACCAGGGCAAACCAGGCAAAGAGCGACCGCCAGACCGGCAACGGCCCGGCCAGCGGAAACGGCAGCTCAAGCAGGCCGGCGGAGAGACCGGCCGCGGCCCACAACTTCCAGCTTCCCGACTTCCAGAATGCACCCTGCATACAGGGCCGAGTGTATCGCATCGGGCGCTGGGATGCGATGAACGAGCCTGATCTGATTTCCTCTCCGCGAAAATCCCGTGAACGAACCGGAAACAGGCTACAATCTGAGTATGCAAGTAGCAATCTTTGCCATGCGGGTTCTGGAAGTGATGTTTTTTGTCGGCCTGGCGGGATCGGCCGTGGTCGTGCTCATCAGCTTCATCGAGGACGGCAAGGAACTCTTCGGCAAGGATGAGCCGCCCGAATCGCGCGCTTGACGACCCAACCTCTGCCGCCTGCTTTTTCATTGACTGTGGCGTGAATTGGAAATAAACTTATCGCAGGACGTGTCGTTATTTTTTGCCCCTTCAATTCTGGAAAGCCGGCCGCCGCGCCGGCACACTCACGATGGCATCTACCCGAACGACCGTAGCTCCAATGTCAAACCGCGTGCGGCTGATCGTGGCATCGTCAGTGATGCTCACGTTCATCTCCTTTTGGCGCGCGGCAGCTATCGTTCTCTGTGATTTAGGCTCATCGGCCTTCTATGCCGGGGGCATCGCGGAGCAGATGGTGGGCGAGGCAGCGCCGTGGTTCATCCTCGGCATCATGCTGTTCAGCTTCGCGGTGCGCGCGGTCTACGTCGAAAGCTGTTCGATGTTCACCCGCGGCGGCGTCTACCGCGTGGTGAAGGAGGCTTTGGGCGGCGGCTTTGCCAAAGTCAGCGTCTCGGCCCTGATGTTCGATTACATTCTTACCGGACCTATCTCGGGCGTTTCCGCTGGACAATACATTACAGGCTTGATGAACGAGCTGATCAACGTGGCCAACACCAGCCACTGGCTTCCTCCGGCGATGCTGGACGCGCATCATCACCCCTTCCAGTTCGATATGAATCACACTGCGGCGGTCTTCGCCGCGGCGGTCACTATCTACTACTGGTGGCAGAACATCAAGGGCATCGAGGAGTCCAGCGACAAGGCCTTGCGCGTCATGCAAATCACTACGGTGATGGTGGTGATTCTGCTCGCGTGGGGCTGTTACTCGGTATTCATGCTCGGGGTTCACGTGCCGCCGTCGCCCATACCCTCGCATCTCAAGTTCAGCAGCGATGCTTTGGGCTTCCTGAGAGGATCGCCGCAACTGCTTCCCCTGCTGGGGCTGTTCGGCATTCTCATGGCCTTCGGCCACTCGATTCTGGCCATGAGCGGCGAAGAGACCCTGGCCCAGGTCAACCGCGAGATCGAGCATCCCAAGCTCAAGAACCTCAAACGCGCGGCCATCGTCATTGCCCTCTACAGCCTGATTTTCACCGGCGGCGCCACGCTGCTGGCTTCCATGCTGATTCCCGCATGGCAGATCACCCACGTCTACCAGGACAATCTGATCGCCGGCCTGGCCATGTACATGGTCGGTCCCCTCTTCTGGCGCATCGCCTTCCGCATCTTTGTAGTGCTGGTCGGCTTTCTGATTCTCTCCGGCGCCATCAATACCTCGATGATCGGTTCGACCGGCGTGCTGATGCGCGTCGCTGAGGATGGCGTACTTACCGATTGGTTCCGCAAGCCGCACGTGAAGTTCGGCACCAGCTATCGCATCATCAACATGGTCTTCATCCTGCAGATGATCACGATTATCGCCAGCCGGGGCAACGTGATCATCCTGGGCGAGGCCTACGCCTTCGGCGTGATCTGGTCGTTCACCTTCAACAGCCTGGCGATGCTGGTGCTGCGCGGGAAGTACCACGGCGAACGCGGCTGGAAGGTTCCGCCCAACCTGCGCATCGGCAAGTTCGAGATTCCCATCGGCCTGCTCTCGGTCTTTCTGGTGCTGCTCTCAGTGGCCACCGTCAATCTATTCACCAAATCAGTGGCCACGGTAAGCGGTGTCATTTTTACGGCCGGCTTCTTCATCATCTTTACCATCTCCGAGCGCAGCAACCTGCGCAAGCACGCTCTGACTGCCCTGCAGATGAAGGATATGTTTCAGCTCGAACATCAGGACACTATCAGTTCGGAGTCGGCTGCCATCCGTCCCGGCGGCGTGATGGTGACCATGCGCGACGCCGCCAATCCCCTTGCTCTGAAATGGACGCTCTCCCACACCAGCACCGAGGATCAGGACGTGGTGGTGATCAGCGTGCGCATCATGGGCGTAGGCGGACCGGAGTATCTGAGCGCCGAGGAACAGAGCTTCAGCGATCACGAGCAGATGCTCTTCACCAAGGCTGTCTCTGTTGCCGAGAGCTTTGGCAAGAAAGTCTCGCTGCTGGTGGTTCCCGCCGGAGATGTCTACGCGGCGCTGGCGCAAGGCGCAAGCTCGCTGGAAATGGATTCTGTGGTTTCCGGAGTTTCCACCCGGATGACCGCCGAGGATCAGGCCTTCCACCTGGGACAGGCCTGGGAGGCGCTGCCTCAGCCCAAGCGCCAGTTCAACTACTATGTCATCGGCCATGACGGCCAGACCAAGGTCTTTTTCATCGGGCCGCACGCGCCCACCCTGAGTCCCGACGACGTGCAACTGGTGCATCGCTTGTGGCTGAATATGCGCCGCGATCCCTCCATGCTGGAATTGCACCACAGCGACATCATCACCTATGCCCTGACCCATCTGGCCGGCCAGTATGCCCGGGAGAAGCAAGAGATTCTGCGCGACCTGCGCAACTATCGCGCCGCCAAGGCTTCCGGCGCTCCTCCCCCCCGCGTCTCGGAACTTACCGGCAACACGACCTTGCCCGGGCTGCCGGGCCGTTCACCCAAGCCGCCCCATTATCTCTAACAGCATCTCCCCGTCCCTTCACCGCGGAAACAGATTCAGATGGATTCTCCGGGCGTCCAGCGCACCACCTGGACGCCGGCATCGACCAATGGCGCCAGCTCTTCCGGAGTCCTCTTCAATTGCGGAATCGTTCCGAAGTGGATGGGAAGGATGGTTTTTACACCCAGCAAATGCGCTGCCAGCGCCGCTTCCTTCGGACCCATCGTGTAGTGCCCGCCGATGGGAAGCATCGCCACTTCCGGCTGATAGAGATCGCGGATCAGGGCCATGTCCCCAAAGACCGCGGTATCGCCGGCGTGGTAGAGCACCGGCCCATCCGCAATCGTCAAAACAAATCCCGCCGCGACGCCCACATAGTGGACTCCCAGCTCATCCTGCGCGGACGACGAGTGTTTGGCCTCGACCATCGTCGCCGCGACATCGTTCAGTTGCACCGTTCCGCCCAGGCTCATGCCAATCGTCTGGGCAACGCCCTTCTCTCCGAGATAGTTTGCCAGCTCAAAGATCGCCACAACCGTCGAATGATGCTTGGCGGCTACCGGCGCCACGTCGGAGATATGGTCGCTGTGACCATGCGTCGCCAGAATGTAGTCGATCTTCTCCGGCAGGGCAAATCCCTTCGGGTACTTGGGATTCCCTGTAATAAACGGGTCGATCAGGATGTTTGTGCCCTTGGCGGTCTGCACCAGCACGGTGGCGTGTCCCAGCCAGGTGATGCGTGTTCCTTTCAAGTTCATCATGGTTCCTCCTCACGAGGTTGATCGAGCCGTCCGCGCCGTCAGCGTGTGATGATGACTTCCGAGACGCCGTCCTTGGCCAGAAACTGGCGGTAACCTGACCAGGCTGCGAACAGACGCTCGATGCTGCGATTGGTGAAAGCGCGCTGAATGGGAAACTGCTCGGCCAACTGCATTTCGACATCATCGCCGGCAGTGACATGGAAGCGGCAGTGCGCCGTTTCCTCGTCCTGCGTCCGCGTATGGAAAAAGGCTAGCACCTGCCCATCCGGATTGGTGGCCTCAAAGAGGCGCTCAACCACCGGCGCCACCAGGGCTTCGGGAAGATAGTCAAGGGCGGTCCACAAGAGAACCACATCAAACGTGCGGCCCGAGAAGTTGAGCGACTGCGAGAGAAAGCCCTCGACGTTCCAAGCCGGGTTGCCGTCCGGGCCGGCGCCGGTCTGCCAGTTCCCCGTACAGGCATCGTGAACCACATCGGCCAGGAAGACGCTGTGGCCCAGGCCAGTGAGGTAGTTGATGTTGGCCGGAGAGGTATAGCCAATGTCCATTGCGTGAAGGCCGGAGTCCGTCTGAAGCCGCCTGCGCAGGGCCGCCCATCCGCCCGAGTGACGCAGCACTCTGGGCCCGGCCAGGCCCTGGACGGAGGCGGGAGGCACGATCTCCGGTTTCTTGCCAAACCAATGGCTATGCACCCTCAAATCCCCTTGCGGTCGAGCCGATGAGACGCGCTAGAACCGGCGCGTAGCTAGTTGTTAAAAGGAGCCGCCGGCCTGCGGCGCGCTTGCGCCATTGGGGCCCCTGGAGACAGCCTGCGTCAGATCCACCTTGCCGCGAAAGACCGCGTTGTCCTCCACCGCCAGACGAAGGGCGCGGATATCGCCTTCCACCTGGGAGCCGGCGCGCAACTCGACGCGGCCGCTGGCGACCATGTTGCCCTGAACCTGACCCAGGATCAGAATGTCTTTGGCGGAGAGGTTGGCGGCAACGTTTGCAGTGGGGCCGATGGTCAATCGGCTCTCCGAGAGGTTCACAGTCCCCTCCACTCGCCCATCCACAATTAAATCTTCACTGCCCTTCACTTCGCCGCAAATCACGATGGTTTTGCCGATGCGCGCTGGAGCGTTTTCCACTGCCATAATGTACTTCCTTCCGGGGGCCTTCCTTCGTGTGTGCTCAGAGATTGCTCAAACCGATGCTCGACTCCGGCTGTCGCCCTCGAGAGAGCATTGGTCAAAGACCGTACGCGTCAGTCTGTGAGAGTTCGCTCATTGCAATTGGCCCTGCACGAACTATACGCAACCCGGACCCTTTGCGACAACCATGGCAGCGTTCAAGGCGTCTGCGCGTCTAACCAGCCAAAGGATTCAATCACGGCCCAGGCCCGCTAAACTGGAGAGTATGCGCAAACTCTTGACGCTTTTCTTGTGGCTGTCCTGGACCGCCGCATCCACAGCCCAGACCGCTCCCGCCCTGGCGCCCGCGCAGGCCCAGGCGCTGGTGGCGCGCGCGCTGGCCACCGAGGCGCTCTCCGCCCGGGACGCAAGCCACCCCATGCGTTACCGGCTGCGCAGATCCAGCCCGCGGGTGACCTCGACCAAGGAGATTGTGGAGACCCGCGACGGCGATGTCGCCCGCCTGGTACAAATCAGCGACCAGCCGCTCAGCCCGGTCGACGCGCAGAAGGAAGAGGCCCGCCTCGATGCGCTGCTCGGCGATCCCGGCCGGCAGCGGCATCGCAAACAAAGCGAGGAGGCGGAGACCGGCATCGTCCTGAAGCTGCTGCGCATGCTGCCCCAGGCATTCACGTACGAGTACGAGGGCGCTGGTCAGGGTCCGTCTGGAGCAGTGCGGAAGTTCCGCTTCCGGCCCAACCCCGGCTTCAGCCCACCCGACATGGAGACGCAGGCGCTGACCGCATTGAGCGGCGAACTCTGGATCGACGCCGCCGAGGAGCGCGTGACGCGCCTCGAGGGCCACTTGCAGCAGGACACCGACTACGGCTGGGGCATTCTGGGCAAGCTGGATAAGGGCGGTTGGATTGTGCTCGAACAGGCCAGGGTGGGCGCGGGGCAGTGGCGCATTGTGCGCTTCCAGATGAAGATGGATCTACGGATACTATTCAAGACCAAAAGCTTCGACACCGTGCAGAAGATGAGCCAGTATGCGCCGGTCCCCGCCAAGCTCGACTACCGGCAGGCAATCCAGATGTTGCGCGGTGGAGCGGAAGGCCAGTAAGAGCCTGGGAAGACACAACGGCCCCACCCGCTCGGGCGGGGCCGTTTTGCTTCTTGCGAAAACAATCTGACTACATCCTGGCGAAAACGATCACCAGGGTGAACAGGGTGAGGGACTCGATCAGCGCCAGACCGAGGACCAGGAAGGTGAAGATTGCAGGGCGCGCGCCGGGGTTGCGGGCAACCGCTTCGACGGCCGAACCGACCGCCCTGCCCTGACCGAGACCGCACAGACCGGCGGCCAAACCCATCCCCAAACCGGCGCCGATCGGCACCAGATTGACAGCGGCTGAACCGCTGTCTGCAAAGGCCGGAACGGCGAAACAAAGCGCCGCCAGGGCCATGAACACATATTGAAGTTTCCGCATAGTTCTCCAGCTTCCCTGAATTGGCCGCCAGTGGGTGGTTGAGGCTCACCATGCTGGCCCCCTCACGCTTGCGGCCTACCGTTGACCCGGAGCGGAAGCGCTCTCCGGCGGAATCTTGTTGAAAACAGCTATCAGCTTTCAGCCGTCAGCTCACAGCTATGCAGTTCACAGTTCAATGCCAAAGCTGAAAGCTGCTTTTTAGTGCTCGTGCGAAATCGCCAGCGAGAGATAAATCATCGTGAGCAGCATGAAAACGAAGGCCTGAATCAGCGAGATAAAAACGTGCAGGCCCAGGAAGATCACCGGAATGCCCACCGGAATCAGCGAAAAGAAGACCAGCGTCACCAGATCGCCGGCAAACATATTGGCGTAAAGACGGACGCTGAGCGACATGACCCTTGCCAGATGCGAGACCATCTCGATGGGTAAAATCAGCCAGGACATCCACCAGATCGGACCGGCAAATTGCTTCAGATAGCCTTTGGGGCCATTGACGCGGATACCTTGGAAGTTGTAGTAGAGGAAGGTGGGAATGGCAAGGCCCAGCGTCACCATCATCGAGGTGGTGGGAGCCGTAATGCCGGGAATCAGCCCGCTCAGATTGTTGAGCAGCACAAACAGGAAGATGCAGGTCACGTAAGCCTGGAAGTGCTGGTAGCCGTGGCCGATCACCTGCTCGGCCTGACCGCCGATGGCCTCGTGAATCATCTCGGCGATATGCTGCGCAGGGTTGACCCTCTCCACCGACAGGCTCAAGCGGACGACAACGAAAAACGCGATGAGCCCGGCCGCGATCAGCAACTCCAGCGCAAAGGCCTGATTGATACCGGCGGCCTTTTCGGCGGCGATGGCCGGAGAAAGGCCAATCAATTGAAAGGCCTTGATCTCAACGCCCCTCAACAGGGCATCCAGCAAGCGTACAAGTATGAATGTTTCCGGCATGAATCCTTGAGTCTTTCCGTCTCCGGGCAGCGTAACGCATCCGCTGCGGAGCCTGTTCCAGATTGATTTCCATCTCGTCCACCGCCGCCGCTAGAGAATTTTCACTGATGGCGTAAGGAATCTCCGTGCCCCATCCATTTCACGTTCTTTGTGGAATGGGTGGGAAACCACGAAATCAACCCTTCAGGGACTGTGAAAATGCTCTATTCGCGCAGCAACCGGATCGCTTCCCAGACTATGGTCAGTGCCGCCAAAGCCACGCCAAAGAGAAGCGCCACAATCGAGCCATGGAAACATTTCAGGCTACCATAGATCACCCCGGCAAAAACGGTGAGCCTGAGCACAAAGAAGAGAACCACCACCGGAGCGCTCGCCGGAGTCTTCTGCTTGTCCAATCGGGCGTTGATGAGGCGAATCAGGCGCTGCCACTCCCAGATGCTGGCGGCCGAAATCAGTGTGCCGGTCCCGAGCATGGCCGCACTGCGCCAGCCTCCGCCGATCCATACAATCAGAGCGGCAACTATCCCTAGAATCAGCGTGTTGCGCAGTGCTCGTTGAAGCAATGCATCCAGGTCTGCCTGGGTAAGGTCAACGATGGGATGGGTTTCCTGGGTCATGATTCGAGGTCGCCGCTTCCCTTCCCGCTCCCGTTCCGGATTGGGTCTTCCTTGCGGGATTTCTTTTCGGTGGCAATCGCCTGCTGAATCACATAAAACAGCCCGGAGATGCAGCCAAAGACAATGCCAACGATGAAAATCCAGTGCTGATGCAGGCGATTGCCCACCCACCAGCCGGCGCCCCCGCAGATGGCCACCGCCGCGGGCAAAACAAAGGCGAGGTTCATCAGCTTTTCCGCCTCGACGTAGCCGCGCAGCGCGCCCGAGGACTTCTCGGGCGGCTTCGACTCCGGTAGGTCGCGGTGAAAGGGCATGGTGACTCCAGGGCAACCTCACGAAGGCATTTTGCAGATATTTATCAGGCTGCCTGCTACTCTGAAAGCGTATCGGTCCTCCCCAATGGGCCTGATTGGGATGCGGTGAGCCTGGACCCCCACCCCCCCTGGGCTGTGGAGGCCGTTTTGGCCCATCGCGTTGCACGTAACTTGCATTGAATCAATAGGTTGAATTTTTATCCCATTGACTGATCAGTAACCTTAAACCACTGATTTTGCCCGTTTTTTAGCCCGAAAAGCGTCGTTTTTCGCAAAAAATGGACGTTTTTCGCTGATTTTTGTGTGCCCTGAATTCGGATTCGTGGAATTTCGCGCTTGCTCTTGCCATGGGATGCGTCCGCATGAGTTTGCTGAGAATTCATCCTTCCTCCAGGCGATTGCCCTGATGGTGACTCCTTTCAGCATACAGTGCAAACCGGCGAACAGGTATACTTCCCTTTCAGGCATTTGCCCGAAAAATGGAAGGAAGTTCAGTGTTCGATTCGGAATTTGAGCGCAGCCTCTTCGATCTGCGCAAGGCAAAACTCGAAGAGATCGTCAAGCTGGGGCAGGCCGCCTATCCCAACCACTTCCCTGCCTCGCACACTGTGCCTGAGGTGCGCGCCCAATGGGGTGAGGCAACGACTGAATTTTTAGAAGCGCCGCGCGTGATGGTCTCCGTCGCCGGGCGCATCATGGCCATCCGCGCGCAAGGCAAGGCCGGCTTCGCGACCCTGCAACAAGACGGCCAGCGGCTGCAGATTTACGTCCGTCTGGACGCTGTCGGCGAGCAGGGCTTTGCGCTCTACAAGCTGCTCGACATGGGCGACCACATTGGCGTCACCGGCTACCTCTTCCGCACGCGCACCGGCGAGCTGACCGTCCACGTCGAGACGCTGACCTTCCTGGCCAAGGCGATGCTGGCGCTGCCGGAGAAGTTCCATGGCCTGGCCGACGTCGAGTTGCGCTACCGCCAGCGTTACGTGGACCTCTTCACCAACCTCGATGCCCGCGAGGTCTTCGTCAAGCGCGCCAAAACTCTGAAGGCCTTGCGGCAGTTCTTCGACGAGCGCGGATTCCTCGAAGTCGAAACGCCGATGATGCAGCAGGTGGCCGGCGGCGCGGCGGCGCGGCCCTTCACCACGCACCACAACGCACTCGATCTGGATCTTTTTCTGCGCATCGCGCCGGAGCTTTATCTGAAGCGGCTGGTCGTCGGCGGTTTTGACAGAGTTTATGAGATCAACCGTAACTTCCGCAACGAGGGCGTCAGCACGCAGCACAATCCCGAGTTCACGATGCTGGAGTTCTATCAGGCCTACGCCAACTATCACGACCTGATGACGCTGACCGAAGAGCTGATCGCGTTCGTCGCAAAGGAAGTGAACGGAACGACGATCACGAACTTCAATGGCGTTGAGATTGATCTGAGTAAGTGGACGCGGCTAACGATGGTGGAGGCGATCATCAAGCAATGGCCCGAGGAGTTGGAGGCCAAGCCGAGTACGGAGTCATTCTCAGATTGGCACTCGCTTGATGCTGTTCTGCAATCAGCCTGGGAACGTCTAGAACAGATCCAGGAAGCTGACGAGAAAGCAAATCCGGAGTATATGTCAGCCGAAACAGAATCTACCGATGATGAAGTCCAGTTTGTAATTCGGAGGGCATTACGACAGATCTCGATTGCATTATTCAGTAATGCTCGCGCAAGGTTAGCCCTTGACAAATCGCTTGGCAAAGTCATTTATGCCCTCTTCGAAGAGCTCGTAGAGTCAAACCTCATCCAGCCAACGATTATTTACGACTACCCAACGGAAGTTTCTCCGCTGAGCAAGGCCAAGCCCGACGACCCTGCGCACGTGGAGCGCTTCGAGTTCTTCTGTGGCGGCTTTGAGCTGGGCAACGCCTTCAGCGAGTTGAACGATCCGGTCGAGCAGCACAAGCGCTTTGCCCAGCAGCTTGCCGAGCGCGCCCAGGGCGACGACGAGGCTCACCAGATGGACGAGGATTACGTGCGCGCGCTGGCCTACGGACTGCCTCCGACCGCCGGCGAGGGCATCGGCATCGACCGGCTGGTGATGCTACTGACCGGATCCAAGTCCATCCGCGATGTGATTCTGTTTCCGCTGATGAGGAATCAGCCGTCAGTTGTCAGTTCTCAGTAGTCAGTTGTTCCGGGCTGTCAGCCGTTTTTCTGAGAACTGTGAACTGTGAACTGAGAACTATAGGAGCAGCATTGAACATTCTCTTCATCGGCGACATCTTCGGCAGCGCGGGGCGCAGGATCGTGCGCGAGCACATCGGCCATCTGCGCGAGGCGCACAACGTCGAGCTGACCATCATCAATGCCGAGAACGCCGCCGGCGGCTTTGGCCTGACGCCGCAGATTGCGGAGGATCTCTTCGATCTGGGCGCGGATGTGCTAACCACCGGCAACCACGTCTGGGACAAGCGCGAGCTGATCGACACCATGAACGCCGCGCCAGCCGACGGCCATGAGCGCGGGCGGCGCATACTGCGTCCGGCCAACCTGCAACCGGGCGTTCCCGGCCATGGCGTTTATCAAGGGCGCACGCAGAGCGGCGTGGAGTATGCGGTGATTCAGTTGCAGGGCTGCGTCTTCATGAATACGACCAACGACCCGTTTCATACCGTGGACGCGCTGCTCAAAGAGATCAAGGCCAAAGTCATTGTGGTGGACTTTCACGCCGAGGCCACCAGCGAGAAGGTGGCGATGGGCTGGCATCTGGAGGGGCGCGTGACCGCTGTGCTGGGCACGCATACCCACATTCCGACCGCCGACGAGCGGGTGCTGCCGGGTGGAACCGCTTACCAGACCGATGTGGGCATGAGCGGCCCCTACGACAGCGTGATCGGCGTCGAAAAGGAGCTGGTGCTCAAGAAGTTTCTCACTGGAATGCCGAGCAAGTTCGAGGCCGCCAAGGGAAACCCCAAGATGTGCGCCGCGCTGGTGGCTTGCGATCCGATGACCGGCCGCGCCATGCGAATTCAGCGCATCATGCTGGGCGAGTAACCGCATTGGCGCATTATGATTTTGGGATGCGCATCGTTCTACCTCCAACGCTCGCAATCGATACAACACTGCTCAAGCCGGGCTTGCGCCTGGCTGTTGGCCTCTCCGGCGGCGCTGACTCCGTCGCCCTGACGCGCGCGCTGGCGGAGCGGAGCAGGCAACTGGGGCTGGTGCTCCACGCCGCCCACCTGCACCACGGCCTGCGCGGCGAAGAGGCCGACGGTGATCTGGCCTTTGCCCGCGCACTCGCTGCTGATCTGCGCCTGCCCTTTCACGAGGCACGGGTGGATTGCGAGGCCGAAGCAAAGGCCAACGGCGAGACCATCGAAGAAGCCGCTCGCCATCTGCGATACCGCTGGTTCCGGCAACTGATGGCCTCGGGCGAGGTGGAGGTTGTGGCAACCGCCCACACTCGCGACGATCAGGCCGAGACCGTGTTGGCCAAATTCCTGCGCGGCGCATGGACCGAAGGCCTAAGCGGCATTCATCCGGTGGTCGAGTTTCCCGAAGGCAGGATTCTTCGCCCACTGCTTTCCACGACGCGGGCTGAGGTCGAGGCCTATCTCGGCGCGCTGGGCCAGGGCTGGCGCGAAGACTCCTCCAACCGCCATCTCACCTTCACTCGCAATCGCATCCGCCACGAGCTGCTGCCGCTGCTGGAGGGCTGGAACCCGCGTCTGCGCGAGCACCTGGCGCAGATGGCTCAGCTGGCACGCGACGAGGAGGCGTGGTGGCAGGCCGAAGTGGCCAAGGTAGCCGGGCAGTTACTTCTACATGGCCGTCCGGTACGGGGCGGAGGCCGCGCGACCGGCGATGGTCTGGCGCTCGACGTCATCCGCCTGGCCGCGCTCGCTCCGGCCCTGCAGAGGCGGCTCTTGCGATTCGCCGCGGAAGAGCTGGGCGCGGCCCTCGATTTTCCCGCGACCGAGGCGCTGCGCACGCTGGCACTCGTCGGAAGGGCCGGACAGAGATTGGAGCTGGTGCAGGGGTTGCGCGCCGAGCGGACGCCGAGAGAGTTGCGGCTGGCGATTCTGCCGGTTACGCCTGCGGGAGCGGATGCGGCTGCCGAGTACAGCGTTGCGATTCCCGGCGAGGTAACCGCCTTCGGTCTGCGGCTGAAGATTGAAGTCTCCGAGCCAGCCAGGGCAACTGAGGGCCAAACCGCCAAGCTGCGCAACTGGAAGCCCGGCGACCGAGTTCAACTGCGCTACTCCTCCGGCCCGCGTAAGGTAAAGGAAGTATTAGAGCGATTGAAGGTAACCGGCTCCAGCCGCGCCCTCTGGCCGGTTCTTGAACTCGAAGGCCGCATCATCTGGATGCGGGGAGTTGAATTAGAGCCGGCTCCGGGAATCCGCGTCGTGGCTGCCAGCCTGGAGGATGATGGGGTCGAGCCTTCCAGGATTGGTAATTGACGCGTGGGATGATGCTCCACTTGCCGCCGAAACCGGCCCCCAAATTGCTACTAGTTTTCCAGACTTGAGAGTACAATCAGTCTATCTGCTCTTTCGGGCGGGGTCGTTGTTGTGTCTGCCGCCCGGGACATTGTGTACTTTCTGTGACTTTCAGGAACGTACCGGCGTCTAAAGAGTGAGGTTAGCAGTGCTGGAGAGCCGCCTGGCGGCTTCTCCAACGCTGGAAGAGAGGAATCCTGGTGAATTCGACCGTCAGAGCGATCATGTTTTGGGTCTTTATCGGCATCTGCTGCATGCTGCTTTGGGGCGTGATGTCGAAGAGCGGAAACATGGGGGGCAAGGATGCGGAGGTTTCCTACTCCGACCTGTTCAACAAGGTGAAGCAGGGACAGGTGCTCGATGCAGAGGTCCAGGGCGCGGAGCTGCACGGCCACATGAAGGCCAACCCCAAAGAGCAGTTCCACACCCACGTCGGCGAGCACTTTGAAGGTCTTGAAACGGCATTTCTGGCCTCCGACGCACACTTCTCCAAGAAGGCGGAGCAAAGCAACCTGCCGTTGCAGGTACTCTTCAACGTGGGACCGATCCTTCTCTTCGGCTTCATCTTTTTCTTTTTCATGCGCCAGATGCAGTCGGGCGGCAACAAGGCGCTCTCGTTCGGCAAGAGCCGCGCGCGCCTGCTCTCCATGCAGCAAAAGAAGATCACCTTCAAGGACGTGGCCGGCGTGGATGAGGCCAAGGAAGAGCTGAAAGAGATCATCGAGTACCTGAGGGAGCCGGCGAAGTTTCAGAAGCTCGGCGGCCGCATTCCCAAGGGCGTGCTGCTGGTGGGCCCTCCGGGAACCGGCAAGACGCTGCTGGCCAGGGCCGTAGCCGGCGAGGCCAACGTGCCGTTCTTTTCGATTTCAGGTTCGGACTTCGTTGAGATGTTCGTCGGCGTGGGCGCAAGCCGCGTCCGCGACCTCTTCGAGCAGGGCAAGAAGAACGCGCCATGCATTATTTTCATTGACGAGATCGACGCGGTGGGCCGCCATCGCGGCGCCGGACTGGGCGGCGGACACGACGAGCGCGAGCAGACGCTGAATCAGCTTCTCGTTGAGATGGACGGCTTTGAGTCCAACGACGGCGTGATTTTGGTGGCTGCCACTAACCGCCCCGACGTGCTTGATCCCGCGCTGCTGCGCCCCGGACGCTTCGACCGCCGCGTGGTGGTGGGACTGCCCGACGTGCGTGGCCGCGAAGAGATTCTGCGCGTCCACGTGAAGAAAGTTCCCGTCTCCGACGACACCAACCTGAACGTGCTGGCCCGCGGAACTCCAGGCTTCAGCGGGGCTGATTTGGCCAATATGGTCAACGAGGCCGCTCTGAGCGCCGCGCGCATGAATCGCAAGCAGGTGACCATGTACGACTTCGAGGTGGCCAAGGATAAGGTGCTCATGGGCGCCGAGCGCAAGTCCATGCTGCTCACCGACGAAGAGAAGCGGGTAACCGCCTATCACGAGGCGGGCCACGCGCTGGTCTCGCTCATGCGTGAGCACTCCGACCCGATTCACAAGGTCACCATCATTCCCCGCGGCATGGCTTTGGGCGTCACCATCTTTTTGCCCGGCGACCGGCACAATTACACGCGGGAGTACCTGGAAGCCAATCTGGCCATTGCATACGGCGGACGGGTGGCCGAGGAGATCTTCCTCAATCAGATGTCCACCGGCGCGGGCAGCGACATAGAAAGCGCCACCGATCTCGCCCGGCGCATGGTCTGCGCGTACGGCATGAGCCGCCTCGGCCCGCTTACCTTCGGCAAGAAGGAGGAGCAAATCTTCCTGGGCCGCGAGATCGCCCAGCACAGGGACTTCAGCGAGGAGACGGCGCGGCAGATTGATTTGGAAGTGCGTCGCCTGATCGACGAGGCCTACCAGTCGGCCCATACCATTGTCGAATCGAATGGCGACGCGATGCACCGCATCGCCGCGGCGCTGCTGGAGCGCGAGACCATCGACGCAGAAGAGGTCAAGATGCTCATCGACGGCCAGGAGCTGCCCCCAGTGCGCTCGAATCTGGCTACGCCTTCGGATATCGGCGGTCCCGATGTGCAGCAGGTGCTCAAGCCCGAAAGCCGCAGCGGACCAGGCTTCCCTGAGGGTTCGCCTTCGCCGGCGTAGTTCCCTCTACCATTGCAAGCGAAAGGGCTGCTCAAGACGAGCGGCCCTTTTGCTTTGGTGCATTCAAATGATTTTTTTATGCCACGGAACTTCGCTCTGCTCGCGTACGTACTCAAGATGAAGAGAAGGAGCTCCATGCGCATGACTCTTCGCCGTATCCACAGATTCCCCGTATTCGTTTCTTTCGCCGCCGTCCTGTTCTTGGGCAGCACAGCCGCAATCGCGCAGAATTCCGATTTCAAAATGGAGCTTCATGCCAACAAAAACGCCAGAGCGACAGAGATCGGCCTGCCCGCTTATCCCGGCGCAACCCTCGCCATAGAAAAAGACAACGACAACAGCGCTGATCTTGGATTTACCTTTGGCGACACGCACTTTAGGATCATGATTGCCAAATACGTAACCTCTGATTCGCCTGACCAGGTTCTTGCCTTCTATCGCAAGTCACTCTCTCGTTACGGCGAGGTTCTGGAATGCAGTCACGACAAACCCGTTGGCAACCTAACCGTTGCGCGGAGCGGACTCACCTGCTCTGAACAGAAGGACGGAGGGCTGACCGTATCTGACCATGAAGTTTCCACCAGCGGTCACGAACTCCGCGCAGGCACTCCCCACCAGTTCCGCATCGTATCCATCGACGAGGCCCATCCGCAATCGACGCGTTTTTGGCTTCTTTTCATCGAACTGCCAAAGGACAAAGACAAAGCCGAAAAGACGGAATAGTGCCTGGGATATTCCGAAACTGGCCGCTCTCTGCGAGCGGCCATTTTTTTCGGCTGTGAGTTTTCGCGTAAATTGAACCATAAGAGCTTTTCCTTCGACTTATGTAACGAATGCCCATGGAGAACGAGAATCGAATCCAATACGAGTGGATGGCGCTGCGATGCCAGGCTGGCGACGCAGGCGCTTTCGAGGACCTGATCGCGGTGATGGAGCGGCCATTGCTCTACTACGCGACCAGCCTGACCGGCAATCCGGATTCCGCGCTCGACGTTCTTCAAGAGGTTTGGATCAGGGCCTTTCGCGGCATTCGCAAGTTGAAAGACCCCGGCTCCCTGCGTTCGTGGCTGTACTCGATCACGCATGGAATCGCCGTGGATCGCATCCGCAAAAACTACTCGCGGGAGCAGGCGGAGAAGGTTCAATTCGAGGATTTTCAGGAGGCCGAGGAGCCGTCGTTCGCGGAAGAAGATGCGGCGGCCGTTCATCAGGCGATAGGTGAGATCGGTCTCAAGCATCGCGAGGTTCTGGTCCTGCATTTTCTGGAGGACCTGTCGGTCGCTGAGATCGCAACGGTTGTGGGGTGCTCGGAAGGCACGGTGAAATCCCGCATCCATTACGCAAAACGAGCGATGAAGGAAATTCTAAGTGGGAGGAGTTATGGAACAGAAAAGTAGCAGTATGCGCGACAAATTGCTGGCGCGCTTGCCGCAGCCGGAGAATCTTGAGGGCTATCGGGAGGAGACGGCGTCCTTGCTGGCGAAGCACGAGAAGGCTTTGTTCTGGGAGAAGTTGATGCCGCAGATATTTTCCGGGGCGGCATTGGCGGTTATCGTGCTGACCGGTTCTATCGTGGGTCCGCCGGCTAATAACGTCAAAACCGCATTTTTAATCCTATTTTTCCTCAGCATGATCTACACGGTGTCCTATAACGTCAGCCGGAGCAAGGTCGAATTGCTGAAAGAAATCAAGCAGGTCCAGTTGCAGGTGCTCGAACTCCAGGCTTCGCTACAAAAGGGTGGCGGGCATTCCCTTTGAATGACGAGAAGGACACGGGCTTACAGGCAGCGGAATCAGTCGGGATTACGCAGCCTGTAACGCCCGCGCGGATTGTTACGGCTTTTTGTAGAGGTTAAAACCCAGACGAGTTAGTCCCGTAAACTACCATGGCAGGTTATCGAAACCCGGTATGGGGAAGGCAACGCTTAACTCTTTCACTTCGCTCGCCAGCCGGAAGAGACGTGTTGTGTCTGCGGAATGCCGAAGTGCATCCACGATCCATCCGGCAATGCGCGCCATATCCGCTTCCGCCATTCCGCGCGTGGTGGAGGCCGGTGTTCCGATGCGGATGCCGCTGGGGCGCAGCGGCGGATTCGGGTCGTCTGGGATTACTTGTTTGTTGGTGGCGATGCCGATCCGCTCCAGGGTCTCCTCGGCTTGCCTGCCGTCGATTCCGAAACTCGCAATGGTGTCGGCCACCATCATGTGATTGCTGGTGCCGCCGGTGACCAGCGTTACGCCTGCTCGTGAGAGCGCCTCCGCCAAGGCCCTGGCGTTGGCAAGCGTCTGGCGAGCATAGTTTTGAAACTCGGTTTCCTCGGCCTTGCGGAAGGCGATCGCGGCGGCGGCGATGCTGTTCATGTGCGGCCCGCCTTGCAAGCCTGGGAAGACGGAGTTGTCAATCTGCTTGGCGTATTGCTTGCGGCAGAGAATCATGCCGCCGCGCGGGCCGCGTAGGCTCTTGTGGGTGGTCGTGGTCACTATATCGAAGCCCGCGTCCAGGGGATTGGGCAGGACGTTGGCGGCGATCATGCCCGCCACGTGGGAGACATCGGCCATGGCCAGCGCGCCGACTTCGCTGGCGATGGAACGGAAGGCCGCATAGTCATACTCCCGCGGATACGAAGTGTAGCCGCAGAGTACGATCTTCGGATGGGTCTCCAGGGCCAGTCTCCGCACTTCGTCGAAGTCGATGGCGCCTGCCTGATCCGGCCTGGTCTTGTAGCGGACGAAGTTGAAGAGCTGTCCCATGTGCGAGACGGGAGCGCCATGGGTCAGATGCCCTCCGTGGGAGAGGTCCATGCCGAGAATCGTATCTCCCGGCTTCATGAAGGCCAGATAGACCGCTTGATTCATCGGCGAACCGGAGAGCGGCTGCACATTGGCGTGTTCGGCGCGAAAGAGCCGGCAGGCGCGTTCCCGTGCGGCGTTCTCGACGCGGTCAGCGAAGGTCTGTCCGGCATAGTACCGGCGGCCGGGATAGCCCTCGCAGTATTTGTTGGTCAGGACCGAACCGAGCGCGGCCAGAACCTCCGGATAGGTGTAGTTTTCTGAAGGAATCAGATTGATTCCTTGCTGTTGCCGAAGTTCTTCGCCGGCAATGGCTGCAAAGATTTCGGGATCGGTTTCAAGCAGGAAATCACGGAAACTGTTTTGTAAACGGGTCATGGACAGTCCTTTCGACGGATTCGCTGGACAGGAAACTGAGTGCCCAGGCGATCGGCATTGGACTGCCTCGCGCTCCCCGGTGGTGGCCCACCTGAATCGCCAGTTGCGCGAGGGATTCCAGAGACGCGCCAGCGTTTCTGCGGTCCCGGAAAAGACAGATTACCATAATCCGCGCAGAAATCTGAGAAAAGAACTCTGTTGCGCGGAGCGGCCTCAGAAAAGCTTGTAGCCAATCCCGACGCTGGCTCCGTAGGGCGAGAGCGTGGAATTCGACCATTTGGGGTAGTACTGGTACTCGAAGTCCACGGCGCGCAGGCTGAGGCGCTTGGTCAGCTTCACATCCATGCCGCCGCCGAAGGCGAGGTCCGTGAAGGTGCCTTTGTCGCCGAGGCTGTCGAAGTTCATCTTTGCATAGCCACCGAGCGCCTTGGCATAGACGCTCGACCGCAAGAAATGAAAGACGGGAATCCTGGGACCTATCAGGTAGTTGTCCTGGCTGATGCCCCCGTACTGGTTAAAGCGCAGCCAGCGGCCCTCGGCCTCGATCTGCACCCAGTGGCTGAACTTCACATCCACATAGGCGCCCGCGCCGAAGAGCGGGTAGGGGCTGGTATGAGCGACAGGATACTGGAAGGAAGGAGGTTGCCAGTCCCCCGCGAAATCGGACTGAAAGATGGAGGCCATCCCGCCGGCGGTGATCGAGAACTGGCGAGCCGTGGCCGAGGCAACCGCTTGCGCGCGGGCGGAAACGGCTCCCGCGGCAAGCAGGATCGAGAACACAAGAGCGGCAGATCGTCTCATAGGCAAAAGGTGCTTTCAGTCCGGGCGAATTTCCGCCGTTGGAGAAGATACTTCAGTCGTGCCTGGCTTGGAATCTCAGGGCCGAAATGCCGTGCGCTGGGCATTCCGGCCTGAGATTCGTGGTGAATGCTATTGCGGGTTCGCGGCGCCCGTGGGCTGGGAGGCTTCGCCGGGGGCGGGCGAAGCAACCGGCGCAGCGGGCGCGGGTGCTGCGGCAGGCGGAGTTGCCGGCGTCAACCGCGACGCGTCATAGCGTTGCAGCTTGTAGAAGACCGGCGTCAACTCGAACGGCATCTTGTCGCGGGGGTTCATGTAGGCGTAGATCTTGGCGTTGATCTGATGCACCCGGTCGTCCCATGGATCGGTCTTAAGCCAACTGTTCAGGGGCAAGGCCGGACGCTGGGTGAGGTCATCCCAATTCAGCGCGGGCGCCATGTGTTGCAGGTCGGCCATCCAGGGGGTTCCGTCGGACTTGAGCAGCGAGTCGCCGAGTTTGGGCGTGTTCAGAGCCGTCAGCACCTTTTCCCGGTCAACCAACTGCGCATAGTAAAGTCCCGCCGTGGGCAGCCGGTCTTTGTACATGGAGTTCTGCAGGTACTCCATGGCCTTCTTGGCGGCCTCCGCGTTATCGTGATCCGAATGGTTCATGTCGATTTTCCGGAAGGTCGCTTCGTCGGGAAAGAGCAGCCGGTCGTTGAAGGCGTAGCGGGTGTCGATGTGGTGGCCCATCACGATGTGGGCCAGTTCCATGGCTACCACCGAGGCGATCGATTCCTCGTTGGGCAGAGTATCGATAAGCCCCTTGCTGATCAGGATGGTGTTGCCGACAGTGGTAGCTTCGATGGTGGTCGAAAGCAGAATGCGGGTATGCACCTGGTCGGTGAAGGCCAGGTTGTTGGGCACTTGCAGGTTGATGACGATCTGGTCGAGCACCGTGTTTTCATAGCCGCCGGGGGTCAGCGGCGCCACCAGGCCGGCTTCTACCAGCCGGTCGATCACGTTGTTTTCAGCCTCTGTTACCCAGGCGCGAGAGGCTTGCAGCGGTCCTACATCCTGCGAATCGTCGCTCTTGTCGATCGCGTCGTCCACCTTCACGCTGACGTTCTCGCTCTCCCGCGTAGGCAGCCTGAGCGAGTAGCCCCAGAAGTGCGTCTGTGCCCTCAGTCCGATCTTATCGCCCGGCGTGCGGTGCGTCTCCTCCACGTAAACAGCCACCGGCAGCCAGATTCCCGGCTGCACATTAATTCGCCAACTATCGAAGTGGAAGTTGATGTTCTCGTCGCCTGCGCTGGTGTACGTGCCGTTGAAGCGGACGATGTTGCCTTCCTGGTCCTCGATCCAGATGCGCCCGACGAAGCGGCCCGCTCCGGAGACCTTGGGATGCACGTCGTAGACCCAGGTACGTACCGATCCCAGAAACTCCCGCCGCACATAGCTGAAGACATAATGCTGGTTGTCGAAGCTCCTGGGATCAAGGAACATCATCTGCGCAAAGCCATTCGGCATATAACTAATCGACCGCCGGCCCAGAATCTTGTTCAGGCCCAGGAAGGCGGAGGATGACCCCTTGAAGTAGCCATGCTTGGCAGTGTCTCTGGGCTGGTAGACCTTGTCAAAAAATGTGACCTTGCCGAAGTCGATGCGGCTCAGCATATAGTCATCCGAAATGGGCACCTGATAGAGCTTGATCTCCGGCATGGTGTTTTGAATGTAGGTCTCCACCAGCGGTGTGCGCTGCTGGATGTTCTTGATCAGCGCCTTTTCGCGGCCAATGGCTTTTTCCACCAGCGCGGCCTGTTCCGGCGTGAGCTGGTGAACCTGCGAGTACTTGGGTTCCTTATTCTTTGCGTTCGCACTGGCGACACTCAGAATGATGAGCAGGAGGGTGAGGGGGATCTTGCGAAACGTCATGTCAGGCTCCTATGCTGGGTTCTTTCAACTCTACTTCTGGCTGCTTGCGCTGTTCCGGTATCCAGCGGCTGAGTGCAGCCATTGTTCTTGCGTGCAACCCCGAAGTTACGCCAACTGAAACGTGATGGTGATATTGGTGGTCATGTCCACCGCCTGGCCATTGCGCGTGGCGGGACGGAAACGAATCTGTTGCGCCACCCGGCGCGCCTCTTCGTCCAGGCCATGGCCCAGGCTATGCACGATTCCCTGCACCATCACCTGGCCGCTGGCCGCAAAAGTAACCCGCAGGATCACGTCGCCCTGCACCTTGAGCTGCTTGGCTTCGCTGGTGTACTGGGGCTTCGGCTTGGAGATGACCTCCAGATCGGTGGGAACAGGTCCGACCGTTCTGGGGGCTTCCGCCACGGCAGTAGGCGCAGCGGGAATACCGGCCGAAGCCACCTTGCCGGAACTCACGGACAGAGGAGCGCTGGTGGTGACGCGGACGCCAGCCGAGGCTACTTTGCCCACCACACCGGCATTCGATCCGAATTTGGTTCCATTGCCGAAGCCGGTCGAGCCCACGATTCCGTGGGGCGCCACCGCCGGACCCTGCATCCCGCCATACGGATTGCCGATGGCCGCCACGGTGGCCGGTCCCTTTGCATTCGGATTTGGAGTCACCCCGAAGGTGTCGCCAAAGTGGACGGGTTTCGTTGAGGGCTTGAGGCGGTTGTCCTGCGCCGGCATGGCCGCAGCGGCCATCGCTGTCTTGGTCTGTTGCGCAATAACCACTGCCGGCTTGGCTGCAACATTCAGCACAGGCTTGGGTTGAGGCCCCTCAATGACTTTTGGCTTGACCGATTGAATCACCGGTGTCGGCAGCTTGACTTCGATCGGGATCGGCTTCATATCCGGCTTGGGCTCCGGCTTGGGTAGATTGATCTTCGGCGCCTCCAGCTTCACATCCGGAACCGGCGGCAATTTCTCCGGTGGGGGAGGAGGAGGCAGCTTCACCTTCGGCTGAGGAGGCTCCGGCTTGGCCGGCAGAACCAGCAATGTCTCCTCATACCGGTGCTGATCAAGCGCCTTCTTGGCCGTCGCCCCAACGTAGAACAGAAAGGCCAGGAGCAGCCCGTTGATCACCATACTGGTGATGAACGAGCCAGGGCTGCGCTCGGGCTCGGGGAGCAATCCGAAAGCGGCCCTTCCTGGATAAGGGGTTACCGGCATAGTCTCAATCCTCGCTCACGGTCTTGGGGGCTGGGCAGTCTTATTTCCGCGGCGCGGGAACCGGCGGAAGTGGAGAATCGCGCTGCGAAAGCGCTCGAATAGCTTCCATCCCCTGCGGGAGCCTTGCACATCTCTGTTGATATTTTGACAGATTGGCGCGAGACCGCAACTGTCTTACAACGTCGCGGGGCATGCGCAATCCGCTGAAGGGTTGGCTGCGCTCTCCAGAATCGTGCCGGTAAGGACACAGCCGCGCCACGACCCGTTGCCAAGCCGGATGCATACTGCCGATGCGTTTGATCTATTGGGGTAAAAAGGGAATCTCTCTTCATATTTGTTGATTGGGGCAATGAGTATCGGGCACAAACCCGATTAGAACTTGCACCGCAAGTCTCCACGCTATACGACAAATCGGCTGCTTGAATCTTGAACATTCGAGTACCCCAACTCTGTCCAAGGCATCAAGCAAAAAAATCAATCCAGCACTTTACAGATATACGCCAACTGCCCATCCACACAAGACGGCATCCGCAATAACCAAGCCCTGCGCCAGTACGGGCCGCACAGAAACCGGATACAGCCAGCCGTCTATACGACGGTCCGTAGGCGGCGGTGGCTCGCGGCCCCTACCTGCCCTGTGTAATACACTTTATCTTATATCAAAGTGTTCAAGAAAGGACAGATTTTTTGTGAAGATCTTGGTGACAGGCGGCGCGGGGTACATTGGGGGCACTGTCGCCGGATTGCTGGCCGAGAATGGGCATCAGGCCGTCGTCTTCGACAACCTGAGCCATGGACGGCACGATCTTTTGCCGCCCGGCGTGGAATTCGTCGAGGGAGAGCTGGCTGACCGGCCCACTCTTGAGAAGATTTTCCTCTCCGCCAAAGTGGAGGGAAGACCTTTCGACGGCGTCCTTCACTTTGCCGCGCTCATCGAGGCCGGCGAGTCCATGCTTCATCCCGAGCGGTTCTTCCGCAACAACACAGCCTCGACCCTCACCTTGCTCGAAGCCATCCTTACCCACGGCCCCCGCAGACTGGTCTTCAGCTCCACCGCCGCCGTTTATGGCGAGCCGGAAGTGATTCCTATCAAAGAAGATGCTCGCCTGCTTCCCACCAATGCATATGGTGAGTCCAAGCTGCTGGTTGAGAAGATGCTGGGCTGGCTGAACCGCATCCACGGCCTGCGTGTCGCTTCGCTGCGCTACTTTAACGTGGCCGGCGCGCCGGAGGGACCAAACGGCATCACCCGCGGCGAAGCCCACGAGCCGGAGTCGCACCTGATTCCGCTGGTTCTGGATGTGGCGCTGGGCCGCCGCCCATCGATCAAAATCTTCGGCGACGACTATCCCACCCCCGACGGCACCTGCATTCGCGACTACATACACGTCTCTGATCTGGCCGATGCCCACCTCTTGGCTCTCAATGCCCTGGAATCTGCCCCTGAATCCGCGAGCCGGCTCATCTTCAACCTGGGTAACGGCCAGGGCTTCAGCGTCCGCGAAGTGATTGAGTCGGCCCGCCGCGTCACCGGCCACCCCATCCCTGCCGAGGTTCATCCCCGCCGCCCCGGCGACCCAGCCGTGCTCGTCGCCAGCTCCGAGAAGGCCATCCGCGAACTCGGCTGGAAGCCCAGGTACACCCAGCTCGACCAGATCGTCCGCTCGGCTTGGATTTGGCATCAAGAGCGGTATGCTTGAGAGGAGCGGCTAGGAGAATTCCATGAGCCAAACGCTCCACTACAAGGGCTATGACGGCTCGGTCGAATAGAGCACCGATAATCATGTTTTGCACGGAAAGTTGCTTGGAATTCGTGATGCCATCGTCTACGAAGGGCCGGATGTGGACAGCTTGGAATCCAACTTCCGCGCCGCCGTGGACGAGTACCTGGCCTTTTGCGCGGAGGAATGCAAGATTCCGGATCAGCCTTTCAAGGGCAGTTTCAATGTTCGTGTTGGACCCGATCTGCACAAGCAAGCGGCTCTGTTTGCCGAAGAGCACAATCAAAAACTGAATGCCGTGGTTTCCAAGGCGCTGGAAGAGTTTCTTGTCCAGGCCAACACATAATGAAATCTTCTGAGACTGTTTACTTTCACCTTGATCCCGACAAACCTCCCACCTTGAAGCTGAAGAGCGGCAGGCGTGGGAGGAACTCAAGGCGATGCCGGATGAGACCATCGACTTCAGCGACATTCCCCTCCAGACCGGCGGCGGTTGGCGGCGCGTCTCCGAACTGGTCCCGGCGGAGAATAAGCAGCAGATCACGCTGCGGCTGGACGCCGACCTGATCGTCTTCTTTCGCGCGACCGGGCGGCGCTACCAGAGCCGCATCAATGCGGCGCTGCGCGAGTACGCGACCGCGCAGAAGAAATCTGTGCAGCCGGGCGCACCAATTCCCTTCCAGGCGCTTGAGACTCCCATGCGCACCAACTCCGGCACAATTCTTCCCGTCCATTTGCCGTTTGTATGCATCTCTAGATAGAGTTGGTTGTACGCGGAGCCTTCACGGGAGCTTCATCCCGCTGAGCGCCGTGAACCGTTTTCGATCCTCTTCCCCAAAGGACGGTTCGTATGACTTCCCTGCCCGTTTTTGACGTTGCCGGCCCTGTTTCTGCCATTGCCATTCCCGTTTTAGCCGTGGCCAGTCAGGACATCGACTCGACACTCCGCGAGGACCGCGTCTTTCCGCCTCCGCCGGAGTTCAGCGCCAAGGCCCATATCAAGAGCCTGGAAGAGTATGAAGCACTCTACAAACAATCCATCGACGATCCGGAGAGCTTTTGGGCCGGCGTCGCCCAGGATCTGCATTGGTTCCAGCCGTGGAAGAAGGTTCTTGATTGGAATCTACCATTAGCTCAATGGTTTGTAGGTGGAAAGTTAAACCTAAGTTTCAATTGCGTGGATCGCCACGCGCTGGGTGCAAGGCGCGACAAGACTGCGCTGATCTGGGAGGGCGAGCCAGGCGAGGTGCGCCGGCTGACCTACGCCGAACTGCACGCCGAGGTGCAGCGCTTCGCCAACGCCCTCAGGGCGCTGGGGATTAAAAAGGGCGACCGCGTGGCTGTTTACATGGGCATGACGCCGGAGCTGGCGATTGCCCTGCTGGCCTGCGCGCGCATTGGCGCGGTGCACTCGGTGATCTTCGGCGGCTTTGCCGCCAACGCCATCGCCGACCGCGTCAACGACTCGGCCTGCGTCGCCATCCTCACCCAGGACTCCAGCTACCGCCGCGGCAACGAAATCCAGCTCAAGCGCACCGTGGACGAGGCCATGAACGCCTGCCATACCGTCAAGCATGTGGTCGTCTTCCGCCGCACCGGCTCGCCCATGACGATGGTTGCCGGCCGCGACCATTGGTGGCACGAGCTGGTGGCCGCCGCCGCGCCCGATTGTCCCGCCGAAGAGATGGATTCAGAGGATCCGCTGTACATTTTGTATACCTCCGGCACCACCGGCAAGCCCAAGGGACTGGTCCATACCACCGGCGGCTATGCCGTTCAAACATACCTCACCTCGAAGTACGTCTTCGACCTGCGCGACGAGGACATCTACTGGTGTACGGCCGACATCGGCTGGGTCACTGGCCATTCCTACGTGGTCTACGGCCCGTTGCTGAACGGCGCTACGGTGCTGATGTACGAGGGCGCGCCCAACTGGCCCGACTTCTCCCGCTTTTGGAAGATCATCGACGACCATCAGGTCTCCATCTTCTACACCGCGCCGACAGCCATTCGGGCGTTTATCAAATGGGGCGACCAGCATGTGGAAAAGCACTCGCTGGCCTCGCTGCGCCTGCTGGGCACCGTTGGCGAGCCGATCAACCCCGAAGCCTGGATGTGGTACCGCGAGAAGATCGGCCACAATCGCTGCCCCATCGTCGATACCTGGTGGCAGACCGAGACCGGGGCGATCATGATCGCGCCGATTCCCGGCGCAGTGGCCGCCAAACCCGGCTCGGCGACGCGGCCCTTCTTCGGCATTCAGCCCGAGGTGGTCAACAAGGAGGGCCAGCCGGTGCCCGCCGGCCACGGCGGCCTGCTGGTCATTCGCAAGCCCTGGCCTTCAATGGCCCGGACGGTCTACGGCGATCCCGAGCGCTACCAGGAAACCTACTGGAAAGATGTGCCCGGAAGCTACTTTACCGGCGACGGCGCACGCCAGGACGCCGACGGCTACTTCTGGCTGATGGGCCGCGTCGACGACGTGATCAACGTCAGCGGCCATCGCCTGGGAACCATGGAGGTCGAGTCGGCCCTGGTCGCCCATCCCAAAGTGGCAGAGGCCGCCGTTGTTGGCCGTCCCGACGAACTCAAGGGCCAGGCCATCTCCGCCTTCGTCTCGCTGGAAAGCGGCAACGAACCCAGCAACGAATTAAAGGACGAACTCCGTAAGTGGGTCTCGAAGGAGATCGGCTCCCTGGCCCGCCCCGACGACATCCGCTTTACCGAGGCACTGCCCAAGACGCGCTCCGGCAAGATCATGCGCCGCCTGCTCCGGGAACTGGCCACGCACGGCGAGATCAAGGGCGACACTACCACGCTGGAAGACTTCACCGTGATCGCCAAACTACGCGAGGCGGAGGAGGGGTAATGCGGCGCTTGCGCTACGGCGTGGCAATGAGCCTCGATGGCTTCATCGCCGGACCCGACGGCGAATACGACTGGATTGTCTCCGATCCATCCATCGATTTTGCCGCGATCTGGGCTCAATTTGACACGCTACTGATGGGCCGGCGAACCTTCGAGGTTGCCAGAGTGAGGGCGGCTCACTGGCCGGATCTCGGCCACCGTTGGATCGTCGTGTCGCGCACGCTGAAACCCGATGAGCACCCCAACATCACACTTCTGAGCAGCGGCGTCGCGGAGGCGGTGGCTGCGTTGAAGGCACAGCCAGGCAAGGACATCTGGCTCATGGGCGGCGGTGTGCTGTTTTGCAGCTTGCTCGATGCCGGGCTCGTGGATACGGTCGAGGTCGAAGTAATACCGGTACTGCTGAGAAGCGGAACTCCGCTGCTGCCGGAGGGACGGCACCAGACTCTTCATCTGGAGGAGAGCAAGGCTCTGCCAAGCGGCATTCTGATGCTGACTTATTCAGTGAATGAGCAGGTGGCGCAGGTTATGCGTAGATAGAATTCCGGTCTTCCAGGTCTCGCCTCTGAGACCTGGGAAAGCAAGAACCTCTTGCGAGCGAAAAGCGAGCCGCTGGCCGCACCGCAGGTGCCGAGCGACTGGCCCCACCGCAGGTGGTCAGACCCGCAAGTAATCGGCGCGCCAGCTCTTGATGCGCTCCTTGATCTGCTTGCGGTCCAGATTCTGTTCAAGCGCCTGCTTGGCCAATTCCACCACCTCGTCATCGGCTGCGAAACGCAGGCCGATCAACTGATCCTCGCTAAGGCGATAGATCTGCGAGTGCCACGCCGTGGGGGCCAGCGCCTGCAAGCGAATCCGCTCCTCCAGCCGGATGACGCGGTCCTGCACCTTGAGCGGATAGCTGCGTACCTTGAAGACGAGAAGGAACGCCACCAGCGAAAGCACCACGTACCATGGGCCGGCGAAGTAGGCGTCTACCCGATGGTGAATCATGTGAAAGATCGAGAAGACCAGGTTGGCGACCAGGAAGAAGAACAGCACAAAGTGAAACGGCGGATCGAGCCGCCCGTGGTTCTTGAGATTCTGCTCGGAAGATTTACTCATGCGCGACCTTGATTTCTTTCAGGCCGAAGTTGGCTGTTTCGGTTCCGTCAACTTCCGCGGAACCGCTGGCAACGGCGCTGGGGGCCTGAACACCTGCGCTCCCCGGATTCTGAGCGACGCGGGCCGCTGCTGTCAATGCCCCTAAATTGTTCGGCGCCAGAAGCTGCGGATTTTTGGGGATGAGATGGTGGCGGCCGCGCACCAGATAATCCACGAACAAGCCTCCGGCAAGGTAGGGATTCAGCAGCGCAATGGGGATGGCATAGCCAGTGGTGGCCAGCGACTCGGCGATGCTCTTGTTCGCGCGGCTGGGATGGCGATAGCCGGGAATCTGCGGAATCTCGAAGATTGTCAGTTGCGTCTCAGGATGCTTGCTGGCATAGCGCTCCAGTTTGTAGGCAATCTGCTTGGGAGTGGTCACGCCCGCGTCGGGGAAGACGCTGCGCTTGAAGGTGCCGGGAAAGTACAGGTTGAGACTGAGTCGCGCGAAATCCGAGCAGTTATTGAACAGCAGGTGGAAGTGCGAGCGATTCCCGCTATCGTTCATGCGCGCGATCAGGGCGTCGTCCTGTTCCTCGGTGGTCTCAAAGCGGAAGGCGTAGATGCGCCGCTCATAGGAGACGCCTACCAACTGGGTCCATCCGCCATGCAGCACATTGCCGGGAGAGAGGTGTTCTCCCAGGCTGAGCAGATGCGCTTCATGATAGCGGTTGCGCAGCCGTTTGACGGTCTCGCGGTTGACGCGCGCGGGAACATCCGAGGCGATCTCGACTGAATAGAGGTAGGGAAGCAGCGGGATCGCCACCCAGTCGTACCCGTTGATGCCCTGGTAGCGAGCGAGAACGGCGCCCAGCTCACCGTCGTGGCAGCGGCGCAGGCGAATGGGAGTTTCAGCGCAGATGCGCTCAAAGTAGATGGCATTGTGCCCGGTCGGGTTGACCGAGCCAAAGAAGCCGTACGGCTCCTCCATCAGCAGTGCCGCCTGCGCGCGGCTCTGCGCGGGAAAGATGGCAATTAGAGCTAGATTAATGAGAACAATTACAGTTGTGCGCAACGTTCGCGTCAATAGCATCGCTCCTCCGTACTCAGGAACTTGAACTGCCTTTCAGTATTCCCCGCTTCCGGGAGATGGAAACACTTCGCCGTGATGCGACTCCAGCTGCACCGGGCCTGCCGGGCTGCGGAGCTTCCCACCCAGGAATCCGCTGCGGGAAATTAATCACTTTTGCTCATTTTGACACGGATTGCCGGTAAAAGTTGCGACTAAACCTGGAAAAGCCGAAGATAATCGGTTTTGGGCTAAGAATCGTTGACTCTTCAAGTGCGCTAAGGCTGGGCCAACAGCCCGCAATGCAACTTGTTCAACGGCGAGGGACTGCCCGCTTCGCCATTCACCACGGCGTCATAGCGGAAACGCCTATCCATTGCCCTCGATACAGCGGAAGGCTACCGCGTTACTCATCGGATTGAGATGAGAGGCTTTCCTGTCTACGGCCAAGGCCTTCCAGCCAGCGAAGCGATCAGTGCACAATCATCACCGGGCAATGCGCATACTTCAGAACGCGCTCCGAGTTCGAGCCCAGCATCCAGCGGTGCAGGATGGTGTGGCTGCGCTTGCCCAGGACAATGAGGCTGGCCTGGATGGTGTCCGCGCGATGAAGAATCTGTTCCGCCGGATGGCCTACAACGACATCGGTTTCCAGTTCAATCTCCCTTTCCTTTGCACGCGCGCGAATGGGGATAAAACTGCTCTCGAAGCGCTCGCGCCCTTCATCCAGGACCGCATGAAACTCCGCGCTCTCGGCTGGCTCGGGCGGACGGATCACCGCCAATACAAAGAGCTTAGCTTTCATATCTCCCGCCATCGACAGGGCGACATTCAAGGCGTGTTCCGCGTGCGGAGACGCATCGAAGGCTACCAGAATTCTTTGAAATCCAACAAAAACCGGGCTTCCCATGGGCTTGACCTATGCCTCTCCGGCAGCGGCTGGCTGCACATCTTGCGTGGATTGATTGGATTTTAGCGCGTGCGGCAGAAGATGGCGTGGAAGGAAGAATGAGTTGGCAATCACGGTCGGAATCACGGCGCTGGCAATGACCGTGCCCACCAGGTAGGAGTACTGCGTCTGGGTGATGATCTGGTGATTGAGGCCGAAGAGCGCGGAGATGGTGCCGAAGGTGAGGCCGGTGGACATCATCAGCGTGTAGTAGGCGCCGGAGTTGCCTTCGTAGCGATGCGCGCGCACCGCCGGATAGACGGCAATCGCCTTGGTGAGCGACTTGGCCAGGAAGAGGATCAGCATCACGGCGGGAGCGGCAATCAGTACCGGAACCAGCACAAACGATCCGGCGCGAATGAAGTAGAAGGGCGTGAGCAGGCCGAAGGTGAGTGTGCGCAGGCGGCGAATCAGCGAGTGATCCTTGCCCACCGTTCCCGCTAATACCATGCCGATCATGTATGCCGGAAGCACCGCTTCACTTCCCGCCCACATGGCCAGCCCGCCCATGGCAAAGAGGAGAAAGAGAATGTACTTGGCTTCGATTTCGGAGACGCGCCCGCCGTATTTCATGAAGAACCACGGAGTAATAAAGGGCAAAATCACGAAGACCGCAATCGATACAACCACAAAGATCAGCGTCTTGATGGTAAACGGCGAAAAGATCAGCCCCAGCGCGATCACGGTTCCCAGGTCGTTGATGAAGCAGGCGGCCAGGATCGACTTGCCATACTCGGTCACGTTGAAGCCCAGCTCGAGCATCACCGAATAGACCACGGCCACGGAGGTCGTTGAAAGCGCCACGCCGCAAAGCCAGCTGGGCATGATGGCCCAATGCAGCACGTAATGCGCAATGGCCGTGCAACCGAGAAATGGGCCAAAGAAGCCGGCCAGTCCGATGACCGTTGTTTCTCGCCATTTGGTTTTGAAGATTACGGGATCGAGTTCGGCGCCGGCCAGGAAGGTGAGCACGATGGCGCCTGTGCCCGCCAGAAAGGCGATCCACGGAGTGTTGCCCAACAGCCCGTCCCGCGTTATGAAGGCCACGATGACCAACTGGGCTACCGTGCCGACTACGATTTCCGTGAGCGCCGTCGAGATCTTGAACCAGATCGCCAACAGCGTCGCGGCCAAAGCCAGACCCACCCATAGAGCAGCCAGAGCCCACGTGTTCATCATGGATAAAACTCCTTGATTTTCATTCAGGGATCGTGCCGGAAGATGACTCCGCAACAGGACACCCTGTCAGGAGTCATCATCTGTCGCGCCTACGGGAGGGGACAGCGGTTAAGGGTGAACTCCTTCACCACAACCAACACTTCTATTACACGGCGATAGGCGGAGTGGTGTCAACTCCTATGTCTCCGCCTTCGCTAGGAGTGGCCTTGATCGCAGCCCAGGGAGAAGCGCAAAGCGGCACATATCTCGTTCATGCGCATGGGACTCAGATGGCCCACCCGCGCGCCCAATCGATCCTGGCTGACCGTGACCGCATTGTGCAGATTCACCGCGCAGGAGGACTTCATGCCATCTTCTTCACTCAAAACAACCTCGGAGGGCACGCCTCGGATCGCTGTGGTGATAGGCGCCACGGTGACCGTCGCGAGATAGGCAATGGCGCTCGGGCGCGTCAGAACGACCACCGGCCTTTTCTTATCGGGTGGGGCGAAGTTGTAAAGGCGAACATCCCCACGGGCTATTCCGCCGGCCATACAGCCTCCGCTTCCCATTGACGCGATTCGTCCTGCGGCTGCCGCGCATAGCCCTTGCGGTCGCGCTCTTCACAGGCGCGCACCTCCAATCTCCGGAGATGTTCCCGCAGCGCTTCGCGCACCAGCGCGGAACGGTTCTGTTTCGTTCGCCGCGCGGCCTGGTCGGCGGCCTGCAAAAGGGTCTTATCGAGTACGATCTGGACTGTCTCCATATGTGGACTCCACTCCACAGTATACTCCACATGACGATCTTGGATTTCAAAAAGACAGCTCTTCGAAAAGCGATTCTATTCGCCGAAACGATTCTATATGCAGGAAATATCCGAGCAAGCAACGCAGTTCCTCCCGTAGGGAGGAGACGAAAATAGCCCAGGGTGAAACCCTGGGTAAGCGTTCGACCGAAAGATTCCCGCCCCGGAGGGGCGGTGTGAAACCCCTGCACGGTCTCTGGATTCAGTGATCCATTGCGAGAGCATTCGATCCGACCCTACGGGGCGGATGACCCTCCCTTTGCCTCTTACCCAGGGCTGCGCTGCGCTTGCCCTGGGCTATTTTCGATGGCTCCCTACGGGAGCAGACCGATGGGGTGCTGATGGAATGGCCCATCTTGAGGTCCAATTTGAATCGCTGGAATCCG
Source organism: Acidobacteriaceae bacterium (assembly GCA_003134855.1). Classification (GTDB taxonomy): domain Bacteria; phylum Acidobacteriota; class Terriglobia; order Terriglobales; family Acidobacteriaceae; genus Telmatobacter. Next base: position 146,149 of record PLCS01000004.1, read on the forward strand.
GCAGTGGTGCAGCTTCCGAAGCGGCGGTAATCAAGACGTAATGACCTGATTACTGACTCTGCTCCGTTTAAAATACGCTCTTGCTCTTCGAGTGTTCAGATAGTAAAGAAGGAAAACCGCGAGCACAGCTTCACCCAAGAGCATCACCTTCTCGACAGGGTTTACTCGAAGAAAGAAGTGAACATCGTGGACGTTATAGAAGCAGAGAAAGCAATTCAGCAAAACGAGAATTCTCGCCCAATTCTTCCCTCTCCAAAAGAACCACAGTACGATGTAACCAGCCACAATGGTAAGAGTGAAAACCGTGATGAAGAAGAATACAGCAAACCGCGTCTTATGCGCATCTGGTTCCCATAATATTGCATACCCAAGAATGTTGAGGATCGCCATAAGCCATGTTGAGATAGTGACCGCCTTTGGTCGTATTACCATGTCATCTGCTGTTGTTGTCGATTCGTTCACGATCTTGATCCTCTACGCAATCTGCGCTTGAGCATAAGTCTACAGGGCAAACCCATGGCTGCTGTTGCTGGTTCTTGTTCAGTATTGTCAACTAACCGGAGACAGCACCATCACTCAGGCATCCCACCCTTCCGCGATATTACCGCGGAAGGATGGGGCACGGATCATTCTGACGCAATGAAAAACAGCTACCTGTCCGTGCAGGAGTAGCACGGATCGATGGAGGCCTGAATCAGCGGCGTGTCGGCCAGCCGCGCGCCCTTCACCATCCAGCGGATCGCCGGCATCACGGCAAAAGTTGGCGTGCGGACATGGACGCGGGCGGGATTCCTTGATCCCTCTTTCCAGGAAACCGAGTACATCACCTCGCCGCGCGGCGCTTCCACACGAGCAGTAGCCGTTCCCGTGGTGAAGACGAACTTCTCGCCCTCGGTGGCTATCTCGCCCGGAGGCAGCTTGCTGAGCGCCTGGCGGAGAATCTTGCAGCTCTCCATAATTTCGAGCGCGCGAACCAGCAATCGAGCCGTCACGTCCCCTGCCGGCTGCACCGGCACATCGAAATCCATCTCCGTGTAGGCCGCGTAGGGCGCGGCGCGGCGCAGGTCCTGGGGCAGCCCGGAGGCGCGCGCCACGGGGCCGACAACGCCGAGCGCGACGGCCTTCTCGGTGGTCAGCACGCCGATGCCAGCGCAACGCGAACGAGCCGTCCGGCTGGTGGTGAAGATAGGAATCACGGTGCGGCCCATCTCCAGTTCGAGCGCCTCGACCAGCCTGAGAATCGACTGCGGGTCGGTGATGTCGCGATTGACGCCGCCGATGCGGTTCATCGAATAGTTGACGCGGTTGCCGCTGATCGCCTGGAGCACGTCCATCACCTTCTCGCGCAGTTCGAAGCAGGTCATGAACATCGTCTTGAAGCCCATCAGCTTGGCTGCGATGCCCGCCCAGAGCACGTGCGAGTGCAGCCGCTCCAGCTCTGCCATGATGACGCGAATATATTGCGCGCGCGGCGGTGGCGTGAGGCCGGTCAGCCCCTCCATCGCATTGCAGAGCGTGAGCGTATGGATATTCGAGCAGATGCCGCAGACCCGCTCCATCAGCGCGATCACCTGAATGTAGTTGCGCGTCTCGGCCAAGTGCTCAATGCCGCGAAAGTTGAAGCCGATATGAAGCTGGGCGTCGATCACCGTCTCGCCTTCGCAGATCAGATCCAGCTTGTAGGGTTCTTCGAGCGCCGGATGATAGGGGCCCATGGGGATTTTGTAGCTCATTTTTTCTCCTGACTTACAGCCACGGTGTTACTCGCGGCTACGGCGTCGCGCAGATTCACGCCCAGCGTATCTCCTTGGCGCAGAAGCAATGGTTCGTACTCGCGGCCCTGAAAGTCCAGGGAATATTCCTCGTGAATCTCGCGCTCGATCCAGTCCGCGGCTTCGCAGAGGTCGAAGATGCTATCGATGGAGTGCGCGGCCAGCGGAAAGCTAAAGCCCAGCAACTGGCCGTCAAGGTCCCAGTGATACTCCAGGCGAAAGCCCTCATTCTTTGGCAACTGATAGGCGGTGATGGTGATGAACCGCGCATGAAGCTCGTTCATCGCCTTGGCCAGCTCGCGCACATTCGTCGCGCCCAGTGTGAGCCAATGCACGCCGCCCTTTTGAATCCATGGTTCTGTGGTCCCCAGTTTTTCTGAAATGCTTTCGAGCGGGGTCATTGTGTGCCTCCAGGGACGGGTTCTACCGCGGGTACGGCGACCGGCGGCGCCGCCGCGACGGCCGGTTTAACGGGCGGCTTGCGCTTAAGAGTGTAGGATTTTTTCAGTTCGCCGATGGTAAGGTAAATCGGCGGGCACTCCGAGTCCTGGCTGAGCGCGTGTTCCTTGCAGCCCTCGACGCAGCGCCCGCAGAAGGTGCATTGGCCGGGATCGTAGCTCCAGGTGAACTCGCCCTTGCCGCCCTTGAACTCGATGGCGCGTGCGGTGCAGCGCATCTTGCAGATGGCGCAGCCACTGCAGAGCGCTGGATCGAAGCGGACAAGGCCGCGGTAGTGTTCGCTCACCTTGGGGCGCGCGGGAAAGAGCGTTGTCCGCGAGCCGCCCCACAGGTTCTTCCACATCATGGTCAGAATATTCATGCTCTAAACCTCATAAAAAGCGCGGATGCAACGGCCAGAACCGCGAAGATCAGCGTGCATTGCCAGTAAAAGCGCACCGTGGTATCGATCTGCAAGCGCGCCGTGGCCGCCGCCACCACCGACAGCAGAAGCACGAGGCCAAAGGAGAGCGCGACGAAGACCAGAGCGGCAACCCACCAGAGCGTGAAGGCCGGAGCAATCAGCGTCGCCACCAGGCCCGTAGCCGCAACCCATTCCAGCCCATGCGAAAGCTCCCACATGGCCAGCTCGGGTCCGGCGTACTCGGTCATGGGGCCGGAGTAGATCTCCTGCTCCGCGTTGGGCAGCGAGAAGGGATTCAGATGGAGCTTGGCGGGCAGGCAAACCAGAATCGCCACAATGCCCAGCCAGCGCAATGGCGAGCTGGGCAATTGCGCCAGCGCCGAGAGGCTGAATGTGTGCTGCGAGGCGGCGATGGAGATAATCGCCAGCAGGAAGACGATGTTGTAGGAAACGCTGAGGACAGCCTCGCGCGCCGAGCCTATCTCGCCGAAGATCGAGCCGGAAGAGAAGCCTGCGGCGATGATGCACATCGAAGGGACTTCCAGCAGCGCCAGAAGCAAGATCAAGTCGCCCTCAAAGCCGCCCGAAGCGGGTAGCACCGGCAACAGGCCCACCGCGCCCGCCGCCGCCGAAACCGCAATCAGCGGCCAGGCCCTCATCAGCAGGCCACCGATACCGCTGCGAGGTGGCGTGCTCTTGCCCAGCAGCTTGATGAAATCGAAGAACGGCTGCATAAAGGGAGGGCCGATGCGGCCTTGCATCCGCGCGACCGCCTTGCGTTCTACCCAGAGGAAGAACCACGCGGCTGGCACGGCAAAGAGCAAGCCGGGAAAGATGAGCAGGCGGGCGAGAGCGGTTTTCAGGCCAATCAACAGATCCATGTTCATGCCCGCACCTCTTCATTTTTCAATTCCGTTGTGGCCGCGCATGGGCAAGCGCCTTCGCATCCCGGCCCAACCAAGGGCATGACGACAGGCGCGATGGGCAACTTTTTCGCGGCTCTCTCGGCCAGGATCTCCGCCGCCTTGGCGACACCCTGGATGATGGCGTCGGGACGGGGCGGGCAGCCGGGTACAAAGACATCCACCGGAACGTGCCGGTTGAGCGGCCCGTCCAGCGTGCGGCTATCGATGAAGACGTTGGTCGTTGCCGGGCAGGAGCCGATGGCCACCACAGCCTTGGGCCCACAGACCTGGTCGTAGACAGTCTTGATGGCGTTCACCGCATTGTGGGTGACAGGGCCGGTGATGCAAAGAATGTCAGCGTGGCGCGGACTGCCTTCCAGGCGCACGCCCAACTGCTCAGCGTCGTAACGTGGCGTGAGGCTGGCGATCAGCTCAATATCGCAGCCGTTGCAACTGCCCCCGTTCATGTGGAAGAGCCATGGGCTGTGGCGCCGGGAGTAGCACATCAATTTGTTCCAGAGGTTCATGGTCTACCTCCCAGTAGCATTTGCAGCGCGTTCGGCCAAATGCCGGCAGCCAGCAGCAGCACCACCAACGCAACAATCACGGTCTGTAAAACAAATGGCTCCTTTGTTGGATGCGCCGGGGTTGGCGGCGGACTTGGCTCGCCCGGCGGACCCCACCAGATGCGGGTCAAAGCCAATGTATACGCGATCAGCGCCAGGATCGACGAAACAATGAAGACCCCTGCCAGCGGCCAGCCGATTTGCACGGCCGTCTCGTAGAGTCTCCAGCGGCCGATGAAGCCCATCGTCGGCGGAATGCCCAGCATGGCCAGCATTCCGAAGAGGAAGCCGAAAGTGCTGACCGGGTAACGCACGGACAGGCCCTTTGGCTCGCCTTCGAGCGCGCCGTCAGCTTCGGGGCCTGCGAGGCAGATGAAGAGCAGAGCCTTGGCCAGAGCGTGAGTAGAGGCTGCAATCACAGCGCCGTCCAACCCAAGCAAACTGATAGAAGCTGTTCCCAGTATCAGGAAGCCGATGTCCTCGACCGTCGAAAGAACCAGCAAGCGCTTGAGGCTGCGTTGCGTGAGCATCAAAAGAGCAGCCAGGAACGATGTAGCGGCAGCTACGCACAGCAGAACTGGATGAAGATGGTAGGAGTCAGGAATCGTGCGCGCGGAAACTATGAACTCGCCGAAAGCGGCCATATCAACGACAGCGATTATCAAACCTAGAACAACGGCCGGAACTTCGTCGGCCAGACTGAGCAGCCAGAAGAACATCGGCGCCGCGGCCAGCTTCACGCAGACGCTGGTGATAAACAGCGCCCAGGCCCATTCATACTGTCCCTGCTCCAGTAAAAGGCCGCTGGCCACAAGGGACAATGCCGAGATAAGCACCACGGCCAGGTAAGTCAGCTTCGCCGCTTGCGTGCGCGCGCTCTGCCAGACCAGCGCCACGGTCAGAAATGCGCCCAGTTCCAGGAATCCAAGGCGCAACCAATGATTGGGAACGACCACAACCAAGCCCGCCACGGTGGCTGCGCCAGCCAGCGTCATCAATGGCGCAAGGCGGCGGCTCTTTGTATGCGTGAGAGCGGCCAGCACCAAGGCGAGTCCGGCCATGGCACAAGCGGCAATCAGCAGCTTCGGGATTTCCAAATTCGGCAAGGCAATGATCGAATTCCAGCCAGATACACCAAACGCAAACCAGCGAACCCCCGCCAGTATCGCTGCGGCCAGCACAACAACCAGCGCCAGCGCGTAACGCTCCATCCAGGAGACAACCACGCCCAAGCCGCGCGAGGCCACCTGCAAGCCGCGCCAAACGCCCAGATAAACAGCATCCACATTTGACCAACGGAAGAACTCATGCCAGTTTTGCAGGAAGATGCTGGAGAAATCCCCCGCCGTCAGTCTTCCCTGCTCCGACAACGGCTCGCCGCCGGTGAAGATTCCCCCTCCAGCCAGCGCCGCTCCGGCAGTCTGCGCAGGACGCGAGACGTAAGCAACCGCGTAGATCGCTCCGCCCACAATCAACGAAAACACCGCCAGCACCAGGCCGCCCACACTGGAGAAACTGCCGGCATCGGACGACAGCCCAAGCCAAGTCACCTGCACCGCGCTCATTTGCAGCGCATTCAGAATCGGATTGAGCAGATAGTTGACCGCCAACTGCGGTGCAACGCCCAGAATGACGCTGCCCGCGGCCAGAAAGCCCATCCCCCATACCATCGTCGGCGGGGACTCATGCGCATTCTTGGTCGCCTCGGTCGTGGGGCCGAGGAAGACTGCGCTGGTCGCCTTGGCGCAAAGAAAGACTGTGCCCAAACTGACCGCCCAAGCCACCATCGCGGGAACGGCCCATCCAGCCTGCAAGGCCGCCGCGTAGAGCATCCACTTGCTGGCGAAGCCGCTCATCAGCGGAACGCCCGCCATGCTGCCCGCGCCGATCAACCACGACAGCGTCGTCCGCGGCATCTTCTGCGCCAGGCCGCCCAATTGATTCATGTCGCGCGTGCCGGCCGCGTGCTGCACCGAGCCAGCGGTCAAAAACAGCCCGCCCTTGAAAAATCCGTGATTGAGGCAATGCAGCAGGCCGGCGGCAATCGCCAACGGCGTGCCGATGCCGATGCCCATCATCATGTAGCCGATCTGGCTCACCGTGGAGAAGGCCAGCATGCGCTTCAGATCGGTCTGCACCATCGCGTACATCACGCCTACGGCCATCGTGACGGTGCCGATCCAAACCAGGGATTCACTCCCCCAGGCGAATCCGCCGTTCACGGGCCATGCGCCAAAGTTGTGCATGCGGCAGGCCAGATAAACGCCGGCCTTCACGTAGCAAGCAGCGTGCAGCAGCGCGCTCACCGGAGTCGGCGCGGCCATTGCTTCGGGAATCCAGGTGTGCAGAGGAACCTGCACGGATTTGGCCACCAGCGCCACCAGCATCAGAACAAAAACGCCGCCGGTGAAGGCGTGCGCCACCGCCGGGTCGGTCCACAGCGCGCTGCCCGTGCGGTGATAGACCACCAGAATCGCGGCCAGCAAGCCGTAGCCCGCGATGTGGGTCATCAGCAGCACTTTACGCGCGCCGGCGACCGCCTCGCGGTTGGTGTACCAGAAGCCCACCAGGGAGAACGAGCACAACCCGATCAGCTCCCAGCAGAGATAGAAGAAGAAGAGGTTGGCGCTGTAGACCAGCCCGACGAAGCCGGCGATGAAGACCAGCATCGAGGCGTAGAAGCGGGTGGCGGCCTTGTCGTGCGCCATGTAGCCGATGGAGTATAGCAGCACGAATGCGCCCAGCCCCGTCCCCATCAAAGCAAAAAGGACGCTGAGCGCGTCCACGTGAAAGACCAGAGCAAGCGGCCCATCCCAGTGAAGCACATTCAGATCGACGGCCTGCCCTGCCTTGACCCAGCCGATCAGCCCCACTACGGAAGCAACAGCCGGCAGGCAGGCGAGAAAGGCCAGTATTCCCTTAGTCCTTGCGGAACAGTGCTTTGCGACAAGAATCTGTAGCGCGGCGCCCAGCAGAAGCGAGCACGGCGCGATCAGAATGAGAGTTGCTGCGTTCATACCTGTAATGCTAGTTTGCGATGGGTCTCCGGGATGTGATGGGCCTCACCTTTAGGGTCGCCGTCCTGCTATGTGGGACGATTCTCCGCGTAGCCCTCCGAATCATTCTGAAGTCGAACGCATTTCTGCCACTTTCCGGAATCGATTCGACAGATCCCAGAATGTCACACCGGAATCTCCTGCAGTCTCGACAAGAGGATTATCGGCTGACAAACCCGGACTGTAGCAGATTTCCTGTTAACCATTCGACCCGCCCGTGTGTTCTACCGGTGGTTTCAAATCTTTAGCCGGGAGGCGAAAATGGTAGACATATTGGTTCCGATCGCAGTATTCACAATGATTGGCTGGATTGTATGGGTGATCTTCTCGACCGTACTCCGCTACAAGACGGCCAAGGTGCAAGGGGAAGTGGCTGAGGCGTTGCTGGCCCGCTTTGACTCGGCGCAGACGATGCTGGCTTATGTGGAGACCGAAAGCGGCAAGAGGTTTCTTTCCTCTCTGGCGCATGAGTCGGGAAGCGCGTATGGCAGTATCCTTGACTGTACACGATGGGGTCTGGTCTTCCTGATCGTGGGCGGAACGGTATGCTGGATGCACGCGGCCGGTGTGGTTGACCACGATCCTCAGGTGATGGGAATCCTGGCGGTGGCGCTGGGCATTGGACTGGAAGCGGCGGCGGTGGTTTCCTACTATGCCTCTCGCGCGCTGGGACTGATCGACTCAAAACCGAAGGCCTGATCGCGGGTGGCGGGAATGGAAGATGTGCGCATGATTGCGGCCTGGATCGCACCGGGGCGCGAGCAGACAGCAGCGGGCGAGGAAGGCTTCAGGCGGCTCTATGAAGCGACTTCCCGCCCGCTGTGGGGCTATCTGCAACATGCCAGCGGACGCCCCGACGTGGCCGACGACCTGCTCCAGGAGACCTATTGCAAGTTTCTTTTGCGCAAGGCGCCAGCAATGGATGAGGCTGAGAGCCGCTCGTATCTCTTCCGCATCGCCACCAACCTGCTGCACAACCGGGTTCGCAGCCGCGACGATGCCGCGCTGGAAGAACCTGCCGAACGCGGCGCGCAGACGGACGAAGACGCGCGCCTGGATGTGCGGGCGGCGATGCGCCACCTGAAATCGCGCGAGCGGGAACTGCTTTGGCTGGCGTATGTTGAAGGTATGAGCCACGCGGAGATTGCCGCCGCCACCGGATTGGGCGTAATGAGCATACGGATTCTGCTCTATCGCGCCCGGCAAAAGGCGAGCGCGTTTCTCTGTCCCGAAAGGATCAAATCATGAAGCCAATGAGTTGCGAGCACGAGAGTGGCGTCATCCGGGCCTTGCACTCGGGCGAGTGGAGCGGGGAATTGCGCCGTCATGCGGCGGAGTGCCCGGATTGCAGCCAGGCGCTGCATCTGGCCGAGGCGCTCGGCGAAGCTGCCCGGCGCGCGGAACTCCATTGCCATCAGCCCGATGCGCATTGGATCTTGCAGCGGTCGCGGGTGATGGCGCGCGAAATCGCCGTACGGCGTGTGACCCGTCTGCTTGCGGCCATGCGCGCCCTGGCGGCGGTCTATGTGGCGGCGGCGGCTTTGTGGCTCTTGCGCGGCTATACAGCGCTTCCCTATCGCGAAGTCGCTTCGTCGATGCACGGAACCTCTGCCGGGTTCGCGCTGATGGGGGCGATGGCTGCCGCGGTGTGCGTTGCAGCTGGCCTATGGCCAATTCTGCGCGACAGATCTGAAGTGGGTTGAGGCAGGCAACGGGCCTAGGCGAGGAGCGAAGTCTCTTATTCCGCCAGCGGCAGGAACCGCCGCATTTGCTCGTCGTATTGCTCGATGCGGCCGGTGAGAATGTCGTAGTACCAGCCATGCACCGTGAGGCGGCCCTCGACGACCGCGCGCGCCACCGAGGGCTGGGCGCGTAGATTCTGCATCTGGGCCACCACGTTGCCGCGGATCAGCGATGCCAGTTCTGCATGTTCGCCGTCGGCCGGGTTCGAGGGCTGGCGATGGCTGAAGGCTGCCTCGACGTGGCTCAGCCAGCGGCGGGTCTTGGGCAGGCTCTCAAGTTCCTTACGGTCCAGCGCCGCCTTCAGCGCGCCGCAGTCGGAGTGGCCGCAGAGAATGGTGCTTTTCACCTTGAGCACCTCGACCGCGTATTCAATGGTCGCCGTCACGCCGTCCACATCGTTGCTGTCGATGGGCACCACGTTGCCGGCGTTGCGGATGATGAACAGGTCGCCCGGTCCCGCGCCCAGGATCAGGTCAGGCACCACGCGCGAGTCCGAGCAGGTGATGAAGAGCCACTCCGGCGCCTGCCGGTCGGCCAGCAACTGAAACTGATCCCGCTTGCCGGGAAAGACCTGGGCCAGGAAACGTTTGTGTCCTTCGATCAACCGATCCATCTGATTCCGCTCGCTCCTTCGCCTCCATCATAGCTGCTTATCCGTTCCCGCCACTTGCATCGTCGTTGCGATATAGTTATCTGGATGATTCCTCGCATCTTCAAGGCATTCACTTTTCTGCTGCTCGCCGGCTGCGCGCCGATCGCGCTCGCCCAGGCTGCCGCGCCCGATCCGGGCCGCGCCAATCCGCGCAACGTGGACGCCACCCAGTTCGGCGATATTGTCACTCTCGGCCCCAACTGGCTCTTCGCGCCCGGCGACGACCCAGCTTGGGCCTCGCCCACCTACGACGACAGCGGCTGGAAGATTGTCTCCACTGAAAAGCCGCTGACCGACTACGGCTATCGCGATCTCCACTTTGCCTGGTATCGGATTCACATCCATCTGCGCCCCGGCACGCGCAACCTGATGGTCGGAATTCTAAACGTGGACGGTAATTACGAGGTCTATGCCAACGGCGTCCGCTTGGGAGGCAGCGGCAAGATGACGGAGCGGCTGCTCGCCGCGCAAGAATCGTTGGTCTCTTATGCCGTTCCTGACAATCTGGCTGGGGAGCGAGGCGATCTTGTCCTGGCCATTCGTTGCGCGGTCAACTGGGGATCGAGCATGGGCCGCGGCGCCAGCACGCCCCTCAGTTCCGAATCCGTCTATCTCCTTAGCCGGGAGTCGGCGCCGCTGATTGCCAGCTATGTGGCAGCCCATCAAGGCGGGCCGGAGCTGCTGCTCGGCATCCTGGCTCTGGTTGCCGGCCTGATCTCGTTCGCGCTCTATTTTGCACTGCAAAGCCAGCGGGAGTATCTGGCAATCGGCATCTATCTCCTGGCCGACAGTGTGATGATGGCTCTACAGCTTTGGCTCAATGCAGTCAGGTTCTCCTTTCCTGTCCATGTTCTCGATTTTGTTCTCGTGAGCGTACTGACGATTACGCTCATCGAGTTCGTGCGCCTGGTGCTGCATCTGCCGCGCACGCGCTGGATACTGGCGATGGAAGTGGTTTGTTCGCTGGTTTTCCTGGTGACTCCGCTGCATACCCTGGGAATCGTTTCGAACACCCTCAATTCGGTGTTTTTTGTACCTATCCTGGTGATGAAAATCGTTCTGCCGGTACTACTGCTGAGGGGCCGGCTGCAGGGCAACCGAGAGGCTGGCTTGCTGCTGTCGGCAATTGTCATCGGCAGCCTGGCCGACTACTGGTACTTCCTCCGCAATCTGGCCTATTACGCAAACCTGAACGCGCTGCTACCCTATTTTCCCTTTACTGTTTCCCTGGGGAGCTATCAGATAAATTTTTACCGCGTCGGCGACTTCTTTTTTGATATTGCGATTCTGATCTTCCTGGTGCAGCGTACGGTTCGCATCGCCCGCGAGCGCAACCGGGTTGCCGCCGAACTGGAAGCCGCCCGCAGCACCCAGGAGCTTCTGCTGGCCCGCTCCGCGCAACCCACGCCGGGCTTCCACGTCGAGACGATCTACTATCCGGCGAGCGAAGTGGGCGGCGACTTCTTCCTCGTTGCATCGATGCCCAACGGCGGCCTCCTGGCCATCGTCGGCGACGTCTCCGGCAAGGGCCTGCTGGCGGCCATGCGCGTGGCCATGATCCTGGGCGTGCTGCGCCGAGAAGACTCTTGGGAGCCAACCGCTGTGCTGCACAACCTCAACGAGGCCCTGCTCACGCAAGGCGAATCCGGCTTCACTACCGCCTGCTGCGTCCAGATCGAGTCCGGCGGCCGCTACTCCGTGGCCAACGCCGGCCACATCTCCCCTTACATCGACGGCCTCGAAGTGGCAACCCCGCCGTCCCTGCCGCTTGGCCTTGCCCCGGATCAGCACTACGCACCGGTCACCGGCAGCCTCTCTCCAGATCAAAAGATTGTGCTGCTCTCGGATGGTGTGGTCGAAGCCCGCTCTTCGACCGGCGAGTTGCTGGGCTTCGAACGGTTGGCTCAGCTCACGCTCAAATCGGCGCGCGAAATCGCCGACACCGCCAAAGCCTTCGGCCAGCAGGACGACATCACCGTCCTCACGCTTGCCCGCACGGCCTGATGCCATCGATCCACACGAAAAGTGTGCCGCTGAAACTACACATCGAGTTACTCGATGGCGGTGGAGGCTACTTCGTGGAGCCAGCCGGGGGCTTTGAGCAGTTCGCGAGGGCGGGAGCCGTCGGCGGGGCCTACTAATCCGTCGCGCTCCATCAGGTCGATCAAGTGCGCGGCTCGGCCGTAGCCGATTCTCAAGCGGCGCTGGAGCAGCGAAGTGGAGGCCTTGCCGAACTCGAAGACCAACTGCACCGCGTCGTTGAAGAGGGGGTCGTTTTCGTCGGGGTCGGGGTTGGAGCCATCGACCTGGGCGCGCTCGTCCTTGGGCGATTCGAGGAAGCCTTCGACGTACTCGGCCTGGCCTTGCGCCTTCCAGAAGCCGACGACCGCGGCGGTCTCCTTCTCGGTGACGAGCGGCGCGTGGAGGCGCATCAGGCGGCTGGTTCCGGGCGGCAGGAAGAGCATATCGCCACGGCCCAGCAGCGCCTCGGCTCCGTTGGTGTCGAGGATGGTGCGCGAATCGACCTTGGTGGCCAGGCGGAAGCTGATGCGGGTGGGGATGTTGGCCTTGATAAGGCCGGTGATGACGTCCACGCTGGGCCGCTGCGTGGCCAGGATCAGATGAATGCCGACGGCGCGGGCCATCTGCGCTAAACGAGTAATAGATTCCTCAACATTCGCACGATCCAGCATCATAAGGTCGGCTAGTTCGTCGATGATGATGACGATGAAGGGGAGTGGCTCTTCGTCTTCGTCGGCGTCGGAGAAGAGCGAGGGCATCACGCCCTCGAAGAGCTTGTTGTACTGGTCGATGTTGCGGACGCTGCGCGAGGCGAGCAGCTTGAGGCGGCGCTCCATCTCGCGGACGGCGTTGCGCAGCGCATTGGCGGCCAGCTTGGGTTCGGTGATGATGGGCGTGAAGAGATGCGGTACGCCTTCATACATACCAAGCTCGACGCGCTTGGGATCGACGAGAATGAGGCGGACCTGCGCCGGCGTGGTGCGGTAGAGCAGGCTCATGATCATCGCGTTGATGGCGACGGATTTGCCGCTTCCCGTGCTGCCGGCGATGAGCACGTGGGGCATGGCTGCCAGATCGGCGGTGCGGATGCGGCCGTTGATGTCCTTGCCCATGGCGATGGTGAGGCGGGATTTGGCTTTGTGGAACTCTTCCGACTCCAGGCAGTCGCGCAGGTGGATGGTCTCGCGGCGGTGGTTGGGAACCTGAATGCCAACGGTGTTCTTGCCGGCCATGCGCTCGATGAGGATGCTTTCGGCGCGCATCGCGAGGCAAAGGTCGTCGGCAAGGCCGGTGACGCGGCTGTACTTGACGCCGGCTTCGGGCTTGAACTCGTAGGTGGTGACCATTGGGCCGGGGTTGATCTGGACGACCTGGCCACGGACGTCGAACTCGGCGCATTTTTCCACCAGCACGCGGGCTTCGTCGCGCAGTTCGTCCTCGCGGACGGCCTGGGGACCGTCGCCGGGGTTGAGCAGCGTGCTGGGCGGTAGCTTGAAGCCGCTGACGCTCTTGGGCGTGACGGTCGAGGTGTGCAGATCGGCGTCGGCGCGCTCGTGGATGGCGATTGCATCGGCGTGCGCGGCAGGGGCGGGCTCAAAGGTGAAGCGAGGGGCGGCTACTGGCTCAAAGTGGTTGGGCGTGGGGCGGGGCTGGATGGGCTGGGGCGGCGTGGGGGCGAAGTGCGCCGGTTCCGGTTGCGCCGTAATGGGGATGGCGGCGGGAATCTCCTCAACGGGCGCCGGGGCGGGGGCCCACCCCATCGACGAAGACCTGTCGCTGGGGACCCCGGGGGCAACCGCGGCGCGCTCCCAGATGCTGCGCGTTGGAGCGGGGTTCGGGGCTTCGTTCGCTGTCGGCTGGATGGCGCGTTGATAGGCGGGAATGTCTTGCGGGTCGATTTCGGGCGCGCGCCGACGGTGGAAGAGACGGGCGAAAAGGCCGGGACGAACATCGAGTGAGGCTTGGCCGTCCTCCGAATCCGCGGCGGGAATCTGCTGCGGGGATGGTTTTTCCAATTCGCGCTCGGCAAGGCGCTCTTCCTTGAGCTCGGCGCGCTGCTCGCGCCAGTTGCGCCAGCGGTCGTGCAGCGAGGCGAGATTGAGCCAGCGGGCCTGGAGGCTCTCGAAGATGGCCTCGAAGCTGACGGCAGAGGCAAACCACAGGCCAGCGGCGGCCAGCACGCCAGCCACCAGCCATGCGCCCTGGATGTTCAAATAAGTCACGAGCAGGCCGGCCATGAGCTTGCCGACCACGCCCTCGACCGGCAGCGCATGAAGCCAGAGCCAGCGCCAGGGCAGCAGTCCGAAGACCGCGGGCAGAAAGGTGAGCGCCAGCACGGTGCCCATCCAGCGCAGCCACGCCAGCCCGCCGGGGCGCGAACGCATCCAGGTCCAGCCCAGCCCTCCCAGCCACAGGGGCAGGAAGAAGGCGGTGATGCCGACGGCTTGCAGCAGCAGGTCGCTGAGGTAGGCGCCGAAGAGGCCGATCCAGTTGCGGACGGCGTGGGGGCCGGTTGCGCCCGAGGCGGTATTCAGCGAAGGATCAGAGGGCTGGTACGTGGCCAGCGAAAACAGGACGAGCAGCGAGGCCAGTACCAGCACCAGCCCCAGGAAGATGTTGAGGGGGCGGCTGCGCGTTGGCGCTAAAACAATGCGAATCGGTTTCATGGCGGTGGCGCTCCGTCTCGCTGGCTACTCTGGAAAGCTGCCGCGAGCGAGAGGATGGAGCAGGCGAAGACTCCCAGAGCAGTCTCTATTATCTGCGTTGGATAGGTGGATTTTGGGCAAAATCGGGCGGGAGGAACCAGCGGCATTATCAGGAAGACCAGCAGCCATTTATCGAATGATGGTGAAGGTCTGTCGGCGTTGCGGACCGAAACGAAAGATTGCAAAATGCTCATCCAGGGATGCGGCGCGCTCGATCCCCAGTCGGCGCATCACTGCAAAGCTCGTGCGGTCCACAATGGAGAAGTCCTGATCCCTCCAATCCAGACCTATTTGCCAAGCCGTTTCCAAATCCGCCGAGCCTACCGTCTCAATGGCTACGGCTCCCTCGCGGAGGATCTCCCAGAACCGATCGGCAACGTTGCCCCCAAGCCTGCGGTTCAGCAACATCCAGGTTTCAACCAGAATGTGGTCGGAGGTCACCAACGGCTCGCCTGACTTGACGATCTCTTTGGCGCGGGCACTGTCGCAGTCGGAGGAATCCGCAACTGCGTACCAAATCGATGTGTCCACGAAGAGGCTCATCCGAGGACTTGCTCGTTCTCCAGCAGCCGGCTGCGGCGCGATGAAGCGGCGGACTCAAAATCGAATGCCTCTTCGATCATTTCGTGCTTATGCCTCGCGATGTTGGAGCCGCCTGAGCTTCCCAGGTCGAAGAGTGCTTCAATTCCCACAACCGCTTTGGGCCGAGTAAGATCCCGCTCGACCAGCCGGCGAACATACTCGGCAAATGAGACACCGAGATCGCTGGCGCGTTGCCGTGCACGCCGTTGCGTCTCATTTTCAAGAGCGATCTGGGTTCGAGCCATCATGATGGCTACATCATACTACAAATCCACTTTTTCGGGGTAACTCAACTCCCGATAAACTTGCTCCCCCAGATCAGCAGCGCCGCGCCGAGGAGGATTCGATAGATCGCGAACATGGTAAACCCGTGCTTGCGGACCCAGAAAAGGAACCACTCCACCACGCCCAGCGCCACGATGAAAGAGACTACGAAGCCGATGATGAGCACGATCCAGTTCTCGCCATTCATCACCACATGGGCGGCGACGCCGTGGCTGGGGAAGACTTCCTTCTTCAAGTCCCAGATCGTCGCGGCGATCATCGTGGGAATGGAGAGTAGGAAGCTGAATTCGAGGGCGGTGGGCCGGTCCATACCCACCAACTGGCCGGCGGCGATGGTGGACATGGAGCGCGAGGTTCCGGGGAAGATCGCCGAGAGCGTCTGGCAGAGGCCGATCCAGATGGCCTGCGGCAGCGTCATCTCCTCGACGTGGTTGGTGTCGGCATCGTAGCGGTCGCTCCTCACATCGACGATCCACATCACGACGCCGCCGATCAGCAACGCCAACGCCATCGCGGTAAGGCTGCCCAGGTTCTTCTCGCTCCACTTGTGCAGCAGCAGCGCGGGCGCCGAGGTAAAGGCAAAGGCGATCAGCGTCAGAGAGATGGGGTGGTTGAGCCAGGTGCGGTCCCGGTTTTCGCCCTGGGGAAAGGTGCGTATGAAGTCGACAATGCGGCTCAGGAAAAGCAGCAGCAGCGCCAGAATCGCGCCCAATTGAATGACGATGGTATACATCTTCCAGTAGGCGTCATCCAGCGGAATCTTCATCAGTGCTTCGGTGATGCGCAGGTGCGCCGTCGAGCTGACCGGCAAAAATTCGGTCAAGCCTTCCACAATGCCTAGTAAAACGGACTGAATGTATGGGTTCAAGAAGCCTCCAGGGCGCGCGTCACTCCCGGTCGTTGCCGTAGACGGGAACGCCCTGATCCAATTTGAACACGAGAGCGGCGGCACGTACGGCAAAATCTGTCTGAGGGAACTTGTCTTTTAACCTTGCGGCCAGTTCGCGAGCATGCGCGCGAGCGGCGTCGCTCTTCTTGTCGCTGCCGTCGGCGGCAAACATATCCGTCAGCACGGCCTGCCGGTAGACGGCCTGATAGAGCGCCTGCGCGGTGCGCGGGCTGTCAGGACATTCGGCCGCGTACTTCTCGTAGACCGCCGACTCCTTCTCCGGGCACTTGGGAGAGCCCTGCCAGTCGCCGCAGAGCTTGTTGTCGAGGAGCGCGAAGGCGGCCAGATCGCTGGCGCGGGTGTGCGGATAGAGCTTGATCACCTTCTTCAGCTCCTCCTCGTCCATCTGGTCGTGCATATAGGGGTCGCGCTCGCGGGCCGAAGGGCGCGAGGCGGCGTCGGCCCTCTGCAACTGCCAGAGAATGTCCGCTGCCCGCCACATCGCTTCGGGGACGAGCGGCGACTTGGGAAACATCTCCACCAGACGGCGGTAGAGCAGCCGCGCGCTCTGCGCCGCGTTCACCGGGCCGCGCGGGTCACTGGCCAGCGATTCCTGATTGGCCGCCTCGCCCATTAGTACCTGGTCGCCGTTGGGCGTAGTTTCGATGACCACCCCTTTCGCCTCCATCCAGCCGGAGATGGGCGGCGTCACCTCGTCGCGGCCGAATTGGGGGGCGTCTTTCTGGCGCGCTTCCTGAATGTCGGTGTTGGCGTAGACCCTCAGCCAGGGGCCGCTATGCTCGGCGACGACCATCTCGCGGCCAATCTGCACGCGGTCCACCTTCTGCGAGCTGGTGTCGGGCGAGATGTAGAGCCAGGTGACGCGCAGCGGCGTGGCGCGCGGGCCTGCCATCGGCTTTTCCAGTTGCGGCGGCTTGGCGGCGAAGGCGGTCAGCGCGGCGCAGTTCAGGGCAAGAATAAGCGCAAGGCTTCGGGGAGCGGGGATGCGGGGCTTCATCACAGAGAAAATCATAGCCGAAGGACGTTACGGCATGTTGTGGGTGAGCAGCCGGGCGAAGTGATACAGTGAATACACGTATTCGCACTGGAGGTAAAGGTGGCTACTTCGATCAGGCTTGCGCCGGAACTCGCCAACCGGCTCGATCAGTTGGCTTTGAAGACGGGGCGCACGAAGGCTTTCTATCTGCGGGAGATCATTGAAGGCGGCATCCGTGAGATGGAGGAATATTATTTGGCCGCCGAGACATTGGCGCGGGTACGCAAGGGGCAGGAGCACGTGCATTCCGCAGCTTCGGTGAGGAAAGACCTTGGCCTGGGCGATTGAGTACGCGGAGACCGCGAAGAAGCAACTGCGAAAACTGGACAAAGCAGCAGCCCGGCGCATCGCCGATTTCATGGATGAGCGCGTTGCTCCGAGCGAGGATCCGCGCGGATTGGGCAAGGCGCTGAAGGGGCCTTTGGGCGATCTGTGGCGCTATCGAGTGGGCGATTTTCGCGTCTTTTGCGATATTCAGAGCGCGGTGCTGACGGTTCTGATCTTGCAGATCGGCAATCGACGAGAAGTCTATCGATGAACGGATCACGCTTCGGTGAGCACCTCGGCGAGCAGTTCCGGCGCGACGTTGCCACCGCTCACCACGGCTACGGCTTTCTTGTAGGCGGGCAACTCAGCCGCATGGAAGAGCAGCGCGGCAGTGGCGACAGCCCCGCTGGGCTCGGGAACGAGGCGCGTGGCGGCCACAATGGCGCGCATGGCGGCGCGAATCTCGGCCTCGGTGACGGTAAGGATGCCGTCCACAAAGGCCTGGATGTGGGCAAAGTTGCGCACGCCGACGCTCTGGGTGCGCAGTCCGTCGCAGATGGTGCGGCTGACCAGTTCGGCGGGCCACTCGACGATGGAGCCGGCGCGGAAGCTTGCGGCGGTGTCGCCGGCCAGCTCCGGCTCCACGCCGAAGACCTTCGCGTCCGGATGGAGCTGCTTGACGGCAGCGGCTACGCCGCTCAACAGGCCGCCGCCGGAGACCGGAGCCAGCACCAGGTCCACATCGGGGAGAGCTTCGACGATCTCCAGGCCGCAGGTGGCTTGGCCGGCGATGATCTGCTCGTCGTCATAGGGCGGCACAACGACGTAGCCGTGTTCGCGAACCAGTTGCTCGGCGACGGCAAGGCGTTCGCTCGAAGCCAGGCCCACATCGACGACCTCGGCTCCTAGCGCCAGCGTCGCCGCGCGCTTGATGGCCGGGGCGTTCGAGGGCATCACGATGATGGCTTTAGCGCCTACCGCGCGCGCCACATAGGCCACGGCCTGCGCATGGTTGCCGCTGGAGTAAGTTATGACGCCGCGGGCGATCTCTTCGGGACCCAATTGCAGAATCTTGTTGGCTGCGCCGCGCATCTTGAAGGCGCCGATGGGCTGAAGACTCTCCGCCTTGAGCCAGATTTGCTTGCCGGTTCCGTGGCCGGAGAGGCCGGGGAAGGCAGCTTCGACCAGCGGGGTTTTCACGGCGATCTGCGCGATGCGGTCGGCGGCGGCGCGAATGGTTTCGAGGGAGACGAGGTCGGCCATGAGAGGAATTGTACAGATGCCGCCTGTCTGCGCCAGTATGCATAGAGCAATCTATGGACTTTATATGCGCCGGCCCTGGCGTGCAGGACGCATCTTTCGCCAAAACCGCCCTTGAACTGGTAAGTTGAACTAGAAGGAAGCTGTTTTGCCGATGGCCTCAAACCCCTATTTTTCTCTGGCAGTTCTGTTCCTGGCGGCGCTTGGCTTTGGGCTGGCTCCGCTGGGACTGGCGTGGCTCTGGGCCAAGGTGTTTTCCCCGCCCAAGCCGAACGCCGTGAAGAATGCCATCTACGAGTGCGGCCTGGAGTCCAGGGGCGACGCCTGGATGCAGTTCCACTCGGCCTATTACCTGTATGCGATCATCTTTCTGATCTTCGACGTGGAAGCGGTCTTTCTGCTGCCCTTCGCGGTGGCCTTCAGCGGGTTGGGCGTGGCGGCCTGCGGGGCGATGCTGGTCTTTGTGCTGCTGCTGGTCGAGGGGCTGGCATGGGCCTGGGCCAAGGGGGTTCTCACTTGGCAGTGAGGACAGGGACTAAGGGACTAGGGACTTAGGGACTAGAAGAAGACGGAGTAAATCATGGCTGTCGATGAGGGCTTGAAGATCGAACTAGGCAAGCAAGGGGTCTTCGTGACTACCATCGAGGAGCTGTACAACTGGGGGCGGCGGAACTCGATCTGGCCGATGCAGTTTGGGCTGGCCTGCTGCGCGATTGAGATGATCGCGACGACCATGGCGCGCTACGATCTGGCGCGCTTCGGGGCCGAGGTCTTCCGGCCGTCGCCCCGCCAGGCCGACCTGATGATCGTCTCCGGGACAGTGACCAAAAAGATGGCGCCGCAGGTGGTGCGGCTCTACAACCAGATGGCCGAGCCGCGCTACGTGATTGCGATGGGAGCGTGTGCGATCTCCGGAGGGCCGTTCAAGCAGGGCTATAACGTACTGAAAGGGATCGACCGCTATATTCCCGTGGATGTGCATATTCCCGGCTGTCCGCCGCGGCCGGAAGCGCTGATTCAAGCCTTCATGACGCTGCAGAAGAAGATTGACGGCCAGCCGTTGACCGGCGAGGGTCGTCCGCGGCATTTGAACTCCGAAGCCCAGGGCGAGTTTCCGGTCCCTGTCTTTGGAGAGCATGATCTGGAGCCGGCGTCGAACAAGGGAGTATGGCCGTTACCGGTGATCAATAACAGGGACTAGGGACTACTAGGAACAAGTGACCGGAACTAACAGACTGGTGTACGTTTCATCAATTCGCTTTGTATCAGGGCACGACTTCAGTCGTGCCGAAAAAGGCCTTAATTACAAGGGGTTTTAACCCTTGAGGGATTGCAAACGAGACAGGTCGGCCATTGATGAAACACGCTCTAGGAACTTGCCGAGAGCTTTGAAGGAACAGGGATTGAAGACAGTAGAAGAGATCAAAACGGCGATTGAGGCGGCCGTACCGGGCGCGGGGGTGGAGATTGTCTCGAATCCCAGCCCGAGCGGTCAGCACTCGCTTCGTCTTGTGCCGGAATGCGCGCTGGTGGTGGCGAAGTTCCTGCGCGACGACGCTGAGCTCAAGCTGGATTATCTGTCGAACGCAACGGGCGTGGATTGGACGGACTCGTTGGAGGCGGTCTACCACCTGTATTCGGTGGAGAAGAAGCATGGGCCGGTGGTGCTTCGCATGCGGACGGTGAACCGGACAGACCAGGTGGAACTGCCTTCGCTGACGCCGGTCTGGCGGTCAGCGGAGTTTCAGGAGCGGGAGATCTTCGACCTCTATGGGATCGTCTTCACCGGCCACCCGGACCTGCGGCGGCTGCTGATGTGGGAGGGCTTCAAGGATCATCCGATGCGCCGGGATTACCGCGAGCCGGACGACTTCGAATATGAACCGACGGCGCACGACGAGGTGTTGAAGCGGGCGACCGAGCATCAGGCTGCGGTCGCCGGTCAGCCAGGATCGGAGGCCGGCGCATGAGCGTGATGGAAGAGAAGAAGCCGGAGGGCTGGAACCGTCCGGCATCGATTGCGGAGAGTGGTGACGGGGAGCTGCTGGAAGTGGCGATGGGGCCGCATCACCCCTCGACCCACGGCGTCTTCCGCATGGACGTGGCGCTGGACGGCGAGCGCGTGGTGCGGCTGAGGCCGGTCTTCGGCTACCTGCATCGCAACCACGAGAAGATTGCTGAGGGGCAGAGCTACCTGGCCTCCATGCCCTACACCGACCGGCTGGATTACATCTGCCCGCTCACCAACAACTGGGCCTATGCGCTGGCGGTGGAGAAGCTGACCGGCCAGGAGGTTCCCGAGCGCGCCGAGTACCTGCGGGTGATTTTGGGTGAGCTGACGCGCTACCAGAACCACGCCTCGTCGATTGGCTTTTTGATTCAGGAGATGGGCGCCAGCGGCACGCCGCTGATGTACGCCTTCCGCGAGCGCGAAAAGATTCTGGATCTCTTCGAGGAGCTGACTGGGGCGCGCATGATGGTCAACTATATGCGCTTTGGCGGCTGCCGCGTGGATGCGTCGCCCGGTTGGCTTGACAGGACGCGCAAGGTGGTCGCGGGCCTCGCCGGATTTGTGGACGAGTTTGAGCGCCTGCTTGCGACCAACGAGATACTGATGGCGCGCACGCAGGGTGTGGGTGTGCTGCGGGCTGATCTGGCGGTCAACGCGGGGGTCACCGGGCCGATGCTGCGCGCCTCCGGCGTGAACTATGACATTCGCAAGGTGGATGGCTACGGAATTTACAACCGCTTCAACTTCCGCGTGCCGCTGGGCGATCATGGAGATGTCTATGACCGCTTCATGATTCGGCTGCTGGAGATGCGGGAGTCGATTGTGATTTTGCAGCAGGCGCTGAAAGAGATTCCCGGCGGGCCGGTGATGAGTTCCACGGCGAAGATTCGCGGCTTCCGGCCCAAGCCGGGCGAGGCTTACGGGCGGATCGAAGCGCCGAAAGGCGAACTGGGCTTTTATCTTATCAGTAACGGCGGGCCGAATCCCTATCGTTACCGGGTACGGCCGCCGAGTCTGATTAACCTGACGGTGCTGGAAGATATGTGTTTGGGAAGCGATGTAGCAGACGTGGTGCTGATCTTCGGCAGCGTGGATATTGTGCTGGGAGAAGTGGATAGATAGCTTCTAGCCACTAGCTTCTAGCTTTTAGGTGTTCGTGGTTGTGGACGCTGTATTGGTTAGCAGTTGAAGCTAACACAGGCAGTGAAGAGCAAGCGGCTAGAAGCTAGCGGCTGAAAGATGATTCTGGAGGATTCATTGCTGGGCGAAGGCATATTGAAGGGCATGGCGGAGACGGCGAAGAACTTCTTCGGCAGCTATTTCTCCGCCGAGCGGCTGACGACGGTCGAGTATCCGGAGCAGCGCATTGCTCCCTTCGAGGCGGCGCGCGTTTTTCCCTTCCTGGTCTTTGATTCCAAGAACCCGGGTGACGGCGCGGATTGGCAAACCGGAATGCGCTGCGTGGCCTGCCAAATCTGCGAAAAGGAATGTCCGCCTAAGTGCATTTTTATCGAGAAGAGCAAGGATAAAAAGCCGGATGCGCTGGGCAAGCCGCAGTTTTATCCGGTCAAATTCGACATTGATATTTCCGTCTGCATGAGCTGCCAGATTTGCGTAGAGGTTTGCCCCTTTGAAGCTATCAAGATGGACACCGAGTTTGAGTTGAGCACGGTGGATCGTTTTGGCGGGCTGCTGCTCGACCGCCAGCAACTGGCTAAGTCGAACGAATATTACCACCAGATTCATCCCGCGGAAGCGGCCGGAGTGGATGCGCGGCTAGTGGCGGAAAAGGTCAAGGCCGACGCCAAAGCCCGGAGCGCCGCCGACGCAGCAGTAGCCAAGGCCGCGGCTATTGCCGGAGAGGGAGCGTAGACGATGATCAATACTCTGGACCAGATCTTCGTTCTGCTTCGGCACTGGCTTGTGAGCTTTCTGCCCGCGGCCTGGCAGCCGTTGGTTGGCGTGCTGCTGAGCGTGGCGGCCATCGTCTGCCTCTTTCCGGCGCTCTTTGCGCTTACGACGGTCTTCGAGCGCAAGGGGCTGGCGCGCATCCAGAACCGGCTCGGCCCGAACCGCGTAGGCCCGTTCGGCCTTTTGCAGCCGATCGCTGACGGCATCAAGTCGCTGACCAAAGAAGATATTGTTCCGCTGAGCGCCGATGCGGCAGTTCATTTTCTGGCGCCGGTGCTTCTGCTGGTGGCCGTCTTCATGGGCTTCGCGGTGCTGCCGATGGGGCGTAACATGGTGTTTGTTGATATGGACGCCGGGCTGCTGTTTTACTTTGCCATGAGCGCGTCCACGGAGTTATCAGTCTTCATGGCCGGATGGTCGAGCCGCAACAAGTATTCGCTGCTGGGCGCAATGCGCGCAGTGGCGCAGATGATCAGTTACGAAGTGCCGCTGCTGCTGTCGAGCGTGGTGGTCGTGATGATGACCGGCTCGCTTTCGCTTACTAAAATCGTGGCGGCGCAAAGCGGTTTCACTTGGGGATTACCGCACTGGTTTATCTTCACGCCCTGGGGCTGCGCGGGCTTTGTAATGTACGCCATTGCGACCACGGCGGAGACTAATCGCTCGCCTTTTGACTTACCCGAAGGCGAGTCGGAGTTAGTAGCCGGCTATCACACCGAGTATTCGGGCTTTAAGTTCGCGCTCTTCTTTCTGGGCGAGTATCTGGCGATGTTTTCCATCTCCGGGCTGGGCACGACGCTTTTTCTGGGCGGTTGGTCCGCGCCGTTTTCATTTTTAACCTGGGTTCCGTCGTGGATCTGGTTTTTCTCAAAGTTAATGCTGTCGATCTTTGTCTTCATCTGGATGCGGGGAACGCTGCCGAGGCTGAGGCAGGATCAATTAATGAACTTTGCCTGGAAGTTTGTCTTGCCCCTGTGCCTGCTGAATCTGATGGTCGTTGCGCTATGGCGATTTATGGGCGACGGGTGGCTGCGTTGGGTGATCTGCTCGGCGATTCTTATTGGGGCCTACGCGACGATGGGTTGGGGCGAGATGCGCCGAGGGAAGATCGGGCCAAGGAGTTACCGCTATGCGGAGTGAGTTATCGTCACTAGGGTTTGCCGAGGACCACCCAAACGAAATCGGGTGCCCCACCCTCGCTGCGTCTTTGTTTTTGCGGCTCGGGTGGGATTCCACTTCCGAGAATGGGAGCGGCTTCCGATGAGTTTTGTATTTTATATTCTTGCGGCGCTTACGGTGGCGGGCGGCCTGGCGGCCATGCTGCTGAAGAATACCGTGCATTGTGCACTGGCGCTGACCGTGGCTTTTGCCGGATTGGCGCTGTTGTTTCTGAATCTGGACGCGCAGTTTGCCGGATTTGCGCAGATTCTGGTGTATATCGGCGCGGTTGCCATCCTCGTGGTCTTTGCGATTCTGCTTACGCGAGGCTCGGAGACGCCCAGGGATGGAGTCTTCAGCCGGACGTGGCTGGTGGGGTTAGTGATTGCAGCGGGGGTCTTTGCGGTGCTGGGCTGGGCGGTGATCGGGAGCGTGCGAGTTTTGCCACATGAGACAGCCGTGCCGACTGTCACTGTTTTGCAGATTGGCAATGCACTGGTGAGCCGGTACGTTTTGCCGCTAGAGATTGTCGCAGTGTTATTGACTGCGGCGATGATTGGCGCGGTGATTGTGGCGATGCATGAGAAAGAGGGGCAGAAATGACGCAACTGGCGAGTTATCTGCTGATTGCAGCTTTGCTATTCTCGATTGGCCTGGCCGGAGCGCTCACGCGGCGCAACGCCATTCTTGTGCTGATCGGGATTGAACTGATGCTGAACGCAGCGAACTTGAATCTGATTGCCTTCTGGCGCTACGGGCCGCATCCAGAGCTGCTGACGGGGATGATGTTTGCGATCTTTTCGATTGCCGTGGCGGCGGCCGAGGCGGCGGTGGGCTTGGGCCTCGCGATTCAGATTCATCGCCACGCAAAGACGACTGACCTGGACGCAATGAACCGGATGAAGGGGTGAGAGGTTGATGCAAGATACAATTTCATTCACTCCGCAGTTAGCGGCTTCTCCCATCGCGGAGATGCTGTGGCTGATTCCCGCCGTGCCGATGGTGGCCGCGGGCATGGCAGCGTTACTGAAGCAGGTCAAGCGCAAGACTTCCGCCACGCTTGCTATTGGATCGATGAGTGTTTCCTTGCTGCTCTCTCTCGCCGCCTTTGCGCATGTGCTGAGTGGGTGGGCGCATGGCGTGGCTGTGCGCGAGACGGTCAACTTCACATGGATTCAGGTGGGTGCGGCTAATGTAGATCTGGGCTGGGTGCTCGATCCGCTCTCTGCTGTGATGCTGGTGATGGTCAGCTTTGTGGGCCTGCTGATCTTCATCTACTCCATCGGCTACATGAAGCGCGACGAGAATTACACGCGCTTCTTCTGCTTCATGACGCTCTTTGCCGGAGCGATGCTGGGCGTGGTGATTGCTAACTCGATTCTGCTGCTCTTCATGTGCTGGGAACTGGTCGGACTTACTTCTTACTTATTGATCGGATTCTGGTATCAGAAGCCCGCGGCGGCAGCGGCGGCAAAGAAGGCCTTCCTGACTACGCGCATCGGCGATGTCTTTTTTCTGCTAGGAATGGTCTGGCTCTTCGCGCAGACGGGGACGCTGCTCTTCTACAACAATGGAGCGGGTTCCATCGAGGCTGGCGCGCTGGCCGGATTGCTTGCACAGCCTGCCGCTCTGGGACTGACGGCGGCGGGGGCGATTGGACTTCTTATTTTCGCTGGCGCGGCGGGCAAGAGCGGCCAGTTTCCGCTGCATACATGGCTGCCCGATGCGATGGAAGGCCCCACGCCAGTCTCCGCGCTGATTCACGCGGCGACGATGGTGGCCGCGGGCGTTTACCTGATTGCAAGAGTTTATCCGCTGATGCAGGCCGGCGCGCTGGCCGGCGGGACGACGACAGCGCTCACGGTTGTAACATGGGTAGGTGCATTTACTGCCGTTTTCGCCGCTCTGATTGCCGTGGCGCAGAACGACATCAAGCGCATCCTGGCTTACTCGACCATTTCGCAACTGGGCTACATGATGGCCGGGCTGGGCATGGGCGGCGTTGCGGTGGGAATGTTTCACCTGATCACTCATGCCTTCTTCAAAGCGCTCTTGTTCCTGGGCGCGGGCTCAGTAATTCATGGCTGCCACGGGGAGCAGGATGTGCGGCACATGGGCGGGTTGAAGTCCGACATGCCGATCACATTCCTGACTTATGCGATAGGAATGCTGGCGTTGTGCGGCTTTCCTATATTCTTCTCCGGCTTCTGGAGCAAGGATGGGATTCTGGAGGCAGCGTGGCATTGGAGTGTGGCCAAGACTCCATTCTGTATGCTGATCTTTGGCGCGCTGCTGACGGCGTTTTATATGACACGTCAGGTGGTGTATGTCTTCGGCGGCCACTGGCGGGGCAGAAAATCCGCGCATGAGAGCCCGACGGTAATGACCGTGCCGCTGGCGATTCTAGCCTTCTTCACGATGGCGCTGGGGTTGATTGGAACCCCAGCGTGGCCGTGGTTCCGAGCGTTTCTGAATGGCCGCGCGACTAGCTTCGACTTACACGGATTGATGGAGCCGGGGCTGTTGACGCTGATGGGCGCTTCCGCGCTTGTCGTGTTTCTAGGGCTTGGACTGGGATGGCGGATATACGGAGATCGATCTCCCAAGCCGTCGGAGCCTGATGCACTGGAACGGATAAGTCCGCCGGTGTGGGCAGCGTTGCACGACAAGCTCTATGTGGATGAGTTTTACAGCGTGACGGTGATCCCATTCTATGGTTGGTGGGCGCGCGTTGCGGATTGGCTAGACCGCCGGGTCTGGGGCGGCGTGGTGGCCGGGGTTGCATGGGGCTTTGGCCTAAGTGCGCGGTTGAACCGCTTCCTTGATAACAATATCGTGGACGGAGGTTTCGACAAGGGATGCGATGAGTTATCCGTGGGCGGCGGATTGCTGGCGCGCGTGCAGACAGGCCGCGTGCAGACTTACCTGAGAATTTTGGCGCTGGCTGTAGTAGTGCTGATTGCGATTCTATTCTGGAGCAGCAGAGCATGAGCGGAATACATCTATTGACGCTGTTAACCGTGCTGCCATTGGTGGGAGCAGCGATTGCGCTGGTTGCCAGCAAGCATGCGCGCGGCGTGGCCCTGATCACGACGCTGATCAGCCTTGCGCTGGCGTTGGTGGTGTGGACGCAACTGCCCGCGAACGGCGGCTACGGATTAGTTGAGCAACATGTCTGGGCACCGTCATTGGGCTTTAACTACTATCTGGGCGTAGACGGGCTGAGCGCGCTGATGTTAGTGCTTTCCGCAATTGTTACGCTGATGTCGGTGGATGCCGCACACCGGGTGCATCATCAGCCGGGGCTTTACTTTGCGCTGGTGCTGACGCTGGAAGCGGGCCTCTTCGGCTCTTTCACCGCACTGAATTTCTTCCACTGGTTTTTGTTCTGGGAGCTAAGCCTGATTCCCGCCTTCTTCCTCATCAAGTTGTGGGGCGGAGCGCGGCGTGGTCCGGCAGCGATGCAGTTCTTTGTTTATACCATGTCCGGCTCCGTGGTGCTGCTGGTGGCGTTCCTGGCCGTCTTTCTTTCCACCGGCAGCATGGATTTCCCGCACCTAACGCTGTTAGCTTCGACCGGCGAGTTAGAGCAGATGGTAACTGCGCATCTGGGACCGGTGATGTTATGGCTGGCCATCGGCGTGCTCGCAGGGTTTGCGGTGAAGGTGCCGATGATTCCCTTCCATACCTGGCTGCCTGCGGCCTACGCCGAGGCGCCTTCGCCGGTGACCATGTTACTAACTGGCGCTATGTCGAAGATGGGCGTCTATGGCCTCTTGCGGATTGCGCTTCCGCTCTTTGGCCATCAAATCTCTCAGATGCGCACGCCGCTGCTGGCGCTGGCCGTGGCTACGGTGGTGATGGGCGCGTGGGCGGCGGCAGCGCAGAAAGACCTGAAGCGCATCTTCGCGTATATGTCGGTGAACCATCTGGGCTATTGCTTGCTGGGCATCTTCGCGTTGGCGGTTCCGGCCGCGGGCGCGGCGGCGCAGACGAGTCAGGCCATGGCGCTGAACGGCGTGATCCTGCAGATGTTCAACCACGGATTGACGGCGGCGGCGCTCTTCTGGTTTGTGGCCATGATACAGCAGCGGACCGGCGGCCATCGCGGCACCGACCAATTCGGCGGCCTGGGCAAGCCGGCGCCAGCGCTCTTCGGGCTGATGTCCATTGCGCTCTTCTCGTCGCTGGGATTGCCGGGACTGAACGGCTTTGTGGGCGAGTTCCTTATCTTCCGCGGCGTCTTTCCGCTGGCCTGGGTCGCGGCGACGGTATCGATTCTCGGCTTGTTGGTGACGGCGGCCGTGATTCTGACCGTAATTCAAAAGGTCTTTACTGGGCCTGTGCCGGAGCATTGCGTCGGCTTTCCTGATCTGCACCACAGCGAGCGGATGGCGCTTATTCCGGTGATCGGCCTGATGATTCTGCTCGGCCTTCTGCCGCAGTTGATTGTGGAGAGCGTAAACCCAACGGTCGTTAACATAATGGCGCACTGGAGATTTTAATGTTAGTGTGGACTATCTATCTCTCGTTTGCCGGTGCGCTGGTGCTGGCGCTGCTACCCAAGGACAAGCCGGCTTTGGCGCGCTGGCTGTCGCTGGCTGTGGCCGCGACTGGGCTGGCGCTGGCTGTGCAGGGATTTATCGCCGGCATGGGCCAAGGCCGCACGGTACTCGTCGATCTACCCTGGGTGCCGTCGATGGGGATTCGCTTTCTGCTAGCGGCCGACGGCATCAGCCGCGTTTTGGTGCTGTTGACCGGTCTGGCCGCGGTGGCCGGAGTGTTATTCAGTTGGAATATCGAGCTGAGGACGAATGAGTTTTTTGCTTTTTATCTGGCGCTTATCGGCGGAGTCTACGGAGTTTTTCTCAGCTTCGATTTGTTTTTGCTCTTTGTCTTCTATGAAATTGCCATCGTGCCCAAGTACTTCCTGATCGCCATCTGGGGTTCCACGCGGCGGGAGTACGCGGCGATGAAGCTGGCGATCTATTCCTTCGCGGGCTCGGCGATGGTGCTGATCGGCCTGCTGGCGGCCTACACGACGGCGGGCAGCCATTCCACAGGGCTGGTTGAGTTAGCGCACGCCAACCTGCCAGTTAGTTTTCAGATGTGGTGTTTCCCGCTGGTCTTCACGGGCTTTGCGATTCTGGCCGGAATGTGGCCTTTGCACACCTGGGCGCCCACCGGCCACGTTGCCGCGCCGACCGCGGCTTCGATGCTGCTGGCCGGCGTGGTGATGAAGCTGGGCGCATACGGCTGCCTGCGCGTGGGCATTGCGCTCTTCCCGCGCGGCCTCGACCCATGGGGATTCTCCTTCATCGGCATCGGCTCGTGGCGCGATGTCTTCGCGTTGCTGGCGGTCATCGGCATTGTTTACGGCGCGCTGGTGGCGCTTGCGCAGACCGACTTCAAATTCGTCATCGGCTACTCCAGCGTCAGTCACATGGGTTTTGTGCTGCTCGGACTCATGACTCTGAATCAGATCGGCATGACCGGCGCGGTGATGCAGATGTTCTCGCACGGCATCATCGCCGGACTCCTCTTCGCCATCGTCGGGCGTATCGTATATGACCGCACGCACACGCGGCAGTTAGCGGAATTGGAAACCATGCACTTATCCAAACGGCTGCCATTTGCTGCATGGGCCTTTGTGATTGCCGGAATGGCTTCGATGGGAATGCCGGGCTTCTCTGGCTTTATTGCCGAGTTACAAGTGCTGGTGGGCGCGTGGATGGTCAATCCATGGTGGACGCTGGTGACGGGCGTGGGGGTTGTGGTCGGCGTGGCTTATACTTGGCGGGCGTTGCAGAAGGCCTTCTTCAGCGATGCGCTGCCCAACGCGCACATGCTGGAGCAGGAGCATGAGCACAACTTCGCCGCAATCACCTGGCCGGAAGTTACCGGTGTAGTTATGCTGGCGGGAGTTAGTCTGTTTATCGGGCTTTATCCGAAGATATTGCTGGACGCCATCGAACCGGCGGTGAAGGCTCTGCTTGCGGGAGGGGTGCAATGAACTACGCAGACCTTTTCCGCGTGACGCTGCCGGAGACGGCGCTGGAAGTTGCGGCGCTGGTGGTGCTGATTGTTGACTTAGGCATTCTGCGCAAGGCCGCGCTCAAGCTGCGCGTGGCTGTCGCGGCGCTGCTTGGCGTGGCAGGCTGCGGCGCGGCGCTGTGGACCTTGCAAGTCTCCTACGGTACGGGTTACAGCTTCGACGGCGCTCTGCTACTTGCCCAGGGTGGTTACATCGCTGCGGCGCAATCTGGAATCCTTATACTCACGGCGCTGACGCTGCTTCTATTGATTGATTCAACGTTTACGCGCCATGTGGGCGAGTATGTAGCAGTGGTCTTGATGGCTGCTTCAGGTGGCTTGCTGGTCGCATCAGCCCAAGACCTGCTCGTGATCTTCATCGGCCTGGAACTGTTGAGCCTCGGCCTCTATATCCTTACCGCTTTCGCAAAACAATCCGGCAAAAGCGCTGAAGCTGCGATCAAGTATTACCTCTTCGGCGGCATGTCGGCCTCCTTTCTCCTTTTCGGCTTCAGCTATCTCTATGGGATGAGCGGCTCAACCAGCCTGCCCAAGGTTATTCTCGGCACTTATCTTTCTGCCTCCAACGGCGGAACTCCCCTGTTCTTGATTGCCCTCGTCATGATCGCCGCTGGGCTCGGCTTCAAGGTCGCCGCCGTCCCCTTCCATCTCTGGGCGCCCGACACCTACGAAGGCGCTCCCGCTCCGGCTGCAGCCTTCATCGCCTCCGTCTCCAAACTCGCCAGCTTCGCGCTGCTGATCTCCATCAGTACCGTAACCCTGCACTTCCTGGATAGCTTCCACACCACAGGCTTCGTAACCTTCACCGTTATTCCAGCAGGAGTCCCGCGCCCGTCCATCGTTTTCGGCTTCCGCTCAATTTGGCCGCTTATCCTGACGGTTCTCTCCGTCGCTTCCATGGTGCTTGGGAATCTCGCCGCGCTTGCGCAAACCAACGTCCGCCGACTGCTCGCTTACTCAGCCATCGCTCATGCCGGCTACATCCTGCTAGGCGTTGCCTTTTATTCCTGGTCGAACCGGAGCGCCAACGCCATCCTATACTACGTCCTCACCTATGGCCTGACCACCATTGGCGCATTCGGCGTGGTCGCTGTTATCGAGCGGGCTACGGGCAGCGACCGGCTGGATTCTTTTCTGGGGCTGCACAAGCGCAATCCGCTACTCGCGGCGGTGCTGGGGGTGCTGTTTCTCTCGCTCTCCGGGATTCCCCCGCTGGTCGGCTTCTGGGCCAAGTTCAACCTCTTTGCCGCGGTGCTGGGCGTTTCAGCCGGGCCGATTCCCTTTGCGCTGGTGGCTCTGGCTGTGGCGATGAGCGCCGTCTCACTCTACTACTACTTGCAAGTCCTCAAGCGGGCTTACGTGATGCCCGCCATCGACGAGACGCCGGGCAATCAGATCAAGGCGCATCCGGTGACCATGGCTGTGCTGGTGGCGATTGCGACGGCGGTGGTGGTGCTGGGCTGCTTCCCGGCGCTGTTGCAAGGGTGGATCGAGAGCTTCTATCCGATCCTCTAGCTTGTTCTTCGCACACCGGCCTTTTCCGTGTGCACAGGATTACGTGCGTACGGGTTATAGAGCAGAAAAGAAAGAGATAGCGCGCACAGTTGACCTGCTTCCCAGCCCGGGCGAATCGACGGTCACAAGCTCGAAAACCAGCCAAGGTAACGTAAAAACCCCCTGTAAAATGAGCAACGTAACTGTTTTTATCAGGCGCAAATTACCAGAGTAACCCTGCGCGCGTAATCTTGTGCAGGGGTTTGGATTTGCCTAAAATTTACACGATGGCAGAACCTAGACCTCTGCCATGAGAGCCTCACGTCTCAACTCGCTTTCCAGGGGTTGATTTGAAGCAGGACAGCGTACGAGGTTGTGAAATGTACGGGCAGAATCAGAACCCTCCCAAGGGACTGGACTTCGCATCCAAGGGGCCAGTAAGGATACAGAAGATGAAGCAATCTAAAGCTTGCGCGATCCTGTCCATTTCAGCGTTCTGCGTCCTACTGTTGCTCAGCCCGCTCAAGGCTTACGCGGATGCGCTCCTTAATATGGAACTCACAGGCGTTCAGGGAGCGAGCTATGGAAATGAAAGCGTTTATCCCTACTATGGCACCGCCAATGGCAATTCAGTAACGCTGATGTGTATCAGCTTCACCGCTGATATGAACCTCGGAGAGACATGGAGAGCAGAGAAAGAGTCCATTCCCGATTCTTCTACGTTTAAAGAAGCGGTATGGCTTTTCAATGACGCCAATGCTGCCGTTGCAGCAAAGGACACCGCTGTACAGATTGCCGATCAGTGGGCTGCGTGGGAACTCTTCTCTCCGAGCGCATACAACAATCCTGCCCCCGGCGCGGATACCCAGATGAGCCTAGCTGAGAAGAATTATTCATCCGAGCTTGCGAGTTTCTACCAGGGATTTATTTTGTATGCTCCGGTCCCCGGGACCCAGAGTGAGCTTGGCACTCCTCAGTTTTTTCTTGGTATTGGAACTCAAACACCCAACACAACACCGGATCCTTACGGCGGATCCCCCGATTCACCAGCGTATGGTGGCGCTCCCGAGCCCAGCAGCCTGATCTTGCTAGGCAGCGGCCTGCTCGGCCTCGCAGGCTTCTTGTGGCGCAGAAGGCACTCTGCATGAGAAGCCTCTCCGTTGGCGCTTGAGAGAAGCCCTTATGAGATTAGACACCCGTCCCTGCTGGGATCAGGCGCGCACATCTGATTCGATGAGATTCCCTCTCCAGCAATAGCAAAAGCGAATAGGCAAGCCGGATCACCAGATCCGTGATTCCAAGAAGCTTGGCAGACATTGTCGAGTTACTGTTTCCGGTCATAGTATTACCTGGGTAATCGTGGGAGTAATCTTGCGCGTTAGTGATTGCGTGAATCGAATTTATACAGTGGCAGAGGCACTTTAAGAAGGCTGGATAAAACTTTTGAATCTCTAATGCCCCCCTGTGAGTCGAAAGTATTAAGAATTTCCGCCGCGAGTTTTTCCCCGTGTCAACTCGCAGCTGGGATAGTAGGCAAAATCGCGCTGTGCCCGTGCGCAACCAGGAATCACTCAAGAGGCTGAACTCAGCCGTAACGGGCCAACAAAACATGAGGTGGCGAAACATGAAAAAGTTTAATATATGCACGATTCTGTCCGTCTTTGCCTTCGGTGTTCTTCTATTGTTGAGCTCGAGGATGGGTTACGCGGACACCATGACTATAACGCTCGAAAGTGTCGGCGGGCAGAGCTCTGGAGCTGTTCACGGGGAGTACGTGTACCCCTATAATTTCAGCTTCAACGGCAGCACAGCTCTCACTCCGCTGATGTGCATCAGCTATGAGAATGAAATCTACTTTGGCGAGAGCTGGACGGCAACCATGACGCCGGTCGATGGTTCGGATAACCTGCAATATATTGAAGCGGCATACATTCTCGCTCAGGCCGCCGCTCCCGGCGCATCGGCGAATACCATCGCGGTAGCGCAGTGGGCTAATTGGGAGTTCTTCGATCCCAACGATCCTAAATTGCTGGCCAACCTGCCCGCCGGGTATCAGCCTCAGATCGACACCTTGTTGGCCACGGCATCGCTTTTTGCCCAGAACAATGTCAATACGACCGACTTCCCGAATATTGACATTTTTATCCCGATAGTCAACACCCAGAACGAGGGTGGCTATCCTCAGATATTTGTCGGGGATCCTCAACCTGGTGGTAATAACGATCCGTTTGCCGCGCCTGAGCCCAGCAGCCTTATCCTCTTTGGGAGCGGCCTGCTCGGCCTTGCGGGCTTCATCTTTCGCAAGAGGTGTATTGCCTGAGAGAAGTGCTGGTTGATCGGCATTGAGCAAGAGGCCCCGGCAAGACAGCGGGGCCTCTTATTGCGTTGACGGCAAATGGCTCGCGCCTTACTTAATATCATCCAGAAAACGCCATCGTGATTTCCACTCCGGGGTGAGTTTCTCGCCGGAGAGCAGGGCGCGGAGCACCGGGAGGGGCATCATATTCTCCTCCAGGATGGCGTCGTGGTACTGGCGGCTGGTCATCTTTCCTGAATCCACGAGTTCATGGCGCAGGGCGCGGAATTGAAGCGCGCCGAGCATATAGGAGCACTGGTAGAGCGGGTCGTAGTCGCCGTTGACGGAGCGGCGCACCTCGGCGGTGGCATTGTCGCGCTCGTGACCCACTTCACTGACCAGGAAGTCGATAGCCTGCTGCGGGGTCATCGCGCCCAGGTGGAAGCTGAGCGAGAAGATGACGCGGGCGCAGCGGTGCATACGCCAGAAGAGCGCGCCGATCCGCTGCTGCGGCGTTCGATCATAGCCCATATCCCAATACAACAACTCCCAGTAGAAGGCGTTGCCCTCCAGCCAGAAGCCAGAGCTGAAGGCCTGGCGGTAGGGCCGGTAGCGGGCGGTCATGAACTGTTGCAGCCAATGGCCGGGAATCAATTCATGGAACACCGTCGCGTGGGAGAAGGCGGGGTTGTTGCCGCGCATACTCATCATGCGCTGCTCGTAGGTCATCGTGTCGGTGGGGTAGCTGACGAGGATGGTGTCGCTGCCCAGGAAGAAGGGGCTGACGAGCTGGCGCTCGGGCGACATCATCTCCATGCGCCAGGTCTCTTTAGCCAGCGGAGGCACGGTGACTAAGCCGTGGTCTTCTGCTAACTGTTCGCCTTCAAGGGCCAGTGAGCGGATCAGCTCCGGCTGCTTGCCCGGCTCGACGTAGGAGTTCTTGACCGTCTCCAGCGCCTTATGCCAGTCGTCGCCGTAGCCCATCTCGCGGCTGGCCTTCACCATCTCCTGCTGGCACCAGGCGAGCTGCGATTTTGCCATGGTAATCAGCTCTTTGGGCGTGTAGGGGATCATGGCGTCGTCGAACTGCTGGAGCAGCGCCTCGCGGCCAATGGGCGTGCCGAGAACGGTAGCTTTATCGTCGGGGGCGATGCCGGCCAGTTTCTCGCGGAGAAAAGTTGACTGGTCCTTGAGCGCGGCAGATGCCTGTTTGTAAGGCTGCGCGGCCCACCAGGTAAAGGTGGGATCATAGCCGTTCCAGAAGTCGAACCAATGCTGAAGCTGAGTAGTCAGTTGGTCCAGATCTGCGGCGGCGCGCCAGGCATTGATGCGGTCGGCGGGGGATGCGTCCTTGACCTTGGCTTCGAGCGCTTTGCGGCTGGCGGTAACGGCTTGTTCCAGCTCGCTCAACTCGGCGGCAGCCTTCCGCGGATCGGGCCGCTCCATGCGGCGGCGGGCGTCTTCGAGGGCGAAGATCGCCGGAGCAAAGGGCAGCAGCGGTGCAACCTCGGACCACTGCCGCTCGTCCAGGGCCAACCGGTGCTCCTGTTGCGTGAGGAGGTTGGCAAAGCTCAGGTAATCGGCCTTGCCCTCCTGGTCGAGGGCATTGAAGTCGATCTTGGCGAGCAGGGCGCGTTGCTCGCGATAGAAGGCGGAATTGCGCGCGCGGGCGGCTGGCGCCAGAGGATCGGCATAGACGCTGAGGAGTGTAGCCTGGTCGGCGGAGAAGCGCTCAATGAGCGCGCGCATGGGCGGAACGGATGGGTCAAGGGCGCTAGAGTCCTGGGCAGCGAGGACAGGTGTTACGGCGAGGGCGGAGAGGAGAAGCAAAGTTGCTGTGCGAGAGAAGCGCATATGCTTGAAACCCCTTGCGTGAGGTGCGGCGCCGGCCCCGATTGCAGGCCGGGTTGCCAAGAGGGAGAATGTCACACTCACCATATAGTATGGCTGCCGAGGAAGAGAAACCGAAGATGGTCGCGGCGACGGAAACGAAGAGAAAACTGGAATCGTTTACTGGCACGCGCCGCTTGATTTATAGTTCATCTTTGCTCGCCGTTCGGGATTCTGCTGCCGTCTACGGCGAGAACACATTGAAAGGAAATTTCCATGGTTCGTATCTCTCGTCGCGACCTGCTCTCGTCTGGATTGGCACTTTCCGCCGCATCTTTGCTGACTCGTTCGGCCTGGGGACGGGCCGCCACACTGGTTGGCGGCTCTCCCGGCGCCACTTCGGCCGAGGCTCTGGCCGCCGTAGCGCCGCGCGAGCAATTGCTCTTCGACTTCGGCTGGAAGTTTCAGTTTGGCCACAGCACGGACCCAGCCCGCGATCTGGGCTTCGGCAACGGCCAGGGTGACTTTGCCAAGACAGGCGAATTCGACTTTGCGAAGGGCAAATTCGACGACTCGAAGTGGCGCGCGCTGAACCTGCCTCACGATTGGGCGGTTGAGCTGCCCTTTGTGCACGACGATGTGCAGCAATCGCATGGCTACAAGCCCGTTGGCCGCCGCTATCCGGAGACCAGTGTGGGCTGGTACCGGCGCGAGTTCGAGATTCCGGCCAGCGATCTGGGCCGGCGCATCACGGTCGAATTCGACGGCGCCTTCCGCGACGTGCTGGTATTTGTCAACGGCTGCTTCATTGGCCGCAACAACAACGGCTATGCGCCCTTCCGCTTCGATCTGACGGACTTTCTGAGCTACGGGAAAAAGAACTGCATCGTGGCTCGCGTCGACGCCAGCTTTGGCGACGGCTGGTTCTACGAGGGCGCCGGCATCTATCGCCATGTGTGGCTGACCAAGACCGATGCACTGCACCTGGGCAAGTGGGAGAGCACGGTCCGCACGGAGGTAAGTGGAGACTCCGCTCTTCTGACTCTTGGAACTGCTGTGCTGAACGAAGGCAAACAGACCGAGAGCGCCAAGGTGAGCTGGCAGATTCTGGACGCAGCGGGCAAGACTGTGGCCACGGCCGAAGCCGCTGATCAGTCGATTGATGCAGACGGTTCCGCCAAATTTACAGCAACCGCCAAGCTGACGAATCCGGCGCTGTGGTCGGTCGATGCGCCTAATCTCTACACGGCAATTGTGACCGTGGAAGCGGCTGGCAAGTCTAGGGACGCCGAGCGGGTCAGTTTTGGCGTGCGCACCGCGGTCTTCGACGCCGACAAGGGCTTCTTCCTCAACGGCAAGCCGCTGAAGATTCAGGGCACCTGCAATCATCACGATCACGCCGGCGTAGGCGCGGCCCTGCCCGACCGCTTGCAGAGCTTCCGTATGGGCGTGCTGCGCGCGATGGGTTGCAATGCGGTGCGCACCTCGCACAATGAGCCGACGCCGGAGTTGGTGGAGGCCTGCGACCGCATGGGCGTGATGATGATGTGCGAGACGCGGCAGATGAGTTCGACCCCTGAAGGCATGGCGAAACTGGAGGCGATGATCAAGCGCTACCGCAACTCGCCGTCGATCATTTTGTGGTCGGTGGGCAACGAGGAGTGGATTTTGCAGGATGCGATGGCCGAGCAGGGAGAGAAGATTGCCGGGTCGATGGTGCGTCGCTGCCACGAACTAGATCCCACACGCGTAGTCTCAGCGGCGGTGAACGGAGACAACAAGCAGGGCGTATCCGATGCATTCGACATCATCGGATTCAACTATGGCTTGGACCGTCCCGACAACTACCACAAAGAAAATCCCCGGCGGCCCATCTACGGTTCAGAAACGTCCAGCGCCATCTCTACCAGGGGCGTGTACACCACCGACCCGCTGCGCAACACCGTCAACGCCTATAACTCCGTGGTCCCCTGGGGCGAGACGGCCGAAGAATGGTGGAAGTTTTATGCGACCCGCGAGTGGGAAGCCGGCGGCTTTGCCTGGACAGGCTTCGATTATCGCGGCGAGCCCACGCCATACGGCTGGCCCTCGATCAACTCGCAGTTTGGCATCGTCGATATGTGCGGCTTTCCCAAGGACACGTTCTTTTATTACAAGACATGGTGGGGCTCCAAGCCGGTGCTGCATCTCTTCCCGCATTGGAACTTCGAAGGAAAGGAAGGCGAGGAGATTCCTGTCTGGGCGTATTCGAACCTGGACGAGGTTGAATTGCTGGTGAACGGCAAGAGCCTGGGAAGCCAGAAGGTTCCGCGCCTGGGCCATGTGGAGTGGAAAGTCAAGTATGAGAAGGGCGCAATCGAGGCGCGGGGTTCAAAGGATGGCAAGGTGGTGCTCACGGAGAAGCGCGAGACAACCGGACCGGCGGCCGCCATTCGACTGACCGCGGACCGCACTGAGATCGACGCCAACGGCGAGGACCTGGCCATCTTGAAGGTCGAGGCGCTGGACAAGGAGGGCCGCCCGGTGCCGACGGCGAGCAATTTGATTGGCTTCAAAGTCTCGGGGGATGGCGCGCTGATCGGGGTCGGCAACGGCGATCCCAATTGCCAGGAGAGCGACAAGGAACCCAAACGCTCACTCTTCAGCGGGCTTGCGCAGGTGATTGTGCAATCCAGCAAGCGACCGGGCGAGATTCACATTGAAGCGGCCAAGGAAGGCTGGGATGGCCCGGAGTTGACCCCGGCCAAGCTGGTCATTGTTACCAGGAAGGTACAGCCGCGACCTGCTGTTGGCTGAGGGGCGCTCTCCGACGAGGACGCCGGGAATACGAAGAGCCTCGGCCTTTGTTGTTCATTAAGATTGGACGGTTATGCGGAGGCGCGAGGTTTTCTGGGGGCGGGCGGCAGCGTGGTTCTGCCATCTTGAGCATTTCAGAGGGTCCGGCAGGAGACATCCGGGTAACCCGACTTTGGTTACTTTGTATTTTTTTATGTTCTTGCGTTGACCGGCACTTCTCGTGTTAATATTCTTTTTAACGGCCTCTGTGTTGCTGCTTGGAGGTTTTCGATAGCTCCGGGGTTTCCCTCCCCGGCTCACTGAATCAGAAGTAGCCTTGAATCTGGATCAAGATTTGTGCCTCAAGGCGGATTCAAGACATTGACCGGCAATATTGGGTATGAATAGCAGAAGACGAACATTGGCACACTGGGCCGCTAGATTGGGTTTGTAGCTCTTCGGCGATTCCATATCCTTTACACAACCACAGAAAGGATTTCTACATGACAAAGAATCTTCTGAAGTACACGCTTCTGGTCCTGGGTCTTGCGCTCGGTACATGCGCCTCTGCTCACGGCATGGCCTTCGCGCACAAACCGGAGATTGATCCCAGCTTAGCGGTCAGCGGCCTCACCTTGCTCGCGGGGACGCTTGCCGTTCTGCGCGTTCGGCGCAACAACAAGTAGACGGGACACAAACAGAAATTGGTGAAAAAGCCCAACTGCGACTCAGCTGGTGACGGAGTTCTGCGGTCGCTGCTGGGCTTTGTTTTGCCGGGCCGCCCTTTGGGGCGGCTATATTTTTTATTTGCCATAATGGCATTTGAATATGCCTTTTGTTTTGTCGGCAGGGGTTATATTCCCGGTCATCTGAAGATTTTAGGGATAACCCCCGACACCTATGGTCAGATTCCCATCTTTGCCTATGCGGTGTTCCTTGGATTCGGCCATTTCAGGCTAAAAGCCCTGCGAGAAGAAATTCCCTTCGGGCGCATTTTGTTTGCAGGCCACCTTCTCTGTATTGCCGCGGTTCTTTCCTTTACAGTGGCGGCGCGGGAGGGGCTAAGCTGGCCGCGTTTCGATACCTTTGGCTACGCCAAGAGCGCGCTCTACCTGCTGGGAACTGTCCTGTTGGTTCCGGCGTGCGTTCCGCTTCGAAGCTGGATGGACGCGAAGCGCGCAACCGGCTGGCTGTGGTTGTTCGCTTCGCTTATCGGTGTGGCTGGATGGCTTTTTGGCACCCCGGTTAGGCTGCTGTGGGCCGCAACGAGCACCGTGCAGAGCGGCATGATGCAAAAGGCCACTCTCGATGCGGTGAGTGCGGTTCTACGCCCGCTTCTTCCGGACCTTGTCGTCGATCCCGCCACCTTCACGCTGGGAACGCCGCGCTATATGATCACGATTGCGCCGGGCTGTTCTGGAGTCGAAGGTCTTGGACTGGTATTGATTTTCACCAGTCTCTGGCTATGGTTCTACCGGAAGGAGACGCGCTTCCCGCAGGCGCTTCTACTCATTCCCTGTGCGCTGGGATGCAGTTGGCTACTGAACATATTCCGTCTTTGCGCTCTTGTTCTCATCGCCAGCGCGGGTGGTTCCGATGCCTTGACGACCGGCTTCCACGCCGAATTCGGCTGGATTGCATTCATCGTTATCGCACTGGTTTTTTCCCTGGCCACCCAAAAAATTTCCTGGATGCGGAAGTTGCCCTCTTCCGTCCCAAATACAGCCGGTGAGCTGCCGAGGGTCGGAATGGAAACCCTCACGGACGCATCCGTGGAACTGGACAAGGATCGTGGAGAATCTCCGGCAATTCGTGCCTATCTGGTCCCGTTTCTTGCCATTCTGGCCGCAGCTGCTGTCTCCAAGTTGACTACGGGATCCTTCGATTGGCTCTACCCATTGCGTTTTGTTGCAGCGGCCATCGCCCTCTGCTTTTTCTGGCCGGAGTTGAAGAAGCTCAACTGGCGCTTCGGCTTGCTCGGGCCGGTCACGGGCGCGGCTGTCTTTCTGATGTGGATCGCGCCCTCCTGGTGGGCACATGAGCATGCAGCCAGTTCGCTGGGTGCGGAGTTGGCGGCGCTTTCGCCTTCTGCCCGCTGGGCCTGGATTGCCTTCCGCGTGGCCGCCGCGGTCGTCACCGTGCCCATCGCCGAGGAACTGGCCTTTCGCGGCTATCTGGCGCGCCGGTTCATCAGCCGGGAGTTTGACAGCGTCTCTTTTTCCAGCCTGACGGTGCTCTCCATTTGTCTATCCTCCGTGGTCTTCGGCCTGGAGCATATGAAAAATCTGATGGATTGGCAGCACCTGATGCTCGGCACGGTGGCCGGTCTCGCCTTTGCTGCCGCGCTCCGCTGGCGGGGACGCATGGGCGATGCTGTTGTCGCGCATGCTGTCAGCAATCTTCTGCTAGCCGCGTGGGTTCTGGGCCTGGGCGACTGGGCGCAGTGGTAACTCCGGCTTCCGGCCGCGCTCCTATCCTACCGCCTCTACTTTTCCCCTGGCGATTGACGCTTCGGATGTGATGATGCAGGCATTTTGGGAAAAAGGACAAAATGCCGCGCAAAGTGTGGCATAATGTCCTTATGGTACAGTCTACCTCCGGGGGCGAAATAGTAGCGAGTAAGCGGTCATTGGGCGCAGATATCATTGCAACCAAGCGAGCCAGTGCGCCATCTAGCAGGATTCCGAGCGAACTGACAGGTGGGTTGGAGAAAGTGCTTCCGGAGTTGGAATACCTGCCGATCGTTCACCTTATCGCACAGCATATTCATGAGCGGTTAATCCATCATGTGGACATAAGAGACCTGGTTTCGGCCGGATTGGGTGGGCTGATGGATGCCTTCACAAAGTTCGACCCTGCCAAGAAGACGCAGTTCCAGAAGTACGCCAAGTTCCGTATCAAAGGAGCGATTCTGGATAGCTTGAGAACGCTAGATTGGAGTTCGATTGAGTTGCGCAACAAAAGCCGTGCGGTCGAAGAAGCCATCAGGGGGCTGACTGCAAGACTGGGACATGCGCCGAGCGAGTCAGCGGTGGCGACCGAAATAGCTCTAAGTCTGGAGGAATACCGGAAGTTGTTGGGCGATCTCAAGGGGTTGGAGATCGGCACTTTACAGGCAAAGCGCATCAAGGACTCCGGCGAGGAGGAACTGTCCTATATTCCTGGCTATTCCGACGAAGCCCCGCTCTTTCACTGCCTCCGGAGCGAACTCGAAGAGCGCTTGGCCGAGGCAATTCAGAAGCTGCCCGACCAAGAGCGGTCGGTTATGAGTCTCTATTACTATGACCAGAAGACCATACAACAGATCAGTATAGAACTGGGCGTTGGCGAATCGCGGGTCTCACAGTTGCATACCTCGGCTGTGGTTCATCTGAGGGCCGCGCTTAGGGAAATGTCTGCCTTCAGAGCCAAGGATCGCAATAGGGCAGCAGCACTCCTCACGCTCGATTGGCGAGAGATTGAGCGCGGCCTGCCGCTCTCCATGCTGGAGGAATTTTCCGCCTACTCCGGCATCGTCATCAAGGATCTACTGGAAGTGGTGATTCCCGCCCGCACGCTCAAGCATCGCCGCCAGAAGAAGGAGCCGCTGAACCTGGACGAATCCGACCGGCTGGCCCGCGTGGCCCGGCTCTATGAACTCGCCGTCAAGGTCTTTGGCGATCCGGAGAAGGCGAAGCGATGGCTGACCAAGCCCAAGATTCGCTTCGAGGAGCGTACGCCGCTTTCCATGATGCATACGGGGTTGGGCGGTCAAGGCGTGGAAGAGATGCTCTACCAGATCGATGAGGGCGTTTTCGCTTGAAGACCCTGTGGCGCATCAGCAATTACATCGACCTGGGCGGCTGGGGCGGGAGAAAGTTTTCCTCGCGTTGGACCAGCTTGGGCCGCCGCGTGGTCTACTTTGCCGAGTCGCCAATGGCTGCGCTTGTTGAAACCCTCGTACATCTTGAAGTGGAGAGCGAAGACACGCCGGACTTCTATA
This sequence comes from Acidobacteriaceae bacterium, assembly GCA_003134855.1. Lineage (GTDB taxonomy): Bacteria > Acidobacteriota > Terriglobia > Terriglobales > Acidobacteriaceae > Telmatobacter. Next base: position 188,283 of record PLCS01000004.1, read on the forward strand.
TTCTGCTCAGGATTTCTGTTCCCGATGATCTTGATATACAGCCGCTTGATCCTCCTGCCGGGGCAGAATGGAAGCAAGACCTGAAATTAACCCGACGCTTGGGCGATGCGTGGTTGGCCTCGCGGGAATCTCCACTTGCGCGCGTCCCTTCGGCCATAGCCCCGCATACCTGGAACTACCTGCTGAACCCGGAGCATCCCGACGCGAAGAAGATCGAACTCGCCGAGGTGATCCGCGAGCGCTTCGACAACCGGCTCTTCCGTTTTGGGGCGCGGTGATGGGGCGAGTTTACATTTGGGTTCCGGCAGGGCCGGGCGCATGACGCGGGGCGCTCTTTCGTGGTAATCTCTCTGTAGACACTTAAGAGTGGACTGAGCAGACAAGAGGAGTAACACACGCCGTGCTGGCGACCGCAAAGAAAACAACCCTGATTGAAAGCTTCCGCACCCATGATACGGACACCGGTTCGCCGGAGGTCCAGATCGCGATTTTGAGTGCGCGCATCAGCGAACTGACCGAACACTTCAAGACGCACAAGAAGGACCACGCTTCCCGGCGCGGCCTTTTGCAACTGGTCAGCAAGCGCCGCCGCCTTCTGGACTACCTGAAGACGCACGATACCGATCGCTACCGCGACGTCATCGGCAAACTCGGTATCCGCAAGTAGCCGGAAAGCCAAATCTATTGACCCGGAAGCGCCCAGACCGAAGATTGGTCACGGCCCCCGTTCTCGACAGGACTTGGGGCTATGGTGTACCTGGCGAACTCGACCCGCTGCCAGGGACGGCGCACAGCTATGGGCTGCGCGCGTTCCTGAGGCAGAGTCTGGCAGAGATGCCGGCCAGCAGGAGGGAAGAATCCGCTTCCCCGCGCAGCTCCCACTCTTTTGCGCGCGCCCTGCTTTTTGCCCCGCCTATCACCAATTCGCCCCTGCCCTCCAGCGCTTTCCAATCACAAGTTTCCCAAATGAACACAATGAAACGAGGATTCTATGTCCAAGCATGAAGTAGCCGTCGAGCTTGCCGGTGGCAAGCGGTTGGTCTTTGAGACCGGGCGCATGGCCAAGCAGGCCTCCGGCGCCGCACTGGTGACCACGGGCGAAACCGTGGTTCTGGCCACTGCCGTTGCCTCACCCGATGCACGGGAAGGCATTGATTTTTTCCCCCTCACCGTGGACTACCGCGAGTACACCTACGCCGGCGGACGCATTCCCGGCGGCTTCATCAAGCGCGAAGGCCGGCCCAGCGAAAAGGAAATCCTGACCTGCCGCCAGATTGACCGCCCCTTGCGCCCGCTCTTTCCCGACGGCTTCCGCAACGAGACCCAGTTGATCGCGCTGGTCTTCTCCGCCGACAAGGAGAACGATCCGGACGTGGTGGGCATCAACGCCGCCGCCTGCGCGCTGGCGCTCTCCGACATTCCCTTCGGCGCCACGGTTGGTGCGGTGCGCGTGGGCCGCGTGGATGGCCAGTTCGTCATCAATCCCACCTACTCGGAGCGCGCGGCAACCACGGTCAACATCATGGTCGTCGGCCACAAGGATGGCATTGTGATGATCGAGTCGGGCGCCAAGGAAGAGTCGGAAGAGACGATTCTGGCGGCGATCGAATTCGGCCACACAGAAATCAAGAAGATCTGCGCGGCAATCGACGAGCTGGTGGCCCTGGCCGGCAAGCCCAAGCGGGCTTTCGTCGCGCCGGAGTTCGACCAGGCGTACTTTGATGAACTGAGCGCCAAGATCAGCGACCGGCTCAAGGACGCGCTGGACACCAAGATTCACGAAAAGCTGGAGAGCCAGACGCTGGTCAAGGCGATCAAGGACGAGCTGGCCGCGGCGCTTCCCGCCGACGACCCGTCGGCCAAGAAGAAGCTGGCCCACTACTACGAGAAGCTGCGCGAGCGGATCTTCCGCGAGCAAGTCACCAAGGAGCGCATCCGGCCCGATCGCCGCGCCTTCGACGAAATTCGACAGATCACCATCGAAACCAGCGTGCTTCCCCGGACGCACGGCTCGGCGCTGTTTACCCGCGGCGAGACGCAGGCTCTGGTCACGGCCACTCTGGGCACCGCCGACGAGGGCCAGAGGCTCGAAAGCTACGAGGGCGACAAGAAGAAGCCCTTCATGCTGCACTACAACTTCCCGCCCTTCTGCGTGGGCGAGACGGGCCGCATGGGCGGCACGGGACGGCGCGAGGTCGGCCACGGAGCACTGGCGGAGCGCGCCATCACTGCGGTTCTGCCCTCAGCAGAGGAATCGCCATACACGATTCGCATTGTCAGCGACATTCTGGAATCCAACGGCTCCTCGTCGATGGCCACGGTCTGCGGCACCAGCCTGGCGCTGTATGACGCGGGCATCGCGTTGAAGGGCGCGGTGGCCGGCGTGGCGATGGGCCTGGTGAAGGAGGGCGACGACTATGCCATCCTCACCGACATTGCCGGAGCCGAGGATCATTATGGCGACATGGACTTCAAGGTAGCCGGCACCCGCAAGGGCATCACCGCGCTGCAGATGGACATCAAGATCGGCGGCCTGACCCGCGAGATTCTTGAGCAAGCCATGGAGCAGGCGCGCCGCGGACGTCTCTTCCTGCTGGACAAGATGGACGCGGTGCTGGACGGACCGCGCACCGAGCGCTCGGCGTATGCGCCGCGCATTGAAACCGTGATGATTCCCACCGACAAGATTCGCGACCTGATCGGCAAGGGCGGCGCCACCATTCGCGGCATCGTCGAGTCGACCGGAGCCAAAATCGATGTGGACGACACCGGCAAGGTCAGCGTCTCCTCGTGCGACGCCGAGGGCCTGAAGAAGGCGCTGGAGATCATCGGCAACCTCACCGCCGTGCCGGAGATTGGCAAGGTTTATCTGGGCAAGGTGGTTCGCCTGGCCGAGTTTGGCGCTTTTGTCGAGCTTTTCCCCGGCACCGACGGCCTGCTGCACATCTCCGAGATCGCCGAGCATCGCGTGAAGGAAGTGAAGGACGAACTGAGCGAGGGCGATCAGATCATGGTCAAGGTTCTGGCCATTGAAGGCAATCGCATCAAGCTCAGCCGCAAGGCGCTCATCCGCGAGCAGAAGGCCAAGCTGGGCCAGGCGGCTCCGGCGGCGGTTGAAGCTGAAGAGGCGGAGACGGGCGTTGCAGAGTCTCCCGCCATGCCGACCTTTGCACCCACCAAGCCCCGCCATGAGTTCGACGAGCGTCAGCCCAAATCGAACCAGAGCACTATCCTGATCGAAGGCGGAGATGACTTTGACGAGGAGGATGGCGAAGAGATCGACGAGGAAAACGAGCCGAACTTCAACCGCGTGGAAGGCGCACCGGTTCCGGTCGCTGGACAGCCGGCTGGCGCGGGCCGTCCCAAGCCCGACAACAAGAACCGCCGCCGCCGCCGCCGTCCCGGTAGTGGTGGTGGTGGTGGTGGTGGTGGACGCTGAGTTGACAGCTACTAGTTGCGAGCTTCTTTTGCGAAGCTGAAACGAAAAGGCCCGGAGCGCATCCGGGTCTTTTTTGTGCGCAATCAACAAGAATTGGGTGGCCATCGATATGATCATCCATTATTGAGTAGCCTTGCTCGTGCTCATTCAATCGCCGTTTTTTCGTCTTCTCTTGTTGGGAAGACGTTGCCCATGCGGTAAATTTGCGCGCCTACGCCGGCCAGCTTCTCCTCGATGCGCTCATAGCCGCGATCCATGTGATAGACGCGGTCCAGGATCGATTCGCCATCGGCCACCAGCGCGGCCAGCACCAGCGAGGCCGAGGCCCGCAGGTCCGAGCACATGACGGCCGCGGCGGAGAGCTTGGCCGGCCCGCGCACGGTCGCCGTGCGGCCTTCGACTTTGATATTGGCGCCCATCCGCGCCAGCTCCTGCACGTGCATGAAGCGATTCTCGAAGATGTTCTCCTCAACCAGGCTGACGCCCTCGGCCTGGGTGGCCAGTGCCATGTATTGCGCCTGCATATCGGTGGGAAAGCCGGGATACTCTTCGGTGGAAATGTCGGCTGCGCGCAATTGCCCGCCGCCGCGCACACGCACCGCGTCGGTTCCGAAAACATCCACGCGCGCTCCGGCTTCCTGGAGCTTGTTGATGACCGCGCTCATATGCGCCGGATTGCAGTCGGCCACAGTCAGGTCGCCGCCGGTGATGGCCCCGGCGATCAGGAATGTGCCCGCTTCGATGCGGTCGGGATTGATGCGATAACGCGCGCCATGCAGGCTGCTGACGCCTTGCACGCGCATCGTCGAAGTGCCCGCGCCTTCGATCTTCGCGCCCATGGCAATGAGCAGCGCGGCCAAGTCGGCAACTTCGGGCTCTCGCGCGCAGTTCTCCATCAGCGTTTCGCCTTCGGCCAGCACGGCGGCCATCAATAAATCCTCCGTGCCCGTGACGGTAATCTTGTCGAAGACCAGATGCGCGCCGAGCAACCGCTCCACGCGCGCCTCCAGATAGCCGTGCTCCTGCGTGATGACCGCTCCCATCTTCTCCAGGCCACGAATGTGCAGATCGATGGGCCGGCCGCCGATGGCGCATCCGCCGGGCATGGCCACGCGCGCCACGCCGGCGCGAGCAATCAGCGGACCCAGCACCAGCGAACTGGCGCGCATGGTCTTGACAATCTCGTACTTGGCGACGGGGTCGGAGAGCGTCCGGCAGCAGATCTTGACGCGATCCGGCTTCGTGTCGTCGACCCAGATTTCAGCGCCCATCGAGGAGAGCAGCTTGCGCTCGGTGTTGATGTCCCGCACATGGGGAAGGTTTTCCAGCGTAATCTCGTCCTCGGTCAGAATCGCCGCCGCCATGCAGGGCAGCGCCGAGTTCTTGGCGCCCGAGACGCGCACCGTACCCACCAGCGGATTGCCGCCGCGTATGACAAATTTATCCATGAAAGTTGAGCTACTCCTCGTCTTTTAGTCTAAATCCGGGCGCACGGTTCCACCCAGAGCGAGAGTTATTCTTGCTCCATGAAATGCTCATGGTGTTCAGGCGCATCACCACTTGAGTCGCTCATTAACACTTTGTTACAATTGAAAGCAGTGGAAGCGGTACGCGCCGGTCCGGATTCTCGAATCCAACGGCTTCCGTTCGCGTCCAACTAGAAGAAAGGCTTGCAACAACCCCGTGGATGGGGGCTTGCCTGGAGTCTTCGGCATCAGCGCCGATTCGCTTCAGGAACGCCAGTGCATCCTCTGCAAGCCGTGAATTGCTTTCAACATCCCCGTCGGCTGCCCCAAAAGGGCGAGCGGACTGAAGGCGGAATACAGTGAACCTGGTTCTCGACGATCCAACGGCGGCCTTGCCGGAGGCTGGCAGCACCTGTAGCCTCGAAAATTACCTCGCGCTCCCTGACCACACCATGGACGAGCGCATTGCGCAGGCCCGCGCCAAACTGGGCGCAACCACTCTGCTGCTCGGCCACCACTATCAGCGCGATGAGGTGATCCGCTTCGCCGACGCCACAGGCGACAGCTACAAGCTCTCCCGCATTGCCGCTGAAACCGACGCCAAGTACATTGTTTTCTGCGGCGTCCACTTCATGGCCGAGAGCGCCGACGTGCTCGGCTACCCCGGCCAGCAGGTCATTCTGCCCGACCTCAACGCCGGTTGCTCGATGGCCGATATGGCCGAAATCTCTCAGGTCGAAGCCTGCTGGGAGGCGCTAGAAGGCCTAGGTCTTGCCGGCGAGATCATCCCGCTCACCTACATGAACTCCACCGCCGCCATCAAAGCCTTCTGCGGCGAGAAGGGCGGGCTTGTCTGCACCTCCTCCAACGCCCGCGCCGCCTTCGAGTGGGCCTTTGAGCGCGGCAAGCGCATCCTTTTTTTGCCCGACCAGCACCTGGGCCGCAACACCGGCTACGCCATGGGCATTCCGCTGGACGAGATGGTGGTTTGGGATCCATGGGCGATTCAGATTGGCCAAAGTCAGGGCGGACAGACGAAGCAGAGCCTCGCCGCCAGCCGCATCCTGCTCTGGAAGGGCCACTGCGCCGTCCATCAGCGCTTCCTGCCCAGCCACGTCGATGCGGTGCGCGCCAAGTACCCCGGCATTCAGGTCATCGTCCACCCCGAGTGCCGCTTCGAGGTTTGCCAGAAGGCCGACGCCCTCGGCTCCACGGAGCGCCTGATCGCGCTGGTCGAGCAAGCCCCGGCCGGCACAATGTTTGCCGTCGGGACGGAGATTCATCTGGTCAACCGCATGGCCCGCCGCTTCGCCGCCGAGGGCAAAAAGGTGATCACCCTCGACGACACCGGCTGCCTTTGCACCACCATGTACCGCATCACGCCGCAGCACCTGGCCTGGGTGCTGGAAAATCTGGTGGAAGGCCGCGTCGTCAACCGCATCCAGGTGAAGTCGAGCGTCAAGCGCTGGGCCAAGGTGGCGCTGGACCGGATGCTGGAAGTGGGGTAAAGCAGCTTTTAGCTTTTAGCTTCTAGCCTTTAGCTTTTTTGTCGTGGTGCTGGCTTATTCCGCAGCTAACAACATCCCGGTTCCCAACCCTTCGGGCTTTTGGCTAGCGGCTAGAAGCTAGCAGCTAGAAGCTCTTTCGTCGTATCCTATAAGCCAAGGCGGCCACCATGAAGACCTTCACTCTCGACGAAGCGCAATCGCTGCTCCCGGTTCTGGAGTCGCTGCTGAAGCGCGCCATCGAAGGCAAGCAGTTGGCCCAGCAGGTGGAGTCCGGCCTCGCCGAGATGGTCCGCCGCATTTACATCTCTGGCGGCATGAGGGTCGACGTGACCAAGGTAGCCCTGCTGCGCGCGGAGATGGAAGGCCATGTGCAGCGGGTTCGCGAGAGTATCGCAGAGATCGACTCGATCGGCGTCCAGGTGAAGGACATCGATGCCGGCCTGCTCGATTTCCCTTGCCGGCTCGAGGACGAGGTCGTGCTGCTCTGCTGGCGCATGGGCGAGCCGGCCATCGAACACTGGCACCCGGCCGACTCCGGCTTCAGGGACCGCCAGCCCGTCGACGAGCGCTTCCGCCGCCGCTCCGCCAGCGGCAACCGGCCGAACTAGGGACTGGGGAATGAGGAACTATTTTCAGAGATTCGCTCTTGAATAGGAATCCTGTCTCCTCTTTGGCGCATCTTCTCTGATGAGAGGGATCATGCCGCCAAGCTGCATGGTTCCGACCTCCGCGGGCACGGCGGAGGAGGATCTTCTTCCCGCCGCTTCGTTCAACCTCAACCAACCTTCCTGAAGGAGTTCTAGAATGCTTTCCGTAGGCGCAAGTTTTCCCAGCTTTGAACTCTCCGCCGTCGTCAATAGCGAGATGAAGTTTCCCACCATCACCGATCAGAGCTATGCGGGCAAGTGGAAGGTTTACTTCTTCTGGCCCAAGGATTTCACCTTTGTTTGTCCCACCGAGATTGCAGCCTTTGGGCAACTGAACTCGGAGTTCGCCGCCCGCGACGCGCAGGTGCTGGGCGCCAGCATCGACTCGGAGTTCGTTCACTGGGCGTGGCGCAATCAGCAGCCCTCCCTCCAGGACCTGCCCTTCCCCATGCTCAGCGACATCAAACGTGAGCTCTCCACCGCCCTCGGCATTCTCGACCCCAACGCCGGCGTCGCGCAGCGCGCCACCTTCATCGTGGACCCGGAGAACGTGATCCGCTTCGTCTACGTGACGGATCTCTCGGTAGGCCGCGACCCGCAGGAGGTTCTGCGTGTCCTCGACGGGCTGCAAAACGGCGGCCTGATCCCCTGCGGCTGGCACAAGGGCGAGGCGACCATCAAGGTCTAAAGTATTTCTCTGCTGCTCGAATATGGGTGCCCCATCCTTGAATCGTTCTTTGATTCAAGGGTGGGAGACCATGGCCCTTAACCAGCCGTTTTCCAGTTCCGGATTTTCCGGCCTGGGAAACCACATGAACCCTACTTGACCAGCAGCCCTAAAACAGCCGCCACCATCCCGACAACCGAGAATCCCAGCCCGAGATACCAGTAGGCGCGCTTGCGCGTCAGTAGCGTGATCGAGGTAATCACCAGGCCGATCTCCAGTAGCACCTCGCCCAGGTCGAAGTGCTTGGCGCGTGCCTCGGCTTCTTCCACTTTCTTCTCGAATTCACTGACCTTCTTTTCCTCTTCGCGGGCCTTTTCTTCCTCTTCCTTTAGCTCGGCGGTCCACTTCTCCTGATGATCCGCGTAACTCTTCTCGATCTTCTGCGCCTTGTTCTTGTCCGAAATGGCCAGCACACTCATCAGATCGGCAGTCAGTGCAGTGTCATTGGAGCGGATCTTCTTGGCTTGGTAGTAGGCCCAATCATCGGCGGCACGGTTTTGTTCCACAGCGGCTCTCGTCTGGTTCAGAATCGCCTCGGTGTGCGTGCGATGGCCCAGCACCGTGACTACCGCCACCAGCACGGCCAGCACGGTCATGGTCAAGGCAACCGGCCGCAGCGACTGATCGTGCTCGGCGTGTTCCGCGTGTTCCTGCAGTTCCTGCGCTTCGTTGGCTTCCATGGATGAGCCTCCTCAATCTGAATCTTCGTGGGGATTACTTCCGCTTCCAGCGCACGCCGTCCTTGGAGTCCTCTAGCACGACGCCCTTTTCCGCCAGCTCATTCCGAATCTGGTCGGCACGGGCAAAGTTCCTCTGCTTCTTCGCCAAACTCCGCTCGGCCACCAGTGCGTCAATGGCCTCATCCGTCAGCCCTTGCCGGGCCAGCAGCTCGGGCGCCACATCACTCAGCCGCCCCGCCTGCACGGCCCACTCCAGCGCCCGGCGCGTGGCCTCGGCGTCGCGATCCTCCAGCACGTCGAAGACCGCGTCAAAGCTGGCCAGCACGGCCAGGATCGCATCCCGATCGCCGGCCAAGAGCAGCCCCTGATCCATCGCGGTATTCGCCGCCCTCAGCAGATCGAAGATCGGCGCGCGGGCTTCGGCAGTATTCAAATCGTTCGCCAGCGCGGCCAAATACTCCGCCTGCGCTTTCTTCGCCGACGCCTGCAGTGCGGGATTTTCTCCCGTCGCGAAGACACCCATTCGCAACCGCTCCCGAAAGGTACGCAACCGCTCAATGGCGCTGGTGGCCTCGATGAGCCCGTCGAAGGTGAAGTTGAACTGATGTCGGTAAGGCACCGAAATCAGCGCCAGCCGTATCGCCGACGCCTTGTAGCCCTTGAGCAGCAGATCGCGCAGCGTATAAAAGTTGCCTTCGCTCTTGGACATCTTGCGCCCGTCCACCAGCAGAAACCGCACGTGCATCCAATGCCGCGCAAAAGTCTTGTGGGTCACGCTCTCCGACTGCGCAATCTCGTTTTCGTGGTGCGGGAAGATCAAATCCTCGCCCCCGGCGTGCAGGTCAAAGCTCTCGCCCAGGTACTCCATCGCCATCGCCGAGCACTCGATGTGCCAGCCGGGCCGGCCGCGCCCAATCGCCGTATCCCAGCTCGTCTCGCCCGGTTTGGCCGCCTTCCACAGCGCAAAGTCCCGCGCCGAATCCTTCTCATACTCGTCTAGGTCCACGCGCGCGCCGTCTTCCATCCCGGACAAATCTTTCTTGCTCAGCTTGCCGTACTCCGGAAAGGCCGCCAGGCGAAAGTACCAGCTCCCGTCCTCCGTCTGATAAGCCGCTCCCGCCGCCGCCAGCTTCTGAATCAGCTCCACCATGCGCGGAATATGCTCGGTGGCCCGCGCCATCACCTCCGGCCGCTCCACCCGCAGAGCTTCCAAATCCTCGAAGAAGGCCTGCTCGTAGACCGCCGTGTACTCCCGAATGGAGACCCCGGCCTCCGCGGCGTTGTGCAATATTCTGTCGTCCACGTCGGTAATGTTCATCACGTGGCGCACCTTGATCCCGGTCAGCCGGAGAAACCGCCGCAGCACGTCCACCTGTAAAAATGTCCGGAAGTTGCCAATGTGCCCATAATCGTAGACGGTAGGCCCGCAGGCGTACATGCGCAGCGCCACGCCGTCCGCGGGCGCCAGCAGGTCCACTTCTCCGGTAAGAGTATTGAAAAGCCGCAGAGTCATCGTTCGAAGTTCCTGCTCGTTCATGAAGGGACAATCGATGGGAATGGGCCGGTTTTCGGCCTTCTTGATTGTATCAGCGCGCTCAATCCCCGCGAAGCGGAGCTAACTTGCTGAAACTCTCAAGAATTGCCGGCCTGTAGCTGGAGTTCCAGCAGCTTGCGGATGCGCGGCTTGACGCTGCCCGGCTGTGGCGCGGGTAGCAGGGCCAATGCTTCACTGGCCGTGGCGCGGCTCTTCTCCGTCTGGCCGGAGGCGCGGTAGGCCTGGGCGAGAGTCAGCAGCATCGAAGGCGTCTTGCGATGGTTCAGAGTGACCGCACGTTCGGCGCAGGAGACAGCAAAGAGCGGGTCGCGCAAAGAAGCAGGCTCAACCATCAGCAGGTCGCTGGCGGCCATATCGAGAACCAGCGCAGAAGCCTGCTCTTTGCGAGCCAGCTCCTTCAGGTCTGCAATGCCCTTTTTCGCCATCGTCACGGAACCTGCGGCGGAGTGCAGAATCGAATGAATGGTTCCCTGGCGCAGCAGGGCGTCCGCCCTGGATAACTGCAAGTCCGTATCCTGTGAATCACGCTTGGTCGCTTGATCGATAATCGCCAACTCCTGTGTCCATAGTTTCTCCGCTGCGGCGAGGTTCCGCCGCCGGTCGCTGCCGGCGACAGCCAGGGCAGGATCGGCCGCTATTTCAAAGCCGAGCGCTTCGAAGTTCAGAACCACTCTCAGGTCCGCCAAGGCGCGTTGATCCTGCGGGTCCGCGGCAACATTCTTCTGGAAGACCTGGGCAACCTCGGTAAACAGATCCGTTGCTTTCGCATATTCCCCCAACTGCACCAGGGCGCTGGCCTCCTTGCGCTGCTGGATGGCGCGCATGCGACGCACCGAAAGGCTCTCCCGTTCGGCCTGGGACAGAGCGTCAAGGCGCTGCAAGGCCGCTTGAAAGTCCTTCAGCGCCAGGGCTGGATCGGTCTCCAACTCCACGCCTCCGATCTTTCCCCGGTTGATTGAGAGGCTGCGCAGGGCGCGCAGGAAGTGAGGATCGATCATCAGCGCGCGTTCATCCAGCGCGATGGCTTTGCGATATGCCATCAGCACTGCGGAGGTGTCGGCGAGACTGGCCGTTCCACTCTCGCGCAGCTCATCGCCCAGTACGCTGTATGCGCTCGCCGCATCGCAAATCAGAGCGGTAGAGGCATTGATCGTGGCAACCATCGGGTCGTATATCTCGACCGCCTTGCGCATGGAAGTGATCGCCTCTTGTGTGCGCCCCGGTCCGAAGAGAATCTCGCCGCGCGACTGCTGCGCGAAGGCCAGTGCCCGCAGAGCCTCGCGATCCTGGGAGCCGCGTGGAGCCAGCGGCGCGGCCAGTGCGACAGCCTTATCGATACTGACCAGCGCGCCTGAGGAATCGCCCAGATTCTGGTCATAGTCGTTGCCCTGGATGTTAGCCAGCTTTGAATACGCTTCCACCAGATCAAGCTGCGTCTGGCGGTCGCCGCGCGTGTCTTTGGCCATGCTGTCCAAGTGTTCCAGTACGCGTGTAACCAGCAGCTTCTGCGCGCCGGTGGAACCGGGAAGCTCCTTGATGGCTTCATCGAACTCAGAGAGCAGGCTGTTGCTCAGTTGCCGCAGATCGGCGGAGCGCGCCTCGGCTTTGCGCCGCTCCTCATTGGCCACTTTGGCCTGCCACAGCACGCCCACGACGCCGGCAAACAGAGTAAGAGCCAGCACCGCCGTGCCCGCCAGGCCGAGCCGGTGGCGGCGGGCAAACTTGCAGGCCCGATAGCGAAGCGTGCCGCGCCGCGCCCCTATCGGCTGCCCCTCAAGATAGGCGCGCAGGTCGTTGGCCAGTTGCTCGGCGGTGCGATAGCGCTCCTGCGGCTCCTTGCGCAAAGCCTTCTCTAGGATCGCCACCAGATCGGGGTCGAGCCGCTTGCCGGAAATAGCCTCCAGAGTCGGCTTGCGCGGCGCTTGTTCGCAGACTACACGCACCATCTCGCCGGTAGTAAGTTCCTTGAACTCGTAGGGAGGCTCGCCGGTCAGCAGAAGATACAGCAGAACGCCCAGCGAGTAGGTGTCGGAAGCCGTCGTGATTGGATTGCCCAGAACCTGCTCCGGGCTGGCATACTGCGGTGTATAAGATTGATAGCCTTCACGGGTCTGTTCACTGCCCGGTGCGGCCTCTGACGGAGAGAGCAGCTTGGCAGTTCCAAAGTCCAGCAGGCGCGGCGTTCCGTCCTCAGCCACCAGGATGTTGTCCGGCTTCAGGTCGCGGTGAACGACGAAGTTCTGATGAGCAAACTGCACCGCCTCGCAAACGTGCAGGAAGAGATTAAGGCGTTGCCGCGCAGTGAGGCGATGCTCCTGGCAGAAGCGATGGATAGGCATTCCATCCACATACTCCATCACCAGATACAAATCGCCGGCGGCGGTCACTCCGCCATCCAGCAGCCGGGCGATGTAGGGATGCTGCAATCCGGCAAGTATCTGCCGTTCCTGGCGAAATCTCTTCTGGAAAACGCCGGTCGCCAGCGGCAGGTCAATCAGTTTGATGGCGACCTTTTGCTCGAACTGGCCATCGGCGCGATGCGCCAGATAGACCGCCCCCATGCCGCCACGCCCCAGCAGGCGATCCAGCAGGTAGGGACCAATCGGCCGTGATTCGGCCTGAGCCTCGCGGCCGCTTCCCGACTCGATGCGGCGGGAGGCCGCCAGGCATTCTTCCGCCTCGCTGGCATCCAGCAGCAAGCGCACCTCGGCTGCCAATTCTCGGTCCCCGCCGCATCGCGTCTCGATCAACTCCGCGCGCGCTTCACTGGGAGCGGCGAAGGCCTCGTGGAAGATCGCCTCAATGCGCAGAAAGCTTTCCGTCGTTTCGACCATGTGCGCGGCAACTCCGTCCCTGGCTTATATCCTTTAACATTAGAGTGCGAAAACCGGAGAATAAATGAGTCACACTTCCACGGCATACCCGGCGACGCTGGGGTGAATGCGCCGGTAGAGCCAGCTCTTGATGAATTTCAGCTCGCGATCCACGGTGGACTTGGACATCTGCATCAGGGCCGCGGTCTCCTCGGCCGTGCAACCGAGAAAGTAGCGCAACTCGACCAGTTGCACCTTCTGGGCGTCCAGTGTGCCCAGCGCGTCCAGCGCGCGGTTCAGGTCGAGAAGCTCCGGGCTGTCGATATTGATCCAGGCAAGGTCGTCGCTGAGCGGAACGCGCTCATAGCCGCCGCCTCGCGTCTGCGTCTGGCGTTCGCGCGCGTGATCGATCAGGATCATGCGCATCACTTTGGCGGCAAAGGTATAGAAATGACGGCGATCCTCCCAGGCAGCCTTCTTCTGGTTCAGCAAGCGAAGATACAGCTCGTGAACCAGCACCGTCGCCTGCAATACATCCGGATTCCGCTCCCGGCGAATATAAGATGCGGCCACCTCGCGCAGGTGGGAGTAGACCAGTGGCATCAGCTCTTCGAAGGCCGACGGCTCGCCGTCCTTCCACTTCGCCAAAAGTAAAGTAATTTCTCCCTTGGCTGGCTGCAAAACCGCCTCCATGCACGGGGCGCGACTCACGCTATCCTGCCTGAATTCTATCATTTTCTTCGCTCATCTCTCATCCCGCGGAGAACACCCGCAGGGCAATCGCATGAACCTATAGTGTTCACAAAACCGTTTTCATTTCACACTATCTACTGTTCGACAGCAGCAATTCCTCCCGGAAGGAGGAGACAAAAGTAGCCCAGGGCCTGAGTCCCCACGGACTCGGGGTCCCCGGCAAGCGGTCTTTGCTTGCTGCGGTGAAGGAACAGGTCTTCGTCCGTGGGGTGGCAGGATGGAGCGCAGCGCAATCCTGGGAAGGCGTTCCAGGCAGAATCCATCGCCTTGTAGGGGCGGAATGAACTCTGCTCGCAACAGGGATCATCTTTTATGCGATTGCCATGAGAAGCCCCGCCGACTCGCAATTCGTTTGCAAAAGAATGCTGAGGCATTTTTCTATTGCTTGCCGCACTCTCTAGTGAACGGTCAGAAGCAACTCCGCGAGAATGAGGAAGAAACGATGCCCGGGCCAGCGCTCGATTCCCCCCAGAATCCGCTTTACATTCCCCTCAATGACAAGGACTTTCCCTTCATGTACGACCAGTCTGCGTGCGGCTCCCCGGCTACCGGGCGCGCCTTGACCCAACGGGCCAAGGCACGCCCGATCAGCAACCTTGCCACCCATCTACAGGCCAAGGTGTATGCAGGCCTGACCGGCTCGCTGCAACGGCCGGTTCTACAAGCAAATATGGAGGTTCGGATGTTCAACGCTCTATTTGGATCGGAAAGCGAGAAGGTATCGGGAAAGAACCTGCCGCGGACGCCCTTCGTTGTCTGGACGAACCGCATGAGCGTGGAGGTGAAGCTGCTGGATAACGACCATAAGAAACTGGCGATTCTCATTAGCGAACTGCACGGCGGAGTTGTCGCCGGGTGGGCCAAACAGGCGCTGGATCGCCTATTTGAAGCATTGGTCAGGAACATCCGCATTCACTTTGCCCATGAAGAGCAGCTCTTCGCCGAAACCGCTTACCCCGACGCGGCGATTCATCTGCGCGAGCATGACAATCTGATCGAACGAGTCCTGGATCTGCACGCGCGCTTCAGAAACAGCACGGAAGTGGAAGACTCTCTGGAGGTGGTGAACCTGCTCAAGGGTTGGCTCTTCCGTCATCTTCAAAGCTCTGACCAGGATTACGTCGCGCATTTCAAGGCAAAAGGCGTCGAAGCGATGCTGGCCAAGCGGGAAACTCTGATGGGGATTGCGCCGGGGAAAAAGGCAAGCGGGCCCAGAATCATGCAAGGAGTCTGGTCGGCATAGCCGGCAGCCCGGCTGCTCGCCTCCGCCCGCGCCGCGTGGAGCGTGTGTTATAGTTACAGACAGATCGGCACTGCTGTTGCTGCGGGGACCGTTCCAGCTTCATAGTTTTTTCTTGAGTAAGAGGCGCCTCTCACGGCGCCGAAAGTGCCGCCGATAGGGAAAGGGCCATTAGGCCGAGTCCGGGAGGTTCCGGTCTCATTCTCGAAACTGGCCTCTCATCCACTACTACAATCTCATCGCTTCTGCCTTGGCCTCGAATGGATTCTGGTTCCTCTCCCGGAATTCATGAAACGTTATTGCATCGACCGGCACAATATAGTCAGATCCGTTGTGCACCACTCTGAGAACGTAAACCGTTCTGGAAAGGATCGCCGCATATGCCACTGATTGTCTGGACAGATCAAATGAGTGTCGGGGTGAAGCTCCTGGATAACGACCACAAGAAACTGGTGCTTCTGATCAACCAGCTGCACGACGGGCTAATGACGGGCCGCGCCAAGTTGGGGCTGGAAAGAATTTTTCAAGGCCTGGTCAGCTATACCCGCGTCCACCACGCCCACGAGGAGCAACTCCTTGTCGAAGCCAGCTTTCAAGGTTCGGTCGCGCACAAACAAGAGCATGAGTCCACCATCGAACGGGCCGTTGAGCTGCAAATGCGCTTCAACAGCAGTGAAGAATTGGCCGCCGAGCTGGAGGTCATAAACCAGCTCAGGGAGTGGCTCTTCAGGCACATCCAGGGCTCGGACCAGGAATTTGTCGCGCATCTCAAAGCAAAAGGAGTCGATGCGCTTCTGGCCTCGCGGAAGACTCTGGATGGGATGGAACCGGCAAAGGAACCCAGAGTGATGCAAGGAGTCTGGTAGGCGCTACGAACCGTCCTACTGCCCGAAACCTCCCGCGACCCGTGTGGCGTGTGGTATAATTAATGTCAGATCGCTCTGCCGTTCCTGTGGGCGATCGCTGCCACTTGATAGTAGTTTCTTAAGAAAGAGGCGCCTCTCACGGCGCCGGAATGCCGCCGATAGGGAAAGGGCCATTAGGTCGAGTCTTGGAGATTCCGGTCTCATTCTCGACACGGGCCTGCCATCCACAATTTCTGTCCCATAGCTCATACTTTGGCTTAGAATGGTTTCTGGATCCCCCCCGGAATTCATGAAATGTTATTGCATCGACCGGCACAGCATAGTCAGATCCGTTGTGCGCGACTTCGAGAACGTCAACCATTCCAGAAAGGATCGCCGCTGATGCCACTGATTGTTTGGACAGATCAAATGAGCGTCGAGGTCAAGCTCCTTGATAACGACCACAAGAAACTGGTGCTTCTGATCAACCAACTGCACGACGGGCTGATGACGGGCCGCGCCAAGCTGGAGCTGGAAGGAGTTTTTGAAGACCTGGTCAGCTACGCCCGCGTCCACCACGCCCAGGAAGAGCACCTCCTCATCGAATCCGGCTATCACGGTTCGGCCGCGCACAAGCAGGAGCATGAGTCCACGATCGAACGGGTTGTTGAGTTGCAAATGCGCTTCAGGAACAGTGAAGAATTGGCCATCGAGCTGGAGGTCGTGAACCAGCTCAGGGATTGGCTCTTCAGTCACATCCAGGGCTCGGATCAGGAATTCGTCGCGCATCTCAAAGCAAAAGAAGTCAATGAGCTTCTGGCCACGCGGAAGACTCTGGATGGGGTTGCGCGGAATCCACCGGCAGGGAAACTCAAAAAGCGCAAGGGGGTCTGGTAAGTGCGGCGAACCGTCCGGCTGCCCGAAACCGCCTGCGCAGTTTTGACCTCAACTTTCCTGCCGCTCCTGTCGGCAGCTCTGCAGAGGGCGTGGCAATAAACGGTCTTGCCTGACGACCCAGTTTCCGCTTTGAAACCTCGCCTCAGGCCAACTGAGCTGTTCGAGCCAACTTCAAATGCCAATGGGTGTTAGCATCGAATCTGACAGATGCAGACAAAAAAGCTGAAAATCATTCCCCTGGGCGGTCTTGGCGAGTTCGGTATGAACTGCCTCGCCATCCGCTGGGAAGACGACATTATCGTGATCGACGCCGGGTTGATGTTCCCGGAGTCGGAGTTGCTAGGCGTAGATATCGTGGTCCCCGATATCACCTACCTGATTGAAAACAAGGCGCATGTCCGCGCCATCATCCTCACCCATGGGCACATGGACCACATCGGCGGCCTGCCCTGGATTCTGAGCGAGATCAAGGTTCCGGTCTACGCCACCGAGTTCACGCTGGCCTACGTCGAGGGCAACCTCGAAGAGCATGGCTTGCTCGACGAGACCGAACTGGTCGAGATCGTCCCCAAGGAAAAATTCACCATCGGCCCCTTCACCATTGAGCCGATCCACGTGACTCACTCGATTGTCGATGCCGTTTCGCTGGCCATCGAGACCCCGGTCGGCGTCGTCATCCATTCCGGCGACTTCAAGATCGACCTCGCCCCGCTGGACGGCAAATCCTTCGACCTGCATACCTTTGCCGAGTACGGCAAGCGCGGCGTGCTGGCTTTCTTGCAGGATTCCACCAACGTCGACCGCACCGGCTACACGCCCGGCGAGTCGGCCGTCATTCCGCGGCTGGACGAGATTGTCTCGCGCACCAAAAAGAAGCTCTTCTTCAGTTGCTTCTCTTCGTCCGTCTTCCGCATTCGCATCGCCCTCGATCTGGCCCGCGCCCACGGCCGCAAGGTCGCCCTCATCGGCCGCTCGATGATGGAGAGCACCGAGATCGCGCAGGATCTGGGCTACATCGACGTGCCCCAGGGGCTGATCATCAATCCCAACCAGATGCGCGACTATGCGCCCGAGCAGTTGATGATCCTGATCAGCGGCACGCAGGGCGAGCCGATGAGCGCCCTGAGCCGCGCCGCCGTGGACAACCACAAGCACGCCCACATCGACGCCGGCGACACGGTCGTCCTCAGTTCGCGCATCATTCCCGGCAACGAGAAGAGCATCTTTCGTGTAATTGATCACCTCTATCGCCGCGAGGCCAACGTCATCTACGACAACGGCTCCAACGGCCTGATCCACGTCAGCGGCCACGGCTCGCAGGAGGAGCTGCGCCTGCTTATCAACCTGCTGCGCCCCAAGTTCTTCATTCCCGTTCACGGCAACTACGGCAACCTGCGCAAGCACGCCCAGTTGGCCATGGATACCGGCGCCGTCGAGCACGCCATCGTCATCGAAGACGGCGACGTGCTGGAGCTGGACAAGACCAGCGTCCACAAGAAGGACAAGGTCACCACCGGCCGCATCCTCATCGACTCCGGCTCGTCAACCGACGTGGTGGAAGACCTGGTCCTGCGCGACCGCCGCATCCTCTCCGAAGACGGCGTCGTGCTGGTAGTTCTGGCCATCAACAAGCGCACCGGCAAGGTCGAGCAGCAGCCCGAGGTAGTGATGCGCGGCTTTGGCGGCGCGGACTTCACCGAAGAAGCCCGCGAAGTCGTCCTGAAAACCCTCGACGGCCTCAACACCGAGCAGAAGGCCGACTACGGCATGGTCAAAGAAAAAGTCCGTGCGGAGCTAAAGCGCCTGATCCAGAAAACCACCGGGCGCAGGCCCATGATTATGCCGGTGATCCTGGAAATCTGACCGCAGCAGCATAGCTCGATCTCCACAAATTGGGTGCCCCACCTTCGCGGCGTCTTTGTTTTTGTCACTAAGGTGGGATAGTTCCACTTATTTATAGTTTTTAGGCGAGTGGCCCAGGCGGGTGGCCCTGATCTGACCATTAAATCTGTGTGGCCCACATCTCGACTTTGAGATGTGGGAGACGATGAACCTCAACCAGCGTGTCTTTTCTGATCTCTGGCAGGATGGTCGAGTGAGCTTTGACAGCATGTGCGTGATGCGCTACACTTAACGGATGATCAAGAGCTTTCGGCACGCGGGAGTTGAGAAATTCTTCCTGACCGGAAGCAAAGCAGGAATCCAACCCGCTCATGCCGACAAGCTCTCCCTGCAGCTTTACGCGCTAGATGGGGCAAAATCGTCTGCCGACTTGAAGACGCCGGGATGGCGATTGCATCCCCTGAAGGGCAATCTGGAAGGCCATTGGTCCATGCGGGTCAACGGCAATTGGCGACTCACCTTCAGATTTGAAGGCGAAGATGCGATTCTCATCGACTATCAGGATTACCACGGGAGTTAGAGCCATGACGCAAATGTTCAATCCGCCTCATCCGGGCAGGGTCTTGCGCGAATACCTTGGCGAGATGGACGTAACCACAGCGGCCAAGCGCCTGCACGTCTCGCGCACCACTCTTTCGCGCATTCTCAACGGCGCGTCGGGCATATCGGCGGATATGTCGCTGCGCCTGTCGGACGCGCTCGGAACCCACGTCAGTTTTTGGTACGATCTGCAAGCGGGCTACGATATGTGGCAAGCATCCCATAACAAACGGCCCAAGATTGAACGCTTCGATGTAGCCGCATAACGGTCGGGTACCCCAGGTCTCGATTCTGAGACCTAGGAGTCCAACCCAACAGCGATCAGTACTTCACAATAGCCGTAAACGAATCCGGCTTGAGGCTCGCGCCGCCGACCAAAGCGCCGTCGATCTCTTCCTGACCAATTAAAGCCGTCGCGTTGTCCGGCTTGACCGAGCCGCCGTAGAGGATGCGCATCTTGGCGGCGACATCCGCGCCCAGCAGCTTGGCCACTTCGGCGCGAATGATCTTGTGTGCATCGACGGCCATCTCCGGCGTCGCGGTCTTGCCGGTGCCAATGGCCCAAACCGGCTCGTAGGCAATCACGATCGGCGCGGCTGCTTCGGCGGTGATGCCGGCCAGAGCGCCGGTGATCTGCGTCTTGAGTACCTCGGCGGTCTTGCCCGCCTCGCGCTCGGCCAGCACTTCGCCGATGCAGACGACGGGCACAACGCCGTGCCTGAGCGCCGCATGCAGCTTCTTGTTGACGATCTCGTCGGTCTCGGCAAAGTACTGCCGGCGCTCGGAGTGGCCGATCAGCGTGTGCGTGCCTCCCACGGCCTGAAGCTGGTTCAGCGAGGTCTCGCCGGTGAAAGCGCCCTCCTCGGCAAAGTGGACGTTCTGCGCGCCGACCAGGACATTGCTTCCCTTGGCGGCTGCGATCACGGTAGGCAGCAGCACCGGCGAGGGAAACAGCGCAATCTCGTCGCGGGTGCGACCGGCAACGAGGGGCAAAAAGGCATCGACGAATGCCTTGGCTTCGGCGGGCGTCTTGTACATCTTCCAATTGGCGGCAATCAGGGCTTTACGCGGCATGGTTTCAAATCTCCTCCTGTCAATTTTAGAAGATGGAATACAGGCTTGGGGGTGATGGTGGGCACATCCGGAAAAGACAAGAGCAATTCTGCCCGGAGCGGGAAAAACAGGAAGGGCAGGAAATAGGGAATAGGGAGCTGCCGGTGTCTTGCTCCCCGTTGTGCAGGCCGCAAAGATGCGATAGCCTCAACTCACGCCGTAAGAGGTGAGAGCCGATGAACAACCCTTCCCAGACGGACGCCACGCTGCTGAGCCTGCTTGACCAGGCGCGCCAGGCCGCACAGAACGCCTACGCCCCCTACTCCGGCTTCCGTGTCGGCGCGGCTCTCCGCCTCACCAACGGCGAAACTGTCACCGGCGTCAACGTCGAGAACGTAAGCTACGGACTGACACTCTGCGCCGAGCGTTCCGCATTGGTCCGAGCCGTTTCCAAATTCGGACCAGAGATTCGCATCGAGGCCGTCGCTGTAGCGAATCTGAACGACGCTCCCAGCCCGCCCTGCGGCGCCTGCCGCCAGGTGCTGGCCGAGTTCATCCTGCCCGATGCGCCGGTCATCTTCCCCATCGCCGACGGCGAGCGCACACTGCCCTTCCGCGAGCTGCTCCCGCTGGCCTTTGAGATGAAGGCGAAATAATTAAAGAATCCGGTAAATTTAACTGATTCCATTGACGTTATGCCGGGGATAAATCCCCGGCATAACGCCCGGGAAGTTTTTCCGCAGCCTGTTTATTGGTTCCTGCACAAATAATTTCCTTGCGCCGTCCCTACAGGACTCCGTAACGAACTTGTGGAATCCCTTTTCCCCACGCTAAAGCGCGGGGCTATCCAACTCTGCGCCTCCGGCGCGGTTGTGCGGACATTTCTATGCAGTATTCAATAGCCGCTGGAACCCCAAGTTTCAATGGAGGAACATTGGATGCCCGCAATCTCAACCGCACAGCAAGGCGCAATTTGAGTACCGAACGCGCAAATATACCTCTGCGTCGAAATAGAGATAACTTTGCAAATTTTTGGCCAAATGTGGAGAAGACGCGGACAGTTTTTGAGTGATTTAAGAGTGGGCGGAGAAGATGGTCGTTCCCAGGTCCCAAAGGCAGGCTCTGAGGCACCCAGTTTCCTTACCCCCGGACCCGCGCCACCCGCCGTCCGGGTGGAATTATGGCGAGGCTCAGCACCCGCCCGCTCATCGCGATAAAGCCGCGATGAACGGGGCACAGCTTCTCAGACTCATGATGATTCTTCGGGGCTGATGAGCGGGCCACCTGCCTAGAAGCTAGAGGCTGCTTTACGCTGCCTTCGCGGTGTCAGCCGAACGCACCCGGAAGCGCTTCATCGTAATCGACAGTGTGCGCTCGATCTTGCGCAGGTCGTTGCGCTCCGCCGGTCCGGCAAAGGTTGAAGCTACGCCATGGGCCGAAGCGCGGCCGGTGCGGCCAACGCGATGAACAAAGTCCTCGGCCATCTTGGGCATGTCGAAGTTGATCACGTGCGCCACGTTGGCCACGTCGATGCCGCGAGCGGCCACGTCCGTCGCCACCAGCACGCGATGACGGCCCTCGCTGAAGCTGCGCAGAGCCTGGTTGCGCTGGGCTTGAGAGCGGTCACCGTGAATCTGCGTCGCCGAATGGCCGCTGCGGACCAGCCTGCGCGCCACGCGATCCGCGCCGTGCTTGGTGCGCACGAAGACCAGGAAGCTGCCCTGCTCGGCGCCCAGCAGGTGTTCGAGCAGCTCCTGCTTCTTGTCCGGCTCAACCTCAAAGGTCCGCAGCTCAACGTTCTCCGCCGGCTTGAGCACCGAGCCGATCTCGACGCGCACCGGGTTGTTCAGGTACTTGCGCGCCACTTCCTTGACAGAACCTTCCAGCGTGGCCGAGTAGCACAAGGTCTGCCGCACGGCGGGCAGCGTGGTAGCGATGCGCGCGATGGCCGGCTGGAAGCCCATATCGAGCATCCGGTCTACCTCGTCCAGCACCAGAATCTTCACCTGGTCGAGGCGGACGAGCTTGCGCTTGAGATAATCCTCAAGGCGTCCGGGCGTGGCGACGATGAGGCGCGCGCCACGGCGAATGGCATCGAGTTGTGAGCGCTCGGCGAGCCCGCCGACCACCAGGGCCACGGTCTGTTCGGAGCTGGTGCGAACAGTGAGGAAGGCCTGCTCCACCTGCATGGCCAGCTCGCGAGTGGGCAGCAGGATGAGCGCGTGCGCGGCGGGGCCGCGCGCTACCGCCCTTTGCAGCAGTTCTACGATTGGGATCAGATAGCCGAGCGTCTTGCCGGTTCCGGTTTGCGCAGTGGCCAGTACGTCGCGGCCTTGCAGCGCGGGAGGGATGCAGCCGATCTGCACCGGGGTGGGGATTTCAAATTGGTTGGCGTCAAGCCGCGCCATCAGGGCGGGCGAAAGAGAGAACTGCGTAAACTGTGTCGTCAAAATTAAGTCATTTCCTAGGGGTTCCGGAGCCGCCAGAGCGGCCTGCAAACGGAACCGGACAGAGAGGCGCGCGCACCCATTCAGGGGCGCGAACCTGCATATTGATATGCGTAAGGGAGAACCGAAAGTCGAATCGAAGACTGGCCGACATTCAAGGGAAGAACGTCAAAGGCCCGGAGCTGCCGCACGCTGCTTCATCGCCAGACGGCGCATTGCCGTGTGGGAGATCTGCGCTCCACCCCTAGAAACAAAGACCATTTCCTGGGGGCCCCGGTTTGTAGGGGCTTGGAAAATCTGTGCCTGGCAAACTTGCCTCGGAAGGCAAACTGCCGCTCATGGCCAAATCACTGAGCGCAACTACAGTGTAGCACGGTTGGGTATCATGATTTGCGTACCGGCGAGCAAGGCATCAGAATGGCGCGCTCTGACGCGATCAGGAATCTAAACAAGTATTCCTCAGTTCAAGCCCATATCCTCCATTAAAATCACATTCGTTTACCCCAACAACCTCGCGAAAGCCCGTTTGCATCCTCCTGCGTCTAAAGCCTCAGATCATTTCGGGGATCCCGCGGATGCCAAGGACCGCTCCGGCCAGTTACAATGCTGAGAGTGGGGCCCGGCTCGAACCGGAGCGCCGGAATCGAAGAGTTCTTTGCCAGCCGGACGGTTGAGCAGTCGTGAGGTTTAGGACCGAATGAAGAAGATCGCCTTATTAGCATTTCTGCTGGCCGTGTGCGTGGCAGCAGGCCGCGCCCAGGAAAGCCGCCAGGACATCAGCCTTAGCGGAATGGGGCTCATCGAACCGTTTATCGGATCGCCAACGGATGTATATGTTCACGCGACGCCCTCCTATGGCGCGCTGGCCAGCTACCGCTTCATGCTCACGCCCTCCAGCGCCCTCGAAGCCAACTACGGCATCACTTACCAGAACAAAATCACTTACCATACCAACCCACTCGTCGTGACCATTCTGACCCGCAATGAGGAGATTTCGGGCGCCTACGTGCGCACCTTCAACTACCGCAAATTCAATCCCTTTGTCGAGGCTGGGGCGGCCGGATTCATCTTCCTGCCGATTCGCAACTCCGGCACAAAGGCCATCGATGCGAGACGGCAGACCACAATCGGCGCCATCTATGGCGCCGGCATCGCCTACGAGATCAGCCCCAGCTTCGACATTCGCGCCGAGTTTCGCGGCATGGTCACCAAGGTGCCCAGTTTTGACCTAGGGACGACAAATAGCACCCCCGATCTCGCTACCAATAAGTGGTACAACATTTACAACCCGGTGATTGGCGTGGCCTATCACTTCTAGGGTTGTGCCGCCGTAGAACCAAAAAGGGGACGGGCTGAGGCCTGTCCCCTTTTTTGCAGCATAGCTATAGAATGCGCTTCTGGCCACCATGGGCGCAATCCATGTATCCTCAGCGCATGGACAAGGACGTTTTCCCCACGCCCGCCGAATCCGGCCCCGCCAACCTGCTCGAAGACTCCGCCTCTTCTTACCTGCGCTCGGCGCGCCATCAGCCGGTGCGATGGCATCCCTGGGGTGAGGCGGCCTTTGCCCGCGCCCAGGCCGAAGACAAGCCCATCCTGCTGGACATTGGCGCTGTCTGGTGCCACTGGTGCCACGTGATGGACCGAGAGTCGTACGAGAACCCGCGGATCGCCGCGATTATCAATGAATGTTATGTGGCCGTGAAGGTGGACCGCGACGAGCGGCCCGACGTGGATGCGCGCTACCAGGCCGCGGTTGCGGCGATCACCGGCCAGGGTGGCTGGCCGCTGACGGTCTTTCTCACGCCCGACGGCAGGCCCTACTTTGGCGGCACGTACATTCCGCCCGACGACCGCTATGGCCGGCCGGGCTTTGGGCGGGTGCTGACGACGCTGGCCCAGGTGTGGCGCGAGCGTCGCGATGAGGCGCTGGAGACGGCGGCGAGCGCAATG
Organism: Acidobacteriaceae bacterium; assembly: GCA_003134855.1. Classification (GTDB taxonomy): domain Bacteria; phylum Acidobacteriota; class Terriglobia; order Terriglobales; family Acidobacteriaceae; genus Telmatobacter. Next base: position 212,748 of record PLCS01000004.1, read on the forward strand.
GCCGCCATCGAGCACAACGAGACCTTTTCCGGGCGAGGCGGCGAGCTGTCGCTGGCGCTGGTGGACAAGATCGCCGGCTCAATTCTCGCGCAATTTGATCCGCGCAACGGCGGCTTCGGCACGCAGCCCAAGTTTCCCCACCCCGGCGCTCTGGACCTACTGCTGGAAGTCGGCTTGCATCGCGGCAACGAAGGAGCCGTAGAGGCTTTCCGCACAACGCTGGAACGGATGGCGCGGGGCGGGGTCTACGACCAACTGGCCGGCGGCTTTCACCGCTACAGCGTGGACGAGCGCTGGCGGGTGCCGCACTTCGAGAAGATGCTCTACGACAACACCGAGCTGCTGCGCAATTACCTGCATGGCTTTGAGAGCCTGGGCCGCGAGGATTTTCGGAGAACCGCCAGGGAGATTGTGGGCTGGCTGGAGACTACGATGAGCGACCGCGAGCGCGGCGGCTTCTATGCCTCGCAGGACGCCGACATCAATCTCGACGACGATGGCGACTACTTTACCTGGACGCTGCCCGAGGCTCGCGAGGCGTTACATGCAGCGGAGTTTTCCGAGGACGATGCGGAGATTGCCCTTCGCTTCTGGGGGATCGGCGAACTGGGCGATATGCACCACGATCCGGCCCGGAACGTCCTTCATCTGGACCGTTCCCTGGAGGAACTGGCGGTCGAATCAAGGCGAAGCGTGGACGCACTGCGCGCGCTGATCGACTCGGCTCAACGCGCGCTGCTGGCGGCCCGCGCCCAGCGGCCTACGCCCTTCATCGACCGCACGCTCTACACGGGTTGGAACGCGATGGCGGTGACAGCTTTCCTGGAGGCGGCGCGGGTACTCAACATCGCCTCGGCACGGGAGTTTGCATTGCTCACGCTTGACCGGCTGCTGCGGGAGGCCTGGGATGGCGGCGATTCGCTCTGCCACGTGATCGCCTATGGCGACGTAGCGCAGTCGCCGGAGAAGGTTCCCGGCACGCTGGACGATTATGCCTTCACCGTTCACGCCTGCATCGACGGATGGTTTTCCAGCGGCGAGATGAGCTACTACCACGCAGCCGTCAAGCTGGCCGACGCGATGATTGCCCGCTTCCGCGACCGGACGGCGGGAGCGTTCTTTGACGCGGCTCAAGGGTTTGGCGCGTCTCCGCTGGGCGCTCTGTCCGCGCGGCGCAAGCCGCTGCAGGACTCGCCCACCCCCGCCGGCAACCCCACCGCCGCTGCGGCTCTGCTGCGCCTGGAAGGCCTGAGTGGACGCAAGGAGTATCGCGAGATTGCCGAGGAGACGCTGGCCTCCTTTGCCGGAATCGTCGAGCACTTCGGCCTCTATGCCGGCAGCTACGGTTTGGCCCTGGAGCGGCTGCTGCTCGATCCGGTGCAGGTGGCTGTTGTCGGCTCTGGTCCTGATGCCGAAAGTCTTGAAGCTCTGGCCGTAGGCAGCTTCGCCGTCAACAAAACCGTGTTGCGCATCGATCCTGAGCGGCTGGTTCCGGGAGGCCTTCCCGAAGCGCTGGCCGATACCCTGCTCCATGTTCCCAAGCCGGAGGGCGCGGCGGCGTGGGCCATCGTCTGCCGCGGACGCGCCTGCCTGCCGCCGATCACCGACGCCGAGGCGCTGCGGCAGGCGTTGCTTTGAAAGGGCGCGGTTATCCCCGCTAACTTCTGGACTCGCTAACTCGCCGACTCGCCGCTGAAGGGGTTCCCATCCTGCGGCTTGAGCGTGGTGGGATCAGCTCCCGGCGCGGCCTCCGTGGTTGGCTGGCCGCGTCCGCCCGCTGTGTCCATGAATGTATTGAAGACACGGTTGGGGTCGCCGGGCAGCAAATGATGCTCTTCCAGCGCCAGCCGAACCCGCCGCCGGAACTCGCGCACCGGCGCGTATTGTTTTGTCGCCAGCGTCTTGAAGACCACCGGGAAGATCAGTTCCGAGCCTTTGATCGCATCCACGCCCAGAATCTGCGGGTCGGCGATAAATGCCTCCCGGAACTCCTCGCTCGTGCGAATATCCATCGCGATGCCCTTCAACAGCTCCAGCACCTGGTCGGGGTTGGCGGAGAAGTCCACGCTCACGTTCACGGTGGCCACCGAGTAGCCAACGCTCAGGTTGGCGACGGTGGTGATCTGCGAGTTGGGAACAATGTACAGCGTGCCGTCGGCATCGCGGACTGTGGTCTTGCGCAGCGTCATCGCCTCCACAACGCCGCTCAGGCCGGCCAGGCGCACCGTGTCGCCCACGTTGAACTGGTCTTCAATGAGGATGAGGATGCCGTTGAGCACGTCCTTGACGATGTTCTGCGCGGCCAGGCCGAGAGCGATTCCGGCAATCCCGGCCGAGGCCAGCAACGGCGCCAGATTCACGCCCAGGGTATCCAGAATCTGCAATCCGGCTATCAGCCAGATAATGGCCAGCCCGGTGGTGCGGACGATCCCGGCCACCGTCTTCACCTGGGCGATGTGAACGGGGGTGGCCGAGTTCCGCTCCGCCACGCGGGTCATGTGAAAGGTGATCAGGCGCAGGAGCCGCATCAGAACAAAGGCAATCGCCGCCACTACAAGCAGGTGCGGCAACTTGCCGCGGACAAACTCCTCGGCATCGGCGCTCCAGTGGTCCAGCAAACGCCCCAGGAATCGCTCTTCGGCAAATATCCCCGTCCGCATTGCCAGCAAAAACATAAGAGAAACCATTCCAAACTCCTTTTAATAGACTAGACTGCCACTGCCCTCCGGGTTGTTACAATGAACAAAGTTGGTCCAAATTCCCCGTAATTGAATCAAACAGGCACTTGAGGAGCAAGAGAATGGAAGTGGCAGTTTCCAGCGCTCGCGAGTCTGTGTCGGCTGGCTCGAGCGGCCTCAGCCCTCGGCAGTTGATCGAGATCTACCGGCTGATGGTTCTCTCGCGCCGCGTGGACGACCGCGAAATCCTGCTCAAGCGCCAGCAAAAGACCTACTTCCAAATCTCCGGCGCGGGCCACGAGGCGCTGGGAGTGGGCGCGGCCCTGGCCATGCGTCCCGGCTACGACTGGTTCTTCCCCTACTATCGCGACCGCGCGCTCTGCCTGGCGCTGGGCGTCACTCCGGACGAGATGCTCTTGCAGGCCGTGGGTGCGGCCACCGATCCGGCCAGCGGCGGCCGCCAGATGCCGACACACTGGAGCAGCCGCGCGCTGAACATTGTCAGCACCTCTTCCGCCACTGCCTCGCAGTTGCTGCACGCCGTCGGGTGCGCCGAGGCCGGGCGCTATTTCAGCGGCCATCCCGAAGCCGCTACCAAGGCTAACGCTGACTACCGCGCCTTCCGCGAGGTGAAGTTTCACGGCGACGAGGTGGTGCTGACGCTGCTGGGCGAGGGTTCCACCTCGCAGGGCGAGTTCTGGGAGGCGATGAACACCGCCTCCAACCGCAAGCTGCCGGTGATCTTCTGCGTGGAGGACAACGGCTACGCGATCAGCACTCCGGTCGAGGTGAGCATGCCGGGCGGCAACATCTCGCGGCTGGTGGCCAACCACCCGAATTTTTATTTTGCCGAGGTGGACGGCACCGATGCGGAAGCCAGCTTCCGGGCCTTTCAATCCGCGGTGGCCTACTGCCGCGCCGGGCTGGGGCCGGCCTTTGTTCACGGCCACTGTATGCGGGCCTACTCCCACTCGCTCTCCGACGACGACCGGCTCTATCGTTCCCAGGCCGAGCGCGAAGCCGACGCGCTGCGCGATCCGCTGGTGAGGATGAGGGCGCGCCTGCTCGCCGAAGAAATCCTCACCGATGTCGAACTCACCGCGCTGGAACACGTGCTCGACCATGAGGTTGCGGAAGCCGCTGAGCGCGCCCTGCAAGCCCCACTGCCGCTGGTCGCGGAGATCACCCGGCACGTTTACTCCGAAGACCTGGACCCCACCAGCTCAGCTTTTGCCGCCGAACAGAAAGAAGAAAATCCGCCAGACGCGAAGTCCCGCACCATGGCCGACCTGATCAACGCCTGCCTGCACGACGAGATGCGCCGCGACCCGCGCATCGTCGTCTTCGGCGAGGACGTGGCCGACGCCAGCCGCGAAGAGGTTCTGGCCGAGGTTAAGGGCAAGGGCGGCGTCTTCAAGCTCACCGCCGGGCTGCAAACGGAGTTCGGCTCCGAGCGCGTCTTCAACTCGCCGCTGGCCGAGGCCAACATCGTCGGCCGCGCGTTGGGTTACGCCGCCCGCGGCATGAAGCCGGTGGTCGAGATTCAGTTTTTCGACTACATTTGGCCGGCCATGCACCAGATCCACAACGAGCTTTCTGTCCTGCGCTGGCGCTCCAACGGCGAGTGGGCCTGCCCGGTGGTGATTCGCGCGCCCATCGGCGGCTACCTGACCGGCGGCTCCATCTATCACTCGCAGTCCGGCGAGAGCCTCTTCACGCACATCCCCGGCCTGCGCGTCGTCTTCCCGTCGAACGCCCTCGACGCCAACGGCCTGCTGCGCACGGCGATTCGCTGCGACGATCCGGTGCTCTTTCTCGAACACAAGCGCCTTTACCGCGAGACCCACGACCGCGCGCCCTATCCTGGCCCCGACTTCGCCATTCCCTTCGGCAAGGCGCGGCTGGTGCGCCCTGGCGCTGACCTGACCATCATCACCTATGGCGCTCTGGTGCCGCGCTCCCTGCAAGCCGCCGAGCGCGCCAGGCGAGAGCATAACATCGACGTGGAAATCCTCGACCTGCGCACGCTGAATCCGTATGACTGGGAGGCCATCGCGGAGTCAGTCCGCAAGACTAGCCGCGTGATCGTCGCGCATGAGGATATGCTCAGCTGGGGCTACGGCGCGGAGATCGCCGCCCGCATCGGCGACGAACTCTTCGACTCACTAGACGCACCGGTTCGTCGCATCGGCGCAATGGACACCTTCGTCGCCTACCAGCCCATCCTGGAAGACGCCATCCTGCCCCAGCCCGACACCATCCTCAAAACCATCCTCGATTTGAAGGCGTATTGAGAAGTCAATTGCGCATCTGGAGATTGGAAACGGAATATAATGGAAGTGTGGGCGAGCCTAATGGACACCAACAAAACAATCCGCAGATTCGCCAGCCATGAGGAACAAAAGGCTGAGGTCTACCGTTATTGGCGGAGCCGCCCGGTGGGTGAAAAGCTGGCGGCTGTGTGGGAAGCAACTGCTGATGCCTACGCTTTCAAGGGAATAACCTATGACCCTACCCGAAGATCTGAAGCAACTCTTACTCGCATTCAACGCCCAAGGGGTTGAATACCTGATCATCGGCGGCTACGCGGTTGGCGTTTATTCTGAACCGCGCGCGACGAAGGATCCTGATCTATTTATTCGCTCGAATATTACTAACAGCGAAGCGGTCTATCGCGCTCTGGCCGCATTTGGCGCGCCGCTCGCTGGGATGGCTCCTGCCGACTTCCGCAACGATCCCAACGCGGTATTCCAGATCGGAGTCCCGCCCGCCCGTATCGACATTTTACAACACATCAGCGGAGTGACCTTTGAAGAGGCATGGGAGCATCGAACGGATACTTCTGTCGATGGCGTAACGACACACGTCATCGCCGCTGAGCATTTGATCCAGAACAAACTCCAATCGGGAAGGATGCGCGATCTGGCCGACGTAGAAGCCATCCGCGAAGCCAACCCCCAAAAAAGCGGCTAGTCATGCAGAATCCCAGGTCTCAAAAGCGAGACCTGGGCCACCCGCCAAGCGAGAACACAACATCGACGTGGAAATCATCGACCTGCGCACGCTGAATCCGTACGACAGGGAGGCCATCGCGGAGTCAGTGCGCAAGACCAGCCGCGTGATCGTCGCTCACGAGGACATGCTCAGTTGGGGCTACGGCGCGGAGATCGCCGCCCGCATCGCAGACGAGCTCTTCGACTCGCTCGACGCCCCCGTCCGCCGTGTCGGCTCTCTGGACACCTTCGTCGCCTACCAGCCGATTCTGGAAGACGCGATTCTGCCTCAACCGGAGACGGTCCTCAAAGCGATTGTGGATTTGAAGGCGTATTGAGAAGAAAAGTGGTAATGTAAATCTAGTTTCTCAGGCGGCGTCCAGCACCACGGATACCCAATAAGCAAAGGCCCCAGATTGATAACCTGGGGCCTTTGCATTTGTGGGCGGCACATCTCAATCTACCGCTATGATTAAGAAACATTCTGCGGTAAAAGAATCCGGTCTGGGTTCGTTGACTCCCAAGCCTCAAAAGCGAGATTTGGAGAACCCATTTCTGGTTGGTCAGACCCGGACCACCCGTTTAAAGACAAAGACGATCCGCGAATCCTCTAGGGCAGAGAGATTTGCGCGCTCTGCGGCCCGTTCCCAACCTGCGCGTAGCAATAGCCGTAAACGTTGCTGCCGTCGGTCGAGAAGCTCAGGGAAAGGGTGCTGTTCGCCCAGTAAACTGTTGGGTTGTTGTGAACGTAAACGTAGCAGATCACATTCGCGCCCGGCGTGGCATCGGCAAACTGTATTTTGTAGGCGATCGTGAACATACTCCCCCCTGTGGGCGTACAATTTGATGTGCACGTTCCCCATTCCTGGTCCGGTGGCCCGGTCCAGTAGACGCCGGTAGGTCCACCTGTTGTGGCTGGCTGGCCCCCATTGACGCTCACACTCATACTTGTCACATAGGGCGCTGCCGGGGCTGCGGGCGTGGTCGAACCACCCGAGCCGCTGCCCGACCCACCTGTGCCGCCGTCCCCGCCGCCGGGACTCACGACTCGCGATGCATGAACCGGCTGGAAGGAGTTGATACCAAAGGTCATAATCCCCAGCGCCACAAACAACGCAACGCCGCCACGAACGATCTTACTGGTTACGATAGTCATCTTCTTCTGTCTCCTCACTTTCATTTTTTGATCCATGCGGCAGCACTAAAGTCACCGCTATGTGTCGCTATAGTACACTACTTGTGTCGCCAGTATAAATTTTCTTTAAGAAATCGGAGAAAGACCCTCGTTCATAGGCTTGCGCATGCGTCGAATTCTCTTGACCCGCGCCAAACTCACCCTTGGGAGATTTTGTGACTCATACCGTGCGAGAAAGAATCGGCACACTCTTCGCTATCTGTCTCTGCTGCATCGCGGTCGTTGACTCTGCCGCCCTTGCCGCGCCAACTGGCGCCATCACCGGTAGCGTTTACTGCTCGGATAGCAACAGTCCGGCCCGTTTCGCCCTGGTGACTCTGGAAAAAGTTCCTGAAGGCAATCGCGCCAAGTCAGCTCAGCCGCAAGAGGCGGGAATGAACCCGACCGCAACCACCGACCTGCACGGCAACTTCGAGTTGCGCGACATCCCCCCCGGCCGTTACTACGTGATTCCCTACCTACGCGGCTATGCCTCTCCGGTTACATCGATCGATCCCAAAGGAGCCGGCCCCAGCGCCGCCCCGCAATCTCTGGCCGATGCAACCGTCGTCGAGGTGGAGGCCAATCACACCGCGCAGATTCAGATCCGGTTGGAACGCGCGGCGAGCATCTCGGGAACCGTCTCCTTCGACGACAGTTCGCCCGCCATCGGCATGAGCGTGGATATCTTCCGCCAGGCAGCCGACGGCACCTTTGCCAGCATCAGGAACAGTCTGGGCGGACCCAGCGGCATCTTCCGCCAGATCAACGCGACCGACGGCTCCGGCCGTTTCCTCGTCGACAGCCTGCCGGAGGGCCACTATGTGGTTGCCATCTCCACGCCCACGCGGACAACCGGAGCGATGGGGAGCTTGTTGCAAGGCAGCGGCGCTTTTACCCTGAAGGCCGAGTATGGAGACCAGCTCACCGTCTATACCGATCAGGCCATGCGCATGAAGGATGCAACTCCAATCGAACTGCGTGCCGGCTCCGACTTCACAGGATCGAATATCGTGATCCCGCTCGCGAAGCTTTACACTGTGGCTGGATTCGTCCTGGACGCGGCAACCGAGGCAACTGTCGGCAGAGGGTTTGTGCAGTTGCTCTATACGGATGATCAATCGGTCGCACGCTCCACCACCATCGACCCGAGCGGAAAGTTTCGTTTCAACGCCGTGCCTGGCGGCTCCTATGTGGTCCACGTGGCCAATGCCTCGCAGTTTGCCGGCGATCCTCAGCAATCCGGCAACCAAAGTGTGGGACTGACCTACGGCAGTGGCCAGACCAGCGTGCAGATTGACCGGGACGTTCTTGACATCGTCGTTCTTGTGCCCGAACTCAGGAAATAGCCGGATGCCCTCATATCTGCCGCGTTCTATGCGGCAGATGTGGGAAACCACGAACCCCAAGCGTTCTATTCCCTATTCCCAACTTTAGTGCTCTCCCGGCGGCAGCTTGCAGCAATCGCCGGCGGCGACCGGCTCGTTGGCGCCGGCATCGAGGACTACCTTCCACTGGCCGTTGGGCTCTTTGCGCCAGATGGTCATATAGCGCCCTGTCGTCGTCACGGGATTGCCGTTTGCGTCCTTGCTGTGGCCCTCGAAGTGGCCCCAGGTGTAGCCCATGTCGCCCGAGGGGCCCATCAATGCGTCGGTCGGCGTCCAGGTCAGTTGATAGACCTTGGGGTCCCACTTGGCGGACCTGGCAATGGCCACGCGGCCGATGTTGGGCTGCGCTCCGTTGCCGAGCGCCACGCCGTCCTCGGCAAACCAATCGGCAAAGGCCGCTCCGCCCCGCGCCAGCACGTCCTTGGCAAAGCGCGCCTCCAGATCGAAGAGCAGCATCTTGCCCGGCTTGACCGTCGGGTCGGCCAACGGATTGGGCGCGGCCTGCGCGTTCGCATCGGGAAAGGCCAACTGCCCCCAAGCCACACTGGGGACGGCCACCGCCCCCGCCAATAACGCACAACCAAGAATCCTTCTCCAGCTTGCAGCCATCTTCCAGCCCTCCAGCGGCACACAAAGATTTCTCTGCCTATCGTACAACGACGGGAAAGAACTCACTTCTGTATCATGGAACTATGCAGAGCGAGACAACGGCTTCCCCCCATCCCGCAGCCTTTCGCACGCACGACCCACAGCTGGAGCACATCGCCGCCAAGGTGCTGGACGGCGAAAGGCTTGGCTTCAACGACGGCCTCGTACTCTACGGCTCCCCGGACGTGCTGGCCGTGGGCTGGCTGGCCAACCGTGTGCGCGAGCGGATGCACGGCGACGTGACCTACTTCAACGTCAATCGCCACATCAACCCCACCAACGTCTGCGTGGCGGCCTGCCGGCTGTGCGCCTTCGGACGCAAGAAGGGCGACGCGGCGGGCTACACGATGGCTCTGGAAGAGGCATGGGAGACCGCGGCCACCGGCTACACCGAGTCGGTGACGGAATTTCACATCGTCGGCGGGCTGCACCCTGATCTGCCGCTGGAGTACTTTCTCGACCTGGTGAGCGGTTTGAAGCAGCGCTTTCCCAAGGTGCACATCAAGGCCTTCACGATGGTGGAGGTGGCCTATCTGGCGCGGCGTGCCAAGCTGAGCATCGAGGAGACGCTCAAGAAGATGCGTAGTGCGGGTGTGGACTCGATGCCCGGCGGCGGCGCGGAGATCTTCTCGGCGCGGGTGCGCTCGATCATCTGCGACCACAAGATTGATGGGGAAGAATGGCTGGAAACGGCGCGCATCGCCCACCGGCTGGGCTTCAAGACCAATGCGACGATGCTCTATGGGCACATCGAGAACGACGAAGACCGCGTGGACCACTTGCTGAAGCTGCGCGCATTGCAGGACGAGACTGGCGGGTTTCAGACGTTTATCCCGCTGGCCTTCCATCCGGAGAATACGGCGCTCGACCACCTGCCGGTAACCACGGGCCTGACCGACATTCGCCAGGTCGCGGTCAGCCGCCTGCTGCTGGACAACTTCCCGCACATCAAGGCCTATTGGCAGATGCTGACGGCGAAGATTGCGCAGATCGCGCTGCGCTTTGGCGCCGACGACCTGGACGGCACGGTCGTCGAGGAGAAGATCTACCACGACGCCGGAGCGACGACGCCGCAGGGCATGACCCGCAAGGAGCTTTGCCGGCTGATTACCGAGGCCGGAAGGATTCCGGTGGAGCGCGACACGCTGTACAAGGCGGTGACGCGCACCGAGGACAGCTTTACCGTAGCGGTGTAGGGCGGCCCCAGAGACTCGACACCAGGCAGAGTGATGATTGATCCGGCCCTATCGCGCCGCGGACCTGGTGATTTCAAGAACGTTTTCTATCACATAATCGATCTGACACTCGGTCATTCCCGGGAAAATCGGCAAGGATATATACCGCAGGTACTGCTTGCTGGCCACGGGAAAATCCTCTTCGCGGTATCCAAACGTGTTTTTGTAGTACGGATGCATATGCAGCGGGATGAAATGGACGCTGGTGCCAATCCCGCGCGTTTTGAGCTTCTCAATCATCTCGGAGCGGGTAATGGAGAGTTCTTCCAGGTTCAGGCGCAGTACATACAGATGCCATGCTGAATCACAGCCATCGCTCACTGTGGGAACCTGTAGCGCCCTCTCCGGTGCAAATGCCTCGGAATAGCGGTGGGCAATCTTTACGCGCGCGTCGCGCATCTGATCGCACTTACCCAATTGCACGATGCCAATGGCGGACTGAATGTCCGTCAGATTGTATTTAAATCCCGTATCCAGGACTTCGTAATACCACGAACCTTCTGCGCTATACCGTTTCCACGCGTCCCGGCCAATGCCATGGAGCCGCATCATGCGCATGCGCGTCGCCAGGTCCTCATTGTCTGTAGTGACCATGCCGCCTTCCCCAGTGGTTAAGGTCTTCGTGGCATAGAAGCTGAATGCCGTCAATTCACTGATTGCTCCGACACGAACGCCGTGGTACGAAGCTGGAAGGGCATGAGCCGCATCCTCTATTACGCGCAGCCCATGGCGGTTGGCCATAGCCTGAATCGCCTCCATGTCACATGGTTGGCCGCCATAATGCACGGGAATAACAGCACGGGTTTTGTTTGTAATTCTGCGTTCCGCGTCAGCGGGATCCATGCAGAGACTCACCTCATCCACGTCAACCAGGACGGGCTTTGCCTTGAAATAGGCGACAACTTCCGCAGTGGAGGTAAATGTTGTGGTCGGTACGAGCACCTCATCTCCCTGCTTGAGACCGATTGCGTCGAGAGCAAGATGAAGTCCCGCGGTGCATGAATTGACGCCGACGGCATATTTTGCACCAACGTACGAAGCGAACTTTTGCTCAAATTCGAGCGTCTTCGGACCCATGGTGAGCCAGCCTGAGCGAATCACATCAGCAGCTGCTTGTGCCTCTTCCTCACCAACATCGGCATGATGAAACGGAATGATCTGCTCTTTTACCTTCGTCACCTGATCAATGACCTCCAACAAACTGTTGAAACTTCGGAAAATATCTTCTGCGCAAGAACCTGACAGAACTCTATTCTAGCTGTGATTGCTGGAGCGTGGATTGCAGGAAGACGAACCGCATTGGCCAACTATTAGGGAAGCAGATAGGATCCATTTCAGCCTGTCGTACGAAAGCGGAACTTGACCATCGAAGCGGCCTGCTCGGCCCGCTCAGATGCCTGAGCCGCGCTATCGCCCGAAAAGAGCACATGGCCGTACCTGTCCAGACTGGAACGGATTTCGCCAATCACAAAACCCGGGCGCAGCGGTCCATCCCTTTCGGATTCAGCATAGAGCAACTCCAGACCCGGCAGAGACGAGATCTCGTCCAGACCCTCAACTCTCTCGACCGTCCCGCACTCAGCGGCGTGAAAGTAACGGACGGCGGCGCCGCGCGCCATGCTGGGAACAATGTCGGGGGCCTGCCCCACGGCTATCTGGATTGCCGCCCTCACCAGGTTCACGCCCGTGGAGAGCGGGGTAAGATGCGTTGAGATGCGGTCGCCTCCCAGCCGCGCACCGATTTCCACGATCTTCGGCCCGTCACGGGTAATCTTCAACTCGGCATGGAAGGCGCAGTCGTTGAGCCCGAGTGCGCTGACGCTATTCTCAGTCGCAGCCCTGATTTGCGCCACCGTCGCTGCGGGCAGACGGGATGGCTGGGTATGCCCGGCCTCCACTGGAAACGCGCCCGGAAAAAGAAGCTTGTCTGTCACCTGAATTACATGCACCCGGCCGCCACAGCATACGCCCTCTACACTCACCTCGTTTCCGTCCATCCATTCTTCCAGCAGGAGATCGCCGTGAGGTTGGTATTCCCGCGCTTGAACGAAACGATTGGCCAGATCTCCCGGAGTGTCTACACGGTATACACCCCGGCTTCCGGAGGAGCAAGGTACTTTGAGAGCCAGTGGATACGCGAGCGCGTCTGCTGCCGCCAAAGCGGCGCCAATGCTCTCCACCTCACAAAACCCTGGTACAGGGGCTCCATTCGCCAACAGCGCCTTGCGCATAAGTCGCTTGTCAGTGGCATTCGCCGCTGCTGCCGGACTAAGTGCGTGAAGGCCAAGCGCGGCGGCGACGGCGGCAACCGTGCGCACAGGAGCATCCGTGCATAGCGTCATGACGCCATCCACTTGTTCCGCGCGAGCAATCTCCGTCACCGCAGACTGATCCAGGATGTCGACGACATGGCAGGCATTTGCCAGCGCCATTCCAGGCGCCTGCGGGTTAGCATCCACGGCAACTGTCCTCAGCCCGAGTGCCGCGGCTTCTTCGATCGCCGGAATTTGCAAGGGCCCGGCGGCAATAACTAGTAGTGTTTTTGTCATGATTCTGGCTGAAGTACTGTTCCTGTTAACTTGCCAGTTATAGAGGTTCTCCAATTGCTGTACACCGGAACCATGCCGCAGAGTGGCTTTTTCCTCAAGAAAAAGGCACCTTCGACAGAACCGGTAAGGACATATGTATTGGAGAACCGCTCTAGACGCCCTGAGCTGTTTCGTCTCCCTGTATATGTGACCGCGACTCTCGGTTGCCCATTGGACGCCGCCTGGGATGAGCAATAATCGACCCTGCTAAATAGCACCTTCGCGAGCCAGCGCCTGCAACCGAAAGGTCACACTTCCTTACGGCTCTGAATAAACTCGGCGTACGTCCCTGCACGTTCCTCCCTGCCGTAGTCTACGATCATGTCATGGAAGCTGTAAGCTGGCTGGTAGTCGAAATCCCGTTGCGCACTGCTGATATCAAGAACATACGACTTAAGATTGTTAGGCTTATCCGGTCTAAGTATGATCTCCGGCCGTCTTCCCTGGGGAGAGCAAACATCCACAATTGTCTGGGCCTGCTGTTGAAGTGTAATGCCTACGCCGGAGGCTATGTTATACACGCCCTGGGCCGTGTCGCTGTGGAGAGCCTTCACAAACGCCTGGACAACATCTTTCACGTACACAACGTCCCGAACGGCCGAAGGATCACCCCATATTTCGATCGGTTGGCCTGATTCCGCCTTTTCCATGAAAATCTGGAAGCCGGATTTACAGAACTTGCCGTCCACATAGATGGCCAGGTGTGGCCCGTAGCCGTAAACGGGGGGCAGTCGAAAGATGCTGCCCTGAAAACCATATTCCGCGTTGTAGTGAAGAATCGCGTCGGTCGCGGCATTCTTGGACACAACGTACATGGCGTGGTCACCTGTCAAGCGGAAATCTCGCGGTGTCTCGGAGGCGGTTGGCGGTTCCACGCTCCAGGCATTAAGAATGTCAGCATACGAGGTCGTGGACAGCACTTTTCGCACTCCGCGTGTCCTGCAATACTCGAGCAGGTTCAGGGTTCCCAGCACATTGATTCGTATGTAGTCCTGAGGCTGGCACGTTTTCACGTTGGCGGGTAACAAACCAGCCAGGTGTATGACAGCCTCGACTCCTTCCTGCGGAAGGTTGCCAAAGTCCTCCTCTCGACTAATGTCCAGATTCATATAGGGTATCGCGCGCTGTTGAAAATACCGGGCTGCTGCATTCCGATGGCCGGTGGCGAGGACTTCGTGTCCCTGACGTTGAAGCTCGTCTACGAGGTACACGCCAATAAAACCATATGCTCCAGTGACCAGAATCATCGTTATCTCCTTGTTTTTTGAATGCAATTGCCCGTCTGCAGAATGGCCCGATATACCGGTCAAACGTACCTCAGTTGAACCGCGCCTTAATCGCTTGGCCCGCTCAAAGTGATGAGTGCGGGTTCGCCAATCGTCCTTGTTACGTTGCGCCACTCTCAATTGTATAGATAAACCGTTCCTCACCCTTTCGGTGCAAGCGTCGGAGTCAGAAGTCCAACGCCAGGCCCCAGTTCTTCCTGGCATTGCCGCTCCAGTTCGCAGAATTCCGGCATTTGCAGTAACTGATAGAGGCGGTTTTGCCCGACGGACTTCCAGCCGCAAATAAATAGCGGCGTGGCAGCGATAACCCATAGATCAAGCCAAAGGTTGTGGTGTCTCAGGTACCAGATATCGATTGCGAGCGCCCGCGCAGAGGAGCAACTTCTGGAGTGCAACACCTGGGCTAATCCTGTAATACCGGGTTGCAACTTGAATCGTTCTCGGATCACGGGGCCATACTTTGACAGTACAGAGACTGGCAATGGCCTCGGACCGACCCACCCCATTTCTCCACGCACAATGTTGGCGAGTTGAGGGAGTTCATCGATGCCGCAGCGAAGCACCCGTCCGAGGGAAGTTACTCTCGGATCATTGGTTTCCACAATTATCTTGCTGCCGGCGTGGATAAGAGGTTTGCAGTCTACTTTCATGGACCGGTATTTCAACATTGGAAACGGCTTCTCACACCGGCCAACCCTCTTGTCGCGGTATATCGCTGCACCCCCGTCCGCCAGCCTGATGCAAATACACACTATGAGGTGAAATGGAAAACCAACAACACAAACCAGTAAGGCTACAACACGCCCAACCACACCTTCCTTCATCTACTCACCTCGGCAAACGTTGATAAGATTCAGTGCATTGTTAACGCAGATTCATTGTGGAAATGTACTGCTTGTTGTTGCCTGAGAGTCTTTCGCTTCGCTTCCACAGTGATTATTGCGCATCACAAGCTTCTGTGTTTCGAAGAAGTTCTGAGAACTGCCGGTAAGCACGCTCGAGCGTGTAGTGCTCCTCGAAATACCGCCTCGCGTTTTCGCCCATTTGGCGCGCCATCTCCGGCTCTCGTTTTAACTGCAAGATTGCGTCCGCAATGGACTGAGCGTCTCCAGGATATACAACAAGACCTGCATCGGCATCCTGGACCGTCAGGGCGACGGCAGACTCGGAATTCGCGGCACAGATAATTGGCCGGGAGGCGGCTAGATAGCTTATAAGTTTTGAAGGAACACTCGAGTCCGCGGAGTCTGGGCGCATGGTCAGCAGTGCCGCGTCGCACGAGGCTAAGACTTCCGGCACGCGCTTGACAGGCTGGAAGGGAAGAAAGCGGATGTTTGTTAGTTCCAAACGCGATGCTTCATCCACCATAGCCTGCTTCTGCCCACCCTCGCCGATGCAGAGGAGAATAATATCTGTTTCTTCCTGTAGGCTTCGCGCAACATCAACCAGGACTTCCACACCGCTGACATGGCCCAATGTGCCGGCAAACATCGCCACGAATGCGGCGTCGCCGATGTCTTGTGAGCGCCGCCACGCGGCATTGCCTTTCCACACGGGAAATTCCGACTCATCCATCCAATTCTGTATGACTGTAAGATGTTCCCGCGGCAGTTGGCGGTTGACAGATACAAGACTCCTCATCGTTTCAGAAATCACAATCACACCGGCGCTGTGTGAACAGAGATGCCGGTCCCACGCACGGCACACGCGCGCCAGTGTCCCCGCTGGGTTAAGGATTCCGGCCTGTTCGGCGGCTTCCGGGTATATATCTTGGCGGTAATATAGATATGGGACGTTCCACCAATTAGCAAGAGACGCAACAAACTGAGTAGCAAACAATGGCCAGGTTTCGGTGATGATGACGTCTGGACGCCCCCCTCGCCAAGCTGCCCATGCGCTCGAGAGACCAAACGTGATGTTCTCGAGGATGCGGCTCACATTGCGACGCTTCTTGCCGATGAGCCAGTTGGCACAGCGGATCAGAGTATAACCTTCGCTTGTCACCGTGCTGCTGCGCAACCGTTTCTGGTATCCAGGGTAAATAATACCCTCCGGCCGGTTGGGAATGGGCACGATCATGGTCACGTCATGTCCGTCTCGGGCCAGCCGAGTTGCCAATTGATGAGCCATGACCCCGGCTGGCGCAGGCTCGGGCGGAAACACGGCGCAGATAAATGTGATTTTCATGCTATTGGTCCGAGATCTCTGTCCTATATAACGCCCTGACTGCGGAGTGCGGCTTCGTGGATCTCGATTTCGGCTTGTGAAAAGCGCTGCTTTAGCACTTCCGATTTATGAGGTATGACTACGCTATAGGGCGGGATGTCTTTTGTGACAATAGCCCCAGCGCCTATGACCGACCCGCGGCCGACCGTAACACCGGAGAGAATGATTGCCCCGAATCCTATCCAAACATCATCTTCTATCACTATACGGAATTTATCGCCTCGCGGTGACTCGAACATAGTTGTGCCAGGAAGGTATGGGGAATGTTCATCTCGCCCGAGAAATCCGACGGCGCTACCCACAAGGACGTGATTTCCAATAATCAAGTCGGTTGAGATTTCGCAGTTTCCGCCGATACCTACGTGATCTCCAAGCCGTACAAGCTTGTGCGGCGACCAAAAATGGGTCGACCACTGAACGTGAGTATTCTTCCCGTGCACGACCCATGGATAGCGCACATTGAACAGGAGAATGTTCCGGATAGTGTTCAGCATTCCCCGGATTCCGCTGGGCACGTCGTCACCTCGTTACCTTGACATTTACCGCGATTGGCTCTTCAGCAGTGGACTCCCCTGCCGTGCACACTCCGAATTGGCCACTCCACATCGCAACCGAAAACAGCCGCCAACGCTGGTGCGGCGTCATCCAACGGAGCGCGGACTTCAGGGTGCGTTCATGGGTTACGGAACGTACTAACTCAGAACTAAGAACTTTCTGGCGAAGGGTTTCGTCATGTTCTTGCAACCACTGGGTCTCCGGAGCCTCAAAACCAATCTTGTCCCTTCGCCACGCGATCGATTCCGGCAGGATGCCGCTCATTGCGCGGCGTAGTGTCCATTTTGTCCAGCCCTCCCGTATCTTACTCCGCAGCGGCAAGGAAAGGCATAATTCAACCAGCCGGTAATCAAGAAACGGCAGCCTTGTTTCGATAGAGAAAGCCATCGAGTTTCTGTCTTCATAGTGCAACAGACTGGGGAGCGTCGCGCTTCCAATCTCGTTGCGTTGAAAACTGCGAAGATCGCCACCAGCCGCAGCGCAATCCAGCAGAACCTGAGGCGTATTGTAGGCGCCCTTCAGCCACGCACACTGGCATCTGGACCGCAAATAGCGCAGCCTCGGCGTTCCCACACCCACTATATACTGGATAGCCGCTCCCAGGGACATGCGTTGATTGTGCAAGAGACCTTGCTGCAACTCCCGCACAGCAGCAGCCACGCCCCGCTCACGCAGCGTTGAGCGGAGGTACATCCCGAAGTACATAATGTAGCCGAGCAATATCTCATCGGCACCTTGCCCATCGAGTAAGACAGGTATCCCGTTCTCGCGCGCTTCCCGCATGACGAAGTACTGCATCATCGGCGAAAGAGTCGGAATCGGTTCGTCCTGATGATAGAGCATTGACTCAATGGAGCCAGCAAAATCCTTTGCGGTTGGGTGGATAGTGAGCCAATTCATTCCATTCTGGTTTACGATCTGCCGTGCAAACACGGACTCGTCTAGCGCTGCCTCTGAACTCACCGCTGTAATCCCAAAAAACTTGTTGCCGGTGCGCGCGTTATAGCGGCTTGCGGCAAGCGTGGCTATCGACGAACTGTCGAGTCCTCCGCTCAGACATGTGCCCACAGGAACATCAGACCGCAATCGCAATTCGATGCTGCTGGTGAGGATGTCCAGGAAACGACGCTCCAACTCTCCGTCGCTCGCGCCCTCAAGCTCCAGCAACTCCGGCTGGTAGTAGCGCTCGATGGAAATCAATCCCGTCATGGCGTTCATGAAGAGGTTATGGGAGGGCAGTAACTTCTTCACTCCAGTGAAAAAAGTCTCTTCGGAGTATTCGATCAACCCAGTGACAAGAAAGGTTTCAAGGATATCGCGGTTTGCCTCGCGCCGGGGCAGGAAATCCAGCAATTGCTTGATCTCAGAACCAAAAGCGAAGACATCGCCATTGCTGACGTAGTAGAAGGGCTTCACTCCAAAGCGGTCGCGCGAGCAGAACAGCAGTTTGCGCGGCTGGTCGTAAAGCGCAAAGGCCCACATTCCATTGAAATGCTGAACGCAATCACTCCCCCATTCGGCATAGGCCTCAAGGATCACCTCGGTATCAGACTGCGTGCGGAACTGGTGGCCGAGCTGCTGTAGTTCCTGCCGTATCTCGATGTAATTGTAGATCTCACCGTTAAACACGATGGTCAGGCGTCCATCGGTGGAATGCATCGGTTGAAGCGCTGCCTCCGAGAGGTCAATAATTGCCAAGCGCCGGTGGCCAAGCGCAATGTTGCCGCTAATGTAATGGCCGTCGCCATCGGGACCGCGGTGACGAACGGCGTAGACCATGGCAGCCAGCACACTGCGGTCCGCATCCTTCCCGGTCTTATTGACAAAACCTGCTATACCGCACATAACTGTGCCTCCCTATACTTAGCTCTTCGTTCTACGCGCCGGTTAACTTGCATCCACTAAAGTATTTCCTTGTTCAGATCTCAACATGATACCTCTTCAGCGCCCTACCCATTCACAATCCCAGGCCTGGCATTTAAGGGCGAAACATTCCTGATTGCTTTTACCATCCTCACGGGAGCGCGCGGTCTCAAGAATCTACGCATAAAGCCATCCTCTGGAGCAACGTACAACAATAACATAAGAAAACCAAAGCCGCCGGTAAGAAGGTTAGTGAATAGGGAAACATTGGAAAAGCTCACAGGCAGAAATGCAAACCATACCAGCACAAAACTGAGCTTGAAGCGGGTTGCCAGGCTATCCAACAGCCAGAACAAGGCGCCGCAGAATATTGACATGACCGGTATTCCAACAACGCCTAGTGAAGTGAGACCATCGTTTGCCCAAAAGTTTGCGTTTGCCCCTGCGGGTGTTCCGTAAAAATAACCAGGAACTGCAGAAGTGGGATCAATACCTGGTGACGACATACCTAGCACCGAGAAGATATTGAGTTGCATGAAATGTGTCGTCGGGTTCACCCGGAAGAACTCGAAATATTGCCCAAATTCCAGTCCCTGAATGCAGAACGTGCGCACATGCCACAAACCAACCCACAAGAAGCGAAGAATTTGGAGGCTTTCCTGGGGAACTGCAAGCGGCCACAGTAGAGCAACGGTCACCCCGCCAAACAGCCAGGTATACTTATGCGCGCGGCGTGTCCACAGGTAGATGAAGAGGATGAATGCAGGGGCGAGAATCTGACTGCGATACGCCGATAGACCATAGAGCAACGTATAACCAAGCAAGACTCCAACCTGAAGGCTCCGTTTCTTGCAAAATAGCCCGACGGCCCCAAGCAGTGGAAAAACAATATAGGCGAGCCACATTTCTCCGTAAGCACCGATAAAGCTGAAGAGGTGCTGAGACCCTGCGTCAAGTTGCTCGTACCTGAAGTCCGTATTGTCAGGGCCAAAGTCGGTCAGCCGAAAAGTGTTGCCCTGAGTGATGCACAGGTAACCAAGAGGGACTACTACCAGTATGGCCAAGAGGGCTTTGAAACCGCTTGACGTTAGCGGATGCGGTTTTATTGCAGCCAGCGGAATATAATATGAGACTTGCATAATGCTCAGGCCAAGCAGCATGACTGCCTGGAGCTCCAAGGCTGTTACATCATCAAAAACCGGTATGCTTGAATAATGCAAGATGAAAGAGGCTGGAATGTAGATCAGAATGTACTGGCTTAGAAACAGTAACATAGATGGGCGCGTTATCGGCGGCATCCAAAAGGCCGGGACAAGGCACAGCGCATAGGTTGCAAACATAATCGTTGAATTGAGCTGATGGTAACCGAACCCCATGTATGAGAATATGTTCGTTACCAGCGTTGCATAGGAGATATTGAACGCAAGTGTATACAACGCTATACCAAACACAACGCCCAACCTATTAACCAACGACATGGCTATAGACCTCGAACCGCGCGCCAGGTACTCATATATTCTGCTGCTGAAAGTCGGAATGATACGACGGTGGAGACTGTAATGATATGCTCAGAATCAAAGTGACAATAATGGCCGGCTCACATCGCGCTCCGGTGGAGCTAGTCAAGTATTACTTCCTGGGGGTGGAAATGGACGTCATCGGGTTTTATACGCTGATGCGTGATTGCCAGGTAGCAAAGCAGCAAATTTGTCGCATAGCACAAGCAATTCACAGCCGCCAAGGCCAGCAAAGTACGCTCAAAGCTGACACCTGCGGTGGAGCACCCAACCAGAGCGGAGACAACCGCTATCAGGCGCATAGTATCCCACCCCGCCTGCCATGATTGCCGCTCAAGCATGGCAAGGGTCATAGAAACGCATTGATGTGCGAAGCCAAGGCAATATGCAGGGGCCAGAATACGCGCATACTGGCCTGCGGCTCGCCATGGCTCACCGAAGACTGTTGCAAATAGCCACGGCGCGAAAGCAAAGACAAGAGCAAGCGGCACAAGGCTGTAGAGCAAGCTCGATCGAGTGATCTTTAGAAATAGACGTTTCAGTCCGATTGGATCTGTGGCTCCGAGCTGCGCTGCCTGCACAGCGTAAACCTGAGACGTGGCTTGTGCGACAAGGATCATCGGCGCCTGGAGTGTGCGGTCGACCAGGGCAAACAACCCCACCATCCGCGGTCCGAAGTGTGCAGTTATCAAGAGTGGAACTATCTGCAGACCTGCGGAATTGATGAGACCGGCGCCGGTGAGGATCAAGGGGCAATTGCGATATCGCTTGGCGGCTTGCCACATGCTGGCTGGACTGATGCCCCGCAGAAAGGATATGTCTTTGCGCAGAGTGATGCGAGCGATGCGCCAGCTACCGCCAACGCGACCGCATACATCCCCAACCAGCAACGCAAGCAATCCACCGTGGGTTAACAGGCCACCGCTGACCTGAACAGCCGCCTGCGCAATCACCTGATTGAGTTTGCTTACCGCAATTGCCTTGTAGGCGTGATGCCGCAGTCCCCAGTAGACCAGCACCTGGTATACACCTACGCCGCATGCTCCAATCGGCAGCAGCCAAAGATAAGGAATCAGGCCCTGCGCTCCGGGCAACAGCCAGCGATGGCCAAAGACGAACCACACACCTAGAGAGATCAGCCCGGTCATGGCAAGCACGACCATGAAGGCGACAGCCACGACGTTCGCCGCCGTTCTGTCATCCTGCGGCATCACCACGGCCAAGTCATAGCGCAGCGCGATGAAGATCATCACGAAGCCGATGAGCGCGCTATATACCTGAAGGTTTCCGAATGCGCTCGGGCCGTAAATACGAGTAAGTACCGGCGCTACCGCGAAGTTGAGCGCCTGCGCAACAGCCGTGCCGCCGGCAAGTATGGAGACGCGCCGGCGAAACTCGCTCCCCCCCCCCAGGCTTGCCGAAAGCGCGCCCACGCTGGCAAAACGATCTCTTCGTAGAGAGTTGTCACCGGTTGTCCAGGCTCATCGTCATTTGACCGGAATGTCCCATTCGGCCCCTCAGGACATCCGCGTAGAATTTCTCGAGCTTATCTGCCTGGATCTCCCAGCAATAGCGCTCGCGAAATGCTTCCTGTCCGCGCTGTCCGAGCTGATATGCATTCTCGCGGTCATCGACGAGCTTTTCGATCGCGGCCACGAAGGTTTCCGGCTCCTCGGGACGGCATAGCAGCACCGCCCCCGTGTCCTCGGCGATGCGAGCTTCATTGGGAAGGTCGCTGGCAACAATTGGCAAGCCAGCGGCCATGTATTCAAATAATTTGGTTGGCAGTGCATTGATGTGTTTGTGTTGACGCAAACCCGGAGCAATCCCGATCGTTGCCATGTTCAGATACTCCATCACATCCTGAGGCAAAATGTTCGGGAGAATGGAGACGTTGGACAGTCCATGCGCTTTGATGAAAGTGAGGGCACGATCACGAATGGATGGGTCCCAGCGATCAATCATCAAAAAGCGGACATTGGGGTGGCGTTCTTTGAGGCGAGCCGCGATCTCGAGGAACAGAAACGTACCGTTCCCCTCATAGTTCGAACCCAGGAACACAACCGTATCCGGACGCGAGCGGTAGTCGTTGGACACATATTCGAGCAGATCCAGGGTCGCGTAATTTCGGATGACCTCGGTTCGCAAAACGCCCTTCGGAAAATGCTTCTCTATTTCTGGAATAACAAATATGACGTTGCGCACCAAGCGTGATAAGCCGGCTTGCACAAAGCGAACGCAATGGTACAGCGGACGCCGCAGAGAACGAGGTATCCACTGGCGAACCAGCATCTCGTCCGGATAGTTTTCATGCACATCGTAGACCACTGGCTTGAAAATGCCCAGGGCCGCCATGTAAGGCAGAATATCGATGTCGTGGAAGTGCACCAGGTCTACCGAAGGCAACAGCGGACGCAGCTTGCGCGCGAGATGCCAGGGAATCACAAACGGCCGGGCCGCACGAGAACGGGCGCGGGGAAAGGTGTGCAGCGTGACACCTTCGCGCACGGCTCCGCCGCTCACTTTCCAAGGACATACCAAATGAACCGTATGGCCGCGGCGGGCCATCATCACCGTGTATTTCCATACTCTCGCATCAAAATCCGGGTGAATAGATGTCACGAAAGCGATGCGCAAGGAGCTTCTCCAGATAGAATTCTTTTAGAATCTGTAACAGCTTTTGCGATGCGAAGGGCCGCGTCGCCATCTCCGTATGGGGTCCCCGGCAATCCAGGCTCGTAACGCCGTGCGAGGATCACGCCGGCAATTGCTTCGCTACTGACCGGTGGACACAGCACGTTCCAACCAAGTTCAATCAGTTCAGTCCACTCCGTTTCATCGCGAAGAGTGACGCAGGGAACCTTGCAGAAGAACGCCTCTTTTTGAACGCCTCCAGAGTCGGTTACGATGACCGCCGCGTTACGTTCCAACTGAAGCATATCGAGGTAGCCTAGGGGTTCGGTCATCTCGACCGTGCCTGGAAGATGAAATCCCGGGTCCATCGACGAAAGTGCTTTGCGGGTTCGCGGATGCACGGGCCAGATAACCTTCAGCTTTGTCGAAGCGCCGGCCAACCCACCCATAATTGCTCAGAGGCGGGCCGCGTTGTCCGTGTTTTCTGCGCGGTGAACCGTGGCCAGCACGTATTGTTGCGGCACCAAATCCAACCGGTCCAGGATATTGCGCCGGCTTGCAATCTCGCCATACATCAAGGCTGCGTCGAACATGACATCGCCGGTCAGCATTATCCGTTGTTCCAGAACGCCTTCTTTCAGGAGATTCCGAACCGCCGCTTCGGTCGGAGCGAAAAGGAGATCGGAAATAGAATCCGCGACTACTCTGTTGATCTCTTCGGGCATCGCCCGGTTGTATGATCGCAGCCCCGCTTCAACATGCGCAACCGGAATATGGAGCTTCACGGCGGCCAAGGCGCCGGCTAGCGTCGAGTTGGTATCACCGTAGATTAAGACACAATCTGGCTTTTCCGAACTCATGACAGGGTCGAGGGCGGCAAGCACGCCCCCCGTCTGAATCCCGTGTGAGCCGGAACCGACATTGAGGTTGATGTCTGGAGGCTTCAGTTGCAACTCATCAAAAAACACCTGCGACATGGACCGGTCGTAATGCTGGCCCGTGTGCACGATGATTTCATCGACCCTCAGTTTCTTCAATGCGGCGCTGACAGGGCCGGCCTTGATGAACTGCGGACGGGCCTCGATGACTGTCAGTACTCTCACTGAAGAACCTCGGAAGGTGATGGGCGCTCCTGCGATAGCGCGAACCGCAGGACGGATTCGACTACGCAGTCGAGCTGGTCCTGAGCGAGCTCTGGGTAGATAGGTAAAGCCAATACACTTTGAGAAGCGATCTCAGACTCGCGTAGAGGCCGAATGGCCCGACACTTGCCGGCGAAGCACTCCTGCTCATGCATGGGGAGCGGGTAGTAGATTTCGCTGCCTATACCCTCTTGCTTCAGTGCTTGAACAAGTGAATCTCTATTGGAAACACGAATCGTATACTGATTAAAAATACTAACGCAATCCGGGCTGATCCAGGGCGTCTGAACGCCGCTGGAGGCGAAGGCCCGATCGTAGAATGCCGCGTTGCGGCGACGCGCTTCCGACCAATCTCCAAGGTGAGGAAGCTTTACAAGCAGGATTGCCGCCTGGAGGGGATCGAGCCGGAAATTGCCGCCTACAAATTTGTGGTAGTATTTCGGTTTTGATCCATGGGAACGCATGGCCACGAGGCGTTCGTGCAGGGCGGGATCGTTGGTCACAATCATTCCGCCATCACCGGCGCCGCCGAGGTTCTTGCTCGGAAAGAAACTGAAGCAGCCAACGATTCCAATGCTTCCGGCTTTGCGGCCCTTGTATGTGGCCGAAATGGCTTGCGCCGCGTCCTCGATCACATAGAGGTTATGCTTTGCGGCGACTTCCATTATCGGGTCCATGTCGCACATCTGCCCGTATAGATGCACTGGAATGATTGCTTTTGTCCGGCCAGTAATCGCGGCCTCAATTTTCGAAGGATCCAAGTTATAGGTGCGCGGATCGATATCGACAAATACGGGAAGAGCCCCGGTGCGCGATATGGACCCCGCTGTGGCGAAGAAAGTGAAAGAGGTAGTAATGACTTCATCGCCTGGGCCGATATTTAGAGCCATAAGACTGGCGAGTAGCGCATCTGTCCCGCTAGAGACGCCCACGGCGAATTTGCAGTCGCTAATCGCGGCTACCTTCTGCTCAATCTCGGCAACCTTTGGCCCGCCAATGCAGACCTGAGAATCGAGTACCTCTTCAACGGCAGTGAGAACATCGTTCTTAATAGTGGCATATTGCGCCTTCAAATCAAGAAGCGGGACTTTCACGAGATAACCTCCATTACCAGCTTTTGGTTTTTAAATTCGTCATAAGTCTTGGAACCCGTAGTCAGTTCCGGCGGTAACGGACTCTCTTCATCGAGATCGAGGCACCGGACTACGCCGGGTTCAACCTCCTTATAGCGGAATCCGCTTTCGGGGCAGCGCATGATGCCGTCAGGGTCAGCGATAAGCCGGTGGCCGTGGCGGCTCATCCAGCCGATTTGCCGCGCAGGATTGCCAACCATAAGCGCGTAGTCAGGAACGCTCTTCGCAACAACCGCTCCGGCTCCTATAAAGCAGTAACGGCCAAGATCGATGCCACAGATGATCGTTGCATTCGCTCCCACAGTCGCACCGCGGCGAAAGATTGTGGGTTCGTATAGCGAGTGGCGGTTCACCTGAGAGCGGGGATTCGAGACGTTGGTGAGAACGCAAGATGGCCCCAGAAAAACATCATCTTCGACCACGGTTCCGGCATAGATCGAAACGTTGTTTTGAACCTTGACATTATTTCCGATGACGACGTTCTCGGATACCTGGCAGTTTTGGCCGAAGATGCAGCGTTCGCCAATCTTCGCGCCCTTCAAGATATGGGAGTAGTGCCACACCTTCGTACCAGCGCCGATCTCGCATGGCTCATCGACCACCGCGGTCGGGTGAACGAAGTAAGGCTTCTTGACCGCTTCAGGCAGATTGGAGGAAGACACCGCCTTATGGCTCTCCATCGATTGTTGACATGCGTTCAAGACCCGCAAAACACGCAGGCCCTCGCGGCCGTCGGTAAGTGGTGCGCGCCTCGATTCCATGCAATCGAGGAACTCGCAGCACTCATTTCGCAATGGCTCCGCGCTTGCCAGGCTTATGGGCTCGGCTTCTGCCTTCACAGCATTCGGAACGCGATCCTTCCACTCCACACGGTGGGGGTACAGCACCAGCTTCTCGGTTGCCGTGTCGTCGAAGACCGCCATCTTATCGGAACCGACAACGACAAGGCGCTGTTCCTTGAACGGGTGAAGCCAACTCACGAAAACATGGGCGCGCACGCCGTTTGCGAACCTAAACTGGCTGAGCGTGACGTCGGCGACGTTCTGGCTAAGATAGTAGCCGCCTTCACAGGTCGCCGATTGCGGCTCTTCGCCCAATAAGCCGAGCAACACACTAATATCGTGTGGCGCGAAGCTCCACAGAATGTTTTCCTCAGCACGGATCTTGCCCATATTGAGGCGGTTAGAGTATATGTACTCTACGCGACCAAGAGAACCGTTATCAATGAGTTCTTTTAGCTTCCTCACAGCCGGGTGGTATTGTAGGATGTGCCCGACCATGAGTATGCGGCCACGTCCAGTTGCGAGTTCGACCAGCTCCTCTCCCTCAGCGACGTTCAGCGCCAGCGGCTTCTCAACAAACACATCCTTGCCGGCCAGTAAAGCGCGCTTTGCCATGTCGAAATGCAACGCAGCCGGCGTGGCTAAAACAACTCCGCGGATATTGTCGTCCAATAGAACGTCCGCGTAGTCCTGCCGGTAGACAACTTGTGGGTACTTCGCCCGAGTATTTGCCTCAACCAGGGGCCTGTCGTCGCACACCGTATGTAGCACACCTAGCTCGAAGAAGTTCCGGACAAGGTTCTTACCCCAGTATCCGTTTCCCACAACAGCAATATTAAGCGGCATTGACCCTCCGGTTTCACGCGAGAATGATTTTATCCCGGTCCGCGGAAATGTTGCGAGTGGCGTTTCGTGCGTCGATCACTGTCTTGGATAGCCGCACAATTCGTTCGTAATCGTAGGCGTCGTGGTCGGTCAGAATCAGCGTCGCGTCAGTGTTCGCAAATACATCGTCAGTCAATTCGCGCAACTCGATTCCCGGAAGGCGGCCATAGCGGTGCGACACGTAGCCACTCACATGCGGATCGAAATAGGAAAGGGTAAACCCGCGGTCCGCGAGAAGTTTGAGGATCTTGATCGAGGGTGATTCACGGCAATCGTCTACATTTTTCTTGTAGGCCAAGCCGAGCACCAGCAAGCGCCCTGTACTCGATGGAATTCCTTGGCTGCTCAGGTGATCCACGACGCGCGCCACCACCTCATACGGCATATTAGTGTTGACCTCACCGGCCAGCTCAATAAAGCGCGTTGAAAAGTCGTATTCGCGGGCTTTCCAGGAGAGATAGAAGGGATCTATGGGAATGCAGTGACCGCCCAGGCCGGGCCCCGGATAAAATGCCTGAAAACCAAACGGCTTTGTCTTCGCGGCATCAATAATTTCCCAAATGTTAAGGCCCATGCGCTGGCAAAGAAGTTTCAATTCGTTCACCAGGGCGATATTTACGCAGCGATAGATGTTTTCGAGTATCTTCGACATTTCCGCCGCTTCGCAGGAAGAGACAGGAACAATCTGGTCGAAGACCGCTCCGTAGAATGCTTCGAGGGCACGGCGAGATGCGGGATCGTTTGCACCAACGACTTTGGGAATGGTTCGCGCCGTGAAGTTTGGGTTGGCCGGATCTTCACGCTCGGGAGAGTAACCGACAAATAGTTCTTCACCTATTTTCAACCCGGACTTCTCCAGAATTGGAAGCACAATTTCGGTAGTAGTGCCCGGATAGGTTGTGCTTTCCAAAATGACGAGCTGGCCAGGACGCAAGTGAGGTACGAGAGACTCGGCCGTCTTCCGGACGGCGGTTAGGTCGGGCTGCCTGGCTTTATCAAGAGGTGTGGGAACGCATATGCTCAACACGTCGGCCCTGGCGACCCACGAAAAGTCGGACGTGGCTACTAAGCGGTCATCCTTGCGCATATTTTGGATGACGGATGAGGGGATGTGGCCGATGTAGCTTTCTCCTCCCATAAGCTTCGTAATCTTCGATTGATCAATGTCGAAGCCGAGCACTTTGAATCCCAGGCTCGTAAAGAGTTGGGCGAGGGGCAAGCCGACGTAACCAAGCCCCACTATACCCGCCGTGAGGCTTCTTGTTTCTACGTTTTGAAGAAAACTGTCCAAATGAAAGGAGGATACTCTCGTACTCATGTGTGATCCTTTTGCAGTGAAGTGCATTTTGATGGTTAAAATATCCCCAGCAGAGCCGGTGGCCTTAAGGCGAGCACTGCTGAAGGCGGCGGAGTAGAAAGCGGATGGATCATCGTGTCCTGGTTTAGTTGCACCACCTTACCGTGGCCTGTTATTGCCACGGATGCATGTAACAAAGCTTTTGCCTTCCTCCCCAGGTTATAAGTTCTTACCGGTCAGGGCGCATCTTAGACGGTAGAGCGCCTCGGCCCCTTCAGGTTGGGCTTTTTTGCGCTTTAGCCAATCTAGAAACATCGCGATAACGCACCCGGAGAAGAAGCCTAAAAATGCTGAAATCAGCAGGATTGTCAGGCGCTTTGGAGCTGATTTCCGGTCCGGCTCGATCGCAGGTTCCATGACCTGAATGATGGCCGCGTCCTTGGATTCGTCCAACTTGGCTGCGTCGTATTGCTTCATCAACATATCGAACAGTGCCTGTTGATATTGCAGTTCGTGTGCGGCGCGAAGATATTCCAACCCAGCGGCAGGAACATTCCCAAGCCCAAGCCCGGCAATTCCCGGCGCGTGATTGCTCTGCTCCAAACGCGCTTCCTCGGCTTGTAGAGAGGCCAGTTCCCTCTCTGCCAATTGCACGTCGGGGTTTTGCTCCGTCGAATAGGAGCGCCGCGCCTGCACCTCTACCTGTTTGGCTGCGGCCTGCGCGCGAAGGGCGGTAAGGCTTTCGATCATCGCCTTGGCCTGCGCGTCCAACTGGACAAGGCCCTTCTGCTGTTGAACCTGTTGGAAGGCAAGTTCGGCCGCGACAAGCTCATCCTTGGCCTGCTTCAACTGCTCTTCATAAAAAAGCCGCCGCTGGGAGGCCTCTGTAACAGCAATGGACTTGGTAAGAATACGGAGTTCATCTGTGTAGGAGTTGGCTATCTCGGCGACGCGCTTCTTGTCAATATCCGTAACAGACACTGTTATAAATCCGCTCTTATCAGAGGCAACCCCTGTATAACCCGCCAGTTTCTCGCGGGCTTTCGTCATGTCTTTGGCGTGATACACCTTTTCCAGGTTGAACTTCTGGATGATCGAGTCGGCTATGGGCCGTGAATTCAGCAGGCCAACGTAAATGTCGCTTGGATTTTTCAGGCTCAACCCGCCGCCAGCCATCGCGGCGAGAGAACCTGTCCCCGAGCTTGCCAGTTGATTCATCATCATGGAAGCCGCAGACTGAGTTTGTTGGGGTGGCATGATCTTGGTAGTCGCCGTATAACGCACCGGCAACACAAAGCAAAGAAACACGCCTATAAGCATGGCAATGCCCGTGACCTTCGCGATCAACCACTTTCGATTGGCAAGCTGCGTGAGGACATCGATCAGGTTAATTTCATAGCCATCACTGGGCGCGTCCAATATGGAGGCGCCGTCCATTGTCTCAGCCGTTTCTTCGATCGAAAAGTCTTTTCCGGTCATTGTTAACACCTTATGGGAGTACCGTTGCAAGCACGGCGCCCGTCATGGCAAATCCCGAGATAATTTGTGCGTAATTTGCAAAATTCTGGAGTCCGTTTGAAACTCTGAGCTTTTCCGGAATAATAATGGCGTCTCCGGGCAGCAA
This sequence comes from Acidobacteriaceae bacterium, assembly GCA_003134855.1. GTDB lineage: Bacteria > Acidobacteriota > Terriglobia > Terriglobales > Acidobacteriaceae > Telmatobacter. The sequence continues at coordinate 242,396 of PLCS01000004.1, forward strand.
CCTCAGGTTTTCATAACTGCCGTGCGAGTGCGTGTTGCGGGATTGGCGGCTGACGACTGTTCCGTCCGCGCGGATCACATAGATGCGCTTTTGATCCGCCTCCCGGGTGGCGCCGCCGGCATCATTCAGATAAGCGATGAGCCGCTTTCCCGGCTGGTAGCGGAATGCGTTCGCGTTATAAACCGCCCCGGCCACCTGGACCGTACTCAACTGCGGCGGGATATAAAAGGTATCCCCATCTTCAAGAGTAAAATCCGGAATGTCCGCGATGGTTGAGAACATGGGCTTCATGTCCAGAACTACCCGGCCTGTCGGTTTGATCGAAGTGAGCCTGGCTAATGCGGATTGCTGCATGGCAAGCTGCGCCTGTTGGTCCGCCCCAGTCTGACCAGCTTGCGGAATCGCATTCGCAAACTTGGAAGTGAGTTCACGTTGCATCTGCTCGGTGGATTGCTGAAGCTGCTTTTCCTGGGCTTGGCGCGCCGAAACGCGGGTAAATATGGAAGCATAGAGGTATGAATGCGGTGTAAGCCCTCCGGCCTGTTCCACAACATCTCTTAACGTCTCGCCTGGTTTGACGCGGTACACGCCCGGCGCATTGACCTCTCCGCTCACTCGGACAAACAACGCGTGCTTATCCATTGGCAGTTCAAGGTCCGCGCGCGAGAAGATAGTGACGACATCCCCAGCCTTCAAATACTGATTATCCGGAGATGTGAGGTTCCCAATCGCATTTGCAAGGTTAAATGGGATCAGGCGGGTACTTAGATCGCGCTCGTCAAGACGCTCGATCAGCGCATATTCCCAGTTGATCTCCGCGCTGGTCTTGCCGACCGTGTCAATGATTGGAGTGCGTAGGTTTTCGGTCGGGTCGTAACTCTGGTAGTCAGGTTGATTGGTACGCATGATTCCAGACCGGCCAGCCTGAGCATTGCCGGACTGGCCAGCCTGAGCATTGCCGTATTGGTCAGTCTGCGGGTTCCCATTTTGATCTGCGCTCAGTTCGCCGGACTGGCCAGTCTGCTGGTCGCGATATTGGTCGGCCTGCGGGTTTCCGAACGGATGGGAGGAAATGCGCGGGACAAGGTGATTTTCCAGGTTCCAATAATTGCGCGTGACCAGAAAGCCACGCGACGGGATCAGGTCCGAAATCCTCATCCCTTCCTTCCAGGGATAAAGACCGGGCTGAGCGACATTGCCCCGCAGCGTCACTGCGTTCTCAAACTTCGGCGAAAGCGGAAAGACCCGCAATAGGTCGCCATCCCTGAGCAACCGTCCTTGTCCAGATGCGTCCAGCGCAAATTCTTCAATCTCGCGGCTGCTGTGGTTCTCAATCCGCTCCAGCAGGACACGTTCAGTGTCAGCCAGGCTTGTCACCCCTCCCGCGCCTTTGAGGGCGGCTCCGACTGTCGTCTCGCCTTTCAGTTCGTAGATGCCAGGATCGTTGATATCGCCGCTGATGGCGACCTGCGCTCCAATCGGAGAATAGTAAATCACATCGCCGGGGAGCAGCCGAACATCGTGAGATTTATCGCCTTTTTGGATCAGATCGTAGAGATCGAATTCAGTCAGCGTCTGGCCTCCGCGCCGCAGCTGAATACGCCGCATGCTCCCAGTTGCCGATGGGCCTCCGGAGGCAAATAGAGCATCGACCAGTGTGCTCAAGGAACTGACCGTGTACTCGCCGGGCTGCCGCGCGCTGCCCAGAACAAATATCTGAATCGAGCGAAGCTGCCCCAGGGCAACATTCAGTTCAAAGTCCTTGTAGAGAGCGCTGATGGCCGAGTGCAGGTATCCTTCGACTTGATCAGAGTGCAAGCCGGCTACGGTCAAGGCGCCCACCTTCGGCAGGGAAATTTGCCCATTCCTGTCCACCGTTACGCGTGAATCGAGGTCGATCTTTCCCCAAGCCCGTATTAGCAGTTCATCTCCTGGTCCCAGCACATAATCGGCTGGCACCGGAATATGTTCTACCGGGGCGAAGGTCGTAGGAACTTCGTCGAATAATCGACGGCCGTACACCGGAAGCCGGCGCCCGGTTGCATCCTCGGCGAACTGCTCAAAGTCGGATTTCTGGGTAAGCGGCCCGACAATCCTCGATGAGGCCGGTGTCTGTGCCAGCGCGGGCACCGTGAGAGTAGGGGTAGTGGGATTGAGATAAGTCTTCTCACCCGCCTGGCGGGGCGCTTGGCTTAAGCCCTGTGTGGCGCCTGTCGAGGGCCCCTGCCCCGCCGAGGAGCCAGGGGCGGACTGGGTCGATTCAGCCGGGGTGGTGAGCACGGACTGGCCGGCGCAAAGCGTGCTGGACAGCAGAAAGAACAAAAATGCTTTTGATGTCATAAGAAGGAACTCATCTGATTCAAATGGGTACTACGCAAGCGGAGAGACAATCCATTGTGCTGGGAGATCTTCTCCGGCTTCGGATGGAGCGGGATGGCGCGCCGCAAATTGCGGTCATCCTTTTGAACGCTCTAATTCAACAGTGCTGCCGGCGTCTGTTTGGCCACCGCCGGAGTCTCGGCCTGCGCGCGATGAACCGGAATCTTGTCTGGACCTGCGCTGTATGGCTTGATCGACATGGCAGTTTTCAAAAGCTCGGTCCCGGGATTATAGTCGGGAACCAATTCCTTGAGCAGAATCACGAGATTGGCGACATCTTGTCCTTCAACAATTGCTTGCAGACGATGCAATGACGCTTTGATTTGCATCGCATCAAGTTTCTGATGGCAGACATAGCTTCTTATCTTATCGTGCGAGGTTGGGATTAGATGCTCATCCTGCAGATTCAATTCTTCAAACATCTTCTCTCCCGGACGAAGGCCGGTATATTGAATCTCGATATCCCGTTCAGGCTGGAGTCCCGAGAGCAGAATCAGATTCTTGGCTAGATCCGCGATCCTGACGGGCGCACCCATTTCAAGAACGAATACCTCTCCGCCCTTGCCGATGGAGAAGGCTTGCAAAACCAGTTGGGCCGCCTCGGGAATGGTCATAAAATAGCGCGTCATCTCCGGGTGAGTTACTGTCACCGGTCCGCCCGCGGCAATTTGTTCCTTGAAAATGGGAACCACGCTTCCATTGCTTCCCAGTACATTCCCGAAGCGCACCGCGACAAACTTGGTGCCGCCTTCCATCTGCAGCGCGCGGATCAGCAGCTCTGCCGTGCGCTTCGTAACGCCCATCATGCTGGTCGGCCGAACCGCCTTGTCCGTGGAGATCATGACGAAATCTTCGACGCCAAACTCAGCCGCCGCGCGGGCAACGTTCCAGGTGCCGAATATGTTAGTTTCGACGGCGGCGAAGACGTGCCTTTCCATCAACGGAACATGCTTGTAGGCGGCTGCATGATACAGAACCGACGGGCGATGATGTTGCATCACCCGTTTCAGAGCGCCTCGGCTGGTGATACTGCCGATCTCCGGGTAAAAAGATATGTATGGGAAGTTTCTGGCCATCTCTCTGTCAAGATGGAAGAGGGGAGTCTCCGCCTCATCGAAACCCACAATGGCAAGCGGACGGAAGGGAGCGATCTGCCGGCAGATCTCCGACCCGATCGAGCCCGCAGCGCCCGTCACCATGACGACCCGCCCTTGAATGCGCTCGCGAATCCGGTCCAGGTCAAGATGCACGGGCTTTCTGCCCAGCAAATCTTCTACCGCAACCTCTCGGATTTGCTTGCCCAATTCCGCACCCTGGACAAGCTCTCCCAGACTCGGCACCATCTTATATTCCACTCCGGCATCGGTGGCGTACTTCAAAATGCGCACCATCTGCGGTCCCGTAGCGGAGGGAATCGCGATAAGCACTCTCTGGATGGCGTGCTTTCGCACCAGTTCTCCGAGCGCGCTTCCCGTTCCCAATACCCGCACCCCGCGCAGGGTCAGCCCGACTTTGCTGATATCGTCATCGACAATGCCCCGGACATCGCACATCAGATTCGGATTCTGCCGCAGCTCCCGCGAGAGCGCCAGTCCTGCCGAGCCAGCGCCGTAGATCAGTGTTCTCGTCTGTTCGCCTTCGGCTCTGCTCATGCTCCTCGTGGTAACGAACACGCGAACTGCCAACCTTCCACCCAAAGTAAGCAACCAGGAAAATAGCCAGTCAAGAATATACACAGAGCGTGGAACGCCCCAGGGTCCAACCAGACCGAATATGACGATTCCACCTAGTACTGATCCCGCCGAAACCGCCAAAACAATTCGTACTGCGTCAAAAACAGAAGTATGCTGCCAACTTCCCCGGTTGACCGCGCCAATGATGAAGGATGCGGACTTCGCCGCCGCCCAGATACACAAGGCCACCCACATCGGGCGGTAGTACTGGGCCGGCAATGCAAAGTCGAATCGCAGCCCGAATGCTAGGATTGCGGAAATGGCAAATGCTGCCAAGTCCAAAGAATAAGCGATTGATCGACGCCAGATACGTTGCGTCCTCTGCCGTCGGACACGCAATAATTCCGGAGACATATCTTTCCCTTCCTGGATTCCTGACGTTTTGTTTCTCTTGCTGTTTTCAAACCTTGGTAAACAGCTGATGGCGTCACGCGGCAGACGCTCTTGTGCTGCCAGCGGCTACCGCGCCGTACGCTGCTAACTGGAAAAACGAGGATACCGTTTCCTCTGGACTTCGCCGCATACATTTCAGGCTCCGTACTCTCATCTTACCTGGGCCATGGGCAATGGATAGGCCGGCACCCTTGGAACGATCAAATCCAGCCAGAACCTGGAGTAGGCTCGATGCGCTCCCAGGCTATCTGAATATACCGGCTTGTCGCCATCAATCAGATTATAGATCCCCGGATGCGTCAACACGGTCATGATCAGTGCGGATGTCAGCATCGTGGAATCCAAATCACGAATCCTTCCGCTACGGATGTTCATCTCCAAATAGCGATTGATCGCCGAGAAAACAGGCGCGAGGAACTCTGCGCAGAATCCGTCCGCTTTGACGTGCAACTCGACAAATGCTACCGCAACTAGCTGAAGCAACTCCGGCCGGTAATTGACTGTATCTTCAAGCATTTCGAAAACCTTTGGCAAGACCACTTCTGGAGAGTCGCATTGCGTCAGCCCCTCGAGCACCTCCCGGCGGAACTTCAACCCTGCGGAATACGAGCGAAGGGACGACCAAAAGACCTCTTCCTTATTTTCGAAATGCCGGAAAAGCGTATTTTCACTTACATCGGCAAGGCGAGCTATCTCACGAGTGCTCGTTGCGTGATATCCCTGGCGCGCAAACAGCTTGCCTGCCGCCTGGAGAATCTTGTCCTTCCTTACTGAGTTTTTAGGTATAACCGGCATCATACACCCCTTCGACTGGGCAGTTGGCAATTGCCAACTGCCGGCAGCCTGCACGGAAGATTGTTCGCTTGCGCAAGATTGTTGCGGCACTGCGCCTCGTCATGGAGCCGCGATCTGGCCTCTCAACCGCGGCGTTAAGACTGAATTATTATGATCCGAATCCCTCGAAGCATATTTTCTGGCACGCCTTGAATCTGGAATATCGCGGAAGGGGCGATAGACGAGGCGAACTCCTGGAATAATTCAAGCGGTAAAAGTTCTTCAATCAATACGAAATTGCCAAGGGCAGCGACAATGTTTCTAACACTCCTGCGCTGGCGGCAACATCATCCGGATGCTATGCGGCCATCGACTCCAGATCTTCAGCGTTCACCTCGATCGCGGCATGCTGGTTAATCAATTCGAGTGTCAGCACGAACCGCATGCTATTGCTCTTTCTCACAAGAGTCCCTTGAAGACCCTGCATTACACCGCTCTTAATGCGAACTTTTTCGCCGATAACAAAGTCATGATACGGTTCGATCCGTTGTCTGCAGAAGTCGGAGCGCAAAAACTCGATCTCGGAATCCCGAAGAGCGGCGTATTCTTTCCCGTTGCCCACAATCTGTATAACCCCGGGAGACTGGAGAACCTTCACCCGCTCCGTGAAATTGATATGCACAAACAGATAGGTGGGAAACAGCGGAAGAATCACCTTCATTCGTTGCCGATTCTTCCAGGCCTGAATCGTTTCATAGGCAGGGAGGAATGACTCAATCTCCCGTACGTTCAGGTGTTTCACTACTGACTTTTCGTGCTGCGGTACAGTGAAGACAGCGTACCATTTGCGATCAAGCGCCGCACCCGTGATTAAGGGGTTCTGGCAAACCTGCCACCCGTATGTTCGGCCTATCGTCTGAAGATTCACCAGAAGCCTCTGATAGAACTGGAGCGTCGCACAAACGTCAGAGAGCACGATCAGGATGCGCGTAAGACTAGAGTGTGAATTGCTAGCCCATTCGATATGGCGCAAAAAGGCACATGGCTCCGCCATGCTGACTTAGCAAGACAACAAAACGCTAAGCCCTTGACCTCATTACCACCATTCTACACACACTGCCTACAAGAACAATGAAAGTCCGCAGTGAAACCGTCCCGCGTCGTAAAATAGCCTTGCAATAACCGACCATTCACAACAATTCAATTCGACATCTGCGCACCGATTACAATCCAAATCTTCGATCTCAACTAGCATAAGCCAATGCCGCCGTTCGTGCAAGCGCAAATCATGAATTTTTGGCGTCAAGAATCGGCGCAAAAAGATCACCGGCCATTTGCGCAGACGGACTGTACCAGATTCAATGCGCCATAACCACCCTGTGATCAATCGTTTAAGCCAGTCCTCACCCAAGCGGACTGTGCCCGCAAACAGTCAGGCAATGAGTAGATTCTTGGGCTTTTTATGCCGGCAAATTGGATAAAAAGCCTCCCCGTGGCATGATGGAGGCACTTGCTGTCACTGCATCTGATTTTGCCTCCGAAAAACGTACATCATAGTGAGCTGCTTTAATCGCGACGGGAAGCGAACATGACGAAGGCAACGCGCTGCGACACAGTGCATTTCAGTGGAATCGTGATCAAAATTGGAATAGTTTTTCTCCTTTAGAATCTACAACTCACAAAATCTACGCTTTCATGCGATCTATTGATTCTAAATGGGTTATCTTGTCAGAATTTCTTATCTTCGACAGACTCCAAGGGAGCTAAAGAGGCTGCGAAAACAGGCTTGTTTCCAAGCGAAGCCCACGAAAAGCATACCGCAAGGGCTAAAGCCCAACATTTTTTGGTTGCATTTACGGCACGACTGAAGTCGTGCCCTGACACAAGGCCGGCTCACTTTCGAGTTTTCCGCTGACTGTAGAGCCCGTATCCTTCAGAACTCCGCTTCGTTCAGAAAACCCTAGCGCTTCTTTGCCGGCTTCGGAGCCGGCTTCCGGACCTTCGGCTTGGCTGCCTTGGCCTGCTTGGCGCGCGAAGTTGGAGTCAGCTTTTTCTTTGCCGGAGCGGATTTGCGAGCCTGAACCTTAGCCGGAGCCTTTTTGGCTGTCTTGGCGCGTGCCTTCGCAGACGCCTTGACCAAAACCTTCTTAGCGGGCTTCTTGGCAGCCTTGACCAAAGACTTGGCCAAATTCTTTTTGGCTGGCTTATGAGCAGCCTTTACCGGCGGCTTGGCCATAACCTTCTTAACGGACTTCTTGGCAGGCTTCGCCGGAGCCTTGGCAGAGGCCTTCTTTGCGGGCTTTTTAGCAACCTTGACTGGCGGCTTGGCCTTAACCTTCTTAGCGGGCTTTTTGGCAGACTTCGCCGGAGCCTTGGCAGAGGCCTTCTTCGCGGGCTTCTTAGCAGCCTTGACTGGCGGCTTGGCAGAGGCCTTCTTCGCGGGCTTCTTAGCAGCCTTGACTGGCGGCTTGGCAGAGGCCTTCTTTGCGGGCTTCCTGATAGCCTTGACCGGCGGCTTGACGGCAGCTTCGACCGGAACCTCAGCTGGCGTCTTCTCAGGCTCGGGTTCCGCCTCGAAAGCAGGCTCAATGGCTTGAGCTGGGGCAGCTTCGGCTGGAACCTTGGCTGGCGTCTTCTCTGACTCGGGTTCCGCCTTGAAGGCTGGCTTTATGGCTTGGGTTGGGGCTACTTCGACCGTAGCCTCGGCTGGCGTCTTCTCGGGCTCGGGTTCCACCTTGAAAGCTGGCTTCATGGCCTGGGCAGGGGCAGCTTCGGCCGGTGCCTCGGCTGGCGTCTTCTCCGGCTCGGGTTTCGCCTCGAAAGCTGGCTTCATGGCTTGGGCAGGGGCAACTTTCACCGGAGCCTTGGAAGCAGCCTTTACCGGCGGTTTAACAGCAGCTTTGGCCGAAGCCTTCGCGGTAGCCTCGACCGGCGGCATGACGGGGGCCATCGCAATAGCGGTTACTGGCGGTTTGGCGGCTTTGGCTGGAGCCTCGATCGGCGTCTTCGCGGGTTCGGGTTCCCCATCGGAAGCCGGCGTCGTGGCTTGAGCAGGGACAGCGTTGACCGGCTCCAGTTGGGAGCTGGGGCTGAGCTCAGTCGCGATGGGCGCGGCGGCCACAGCGATCGGTGAGGGTGTTGGCGGAATGGCGGCCGGCGTCTCCTTCTTCACAAAGCTGGTTGGAAGCTGCTGCAGGTGCCACTTGCCATCCGCGCCCTTCACATAGGTGGCTCCCTGGTAGGTGCGCGTTTCAGGTTCGACCTGCTTAAAGGGCACGCTGGCTGGGGTCGCCGCGCGCTTCACGTCCGCAGGCTCCGTGGCAGGCTTTGGCGCGGGTGGCGCCTGCGTTTCAGCCATCGGCAAGACCTCCGCGCGAGGAGCATCGACGGACTTGTCGGCCATTGCTGCCGGCTGCGTCGAATCGGCGTCTTCATGGTCTGGAGCCAACCCCAACTGCGTGAATTCCTGCTCTTGATCGGTTGCGGAAACCTTTGCCCACAGGCTTCGCCTCAAACCTTTCAGGCTGAAGCCTTTTTTCTTTTCCGGAGGAGCGGGCGGCTCGGAAACGGGTTGGGCCATTTGACCGATCAGCCGGGTGATGGGCGAAGAGGCCGGCCTGTTGAGAGCCTGCGATTCCTGGTCTTCTCCAGCGCCCAGGGAGTGAGGCTCATAGCGATTGATCACGATTTCCGGTTTCAGATCTCCGCCGGCGAGGAACTGCGAGACCAGGTGTTTTGAGTCCTGCGGTCCGCCGCTGCCCGGCTGCATGACCAGGTAGATTGTGGTGCCATCCGGGAAGACAGCCGTACCCATCAGATCAAGCCCTGATCCCGCTTCGATCGCGAACCGTGGAGGCGGAACCTTGACCAGAGCCTTGGCCGGAGTCTCGACGGGTGGCTTGGCGGGAGCCTCGGCTGGAGGCTCGGCGGCAACTTTGGCCGGCGGCGCGGCAGGAGACTCCGCCGGGGCCTGTTGAACTGGCTCGACAAGCGGCTTGGCAGGCTCGGCGGGCGGCTTGACAGGAGCCTCCGTAAGGGGCATTTCGGGCGCGGGCGTTTCATGGGAAACCGGCGTCTCAACTTGAGCGGGAGCCGGCGGCGGGATAGCGGGAGCAGCCTCTGTGACCGTGAGCGGCACTGTCGCCCGCACCACGGTGTAGTTCGCGACGGCTGTTGGCGTGAAGGTGACCGAAAGCCTATGCGTTCCCGCCGTGAGCGAGGCGCCCGCGGCAGGCGTGTAAACGAAGGTTCCAGGAACCAATGCCGTGGCATTGAGCTGCGCGGCGCTGAGCGCATCGCCACTGAGAATGGGAGTGGGCGCAGACCAAATGACGATGGGCGTGGCTTTGCTGATCGTGAGCCAGACGGCGCCCTGCGCCTCGCTGTAATTCGCGGCATCCGCCGGAGTAAAGGTCGCCGAAAGCGGCTGGACTCCCGCTATGAGTACGGTACCCGCGGCAGGAATGTAAACAAAGGCTCCCGGAACCGATGCCGTGGCATTGAGTTGCGTGGCGCTGAGCGCGGTGCCGTAGGAAATCGCTTTGGGTTTCGACCACGTGACGATGGGTGTTGCCTTGGTTACCGTGAGCGATACGGTGGCCTCAGCTGTCGTGTAGTTCGCGGCGTCGGTGGGAGTGAAGACGACAGACAGCGCCTGAACTCCGGCTGTCAGCACCTCGCCCGCGGCAGGAATGTAAACGAATTTTCCCGGAACGGATGCGGCGGCATTAAGCTGCGCGGCGCTGAGCGCGGCGCCATAGGCAATCGAAGCGGGTGTCGCCCATGTGATGGCCGGCGTGGCCTTGGTGATCGCAAGCGAGACGGTGGCGTGCGCCGCCGTGTAGTTCGTCGAGTCTGTCGGGATGAAGGTGAGCGTGAGTGAATGCCTTCCTGCCGCGAGGATGGCGCCGATGCCCGGAAGATAGGTGAATTTGCCCGGAACCAATGCCGTAGCGTTGAGTTGAGCAGCGCTGAGCGCAACGCCATAGGCAATCGGATCGGGCACCGGCCATGCAACGGCCGGCGTGGCCTTGATGATGGTCAGTGAGACGGTAGCCTGTTCGGTCGCGTAGTCCTCGGTGTCGGTCGGCGTGAAGGTGACCAGCAGCGTCTGAACTCCCGCTGTCGGCACGACGTCCGCAGCCGGGGTGTAGACGAACGTTCCCGGAACCGAGGCTGTGGCATTGAGCTGAGTCGCGCTGAGCTCGGCGCCATAAGCTATCGGAGCGGGCGTCGTCCAGGTGATGACCGGCGTTGCCTTGCTGACCGTCAGCGAGACGGCAGCCTGCGCCGTGGTGCAGGTCGCGGTGTCCTCCGGCGTGAAGACGGCCGAAAGCGTGTGCATTCCCACCGCAAGCACTTCGCCTTCGGCGGGAGTGTAGGCAAAGGCTCCTGGAATGGAGGTCATGGCATTGAGCTGAGTCGCGCTGAGCGCGGCGCCATAGGAAATCGGAGCGGGCGTCGACCAGGCGATGGCCGGCGTCTCCTGATGCACGGGTTCGACCGCTACATTCTGCTCGGCAGTGGCCGCCTCGACGCTGGCTGGCTCGGCACTGGACTGTTCGACGCTTGCTGGCTCGGTACTGAACTGTTCGACGCTAACTGGCTCGGCACTGGCTGGCGGGGCGCTGGCCGTAGTCTTCTGCAGGTGCCATTTGCCATCCGCGCCCTTCTCGTAGGTAGCGCCTCGGTAGGTGCGGGTTTCAGGTCCGTTCTGCTGGCTGGGGGTGCTGTCGCCTGGTGCCTCCACCGGTTCCGCATCCGCAAGGTCAGTCTGGTCCGTGGTCTCGGCTGACCTGACCGGCGCTACTGCGGCAGGCTGCGTCTCCGCGGGAGGAGTAGAGCCGGAGTTCACCAGGATCTCCATATTGTCTTCAGGCTGCGCCGCGCCCGGCGCAGCGGCGGCTTTCTCCTGAATTGGCCGGATGGGCGCAGGCTCCGGCTGCGCAATCGCCGGCGCTTCCTCGGGTTCGGACGAGGAAAGCTTCGCCGAAAAGCTACGCCCAAGATTTTTCAGACTGAAGCCGGACGCCTTTTCTGCTGTTCCCTTCTCCGGGACCGCAGGCAGCCCGCAAGCGGCTCGGCTCATCTGGCGGATCAGCCGGGAGATGGGCGAATCTTCCAGCGCCAGCGGAATGGCGGTGTGCTGCATACGCCGCACAGCGGCATAATCATTGGGAATCTTCCACTGCGCCGGCCGGGTGAGCGCCTTGGTGATCTGCTCTTCAGCCACGCCCATCGTGCGAGACTGAAACCGGTTGAGCACAATTTCGAGCTTGGGAACATCGGTGGCGAAGTACTGCGAGATCAGGCGATTGGAGTTGCGCAGCCCGGCGATGCCGGCTTGAATGACCAGGTAGACTGTGGAGCCTTCCTTGAAGAGACTTGTATCCATCAGATCGAGTCTGGACCCCATGTCAACAACCACGTTGTCGAAGTCCTGGCGCGCGACGGCCAGCAGCTTGTCGATGGCTTCATGGGAGGCATCAAACTGGGGAAATTTGCCCGGAGCCGCAAGCACTGAAACTCCCGAACTATGCTTGACCAGCAGCTTGGAGAGGAAGGCCGAATCCAGCCGGGCGGCATTCTGAAGAGCATTGATGGTCGAGTACTCGGCGACCACTCCCAGGTTGAGCGCGGCGTCTCCCAAGGGAAGATCCAGATCGATCAGCAGCGTACTCTGGCCTGACTCCTGGGCCATGGAAACCGCAAAATTGCAGGCCAGCGTGGTGACGCCGTCTCCGCCCTTGGCGCCGAGAAACGCCATCAATTTCCCGCCCGCCTTCTTCGCGGGGCGCGGCGCAGGCCGGCGAGCCGAAGCCCGTGCCAGTGCGTCGGCTACGGTACTCTGCGTGAAGGGCAAGGTGAGAAACTCGCGAGCGCCGGCGCGCATGCAGCAGACCAGCAGATCCGAATCAAACTTCATCGAATAGACCATCACCGTCGCCGCGCCGTTGGCGCAGATGCTCTCCACTAACTCGAGAGCGTATTCGGGACGGCTGTCCAGGTCGATGATGATGACGTCGTGATGCTGCTCCAGCAGCTTGGGCACATCGTCCAGGCTGGGCGGATATGTGGAAAACTCGCGGATAACCCCACCCTGGCATCCGGCCAGCGTACTGGCTGCAGCCTTACGGCGCTCCTCGTCCGGGCCAATCAGCGCAATCGACAGTCCATCAGCGCCTGGCGACTCTGTATACGGCTCATCGAGATAGAGAGAAGAGTCTGAATTCACGGGATTGCTGCCCCCTGCTGCGTACAACGTTCCTTACAGGTTAACCGAAAACCGTTGGGCTGACCGCGTGTTGGACATCCTGCCCACGTAACCCCTCAACGAGCGAATGCCGTGCCCGCCACCGCTCCAACCGGAAACCGCGATCCCGCCAGCAGGAAAAGAAGCAACAGCCTGTTGACAAAGCGCCGGTTGCGCACATCAGTGAAGGTCGCCACGATGAGTACGATGAGCGCTGGCCCCCAGGCAAACGAATGCACACCCTACGCTCCTCTCCCCCCAGCTTTCAGCAAGTGCTAAAACGTTATTGCGATTATGCAACCATTATTACAACTGTCAAACCATTATTGCAATGAACTATTTGAATAGCACCTAGCGTTTCTTTGCCGGCTTGGGTGCGGGCTTTTTGACTGCGGGTTTGGAAAGCTTGGCAGCCTTGGACGGCCTGGGGCTCGGAGCGGCAAGAGGCTTCTTCTTTGCAGGCGCGGATTTGGGAGCCAAAGCCTTGGCCGGAGTCTTGACAGGCGGCTTGACGGCAGCCTTGGACGGGGGCTTTTGAGCAGCCTTTATGGACGGCTTGGCCGGAGTCTTCGCCGGTATCTTCTTGAGCGCGGGCTTTACCGGGGGCATCGGCTTCCTGGCTTGAGCAGGAATAGTCTTGGCCGGTGCTGGCTGGGACTTGGGACTGGTGACGGTTGGCGCGGTGGGCTTGGCTGCTGCCGGGGCAGGCTTTGCAGAGGGTGCTGGTTTGGGTTCAGCCTTGGGCTTAGGGGCAGACGCAATCTTTTCTGCCTCTTCCCGTTTGGGCGCAACCGGGATAGCGGCCGGCTTCTCTGCCTTCACGGGCGCCGCGGCGGGTAGCACTGGTTCGACTGCGCGTGGCTTGGTAACGCGCTTGACCGAATCCGGTTTGGCAACCGGTTTCGGATTCACGTCCTCATCCACATCCTCGACCTCGTCTTCGGCGGCGGATTCGGATTCATCGAGAAGGTCAATGTCCAGTTCGACCTTGGGCAGGTTCAGGCCCAGGCCCAGGTCAAGTTCATCCTCGTCTCCGCCGATGTCGTCCAGATCGTCCTCGCCGTCCAGTGCTACTTCAGCCTCCTCTTCGTCATCGAAGGAGTCCTCTTTCAGCTTGGCTTCGGCTCCTCGCTTGGCGCGCGTCCGCTTGATGCTGACCTGGGGCGGCGGAGCAGGCGGAGAGTGAGGTTCGAGGAAGGCGCGAACTTCTTCCGGCGTAGCGAGTTTGCCATCGAGCAGTTCCAGGAAAACGGATTGCACGATCTCGCGGTACGTGGGCAATTCGGCGGTGATGCGCATCTCCTGCAACAGAGCGTGGGGCACACGCTGGCGAACTTCGGGCCAGACCTTGAGGAAGAGATTGAAGCGATCCTTGACAGCCTCATCCTTGCTGGTAAATCCAAGCCAGAGAACTGCTTCCGGATCATAGCTGGTGAAGAGCTTGTAGCAGGCCGAGGGGGTTGTGTTCTCCGGGGCGGCGAGCGCCTTGGCAAATCCGGCGGCCAGCGCGTCCAGGCTGTTCCACTCCTCGACAAAGCCGGGGCGCAGCATCAGCTTTTTGAGCGCAGCCAGCTCTTTGGGGGCGAGCCGGGCGGTGAGCAAGCGCATCTGCGCCGCCGACATATCGGCATGAACGCCCTGCACGAGCAACTCGACGGCCAGATCGTGCAGCGCCGTCAACCCCTCCTCATCGGCCTTGGTGGAGCTCCAGGCCGGAAAGAGAACCTCCATCCAGCCCTCGGCTTCGAGCGCCTGCAAAGCCTTCAGTCCCTCATCCTCATGGCCGATCTGCTCCAGCTCCTGCCTCCGCGCCTGTGCGGAAAGGTATTCGATCACGCCTTCTTCCCTGGCGTTCGCGTAGCGGGTGCGGGTCTTGTGGTCCATCTCCCAGCCCAGGCGCGCCATGATGCGTGTGGCGCGAATCAGCAGGGATGGCTCTTCCAGAAAGCCGTAATTCGAAACCAAGCGCAGCGTCCGGGACTCGATGTCCGCGGCCCCGTTCATCGGGTCCATCAGCAGGCCAAAGGAGCCCTCGTTCAGCGAGATGGCCATGGCGTTGATGGTGAAGTCGCGGCGGCGGAGGTCTTCCTGAATGGTGGCGAGATGATAAACGGGCTTGCCGGGCTTGGGATATTCGACGCGGTGGGCGCTGACCAGATCGACGCGAATGGTGCCGGGAAAACACAGGTAAAGAGTACAGGAAACTTCGTCCTCGCCCCATATTGTGCCGCCGAGGTTCTCAATTGTTTTCTTGAGCTTGAGCGCATTTCCATGTATGGCCACTTCCAGCGCGCGGACGGCGTGGCCGCTGGTCAGGTCGCGCACCGCGTCGCCGGTAAGAAACAGGATGGCGCCGGCTTCGCGGGCGGCCTCGCGCAAGTGGCGTAGAGCGTTTTGCTGGTCGGCCGAAAGCCGATTTTCCAGAAGATAAATGTAGTCGGGCATTACCGTTCCTGCTTCCGCTGGTCGTATTCCGCAGCCAAGTGACTGATGCCGTTGATTTTACAGCAAGCTCCAGCAATGATTTCAAAGCAGTACAATATCACAAGCGGCTCCCTTTGGCTAGACCCGCGCACAACGAAGTTACATGCTTTCCTTTCCGGTACTGGCAGGATCCGTGCGACAATCCAGAGCGATGGCCTCTTTACGCAAACCGGTGATCGTACGCAAGTTCTCTCGCGACTGGTGCGCCGGCTATGCCACCCCCAGCTTTGGACAGAATGCGGCCGAGCTGGAGATTCTGGATCTAGGCGGCAAGGTGCTGCGCATCGCCTGGGAGCAGGTCAAATGGGTCTGCTATGTCCGTGACTTCCCTTCCCCCTCCTCCGCGAATGACTCGGCCAATCCGGAGCGGCTCATCCACAAGCGCTTCGCCATCCGCCCGCGCACGCCCGGCCTGTGGCTGCGCATGACGCTGACCGACGGCGAGGAGTTGGAGGGCCTGGCCGCCAACGACCGCTCGCTGATCGAAGGCGCTGGGCTGCTGCTGACCCCGCCTGATACGCGCTCCAACACCCAGCGGATTTACCTGCCGCGCCAGGCCATTCAATCGCTGGAAGTGGTCGGCTTGATCGGCGCGCCGGGACGCAAGAGGGGCGAGGCCGCCGGATTGCCAACCGAGCAGCCGGACCTCTTTCCGCGTGAGCCGGAACCTGCCGAATAAGCTGGTACCTGGTATATACTCTTGATAGATGCTTCATGGAGGGCGCGATGGCTACAGTTGTGAGTGCAAGACAGAAGCCGACGGATGCCAAGCTGTTCTGGAATGGCCGCAGCCAAGCCGTCCGCCTGCCCAAAGAATTTCGCTTCGTGGGCGATCGGGTGCGTGTAAGCCGCATGGGCGCGGGCGTTTTGCTCGAACCAGTGCTGGAAACGAAAAAGGAAACGGTTGAGGAGTGGTTTGCACGGATCGACGCGATGAGAGGCGATGCGCTCTTTCTCGAGGGACGCAAGCAGAACCTTGCTCCGATTCGTGAGTATTTCAAGTGAACTACTTGCTCGAGACCAACATTTGCATCGCTCTTATTAACGGAACGTCCACCAAGGCTCGCGAGCGCTACGTCCAGGCAGTTCGCCGCGGAGCGACTCTGGCAACATCTACTATTGTCGTCCATCAGCTTTGGCACCGCGCGGCAAAGAATGAGCTGGCCACCCGGTATGCGCGCGCCTTGGCTGCATTCCTGAGCCGCGACATAGCTGTACTCGATTACTCCACACATGATGCGCAAGCCGCTGGAGAGATTCGCGCCGAACTGGAAAGCAAAGGCCAGCGTATTGGCGAGTACGACACGTTGATCGCGGGGCAAGCCTACGCTAGAAATCTGATTCTGGTTACGGCGAATACGCGGGAGTTTGGAAGAGTGAAGGGCCTGGTTGTGGAGGATTGGACGGTATGAAGAGATTTTTCCGGGGCTGAAGCTCACGAGGATTCGATTGGCTTTTTACGGGGGTTAAAACCTCCGTCTCCCTCCGTCTCGAGTTTTTCGCGGCCTACTTCCGCGTGGCCTTCTCAGCGGCTCGGAGGACCTTCACGTCGAGCAGATCCTGATCGCGGCCAGCGGCGAGCTTGTTGCGGATCAAGTCCTCGCGAGAAATCACGCTAGCCACAATCTCTTCATCAAAGACGCCCTCAATGCGGTGTGCCCATGCTTCATCAAAGGTGACTCCGTCGATGCGTTGAAGAACATCGATGCGGTTGGGCGGTATACCGATCTGAAGCGTGGAGCCGTCAGTGAAATCCTTTTCGGTCATGCCTGCAAGGGGCGCGCCAAATTGAGCCAAAGCCCGAAAGACCGCCTTCGCGTTCTCCGGATCGGACTTGATGAAGAGGTCAAGGTCCTTAGTCGTGCGCGGCTCAACATGCACGCTATAGGCATGACCGCCAATGATGAGGTACGTTGCCGCATTAGCGTTGAGCAAGCGAAGAAGGTCTTTGAAGTCCTCGGTGAGCATCGACGGCCACTCCTTTGAAGCTCATTTTGAAAGCATATGCCGCTTCGCTGAGTTCACAAACAGCCGCAAGCCGCTCCGCCACTGGCCGGCTCTGCCAGTAACGATAGGTTTCGGCCTGCTGCTCTTCGAGATCAGTCACCTTACGGATTGTCTTATCCATCGACATTCAGACCTCCAACCGGAGCCAGACTACGCCCGTTTGCTTTTTTGCAATCCCAGGTCTCAAAATCGAGACCTGGGGCACGCAAACAGTTTACTGCAACAGCGTCGGCTCGTCGTGGTTGCCGTTGCCGTTCAGCTCATCGGGCGGAATGATGACCGCGGCGGCTACCTTGTCTTCCGGCTCCAGGTTCAACAGGCGGACGCCCTGCGTGGCGCGGCCGGCGGCGCGGATGGTCTTGGTGTCGATGCGGATGATCTTGCCGAATTGGCTGATGACCATCAGCTCCGAGGTGTCCTCGACCAGTTGAATGCTGCTGACGCGGCCGATGCGCGGCGTGACGGCCATGTTCTTGACACCCTTGCCGCCACGGGTTTGCAGGCGATACATCTCGACATTGGTGCGCTTGCCGAAGCCGTTTTCCGTGATGGCCAGAATCCGGTACTCGCCAGGCTCGTGCTCCTTGGGCGTGACCGCGACGCCGACGATGTAATCGTTCTTGGCGAGAGCGATGCCGCGCACGCCGTATGCCGGACGGCCCATCGAGCGGACATCGTTCTCGTCGAAGCGGATGGCCATGCCGAGATGCGTGGCGAGAAAAACAATCTGGTTGCCGTCGGTAATGCGCGCCTTGACCAGCTCATCCCCATCATCGATGCCGATGGCGATGATGCCGCGCGACATCACGTTGGAAAAATCCTTGAGCGGCGTCTTCTTGACAGTGCCTTTTTGCGTGGCGAAGAAGATGAACTTGCCTTCCTCCTCGAGGTCGCGCACGGGCAGAATCGCGCGCACGTTTTCTCCGGGCTGCAGGTCGAGCAGGCTCTGCATCGATTTGCCCTTACCGGCCGCGCCCACGTCGGGAATCTCGTAGACCTTGAGCCAGTAAACGCGCCCCGCGTTGGTGAAGCACAGCAGAAAGGCGTGCGTTGAATCGACGATCAACTGCGCGACAAAATCCTCTTCGCGCGTCTTCATGCCCATGCGGCCGGTGCCGCCGCGGCGCTGCTGGCGATAGATGCTGATGGGCGTGCGCTTGAGGTAGCCCTGGTGGCTCACCGTGACCGCAACCTGCTCGTCGGCGATCAGGTCTTCCAGTTGCAACTCGGCGCTCTCGTCGACGATCTGCGTGCGGCGGGCGTCGCCATACTTGTCGCGGACTTCTTCGAGTTCCTTGACGATCACCGCGCGCAGCTTGGTTTCACTGGCCAGGATCGCTTCGTACTCGGCGATGCGCTCGCGCACCTGCTTGAGTTCGTTGAGCAGCTCGTCGATGGAAAGCTGCGTGAGGCGGTAGAGTTGCAGTTCGAGGATGGCGTCGATCTGGCGCAGCGTGAGGCCCTTCTCTTCGTGCGGCAGGCGCTCGCGGTCCAGGTTGAGGATAATGTCTCTGCCCTTGCTCCAGGCATAGAGATTCTCGCGGGCCTCGGCGCGCGAACTGGAGGCGCGGATGATGCGGATGACGGTATCGAGATTGTCGAGCGCGATCTTGTAGCCTTCGAGGACGTGCTCGCGCGCGCGATCCTTCTTCAGCAGGAAGACGGTGCGGCGCTGCACCACGTCGATGCGGTGATCGATGAAGCAGCGAATCGCCTGATCGAGTCCCAGCTCCCGCGGCTGCCCGTTGAGCACCGCGAGAAAGATCATCGAGAAGCTCTCTTGCATCTGTGTGTTCTTGTAGAGCTGGTTGAGCACAATCTCCGGCTGCGCGCCGCGCTTGAGCTCAATGACGATGCGCATGCCGTCGCGGTCGCTCTCGTCGCGCACGTCGCTGATGTCATCGACGATCTTGTCGGTGACCAGTTCGGCGATGCGCTCGATCAGCTTGGACTTGTTTACCTGATAAGGAATCTCGGTGACGATGATCGCCTGCTTTTCCTTGGTCAGGCTTTCCAGAGCGGTTCTGGCGCGCATCAGGAAGCGGCCGCGGCCGGTGCGGTAGGCCTGCGGAATGCCGGACTTGCCGTAAAGGAAGCCGCCGGTGGGGAAGTCGGGGCCTTGCACGTGCTTGAGCACGATGGCAAGCGCGGCCTCGCGGTTCTGCGCCGCCTCCGGGCTCTGAATCAGTTCGATCGCCGCGTTGACGACTTCGGTCAGATTGTGCGGCGGAATGTTGGTGGCCATGCCGACCGCGATGCCGCTCGATCCGTTCACGATCAGATTGGGAATGCGCGTGGGCAGCACGGTGGGCTCGACGGTGGACTCGTCGTAGTTGGGCACGAAGTCCACGGTCTCCATCTCTATGTCGGCCATCATCTCGCCGGCAATGCGCATCATGCGGCACTCGGTATAGCGCATGGCCGCGGGCGGATCGCCGTCTACCGAGCCGAAGTTACCCTGGCCATCGACCAGCGGATAGCGCAGCGAAAAGGGCTGCGCCATGCGGACCAGCGTGTCGTAAATAGCCGAGTCGCCGTGGGGATGGTAGACGCCCATCGCCTGGCCCACCACCTTGGCGCACTTGGTGTACTTTTTGTTGTGCTGCAGGCCCATCTCGTTGAGCGTGTAAAGCACGCGGCGATGCACCGGCTTCAAGCCGTCCAGCGCGCTGGGCAGCGCGCGCCCGATGATGACGCTCATCGAGTAGTCGAGATAGGAGCGGCGCATCTCCTCCTCAATGTTGATGGGGATGAGGTTGGAACCGCTGTACGGCGGCGTGCCGCCTTCGAGGGGAAGAAGAGGATTCTGATCGTCTGGCATAGGGGTCATTTCAGGCCCACCGGAAGGCGGCGGAAAGAGACCGGAATTTGCGTGGCCGGCCTGGCGTGGGCACTGCTTTTATTTTACCCGTTGAGGGGGGCTTTTAGCAAGGCGGATTGAAAGAAATAAGTCCTTATTTTGCTTGAATTTATAGTCTTCTTAATGCGCTTCTTCCAGAGCCCTGATTTCCTCAAGCTGCGCGGCGCATTGCAGACTTTGGTTTGGCCGTAATCTTGGCCTTCTTTTTTGTCTTTTTGCTGTCGGCGTTTTCCCCAAATCCAGTCAGAATTACCGGCGGCCGGTCGGGAAACTTGACCATCAGCGTCAACTCGCCGCCGACGCCTTCTACGTAGCTGCGCAGCGTGGAGAGATAAAGGTCGGCGCGCTTCTCGATCCGCGAGACACCTTCCTGGCCAATCTTGAGCTTCTTCGAGAGGCGAGCCTGAGTCAATCGGCGCTGACGGCGCAACTCACGCAGATTTAACTCCTCCGCGATCAACTCCGCCGCCATCTGCTCGATCCGCCGGCGCGATTCCTCGGATTGCCGAGCCAGCATCTCCTCTAAGGAAACCGTAGAATAGGCCATCACTGTTTCTCCTTCTCCGCCGCAACTGCCCTTCGGTGCTGATCGAAGCGGCGATCTGCGATTTTGATCAGACTCCGGTAGAACGTGTCCGGCGAAACACCGGACTTGTCTCCGGCAACCAACAGAACAGCTCTCCGCTTCACATCAAATGCGAAAGCCACGCGCCAAACACCATCTTCGGCATCGAAACGAAGCTCTTTCATGTTCGAATGCTTCGATCCTTTCAGCGTATCCACCCGCGGGCGACCGAGTTGCGGACCGAGCTTCCTCAGCAATTCAGCACGAGCGAGAATCCTCTGCTGGACGGTTAGCGGCAACTCCATGAACTCAGGATCGAACTCCGGATGGAACTCCACCGCCCACTGCATTTCAATTCCGGGCGAGGAACATTTTGCTCCACGATTTTGTCGAGGCATAATACTCCAATTCTTCGTTGACTAGACAAATGACTCCTAATTCTCGTGGGCTCTGCTCCCGGTCAGGCAGTTCAAACAAAACAATACCCATATTATGTCTTCGAGTGCCTAATGTTGTCAAGTGCATTATTTTTGATCTGCCTCACAGCAGCCCCGGCAAACTCAGCACGCAGAAGACCGCTTGCAGCAGCACGATGGCCCCGGCGGCGCCCATCGCCAGACGGCCCCTTGGCCCTTCGTAAGCGTCGGCAAAGACCCCGCCGATCAACGTGAGCAGAAAGGGCAGCGCCCAGAGCAACGGAGAGCCGGGGGCGCCGGTCATGATCAGAGCCACGAGGATCGAAGCGCAGATCAAAGGAACGGAGTTCCCGAAGTAGCGCGACTTGCGCACCCCCAGGTAGAGCGCAAGGGCGGCAGCCGCGGCTACCGTGATTCCGGCATTCGGGAGCGTAGAGAAGAAGCGGTGGGCCGGGTCGAGCGAGAGACCCACCAGACCCGCCGTTGAACGGAAAAAGTAGCTGAAAGCATCCGGGGAGAAGCCGTAGCAGGCGAAGACCAACCCCAGCGCCCCGGCTGAGGCGATCAGAACTACCGGCAGCACCTGGCTTCTGTGCCCTTCGGCCACCCACAGCATGGCCGCCAGGCCCAGCAGCGCCACCAACCCCAGCGCGGCAATGTGCGAAGCCGCCGCCAGGCCAAAGGCCGCCGTCAGAAGCACGATGCGCAGCCAGCCTTTGCGCCGTGGCCCCTGCATCGCGTGAGCCACGCCGATGCAGGTGTAGACGCCGCCATAGACGCCCAGCGCCGCAAGCACCTCCGGGTTGGGGGCAACGCAGGCTCGCAGCACCGCCGGAGAGAAGCAGTAGAGCCCGACCGCGGTGTAGCCGCCCAGGTTGCCGTAGAGCCGCCGCGTCACCCACCACAGTCCCGCGCCCAGGATGCACCCGGCGCCCAGGAACGGCAGACGCAGCAGCAGCAGAGTGT
>PLCS01000001.1 GCA_003134855.1 Acidobacteriaceae bacterium
CCGCCCTTGACGATGTCCTTGAGATAGATAACGCCCAAAGCTGCGGCATTCTCTGCGACGACCAGGGGCGTCCCGCCTGCGCCGGCGATCTCTTCTACCTGCTCGGCGACCTTCTTGGGCAGCGAGGAGCCTTGCTCTTCCAGGAAACGGGTAATGGCGTCCACGGAGCCCTTCCGGATAATCTTGCCCGGCAGATTGACGCCGCTCATGCGGGTCTGGGCACTGAAGGGCACGAACTCGGCGTGGATTTCGCTGATATCGCGCCCCCGCAAGTTGTACTTCTCCTTTGCCAGGACGACGATTGAGCGGCCTTCGGGGGTTTCGTCCGAGAGCGAGGCAAATTGGGCAGCGTCGGCCAGACGCTCAGGACTGATGCCCGGAGCGGTAAAGAACTCGGTGGCCTGGCGATTGCCCAGGGTAATGGTGCCAGTTTTGTCGAGGAGTAGGGTGTTGACGTCGCCGGCGGCCTCGACGGCCCGTCCGCTCATGGCCAGCACGTTGTACTGGACGAGGCGATCCATACCGGCGATACCGATGGCCGACAGCAGTCCACCGATGGTGGTGGGAATCAGGCAGACCAGGAGCGAGACCAGCACAAAGACGGTCTGCGGGGCGTGGGAGTACATCGCAAAGGGTTGCAATGTGACCACGGCGAGCAGAAAAACAATGGTGAGGCCAGAGAGCAGAATGCTCAACGCGATCTCGTTGGGCGTCTTCTGGCGGGTGGCGCCCTCGACCAGTGCGATCATGCGGTCGAGGAAGGTCTCGCCGGGGTTGGAAGTGATGCGGACCTTGATCCAGTCCGACAAGACCTTCGTCCCGCCGGTTACGGCCGAGCGGTCGCCGCCGGCCTCGCGGATGACCGGGGCCGATTCGCCAGTAATAGCCGATTCGTCCACCGAGGCCACGCCCTCGATGACCTCGCCGTCGCCTGCAATGTAGTTGCCAGCCTCGACGTAGATCACGTCGCCCAGGCGGAGCAGGCCGCTGGCGATCCCTTCAAAACCACCGTCGGCGGTGTACCGGTTCGCAATGGTCTCGCCCTTGGCCTTGCGTAGCGTGTCGGCCTGGGCCTTGCCGCGTCCCTCGGCCATGGCCTCGGCAAAGTTGGCGAACAGCACCGTGACCCACAGCCAGAGGGTGATCTGTAGGTTGAAGCCGAAGCCGGCGCGATGATGAACCGTGTTGTCGATGAGCAGCGCCGTGGTGAGCACAGCACCCACCTCGACGACAAACATCACTGGATTCTTGACCATGCCGCGGGGATTGAGCTTGCGGACCGAGTCCACAAGCGCCTGGGCCATGATTTCCGTGTTCCAAAGACTCTTTTTTTCAAGCATGACAGTCCGTTTCGCCTTGTCCTGATGCGGTATCGGTTAGAAAAGCTGGCCTGCCTTGAGTGACAGGTGTTCCAGGATGGGTCCCAGGCTCAACGCCGGGAAGAAGGTGAGGGCGCTCAGAATGAGAATCACGCTGACCAGCAGCACGGTGAACAGCGCGGTGTTCACAGGGAAGGTTCCCGGCGAGGGCGGCACACTCTTTTTGCTTGCCAGATTGCCGGCCAAAGCCAGCACCGGAACGATCATGAGGAAGCGCCCCGCTAGCATGGTGAAGCCGAGCATTACGTTGTACCACCAGGTGTTGGCGTTAAGTCCGGCAAACGCCGAGCCGTTGTTGGCCGCCGCGGAGGTGAAGGCGTAGAGGATCTCGGTGAACCCGTGCGGGCCCTGATTGCCCAGGCTGCTGAGGCCGATGTTGGGCGAGAGCACGAAGATGGCCGTAAACGTGAGGATGATGAGCGGGAAGATGAGCACGTAGAGCATGGTCATCTTCACGTCGTAGGCCTCGATCTTCTTGCCCAGGTACTCGGGGGTTCGGCCCACCATGAGGCCGGCAACGAAGACCGAGAGCACCACCATGATCAACATGCCGTACAAGCCCGAACCCACGCCGCCAAAGACCACCTCGCCGAACATGAGGTTGATGAGCACCATCATGCCGCCCAGTGGAGTAAGCGAATCGTGCATGGTGTTGACCGCGCCGCAACTGGCGTCGGTGGTGATGGTGGCAAACAGCGAGGATTGGGAGACACCGTTGCGGACCTCCTTGCCCTCCATGTTGCCGGCCGGAGCGGTGGCACTGCCGGTCTGCGCCGCGCCGTGGATGAGCAGATGCGGATGCGACTCAGCCCAGTAGACGGTGGTGAATCCGACGGCAAAGAGCACAAACATCGCGGCCAGCACAGCCCAGCCGTGGCCCGGCGAGCCGGTGATGCGGCCCAGTGTATACGTGAGTCCTGCGCCAATCGAGAAGATCAAGAACATTTCGTAGAGGTTCGAGAGCGGCGTGGGGTTCTCGAAGGGATGGGCGCTGTTGGCGTTGAAGAATCCGCCGCCGTTGGTGCCCATTTCCTTAATGACTTCCTGCGAGGCTACGGGGCCCTGCGCGATCGTCTGCGTTTGGCCTTCCAGCGTATGCACCGAGGTGTAGGCCTTCAGGTTCTGCGGAACGCCCTGTGCGACCAGCAGCAGTGCGCCGATGATGGAGGCCGGCAGCAGCACATAGAGCAGTGTGCGCGTCGTGTCCACCCAGAAGTTGCCTATGGTGGCCGAGCTGGTCCGCTTGATGGCCCGGATCAGCGCCACGGCCACCGCGATGCCCATCGCCGCCGAGAGGAAGTTGTGATACGCGAGGCCGGCCATCTGGGTGAGATAGCTCATCGTGGTCTCGGGCACGTACGACTGCCAGTTGGTGTTAGTGGTAAAGCTGGCGGCCGTGTTCCAGGCCAGGTCCGGTCCCACATTGGCGAGCCCTTGCGGATTCCAAGGGAGCAAATGTTGTAGCCGCTCAATGCCGTAGGTGACTACCAGGCTCACGGCAGAGATGCCCAGCACCGAATAAGCATATTCGCGCCAATTCATCTCCTTGTCGGCGTGGATGCCGCACAGCTTGTAAATGAGCCGTTCAATGGGACGAAGGACCGGATCCAGCCAGGTGCGTTCACCCTCCAGTACGCGGGCAAGATAAATGCCCACCGGGCGAACACTCGCAAGCAAGATCGCGGAGAATATGGCAAATTGCAACCAACCGTTTGCGGACATGTTAGAACTTCTCCGGGAAAAGTAGGGTGGTGATGAGGTAGCCGAACAGCAAAACAGACAGAATCAGCGCAAATCCAGTGATGATATCCATGGGTTACCTCAACTTCTGGCAAGCCTTGACGTAGAGAAACGCCAGGCCGAAGAAAACTGCCGTGAACAGCAACATCGTTACATCTTGCATAGCATGTCTCACTTTTTCATCTGGTGAACTGCATCCGGGGCTGTCACTTCCCAGGAGGTTGATCCCCGGCGCTGCCATAAACCGAGCGGGAGTCAGGGTTTATGCCTTATGCGGAATCTTGCCTTTAAGGCCATCAAGCCCGAAAGTCTCAGCTCCACCAACGTCGTGAATGTGGGGGTTGGCCCTGCGAATTGGCTCTTCTTTGACGGTTCAAATCGCGCTGAGTGCCTATCAGCACATAGATCATGAATGCCACGCTTACGGCGCCGAACGCGCATATTACGACCTTTTCAACCACCGCGCACCTTCCAAACAGGCTGTCTAGCACCAGCCTGCACAATAGGAAGGTTAGGACTCCTCATCTAATGAAGTCCTGAAGATTGCCTAATTATTTCCTAAAGAGATTGGCTCAGATTGGTATGGGCGCGAGGCGGTTCATAAGCGCGAATTGTCAATGAATGAGCAGGAGCTAGGTTTTGCTGGGGGGCAACTGAAATCTGTACCCTAACCATGGCTCTGTGAGGATATAGCGGGGCTTGGAGGGGTCAGGCTCTATCTTCTTGCGAAGCTGGTTGACGAGAACGTGCAAATATTCGACTTCGCCGCCATAGTCTGGTCCCCAAATAGTTTGAAGAATCTTTGCGTGGGGAATCGAGACATTCGGATTCGCAATCAAATAATTGAGGACCTCGAACTGCTTGGGAGTCAGGCGCACGTCACGCCCTTGAATCGAAACGTGATGACTATCCAGATCCAATTGGACGTCACCGAATGTCATGATACTCGCTCCTTGGCGAGGTGATAAGGGGGAACGCCGCAGGTTTGCGCGAAGACGCGCGAGGAGTTCAGGCATACTGAACGGCTTTGTGATGTAGTCATCCGCGCCTGCGTCCAAGGCTTCGATTTTCTCCAGTTCGGTCTTTCTAACAGTAAGCATGATGATCCCGATGTCTGAATGCTCCCGAATTGAACGACAGGCTTCGATTCCGCCCATTCCCGGCATATTCCGGTCCAGGATGACCAGGTCATAGCGTTCTTCTCGCAGCTTCTCCAGCGCTGCTTCGCCACTTCGGACATCGCTGATGATGTATCCCTGCTTGGTTAACGCCGCCTTCATCACTCGCCGAAGCTGCGGATCATCATCGACAACGAGAATCTTTGACGTCTTCATGACAACTGGACCTCATGAAACGCTTGTAACGTGAACGAGAATTGGGCGCCGCCTTCAGAAGTGTTCTGCAGTCGCAACTTTCCATGATGCGCCCGCACGATGTCGCGCGCAATGCTCAGCCCCATTCCAGTCCCGGCCACCGATTCCTGCGTCTGCTTTCCACGATAGAAACGCTCGAAAACCGCCTCAAGTTCGTCTGGAGGGATACCCGGGCCGTAATCACGAACGGATATTGTGACGGTATCCCCGACCTGGTTTGCCGATATTACGATCGTCGTCTCAGGAGGGGAATACTTGACGGCATTGCCCAGCAACTGCCGCAGGGCCAAGCCGATCATATCTGGATCCGCATCGACGGACGAAATGTCTTCCTGAATCTGGACCTTCAGCGGGCGACCGTCCAACAGCGTCTTCATGCGATGAAGTGAAGAGTGAATGAGTTCCGGCACAGAAACCTGGCGGCGGCGTATTTGAGGCTTACCGGACTCGATCCGCGCCATGTCTGTGGTTTCATTGATCATTTCGCTCAACCTGTCCGTCTCTTCCTCCACAACAGCCAGAAAGTCGTCCTCCTCTGGTTCATGCCTGTATTCAGAGCGCACGGTGGTGATGGCACTTTTAATGGAAGTGAGGGGGGTGAGAAAATCGTGCGCCAGCGCGTCGAGGAGAATGCTACGTAGCCGTTCATTTCGTCGCGCTACTTCCAGTCTTCCAAGAGCGATCTGTTGGCGGGCATGCTCGATTGCGATTGCAACCAGATTTGCGATTGCTTGCACAGCAGGTTCCGACAATGCCGGGCCGATCGCTCCCAGGCTTCCGAGCACTGTTCCTCCGAGCGCGACCGGGACAACAATTGCCTCGATGCCAGCGGGAGTCGATGCTTTTCGGGAGACAAACCATGCCGCTTCCCCAATGGCAACGGAACGCAGCATATCTTGCTCGATCCTCTGATCTTCAACTCCCGCGAAATGAATCTCTCCAGTCTGCCTGTCGCAAAAGGCAACTGCAAAGAAGCCCGACTGAGTCCTGACGCTGGCCGCTACCTGGGGCCCAAGCTCGATTGTGTTATCGATCAGCATCAGCGACAGGCTAAGCTGATAGAGACGCTCTACCTCGATCCTGCGAGCCTGAGCTTCCGCCGCGCGGTTGCGAACACTTGCCGAGAGTTGGCTCGCCGTGATTGCCGTGACCATAAAGACAAAAAGCGCTACCCAGTTTTGAGGGTCCGCGATAGTGAGGGACAGAATCGGCGGGAGAAAATAATAGTTGAGGCAGAGCATCGCGGCCACAGAGGTCACGAACGATTCAGTGAGACCCCATCGGGCTGCTACGACAAGCACTGCAAGCACGTATGCGAAGCCCACAATCAGGGCATTGACATTCAAAACAGAGAAGGCAATCCAGGTGATTGCCGCGACGAGCATAAGGCAGGCCAGCATCCGCAGTACCCGGATGCCAACTCGTTTCGCGGACATGGATTTCGAGGAGTTCATATATTGCGCCGTTTCAAAGACAATTTTAACTCTCCAAGGCGAATAGGGCTTATGCGGTCGGGTTGACGGTCATACAACGTCCTGATGGGTAATGGTCGGCTGGCCAGCAACTTCGCTGGACGAGTCCTTAGCCGAGATCCAGGCGGCGTTACCTGAAGAAAGAGCCGTCCGGCTCGCTTTTCATGTTTACGTTCGTACCCTCATACACTGAATGCGGACAAAAAGGCCACAACGCAACCGCCGATTCTAAGGTTTCCTTTTCCGGCGTAATCCCGCAAAGGTTTCAGCAAAGGACTCGTCCGGCGAAGTTGCTGGCCAACCGGCTATGACCAAAAACACATCGAGAACAAAGAGCGCAATGGCAATGTCGTTGAAGAGTGTCGCCTGACGCAGATTCGGCCAGAGTTGATTGGCAGACCAAAAAAGGAAGGCCGCTGCAAGCATGATCGCCTTAATGAATTCCATGCGCGCAGGTCGGCGCACAAACTAATATACGATATATGCGAACGCGATCATGGCAAGTGGAAATGAAGCAAGAGTGTCGTGCGCTCTGGCAGGGAACAGTTGCGGAAACGCATCCCAGAAGAACAGCACTCCGACGCTTGCGAGCGTGACTCCACCAAGAATCACCGGGAAGGCTCTGCGGGTCTGATTTAGACGACTGCACATAGTTTAGTATTGACCACGTTATAAAAAGAAGCCATAAGGGTTCCTCAAAGAAAAAGAATTCGCATTTTCAACAACTCGCACAATCATAGGGCTGCGAGTCGCATCTCAAGATTCTTGCGGCAGTTCATTAAATCGGTATCCGACGTATGCATCTGTCAACAAATACTGCGGGTTCTTTGGATCGTCTTCGATTTTCTTGCGAAGTTGACGGACAAACGTTCGCAGGTACTCGAGCTCGTTTCCATACTCCGGCCCCCACACGGACTTGAGTAAGCGGGCGTGTGGAATCGGCTCGCCGGCGTGCATCATCAAGTAGTGCAGCATCTCAAACTCCTTGGGCGTCATATGAATTGGGCGGCCACTCTTCAGCACCCTGTATTTCACCGGGTCCAGTTCTAGTTGGCCATGGCGAATCGGCGCGTCCCGGTTGGTCTCCTGCACATTTCTTCTGCGCACAGCCGAGCGCAGCCGAGCCGTCAACTCCCGCACTTGAAATGGCTTCGTGATGTAATCGTCGGCGCCGGCATCCAGGGCGAGCACTTTGTCATCCTCGCTATCCATTACGGTCAACATCAGGATCGGCAAGCGCGCCACCGCCCGCCGTATGCAGCGGCAGGCTTCTACTCCGCCCATCCCCGGCATATCCACGTCCAACAATACGGCATCGAACCATGTCACGCGAGCCAGCGATAGCGCTTCCTCTCCGCGAGCCGCTTCCACTACCGTGAAGCCCATGCCCGTCAATGTCACACGCAAAGCCCGCCGCGTGGAACTGTCGTCGTCCACTACCAGGATCGTGCCCTGCCCAGCATTCGACTGCTCCGTATTCAATGCGTCCTCCTTGCGTCCATGGGAAGGGAAAGAAAGAATGTCGTTCCTTCCTTATTATCACTGATGACCCACACATGCCCATGATGAGCCTCGGCTGCCTTCCTTACAACGGAGAGCCCGATGCCAGTACCGGGAACAGCATCTTTCGACTCATTTGACCGGTAAAAGCGCTCGAATATCCTTTCCCGGTCTTCAATCCGAATCATCGATCCGAAGTTATGAACGGAAAACAAAACTTCGGTATGGCTCGCTCGCGCGGCAATCTCAATCAGCGTTCCGGCCGACGAGTACTTCCGCGCATTGTCGATGTACTGCGTCAGAATCATTGCCAGTAATTCGCGATCCGCGCGCACAGTCAATGAACGATTCTCCAGCGCTACCTGAATGCTGTTCCTTTCCGTTTCCGCCGGATGGCTGGCCAATACGTCGTACACCAAATCAGCCACCTTTACGTCGGCTGTATCTAGGCCTACCTGCTTCGCCTCAAGCTTAGCCGCTTTCAGAAGCTGTGTGCACAATTTGTTCAATCGCACCGCTTCCCCGTCGATCAGCGTCACCAGATCGCGTTGCGACTCCGTCAACCCCCCCAGCTCAAGCAAGCCGGAACTAGCCGTCTGAACCGCGGTCAGCGGCGTCTTGAACTCATGCGCGAGCGCATCCATTACCGTCGCCCGCAACTGCTCGCCCTTTTTCGTCGTCTCCGTTCTTTCTTCCTTGTCGAACCACTGGTGCCGGTCAATCGCAATTGCGGCAAGAGACGCAAGCGCATCGACCACAAGAGAACTGAGTTTCCCCCGCACCACTAAAGCGCCCACAGGTCCAGGTCCGGCTCGCAGGATGCGTTGCCAAGTCTGAGTGCTCGCGTCATCCTGCGAAGCATCGCGCAAATAGCATTCTTTGGCCAGATCTTCTTCGCCCGCCTCCCAATCGCCCATCCTGTCCTGGCGGCTCAGGTTCACGTCGAACAAGGCCACCGCTCGCGCGTTGAATATGCGATGAATCAAAACAGCAAGCTGCGGTCCCTGCGGCTGGCGCAAATCCAGCAGAAGCGAACTGCGGCTCAACTCATACAACTGCTCCATCTCTGCGCGATGAGCGGCAGCCTTTCTTGAGCTTCGCAGCTCTTTTGCCGACAATCTGCTGATTACAATCGTCGTTATTTCAAATGCTCCAAGCGCAACCACCTCCTGCGGATCTGTCATATAAAAGTGGAATAGAGGCTGTGTAAAAAAGTAGTCCAGACAGACAACCGCCAGAAGTGAAATTAGCGATGCCTGCCAGAATCCGAAGCGCGACGCTACGGCCACGACAATCAACAAATAGAGGAGGCCGATTGTCAACAGGTTAACCTGCAGAACAAACCCGCAGTAGGTCAGCAGAACGAGAACGGCGCTGGCTGCCACGCACTGCGCCAGAGTCCGAAGTCTTCGCGGCTGTTGCGCCGGTTTCAGCACGACTGGATTTGCCATCTGACTTGCACCTTGCTCAATTGGATTTCCAGCAAGCTTGATATAGCTTAACTGGAGTGTCGTGAAGGTATTATAAGGATTTCATTTGTATGGTTTATAAGCAGGGCAGGGAGCGGGTCAATCAACCCCGCTCCCTGCCGACCATCGTATACCAGGCTGCTCCTCTGGCAAAATACAGATGTGTCAAGCGTTATTCAGCGTTTACTGGTGCATTCGGCACCGCCAACTGGCTGTACTTTGCCTGGAGCGTTTCTGTTTTGGATGCCTTGTACAGGTAGTACTCGTAAAGATTGCGTGACGAGTCTACTGGTCTTGGGTATTTGCCAAAGTGGCCCGAGTCGTTCTTGCTCCTCTGCACCCACTCCTTCTTCGCCTCGGCGGCCAGGCGAAGATAGTCCGCCTTCTGCGCGCCGTAGTAACTGGCGAGAACCGTGTATTGCGCGGGTGCTTGTGCGTGCCGCTTCAGCTCCTTCACCTGCGCCTTGGTGCAATGGGCGCCAGTCTCCGCGGAAGAGGCCGCGCTCTGCGCGCTTGCTACACCCGCGAAAGCGAGGGCCAGAATGCATGTTGCGAATAGGTTGCGATTCATGTGCTTGATACCTCCCATGTTTTGATACTAGGCAGAATACATGAGGGGCGCATGAAGAGAATGGCAGGAATGAAGTTGTTTTTTATAGCTGTGTTTCCGCTCCGGAACGCGCGACAAGAGTGATCCCTAGTAGTAAGTTTCTCGCAACGCCCGCGCATCCCTCACCAGGCCAAGGAACCTGCTCGCCAACTCACGGATGCGATCTTCCTGACGGAAGTGCAAAGCCTCTTTGGGCAGCAGTTCTCCGCCCAGGCCAATAGCGGTTGCCCCGGCCTGAATAAAGTCGAAGGCCGTCAACTGATTCACTCCGCCGGTGGCAATCAATGGGATTTGCGGAAGCGGCACCTTGAGGGCGCGCACGTATTTGACGCCTCCGATATGCCCCGTAGGGAAAATCTTGACAAGGTCCGAACCCGCCTTCCAGGCCGCGATGATTTCCGTCGGAGTCAAAGCTCCCGGAAGCACCACGACATTCACTGTGTTTGCATAGGCCACGACCTCCGGAACAAATCCGGGGCTGGTCAAAAATCTCGCGCCGGCGTCGATGCAGAGGCGTGCCGATTCTTCATCGAGTACAGTGCCGGCGCCCACAGCCATATCCGGATAGCGTTTCGCAAGGTCGTCGATTACGTCCAGCGCGCCGGGAGTGGTCATGGTGATCTCGACAACGGGAATCCCCGCCGAGTAGACCGTCTCCGCCGCAAATCGCGCCAGTTCCCGCGAATTCACACGTACAGAAGGCAGAATTCCGGCCTCCTCGATGCGAGTTCGAACTTCATGTCTCTTCATTGATTCGACCTCTCTTTACCTGTACTTGAATATGCCAGGCAGATGACCCCGTTCACAAGAATCACGCCAATTATTGAATGACTTCATGCCCAACGACAAGGTTCAATTGGCCGGCAAAAGTCAGATAGGAGCCAACCAACTGAACATAAGCCAGTTGAACAACTCGATAATCGCTTTGCGCGTTGAGGAAATCCATCAGCGATGCCGCTCCGTGCTCATACGAGAAAGTAACCGTGTCGCGCACTCGCGTAGCTTGATCGCGATATTTCTCCTTGTAAGGCTTGAGCAGGGCGACATTGCTGCGCAACTGCTCATACGTCGAGTCCACGTCATCGAAGACCTGCGCCTTGGCCGCCTCTTCGGCGCTTTTGCTACGATCAATATCCAGTAAAGTGCGCTTCTTCTCACCCTGATTGCGGTCAAAGATACGCAGCGGAATGCTCACATTCAGTCCGAGAGTCTGATTGGAATTTGGATTATTGAAGGAACCGTTGTAGGTATACCACGCGCCGAAGGTTGGATCGGTCGAGCCATTGGCGACGGCAAGTTTGTGGTTTGTCATCGATTGCTGAATGGTTTCAATCGCCGCCCGCAAATCCGGCCGGTTATCCAGTGCGATCTGGTGGAAGTCTTCCAGAGGCCGAAGCGTCTCGCTCCAATCAAAAGTTCCTATAACATCGAACTTATCGACGGGCGTACGTTCATTGAGCAACTGCATCAATTGAAATTTTGCGGTGCGAAGATTCACCGTCGCCGTTTCAATCTCGGCCTCATATTGCACACGCAGCAGTTCGATGCGATCCAGATCAATCTGGGCAATGGCGCCGATATTATATCGCGCGCGGCTGATCTCTATTATCTTGTCATAATAGTCAAGATCGGCTTTCGCTAGATCGAGGACTGCCTTTGCCTCCAGCGTCTGCACAAACATGGAGCGCAAGCTGAACAGGAGATTCCGTTCCAGATCCTCGTGCTGCGATGCGGTGATCTGGGTGCCTTCCTTGGCGCTCTCCAGGCGCAGCTCGCGTTTGCGCTCGCGTTCGTGCAGGTAGCTGAAATTGGGCTGATACTGAGTGCCTGCCAATGGCTGCCACACTCCGTTATGACGAACGAGCTGCGTTCCATCCGTTGAAAACGTAAATTGCGGGTTGGGACGGAGAAAGGCCGTGATCTCTTCAGCCTTCATCTCTTCCACGTTGATTTCATCCGCCCTCAGTGCAGGATTCGACGCTTCGAACTTCGCCTTTACCTCCTCCCATGTCAGCGCCTGCTGCGCAGCGGCGGGGCAGGTAACGCATGCCAAACTCAGGAGGCAACCACAGATGATGCGGATTGAAACACAACCGACCTTAACTTTCAAGTGAAACCTCCGGTTTCGGGAGTATGTCTCCATTCCGCGCGATCCAGACATATACCGTGGGCAGGAGCACAAGACTCATCAGTAGTGCGGCCATCAGTCCGCCGACAATCACAATTGCAAACGGCCGTTGCGAATCGGACCCAATCGCATGGGAGAACGCGGCCGGCACCAAGCCAAACGTGGCGACAAGCATGGTCATCATAATCGGCCGTAGTCTCAGGACAGCGCCCTCGACCGCGGCATCCGCAACCGTATATCCCTTAGCTCGCAGTTGATTAATGTACTCGAGCATGATCACGCCGGTCTGTACCGATACACCGAACAGCGCCAGGAAACCGATGCCGGACGAAACGCTGAAATGCGTTCCGGTCAGCAACAATGCCAGCAATCCGCCGAGTGGGGCCATCGCCACTACCGTAAGGATGAGCAGAGCCCACTTTGCAGAGCGGAACATGGTGTAGAGGAGAATAAAGATGACGAGGACGGTCAGTGGCACGATCACCGCAAGACGCGCCGAAGCCCGCTTCGAACTCTCATACTCTCCCGACCACTCAAGGTGATAGCCGGATGGGAGTTTGACCTTCTGGCCGATTTTGGTCATGGCCTCTTCTACCGAACTGTTCAGGTCTCGTCCTCGCACGTTGAAGGTCACGCTTATGTAGCGGCTGTTTCCTTCACGGTAGATATCGTAAGCACCATCTCGAACCTCCATGCTGGTGAGTTGAGCCAGTGAGACCCGCTCGCCGGAAGGAGAAAGCAGTCGAATGTTGCCGATCGCCTGGGGATCTTTTCTGTAAGGCTCCTGGTATCGCACCACTACGTCGTAACGCTCCGGGGTGCCTGCTGGCAGTACCTGACTCACGGCTTTTCCGCCCACCGCTGTTTCGATGACGTCCTGAATATCGGTAACGTTAATTCCAAAACGCGCCGCTTGCTGCCGGTTGATGGAGAAGTTGAGGTTCGGCTGGCCCGTATCGCGATATACCTTCACATCAGCGATGCCCGGAATCCTCTGCATAATTCCCGCTATTTCATCTCCGGTCTGCTCAAGTATTCCCAGGTCATTTCCGTAAACCTTCAGGGCGAGCTGGCCCTTCGTACCGGTCAGGGTTTCGCCCACGTTGTCTTCAATTGGCTGTGAGAAATTCCAAGTCGCCCCCGGTATCTTCGCGATCTCTCGATTCATGGCGGCGATAAGCCGTTCTTTGTTTTCTCCGAACACTGGCCGCCACTGCGCCTTGGGCTTGAGGTCGATGAAGTATTCCGTATTCCCGAATCCTCCGGTGTCG
Organism: Acidobacteriaceae bacterium; assembly: GCA_003134855.1. Lineage (GTDB taxonomy): Bacteria > Acidobacteriota > Terriglobia > Terriglobales > Acidobacteriaceae > Telmatobacter. Next base: position 12,943 of record PLCS01000001.1, read on the forward strand.
GTTCCGTCGTCCGGTCGACCGATCTCGGAGATAACCTGCTTCGCTTCCGGAAACGAAGCGAATATCTGGCGGGCCTGATTCATAAAACGCGTTCCCTCGGTGAGGCTAGTGCTTTGCGCCAAGGTGCCACGAGCCCAGATCGAGCCTTCATCGAGATGAGGCAAAAATTCAGCGCCAATGATTCCGCTGAAAGCCAGGAACAAGGTAAAACCCAGACAAACCATACCTGCACCCACGGTAATCGCGCGGTGTTCTACGCACCAGCGCAGGCGCCGCCGATAATGCGTCGTGAGGAATCTCATGACCGGGTTACGCGGTTCCAGCACGCCATTGCGGAACAACAGGCTTGCCAACACGGGAACGACCAGGATGGAAAAGGTCATGGCGCCAAGCAGGGCGAATGCGACTGTCCACGCCATCGGCTTGAACAACCTTCCCTCAATGCGCTGTAACGTGAAGATCGGCAAATAAGCCGTAATAATGATGGCAATGGCGTAAAAGACCGGCCGCTGCACCTCGTGACATGCTTCGCGAATCACTGCCGACGGGCTCTTGGGTAAGGTGAGATTGCGGTTGTTAAGCTGGCCGTCTGTTCCAGACCCGTTCAACGCAGAAGGACCCAATCTCCGGCTCATGTGGCGGACGATGTTCTCCACCATCACCACCGCGCCGTCCACAACCATTCCGAAATCCAGCGCGCCCAGCGAAAGCAGGTTTACAGGAACTTTGGTTAAGTCGAGCAAGATCGAAGCAAAGAAGAGAGCAAAGGGAATCGTCAGAGCAACGATGAAGGCGGCGCGAGCGTTGAGCAAAAAAAGAAAGAGGATAATGGTCACCAGAATCATCCCCTCTCCTAGATTGTGCAAGACCGTATCCAATGTGAAACCGAGCAGGTCGCTGCGGTCGATCATCGGCTCCATCTTCACGCCCGGAGGCAGGATACCGCTGTGGTTGAGCTGGTCCACTTTGGCATGAAGTTTTTCGAGCGTTGGTCCCGAGTCAGCTCCTTTGCGCATCATTACCTGGGCGAAGATGACGTCATCGTTGTCCACAATCACGCCGTCTGACCGGCGAATCGCCCTTCCTTCGTGGCCTAGTCGGACCTTCGCCCCTTGACTGACTTCCGCAATGTCCTTGATGCGAAGAGGCGTCCCCGACTTGGTAGTTATAACGGTCTGCTGGATGTCGTCCACATTTTTGAACAGCCCGAGGGTGCGGACGTTCATCTGCTGCTGGCCGGTCTCAATAAAGTTACCGCCGGCGTTTATGTTGTTATTTGCAAGTTGCTGTTCAACCTGGCCGATATTCAAGCCGTACGAAACCAGCTTGTTAGGATCCACGCGTACCTGGTATTCCCGGGTCGTGCCCCCGAAGGTGCTCACGTCAACGATGTCCGGGACCGACTTCAGTTCCTTGACTACCGTCCAGTCCTGGATCGACCTCAAATCCATAATGTCAATCTGCGGGTTGGTACTCCTCAGCACGTACCAATAGATTTGTCCGGTTGTACTCCAGTCCGTGCCCATGGAAGGCTGGAGGCCAGGCGGCAGATCGGCTTGCGCCATCCGCTCCAGAACCTTTTGCCGGTTCCAATCATTATTCGAGCTGTCGTCGAAGATCAAAAGAACGAAGGACAAACCGAAGATCGATTCCGATCTGAGATGCGTGAGATGAGGGATCCCGTTCATCTGGATTTCGATCGGGATTGTGACCTGTTGCTCAACTTCTTCGGCTGCTCTTCCAGGCCACTGAGTGATGATCGTCGCGTAATTATCCGCAATATCCGGATAGGCCTCCACCGGCAGGTTGTGAAACGAAACAGCTCCCCATCCCACGGCAAGAACCGCAAGAGCCAGCACAACAAACCGGTTGTTTAGGGCAAAATCGACAAGAAAACGTATCATATCTCTTCCCCCGGCTCCCTTTCAGCGGTTATTTGTTGTCGATTTCGTTTTGCAACGCGAGCGGATTTGTCACCACCTGCTGTCCTACTTGAAGGCCTGACTTGATCTCCTGCATGCTGTCCGGCAAAGCGTCTCCGCCAACCACCCCAACTCTGCGGAATTTTTTGTCGGGCGTGGGTACATAGACCCAGTCGCGGTCATGCAAATGGAGAATGGCGGATGCAGGCACGGCGGAATTCACTTCATCCTTTTGCCCGCGGAAGGTTGCGGTCACGAACATGCCCACTTTCATGAAGCCGGGATTCGGCACTTCGATCCGGACCTTGCCGGTCCTGAGGTTGGGATCGAGGATGGCCAGTATATTGCTGACTTTTCCCTTTAATGCCTGGCCCGGATACGCGTTCAATGTAATCTCCGCAGGGTCGCCGACATGAACGCTGGGAAGATCGTTCTCATAGACATCGCAAACGATCCATACAGTTGAGAGATCGGAGATGGTAAAGGGACTTGTCCCCAAGCTCTGCACTCCTGCTGCGTTAGTAACCTCCTGATCGGTGATTACACCTGAAATCGGGGCTGTGATGTCCACTATCCCTGATGGATGATCGGTGCTGCTGCCCAGCAGGCGCAGATGTTCGGCAGCTGTGTTCATGGCCACCTTGGTCTTATCCTCCGTATCCTGCGCTACCTGCAGATCGTTGAGTGAGATTGCGCCATGCTTATAAAGTTCTTGCGAACGATCATATTGTGCGTGAGCCAGCGTCTCATCGGCTACTGCCATCTGATAGGTGGCAAAGCCGCCGGAGATATCGTCGCTGCGGATTTTGAGCAGCGTTTGACCCTTTTTTACCTGATCGCCCAGGCGCGCATAGATACCCACGATGCGGCCAGACGCAAGCGAAATCACTGGAACCGTGCGCGCAATATCAGGATTCACGGAGCCAGTCACAGCTAGTCTTGCCGGCGCGCGATGCTCTGCTGCCGCGAATAGGGGGAAGTTCTCCGGGTGATCGACTGAGAACAGGTTGGCATCGAAGTCCTGAACCACCTTGGCGGGCGGCGGCGCTTCTGCTGCCGCATCCACCTTATCGCTCTTGCAGCCACAAATGGCCATAGTTGCGGCCATCCCTAACAGCAACAGGCCAGATCCCAAAGCTTTGCTTTTCATACGATCCTCTGCGACCTTTGTGTTTCTCGGTCTTTCCGGCGCGCGATCATTTTTCATAGCAATAATGCTGTGAGGTGGTCGTGGCGCTCTGAGTGACTCATTTTCTGGAGTAGCACCGGGTTACCGAAACCCCGGTGCTGCTCATTCAGTTAGCCGGTCAAGCTACAGACACAGTGTGCGGTCCAGTCGGCAACCCGGCTAAAACCTGACCTTGATCGCAAGCGTTGTATTCACTTGACTAACGCGCAAATCGGGCCACCAGATATCGGCAGTACTGGCGCCAGTGACGCCGCCGTGGCAGAATTGCTCCGCAGCGATAAGGCTGGCCGTGCCATAGCCTTGGCCGGAGGGAGCGCCACTGGCGCAGGCATACTGCGACGGTGCGCCGTTGTTTCCGCCGGGAGGCGTGATGCCGCCGCGGCCGGTCCAGTAGGGCACATCGGCGTGGCGATAACCTTCTTCCAAAGTGAAGGTGATGAACTGGCTAGGCATATAGTCGAAGGTGATGGTTCCGTCGTGCATATGAGAGCGATCCCCGGCGTTTTCGGTAAAATACGGGGTACCGCTAGTCGCCGAAGCACCGTTGATGGGCGGCAGCAGAGTGAGGTAGCGCCCGGGATTGTTCATGAATCCGCCGCCGAGAGTTATCGCATAGAGATCTTTCTTGAACCACATGCGGTCGTAGGCCATCCAGCCCATGAAGGCCTGCTTGGGTCTGCCGCCTTTGGAGTTATGGCAGTTGACGCCACCGTTGTAGCTATCGGTAGTGCCCGTCTCCGGTGAATTGCCTTTGGGATCCAGCGCGCCGTCTGAGGTGCCGAAAGAGGCAGGTCCACCGCCGTATTCACAACCAAGGTCGCCTGTGAAAGTGAATGCCGCCTTGTCAAAGAAGGCTTTGGGCTTGTCATAGTACTTGACCTGTATGCTGTCGTCGGTGTGGATGCGCGAGCGTCCAGGGAAGCCGACGGCGTCCTCTCCCAGGCCGTAGTTGTTGAAGACTAAATCCAGGTAGGGCTTGGGGCGCCAGAGAATCTGTCCGCCCAGGCCGGGCTTGCCGTTGGCGCGCGCATAAGACTGCCAGCCGTTGATGATCCACGGTTCAATCTTCAGGTTCTTGGTGGGGAAATACTGAATGCGCAGGCCGTTGAAGAACCAGGGCGTGTTTGAGGAGACGAACGAAGGCTGATAGGTCCAGTTATCGAAGTTGTAGTAGCTGAAGAGGCCGATATAGGAGACGAAGATGCCGGCATCCACGTTGAGGCCGTGAGCCACATCGAAGTGATATCCTCCCCATGCCTCTGAGACGTACTTATACGCGCCGGCCAGATCCCATTGGCCGCGGCTAGGGCTGGCGTCGTTGCGCGGGGTCGTCGTGGCGAACAAACCATTCATTGTAAGCACGCGCCCGCGCACATTATCGATGCGAATGTCGCCGCCAAAGCTGATCTGTTCAAGTTGCCACTCGTCGGAGCGAAAACTCTCCGTCGCGCCGCCCATGGTGTCGTCGTGGGGATGGTTGTAGTCGAGGATGTAGTTGGCGTCGGCCCGGAACTCTGGCGTGAAGTACTTGGTGGCCATCGGGCTGTCCACGGCGTGCCCGTTGCTGTTCAACCAGGTCCAGTCTCCGGGGAATGGCGCCTCCTTGGTGGTTCTCTCTGCGCTGATCTCTGGGGGCGCAGGAGTTGCAGCGGGGGTTGGCGTAGCCGTGGCCGGCGCAACCGGTGTCACCGAAGTGCTGGAAGCGCCGCTTGCCTTCAGTTCGGATTCAAGTTGCGTGATCCGCGCCTTCATCTCCGCGAGTTCTTTGATAACTGCATCGTTGTTGGGCGGCATCGCGTTTGCGCTCGGTGTCGTCGTGGCGTTGTCGGGGGTTGAAGTTGAGCTTTGGGCGTGACTCGCAAGCTGCATAACAAGACCACAGATTGCGACCCCCAACGTTATGGCGGTTTTGAAGTTCTTCGTCATCGGTATCTGACCTCCTCGACGTCTTGCGTCGCTGGGCTGAAATGCGTTGGCTCTCGCTGAAGTATGGCTAGCCTGTCGCTTCCACCTACCTCACCCCAATTGTTATGCGAAGCGACGTAAAGGAGTCGCAAAGAATATGCAGTGTTTTCGAAAAGGCTAAGTAGCATAGCGTCTTATGACGTGCGCTTTTCACGGACCACCTTCATTCGTCCCGCCCTCGAGCGGGGACGGCTTATATAGACGCTACCTTGGAGGCCATAAAGAGTTCGTATATGTTTTGAAGAAAGTTATGAGCATGGCATGAGTGCCATATAAGTAAGTCATAAGTATGGACACTTTCAAGCATTGCCTGCCCGGCGTTTCTGCATATGCCGGTTTCACGATGTATTGGCCATGCGCATGCCACTGTTTGCAGTCTTTATCTTATCTTTATCTATTCATCTCTAGCATGGTTGTTAGTCGCTGCGACTGCTCAAATCGACCCCAGCATGAACCCTGACACGAGAAAGGCATTCAGCATGATAGATGGGCAGGCCGCCGCAAGCAGCCGAGCGATCCAGGAAATCAAAACAAACCGATCGGAGAATCGAATGAGGCAAGCGAAATCTGCATGGACTCTATTGGCGCTGACGGCCATCGCCGTTCGGGCGCAGGATGCAAGATCACTGAGTCTTCCACTCCACCAGATTCCTGATAAGGATGGCGTGTACTACGCTGGCCCCGAGGTCACTGCGCCCCGGCTGCTGAGCACCGTTTACGTGCGTTGCCCTGAAGACGTTCCTACCAAAGAAGTTCAGGGCATGACCGTGCTGGCCATGGTGATTGACGACCACGGCATCCCTGCACACATTCAAGTACTGCACAAGCACGGCGAGGCATTTGATCAGGCCGCTATTGCGGCTGTGAAACAATCAAAGTTCGAGCCAGGCAAGTTGGAAGATCAATCTGTGCCTGTCTGGATCGACGTGCGTGTAGTCTTCCGCGCCAACCGCAGCCCGGCCCTTCCTCAGATCCATATCACCGAGAGAGACCTACCCGTGCCGGATGCATCGAAATTCGAAGACAAGCATCACAACCCTTTGTCGTACACTCCGCCCTTCCCCCTCCACACGGTTGACGCGGATTTCGTAGATCCGTTTGTATCGCATCCCTGGGTTCAGGTGGCCATCGTTACGGTGATAGTGGGAGCAGATGGATTGCCGAAGGATGTCCGCGTTAAGCGCGGCCTCGGCTTTGGATTGGACAAAAAGGCAGAGGCCGCCGTATGGCAATATAGGTTCTTCCCCGCCACAAAGAAGGGTCAGCCCATTGCCGCACGCAGAGAGGTCATGGTCGAGTTCGCCAAGTTCTGATCACTGAATTCTTGTGTTCTCAATAGACAAGAAATCGGGAGTAATTGGTTTGGCAATCAAGCTCTCAGCAGCAACCGCACATTCGTCTTATCACTGCTATCTGCCACTATTAAAGGCTATGGGGAGTGCCGCATTAACCGAGAGGCCAGTCGAAGTGATAAGTGCAATGTGAACGCAAACACCTATGTGTACCGCACACTGTCAAAGCGGCATTCTTGCTGTAACGAGCAGCACGGCGCTTAAGTGAAGAAAGAGCAGGTATTTTGATCGGATCGGCATGGATGACTTATATCCTGACGTAGTCATTTTAAGGTCGCAACCGCAATACGAATGACGCAGCCGTAACGCTATCAGGCCAAATGGTTAGATGCTTTATGGTGGGACAGGTAATGCGCCAAGTGTTCGAAATGTGATAAGCGGGCCGTGCTCTCAACTGGCGAGAACCCAGTGCGTACACTGCACTTCCCTCGGCGATTGGTAACCGTCGGCGAGTTCGAGGACCATTTCACGGAACGGCTGCCATATACGATTCATTTGCTGTTACCTGAATACCGATACTCTGATCTCACTTGGCAATATCAGGTTTTTCTGATGTTGGAGGTCTTGGGTTTATACAGAAGTCCAAATCGGTCATTGACTGGTTCCTCCAGATTCTGCTTGGAACCGAGATAACGCTCCGTAGTTATAACAGATGCATGACCCAGGAGAAATTGGATTTGCTCAAGTTCTCCCCCGTTGGAGTGGCACAGCTTGGCGCAAGTGCGGCGCAGATCGTGCGGCGCAATGTGCTCAAGGCCAAGACGCTTTGCGCATTCGCGCACAACGTACCAGACAACGTTCTCGGAGATTCCTCGCCCCCAGCACGAGCCGTGTCGGCTCACAGTGCGGAATATACGGCTATGCTTTAGTTCAGTAGCGGCTAGCCATTGATCCACTGAATCCTTAACCCATGCCGGCATCGGGACCGTTCGGACATGGCCGCCTTTTCCAACCAGATCGACGATTGCCCAATGCCCCAACGAATCTGAATGTCGTCGATGTTCAATGCGGCGAGTTCCGCTCGTCTCAAACCACAGCCAAGAAGAATGGAAATCATCGCAAAGTCACGCTTGTTTCTGAGACCATCGCCGTCAGATTTGTCGACGAGTAATCGGGCCTGATCAATATTCAACCAGTTGCCAGATCGCTGGCCCAGATGCTTGACTCCCTTCACGTGCCGGATACCTGCCGCCAATTCGGGGCTCAGCAGACCGGAATCTGCCGCTTCATATGCAAGGCGCCGCACGGCAGCGAGCCTCTGGTTGATAGTTGCGGCCGCCAATCCGAGGCTCTCTAAATAGAGTCGGAATCTGAGTACGACGGTACGATTGAGCGCGAGGCGTGGCTCCGAGCAGTACCAAGCGATGAATTGGTCCATCGCAAAACGATAGTTGCGTCGTGATTGTGGAGAGCTCAGGCTGTTGAGTACAGATGCTTTTGCGTGGTCGAGATTCGGCAGGCGGAGGACGATCTTCCGATAATTTGGCTTTGTTTTCTTTCTGCGCATACAAGCGACCTCCTTGCCGCAAGTATGGCAGCTTTTTCTTAGTCAATTCCGCGTAAGAATCAGCTCCGGCATATTGTTAATTCCAGATAGCTTAGCCGGAATAAATCTAGAATTTACGGCTGTCAACTGATGGTAACAGCCCAATGCGCTCGGCCATCGTCCGTATGCTTGGCAATCCGGAAAGAATCCGTCGAAAGCATAGCTGTAGTCCTATACTCCCAGCACCGCCTTTTGCGCCGCAAAAATCTCCTTCAGCCCAGCTTCCGCCAGATCGACCAGCTCATTGAGCTGCGCACGGGAAAAAGAACCCTTCTCCGCCGTGGCCTGCGTCTCGATCAGCCCGCCGTCGGCGGTCATCACCACATTCATGTCCACCTCGGCCTGCGAATCCTCTTCATAACATAGGTCCAACAGCATCGCGCCGCCGACGATGCCCACCGAAGTCGCGGCCACCAGTTGCCTGAGCGGCGACTGCTTGAGCGTTCCGGCTGCGACCAGCGCGTTCAGGGCCAGCCCGAGCGCCACCGCCGCTCCGGTAATGGCCGCCGTCCTCGTGCCGCCGTCGGCCTGGATCACGTCGCAGTCCAGAATCACTGTGCGCTCACCCAGCGCCTTCATGTCCACGACCGAGCGCAGGCTTCGACCGATCAGCCGCTGAATCTCGTGCGTCCGCCCGCCGATCTTGCCCCGCTCGCTTTCCCGCGGAGTGCGGGTGAGCGTGGCGCGGGGCAGCATCGAGTACTCAGCGGTAACCCAGCCGCGCCCCGAGTTCCTCAGCCAGCCGGGGACGCCCTGCTCGATGGTCGCGCAGGTCAGCACCCGCGTGTTGCCCAGCGAGACCAGCACCGAGCCTTCGGCGGTCTGCACAAAACCGGGAGTCAGTGTGAGCGGGCGAAGCTCCAGCGGAGTCCGGCCGCCGGGACGATAAAAGGACGAAGCGGCTGTGTCGTTTCCAGAAATATTCCCAAAATTATTCATGGACAGATTGTACGGGAAGCGGCTTACGGGCGAGGCTGTCAAGCCGTCAACGGCTTCCGGTTCCAGGACGGGAAACCGTTCCTTCTCCGTCCCGTAACAGGAATCTACCCTAATCCATTGAAACCAAGAATCTTACGTCTGTTACGCACCAATCTCCAGTTTCATTTTGGGAAGAAATGCTCGTTTTGAGTCCGGCGGCTATGTCTGGGAATTGGACACTAACTCCTTCCCTTATCAGGAACTTAATTCAGCCGTTCTAGTTTGGCACGCCACGTGTAATAGAAAGGGACAGTTCCCAAGCTCAGGGCAGGAATGGGAAAGCAGAGAACAGGGACTAGGGGCTAGGACTAGGGAACAGGAGTCAAGGGTCAGTGTGGTTTGAATCTGACCCCTGACTTGGAAAAGGAGCGGTTATGCAGCAGACAGGACAGACGGGGGGATTCACAGGAATCGGGCTGGCGGCAACCGGCCTGGTCGAAGCAGGGCTTGCGGGAGTGGGCCAGACAGGAGCAGGTCTGGCCGGAAGCGGAGGGTCCGTGACCGAGCGCAAGCGGGTCGAGGCGGTTGTCGAGACGCTGGCCAATCTGCGCGGCGAAAGCGAGAGCCTGGCCGAGGTGGCCCATGACGCGCGGAATATGGTCACGGCGCTGGGGCTCTACTGCGATTTGTTAGAGGAGCCGGGGGTGCTCAATCCTGCGTTCCACCACTATGGCAACGAACTGAGGCTGGTGGCTACGGCCAGCCGCCGGCTGGTGGAGAAGCTGGTGGTCCTCGATCTCCGCCAGGGACTGGCCGCTGATCTGGGCGGCGCAGTCCGGCAGAATCGCACCCGCCGCTTTGATCTGATGCCCGCCGAGCCGATCGACAACCTGGCCGGGGAGCTGCTGGCCAACCGCAATCTGCTGGCGGCCCTGGCCGGTCCCTCCATCACTCTCACCGTGGATGCCGAGGGCGGCTCGCTGCCGGTACGGCTGACGGGCGAGGACCTGACCCGGATTCTGGTCAACCTGATCAAGAACGCCGCCGAGGCGATGCCGAAGGGCGGCCGCATCCAGTTGGGGTTGCGCGAGCGCCCGGTGATGGACGGCGCGGTCGAAGGTCTGATGCTCACTGTGGAAGACAACGGGCCGGGCATTCCCAAAAAGGCGCTGGACAAGATCTTCGACTCCGGCTACACCACCCGCACCGTCGACAGTTTCCGGCACGGCGACTGGCCGGCCTCCCATCGCGGGCTGGGCCTGTCCATCACCCGCTACATCGTCGAGGCCGCCGGGGGCAGCATTCATGCCGCCAACCGCGCCCCAACCGGAGCCCGCTTCGAGATCGAGTTGCCCGTCCGCTCCCGCTGAGGCGCGCGCGGCAGACGGCCTAACGGGAACTTCCAGGACGGGGAAATAACCTCGTGACAGCAACCACAAAAAATCTCATTTACCCTTTGCGCGTGAGGTAATTACAATGCTTGAGACAGTTCTAAGCACGAGAGCCATGGAGTTTATTCCTCAACAGCTCGCGGAACAGCCCGTTCGCCTGCACCTGCTGGTGGTCGACGCAGACACCGCGGTCCGCTCGGCCTGCGCAGAGATTGCTGCCAGTCTGGGCTACGCGGTGGAGAGCACCGGCGACCTGACTCAAGCGCGCAGTATGTTGCGCGGCAGCACCGCCGACATCCTGCTGGTCAACCTGCCCGCGGGCTCCAACCAGGGTCTGGAGCTGGTCTCCGAGGTCAAGCTGCTTTACCCCCAGACCGCGGTGATCGCGATGACCGCCTCGGGTTCGGTCAACGCCGCCGTCGAGGCGATGCGCTGCGGAGCCTCGGACTACTTGGCCAAGCCCTTCGCCATCGATGAATTGTCTACGGTTCTGGATCGCGCCGCCTCCTCGCTGGTCACCGACACCGCTACCCGCCAGTTGCGCGAGCGGCTGCGCCTTTCGCAGGGGCTGGGCGCGATGATCGGCCGCTCCGGCGAAATGGAAAAGCTCTACCGCATCCTCTCCAAGGTTGCCCAGAGCTCCCACCCGGTGCTGATTCTGGGCGAGAGCGGAACCGGCAAGGAGCTGGTGGCGCGCACCATCCACGCCTACGGGCCAAACTCGCAAAAGCCGTTCCTGCCGGTCGATTGCGGCTCGCTGGTGCCCACGCTGATCGAGAGTGAGCTCTTCGGCTACGTCAAGGGAGCATTTACCGGGGCCAACCGGAACAAGGACGGATTGCTGGTCTCGGCCGAGGGGGGAACGGTCTTTCTCGACGAGATCGGCGAGCTCTCGCTCGACCTGCAGGCCAAGCTGCTGCGCGCGCTGCAAGAGAAGGAGGTCCGTCCCGTCGGCGCCACCCACCGCATCCCCATCAAGGCGCGCATCGTGGCCGCCACCAACCGGGATCTGGCGGTGATGGTGGAAAAGGGCGCCTTCCGCAAGGACCTCTTTTACCGGCTCAACGTGGTCAATCTGCGGCTGCCGCCCTTGCGCGACCGCCGCGAGGACATTCCGCTGCTGGCGGCTCACTTTTTGGACCACATCAGCCGCGAGCACGGCGTCAAATTCACGTTGAGCGACGAGGCCCTGCACACCATGATGCGCCACGACTGGCCGGGCAACGTGCGGGAGCTCGAAAATTCCATCGAACGGGCCTGCGCGCTCTCCAGCGGGCCGGTACTGCACCTGGGCGACCTGCCCACGCAACTTCAGAATCAGGGTCTCGAGGCCCGGCGCTCGGTTGCCGCCGGAGAGCCCGTCTCCGAGGCCGGCTCGCCACAATTGACCACGCTGGCGGAGATGGAACGCCAGGCCATCCTGGGAGCGATTCGCGCCCTCAACGGCGACAAGCTCCAGGCCGCCAAGCTGCTCGGCATCGGCAAGACCACCCTCTACCGCAAGCTGAAGGAATACGGCATCGCCGACCCGCTTCGGGAAGAGTAGACGGCCCCGATTCAAGTCGGGACCGATCGCGCCGATAGACCAATAACGGGAAACTTCACAGGTCCGAGCGGGAAGAAGAGCCGCGCGGAGCGCAACAGGCCGAAGCCACGGCTGGCCGGATGAGCCAAAGGAGCTGGAAATGAGCATTCTGATTGTGACCGGAGTCGAAGGCGCTCGCAACTGCGCCGCCGTGGTGGCAGCGCAACTGGGCATGGAGGTCGAGATGGCCGACGGGCGCAAAGCCGCGCTGGGGGCGCTGCGCCGCCGCGAGTTTGCCGCCGTGGTCATGGATGAGACGATGGCCGAGTGCGATCCGGCCTCCGCCGAAGCCATTTGGGAGAACGCCGGCCTGGCCATCCCCCTGCAAATCAACTTCGCCCTCTCCGGCGCCGCCCGCCTCGTCCGCGAAATTCGCGCCGCCCTGCACCGCCGCGAGCGCGAGCAGACGCTGGCCCGCCGCGCCGCCGCCGCCACGATCGAAACCGAGCTGAAATCCACGGTCGCCGGCCTGCTGCTTCACTCCCAACTGGCGCTGAACGGCAGCGAGATCTCCTCACCCGCGGCCGAAAGGATGCGCATGGTCGCCGATCTGGCCGGCAGCCTGCGCCAGCAGTTGAACTCGCCGATGATGGCCCGCGGCGACACCGCCGCCTGAGGACTGGCGTCCAGGCGGAACCTGCGGTGCGGCAGACGCCGCTTGCGTGCCATGGGGGTTCGGCGGGTGGCCCAGGTCCGACCAACAAAGCTGGGTGGCCCAGGTCCGGATTTTCGGACCTGGGAGACCACAAATCCCAACCAGCGGTTTTTTGATCTCTGATCTCTGTCGGGAGACCACGAACCCCAGCCAGCGTTTTTCTGACCACTGTCCACTGGCCTTCTACTTCGACGCCGCAGCCCCCGCCCCCGGTGCCGCCGCCTTCTGGATCGACACCAGCTCCACTTCGAAAATCAGCGTCGTATTCGGCCCGATGTCGCCCGGTCCACGCGTCCCGTAGGCCAGATTGGACGGCACAAAGAGCTGCCACTTCGATCCCGCCGGCATCAGTTGCAGCGCTTCGGTCCAACCCGCAATCACGCCCTTGACCGGGAAGGTCGCCGGCCCGCCGTGCTTTTCCGACGCGTCGAACTCCGTTCCATTGATCAGCGTGCCCTTGTAGTTGCACACCACCGTGTCGTCCAGCGTCGCCTTCTCGCCCGTGCCCGCCTTCAGAATCTTGTACTGTAGGCCGCTGGGCAGCGTCACCACGCCTTCCTTCGTCTTGTTCGCGGCCAGGAACGCTTCGCCTTCCTTTTGCGCCGCTGCGCCCTTCTCCGCCTGCTGCGCAGCCTGTTTCTTCCGGATCTCCTGCGATGCAGCCTGCAACAGGGTCTGCATCTCCTGATCGGTCATCGCGGTCTTGCCGCCGTTGAACGACTCTGCGAATCCCTTCGCAAACACTGCGGAATCCAGCTCCAGCCCCTGCTTGCGGAGATTCTCCCCAAAGCTCATTCCCAGCGCGTAGCTGAACTTGTCCTTGTCTGTCTTGAGCTCGGGAGCGTCCTGCGCCGCCGCAGCAAACGAGGGCAGAAGCACAATTGCCGCTGCCAATATCCATTTGAAGTGTGTCATGTCTTTATCCTTTTCCAATTAAAGTTTACAGCCAACGCGCCATACCTCTTTGATCCACAGCAAACGGCGAGTGGCCCACATCTGACCAAGAAAGTTGGGTGGCCCACATCTCGACTTGGAGATTTGGGAGACGCAGGTGGCCCGTTCATCAGAATCCGAAGAATCACCCTGAACCTTGAAAAGCTGTGCCCCGTTCATCGTCTTATCGCGATGAGCGGGCGGGTGATGCAGGTGAAGCGACTTAAAAACGGCTCTCCCCCGGAATCGTGGCGCGGATTCCGAGCAAATCGGCCACCCTTCCGAGTGCGCCGTCGATAGTCCATAGGTGCGTCCCAGGCACAGCCAGGCAGGACGCGATTAAATGGGCATCCGTCAGCCCTATCCCCTTCGATACCAGCCCCCGCGCTTCGATCATCAGACGCACATCCGCCAGGCGAATCAGGCAAATCTGGTGAAGGCTGTCGAGATAATGCAGCGTATTCTTGCGATCAGGCAAAAATCCACAAGCCAACTCCGCCACGATATACGGGTGAATGCAGAGCTGGTCATTGACAATCAGGCTTTCCAAATCTGCTTTGAAGCGGCCACTGCGGAACATCTCAATCCAGATGGACGTGTCTGCAAGAATCACTGTTCTTCAACGCGCAATCTGCGCACGTCCTCGATATTCGGAGCCGTTCCGGTCAGCGCCAGCAGCCGGCGACCTGCCTCGCGCGCAATTAAGGATTTCAGCGCCTCGCGCAACAACTCCGCGCGCTCTGTGAGACCGGTATATTCGTAGGCTGTCTTCAACAGGCTGTCATCGAGTGATACAGTTGCTCTCATAGCCCCTCCATGCACCAATTATAGCACCGGATGCCGTCTAAAATACGTTCATTCAGGCGAGTACCTCAGGTCTGGATTTTCGGAGATGGGAGACCACGAACCAAAACCGCCGCCCGCCATCCCCAGCCATCGGCCTCGCCAGTGGAACCCGCCTCGGCATCCTCACTGTCCCTCCAACCCGCTGACTTGCTGACCCGCAAAAGTCCACCCCCCATAGTCAGGAATTCCCCGAAAAAATCGCCTTGGTCAGCGAAATTCGCCCTTTCTTCGGTTCTTCTCCCCAATCACTACTGACGTATTAGCAGCCGATTCATAGAAAACCATAGCGTCTCAGCTCACCATTTCATGCAAAACCGGACAGCTACAGAACACCACTTTCTCCGAAACCGGTGACCTGTAGCTGTTCAGTTTGGGGGTAAACCGGCTACCTGTAGCTTCACAGTTTTGAAAAACTGGTAACCTGCAGCGCACCACTTTCACGGACCGATCGCTGTCGCGCAGGCGTCGTCCCATCCTTGCTTTTACTAGCGAAGGATGAGACATCATGAACCTCATGGCGCGCAAGCGCCGGTTGCCCCACCGCAGGTGGTTTAAGCTGAAGGAAGCATGAAAGACTCCGCCGTTCTGCTCATCGACTGCCCGGACCAGAAGGGCCTGGTGGCGCGCGTCTCCACCCTGCTCTACGAACGCGGCGCCAACATTCTCCACGCCGACCAGCACCAGGACCACGAACTGGGCCTCTTCTTTATGCGTGTCGAATGGGCTCTTGCAGACGACAGCCATTCTTCGCAAAGCTTTGATTTGGAAGCCTTTAATGAATCCTTCGCCCCACTCGCGCGCGAGCTGGGAATGCGCTGGAAGCTGACCTCGGGCGACCGCCGGCCCAGGATGGCGCTCTTCTGCTCCCAATACCTGCACTGCATGGCCGATCTGCTCTATCGCTGGCGGGCGGGAGAGCTGGAATGCGAGATTCCCCTGATCATCTCCAACCACCGCGAGGTGGAAACTCTGGCCGCCTTTTACGGCATCCCCTTCGAGCACATTCCAGTGAGCGCGGCCACGCACGCCGAAGCCGAGGCTCAGCAGCTTGAATTGCTCGCGCAGCACGAAATTGAACTCGTGGTGCTGGCGCGCTACATGCAGATTCTTTCCCCGGCTTTTGTCGTCAACTATCCGGCCGCGATCATCAACGTGCACCACTCGTTTTTACCCGCGTTCACCGGGGCCAAGCCCTATCATGCCGCTCATGCGCGCGGAGTCAAGCTGATCGGAGCCACCAGCCACTATGTCACCGAGGTGCTCGACGACGGTCCCATTATCGAGCAGGATGTGGCCCGCATTTCGCACCGCGACCAAGTGGAAGACCTGGTGGAGCGAGGACGCGATCTGGAGCGCATCGTCCTCTCCCGCGCCGTCCGCTGGCACCTGGACCGGCGCATTCTCTGCTACGGGAACAAGACAGTAGTGTTTGATTGAGGCATGGAATAGGGACTGAAGGACTAGGGACTAAGGGACTAGGAAAACGCAGCTTGAATGCGGCGGAGGGTTTGGTGGAGCTGAGCGGGATCGAACCGCTGGCCTCCTCGTTGCGAACGAGGCGCTCTCCCAGCTGAGCTACAGCCCCACGACATTCATTATCTTATCAGTGAGCGGCCATTCGTGGAAGACGCGCCGCGCATTTCCCGGCCGGCGAATTCCACAAGGCGCGTCTCTGCTCCGCATCCAGGGAGCCTTCCGAGGAGCGGGCAGGGGCCTGATTCTTAGCATGATGCGATCTTCGCGAATCCAGGCCTACCCATGCAGTGCCCGCTACTCCTCGCGCAGCAGGATCAGCGGATCGACGGCCAGCGCGCGCCGGGCAGGGATCGAGGCCGCGACTAGGCCCAGCGCGATCATGGTGATCGTGACGCCTGCGAGGACAAACGGGTCCTGGGGTGAAGCCTGGTAGACGATGTGGGAGAGCAGGCGCGTTGCGAGCAGACCGAGTGCGAGGCCGGCAACCGAGCCGATTGCCAGCAGACGCAGCGCGCGCCCCAGCGCCGTGCGCAGAATCTCGCGCCGCCCCGCACCGAGCGCCACACGGATGCCCAACTCGCGCAGCCGCTTGCTGACGATGTAAGAGGCCATGCCGAAGACACCGGTAACGGCCAGCATCGCGCCCAAGAGGCCCAGCACGCCCAGCGCCACGGTCGCCACATGCGGGGCGAACAGGGCGGCATTCATCGCTCCGGACCACGTCTCTGTCTTAAGAGGCAGACTGGAATCCAGGCCGTGCAATGTGCGCTCCAGCGCCGCCGCCATCTCCGCGGGATCGCGCCCGGACCGCACCACCAGCGCCATGGTGCTTGACGGATGCTGCTGGAAGGAGATAAACATCGCCGGCTGTTGATTCTCGGTGAGCGTCCGGTATTTGCCGTCTTCGACCACGCCGACGATTTCAGCGCGCTGACTGCCACCATAGAATTTGAAATGCCCGCCGATTGCTTTCTGAACCGATCCGAAGATTTTGACCGCGAACTGCCGATTGACCAAAGCCACATTGGGCGCGTCTTTGCTGTCGGTCAGGGTCAGATCCCTGCCCGCTAAGAGCCGCGTTCCGGCCGCATCCAGGTAACCCGGCGAGACGATATAGTTCATCGCGTCGGCCGCTTGGTTACTGGGCCGGAAATCGGTGGTGGTGTCGGTATATACATCGGAGTCGCTCCCGGAGAGCCCCAGCGGAAACTCGTCGACAAGCCCAACGGAGGAAACGCCCGGAATGGCCGCCGCCGCGCTCAACATGCGCCGCTGCATCTCGGGTACATGGTCCCCGGTGTAGCCAGCCATGTTCAGATCAGTTTCGACGAGCAGCGCGTTCTGCGGCTGGAAGCCGAAGTTGCTGTGGAGCGAGCGCACCAGTCCGCGCACGGCCACCAACGAGGAGGTGACCAGCACGGCGCAGATGGCGATCTGCACGACCAGCAGCAGGTCGCGCAGAGTGAACCGGCGCATCACCAGCGTGCCGCTCATCCCCGCGCGGATCGTCTGCCAGGGATCGGCGCGCAGGATCTGGCGGACGGGGACCATCCCAAAAAGCAGACCACTGACGAGCGCCAGCAGCAGTGCCACGCCATAGGAGCGCGCGTCCGGGTTGACCGGAACGTTGATGGGGATATTGGGAATCGGCTGCCAGGCGCTCAGGCCATGCAGGATGACGACGCCTCCGGCCAGACCGATGGCGCCACCGATTAGCGAGATCAGCAACGCCTCGGTGAGCAACTGGCGCAGAATCCGTCCGCGGCGGGAGCCGAGCGCCAGCCGCAACGCCACTTCCTTGGCGCGGTCGGCGGCGCGCGCGGCAAAGAGGCTGCCGAGATTGGCGCAGGCAGCCAGAAGGATGAGGCCGGCGAGAAGCATGAGGCCGGCCATGAAGGCGCGCGCCGGACCACCGAAAAAGTCGCCAAGCAGGCCGGGACGAGCGAGAGTGAATTTGATGCCCTCATCGTCGGATGGATAGGCCTTGGCCAGAGCCGCGCCCAGAGTATTCAAATCCGCAGCCGCCTGTTCCGGCGTGACGCCTGGTCTCAGGCGCCCCAGCACAAAGGGCGAATGAACGCCGCGGATTTGTAGCAAGTTGCTGCCCATCACGACCGGCTCTTCGACAATGGGAATCCAGAAGGCCGGCGCGAAAAACAGCTCGGTGCCGCGAAAGGCTGGCGGCGCCACGCCAATGACGGTGAGCGGGTGCTTATTGATCTCCACCATCCGCCCCACCACGCCGCGATCGCCGTCGAAATGACTGCTCCAATACGCGTAGCTCAGCACAACGTATGGGGTGCTATTCATGCCCTTTTCGTCGGAGCCGTGAAAGAAGCGGCCCAGACAGGGCTGAATGCCCAGGGCGTCGAAGTAGTTGCCGCTCACCCCATAGGGCCACGCCGTCGAGGGGTTTCCGCCCGTGTCCACTCCCACGGGGCCCAGGATGTGAACCGCCGCCAGGCTCTCGAAGGTCCGGTTCCGGTCGCGCAGATCCAAATAATCCGGATACGACTGCGAGGGGTTTTGAAAGCGCTGGACCTGGTAAAGATTCTGCGCGTTCGGCACGTTCACCGGCTTGAGAATCAGCGCGTTCAGCACGCTGAAGACTACGGCGTTGGCGCCGATGCCCAACGCCAGGGTCACGATCGCCGTCAGCGTGAAGCCGGGCGACTTGAGCAACTGCCGCAGTGTGAATTTCAGATCCTGGAACATCTCCATAGCCTTCCTGTACGTGAAATGACCACATCAGGTTCTTGCACGGGACGGACCAAAAGTGTGTCAACAAAACAAAGGAGTTACTGTGGCGAGAGCGGCTCTGGCTGTCCGCAAATAGCGAAAGCTGTCCGGAATCGGACAAGCGTGAAATCGTAGCTACGAAAGCCTACGGCATGCCAAGATAGCAAGAGGCCGTCCGGTACAACAGCCTCTTTGCGTTCGCCACTCAAGCGTGCGGGGGCATGAAGAGCGCCGAAGGCGCGGTGGCCGCACAGCAGGCGCTTAGAGCTGATTCATATTGGCCAGGAACTCCGCGTTGTTGCGGACCTTTTCCAGGCGGCTGATGAGCAGCTCCATGGCCTCGACCGGGGAGAGCGGGTTGAGCACCTTGCGGAGAATCCAGATGCGCGAGAGATCCTCCTTGGGGATGAGCAACTCTTCCTTGCGGGTGCCGGAGCGCTGAATGTCGATGGCCGGGAAGACGCGCTTGTCCACCAGCTTGCGGTCCAGGATGATCTCCATGTTGCCGGTGCCTTTGAACTCCTCGAAGATGACCTCGTCCATGCGCGAGCCAGTGTCGATCAGCGCGGTCGAAATGATGGTCAGCGAACCGCCCTCTTCGATGTTGCGGGCCGCGCCGAAGAAGCGCTTGGGGCGTTGCAGTGCGTTGGAATCCACGCCGCCGGAGAGCACCTTACCCGAAGGCGGAACGATGGTGTTGTAGGCGCGCGCGAGACGCGTAATCGAATCCAGTAGAATCACCACGTCGCGCTTGTGCTCGACCAAGCGCTTGGCCTTCTCGATGACCATCTCGGCCACCTGCACGTGGCGGGCCGCAGGCTCGTCAAAGGTGGAGCTGATGACTTCGCCCTTCACCGACCGCTGCATGTCGGTGACTTCCTCGGGGCGCTCGTCGATGAGCAGCACGATCAGCACCACGTCTGGGTGGTTGGTGGAGATGGAGTTGGCCAGTGACTGCAAGAGCATGGTCTTGCCAGTGCGCGGCGGGGCGACGATCAGGCCGCGCTGGCCCTTGCCCACCGGCGTCAGCAGGTCCATCACCCGGCCGCTGATGGCCTCGCGCACCGTCTCCAGCCTGATGCGTTCCTGGGGATAGAGCGGGGTGAGGTTGTCGAAGAGGATCTTGTTGCGCGTCTCCTCGGGCGATTCGAAGTTGATGGCCTCGATCTTGACCAGGGCAAAATACTTCTCTCCCTCGTGCGGCGGACGGACGTTGCCGCTGATGGAGTCGCCGGTCTTCAGATCGAACTTGCGAATCTGCGACGGCGAGACATAGATATCGTCCGGGCCGGGCAGGTAGTTGTAGTCGGGCGAGCGCAGGAAGCCGTAGCCGTCGGGCAAAATCTCCAGCACGCCCTCAGCAAAGATGTGGCCTTCTTTTTCGCTTTGCGCCTGGAGGATCTTGAAGATCAGATCCTGCTTGCGAAGACCGCTGGTGCCCGGGATCTCCAGGCTACGCGCGATGCGGGTTAATTCCGTGATGTTCTTTTCTTTGAGTTCGCCGATAGTCATGTTCACCTGCAATAAGGGAGGATGGGAGTGGGAGGGACCGGAAGAGGGAGGTGCTCCGGGGAATATACAGACGGGAGTTCAAAGCCGGCGGCTGAAATGCGCTGCGTTGGAGGCTTCACTGGAGATCAACGGTAGCATTTAAGACCGGTAAGCGCGGCTGCCCTTTAGCGAGGGAGGCCGGCAGAAGCCGTCTGAAACAATTATACCTTTCGCGAGGCGCGATCAAGCGGCTCGGCGGGTTTCGACCGGCTGTTGGGCGGTGGCCTCGTAGGGCACAGCGTAGCCGGGATTGGAGGTTTGGAAGCGGGCCAGGACTTCATTGGCTGTGTCCTGTAGCCGCGTGTTCGGCTTGTGCAGCTTGCGGGTTGCCTTGCTCGCCAGTTGGCACAACTGGTAGCGATTGGAGACATGAGAAAGAGCCCCAAAAACTAAATCAGAACGCATTGCGAATTTCTCCTTCAAAAAAATTGGCCCCGGCCGGAAGACAGACTGGCCCCGCCGTAACCGCAGGGTAGCCAACGCAACGCGGGCTGCCCCAAATTCCTCTCCCAAAGATTTAGACGCACGAGGTGAACGTACAGTTCAAAATCCTGATGCACTCTCGCAGATAATGGAACAGGCATCCGCCGTATCAGAGATACAGATTGCCGCCTTGGGAACCATCCGCCCTGCATTTCCGTTCCGGAAGAAACCAAAACGCACCGGGGCATCAACCAATGAGCCTCAGCTCAAAACTGATGCGGAAAACAGCAGGAAAGCGCACAATAACGCTCTGGACTATCTGCCCTTGATGGATGGCATTCATCAATATATACAGAGTTGGCTTCGAGGTCAATAGTTTTTTTAGGAGAGGGCTGACGGACTAGGTACCTCGGAATAGAACGGTCCGCGTGAACCAGACAGCAAAACGCTGAGAGTGAAGCGTAACCTCTGCTGAGTGGTGACGGTACTTGCAGCGACGACTGGCTATTCCCTATTTCCTATTCCCTGTTTCTCTCACGCCCAGTAGCTGCGGTCAAGCGCGCGATACTGGATGGCCTCAGCCAGGTGGGAGACAGTGAGGTGCTCGGCGCCTTCCAGATCCGCGATCGTGCGTGCGACCTTGAGAATGCGGTCGTGGGCGCGGGCGGTCAGCCCCTGTTGCTGCATGGCGCGCTCCAGCAGGCGCTCGGCGTCGGCGCCCAACTCGCAATGGACGCGAATCTGGCGGGTGGTCATCTGCGCATTGGAGTAGATTTTGTCGCCGAATTTGCGGAATCGCTGCCGCTGGCGTTCGCGGGCGGCCAGCACGCGGGTGCGAATCTCGGCCGAACCTTCCGCCGCTGCCCCGCCGCGCAACTCCTTATATTGCACCGCCGGAACCTCGATGTGAATGTCGATGCGGTCGAGCAACGGGCCGGAGATTTTGGCGATATAACGCTGAATCAGCGGTGGAGTGCACTGGCACTCGCGCGATTTGTCATTGAAAAAGCCGCAGGGGCAGGGGTTCATGGCCGCCGCCAGCATAAAGCGCGCCGGGAAGCTGAGCGACATGGAGGCGCGGGCGATGGTCACCGTGTGGTCTTCGAGTGGCTGGCGCAGGACTTCAAGGACGTTGCGGGGAAACTCCGGCAGCTCATCGAGAAACAAGAGCCCATTGTGGGCCAGCGAGACCTCGCCGGGGCGGGGGATGATGCCGCCGCCAATCAGTCCGGCGTCGCTGATGGTGTGATGCGGTGAGCGGAAGGGGCGTTGGGTGACCAGGCCGGCGGCCGCGTCCAGCACGCCGGCGACGGAGTGAATCTTGGTGGTCTCCAGCGCCTCCTCGAAGGTAAGTGGCGCCAGAATCGAGGGCAGCCGCTTGGCCAGCATCGTCTTGCCCGAGCCGGGCGGGCCGATCATGAGGATGTTATGGCTGCCGGCGGCGGCTACTTCGAGCGCCCGCTTGGCCGTCTGTTGCCCGCGCACATCCTTGAAGTCCACGGAAAAGTGTTGCAGTTCGCCGAGCAGCGCCTCGGTGGAAACGCGATAAGGCTCGCGTTGGATCACGCCCACGACCATGGTGTTGAGCAGCTCCAGCACGTCGAGCAGCGAACTGGCGGGATAGACGTTGACGCCCTCGACGACCGCGGCCTCGGCGGCATTGGCTGCCGGCAGAATCAGGTTGGCGATGCCCTTTTCGCGAGCCATGATCGCCACCGGCAGCATCCCCGGCACGGCGCGCACGCTGCCGTCCAGGCCCAGTTCGCCCACCAGCAGAAAGCGGCTCAGGTCGTTGGTGTGCAGCGCGCCATACGCGCCCAGAATGCCAACGGCGATGGGCAGATCGAAGCCCGAGCCTTCCTTCTTCAGGTCGGCCGGCGCCAGGTTGATGGTGATGTGCGTGGGCGGAATCAGGTAGCCGGAGTTCTTGATGGCCGCGCGGACCCGGTCGCGGCTCTCGCGCACTGCGGCGTCGGGCAGGCCCACGGTGTGGAAGACGTCCTTTTCCGCAACCACGCCGCTATAGTCCACCTCGACATCGATGAGGTTGGCGTCGATTCCGTAAACTGCCGCGCTGTGAGCCTTGAAGAGCATGGAGGAGGTTCGCAGCGAGTGTAGCAGATGAGAGGGATTATGGAACAGGGAACAGAGAACGAGGACCGGGAACACGCATCTGACTTGTTATAATTCAGCCTCACCGTTTGACTTCCCAACCCCGCTTTGCTCAGATACACTTTCGGGGGCACTTTAGATTTAGGAAGAGCAGGAACGAAAATGAAGATTTTGATTTTGGGTTCGGGAGGCCGGGAGCACGCGCTGGCCTGGGCGGTCAAGCGTAGTCAGCGGGTGAGCGAGGTGGTCTGCGCCCCCGGCAACGGCGGCATCGCGGAGATTGCGCGCTGCCTTCCAGTGGATTTGAAGGACGTGGCCGCGATGGTTCGCCTAGTCGAGGCCGAGCAGCCCGCCCTGACCATCGTGGGGCCGGAGGTACCGCTATCGCTGGGCATTGTGGATGCGCTTCAAGAGCGCGGCCTGCGCGTCTTCGGACCCACGCGGGCGGCGGCCATGCTGGAGTCGAGCAAGGGCTTCGCCAAGCGCTTTCTGCAGCGGCACAATATTCCCACCGCCAACTACGCAGTCTGCGCTACCGCCGCTGAGATCGAAAGGGATATTGACTTCTTCTATCCGCCCATCGTGGTCAAAGCCGACGGGCTGCACGCCGGCAAGGGCGTCATCATCTGCGAATCGCGCCACGCCGCAATCGAGACCGCCGAGGAACTGTTGAGCGGAAGGCTGCTGGGCGCCAAGGAGTCGCACGTCATCTTCGAGGAGTTTCTCGAAGGCGACGAGATCAGCTTCCTCTGCCTCAGCGATGGCAAGCACGTGGCCCCGCTGGTTCCCGCGCAGGATCACAAGCGCATCGGCGAGGGCGACACCGGCCCCAACACCGGCGGCATGGGCGTCTACTCGACCGACGCGATGCTGGAGCCGGCGATGACCGAGTGGATTCTGCGCCACATCGCCGAGCCCACCGTGCGCGGCATGGCCGAGGAGGGGACGCCGTTCATCGGCGTGCTCTACTGCGGGCTGATGATGACCGCCCGCGGGCCCGAGGTGCTGGAGTTCAATGCCCGCTTCGGCGATCCCGAGACGCAGGCCATTTTGCTGCGATTGGAAAGCGACCTGGTGGATGCGCTGGAAGCCTGTATCGACGGTCGGCTGGCCGAGACCGAGTTGCGCTGGAGCCCCGGCGCATCGGCTTGCGTGGTGGCCAGCTCATCGGGCTATCCGGGCAGCTACCAGAACGGCTTCCCCATCACTGGACTCGCCGCTGCCGCACGAGTTCCGGGGGTGCAGGTCTTCCACGCCGGCTCTTCCCGGTCGGCAAACGGACAAATCCTCACCGCTGGAGGACGCGTGCTGGGCGTGACCGCCGCCGCGCCGACGCTGGAAGAGGCGCTGGCCCGCGCTTACGAGGCCATGGAGCTGATTCATTTTGAAGGAATATACTATCGCCACGACATAGGCCATCGCGCGCTGAAAAAAAGGCCCTGAAGTTCTCTAAATGTGAATCGCAACAGAAAGCCCCGGCGGGTCTGACCGCATTGGATTGCGGGAGCCGCCGGGGCGTCTGTCACGATTGTTGTGAAGCTAGTCAGCCTCTTTACGAGCCTTCTTGCGATTCCGCTTGCGCGCCAAAGCCGCCTTTACGCGTTTCTTTTCACCGGGCTTCAGGTAGTAGGAGTGACGCTTGACTTCCTTGATGATGTCCTCCTGCTGTACCTTCCGCTTGAACCGGCGTAGCGCATTTTCCAGCGGCTCGCCTTCTTGCACTCGAACCTCTGCCAAAAAAATCCACCTCCAAACCTGCCTAGGGGCATCTTTATGATACGGGAAAGATTGGGCCTCCGGTCAAGCCGGAGGCCTTAATCGCCAAAATTTTCCGGGAAATGCAGATAATTTTGGTGGAATCGTGCATCCTAGCTTTGTCGGGTCTGAATTGGAACGGCATTGCACCCCCGGCGGACGGCTCCGGAACTCCGGGACGGCCCGCGCCTGTCCAGGGAGTGACAACCGTAACATCGTTCCTTGCGGGATGGATGATGCGATTTCGCACTTGACCGATAGGCAAATCAACGTCACAATTTTGTGCGGTTCTTCCGGTTTTATTTGGTGCTTCTCCAGGGAATCATGCGTCTAAAAATTCAACGGTGAGAACCGGCCAGCCCCGGAATCCGTAATCCTTGTCGCAAGGCAGAGAAAGGCAGGTTCGCGATGCAGCCCTCCCCCCAAACCGCATCCATCTCCATGCCAGCGCCCCCCGGTGAGCAAGCGCGCTCCGGGCAAACAGAGGACAGGGTCTACCAGGCTGTTACAGTTGCCGCCATCCTGCTGGTGCTGGTAAGCCTTTGGGTGTTTTGAGGTCTGGATTTGACCGCCGTGAAGAGCAAGGGCAAGACGGCGAGTATTTATTTTTATCAAATAAGACAATTTCCGCCGGATGAAGTTGACAACTTCAGATTCCACTCTATAAAAACTATGCAGAACAGCGTTCGTTCTCCGGCGGCGCATTTGAACTGTCCGCTGGTCTCCGGTTCCGAGCCGGTTCCCCGCTAACGATTTACATTTGAAGAGAAACTCTGCCGCCAAGAATCCCTTCACGTCCGGTGGCAGACGCAGCTTCTTCCTCAAACAGCGCCTTGATCGAGAGATACATCCCATGGAATCAGTCACTTGTAGCCTGTGCACACACAACTTTCGCTGAGTTGCGGCTTGTACCTTTGGCCGTCAGTTGTTGCTTGACCAAAATCAATCCCCACCCCTGAGGAGAAGTGATATGACCAGAAGCGTTCTTCACATTGCCGCACGCCGCACCCTGTTCATCGCCGTGGCGCTGACGTCGGTGCTGGCGGTGCAGACAGTCCGCGCACAACGCAATCTGCCAGTCCCCTATGGAGTCCACCAGTCTCCAATCAATATCACCAACGCCAAACCCGATTCGAAGCCACTGGAATTCGGAGATACAAGCGCCCTGGATAAGTTGCTGACTCTGACGCTGAAGAATACTACAGGGAAGAAATGGTGCGACGAATGTGGAGGAACAACGGTCGATCAGCGATGGGGCAGCTTGAAGGCCACCACTGAAAACAAGCTGCAGATATGGTTCGGCGGTTTCAGCTACACCCTCCTGGAGTTTCACTTTCATGCCCCTGCCGAGCACCTGGTCAACAGCAGGCTAACCGAGATGGAGGCACATTACGTCTTCAAGAAGGACCTGGGACTGCCCTGTGGTCCCGATACGCTTTTGGTCATTGCTCAGAGGATCACGATGGGCAAAGAGAACACAATGCTGAACAAGATATTCGGAGGGATTCAATTGCCGGTCAACTATCACAGTCCCGCCGTCGTAGTCACCGGCTTCAAAATCAGCGATGTGATTGGAAACCTGCACAAGCAGAGTTCCTACCGATATGAGGGCTCTCTGACGGCGCCAAGTGCAGATCTAAAAGACTGCCCCAATCCGCCTGGAAACCCGATTCAGCAGTTGGAGTCCGGGTACTTGCCGGAGGTGGTTTCGTGGGTGCTGCTGGTACCGACGATTGAGATGTCCGAGGATCAGATCACACGTTTTCAGAAGCTGTTTCCGAATGGTGACGCACGCGGCCCGCAGGCGCTCCATCCCGAAGTGAGGAGGGTGACGCTGGCCGTTCCACCCCAGTAACTCGCGTTTCACGGCGGTTCGTGGAGGTGTTGGGAGATGGCGCTCCGAAGCCGGTGTGCCATCTCCCAGAGCTTCCAGAGTGAGGTTTCCAGGTTCACGCACGCGAAGGGCCTTCCGGGTTTGGGCTGTATCGGAACGATGTACCTTCGACAGCATAGGAAACAAAACCTGGAATAGACGAAAAACCTCACGTGAAAAGTGTATTGAACCGCAAGAGTCGCAGTGAACTCGGCCTGAGGTTTTCGAATTGACCGTATTGAAACGTTACACCGGAACCTATGAGGTCTGCGGTGCTCAGGTCTGGCGCTGCGCGGGTCAAGATGAAAGCGGGGAATGCGACTTTTCGCCGAAGCTGGCGCGTTTGACGCTCTGGCGGTAGTCCTCGCCGGTCATCTCGACACGGACGCACATCTCGGCCAACCTGGATCTCATGCGGTCGCCGATGCGGTCGCCGAGGGTTTGTTCGCGGGCGGCGCGTTGCGCCTCAGTCAGTTCTCCGCCACCGGCTGGCAGGTCAGCGTAATTGGTGGTAATAATCGTCGACAGTTTGTCGTTGTAACGCGAGTTCAGAATCAGCGCTACAGTATCCCAGACCCACTCGTTCGGCTTTTGCGCGCCCAGGTCGTCCAGCACCAGCACTTCAGCGGCGAAGACCGGCTTGAGCAATTCGAGTTCGGTGGTCTGTACCTGGGAGTTGTAGCTATTCTGGATGCTTTTGAGCAGTTCGCGGTAGTCGCAGAAGAGGCCTTTGACGCCGCGTTCCTGTACCAGCCGGCTCAGCACACCCACGGCCAGATGAGTTTTTCCAACGCCGATTGAGCCGGTAAACAGCAGCCCCTTGCCGGCGGTGCCTACCGGGTATTCATTGACAAACGAACAAGCAGTCCTGCGAGCTTCGCGTTGAGAGGTATGCGTTTTGGAACGGACGGTGACATAGTTGTCCAGGGAACAATGGCGGTAGCGCTCGGGGATGTGGGCGGCGGCCAGGCGGCGCTGCTCGCGCTCCATCTCCTGGCAATCGCAGGCGCGCGAAATCCACTTGCCGGCGGGATTGACCACCCGCACCAGCCCCACTCCATCGCAGATTGCGCACACGCTCATCTCTTCCAGCGTAGCGCACCGGCTGGCTCAAGGCGGCGGTGCATTGGCAGTCCCCTAATGTGGAAAAAGGCCTTGGCTATGGTTTGGCGCGATTGTCTACAATCAGTTGTCAGTAGTCAATTAACGGCTTGCGAGTCCGGCCATGGACAACCGAAGCATCAAGGACGATCCGGGAGAACCCACGTGAATCGAATGACTTTACGCGCCGCTTTGGCCGCTCTCGCATTTGCCGCCCTGCTGTACCCTTCCCCGCTTACGGCGCAGACCGCGGCCGCCGCACCGGAGGTCAAGACTCCCGACACAGCACCGCAGGCCGCGCCTGTTTCCGAGTGGCAAAAGCAGTACAACGCGCGCCTGCTTGAGGATTTCCCCTGGTTGGCGAAGTTCAAGGAGGCTGATTTGAAGCTGGCTCCGCCCGCCGCGGGCGAAAACCGCGTTGTCTTCATGGGCGATTCGATCACCGAGGGCTGGCACTTCGACGGCCCGGATGGCTCCTTTACCGGCAAGCCGTACATCAATCGTGGCATCAGCGGGCAGACCACGCCGCAGATGCTGGTGCGCTTCCGCCAGGACGTGATCGCGCTCCAGCCCAGGGTGGTGGTGATTCTGGCGGGCATAAACGACATCGCGGGCAACACCGGGCCGATGACGCTGGAGCAGACCGAAGACAATCTGGCCTCGATGGCCGAGCTGGCCGCGGCCCACCATATCCGCGTAGTGATGTGTTCGGTGCTGCCGGCCTTCGATTTTCTCTGGAAGCCGGGAATGACGCCTGCGTCCAAGGTTGTCGCGCTCAATGCCTGGATCAAGGCCAATGCGGCGGAAAACGGCCATGTGTATGTGGACTTTCACGCGGCGATGAAGGACAGCCGCGACGGCCTGCCCGCCGCCCTGAGCCAGGATGGCGTGCATCCGCTCCCCGCCGGCTACGCGGTGATGGCGCCGCTGGTGGAAGCGGGGATTGAGCAGGCGCTAAAAAGCAGGGAATAGGGAACAGGGAACATGCCGAGGCAAGGCATCATCCCTCGTCAAAACCCAGACTGAGTATACAAAAAATGTCGTGTGAGTGGAAAGCGCTGAGTATTCTTCCTGTTCCCTATTCCCTGTTCCCTGCTTCACCGCAATTGCCATTCCTGCCGAATCCCCCTACAATGGAAGAGAACGAATGCAGGAAAGGTCTGTCTAGCGAGATGCCCAAGGAAAAGATTCATCCCAACTACGCCGCGGTGCAGGTGAAGTGCGCGTGCGGGAACCACTTTGAGACCCGTTCGACCCACAAGGGCGACATTCACGTGGAAATCTGCTCGGTTTGCCACCCGTTCTATACCGGCAAACAGCGCCTGGTGGACACTGCGGGCCGCGTCGAGCGCTTCCGCCGCAAGTACGCCAAGTCCGACGAGGCTGTGGCAGCGGCAGCAGCAGCGACCAAGTAACCGCGCCCGGCAAACGGCACGCATGATTGGGCCTCCGCCATGGCGGAGGCCCAACTTCGTTCTTGAGACAGCTTTTCGCTGCCAGCTTATCGACTTTCGCGGTTTTGTCTCACTCAGCAAAGCTGCCCAGTGCAAGGACAAGCTAGAAGCTAGAGGCTAACAGCTAAGGGGCTATCATGGCGGGCAAGGGCTTTACCGTGAAGAAGGGCTGGGACGAGCCCAGGGAGCACTCGATGCCTGCTGAGGCGCGAGTGCCGGCGGAGATGCGCGTGGGGGCGGTGGTAGTGGCTCCGGCGACGGTGCTGGCGCCAATGGCCGGGGTTACCGACACGGTCTTCCGGCGCTTCATCCGCCACGCCAGTTTGTTTACCGCTAACGGGTTCAATGAATCCCACCCTAGCGGCAAAAACAACGACGCCGCGAGGGTGGGGCACCCGGAGATTGAGGGCATAGTGAGCAATGCCCAGTCCGGCTGCGGGCTGCTGATGACCGAGTTCACCTCCGCCGATGGCCTGGCGCGGATGCGGGAGAGCAAACGCCAGCGCTATTTGACCTTCTACGACGACGAACACCCAATTGGCGCGCAGCTCTTCGGAGCCAACCCCGAGACGCTGGCCGAGGCGGCGCGGATTGTCGAAGAGACCGGCTTTGATCTGGTGGACCTGAACCTGGGCTGTCCGGCCAAGCGGGTGGTCGGCTCGAACGGCGGCTCGGGGCTGTTGCGCGACCTGCCGCGCATCGGCGAGATCTTCCGCGCCGTGCGCAATACTGTCACGATCCCTTTCACCGTGAAGTTCCGACTGGGCTGGAATGACGCCGGCATTGTTTGCCTGGATCTGGCGCGGATGGCCGAGGCCGAGGGGCTGAATGGGTTGGCGCTGCATGCCCGCACTCGCGAGCAGGGCTATAGCGGCCAGGCGCGCTGGGAGTGGATTGCGCGAGTCAAGCAGGCGGTCCGGATTCCGGTGATCGGCAACGGAGATATAAGAACTCCCGAAGACGCAGCCGCAATGGTGGCCGAGACCGGCTGCGACGCGGTGATGATTGGCCGCGCCGCGCCGGCGAACCCCTGGATATTTCGGCAGATTGCGCAGTACACGGCCACCGGCAGTTATGAGCGGCCCACGGTGGAAGACCGCTATCGCATGATCCGGGCTTACTTTCAGATGCTGCTCGACGAGGCCGAGGCGACGAAAGATCTGCCTCGCGCCGCGCGGCTGGGCGAGACAGCCGGCAAGATGAAGCAGTTCGCCACCTGGTTCACCCACGGCGTGGCGGGCGGGGCCAAGCTGCGGGGAGCGATCTATCAGGCACGAAGCGGAGCCGAGGTGCTGGCCCAAGTAGACGCTTTCTTCGCGGCACAGCTTGCCAATGGCGCGGAGCCGGATGCTGCGCCCGAAGACGCAGTGGGGATGGAGTTTCCGGAAGAGATGCTGGAGTGCGGTTCTTGATTCGGACGGATCGAATCGCAACAATTGCCGGGCAGACGCAATACCCTTCTATTGCTTCAATGCAGCAAATGCGGCGCGGATGAGTCAGTTGCTCACGAAGGTGAGCCAGGCCAGCACACACAAACCGGCAATCGCCAGCAGTAAGATTGCCAGAACCCATTTGGCGGCGGGGTGGTGCTCGGTGTGAGGGCGGAAGGTGGGGTCGGGAGGTGCAATTAGCCGCGCTACCTCGATACCAATGTTGTTGTGGCCGCCTGTGGTGAGGGCCAATTCAAGCAGATTGTGGGCGGCGTCCTCAACGCTGAGACTGGCTGCCGCCGTCTGGATCTCCGACTCCGGGACGAATCCCCAGAGGCCATGGGAACAGAGCAGCAGCGAGTCACCGACGGCGAGCGGGAACTGTTCGATTTCGATCTCCACATCGAACTGATGGCCCAGACAGCGGGTCAACACCAAGGCGTCAGGATGGTTCTTCGCCTCTTCCGGAGTAATCAGGTTGCGGTTGAGCAGGGTCTGAACGGCGGAGTGATCGGTGGTGAGGCGGTGCAGGCGGCCGGCGCGCATCAGGTAAGCGCGGCTGTTGCCGATGTGGCCGATCCAGGCGTGGGTAATGTCGCCTTCCGGTTGCAGCAGGGTTGCCACCACCGTGGAACCCATGCGCGGGTGCGGCGAGCCCGGCGCTCTGGCTGCGACCACAATGCTTGCATTGGCGCGCGCCGCTGCCTCGCGGAGAGCGTTGTCGGCGGGGTAATCGTGCGGCAGGGCAGCCAAGTACGCGTAAAAATACTCGACCACCATCCGCGATGCAGTGGCTCCTCCCGCGGATTCGCCGATGCCGTCGGCGACGATCATCAAGTCGCCCAAGGCGATGTGGATATGGAGGGCGGAGTCCTGGTTCTCCTCGCGCAGTGTTCCCCGGTCGCACTCCTCGGCAAAAAGGATGACTGGCTTCCCATGAACCGGTAAATCGCTCATGCCTGAACCTCACCTACAGGACAGAACCTGACCTGCGCTCTTGGGTAAGCGCGAACGGGTGTTGTAACTCTGTCGTACCTCCTGTGGAAAACCTCCCCGATCAGGCAGGGGAAGGTTTGCCGCGGTTGGCCAGCCTTGTTCATGCCGATGAGGTCTCATGCTGGAGCCTGCGGACCGTTGTACTACTTGCGTAGGCCGCCGTGCAACGCCTTGCGCTTCAGCCTGCCGGCTTGAGAGATCGTGGGCATAAAAACAAGAAACACTGAGATTAAACCAACAGTAACACAAAAATCTCCCGACGGAGCAGCAGATTGGTAATCTGCGCAGGTCTGACGCATATAAATGGAGTTGAATTGGCCGTATCCGGCTCTTGTTGGCCATGGCTCTGGCCACGGGTGTTCTTTATAGCGCAAGCCTCAACCACGACTGGCTTCTCCGGCTGCTACGAAAGTGGCGCATTGCTCAGCGCACGGGCAATTCCATCTGGAATGATGCCTTTCAAGATATTCCAAGTTTTTTCGTCCTGGTTAAGCTTTACGGGGACCGTTCCATCGTTGGTTTCTTGCTTTATTACTCCTATGAGCAGGAAGACATGTCACTGTTTATGGAATATGCCGCATGGATTGTGGACTCAGAAGGAACGCGGTCTCCGATCGACGGATCGGGCATATTGCTCACCAAGAAGTCCGGAATTGAATCCGTCACCTTTCTGAATACTGGAAAGAACGAACCCCGCGGGAAATCCTGACGCGTTAAAATCAAAGACAATATGCTTGCCGCCGCGCTTTCGCCCCAAGTACTGGCCAAGTACGAGCCCGTGATCGGACTCGAGGTCCACGTACAACTGCTCACCGCCACCAAGGCCTTCTGCGGTTGCGCTAATCACTTTGGCTCGGCGCCGAACACGAACGTCTGCCCGGTGTGCCTGGGGCTGCCCGGCGCCCTGCCGGTGCTCAACGCTCAGGCCGTCGAGTTCGCCGCGCTGGCGTCTCTGGCCATCAACTGCCAGGTGCGCGAGCGGTCGATCTTCGCCCGCAAGAACTACTTCTATCCCGACCTGCCCAAGGGCTATCAAATCTCGCAGTTCGACAAGCCCATCGCCGAGCACGGCTGGATCGACGTGCCCACGGCGGACGGTTCCATGAAGCGCATCGGTATCACCCGCCTGCACATGGAAGAGGACGCCGGCAAGAGTATCCACGACGGCCTGATCGACTCCGCTAAATACACTTCGCTTGATTTGAATCGCTGCGGCACGCCGCTGGCGGAGATTGTCTCCGAGCCGGATATGCGCACGCCGGATGAGGCCTTCGAGTACCTCACTCGATTGAAGGAAATCCTGCTTTACTGCGGCGTCTCGGACTGCAACATGGAAGAAGGCTCGCTGCGCTGTGACGCGAATGTGAGCGTACGTCCGCGCGGCCAGACAGAATTCGGGACGAAGGTTGAGGTGAAGAACGTCAACAGCTTCCGCTTCGTTCGTCTGGCTCTGGAGTACGAGATCGAGCGGCAGATGGAGGTGATCGAGGCGGGTGGGCGCATCACCCAGGAGAGCCGGTTGTGGAATGCGAACGAAGGCCGGACGTACTCGATGCGCTCGAAGGAGCAGGCGCACGACTATCGCTACTTTCCCGAGCCGGATCTGCCGCCGCTCGTGCTGACTCGCGAATATATCGAAGGCAAGAGAGCGGAGCTCCCGGAGCTGCCCGAGGCGCGCCGGGCGCGCATGATCGCCGAGTACGAGCTGAGCGCGCAGGACGCGGCCACGCTGACCGCCGAACGTGCCTTCGCCGACCGCTTTGAAGCCGCCGCCAGGACCGCTCGCAACCCGCGCCGCGTGGCCAACGTGCTTCTCAGCGAAGTGGGCGGACGGCTGAAGGCGCTGGGCCTTGAACAGGAGCAGTCGCCGGTTTCGATGGCCGGCATTGTTCAGGCCGCCGATCTGCTCGAAGAGGGCAAGATCAGCTCCAAACAGCTTAAGCAGCTCTTTGACGTGTGCTTTGAAAAGGGCGAGGAGTTCGCGACGGTTTATGAGCGCGAAAAGCCGGAGCAGATTAGCGACGCGGGGGCGATTGAAGCGCTGATCGACGAGGTGATCGCGGCCAATCCGAAGCAGGTGGAGCAGTATCGCGCCGGCAAGAAGACTATGGCGGGCTTCTTTGTGGGCCAGGTGATGAAGGCTTCGAAGGGCCAGGCGAATCCGGCGCTGCTCAATGAACTGGTGACGAAAAAGCTGGAAGGGTAAGCCGGTGCTGCCCGTGGTCCGCCCAAACGGCTCAATGCCCGCGGCCGGAAAGCCGCTGCGCCGCCTCCCGCCAGGGACTTCGCACCGTGTAGCAGGGCGTCGCCGTCACACTCTGCCTGTTGGCTGTGATCAGCTTTCTGCGCAGAAGCCATCGCACCGCAGCCTGCGCGGAACTCTTCGAGACTCCCACCGACTCGGCCAGCTCCTGATAACTCACACGCAATTCTGCCTCGCCGCGCGCCTGCCCGGCGGCCAGCCATAGATAGACAAGAAAGCTGACCGGCTTGCGGTCGTGGCCCACCAGGTCGCGCATCAGAACGTCGATTACATAATCGTCGAAGACAGGCATAGCTATACCGGATTTAACTATAGCATCGACTACCTGATTGAAAAGAAAAAACGTTCTACGCTATGCTCGGCCACAGGAGGTTCAAAGATGGTAAGAGGAATCAAGTTTACCGGCATCCCCGTGCGCGATCAGGACGTCGCGTTGAAGTTCTACACCGAAGCCATGGGCTTCAAGGTCGTCACCGACCAGCCCTTCACACCAACACAACGCTGGATCGAACTGTCGATTCCCGGCGCGGAGACCGGTTTGGCGCTCTTTACCCCAGAGGGCCATGAGCACCGCATCGGCGAATTTCAGTCCATTTCCTTCTGGTGCGACGACGTCTTCGCAACTGCCAAGACGCTTCAGCAGAGAGGCGTAACCTTTGTCCAGCAGCCAAAGAGCGAACCGTGGGGCTCGACGGCCATCTTCAAGGATCCGGATGGCAACCAGTTTGTTCTCTCCAGCAAGGGCAAGCAAAAATAACCCTTGATCCCTGCATAGAGCGGGCGCGGCCAGGGTAGGCGTGCCCGCCTACTTAAGCTTCAAATCAACCTCGATCTCCTTGCGCGCATCCCAGGAGCTGATGCTCTTGACGGCGCTCTTCCTGCCTTCCTTCTCCGCCCAGAGTTCATGATCCTCGGCCATATTCACCTGGGCAAAGCGGAAGCGGCCGTGCTCGACGGAGGTAAAACTGCGAATGTTCTTGGACTTCAGATCCCTGAGAAAGACCGTAGCGCCGGCCACCGGAGTGGAATTGGCGTCCACCACGGCGCCCATGACAACGCGCTGGCCCAAGTTCTGCGCCTGGGCCGCGAACGGTCCCATCCATCTTGACCCCAGCGGAACCAAACCGGCCATCAGAAGGGCAAACGCCACCCCGGCCGCCAAACTCGTGCGATTCAACCTCACTCTTCCTCCTCATCCTCGTCGAGCGGAACCTCGTCGTCGTCCAGGCCGTCGCCTACCCGCACCATCTCCAGCGGTTCAACGCCGACCACCTCGTACTCCGCTCCACATTCATCGCAGACGACGATGTCGCCTTCTTCCACCTCGTCCATTTCAACGTCAAGACTATTCTCGCATTCAGGGCAGCTCGGCATGGCAGCCTCCTCTCTTTCGATGGCATTCGCATTGCGGAATGACGGCACTTCGTGGTACGACTGCCGCTATTCTTTGGCACAACCCGGCCTCAGGTCAAGAGGCTCGAACCCAATCACAACAGGAACTCCCAAAGCGAAGGATACGCCAAGATGCTACCGCGCTTCGATAAAAGTTTGCTCATCCGGACGGTTCCGTAACGGGACCATGCCGGAATTCCGGAAGCGCGCAGGCCGCCTGTCCGCGCTGCCCATGACATTCGCCTGCTTCCCGGTTTACCCTGATACTGGCTATGCCCAGGTTCGGCTCCACTCCGTTTGCCTTCCCCGAGTTCCGCGGCGCCACGCGCCGCCTGGTTCTGTGGAACCTTGCGGCCTACTTCGCCCTTGCTCTGGCGCTGGTGGCCGCTCCGGCCGCCGCCGACGGGCTGGCACGCTCATTCGCATTCACTCCCGGCGCGTTCCTGCACGGCGCTCTGTGGCAGCCCTTCACCTACAGCTTCATCCATACCGGAATCGGCGGCACGCTCCTTGAATTGCTCTCGCTCTTCTTCATTGCGGGATTTCTGGAGAATTATCACAAGCCGGGATGGATGACCGGACTCTATGCCGTCTCCGTGCTGGGCACCGCGGCCGCCGCTACTGTTATTGCTGTGTGCGGCCATTCGCTCGGCTATTCGCTTGCGGGAAGTCCGCTCACTGGCTGCTTTGGCGGCATCTTCGGCCTGCTTGTGGCCATCGGCGCGCTCTATGGCGACACGCAGTTCATGCTCTTTCCCCTGCCCATCGGCATCAAAGCCCGCTATCTGGTGGCCGTATACGCGCTGATCTCCATCGCCATGCTCTTCGGTACGCAGCGCCTATACGCCTTTGCCCAGTTGGGCGGCGCTGTGGTCGGCCTGCTCTATCTCCGCCTGGCTCCGCGTCGCGGTGTCTCCTTCGGCCTCAGCGAGTTGTTGTATGCCGTGCGCAACCGCTATTACCGCTGGAAGCGCCGCCGCGCCGCCCGCAAATTCGAGGTCTATATGCGCTCCCAGGGCCGCACCGTCCGCTTCGACGGCAACGGCCGCCAGATTGACGACGACGACGACGCCAACGACAAAAGCCGCTGGAACTGAGGCCGGATCAACAGACAACGGGAAACAGCTTGTTTTCAAGGGCGGGTGGCGCAGGTCTGAGGCCTAAGAAACTGGGTGCCCCAGGTCCCGCTTTTGGGACCTGGGATTCCTGCGAGGGCATGCAAGGCAGGTGAACCGTAAAAGCATCGTTGCCACCGTTTGCATAGAATTACCCCGCTACAGGCACAATAGTTGCATGGACCGACTCTATCCAAACGACAGCCTCCCCGCCGGAAAGGCGCCGGACCCCACCCCCTACCCGATTTTTGGTATATTCACACCGCTGTCAACCATGCAACCAATTGATAATAAGCGAGATAGAAAATTTTCCTATTGTCAAATCAGTTAATAGAGAGGCCCTGTTTTCGGCCTTTTTTGCCCTGAAACCATGTCCTAACCAGAGTTTTTGCCCCGTTTTTCACGAATATCCACCATCCGCCGCCTTCAGGAACGGCTCAGAGTTGCGGATTCAAGCCGTCTGCGCCTGCCGGCCGTTTTCTGCTAGCATCCTCTATGGAGAACTATCCGGATGGATGCCTTACCCACAATGAACCTTGGCGCGCGGCGCAATGAAGACATCGCACTCGATCTGCTCAAGTTTGTGGCCGCCACGGCCGGCGTTGGCCGCCCCGCGGCGCCCTCGACCGGCTTCAGCGGCGCCGCCGGAGCCAAGCCCGAAGAGCACGTGAATCAGTTGCTCGAACTCTACAGCCGCTGCCTCAAGGCCGTCCAGGGCCAGGGGCCGGAGCCGGCAGTCCAAACGCCGGAGCCGCCCATCCGAGTGACGCAAGGATGGACGCCCCTCCCGTGAGCCAAGCTCCTCTACGCGTTGCCGTTGCCGGGACAGGAGCCTTTGGCAAGAATCACCTGCGCGTCTACCGCGAGCTGGAAGCGGCTGGCCCTCACTCAGCGGGATTGTCCGTTGCGCTGGTCGCGGCCGTCGAGCCGGACTCCACGCGCGCCGCCGAGACCGCGGAGCGCTACGCGATCCCCGTCTTTGCCAGCGCAGGCGAGTTGCTGGCCGCCGATCTCAAGCTGGACGCGGCCACAGTCGCTGTTCCCACCGTGCATCACCATGCGGTCGCCTCGGAGCTGCTCGACGCCGGTCTCGACCTGCTCGTGGAAAAACCTCTTGCCGCCTCGCTCACCGAAGCCGACGACCTGATTGCGCGTGCGGAGCGTGGCAAGCGCATCCTGCAACCCGGCCACCTGGAGCGCTTTAACCCCGCTGTCCTGGCCATTCAGCTGCAGCTTCATCGGCCCATGTTCTTCGAGTCCCACCGGCTCTCCATCTTCACGCCTCGCGCGCTGGATGTGGATGTGGTGCTGGACCTGATGATTCACGATCTGGACATTGTGCTCACCTTTGCCAATTCGCCAGTGCGCGAGGTGCGCGCCGTAGGTTTGCCCATCCTCTCGCCCAAGGTGGACATCGCCAATGTCCGCGTGGAATTCGAGAGCGGCTGCGTGGCCAACTTCACCGCCTCCAGAGTTTCCACCGAGCGGGTCCGCAAGCTGCGCTTCTTCGAGCCGCGCCAGTATGTCTCCATCGACTACGCGCGCCAGGATCTGCTGGTGATTCGGGTGGAGGAAGGCGCGGGCAAGGCGTCGCCAGCCGAACTGCTTGCGTCGCTGCCGCCCCAGATTGCCGCAATGTTGCCGCCAGGCATCGCGGAGGGAATCGCGTCTGGGAAGATCGACCTTAAGAAGATTGACCCGGCAATGATTGCGCAATTTGCCGCAATGGCAAAGATCGATCCGTCGGTGATCGCTCAGTTCATAAATCCCGCGGAACCGAAGGCGGGCTTGAGCTTTTCCAAGCCAGCCGTCACGCCCGGCGAGCCGCTGCGGCTGGAGATTCTTTCCTTCCTGGAATCTGTGCGAACGCGACGTGAGCCGCAGGTCACCGCCCGCCAAGGCCGCGAGGCGCTTGCGCTGGCGCTGGAGATTCAATCCTCGATGGCCGCTCACGCCCAGCGCGCCGGACTTGCGGACTTCTTCGCTCCCGGCGCGTAGAGCGTTCGCAGGCTGGCCTTCACGCAATCCCCAGCACGCGGTTCAAAAAGCCCACAATGTACTTCCACACCAGGTAGTAGCCGGCCAGCACGACCAGGAAGCCGGGCGCGATCAGCGCATAAGGAATTTCGCAAGTCTGGAACCAAGTCACGCCATGAGAGCCCAGCACAAGCACTCCCAGGCAACTGGCCACCAGCGCTCCCACCGGCGCCATCAGTATTGGCAACAGCGGGCCGTGCAGCCCGATGGGCAGATGAGTGCGCGCATGCGTGCCGAGCCAGAGCATATTCCACAGACCGAAGAGCGAAGGCACAATGGCCATGGGAAAGATGATTGCCTGTTCGATGGGAACCGGCACTTTGAGCACGATCCGCACCACGATAAAAACGGTGAGCAGCAACGGCAGAACCAGCGTGGGAATAAAAATGCCCGCCAGGTAAGCGCGAAGATAGGGATGGGTATTCATAGCGTCCTCCTTGTGTGCGAGTTGGTGGGCGAACGGATCGCCCGCGGGTTACAGGTAGTAGAGAAAGACCGGGATGGAGGCTGGAAAGACGGCGGCAACCCCCACCAGGCCGGCCAGCAATGCACCGTCGAAAACTGCCCAGCCGGAGAAGGCCTGCGCGGTTGGCCTTGCATCGAGCCGCGCGTCGAGCCGCAGTCGCATGGCAGGCCAAAGATCGTGCTCCGGCTCGGCGTCGTCTTCCACAGGCGGCAGTGCCTGCCTCAAAAGATTCTTCATTCCGTCCTCATCGTGTGCATTCATGGTGTGATTCCCTGCCTTTCCAGGTCTTTTCTGAGCAAGCGAAGCGCGCGAAAGACGCGCAGTTTGACGGCCGCGACCGAGATGCCCAGCGCCGCGGCCACCTCTTTTTGCGGTAGCTCCTCGATCACCGCCAGCGTGGCCGCAATCCGCAGCTTGGGCGGCAGACGGCCAAAGGCCAGCGCGGTCTTCGAGCGTATCTCCGACGTCACAGCCGGATCGGCCTCAGACGGAGCCTGCACTTCGGCGCAGACTTCCATCGACAGCGTGCTCTGCGCCGGTTGCGCTCGCAGCCAGTCCAGCGCCGCATGAGTGGCGATGCGCCGCGCCCAGCCCTCGAAGCCCCGCGCCGGATCAAAGCGGGCATGAGCTTGGTGGATGCGCCAGAAGCTCTCGATGGTCAGTTCCTCGGCTGCCGCAGGATTGCGAACAATGCGCAGAATCCAGCCATAGACGGCGCGCTGATGCTGGTGAAAGAGCGTCTCGAAGGCGGACTCGAAGGTCTCCGGGCTGCCCTGCCGGAACTCGTTCAGGATGCCGCTCAATCCGTTCCGCATCCGCCCTTTCCCTTCTATCTACACTTACGGTTCACGTATGGAAAAGGTTACACAATGGGCCGGAGGATCGTTCCGTGGCGAGAGGTCGGCGCGGGTCTTCGAGCGCGATATAGAACTTATAGAGAAATGTATACCGGCTTCGGCGCAAATCCTGGAGATGCGCCGAGGTCCGGGTTCGCGTATATATGGACAAATAGCGGGTGAAACCGCTCGTCAGACCTGCATCACTTCCGCTTCTTTTTTATGCGAAAGCTCTTCCATGCGGCGGATCTCCTCGTCGGTCATCTTCTGGACCTCTTCGAGCGCGCGCTTCTCTTCGTCCTCGCTGATTTTTTTTTCTTTGGCGAGTTTTTTCAGGGCGTCGTTGCCGTCGCGGCGCACGTTGCGGACCGCCGTGCGGTGCTCCTCGAGCACCTTGTTCAGGTGCTTGCAGACATCGCGCCGGCGCTCCTCGGTCATGGGCGGAACGGGGATGCGCAGCACCTTGCCATCGGAGATAGGGTTGAAGCCCAGATCGGCCGAGCGCACGGCTTTTTCGACCTCCTTGAGCACCGTTGGGTCCCAGGGCGCAATCACGATCATCTGCGCCTCCGGCGACGACAATTGCGCTAACTGACTGATAGGAGTGGGCGTACCGTAGTAGTCCACCTTGACCTGGTCGAGCATATGGACGCTGGCCCGGCCGGTGCGCGTGGAGGCCAGGTTGGCCTGGAAGGTGGCCACTGCGCCGTCCATGCGGCGGCGGAGGTCGGCGTTGAGTTCCTTGAGAGCCGGAATACCGGCCATGAATGAAGCTGCCATGGGGTTCGTCCTCGTGGTGCAGGTTACCAACGAACATTCTACTAAATTGCGGCGCCTTTGAGGTCATTATTGTGGTGCGTTTGAGGTCACTGATTTGCGCGAACTGTGAAGCTATAGGCAGCCGGTTTACCCCCAAAATGAGCAGCAGCAGGTTACCGGTTTCGGAGAAAGCGGTTGTTTGCAGCTGTCCGGTTTTGCATGAATCGGTGATCTACCGCTGTTCACTTTCTGGTGAATCGGTTGCAGATCATTCATTAGGAAAAGAGGAGAATCAGAGGAAAGGAGTCAAAAACAGTTTTCAGTTCTCAGTTCTCAGTTCTCAGTTGTCTGGGATCAGGGGACGGGGAGAGGAGTGGGGTTATGGAATGGGAGTTGAGGGTGGCGGCGCAGCGGGAGTTGGACCATAAGCTGAAGCCGTACTTGACGGCGCGGCGGGTATACCGGCCGCTGGGGGGATGGCTGCGCACGGTGCGCAAGGTGCTGGGGCTTTCGGCGGCGGAGATGGCCAGGGATTTGCAGGTGTGTCCTTCGGCGGTCTTTCAGATGGAACGGGCGGAGTGGAATGACACGATCTCGCTGCGGCAGTTGGAGAAGGCGGCGCTGGCGATGTCTTGCCGGCTGGTGTATGCCATCGTGCCCTTCCAGAGCAACTTTGAGGGGCAGGGAATTGTGTGGGTGAAGCAGAAGCTGTGGAGGCGAAAGGCGGCACCGCGGCGGAAGAAGAAGGTGGGGGAGACGAAGGCGGCGTCGGGGGAATAAGAGGCAGTCCGGTTGGGGCGCCGGCCAGGTCGAGGATCGTGGTTTCCCACCCTTTTCGCAAAGAACGCGAAAAGGATGGGGCACCCGGCTTTCCACGATGCGGCACGCGGTATGGGCCAGGAATCTTAGGTTCCAAAAGCGGGAGCTGGGGCAGCCCGCGAGAGCTACATATTCGTTGACGCCCGTAATCGCAGGGTGTACCCTTCAGAAAACCTCGTGCGGAGGTCATTCTTCGTCTTAGATTTCTGATACGGATCTCGGCACATGTAGAATGTTCCTGTTTTCTTTATCCTTAATGAGTTGGTGAGGAATTCTCCGGAGTGAAACCGAAATGGTCGAACAGGTACAGTGGTGGGAAGATGGCGGTACGGAAGAGGAAGGAGACGGTTCCGAAGCCCAGATTCGCGAGTACGACATTAGTTCCTCGCCTAACGATTTTAATGTGATGACTATCATGTCATTCCTGGAATCTGGAAGCGTCAAGATTCCCGCATTCCAGCGTAATTATGTCTGGGATATTAAGAAGGCGTCAAAACTCATCGAGTCAATAATAATTGGCCTGCCGATACCCCAGATATTTCTGTTTGAGAGGTCCAAGAACAATTTCTTGGTTATCGATGGCCAGCAGCGATTAATGTCTATCTATTACTTCATGAAAGGGCGTTTCCCGCTCAAAGAAAAACGTGTCCAACTGCGCCAAATCTTTGACGAGCATGGCGAGATGCCGGGGACCATCCTGCACGATAAGGCCTATTTCTCGGATTTCGACCTGCGCTTTGGCGATGAGCCAAAGAATCCAAACCCGCTAACAGGCAAGAACTACATGACTTTAGACGACCTGGCTGAACAATTCAGGCTTCGAACAATCCGGAATGTTATTATCAAACAGAACCTTCCGACTAATGACGATAGCTCTATGTACGAAATATTCAGCCGCCTAAACTCTGGAGGGGTAAACCTCGGATCCCAAGAGCTAAGAGCCTGCCTATACCATTCCAGCTTTTACAGGATGTTGTATAGAATCAATGCCAACCCGCTTTGGAGGAAATTCACTGGACAGCCGGAGGCCGACCTGCATATGAAAGATATTGAGGTCATCCTTCGAGGCTTTGCGCTTCTCTTTGATGGTAAGACTTTCAGACCTTCTATGAGCAAGTTCCTTAATAATGCCTCAAAAAAATTCCAGGAATTTCCCGATGATAACGTGAAGTACCTGGAGAATCTATTCAACTCCTTTCTAACCGCATGCTCAGACCTCCCCGATAAAGCATTTTTTGGGAACTCGGGAGTGTTCACGATTTCGATCTTCGATGCAGTGTTTCCCGCGGTATGCAGGAAGCCATTGGAAGCAAAAACAATCGTGGAGGGGAAAATCGATGCCGGAAAGCTTGGCACACTGAAGGTAGACCCGGATTTTCTTGCTGCAAGCCAATCACGAACAGCCGGTCAAGGAAATGTTCGGACGCGTCTGAAGAGGGCAGAAGAATTATTGGGATGAGTGCCGTATGGACACGATAATCGACGCGCTCTACAGGCAAAATCAAGAAGCTCTGGATCTAGCTGTTCGATCTCAAGAGTTTTCCATTGCTTCGGACTTGGATAGTAAATTGAAGAAGCACCTAATTGTCGCTGCTGCTAGCTATTTTGAGACAGAAATATGCGCCTTGATGGAGGAATTTTCTGGCAAGGCTTCCAGAGGGAATCCAGCGATCATTACCTTGATCAAGAAAAAAGTCATTGATAGGCAATATCACACAATGTTTGCATGGGATTCACGAAACGCGAATAGCTTCTTTTCTATGTTTGGTGAACCTTTTAATGGGCATTGTCGCTCTGTGGTGAAAAGCGATGATACCTTGGAAAATGCGATGATTGCATTTCTTGAGCTAGGCGAGATGAGGAATCAGATGGTTCATAGAAACTTTGCAAGCCACCCTATAGATAAGACGTCAGAAGAAGTATATGCTCTTTACAAGAATGCTGGCAGGTTCCTGGAATTTATCAGGGGATCACTGCAAGAGGCTAGCTCCACATCGAATTCGGTTGTTTGAATCGCGGCTTCGCCGCGTGGGTTGATTTCTTAAATCTTGTTGGTGGCTAGCGGCACGACTGAAGTCATGCCCTGACGCTTCTGGACTCTTTATCGAGTTTTTCCGCAGCCGGTGAAGTCGTGCCCTGATACAAAACGGCTTGTTGAGATTCGTGGTCTCCCACCCATCGCTAGAAAAAAGCGATGGATGGGGCACCCAGCATTTGGAGCGGCGTGACCGGGGTTGAGCGCGGCTCCGCCGCGTGGATTGATTTCTCAATACTTGTGGAAGGAGTTGTGCCGGGGATAAATCCCCAGCCTACCGCCCGAAGGAGTTTTTCCGCAGCCGGTGAAGTCGTGCCCTGACGCTTCTTGCAGCCCCGAATGCGCTTCTCCGCAGCCTGTAAAGCCCGCATTGATAGTGCTGGCTTTTTTGCGGGGGTTGAAACCCCGGCCTCCCTCCGTTTATAGAACCTTGCGGCGCGGCTTAAGCCGCGCCCTTACAAAGCGACGAAAAACAAATGCAGGTCCTTCGACTCCGCTGCGCTTCGCTCAGGATGACAGATATATCTGATATCGAACAGTTGCAGCGCGGCTTCGCCGCGTGGGTTGATTTCTAAAATCTCGTGGATGGAGTTGTGCCGGGGATAAATCCCCGGCCTACCGCCCGAAGGAGTTTTTCCGCAGCCGGTGAAATCGTGCCCTGAAAAGAAACTACTCTTCGCAGAGGTTGCAAATGGTTGATTCCATTGAAACTCGCTTTTTGACGGATTTAGCACCGTCCCTATGGGACTCCGGCTGAATGGTGGGGGCGCTCACCCCACGCGAAGCGCGGGGCTAACAACCATTGCGCCTACGGCGCGGGCGACAGACCGCCACTTGGCAAGTTGGCGGATAGGAGCCAATGTTGCCCATTTCATTTCCCATGGGTCGGCGAAGCCAGTGGGGGATTGAACCAAAGCGGCTGCTTCAGGTTCTCGTGCTTCAGGTCCGTTTTTGCCAGAGCACCGGATCGCGACTGCCGTGAAAGCAGGCGATGACAGTGAGCGTTTCGTCAGCCTCGATGACGAACATGAGCGCGTAGGGAAAGCGGCGAAGCAGGGCGCGGCGCACGTTCTTGTAGATTACGGGGAATTGGCGGGGGGCGGCGCTCATGCGCTGAATCACTGCGTCAACCGCCGCGCGGAAACGCCGGCCCAGACCGGGAGCTTCATTCTCATACTAATCCTGCGCGTCGATCAACTCGGCGCGGGCGCGCGGGGTAAAGATAACCGGATGCACTACGGGCAACGCAACTCAAGCTCGGTTTTCAAAGCCGCCCAAGTGATGCCCTCGCGCCGGTCTTCGTCGAGCGTTGCAAGGCGGCGGTCAAGCTCCCCCCGCTGCGCGGCTGTCAGGGGAA
The DNA here is from genome assembly GCA_003134855.1 of Acidobacteriaceae bacterium. Lineage (GTDB taxonomy): Bacteria > Acidobacteriota > Terriglobia > Terriglobales > Acidobacteriaceae > Telmatobacter. The sequence continues at coordinate 57,234 of PLCS01000001.1, forward strand.
GGTGGCTGTCTTCCAGGCTGTCCCAAAGTTGCGAGATTAACGTCAGGCGCTCCGGCGGGGTCAGACGCACAAGCTCGTCATGGGTGAGGTTTTCCATGCATCGAGCATAGGAGACAACGCGAGCGAAAGCAATAGGGAAGGTGCCTGGCTCCCCCATCTTTCGCTTTTTCCGGGGAAAGGCGGGTTTTGCGCCAGGCCGCGCTCAGGATTCGGGAAAATCCCGCGCGTAGCAGGTTGCCATGGGGAATAGCCCCTCTCGCTATGAACAAAACAATTTGAGACTCGGACCCACTCCATCTTTTCGCCAAAACCCGCGAGAAGGGTTAACCATTTAGCAGGTTAGCCACCGCTTCGCGGTGATAGCAAGTTCGCGAGTTAGCGGGTTCATTGATGTATAACTTGCAACGGCAAGTCGAGCTGCTCAGAATGAAGAAACGGCCCGCTTCTCGTGATGAGGAGCGGGCAATCCCACCCTAGATCACCCCAGCGACGACGACCTGTCGCTGGGGACCCCGAAGCCGCAAAAACAAATACGCGGCGAGGATGGGGCACCCAGTTGAATTACGCTTTGGCGGAGGTTAGGGCGCCCAGGTCGGCGGCTAACTTCTCGGTGGAGAAGGCTTCGATCAGGTCGCCTTCCTTGATGTCGTTGAAGCCGCCGAGGCCGATGCCGCACTCCATGCCGTTGGTGACTTCGCGGACGTCGTCCTTGACGCGCTTGAGCGAGCTGATCTTTCCCTTGAAGACTTGCTCCTCGCCGCGCATGATCTTGACCTCGGCATCGCGGCGGATGACGCCGTCCTGCACGCGGCAACCGGCGATAACGCCAACCTTGGGAATACGGAAGACCTGAAGGACTTCGGCACGGCCCGCGTAGTTCTCCTTGAAGGTGGGGTCGAGGAGGCCGAGCATGGCCAGGCGCATCTCATCCTGCAACTCGTAGATGATGGAGTGGAGGCGGATCTGCACGCCTTCCTGCTGGGCCAGCTCGGCGGCCTTGCGCTCCGGGCGGACGTTGAAGCCGATGATGATGGCGTTGGAGGCGGTGGCCAGAAGGACATCGCTCTCGGTAATGGAGCCGACGCCGCTGTGGATGACCTTGACGCGCACCTTCTCAGTGGACATGAGGACCAGCGAATCGGCCAGAACCTCGACCGAGCCGGTGACGTCGCCCTTGATGATCAGGGGCAGGTCCTTGATGCCGGCGGTGCGAATCTGCTCGGCGAGGCCTTCAAGGGAGACGCGGCTGCTCTTGGCGAGCTGGGCGTCGCGCTCCTTCATCTTGCGGTACTGGGCGATGCCCTTGGCCTTGTCGCGGTCGGCAACGACCAGGAAGGTGTCGCCGGAGTCGGGCATGGATTCGAGGCCGAGGACTTCGACGGGGGTGGAGGGGCCGGCTTCTTCGATGGCGCGCCCGCGGTCGTCGAACATGGCGCGGACCTTGCCGAAGGTGTTGCCGACAATGTAGGAGTCGTTGAGGTGGAGGGTTCCGTCCTGGACCAAGACGGTGGCGACGGCGCCGCGACCGCGGTCGAGCTTGGCTTCAAGGACCGAGCCGACGGCCTTGCGGCCAGGAGTCGCCTTGGGAGCTTTGATGTCGGAGACCAGGCAGATCATCTCCAGGAGCAGGTCGAGGTGGATGCGCTTCTTGGCGGAGACTTCGACGAAGACCGTGCCTTCGCCGCCGGCTGCCCACTCCTCGGGAACCAGGCCGCGGTCGGCAAGCTGCTTTTTGACGCGCTCGGGGTTGGCGTCGGGCTTGTCAATCTTGTTGATGGCCACGATGATGGGGACGGCGGCGGCCTTGGCGTGGTCGATGGCCTCGAGGGTCTGAGGCATGACGCCGTCGTCGGCGGCGACGACGATGACGACGATGTCGGTAACCTTTGCGCCGCGTGCTCTCATGCGGGTGAAGGCTTCGTGGCCGGGGGTGTCGAGGAAGACGATCTCGCGACCGCTGGCCGGAGAGCCTTCCTTGGCGAACTTCACCTTGTAAGCGCCGATGTGCTGGGTGATGCCGCCGGCTTCGCCAGCCGCTACGTCGGTTTCGCGGATGGCGTCGAGCAGCGAGGTCTTGCCGTGATCGACGTGGCCCATGACGGTGACGACGGGCGAACGGGGAACCTCGAGTTCGCCGGTGTTGTCGGCTTCGAGAACCTCTTCGATGGCCTGGTTGGCGATCTCTTCCTCGTAGCTGATGACGGTGGCGGCAGCGCCGAACTTGGCGGCTACGTCCTTGACCATCTCGGCGTCGAGGGACTGGTTGACGGTGACGAAGATGCCGCTCATGAGGAGTGTTGCGATGAGGTCCTTGGCGCGGACTTCGAGCTTTTCGGCCAGATCCTTGACGCTAATGCCCTCGGTGACGGTGATTTCGCGGGTGATGGGCAGCGGCTCGCCGCCGTATTGCACCCCGCCATAGCGTGGCGGCGGCACAAAGCCCTTCATCGGGCCTTCCTTGGTCTTGGGATACTGCTGCTGACGACCGCCGCGGCCTCTGGATGGAGCGCGCGCGGGGCGAGAAGGCGCCTCGCCGCCGGTCGGCGCGCTGCCGGGACGGGGTGGGCCGCCGGGGCGCGGGGGTCCAAAGCCGGGACGCGCGCCAAAGGCGGGACGTGCTCCGGGTGCTCCTGTTGCGCCGGAGCCGGCATAGCCGCCGGGGCCGGCGTAACCGCCGGGTGTGGTGCGGGTGGGATGCTTGGGACGCGGACCGCCGGTGGCTTGGCCCGGGACGAAAGGGCCTCCGGGGGTGCGCTGAGGATACGAGCCGGGGCCGGTGGCGGGCCGGTTGCGGTCGAAGATGGGCCTGCCGCGCTGAATGCCGCCGGCGGCTGTTCCTGTGCTTGCCGAGGGCGGAAGATCAACGACCGGGGGCGCTGTGTAAACCGGACGGGGCCCGGTTTGCGGCATGACCATGCGCCGGGCAGGCAGTGAAGGCGTGGGTGAAGGAGTGTGCGTATGCCCCTTGGCGCGGTGGGCGGGCTGATGAGCGGGAGCAGGTTCGGACTCGGGCGCGACGGCGGCGGCTTCGGCAACAGGCGGGGCTGCCGTTACGGCAGCGGCTTCCACATCCGGAGCTACAGCAACAGGCACAGTCGGCGGCTCCACCGGCGCGGGGATGGCGGCAAGGGCTTCCGGAGCTACCAGGGGAGGCGCGGCGGACGGCTTGACGACGACGGGTTGCTCGGCAGCGCGCGGCTGGCCTTCTCGGACGGTACGGGTCGCCGGCGGCTTGACCACCACGGCCACCACGGGCGGCGCGGCGGCACCGGCAGGACGCGCGACGGCGGCGCCAGCCGGCGCCTTGGCCACCACGGCGCCGACGGGCGGACGGGTGGCAATGGCGGGGGGCGGGGACGGCGGGGCGACAATGGGCGGCGCGGAGCGGGGCTGGGGAACGATCTTGCGAGGCTCCGGGCGAGCGGGCGCTGCGATGGGCGGCGCGGCGGCGACAACCGGCGGCGCGGGCGCCTTCACAGCCGGCGCAACCTGCGGCCGTTGCGGCATACGGCTCTGCCGCGCTTCGGCTTCCTCTTCCTGCTTCTTGGCCAGGATGGCCTTCAGCACGTCGCCGGGCTTGGAAATGTGCGAGAGATCAATCTTGGGCGTAATGCCTTGAGGGGCGCGAGAGGCCTGCGAAGCTGCAGGGCCCGCGGGCCTCGATCCACGCTCAAAATGCGCGCGAACCTTGTCGGCCTCATAGTCCTCCAGCGAACTGGAGTGGGTCTTGCCGGCAGCCAAGCCGAGTTCCGCCAAAATATCGAGAACCTGCCGGCTCTTGACTTCCATCTCGCGCGCGAGATCGTTAATACGAACCTTACTCATCCGCCTCTTTTCAAATTGTTTTCCAAAGCCGTTAGTCGCTCATAGCACCCTCATGGCATTGGCAGTTCTGAAAACTTCCGTGATCGTCTGAATGGGCTTGGTAGATGCGGCGCATACTACGCGCCGCCCTCTTCGTCCGTGGTTGCGCTTGCGGTTTCAGTCTCTTCCAGAAGCGGCTCTTCGGCGCTTTGAGCATCCTGATCAAACGCTGCCTCCGGCTGGTCTTGCAGAGTCTCGACTTCGGCCTCATCGGCGGGAGGAATATCCTCGACAGCCGCTTCGGCCTCGGTGCTGTATTCCTCCGCATCCTCTTCGGCAGCGGGGAGATTCTCATCTTCGGCAGCTTGGACGTTCTCCGCTTCGGTGATGACCGAGGCGGCGTTTTCCGCTTCCGCTTGATCCGTCTCCAGAACGGCTTCGCGTTCTTCTCCGGCGACGGCCGATTCAGCGCCTTCGCCCTCGGAGGTCTCCGCTTCCGCGCCTTCGCCCTCGTCGGTCTCCGCTTCCGCATCGGGCACGTGGCCTTCTTCGCCCTCTTCAAACTGGCCGAAGTAGTGGCGCACGGCGATGCTGATCTTTTCCAGGGTCTTTTCGCCGATGCCGGGAATCTCTTCCAACTGCTCGGGGGTCATGTCGGCCAGCGATTCGACGGTGGTGATGCCGGCGGCGACGAGCTTTTGAATGATGCCGTCGCCCAGCTCCGTCACCTGCTCGATAGGCGTGGAGGGACCGCCGGAGAGAGCCTGCATCTGCTGTTCGACCTCCTGGCGCTTCTCCTCTTCGCTCTTGATGTCGATCTTCCAGCCGAGGAGCTTGGCGGCGAGACGCACATTCTGGCCCTTCTTGCCGATGGCCAGCGAGAGTTGCGTATCGTCCACAATGACTTCGAGCTGCTTGTCGGTGAGGTCGGCGATGGAGACGCGGCTGACCTTGGCCGGCTGCAGCGCCTTCTCGGCAAAGGTGGTGATCTCGTCGGACCACTCGATGATGTCGATTTTTTCACCGCGCAACTCGCGGATGATGGACTGCACGCGCATGCCTTTCATGCCGACGCAGGCGCCCACCGGGTCCACGTCCTTGTCGCGGGACTGGACGGCGATTTTGGTGCGCTCGCCGGCCTCGCGAGCGATGGCGCGGATGACCACGGTGCTGTCGTAGATTTCGGGAACTTCCGACTGAAAGAGGTTCTGCACCAGCTCCGGCGCGGCGCGGGAGACGATGACCTGCGGCCCCTTGGCGGCGCGGTCCACCTTGAGCAGGACGACGCGGACACGCTCACCGATGGAGAACTGCTCCAGGCGCGATTGCTCTCTCTTGGGACAGCGGGCTTCGGCCTTGCCCAGGTCGTAGATGATGTCCTGGCCCTCGATGCGCTTGACGGTCGCGTTCAGGACTTCCTTTTCGCGGTGGGCGTACTCGTTGAAGACCGTGTCGCGCTCGGCCTCGCGGACCTTTTGGAAGATGACCTGCTTGGCTAGTTGCGCGGCGATGCGGCCCAGCGGCGTGGTGTCGCGATAGAAGCGCAGCTCGCTGCCCACTTCCACTTCGGGCGAGAGGGCCTGGGCTTCGGTGAGCGTGATCTGGTTCAGCGGGTCCTCGAGGGGATCGTCGTCGGCGACAACCGTCTTGTAGATGTAGGCCGTGATCTGCCCGGTTTCCTTGTTCAGCTCGCCGCGCATATTCTCCTGGGTCTTGTAGAACTTGCGCGTGGCCAGGGCGATGGCCTCCTCGACGGCGCCGACAACAATGGCGGGATCAATGCTCTTTTCCTGGCTCAAGAGCTCGATACTCTGATACAAAACGCTGGCCATACTCTGCTTGCTCTCTCTGCTTCGCTTGTGGCGAATGTGTTCGGGCTTGCGCCGGTTCAGTTGATTGGTTTGAAGGAAAGAGCGTCGAAACCTGCATTCCCTCAGGGGCTAAAGCCCTGAAATTCCTATGACCATGATGTCCGGGTTATTGGTTTCTGCATAAACAATGTCCTTGCGCCGTCCCTACGGGACTCCATAACGAACTTGTGGAATCCCTTTTCCCCACGCTGAAGCGCGGGGCTAACCAACTTTGCGCCTCCGGCGCATTTGTGCGGACATTCCTTATGCAGGCGTCAATAAAGCCCGTACCCTTCAGTTCTTGCAATCGTCACAAACCAAAATCTTGCAATCATCACAAACCAAATCTCCGGACGGGTGCCCCAGGTCCCGATTCTGGGACCTAGGAGACCACGAACCCCTTAAATCTCCGGCACCAGTTGCGCCTTCTCGATATTCACAAGCGCAATCTCCACCGTGCTGACGCCGGCCTTCCGGCTCTTGCTGTTCTGCTTGACCGCGTTGAGGTCGAGCGTAATGGTTTCGCCGACTCTGGCTGTCAGCCGTCCCTGCCAGTGGCGATTGCCGCGGACCGGCTCGAAGGTCTGAACTTTGATCAGAGAACCCGTAAAGCGTTGATAATCCTCCGGCCTGACCAGCTTTCGATCCAGCCCAGGAGAGCTGGCTTCGAGCGTGTATTCGGCGCCCGGAACCAGGTCTTCCACATCCAGCAGCACGCCGAAATCCCGGCTGAAGGCTGCGCAATCCTCGTGCGTGATGCCGGAGAGCTGCTCGACCTTGAGCTTGCCCGCCTGCGTTTCCTGAATCAGCCGCTCGGGAAGGAGTTCATTTCCTTCTCCATGAATGCCGGCTTCTATCGCCGCCTTGAGTTTCGCCCGCCTCTCGGCGTTCTTTTCCAGAAAAACGCGAAGAACGCGCTCTTTCGATGGGCCGGCCAATTCGATCTCCACCACGTCCAGCCCATGCGAGGCGGCCACGCGGCTTGCTGCCGATCGAATTTCTTCCAGCTTGACGGCCATCGTTGCCTACACCCCAGCGCGCAAAAATCGCATCCCACACCCCAACGAGCAACAATCGCTCGTTGGGGACCCCATGTCGCCAAGAACCCCGGGGCCTGCGTTGTTTGCCCCGTTTCACGCTAAAAATCGAGGAAAATACCCCAAAAAACGGAGATTTTTTCCGCAAATAAAAAGTGGGCCATAAGCCCACTCATCTCTCCGCCAGCCGGTGCGGTCACGGCAACCCAGGCGGACAAACTCGTCTGCATCCTCAGCATAGGCCAAAATGCCGGGAATATCAATGGGAAAGTGGAGAAAACAGGGAACAGGGAACAGCCGGTCCTTGGCAGCCTGCTCATTCCAAGGCGTGTGCCCTTTTTGAAAGATGCACTGATCTGTAATACGCTGCCAACAACCGGAAAGCTGTTCTGTGCGTTGTTGTTGCCGTGGGATTGGGTTTGGTCGCATCTTTTCCCGCGCTAGCCGACGATTCCAACCAGCGGCGAAGAAGCAGGCGCGCACCTCTGGCCGGAATTGAAGAATATACCGTGAAGAAAATCTCCCCTTTTGCCGATGGAAGGTGTATACCGGTTGATCGGAGGCATTATTGATTGGGAATGCCGGCCGAAGTTGGATGGTGGACCATCTGAATGAAGCTCGCCCTCAGGCAACGCGTTCTTGTCACCCTCGCCGCTACCCTGGTTGCGGCGGCGGTCGGCTTGCTGGCCGGATATTGGGCCGGGCGGACGATCGCGCTGCGGCTGACCGCCAGCAGGCTGAGCCGCGAGGCGGCGCTTGCTATCAGCGAGGCCAATACGTATGCCCACGATGACCATGCCGCGCTTGATGCGATGAACACTTCGCGCTATCCCTATTGTTCCGATGAGGATATGGAGTTTCTCCACCAGCTTCTCTACGATTCCATTTTTCTGAAAGAGATCGGCCGCATCCGCGACAACAAGATCGCCTGTTCCACTACGCTGGGGCGTGAGCATCTGTCCAGCGCAGAGCTGCCAAAGCCGGAAGGCACCGGGACGGACGGAGTGAAGGTGTACCGGGATCCTCTCTTCTTCCGGTTGCCGAATGTCGCGGTTACTACCCTGCAGGCGGGCGATTCCTATGTGGTTTTGTATCCCTATTTCGAAAACTTTCGAGAACTCTCCGGCATCCAAATGAAGACCAAGGTGATCAGTTCTTCGCAGGGTTTGTCCGCTCATCCGGCGGAGAAGGACTTCAGGCTCACGCAACCGATACTGACCAGGAATAGCGACTTCCGCATTGGGGACACCTTGTACTCCACCCGCTGTTCTTCGCTCGTGATTAACAACATCTGCATCACGGCTTCTCTTTCAGTATCCGAAGCGCTCCTGGCCAATCGCGGTGAGATGAAGGCCATGCTTGCTCTGGGCGGGACGGTTGGCGGCCTCTTCGGCTTCCTCGTTGCCCTCCTCCACTGGCGCAACCGCAGCCTGGAGAACCAACTGCGCCGGGCGATTCGCAAAGACAAGCTGCGGGTGGTGTTTCAGCCGATCGTGAACCTGGCCAGCGGAGAAATCGTGGGGGCTGAGGCGCTGTCGCGCTGGACCGACGAGGAAGGCTTCGCGGTCGGCCCCGATATCTTCGTCAAGATCGCCGAGGAGCGCGGCTTTGTGGGAGAGATTACCCGGCTGGTGGTGCGCCACGTCCTGCGCGACTTTGCGGAAACACTGCGCACCCATGCGGATTTCCATATCAGCATCAACGTGGCCGCGGCGGACCTGGGCGATCCCCGCTTCCTGCCCATGCTGGAGCAGTCCCTGGATCGAGCAGGAGTTTCAGCCGCGAGCGTGGTGATCGAGATTACCGAGAGTTCCACCGCGCTGCACCAGGTGGCCATGGAGGCGATTCGCCATCTGCGCCGCCTGGGCCACAGCGTCCATATCGACGACTTTGGCACCGGCTATTCCAGCCTCTCCTATTTGCACGATCTTTCCGTGGATGCGATCAAGATCGACCAGTCATTTACCCGGGCAATCGGCACCGAGGCTGTGACGGTTTCGATTCTTCCGCAGATCCTTGCCATGGCCGAGACGCTGCACCTGCAAGTGATCGTGGAAGGGATTGAGACCAGCCGGCAGGCCGCCTATTTTTCCGGCGGGTCGAAGTCGATTCTCGGCCAGGGCTGGCTCTTCGGACGCCCGGTCCCGACCGAGGAGTTCCTTCATCGCCTGCGGACCGAGGACGAGAAGGCGGCGCTGGTTGCAACGGCAGCGGCCTGAACGGCCGCGATCCCTTGCCGCGGCCCTTGACAGCCGCCGCGCCGTCCATGAGGCTGGTTGAATGGTACTTGTACCCCTTCGATCCCACTGAGGAATTTCATGGACCCGTGCGACAACGTGGAACCCGTTCAGCTGGAGGTGCTGGCGCAGGCCTTCTGCGAGCAACTGATGGCCTGCCTGGATGAGTGCGCGCGCGGGCGGCGGGGGCTGTTTTCCGATGTTGAGTTGCTGGGCGAGGACGAAGACTGCGCCTGGCCGGAGGCGGCTCGGCTGCGCGAATTGGCGGTGGCTTTGCAGGGGGTTCTGGCGCAGCAGGAAGAGCGGAACGCGCTATGCGACGAGTTTCTCGACCTGTGTTCGATGCATGGCGAGAGCCATCCCGGCGAACGCAAGCTGGCGCGGGCGTTTCTGGAGCGGATCGAGCGGGGCGAGGTGGGCACGCAGCCGGAAGGGAAGAATCGGCCATGGTGATTGCGCATGCATTTCTGGCTCTCATGGCCGGCTTTGCCGTGATGGTGGCGCTGGTGATGGGGCTGGCGGCGCTGGTCGCCCGATTTGTGCCGAGCTGGACGGGCTCGGAGGCCAAGCCGCAACTCTCTTATGCCTTCGTCAACCTGGGTTCTTCATTCCTGGCGTCCGTGGCGGGCGGGTACGTGACCGCGTGGGTCGCCGCTGCCAACCCGCTGATTCATGTGCTGGCGCTGGGGATGGTGGTGCTGGCTCTGGCGGCGCTGAGCGCGCTGCAATCGCGGGGCAAGCAGCCAATCTGGATTCAGTTGGCGCAGGTGGCGATTTCTCCCATCGGCGTGCTGGCTGGGGGGCTGGCGCGGTTGAGGGTATTGGGAATTCTGTAGAGTGTGCCACTTGTATGATCTGTGCCACTATAGTAGAATGGTGTTACTAATGAAGAGAGGTGGCACAGATGGAAGTATTGGAACTTCAAGAGCAAGAGGTCGTTTGGGAACGCCCCAAGTTTATAGAGGATCATAGGGTTCGGATGCGCATTGGGGCGAAAGGGCGTCTTGTGATACCGGCTGCGATGCGGGAAGCGCTGGGGATAACGGACGGCGATATGCTCGACCTGGTTGTGGCGGACGGGGAGTTGCGCATTGCAACCATGCGCGAGCGGCTGCGGCGGGCGCAGGAGAGTGTCAGAAAATACGTGCCCGCCGGGGTCAGCCTTACCGACGAGTTGAGCGCAGAGCGGCGTGAGGCAGCCAAACATGAATGAGGTTGTCTTCGATGCCTCAGCGATGCTCGCATTGCTGCACCATGAGCGAGGTGAGGAAAAGTTGACGGCTGATCTTCTGGCACGCTCTGTCGCCAGCACAGTCAACCTTGCCGAGGTGCAATCGAAGCTCGTCAAAAATGGGGGCGACCCCGATGTTGCCTGGCGCGACGCTCTCTCCTCCGTCAGTTTAGTGGAACCTTACACACGCGAACACGCCAGGATTGCGGGTGATCTGATCACGACGACGGAGAAGTATGGTTTGTCCCTGGGAGATCGATCCTGCCTGGCGCTGGCGATTGCGCTCAAGGCTCCGGTCTATACGACCGAACAGGTTTGGCGAGAGCTGAAGGTGGGCGTTCCGATTCATGTGATTCGGTGAACTCAAGGCTGTGGGCATTCAAGCCCCAGCCGCACCTCGCATCGGCTACAATTGCCGATGTTGGTATCGTGGAGGCCTGCCCTGTTTTTCGCGCTTGAGAGCTTAATAAATTCCTCCGCCAGTCTGCTGAGCGGGCTGGCGATACGCCTCAGCGCGCTGCTGGCTTTTGCGTCCCAGAACGGCCTGCGCCACCAGATCAAGGCGATGCTGGACGCCGACCGGACCTTCACCGGGCTTTATCACTGGAACTGGTTTGACGCGGCGGTGCTGCTGCCTTACTTCCTGGTGATGATCGTGCTGGCCTTCTACGGCGTGCATCGCTACACGATGTGCTACCTGTATTTCAAGTACAAGAAGAACTACGATCCCAACCCGCCGCGGCGCTTCGAGGAGCTGCCGCGCGTGACCATCCAACTGCCCATCTTCAACGAGCAGTTCGTCATTGACCGTCTGATCGAGGCGGTCTGCGCGATGGAGTATCCGCAGGATAAGCTGGAGATCCAGGTGCTGGACGACTCGACCGACGAGACCCAGGAAGTGGCCGCCGGCATCGTGGCGCGCTATGTGGCGCTGGGCCATCCGATCGCGTACATTCACCGCACCAATCGTCACGGCTACAAGGCGGGGGCGCTGGACGCCGGGCTCAAGGTGGCCAAGGGCGAGTACGTGGCCATCTTCGACGCCGACTTTGTGCCGCCGCCGGATTGGCTGATGAAGGTGATTCACCACTTCGCCGAGCCGGAGATCGGCATGGTGCAGACGCGCTGGAGCCACATGAACCGCAACTACAGCATGCTGACCCAGATTGAGGCGATCCTGCTGGACGGGCACTTCATCATCGAGCATGGCGCGCGGGAGCGCAGCGGCGATTACTTCAATTTCAACGGCACGGCCGGAATGTGGCGCATCAAAGCTATCAGCGACGGCGGCGGCTGGCAGCACGACACCCTCACCGAAGACACCGACCTGAGTTATCGTTCGCAGCTGGCCGGCTGGAAGTTCAAATACCTGCCTGAGGTGGAGTGCGCCTCCGAGCTGCCCATCGAGATGACCGCCTTTAAAACTCAGCAAGCCCGCTGGGCCAAGGGACTCATTCAGACCAGCATCAAGGTGCTGCCGATGATGTTCAAGTCGAAGGTGCCGCGCAGGATCAAGGTCGAGGCCGTCTATCACCTGACGGCTAACTTGAGTTATCCGCTGATGATTGTCATGTCGGTGCTGCTGCTGCCGGCGATGATCTGCCGTTTTTATCAGGGCTGGTTCCAGATGCTGCTGATCGACGTGCCGCTTTTTACCGCCTCCACGGCCTCCATTGCGGTCTTTTACCTGATGGCCGAGCGCGAGTTATTCCCCAAAACCTGGTGGAAGACCATCTTCTATCTGCCCTTTCTGATGGCGCTGGGCATCGGACTTACAGTGACCAACACCAAAGCAGTGATGGAGGCTCTCTTCGGCATCAAGAGCGCCTTTGTGCGCACGCCCAAGTATCGCGTGGCCAAGAAGGGCGAAAAGTCGCAGGCATCCAAGTATCGCAAGCGGCTGAAGCTGACGCCGTGGATCGAACTGCTGATCGGCTGCTACTTCTTCGCGGCGATTCTCTACACCTTCTCCAACCAGAACTACTTTACCGCGCCGTTCCTGATTCTGTTTGTGATCGGCTACTGGTACACCGGGCTGATGAGCCTGCTGCAAGGACGCTTCGAGCGCTGGCGCAGCGGCGCGGGCGCCAACACCGACGAATCCAGCCCCAAGCCGTTCCCGGTGGGGGTGTAACTCCGATCCTTTTGGTTTTCAAGAAGACACGCTTCTTGTGAAGGCCAGAAATATACTGTTTGCAAGAGGTGCGTTGTGCAAGCCGACCCGAGCCAATTGCCGCCTTACATTCTGGTCATTATGGCCACAGTCAGTTTTGCCGTCTTTTACTTTATGTCTTTCCTCCCCAGCGTTCTCAGCGGCTGGCATACGCTCTCCAAGCGCTTCCGCGCAGAATCGGAGCCTTATGGCGCGACCAAGAGCGCGGGGCCATTTCCCTACACGGTCTATACACGCTACTGGTCGCACTACAGCTTTATTATCCGCATGACCGCGGCCGAGGACGCCCTCTATCTTTCCGTGCTGTTTTTACTCCGCATCGGCCATCCTCCGCTTCGCATTCCCTGGAATGAGATCCAATTGAGCAAAACAACGTACTTCATGCAGCCGTTGATTCTTCTTACACTCGGCGAGCAAGAGCGCATCCCTATGCGCATCTCCGAGCGGATGGCACGCAAGCTGGGGATTCTGGAGCGCATTCCAGTAAATTCCTAATGCGTGTTTCAATCATGGCTTACCAGTTGATGTTGTAATCCTTTTTATCGACCAGTCTCAACAATCATGTTGGTGAAAGCTGATTGGAATTGCCCGCCGTGCCACGCGGCGGCGGACGAACCGATCGTCTCCCAGGTCTCAGTACCGAGACCTGGGCCACCCAAATTCATGGTTTATAGACACAAGCCACCCAAATTTGTGGTTTGCAGACACGAGCCACCCGGATTTTTGGATGGTCAGATGTGGTTCACCCGGCCGCTCATACGCAGCAGCTCACTTGCTATCCCTGCCTTCGACCCGCCATCCAGCCGATCGCTGCTCCAGCCGCGATGCCTACCGCGAATGTAGCCGCTACGGATTCGACCGGATGCCGTTGCACGTGCCGTCTGGTGTCAACATAAAGCTCTGAAGCGGCCTGGCTGCCTTGTTTTGCGGCACACCGTACCGCTCCTACGCCATCCTCAAACGCATCCGCAACGGCAGATGCCGCCCGCGAAGCCTTGCGCTTTGTTTCGTCAATTTGCTCGCCCATCTGTTCCAACACTGATTGCGACATATTGTCCTGACCTCTCTCGCTTGTGTGTGTGACGTTGATTTGCTTATTCGCCGACAGCCTTTTCAACCTTGCCGACAAAGTTCTGCACTTTGCCCGCGTTCTTTTCAGTTCTGCCGTTAGCTTCAAGGTTGGGGTCGTTGGTAATTTGCCCGGCCGTCTGCTTGATTGCGCCTGTGACTTCGTGAACCTTGCCTGATGTCTTATCGTTCGTGCTGAGTTTTGTCATGATAGTGGCGATCTCCTTGCGCCTTGAGGGTCCGCGACCAGGCAAGCCACCCTTTGGGGAGCTTCCTTGACGGATGCAGAGCCTTCTATCGACTAGTCTCAACGATCCTTTTGGTGGATGCTGATCTGAATTGCTCGGCGTGGCAGGCGTGCGGCCAGATCGTCTCTCACACCTCAAAATCGAGGGTGACCCGCCGATGGACAATAAAGCTCAGACTGCACGGCCGGCAGCGGTTCCAATCAGAGTGCCGGCCGAATCCACACTTCTTCCTCGACTGCGGCAAGCAAGATTTCCCAACCCGAAGCAACACGAAACAAGGAGAGATTCCAATGCCCACCATTACGACGAAAGACGGAACGCAAATCTATTACAAGGACTGGGGCGCGGGTCAGCCCGTGGTCTTCAGTCACGGCTGGCCGCTGGATGCGGATGCCTGGGAAGACCAGATGCTGTTTCTAGCCTCGCACGGATACCGCACGATTGCGCATGACCGAAGGGGCCATGGGCGGTCAAGCCAGCCTTGGAATGGCAACGATATGGACACCTACGCCGACGACCTTGCGGAGCTGACCGAGTCGCTGGACCTGAAGGACGCGGTTCACGTGGGGCACTCGACCGGCGGGGGCGAGGTGGCGCGCTATATCGGCCGCCACGGGACCAGCCGCGTAGCCAAGACGGTACTCATCGGTTCTGTAACACCATTGATGGTAAGTGCAGCCGGTAATCCCGGCGGATTGCCGATAAAAACTTTCGACGATATCCGCAGCGGCGTTCTGGCCGACCGCTCGCAGTTCTTCAAGGACTTGACGACGCCGTTCTATGGGGCCAACCGGCCCGGATCGACAGTTTCGCAAGGCCTGCGGGATTTCTTCTGGCTACAGGGGATGATGGCGGGCTTGAACGCCTGCTACGACTGCATCAAGGCATTCTCTGAAACCGACTTTACCGAAGACCTGAAGAAGATCGACGTGCCCACGCTGATCCTGCACGGCGACGACGACCAGATCGTGCCCATCAACGATTCGGCATTGCTCACGACCGCGCTGGTGAAAGGATCGACCCTGAAAGTCTATCCGGGCGCGCCGCACGGACTGTGCTCGACCCTCAAGAACCAGGTGAACGCGGACCTGCTGGCGTTTATTCGGGGGTAGATGCGAGCCACCCGCCATTGTCTGGTTTTGATCAGACGAAGCCGGAATCCGGGCCTATCTTGTCTGTAAGGGTAATTTTAAGGCCCTATTTGTCCGCTGGGAGGCGCTATGTTAGGTTTGGGCTTGTTAGGAACAGTTATTGTGATTGTGCTGATTGTGTGGCTCATCCGTCGCGTGTGATTCGGCTTGGAGTTCAAAGTAGTTAGTCGGGAGTAGGTCCCGTTGCCATATCTCGATCCAGCGTAGGCGTGCTTGCGCCTGGAACTTGGGATAGCAGCGCGAGCGGCGTGAGTTAAAGGGGATGGCGGGTGACCCAGGTCCCCATACCGTCCAACCAAACTGGGTGCCCCATCCTTTCGCCGGCTTTTTGGCGAAAGGGTGGGATACCACGAACCCCTCCCCGACGAAATCAAGGCGAATGAAAGACGGCCGGGTGAGATTCTCGTATCCCACCCTTCGCAAAGTTCGCGAAGGATGGGGCACTCGGTTAGGAAGCCTTCGGTTCTACTTCTGATATAGGAGCCTCAACTGCCGGATTGAGGAGGCTCACGGCCCGAATGCCGCTATTTCTCGTCAATAGTATACCGGAGCCTGGAATCGCGATGGTATTACCATCCGAATCAATCCACGAGGCCTCAGTGAGATAAATCGATGCATCTTCCGCAACATCCGAGTAGTAAAGCAAACTGCCCAATACACTTCTTCCATCGGCCAATTCAATTTGAAGCGGTTGTCCATCAATTGCTTCACTCTCGAAAACATCGTTCCAAATTGAATTGCGTGTCGTACGTTCCGAAAGTTTGATCCAATGAAAGAGCCGATTGCCGTCGAAGCGGATGTACGCGACGGAAGCCAGAGCAAATATCAGAGTTACCACGGCCAGCAAAATCAACTGTGCAGGTTCCCAAAGGACAGTATCTTCGGTCTTGCCGGAGGGATCGTGTAATATTCGGAAAGGCAGCTTCCCGCTATTAACCGAGATATAGCAGACATAGATGATAAAGCTGAAAACGATGGCTTCAATCACTCGTTCGAGGTCCGACTGCGAACGGCGTGTAGCCAAGGCCTGTACGATGTATGCTGCTGAGAATCCTGGCAGCAGGATCAGGAGTACTTGCAAAGCGAGAAGAGTAGCCGGCATAGTGAACAGCCACTTTCACTTCTGCTATTGTTTCGGCGAATTGGATTGCGCTGGCGGAGGGGGAACCTTTACCGGGGGTGGAAGCTTCACCAGAACTCTCGGCACAGGTTTAATAGCTTTTCCGGCATCGGGACTCACAAACTTGTACTTGGAACTCCCTATTGGCAATACGTATCCCATATCACTCTCCCTTATTCATTATCATCCGGTTTGTGAGTCATGTCCACTGTGCAAACCTTATTCCGCCCGATCATCGGCCGTGAAGGGCAAGCGGAAATACCACTGCTCAAGCGAGCAGTTTGGCGGCTTCCTTGGCGAAGTAGGTGACGATGAAGTCTGCGCCGGCGCGGCGGATGCTGAGCAGCGATTCGAGGATGGCGCGGTCGTGGTCGAGCCAGCCCTTTTGGAAGGCGGCCTGGAGCATCGAGTATTCGCCGGAGACTTGGTATGCGCCGATGGGCACGTCGACGCGCTCGCGGGCGGCGCGGATTACGTCGAGGTAGGGCATGGCGGGCTTCATCAGGATCATGTCCGCGCCTTCTTCAAGGTCGAGTTCGATCTCGCACAGTGCCTCGCGCAGGTTTGCGCCGTCCATTTGATAGGTTTTTCGGTCGCCGAACAGGGGCGCGGAGGCGGCGGCTTCACGGAAGGGTCCGTAGAAGGCCGAGGCGAATTTGGAGGCGTAGCTGAGGATGGGCGTCTGCGGGAAGCCTTCGTCGTCGAGCAGACGGCGGATGGCGGCGACGCGGCCGTCCATCATGTCGCTGGGGGCGACGACGTCAGCGCCGGCGCGGGCCTGGCTGACAGCGGTCTGGGCGAGCAGATCGAGGGTCGAATCGTTTTCGACTTCAAAGCCGTCGATGGTTTCGACGACCATGCCGCAGTGGCCGTGGCTGGTGTACTCGCAGAGACAGACGTCGGCGATGAGGACGAGTTTTTTGGCGGCGGGCGAGGCTTTGAGCGCGCGCAGGCCCTGCTGCACGATTCCGTTGTCGTCATAAGCGCCGGAGCCCTGCTCGTCCTTGTTTTCAGGCAGGCCAAAGAGCAGCAGGCCTCCAAGGCCGAGACGGGCGGCCTCCTCGGCTTCGCGGACGGCTTCGTCGACGGAGAGGTTGAAGACGCCCGGCATGGAGCCGACCTCGCGGCGCACGCCCTCGCCGGGGCAGAGAAAGAGTGGGTAGATCAGGTCGCCGGGCGTGACGGCGGTCTCGCGGACGAGAGCGCGGAGGGATTCGGTGCGGCGGAGGCGGCGCATTCGTGTTTCAGGGAAGCTCATGGTTCAGATTGTAGAACAGAGATCAGAGAACAGAGATCAGGGTATCCCACCCATGGCGCAGAAAAAAGCGGGAAGGATGGGTTAGGAAGCCAACATGCAAAGCGCAGTGTTTTTCCTGTTGGTGTAGAGTCCGGCGTGGACCGGGAGGTCCACGCGACAGCCGGCCAGGAGGCCGGCGCTACCTGTTTTTGCAGCGACCGGCAACCTTGACCCAAGTAGGAAATCCACTCTATACCAATAGGCAAAATGCTCTACTATATGCATGACCATGGAATCAAGTGAGATTGGGCCTGATATGAATCGGGAGAAGGGCGATGCGCCGCTGGCAGTTGCGGGCGGCCGGGCGAAGGCGTCTCTGCGCAGCATTCAATGGGCGCAGGCGTTGATTCTGGCGGCGCTCTTCTTTGCTCCCGCGATGGTCTGCCTGCGATTGGTGTTGGTTGACGATCTGGATATTTGGTGGCATCTTCGGACCGGGGAGTGGATTTGGCAGCACGGAGCCGTGCCGTGGACGGATGGCTTTTCCAGCTTTGGCGCGGGAAAATTCTGGGCGGCTTACAGCTGGCTCTTCGAGTTGATTGTTTACGCGCTCTTCCAGCATCTGGGCCTGATTGGTCTGATGGTTTACAGCGTCTCGATGGCGGTGTTGATTGCGATGGCAGTATATCGCCTGATCGGGCGCTTGCAGGCGGATTTTTCATTTGCCGTGTTGCTGACCGCGTTGATCTGCATAGCGCTTGGGCATTTTTATACGCCCCGGCCATGGTTATTCACGATCCTGTTTTTCGCGCTGGAACTGGACATTCTGATGCAGGCGCGCAGGTCGGGCAAGATACGGAAGCTGTTATGGCTGCCGCTGCTTTTTGCGCTTTGGGCCAACCTGCACATTCAGTTCATTGACGGGCTGGCGGTGCTGGGCATCGCCGTGGCGGAGAGTATTGCAGCGCGCTGGTTGAGCGGAGTGGAGACACGGCTGCGGGCAAGCTGGCTGGGCGGCATCTTTCTGGCTTGTATCCTGGCGCCGCTGGCCAATCCCTATGGCTGGAGGATTTATCTGGTTGCCAAGGATCTGGCGACCCAGTCCGGCGTTCTGAATAGCGTGAGTGAGATGGCCGCAATGGGATTTCGGAGCTTTGACGATTGGCTGGTGGTGCTGTTTGCGCTGGCGGCCGTCGCTACGCTGGCCTGGGCGCGGCGCATGGCATTCTTCGAGATGCTGCTGCTGGCCTTTGCCGTGTATGTTTCATTCAAATCGCAGCGCGATACGTGGGTGCTGATTCTTGCCGCCGGGGCAATTCTGGCGCGCGGGCTGAAAGGGGACAAAGAGAATCAACCGCGTTTAACGGCAGGCTTTGCGCCCCTGGTGGTGATGATCGCGGGAGTAGCGGTAAGTGTGGCCTCCTGGGGGTTGCAGGTGAACAATGCTCATCTGCAGAAGAAGATGGCCGAGAATCTTCCGGTGCGCGCAGTGGAAGTGATGAAGGAGAAGGGCTGGAGCGGGCCATTGTATAACGACTATAACTGGGGCGGCTATCTGATATGGGCATTGCGGATGCCGGTCAGCATCGATGGCCGCGCGGCGTTACACGGCGATCAGCAGATCTATCGCGCGATGGCGACATGCGGGGGACAGCCGGAATGGTCCTCTGATCCCGATCTGAAGAAGGCGGGTTTGGTAATCATGCCTCTCAAAGCTCCGCTGACGCAACTGCTGCGGATGGACACAGAGTTCGAGCTTGGCTACGAAGACAAGCTGGCGGCGGTCTTTGTGCGGCGAAAGGCAGCTACTCCGGGAGTGGCGGACAGCGGGTATGCTCTGACCGGGAATCGCGGACAACTGGCAGGAATTGCCCTATATTAATGCCTGGTTGTGAACCGAAGGGTTATGGACGACATTTTCAAAGCTGGTCGTAGAGCGTGGAGTTGCGGTAGCCCAGCAGCACCACCAGGGTCCAGATGCCCAGGGCGGTTCCGAAGGGGAACTTGATCAGGCTCAGGATAGCGGCTACGATGGCCACGATCCTTCCCCACGGCGCGCGCTCCATCAGGCCCCATCCGGCGGCCAGCGCCAAGGCGGCGCGTAGCACCAGGAAGACCCAGGCGAAATGCAGGAACGCCGGCATAAACCACAGGGGCGGCATGGGGTTGTGCGCCCAGGGGCCTTGCATCCAAGGGCCGAAGCGGCCGGAGAAGAAGGCGTTGGCGAAGGTCAGCCCGACGATTCCGGTCAGCAGAGCGAAGGCGGCATAGATATACCAGACGACGGCGAGCGCCTTCACTTTGCCCGCGTAGTTTTGCAGTTCGAACTCCAGGCCGGGCACGGAGGGAACCGGCGGCGCTGCCGGACGGCCACACTGCGGGCAGAAGCCCTGCTCCGGCGGTAATGCCAAACCACATCCGCTGCAAAACATACTTGCCTCCTTGAAGGAACCGATATGAGTTTACTACGCAACGGCGGGGCACGGAGTTCCGCGCCGGAAGCCACCAAGCTTCTTCCGTGGCTCGCCAGCCGATTCTAGACCTGCACAGCCGCGTGCATGGTTACGAGTTGCTGTTCTGGAATGGGAGGAAGCCTCTGGCTGGCGCTGGCAGCGATCTGGCGACCCGGACCCTGCTCGACAATGCGGGGACGTTTCTGCGAATTGACACAGGATATGTGCGCACGTATACTGTGTACATGAACATCACCCTCTCTATCGATGAGCAAATTGTCGAGCGGGCGCGGGAGAAGCTGCGCGCCGTGGGCAAAAGCCTGAATCAGGAGATTCGTGAGCATCTTGCGCACGTGGCTGGAGAGAAAGAAGTCGAGCGCGCCAATGCCGAGTTCGTGAAGCGTTGCGGAAAAGGAAACTCCAACGGCTGGAAGTTTAACCGGGATGAGCTTTATGAACGAAGGTAGCGGCCCGCGGACATTTCTCGATACAAATATCCTGGTTTATGCCGATGACGCGTTGTATCCCGTCAAACAAAGCAAGTCGATTGAGCTGATTACGACTCTACGGAGCCGGCGCACAGGTGTAATCTCCCTGCAAGTACTTCAGGAGTACTTCGTTACTGTTACACGAAAGCAGAAGCTCGACCCCGGCATTGCTCGCGATCAGGTTGAGTATTTTTTGGGCTTTATTGTTGCGGAGCCAAAAGTGAACGACATACTGGCTGCCATCGATATGCACCGGCTGCTTGGCTTTTCGTACTGGGATGCGCTGGTTCTGCGCATGGCCAAGCAGGCGGGCTGCCGCGTCATACTCTCAGAAGATATGCAGCACGGGCGCGTTGTCGATGGCGTCGAGATCGTCAATCCTTTTCTGTGATGCCAATGCTCTCATTTCGCGGTAGAATAGAAGACGAAGTGGTTCTTCATCAGCCCATCCCGGCCCTGCTCTAGCGGCGCTCGCCGCCTGCACTCGCTCCCTGCCCTTTTTCAGATTCATCCCCACAGCAGCAACGCGCCCCGGCATGGGCGATTGAGTTTAGCCGTAACCATGAGGAATGTATGATTGATCGTTTGCAACAGATGGAAGAGCGTTACGAAGAGCTTTCCGCGCAGCTTTCGCTGCCGGAGATCGTCAACGACCGCGAAAAGTACCAGAAGGCGGGCAAGGCGCTCAGCGCGCTGGAGTCCCCGGTGATGAAATTCCGCGAGCTGAAGCTGGTGCGCCTGGGCCTGGCCGAAGCGCGCGCGATGCTGGCCGACCCGGATATGCGCGCGATGGCCGAGGAGGAGATTGCGCAGCTTGCGCCGCGCGAGCCGGCGCTGGAAGAAGAGATCAAAATCATGCTGCTGCCCAAGGATCCCAACGACGAGAAGAACGTGATCCTGGAAATTCGCGCGGGCACGGGCGGCGACGAGGCTTCGCTCTTTGCCGCTGAAGTCTTTCGCATGTATCAGCGCTTCGCCGAGCAGCACAAATGGAAGATCGAGCTGCTTTCGATGTCCGAGTCGGGCGTGGGCGGCTACAAGGAAGTGATCGCCATCATCGAGGGCGAGCGGGTCTACTCGCAGATGAAGTGGGAGAGCGGCGTGCATCGCGTGCAGCGCGTTCCGGCCACCGAGGCGCAAGGGCGCGTGCATACCTCGGCGATCACCGTTGCCGTGCTGCCCGAGGCCGAGGAGGTGGATGTGAAGATTGAAGCCAAGGATATTCGCATCGACACTTTCTGTTCCTCCGGCCCCGGCGGGCAGTCGGTGAACACCACTTACTCTGCCGTGCGCATTACGCACATTCCGTCGAATACAGTAGTTAGCTGCCAGGATGAAAAATCGCAGATCAAGAACCGCGAAAAGGGAATGCGCGTGCTACGTTCGCGGCTCTATGAGATGGAGATGGATAAGCAGAATGCCGAGTTAGCGCGGGAACGCAAGCAGATGGTAGGCACAGGCGACCGCAGCGAGAAGATTCGCACCTATAACTTCCCGCAAAACCGGCTGACCGACCATCGCATCGGACTCACACTGCACCAGCTTGACCTGGTGATGGAGGGCCGCTTGCAGCCCATCGTGGATGCGCTGATCACACACTACCAGGCCGAGCAGTTGAAGGCCGGCGGCAATTCATGAAGCACAAGGAATCAACGATTCGTGCTTTAATAGACGAAGCCGAGCGCACGCTCTGCGAGGGGCCGCATCCGGAGCGTGCGCGACGCGACGCAGAGACGCTTTTACTGCACATTATAAGAGAAAACGCGCATGCTGGACACAAAGCCTGGCTGACTTATCATGGAATAGCGCAGAATATCAACAGTGCTTGGTTGGTCGCGAATAGATACTTGTCCACTATGCCAATAATTAGTGATAATTTTAAAACTCTAGTAATGAGAAGACGCACCGGCGAACCAATTCAATACATCACCGGCGAGACGGAGTTTTACGGGCTGCCTTTTCGAGTTACGCCGGATGTGCTGATTCCGAGGCCGGAGACCGAGCATCTGGTCGAGAAGGTTCTGGAGTTAGCAGCCAACTTCGCTGCCCCGCGCATTGTTGATGTGGGCACTGGTTCCGGCTGCATTGCCATCGCGCTGGCGTACAAATTGCCGCAAGCATCCATTACAGCAATCGATCTCTCCAAATCCGCCTTGGCCATCGCCCGCGAAAACGCCAAACGCAACGGAGTCGCTATGCGCTTTCTTGAAGGCGATTTGCTCGTGCCTGTCACAGAGGAACGATTCGAGTTCATCGTCTCCAATCCGCCGTACGTCGCGGAGGCGGACCGCGAGTCGCTCTCCGTCGAGGTGCGCGAGTACGAGCCAGCGCTGGCGCTCTTTGCAGGCGACGACGGCCTCGAAGTCTATCGGCGGCTCATTCCCGCAACCTTTGATGCGCTCATTCCCGGCGGCTTTGTGGTTCTCGAAATCGGCTACGGTCAATCGCCTGCAGTCGCCGAACTGCTCGCAACCTCCGGCTTTGAAGAGATCGAGTTTGTTCCGGATTTGCAACGCATTCCGCGTCTGGCCTGCGCCCGGCGGCCAATCTGATTTCCCAGTGGATTCACCACTCCCTATGAACAACAACTGGTTGAGATTTGGGGCTCCTCTATCCTATCGCTAAAACTTGCGAGGACTGGTTAACCATTTAGCAAGTTAGCCACCGCTTCGCGGTGATCGCGAGTTAGCAAGTTAGCGGGTTCATTGCCGGCATAATATGCGACGGCAAGCTGGGCTGATTCTGATGAGCTGGGCCGGTTTGGGTTCGTGGTTTCCCAGGTCCCAAACGCGGGACCTGGGGCACCCAGCCTCTACAATCGAGAGAATCACTGGAGACCGCGTATTCAAACGCGCTCCAATCTGCAACTCCGTCTGCACCCGCTGGTGTAGAATTCACTCCGAAAGGAAACTTCTCATGCCCACGACCAAAGGCTACGCCACACCGAACGCGCAATCGCCGCTTGCTCCCTTCAACTTCACCCGCCGCGAGCCCGGCCCCACCGAGATCGCCGTCGAAATCCTCTACTGCGGCGTCTGCCACAGTGACCTGCACATGATCCGCAACGAGTGGGGCAACTCGATCTATCCCATGGTTCCCGGCCACGAAATCGTGGGCCGGGTGACGGCCGCCGGCAGCGCCGTAACAAAATTCAAGGTGGGCGGGATCGCGGCTATCGGCGTCATCGTGGACTCCTGCCGCCAGTGCGCCCCCTGCGCGCGCGGCGAAGAGCACTACTGCGATGAGGGGCCCACACTCACCTACGCCGCCACGGACCGCGTGGACGGCACGATCACCATGGGCGGCTACTCCTCGAACTATGTCGTGGATGAACGCTTCGCCCACCTCGTGCCCGCGAATCTCGATCTGGCCGCCGTGGCCCCGCTGCTCTGCGCCGGCATTACCACTTATTCGCCGCTGCGCCACTGGAAGGTGGGTCCCGGCATGAAGGTGGGCATCGTCGGCCTGGGAGGGCTGGGCCACATGGCGCTCAAGTTCGCCCACTCCTTCGGCGCGCACACGGTCCAGTTCACCACCAATCTCCGCAAGCGCGAAGATGCCCTGAGGCTGGGCGCCGATGAGGTTGTGCTTTCCAGCGATGCCGACGCGATGAAGGGCCACTTCAAGTCCTTCGACTTCATCCTGGACGCTGCCGCCGCCCCGCACTCGCTCGACCCATACACCGCGCTGCTGAAGCAGGACGCTACGATGGCCCTGGTCGGCCTGCCGGATAAGTTCCCTGTCCTCAACGTGGGCAACCTCATCTTCAAGCGCGCCGCGCTTTCCGGCTCGATGATCGGCGGCATGCCCGAGACGCAGGAGATGCTGGACTACTGCGGCCAGCACAACATCGTCTCCGATGTAGAAGTGATTCCCATCCAGAAGATCAACGAAGCCTACGAGCGAATGCTCAGGCAGGATGTGAAGTACCGATTTGTGATCGATATGAGTTCACTGTAGGACGTCCGGCTCGGCTCACCTGACCGAAGGACAGGAATCGACTGAGCCGGGTCCTACCGAACTCTCTTTAGTCTTCGGAGTATCTCTGGAAAGTCGATTTGTAAAAATTTATAGTCGTATTTTTTTACCGCAATGATTCCTTTGAGAATGGGCTCGGAATCGGAGGGCTGTTTTGTATCGGAGGGCGCAGCAGGGAGGAACCGTCTCAGATCCAGTCTTTCCTGAAGGGCCAGGATTTGGTCGTTTCTCGCACAAAGCGCAGCTTCCTTCGCCTCCAATAGCGCCTTTGCAAGCAGAACCTGCGATTGTAGATGTAGGACATTCGCTTGCAGCTGAGATACGGCTGCATCGGTGAAGCCTTTCGTCGCCAATCCAAATTCCGGAACCGTTGGGATTCGCAGGTACAGATCAAGAGCCTCGCGGATTCGCTCCAACGCCTCAGTATGTTCCCGAGGCGTTACAGTGAACAGCACTTTAGTAGCTTCCCCCTTGAGCTGGGCATTCGCTTCAATCCCTAAGTCTCTCAAAAACTGAATAAAGTACATTAAATATTGTTCGCATGCGCTCTTAATTGGAAATGGAAATTCAAAACCCACAACCAAAGAACCTCGATTTATATACTTATCTAGTTCCTCCCGAATTAATTCAGTGAGCCTCACTAAGCTTGGAGATGAATCAGCAATCTCTTTGATTGTTGTGTTGAGGGTAACTATTGTTGAAACTCCAAATCCTTCGATGCAAGTATTTTCATCGCGTTGCCAGTACTCAAGCTCGAATTCTGGGTGCTCGTCGAGGACGGTCTCGATACAGGTCGCAAGGTCAGCAATGCTATACGGCTGAGCCCAGAATTCAAGATCGTACTCGATCAGGAACACGACGGGTCTTGGCCCAACATTAATGGAGGCACCTGGCTCAAATTCTGCTGAAGCGAACTCCCAGTTGAGGAGGTCCTTCTTGGCCCCTGGGAGAACAACTTTAACGGTCTCGCAAAAAAAGAGGTCCTTCATGGCAATAGAGGCGCAATTCGGGGCCGCAGCCTCCCAGAACGTCAGAACTGCGCTGCCGTTTTCATCCATCCAGCCGGAAGTGCTTTTCAGAAACTGTCCATCTACAACGAGGCGTATTGTTCCAGGCTCGTCTGGATCTTGCACCAAACCATCATCTCTCATCGGTAAAAATATACCCCCACAGTAAGGTTGTCCGCTCGTAACGGCATCTCCGAGCGGCCGGGCCTTCAGTCAGCCCGGCCGGTCTTGTTCAGTTCTGCATATAAGCCCAAATCCTTGCCGCCTATATATTTGGCGATATAGAGAATCTGCCCATAGTGCATGCCGAAGTGCTCGACGACCTGGTAAACGGCTTCCAGGCCGGTGACTTTGTACCCCTGGATTTCAAACGGCGCGATCATGTCGGCCGGGGTCAGCAGAGCCAGCACCTCCGCGGCTTCCCGCATGGTTGCGCCAAGTGTTTCCAACAGCACAGACGCGGGCATCGACTTGGCTTCGCTGAACTCCGCGGGCCGGTCGCGGGTGTCTTCCTGCTGGTTGAACGAAGCGACCAGCCACTGGCGCACATTGCCGTTCAGATGCAGGATCAGGTTGCCGATGCTGTTGCTGGCGTCGTTGGGACGCCACCAGATTTGCTCTTCGGTGAGCCATTCGACGCATCCCCGCAGCCGGGGCCAGTACTGCTCCAGCAGCTTGCGGCGGGAAAACTCAAGAAACAGCGTGGTCACATCCGCTTCCATGGCCGGCCTCGGAAAAAATCTTCCACTCCCTTTCCTGAGTTATTCTTCTAGCATTTTATCGCCCTTGCGCGGGTTGTGGCTTAACTTTCGCTCTCCGACCCCTCCGCAAGGCAGCCCGGAATTGCCTAAACCGCTTCCCCGGCATAGAATTTTCCCTGAATTCATTTCTACGAGGATCGACCATGCGCGCATTCGCTTCGCTCTCTACAGTTGCTCTTGCACTGACAGCATTTACCGCCGTATCGCAAACGCCCGCCACTGCGAAAGTGACCTCGCCGAAGGCGAAGTTGGCCGCACCGCAGGTGCAGGTGGCGCAGACGCCGCCGATGGGCTGGAACAGTTGGAACTTCTTCTTCGGCAAGGTCACCGACAAGAACATCCGCGACTCCGCCGATCAGATCGTGGCTAGCGGCATGAAGGACGCCGGCTACGTCTACGTGAACATCGACGACACCTGGGAGGGGGAGCGCGACGCGAGCGGCGTGCTGCACACGAATGCCAAGTTCCCCGACATGAAGGCGCTGGCCGATTACGTTCACTCCAAGGGGCTGAAGATCGGCATCTACTCAGGGCCGGGGCCGAAGACCTGCGCCGGCTACGAGGGTTCGCTGGGCCACGAGGAGCAGGACGCGCAGCTCTACGCCTCCTGGGGCATCGACTATCTGAAGTACGACCTGTGCAGCTTCATTCCCTCGGTAATGATGAAGCAGGCTCCCAACGACAAGGCGGAGCAGATGAGGATCATGATTGCCGCCTACGACAAGATGAACAAGGCGCTCAAGGCCACCGGGCGGCCCATCGTCTATTCGTTCTGCCAGTATGGCTGGGACGCTGTGTGGGAGTGGGCGCCCTCGGTGGGCGGCAACCTGTGGCGCACTACCGGCGACATTGACCCGCACTGGGACCGCATCTACGCGATCGTCAGCCAGCAGGAGGGCTTGGAAAAATACGCCGTGCCTGGCCACTGGAACGATCCCGATATGCTCGAAGTGGGCAACGGCAAGCTCTCGCTGGCGGAAAACCGCACCCACTTTTCGCTGTGGGCGATGCTGGCCGCGCCTCTGCTGGCCGGCAACGACCTGCCCAACATGAAGCCGGAGATCAAGGCCATCCTGACCAACCGCGAGGTGATCGCCATCGATCAGGACCGGCTCGGCAAGCAGGGCGCGCGCGTTTACTCGGAGGGAGAGGTCGATGTCTGGGCCCGGCATCTGGCTGGCGGCGCGCTGGCCATCGCTATCGTCAACGCCGGCAGCGACCGGTACGCGACCCATCCCTTCCACCTGAACCTGCGCAAACTCGGCCTGGCCGGAACGCAGACAGCCAAGGAATTGTGGACGGGCAAGACGGTGGAGCTGACCGAGAATATGCCGTTGGAGCTGGCCAGCCATGATGTGCTGCTGGTGCGCGTGGATGCGCCCAAGGCGGCCAAGTAAACGATCGGCTGGGTTTGTGGATTCCCAGGTCTAAAAATCAAGACCTGGGCCACCCGGTACCCGGCGCAGAGGCGATCACCCCATGAACATTCCGCCGTTCACGTCCAGCACATGGCCGGTAATGTAAGACGCCGCATCCGAGGCCAGGAACTTGACCGCCTGGGCGACATCGAGGTCCGTTCCCCGCCGGCTCAAAGGTATATTGGCCAGCATCGCCGCGCTCACCTTCTCGTCGAGCACCGCCGTCATGGGCGTCTCAATGTAGCCCGGCGCGACGGCATTTACGGTGATCCCCCGCGAGGCCACCTCGCGCGCCAGCGATTTTGTCAGGCCGATCAGCCCGGCCTTGCTGGCCGCGTAATTCACCTGGCCCGCCTGCCCGGCGCGTCCCACCACGCTGGCCATGTTGATGATCCGGCCCCAGCGGTTCTTGATCATCGGACGCAGCAGGGCCTGGGTCAGCAGAAATGGCCCAGTCAGATTGATGGCGATCACCAGATCCCAGTCCGAGCGCTTCATGCTCATCATCAGCGCGTCGCGAGTGATGCCGGCGTTGTTAACCAGAACCTCGACCTTGCCGAACTTGTCCAGCACCGCTTTGGCGCCGTCCTCAATCGACTGCTGATTCGACACGTCCAGCTTGAACGCCGCGGCCGTGCCGCCCAGCGCCTCAATCTCCGCCGCGACCAGAGCCAGTTTGACTTCGTTGATGTCCGCAATGGCCAGCGTGGCCCCGGCCTTCGCCAGTTCCAGCGCGATGGCGCGCCCGATGCCTTGCGCAGCCCCGGTTACCAGCGCAATTCTTCCCTGCAAATCCGCCATATTCTCCCTTTGACCTCCGCGCAGAGATCTCCGCGCCCTTTCGAACCTGATTATAAATGGGCCAATCAGCGCTTCACAGGCTGCAACGCGGCTCTTCCCAATTTGAGCGCGCGATTGACGGCGCTCAGAATGGCATCGAGGGAAGCCGTAACAATGTTCGGATTCATCCCCGCGCCAAATACCGATTCCGATTCTCCGAATTGTATCTCGATAAATGCCATCGCGGAGGCGGAAGCGCCTTTGCTTATGGCCTGCTCCTGGTAATCGACGACTCGAAGGTCAAGGCCGAACTCCTTGTTCATGGCTCCTACAAACGCATCGATAGGGCCGTTTCCGTTTCCGGTGATCGAGTGTTCCATGCTGCTATCATTGACCGTTGCCGCGATCGTGACGGTCCCAGAGCTGGAGCTCTCGGAATACTGAATGCAGGAAAGCGGGCTGCGCTGACTGAGATACTCCGCCTCGAAGGCAGTCCATAACTCCGCGGGGCGTATCTCGCGGCCTGTCTGGTCGCTGATCTTCTGAATCACTCGGCTGAATTCGATCTGCAATTTGCGCGGCAGCCGGAGGCTGTAATCGCGCTCCAGAAGATAGGCCACACCGCCTTTGCCCGACTGGCTATTAACCCGGATGATCTCCTGATAAGTCCGGCCTATGTCATTGGGATCCAAAGGCAGATAGGGAACCTCCCATAATGCCTTGCCGGACTGAACCGCGAATCCCTTCTTGATAGCATCCTGGTGGGAGCCGGAAAATGCCGTGAAGACTAACTCGCCGGCGTAGGGATGGCGCTGATGTACAGGCAACTGATTGCAAAACTCTGCGCACTCGATCACGCCCGGCAGATCGGAAAAATCCAGCTCCGGATCGATGCCCTGAGTGTATAAGTTCAAAGCAAGAGTTATCAGATCAACATTGCCGGTGCGCTCTCCATTTCCAAAGAGCGTGCCCTCGACGCGGTCGGCTCCCGCCATGATCGCCAGCTCCGCCGCGGCAACCGCGGTGCCCCGGTCATTGTGCGGATGCACGCTCAGGAGGATGGAATCCCGATTCTTGAAGTTGCGGCCCATCCACTCGATCTGATCCGCATAGACATTGGGCGTGGCGTTTTCCACCGTAGCCGGCAGATTGATAATGACTCGATGTTGTGGCGTGGGCTTCCAGACCGCCAGCACAGCCTCGCAAATCTCCAGCGCGTAATCTAACTCAGTCCCGGTGAAACTCTCCGGAGAATACTCGAAGATCCAATCCGTTCCCGGATACGATGCCGAGATTTCTTGCAGCATCCGCGCGCCCTGGACGGCAATTTGCTTCACTCCCTCGCGATCCATCTTGAAGACAATCTCGCGCTGCGCCGTCGAGGTCGAGTTATAGAGGTGAACGATGGCGCGCGGCGCGCCCCGCAACGCCTCGAAGGTGCGGCGAATCAACGGCTCGCGCGCCTGCGTCAGCACTTGCACGGTGACATCGGGCGGGATGCGCCCCGATTCAATCAGTGCACGGCAAAAATCAAAATCCGTCTGCGAGGCGGCGGGAAATCCCACTTCGATTTCCTTGAAACCCAGCTTGACCAGCAGATCGAACATTCTGTTCTTGCGCTCCGCATCCATCGGATCAATCAGCGCCTGATTGCCGTCGCGCAGGTCAACGCTGCACCAGATTGGCGCCTTGTCGATGATTTTGCCGGGCCATCGGCGGTCATTCAACCGGACGGCTGGAGTCGGAGAGTACTTGGCTTTCGGATGATTCAATGTCGGTCCCTTTTCGCTTTCCCGCGGATCGGCTGCGGTGAAAGGCAATCTCATTCTTCTTGGATGCTGTAGCCGGATCGAAGACGCGCCTCCCAACGAAAGACGCTTCCGGCCCGCACACAACAATTTTAGAGGAAAAGGGATGGCAGTGGTTCCAGCCCTCGCCTTTTGAACAGTGGTGCATTCTCCGGTTAGCCGGTTAACCGCCCGGAGCAGCTCGGTGAGTGAATTGTGATTTGTCATCCGCCATCAAAAACCTGAGTCGGCTCTGTTACAAGGGTTTATGATGTAGATCAATGAGATTTGCAATAACAGGCGGGGCAGCCCTATTCTTGATAGCGCTGCTGGGCCAAGCCCAAACAGCGCAAGAGTGGAAGCTGGATTTGTCGCAATATGGCCTCGTGAAGGCCGGTTGCTTCGGGTATCCGGGGCATCTCGAGTTTCTGGATGATGACCACTTGGTGGTCAGCGCTCCTGTGGCGTTTACCTGTGACAAGAGCGATCGGGGCAAGCCAACTGACACCAGGATTACCGAAATCGATCTGCAAGGACATGAACTGGCTGCCATCCGGCGACCCGATTTGGTCGAATTGGTTGCCGGACCTATCGAATACGTCACCGTCTGCACCGCGGACCGTGTCGAACTGTTGTCGCGCAACTTGCAAGTCGCAAGGTCGATCACACTCTCCGGAAGCGGACAATCCGGTGGATGTGATTTCGGCGGCGAGCTTTCGCCCTCACGCACAGCAATGGCAATCTGGGGTCCCGCTAAGTCCCAGTTGCGTCTTTACCAAGGCTCGTCCAGCGACCCAATCGCTGAGATAATGATGCCTAAGGGAGAATCCTTCAGGGGCGCCACCGATGACGGATTTCTCGTTTGCGTGGAAGAGAGAAAACAATGCGAGGTTGTCGGTTCACACGGACCAGAGCGCAGCTTCGCAATGCCTCAAATTGGGGGAGCCTCAGGGTACTACATAGTCGGTCTCGTTGCATCGGACAGGCTGCTTGTGGCGAGCTTCGATGGCAAACGTCTCTTCGCAGAAACGCCGACGGGCGAAACGGTCACTATGGGGGATATTGCCAAAATTAGGCCACCATTCATTGACAGCAGCGACACGAAGATGTCGGCTGCGGAGCCGCGACGGATTCTGTACCGCGTCGATGGCTGTCTATTGGGAGACTTCGATGACTGTTATGGAGTCGTATTCCACCGTTTTGCAGTGTTCAACTCGCAAACTTCGCGGATGCTCTTTCGGCACAGTTATGCGCCGGGCGCGAATTTGAAGATTTCTCCAAATGGACACATCGTGATGGAACAAGACGGCGCAGAGGTTCATCTCTTTCGGATCCCCTAAAGACCGATTTACGTCATTTGCGGAATTAAGAGAAAGCAACAGGAAGAACACTGGGCCATTCATCGCCAATGGCCTCGGAGCTCATTAACGGGATCGCGGTTGGATTGTCGCCGATTCGGAAACTGCACCATACAGCCGAAACCTGTCCCTGTTCCCTGTCTTTTTTACCCCGACGGCGTAGCCGCCACCGTCACGGGGCGCGCCACCAGGGACGGCCGCACCAACTCCGCCGGCCACACATAAACCGCCAGCCTCCGCGTGTAGTGCAGCACCGGCTCCAGCTCCGGCAATTGAATGCCGAGCACCGCCGCCAGATCGTTCCGCTCGATATCCGCCTCGGCCTCTTCGAGCGGCCAGGTGATGTGGTGCAGGTTGGCGCGGATGGGCTGGCCGTCCCGGTTGCTGGAAAAGAGGCTGTAGCGCTCCATCAGGAAGTGCTCCAGAGAGCCCTCGCCGCTCTCCGCCAGCCGCCGCGACGGACCCAGCCCGCGGTAGCGCGCCTTGAAGATCACCTGCCGGCCGGCAAAGCGCCTGCGGCTATAAAATGAAAACTCCCGCTCCGTCCGCTGCTCCATGTGCATCTCGGCCCAGTGGTAGGGGAGGCGATAGGCGGCGCGCCCCACGGCCACCGCCAGCAGGTTGCTGGCATCCAGCGAGAGACAGACCACTCCCGGCGTTCCGGTGCGCTCTTCGCGGACATAGGTGCGCAAACTCAGATCGGGAAAGCTGCGCACCCCGGGAAGCGGGGGAATGCCGCGCACCTTGATGCGGTCCATCCAGAAGGGCATCACTCCCAGCCACGCGGAGCCCTGGAAGGTGTCCACCTGCAAACCCTCTGGAATCAGCGGCGCAACGACCGAGGCCGGCACTGGCCAGTGGGCAAAGAGCAGATCGTTCCAGCGCTGCTTCATCAGCCAGCGGCCCGACGGCAAGGGCCGCGGCTTGTGCGACGTGCGTGCCAGATATTCCAGCATGGCTGGGTTGCTCCTGACTTGCCTTGTACCGGCTTGCCCTGACCTGCCGCTCTCGCTTCGGCTGATTCAATAGACGCCGCGAACGGGAGCAAGGATGCACAACTCAATCCGCCCCAATGTCGTATTCTGTTCGCGAGCACACACAAATGTCCAGTGAATCTTTGATGCCCCCCGGCGCCCGCAATCAGACCGAAGTCTTCGCCGTGCACGGCGCCGATCCCGAAGTGCTGGCCTATGCCATGGCCAAGTACTCCCGCTCCGCTCTCTCCATGCGCGAGTCGCTGGCCGAGATCAGCCGCCAGCGCGCCGAGCAGTTTCTCAACACCTTTTATTTTCAATACGGCCACCGCTCCATCGCCGACCTGGCCCACGTCGCGATGGCTATCGAGCGGCTCAGCCTGCTGGCCGCCATTGTGCTGGTGGACGAGCAGAGGTGGGACGGGCAAGAGCGATCCACGCGTTACCAGAACTTCCTCAAATCCGGCTGGTATTTTCCTGATTTTGGCGAGGATTCCGGTTCGGCGCGGCTTTATTCCGATACCGTTACGAGTCTTTTTGCCGCCTACCAGCGCACGACCGCGGCGGTTCTGGAAGCCCTGCGCCGGCGCGTTCCCTGCCCGGAGACGATGAAGCCGGAGGCCTACGAGCGGACTCTCAAGGCGCGCGCCTTCGACGTGGCCCGCTACCTGCTGCCGCTGGCCACCAACACCTCGCTCGGCCAGATCACGAACGCTCGGACGCTGGAGACCCAGGTCTCGCGGCTGCTCTCCCACCCCGCGGCCGAGGTGCGCGACCTGGGAGCCAAGCTGCGCGAAGCCGCCATCGGCCCGGCATGGAACGTGAACGGCCAGGCAGGCGCCGCGCTGGTGGAAAAAATCGCCGCATTAGAACTTAAGAGCCAGCCCGAACACAAGCTGTTTATTATCGAAAGTCTCGCAGCAAGTGCCGAGGACACTTCCGATGTGACCGGCCTGGCCGCTGAAGCCGCCAGTCTCCTTACCCGCGAACTGCGCAGCGCTCCCACGCTGGTCAAGTACGCTCAGCCCAACGACTACGAGATCCGTAGCCGCTTGGAATTGGCTATCGCTGCCACTGAAATTCTCAATGATCTGCCCTACGCAGTGGCGCCGGTTGTGGACCTGGTCGAGCGCACGGAATCACTGGAAGTTGAGTTGGCCGCGACGCTGCTTTACTCGGCCAGCCATCACCCCTACCGGCAGATTCGCGACCTGGTCGCCGGGCTTTCAGCCTCTCGCATTGCGGAGATCGTGGAGCTAGGGTTGCGCCACCGCGGCAAGCACGACGAAGCGCTGCGCGCCTTCCACGCAGGAGCGGCCCTGCGCTTTGACATTCTGATGGACATCGGCGGCTTCCGCGATATGCACCGCCACCGCCGCTGCACACAGATCATCCAGCCCTTCACGGCTCTGCATGGCTACGAGACGCCCACGTCAGGCGACCTTGGCCCCGAGGTCAACATCCTCGCCGAAGCTGGCGTCCTGGACGAATTTCAATCCGCCGTCGACCAGGCCCACGCCGCCAGTGCGCGGATCGCTGCCGGTACGGCTCCAGAAGCCGCCCAGTCGGCGCTCTACCTGCTTCCGCTGGCCACGCGCATTCGCTCACTCTTCAAGATGGACTTCGCCGAAGCCCAGTACATCATCGAACTGCGATCCGGGCCCGCCGGCCACTTCAGCTACCGCCGCGTCGCCTGTGAGATGTTTTTAGCCCTGAAGCGCCAGCATCCGGCGCTGGCCCGGCAGATCCGCGTCACCGACTTCACCCAGCCCATCGACCTGCTGCAGCGGTAGCCGGTTGGCCACGCTGCTAAAATCACCTAAGAGTCCTCATGAGCGTCAGCGCCCTCTATCCCGGCACCTTCGACCCGCCGACCAACGGTCACATCGACCTGATCCAGCGCGGCGCCAAGCTCTTTGACCACCTCATCGTAGCCGTCCTCAACAATCCGGTTAAAGACCCCCTCTTCACTGTTGAGGAGCGGGTGGAGATGCTGCGCGAATCGACCAGCGCACTGGGCAATGTTTCGGTGGCCACCTTCGAAGGGCTGATGGTGGAGTTTGCGCGCCAACAGGGAGCCAAGGCGGTCTTGCGCGGCATCCGCGCCATCAGCGACTACGAGTACGAGTTCCAGATGGCGCTGATGAATCGGCGACTGGCCCCGGAGATCGAGACCGTCTTCCTGCAGCCCGCCGGCCGCTACTCCTTTGTCAGTTCGAGGATGCTGAAAGAAGTTTTCAGCTTCGGCGGCGATGTCAGCGGCCTGGTCCCGCCCAACGTCCTCAAGCGGCTGCGCGGGCGGATCGGCGCGAGTTAGGGCGAAATTACCTCCCCTTCATGCATTTGCCATGATCTGGCTTTGCCCCAGCCCAAAAATCTGTAAAAATAGAAGTATGACGACCGCAAGCTCTTCTCCCAAGATTTTTGCCGACCGTATTGGCCGGATCGAGGTCTCCGCCACCATGGCCGTGTCTGCCGAGGCTGCCAAGCTGCGCGCGCAGGGCGCCAACCTGGTCGATTTCGGCGCCGGCGAGCCGCACTTTCCCACCCCGCGACACATCAAAGACGCGGCCATCGCCGCCATCGAGGCCAACTTCAGCCGCTATACAGTGGTTCCCGGCATTCCCGACGTGCGCAAGGCCATCGTCGAGCGCCATGCCGCCGACTTCGGCTCCGACTACGCGATCGACGAGGCCATCTTCACCACCGGCGGCAAGCTGGCGCTCTTCAACGCCATCCAAATACTCGTCGATCACGGCGACGAGGTGATCCTGCCCGTGCCCTACTGGGTCAGCTTCAAGGACATCATCCAGTACGCCGGCGGCACGGTCGTCTTGCTGGAAACCCAGGAGGCGGAGAACTTCCGCGTCACGGCGGACGCGATTGAGAAGGCCGTCACGCCCCGGACCAAGGCCATCATTCTCAATACGCCGTCGAACCCCTCCGGCTCGGTGGTCTCCGCCGAGGACCTGGAGCGGATCGTCCATCTGGCCCACGAGCACGGGATTTTCCTGCTGCTCGACGAGTGCTACGCCTACCTGAATTATGCCGGCAAGCCGGTCAGCGGCGGCTCGTTCACCTGGGCCAAGGAGCACATTGTCATCCTTGGCTCGCTGTCAAAGACCTATGCGATGACCGGCTGGCGGGCAGGCTTCGCGCTGGCCCCCAAGGCCGTCACAGCCAACCTCAGCAAGCTGCAATCGCAGAGCACCTCGAACGCCACCAGCTTTGTGCAGAAGGCGGCCGTTGCCGCTCTGACCAGTTCGCAGGAGTGCGTCAGCGAATTCCGCGCCGCGTTCATCGATTTGCGGGATTATATGCTGGCCAAGCTGGCGGAGATTCCCGGCGTCACCTGCACCAAGCCCGAGGGCGCGTTCTACGTCTACCCGAATATGTCGGCCTATATCGGCAAGGGCGGCATCAGGACGGCGACTGAGCTGGCCACGCGGCTGCTCCACGAGGCACACGTCGTCAGCGTGCCGGGTGAGGCCTTCGGCACCGCCGAGCACATCCGCATCTCCTACCCGGTGACCAAGCAAAACATCGACGAGGGGACGCGGCGCATAGGAGAGTTCCTGGGCAAACTGACCTAGCCGAAGCCTTGCAACTTGCGTTGGCGCGCGCGCCGTTTTGCATCGTGAGATGGGCAAACCCTCTCCTTTCAACGCGACGCCACTCGATTGCGGGTGTCCTCAACAAAAACAGATTTTCCTCTGTGCAAACGTATCGTTTGTCGGGTAGGATGTGTTTTCGATGCCAAAACCTATGGATTTTCGCCCTGTAATTCTTGCCGGAGGCAGCGGTACGCGCTTCTGGCCCCGCAGCCGCCGCGCCCACGCCAAGCAGGTTCTCGCCCTGGACGGCGAGCGCTCCATGATTCAGCAGACCGTCGAGCGCCTCAAGCCGCTCGCCCAGCCGGAGCAGATCTGGGTCATCACCAATGAGTTCCTGGCCCACGAGATCGCAGACCAGTTGGAGGGCGTGCCCGCCGGGCAGATTGTGCAGGAGCCGGTGGCGCGCAACACCGCCCCCGCCTGCGGGCTGGCCGCGTTCCTGATCGAGCGCCAGAACCCCGACGCGGTGCTGGGCGTTTTTCCCTCCGACCACGTTATCTCCGACGAGCCGCGCTTCCTCAAGGCGCTGCAAAAGGCCATCGCTGTGGCCGCCGCCGGAGACAACATCGTGGTGCTGGGCATTGAGCCCACCCGCGCCGAGACCGGCTACGGCTACATTGAGACCACCGACTTTACCCGGGACGTCTCCGCGCTGCACGTCCGGCGTTTTATTGAGAAACCCAACCAGAACAAAGCCGACGAGTTCATCGCCGCGGGCAACTACTTCTGGAACTCGGGGATGTTTTTGTGGTCGGCGCGGACGCTGGCCAATGCGGTCCGCGAGCACCTGCCGGAGACCGCTCCGCTGCTGGAACGGATCGCCGCCGCCTACGGGACGCCGGAGTTTGAGGAGGTCTTCCGCGAAGCCTATCCCAAGTGCGAGAACATCTCGGTCGATTACGCCGTGCTGGAGCCGCGCTCGGCCAAGGGCGAGCACCTCTCCCACCTCTACTGCATCCCCGCCGAGTTCAGCTGGAACGACCTAGGCTCCTGGGCCTCGCTCTACGAGTATCAGATTGAGACGCGCCTGCGCGGCGACGCCGAGGGCAACGTGACCGACACGAAGGGCCACATGGCTCTGGACGCGGTCAACAACTACGTCTACAGTCCAAACAAATTCGTCGCGCTGGTCGGCGTCGAGAACCTTGTCATCGTCAACACCGGAGACGCGCTGCTCATCGCCCACCGCGACCACTCGCAGGATGTGGGCAAGATCGTGAAGGAGCTGGGAATCACCGGGCGGACGGAGCTGATCTGATCTGATGGGAGTCTCAGGTTCCGTTCGAGGCGCCTGCGATTTGCATTTGTTGACAGTGATATTCCCGACCGAACGAATCAGCCAGCTGTCCCTTGCCAAAATGCCGATCTGATGTCAAGTCAAACAGATGCGCAGAGTGTGCTTCTTGTCTTCTTGTCTGTCTGCGTGTGAAAAGGATTCATATTTCCGACTGTAGATATTCTTGTAGATGGTGCTGCATCCAGGATGCTGCGAAAAATCCAATATTGACGCACCTTCCGGCAGAAGAACACCTGGGCACATCCCAGGAGGCCGGGATCGTTCGTCTGCAAGCTATTGAAAAAAATGGTCGGGGAGAGAGGATTTGAACCTCCGACCCCCTGGTCCCGAACCAGCTTTTCCCGCTTGTTGAAAATTGTAGAAATCGCTTGAAAACAAGTGCTTTCGATTAAATACGTTGCGGCCATCTCATTGAAAGCTATTGTTCTGGAATGTTCTAGGGTGCTTTGGCCGCTACGATTTCGACTACTGTCGAATTCATCCTAGGGAATGACCGATGGCAATTCGACGAGACACAGAACAACATCAATCTTGCCGTCACAGAGGACGGCCAAAGCGATTGAGTGCTGCGACAATCAAGAATGCAATAAAGAACAACACCAAGTCAGGCCAGACCTGTGACCATCCTGTTTTGTCGTGCAATTTAAGGTAACGAAGGAGTGAACTCGCTGGACTGCTTGTATCGCAAACCTTAAAAGCCGGGAAGGTTGACAGGCTGTTGTCTTGCTCGTATAAAAAGAGTCCAGGGCACAAAGTGTCTACTGATCGTCATCAGTTCACTCCAGGCCTTTCTCCCCAGTCCCTCACCCATAAGGTTTCAGCCCTGACATTCCAAGGAGGTATTCGTTATGTCCTGCAAATCGATCAATATTCAGGCCGGCCAGTTTTCCCCCATGAACTGGTCGCAAACCCTCACAACTACACTTGGCAGCGTAAAAGTCACCTATACGCCTGGCGGCGCTAACCCCGGCATCTCCATCGTGATCGGCGCTGTCACGAGCTTCCTCTCGCAAAGCGCGAACGAATCCTTGCACTACATTCTGTGGGGCGTTGCGACCAATCCTCACTTGCTGCTGCTTTCGGACCAGACCTTAGGCGGCTCCTCCACGCTCACCGTCAGTCTGCAGGAGTTCACGGGCACGTCGATCGTCAGCCACCTGATCGGGACCGTCAATTCCGATCCTCAGCATCCTCTTCCCGGCGTGCAGGTCAGCCAAGGCAGCGGCGATGCTGTCATGGTCTTCTTTGCGACCATATCGGGAGTTGGTCCGGTGGACATGATGCGCGGCGACAATGCGACAGTGTTGTGCTCGCTGGTTGGACCGGTCAATCTGAACGTTCAGCTTGTCGGCAACGCGGATACGACCAAGGTTTACATCCAGGACGGCGGTACTGTGCTCACATCCGCAGTCTTCCCCGTGGGCAGCGCAAAGATCACCGTTCCCGCGACACAGCCGCTGATCTTTCCCGATGTAGTCATGGGCGGCTGCCCGCAGGTGCCTCCGCAAGAAACGTTCACCATCAAGAACAACGGCACGGATTGCCTCATCGTCAGTTCGGTCGGCAGCGTCGCTCCGTATACGTTCGTCGGCGCCAGCCCTGCGCTCCCTGCTACGCTGAGCCCGAATGCCACCTGCGTCGTCACGCTTGAATTTCAGCCGGGGTCCATCGGAACTTTTAACAACGTCGCTTTGCCGATCACCACCACGCCTCCCAATGGCGACAAGCAGATTACATGCTCCGGCAAAGCGCGGCAGGC
The DNA here is from genome assembly GCA_003134855.1 of Acidobacteriaceae bacterium. GTDB lineage: Bacteria > Acidobacteriota > Terriglobia > Terriglobales > Acidobacteriaceae > Telmatobacter. The sequence continues at coordinate 96,064 of PLCS01000001.1, forward strand.
CGTCACCTCGATTCAGTTTTCTTCCAAGAACATCGTCTTTGCCACCACGCCGTTGGGCTCGTCCGCAAACGCCACGCTCAAGATCACCAACAATGGTGAAACTCCGCTGAGCGTCTCATTTCCCGCATCGCTTCCCGGCAGCGCGTTTCAGTGGAACTCAGTCAACCAGACGCTGCAGTGCGGCGCGACTCCCATCAGCGTGCCGATCATCTTCACTCCAACCGTGGAAGGAAGCAATACGGCATCAATATCGGTGACCAGCGGTGCGTCCTCAAGCCCGGACACCGTCAACCTGAGCGGCGTCGGCTGCGTGGCGCGCGCGCAGATCAGCGTGCCAGCCACCTTCCCTGCTTTCGGTAACCTGGAGCAGGGTTATCGCCTGGTCCGTCTGATCCATGTCACCAACGGCGGCAACGGCACGCTCAACTTCACCGCCTCGCTTTCCGGGCCCGATGCGGCGCTGTTCGAATTGCTCCCTGACCCCAGCAATCTCGGCCAGGGCATTCAGTCCGCGCCGTACTCCATTGCACCGACGACTGCCTGCGGAGGCGGCACAGGCACCGGCGACGGAATTGTTGCGGTCGGCTTCTTCGCCAACGCCACACCGCCGAAGAACGCTGCGGCTACGCTGACCATCGGCAATCACAACGCGACCAACACCACGCAGACGCAGTTCAACCTGCCGCTCAACGGGAGCGTCATCGCGGCCGTCCCGGTGGATGCCGTGGCTGTAATCGACCGCTCCGGCAGTATGGGCGACGCGGTCCCCGGCGGAACCAAAGCTGAGGCAGCGCTCACAGCTTCGCGCCTGCTGCTGAGCCTGCTACCTTCTGATGAAGACCATCGCTTCGGCGCGGTTCGCTTCAACGAGCTGCCCGACGCCTTCCTTCCCATCGCGCCGCTCACTTCGGCTTCCCGCGCCGGTATGAATAACGCGCTGACGGCGGCGAACCTCGCCCCCGGCGGCTCTACGGCGATTGCCGGTGGAGCGCAGACGGGCATCGACCAGGTGCGAACGCCGCGTAACCCTGCGCCGGCGGTCACCCCACGCAAGATAGTTGTCCTGTTGACCGACGGCATGGACAACACGGCGTGGAAGAATCCCGCGGACAATAAGTACTACACCGTCCTGGGCGGCCCATCGATGATTCCACCGTCGACGGTGGTGAACGCGAATGCGCTGCCTTTGCCAACCGACTGCAAGATCTACACTGTCGGCCTGGGAAAGGACGCGGACATCGACAAGGCTGCGCTCGACGCACTCGCCTCCGCCACGCATGCAACATTTCGTGCCGTCGATACGAGCGATCCGGACATCGTTTACCAGCTCATGAAGTACTACACCGAGATTTATCTCGACATCGTCGACATGGCTTCACTGCTCGATCCAAAGTTCACCATCAATGCAGGTGACGAGATCGAGTTGCCATTCGACGTGCTGCGCGGCGATGTGAGCGGCATGGTTGTGATGTATGACATCGAAGGCATCCGCTTGCCGTTCTGGCTGCGCTCGCCGAAAGGAGAGATCGTCGACGTCAGTTCCATTCCACCGGGCTTCGCCGTGCGCTCCGGCTTCACCGAGAAGTCTCGCTACCTCGAATTCAAGATGCCGGTCGGCGAGCCCAAGCGTTACGCCGGCACCTGGACACTGATCGTGCAGCACAACAAGATGGCCTGCACTGGCAACCCGCTCGCAGGCAAAGGACACCAGCTCGGCTTTTTGCCCGAACGCTGCGCGCACGAATACACCAAGCCCATCTCCTTCGGCGTTGCGATCGGCGTCGGGTCGAACTTCCGCATGCAGCCCTACGTCACGCCGCAGAAGGTATACGTCGGCGACCCCATCTGGGTCGATGCTGCCGTGGCCGAAGCGGGGCTGCCGGTCACCGGATGCGCCGTCACCTGCACGGTCACCGCGCCTTCCGGCACCCAGTGGGACCTCACGCTCAAGGACGACGGTCAGCACAACGACGGTGAACAGAACGACGGCGAGTACGCCGAGACGTTCCGCTTTACCTCGCAGCCTGGAAGCTACGACTTTCTCTTTCGGGCTGTTGGTCATAGCCACGCCGGTGAGCCGGTCACGCGCGAGTCGACGTTGTCGAAGTACGTGTGGCCTATCGGCAAATCACCGGGCGAGCCGCCGACGCAAGACCCATGCTGCGACCGGTTGCTGGCGCTGGGTCGTGAGCAGTTGGCTATTCTGACCAAGCTGGCTGCGGAGTTGAAAGGGAAATGAGCTGAATCCGAACCACCTCGCCTCGATGGTGGGTGGCGCAGGTCTGACCAATAAAGTTTGGGTGGCCCTCGATACGGTCGAAAGCTTTGTCAAGCGCAAAAATTCCGGGCGGTGCGTAAGCACCGCCCCTTTTGCCAGCTTGGTTGAGGTGTCCCTCGCAAAAATTCCGATCTGCTGTTGAATAAAATAGATAGGCAGCGTATCCAGCTTGACTGTCTGGGTGTAAAACTGGATCATCTCTTCCGACTGTAGATTTTTTTGTAGATGGTCTTGCATCCAAGATTCGACTAGGAACCCAATAATGACGCGCATTCCGGTACCAGGACACCTGGTCCCGAACCAGCTTTCGCCGTTTATTGAAGTCAGTTGAAATTGCGTGAAATTAACTGCTTTGTATTGAAAATGTTGCGGCCATTTCGTTGAAAGTTGTAGTTCTGGATTGTTCTTGGGTGTTTTGACCGCTACAATTTCGACTACAGTCGTAATACTTCACGGCATAATCCTGTGACGATTAGAAGTTCCCCTCCGCGTCGGCGACTATCGCGCCCGCTTCCACAATCACGGTGACTCTATCCTCATGGCCTAGCAGTTTCCGGTTTGCACGTGACTCAGAAGCGATCTGGAGACTGGTCGAGCAGCGCCCTCTGATAGTCCACAGTTTATGGACCCTAGCCGACTTCCCGGGACAAATCCAGGCCTACAACTCTCCGAATGGTGGACGAAAAGGAGACCGAACGATTTCCGGACTGGCGGTATTCCCTTCTTGCGGCTTCAGATCATGTGAAGCACACCGCGCCAATTGCGAGGCAAATTCCGGTTTGCCTCAACGGGATCTTTAACACGTCGCTTTTGAAGGCCTTAGATACGCCTGTGATAAAAGTCATAGCTCGTGCTCTGCCCCTTCACTACTCTTCAATGCAGAAGGAAGAAGAGGACATGAGCACACAGACGGCAGAGGAAGTTTCTTTACGCGGAGAGAAGAACACGCTAATCCGCCGGTCCAAGCCAGACCGCTCGCAGCGTATCAGACAGATTGTCCAATGGTCGTTTGTAGCGTTGAATGGATGGCTGGGCGTGCAGTTCTATTTGTGGGTCCGTTACTTCGAGCGGGGCGGCGAGAGCCTCTATGTGCCTCGTCCATCTGGGGTGGAGGGATGGCTGCCCATCGCTGGCCTGATGAACTCCAAGTATTTCCTGCTCACCGGGCGCGTGCCGACGATCCATCCGGCGGCCATGTTTTTGTTCATGGCTTTCCTGCTGATGAGTCTCCTTCTGAAAAAGGCCTTCTGCGCGTGGCTATGCCCGGTGGGAACGCTCTCGGAAGTTCTGTGGAAGCTAGGCCGCAGAGTCTTCGGGCGCAATTTGCGACTGCCTCGCTGGGCCGACCTTCCGCTGCGAGGGCTGAAATACTTGTTGCTCGGATTCTTCGTCTTCGTCATCGGCGGTATGTCCGCCGAAGCCCTGGAGAGTTTCATGCAAACGCCCTATGGCCTTGTCGCGGACGTGAAGATGCTGAATTTCTTTCGCGAGATGGGGCAGACGGCGGTGATTGTCATTGCTCTGCTGGTTATACTCTCCATGCTGGTCGAGAACTTCTGGTGCCGGTATCTCTGTCCTTATGGTGCGCTGATGGGGCTGGTCTCGCTGCTGAGTCCGGTTAAGATTCGCCGTGACGTTGATGCTTGCATCGATTGCGGGAAGTGCGCGCGCGCCTGCCCGGCTGGTTTGCCGGTGGACCGCCTGATGCAGATTCGGTCGGCGGAGTGCAGCGCGTGCATGGTCTGCGTGGCGGCGTGCCCCGCCCAAAATGCACTTCAGTTTGCGTTGCCGCCGAGGCAAACCACGACGCCAGCGCGGCGCTGGTTCGGTCGCGCTCTCGGGCCTCTGGCCGTCATTGGCATTCTCGCCTATATCTTCCTGGCGACCATTCTGCTTGCCAGGGTCACGAGTCACTGGCAGACAAACATTCCCCGCGCCGTCTACATGAACCTGGTTCCGCAAGCGAACGAATTGACCCACCCAGGTATGTAAGAGTGTGCCGCACGAAGAGATCTTCAGCATCGTTACCCGGTCTGACTTGCGAAGACTATTCTTCAATCGCGCGCAGCGGCGCGTCCCTGAAGCTTGATTTATTTCCGCCGTGCTTGGAATTCTTGGCCGATGGCTGCGATCGTTTGGCTGTCCAGCATCTCTGTTGCACGTGGGAAGACGGTCTTTTCCTCGATCTGAATATGTTCCTCGTAAAGGTGCTTGAGCTGTTCCGTACCGCATCGCAGCCGCAGTTCGTCTTCCGGACTCAGCACGCCAGCCGCAATCCACACCGAGTAGAGAGTATCCACCATCGCGTGCAGATCATTGGCGTTGCGATGGTCGTTTTCGAGTCCGCTAATCTCCTGGAATTTCCCGGTAGTGGATTCTGCGCGGAGCCGGGGAAACAGAGATTCTTCTTCGTCCGCGGTGTGACGCAACCCGCCCACGCGAAAGTACTGGAGCGCCGATTGAACGGCTGTCACCTCTTCGTCCGTCAAATCTCTGTTCCGGGCGCGATCTGCCACCACACAGAGAAGATGGAGAAAACGCTCAATCCTGCGATGGCAGTCGATGAGCATACCAATCGGGTCGTCAAAGCCGCTATCCGGCTTCGCACCTATCTGTATCGCCATCTTCTACTCTCCTCTGTACCCGGCCATTGAGAAATGGCAACTTCATTATTGCAACATTGGCGCAAAACTTCACCCGCAATTCACTCACGCTTCCGGCAGCACATGAAGAGTCGAGGCTCTTCTTACACTCGGAGAAGGCTGAATGTAACCTTTGGGAATGTAGCTGCAGCAAGGCTCTTCTGCGTTCGGATTGCCTGTCAGTGCATAGGCGCGGGCTCGCGAACCGCCGCAGATTTCCTTGAATTCGCAAGCGCCACATTTCCCTTCCAGTTTTGACGTATCTCTCAGACTTTGAAACAGCGGCGATTTGCGGTAAATCTCGCCCAATGGCTGGTGGCGGATGTTGCCCGCCGACAGCGGAAGAAACCCGCTGGGGAAAACTTCTCCCGTGTGCGAGATGAACACAAATCCCTTGCCGTCGTTCAGGCCACGCGGCGCGCGGCCAATGTTGTCCTCTGCTTTTACTTGAGTTGCGTGTATGCCGGCGCCGGCCCTGCGTTCGGCGACTATCTGCTGCAACAGAAAGCGCCTGTAATGCTGCGCCTCGGTGGTCTTGATGTCGAAGATGGCATTCTTTGAGAGACTGTAGATCTTCGCGAAAACTTGCTCGAACTCGTCGGCGTCCAGCAGATCGTCGAGTTTTCCCCGCCCCGTGGGGACCAGAAAGAAAACGCTCCACAGTGCTATCTTCAGGCTCTCCATCAACGCGACGATGGCGTCGATCTCAGCAATATTCCTACGGCTGAAAGTCGTGTTGATTTGAACGGGCAGGCCAATCTCGTTTGCCCAGCGAACCGCGTCGAGCGTGCGCGCGAATGAGCCGGTCATCCCTCTAAATGCGTCGTGAGTATTTGCGCTCGCGCCGTCCATGCTTACTGCAAGCCGGGCCAGTCCAGCCTCCTTGAGCCGGACAACAATCTCCCGTGTCAGCAGCGGCGTTGCGCTCGGTGTGAGGGATACGCGAACTCCGGCGGAATGAGCATGGCCGATCAACTCGAATAAGTCGGGCCGCTTGATGGGGTCGCCTCCTGTGAGCACGAAAACCGGGACTTGCAAAGCTGCAATCTGATCGATCAGGCGCTTGCCCTCATCTGTGCTGAGTTCCATGGGGTGGCGATCCGGCTGGGCGGAGGCGCGGCAATGCACACACGCCAGGTCACAGGCCTGCGTCACTTCCCAGATGGCGATGAATGGGCGCTCGTTGAAGTCAATCGCGTTGATTTGCGGGTTCATGGCCTTATGAGACTGCGGCAGCGGCATCCAGCGCAGTGACCAAAGTCGCTTCCTGCTAGAATTTCCGAGTGACCTCTCAACGCACCGATCTCGCCGCCGTTCTTGGAAAGACCGCATTACTGTCCAGCCTTTCGCAACCTGAGCTGCAAATGCTCGCCGCCCGATCAGTGCGCAAGCTATTCAGCGCAGGCGAATTGCTGTTTTCTGAAGGCGAGCCGTGCAATGGACTGCATATTATTGCGCGGGGCAAGGTTCGCCTCTTCAAGACCTCCGTGAGCGGCCGGGAACAGGTGCTGTCTTTGAACGTCTCCGGCGAGTCTGTCGCCGAGATACCCGTCTTCGACGGCGGTCCCTACCCTGCCTCCGCGGTAGCCCTCGAAGAAACGGAGATTGTCTTCATCTCGCGGCGCGACTTTAACGCCTATTGCCTTGAGCATCCCGAGGTTCCACTGAAAGTACTGACCGTGGTCGGCGCCCGGCTGCGAAACCTCGTGGGTATCATCGAGGAGTTGTCGTTCACCACGATTCGCCAGCGGCTCATTTCCCTTTTGCTCAAACTCGCTCAAAGCGAGGGCAGGAAGACCGCGCGTGGCATTGAGTTTCAACTGCCAGCGAGCCATCAAGAGCTTGCCAACCAGCTGGGAACGGTGCGCGAGTTGATCTCCCGAAACCTCATGCGGTTACAGGCCGAAGGGCTTTTGGATGTGGATGCGCGGCAGATCGTGGTGAAGGACGTCGAGGGTCTGAACGCCATTTTGGATACAGCATCGTAGCCGGTTTTAACTCCGAGTGACATAAGTTACTGCGTGCCGGTTGGCCATTCGCTACTGTTGCAGGTGGAGAGTGCCCATGCCTACCTCAACACAGTCCGTTCGCGAGATCGTTGCCACGCAGCCATCCGCAGCCAAAGTATTTCAACGCTTCGACATCGACCTGTGCTCACAAGCCGAGAAATCGCTCGACGGCGCGTGTGCCGATCTGCAACTCTCGATCGATCAAGTCCTCGAAAAGCTTGCCGACGCTGAGACTCAGAAATGCGGTGGTCCGCCTGTAGATCCCGCAAGCCTGCCCATCGGCCGGTTGATTCAACATATCGTTCGTGTCCATCACCAGTATGTTCGCCAGGAGTTGCCGAAACTGGCCGAGATGGCCCAGAAGCTTGCGGCCAAGCGAAGCGATCGCGCTCCTGAACTGAAGAATGTCGAGGAGTTGCTCGAAGCACTTCGTGCCGAGATGTTCGCGCACATTCAGAAAGAGGAGCAGGTCCTGTTTCCATTCATCTCTCAGATGGATCAGGATTCGATCGTCGCCTATCCGCCCGCCCATGCATGCTTCCGCTCGGTTGCTCATCCTGTTTCAAAGATGATGCAGGAACATGAGTCCGCCAATCAAATTGTTGCTGAACTCCGCCGCCTCACTCTTGATTTTCAACCGCCTGAGTGGGCCTGCGCCACACACATTACGCTTTTTGCCGGACTCCGCGAATTTGAAACTGACCTCAAGCAGCATGTTCATCTTGAAAACGACGTGCTTTTCCCCCGCGCCATCGAACTGGAAGCCGAACTGAACAGCCGGGGATAGAAATGGCCATGATCGCTCCAATCGAACCGGATTTCAAGATTGTAGGCGCAAACCTGACGGCGGAAATCGTTGTCCGCGAGCGCCAGAAGAGTCTGATGCTTCGAGCATGGATTCTGAGCGGCCTGTTCTTCATGGCGCTGCCCGGCACACTGCTGGGCTTTTCAAACCTGATGGCAATCAGCGCGCACCATGGGCTCGCTTTCTTGCCCGCCGCGTGGATGGAAGGTCACGGCCATGCGCAAATGTTTGGCTGGATCGGCAGCTTCATTCTTGGCATTGGCTTCTATTCTCAACCTGCACGTGATAGGTCGGCAATCAGGATTCAACTGACATGCTTCGCGCTTTGGACCTCAGGCGTTGCTATGCGTTGGGTGGCAAACATCTACGAATGGCATTGGCGTTCCTTGTTTCCGATCTCCGCTGGATTTGAATTGATTGTGGTCCTCTTGTTCCTGGCAGCCGCGGCTCATCACAAACTTCCTGAGCCGATGGAAGGCAAGCATGCAAAGACATCGATGGAACTATGGATGGTTTCCGTGCTTCTTGGCACAGCAGGCCTTGCTGCCGCGGTCATCTTCAATTTCGTTGAGTGTTTGAAACTCGCGATTCACGGGATACAGCTCTCTTTTCCGCATACGCTCGATCAGAAATACCTCGTGTTATTGGGCTGGGGATTTCTTGTCCCAGTGGTGTGGGGTTTCTCCGCACGCTGGTTGCCTTCGTTCCTCGCGATTGCAAAGCCCGACGCACAATTATTTCGATTGGCGCTGGTTCTGGATCTGATGGGAGTATTTTGCGGAGTTGCTGGATTATCGAAACCAGCGACAATCCTGCTCGCTTCGAGCGCAGTCGCCATCGGGCTCGCGCTACACCTCACGCAACGGACTCACGGACCTGCAAAGGTACAGGGAATTCACCCCAGCTTTCCGACGTTCATTCGACTTGCCTATGCGTGGCTGGTGATTGCCGGTTCGATGAGTATTTGGGCCGCCTTTGCCGATCAGCACGGAGGCATCTGGGGCGCATCTCGCCACGCACTGACAGTCGGATTTGCAGCCACAATGGTCTTCTCCATAGGGCCGCGCATTCTTCCTCACTTTGGGGGTGTTCATGGCATCTTCAGCAAGCGCCTCATGTTTCTCAGCCTGCTATTACTTCAGACAGGATGTCTGCTGCGCGTTTCGTCCGAGCCTTTGGCCTACGAAGGATTGCTTCCTTTCGCATGGAAGGTGCTGCCCGTCTCCGGAATGCTGGAATTGAGTGGAGTGCTTCTCTTCGCAACCAACCTCGCGCTCACCTTCCTGCTGGGCCGCTCCGCGTTCGCGCACACCCATGTATGAAATGAATCTTGTCACTCGCGATCATCCCGCTGATCGCCGGCAACAACCTTCTAGCTTTTCTGAAGAATGAGCCGAATTTATGGTTCCTGTGACTAAAGTCCCTGCATTGCCTTCTCATCCCACCTACTATGGGAAGTCAGAAACGGAATCCATAGAAGTATTCGGGGAGGTATCTATGAGCAACCGCGCAGAAAAGATTGGAATCGTGGGCGCGGGCAGTGTGGGGGCAACCATTGCCTATGCCTGCATGGTGCGCGGAATAGGCAAGCACATCAGCCTCTTTGACAGAGTCAGGACCAAGGTGGAGGCCGAGGTGCTGGATCTGAACCATGGACTGATGTTCGTTCCCATGGCGAAGTTGGACGGCTCGGACGACCTGAATGTGCTGGAGCACTCCGACGTGATCGTGGTAACCGCCGGCGCGAAGCAGAAACCCGGGCAGACGCGCGTCGATCTGGCGGAGACGAACACAGCAATCTGCCGCGAGCTGATTCCTGATCTGCTGCGCGTTGCGCCGGATGCAATACTGCTGATGGTGACCAATCCGGTGGACGTACTCACCTATGTGGCGTTGAAGCTGAGCGGGCTCGAAAGCCGCCGGGTTCTGGGCAGCGGCACGGTGCTGGATAGCTCGCGCTTCCGCTTTCTGATCGCGCAACGCTGCGCGGTGGCCGTACAGAACGTGCATGCCTACATTGCCGGCGAACATGGCGAAAGCGAAATTCCGCTTTGGTCCAGCGCCAGCATCGGCAGCGTGCCCGTGCAAGGCTGGCGCATGCCGGACCGCCAGGCGATGAGCGTGCGGGAAGAGAAGGAGATATTTGAAAGCGTGCGCACCTCAGCCGAGAGGATCATCCAGGGCAAGGGCGTCACCAACTACGCCATCGGCCTGGCTGTAGCTGCGATTCTGGAAGCCATCCTATGGAATGAGGGCCGCGTGCTGCCGGTCAGTTCCTTGCTGACGGACTATCGCGGCATTAGCGACGTCTGCCTCTCCATACCGTCCATTGTGGGCCGCAGAGGAGTGGAAGGATTGCTGCCAGTGCCGATGAATCCGGAGGAGGAGGCCGGTCTGCGTTCCAGCGCCGAGACCGTCCAACGGGTGGTGCGATCTCTGGGTTTCTAGTGCGGTTCCATGATGGCTGTACCGATTCAGAGATTGTCATTCCGCAGAATTGCTTGAGAGAAAACGGAGGAACCTGCCTTATCTGATCCATGCTTTGGCGTCACAGTTGGGCTGGAAAGTCAGAAACTGATCAGTGAACAAGGAGATCGAAATGCATCGACACGAAGATGAAGACAGCAGCTTAACCAGGCTCCCCGAGTTGGCTCAACCCCTGCTGCAATTTGATCTTGCCGCAGAGATAGAGCATCTGCGCCGCCAGGAATCGTGGCAACGAGGGACAGGGCGAAGCTCAAGAACACTTGTGAAGCAGCCGGATTTCCGCATCGTCCTGGTTGCCATGAAGGCGGCCACAGAGATAAAAGAGCACCGAGCGGAGGGAAGGATCTCGATTCAAACCATTGTTGGCCACGTGCGGCTGAAGTTACCCCAGCAGACCGTTGAGGTTCCGGCTGGCCATTTGCTGGCGCTCGATCGCTGCGTTACGCACGATGTTGAGGCAGTGGAGGAGAGTGTTTTCCTTCTCACAATCTGTTGGCCCGAGGACACCGCCTGATCTGCTTCGAGCAACTGACAGAAGACAGGTGTAATTCAGCCGCATCAGACGTTGTAGACGCACAAGAAGGAGATGTTCATGGACTATACATTTTTTGCCAACCTGCTGCTGGAATTCGCACTACCTGAAAATGGGGTCATGAGCCGCATTCTGCACAAGGACGACAAGGTGAACGTCACACTGTTTGGCTTTTCGGCAGGCCAGGAGCTCTCCGCGCATTCAGCGCCGACGCCGGCCATTCTCTATTTTCTGGAGGGAGAAGCGGAGGTCCAATTGGGCGAGGACAAGGTCAATGCCCAACCCGGTTCATTTGTCTATATGCCGCCAATGTTGCCCCACGGCATCTCCGCGAAGACTGCGCTTCGCATGCTGCTTGTTCAGATGAAGGATCAATCGAACTAACCATTGACACCGAACTTCCGGGTAGCCCGATTCCGCTGCCGAGTCCAGAATCGTCCTGAATTGCGCCGCTTTTCGGCCAAGAGGCAGGTCAGGTTTTGCGGAAACGGCCCAAGAGCAGCAAAATCAGGCCGATTTAGAGCCGAAACAGGAGATTCCAGGTAAGAACTCGACATCTGGAAATCCTGGCACGAATTGAAGGAGGCATTTCATGGCCAACACGTCTGACGACGCTACGAGTCTCTCTCCGTGGTGGAGACACTCCGTCATCCTCGTAATGATCGCCGGCTTCTCGGTATTAACCCTTGTCACAGTGTTGACCTACACGAACGCTCCGCCCATCCCCGAGCGGGCCGTGGATGCAACGGGCACTGTGGTGTTCACCGGGACTGACATTCTAATGGGCCAGGAGGTGTTCCTCAAGTACGGCCTTATGGAGCACGGAACCCTGTGGGGCCATGGGGCTTACTTAGGTCCTGATTACAGCGCGGAATACCTGCATAGGCTCAGCGAAGTAACCCGGGACACGATCTCAACCGAAAAGTACGGCAAACTCTTTGCGCAGCTTTCTACCGACCAGCAGAGCGTCGCATCCGCGCGGACGATCACTGAGCTCAAGGAAAACCGGTACGATCCGGCTTCGCGAACTCTCCGCCTCTCTTCAGGCGAGGTGGCTGCCTACCGCACAGAGCTTGGCGAATGGAGCGACTACTTCACCAGGAAGGACGCTGCTCCCGGTCTGCCCGCCAACTATATTCACGACCCTGGGGAACTGAAGGCTCTGACCACATACTTTGCCTGGGCGGCCTGGGCAACAACGGCGAATCGCCCTGGGAAGGATTACTCCTACACCAACAACTGGCCCTACGAGCCCATGGCGGGAAACCACCCTTCCACCGAGGCTTATGTCTGGAGCGCCTTGAGTCTCATTACCCTCCTGTCAGGACTGGGTTTGATCCTTTTCGTCGTTGGCAAATTCGACTATCTGGGCTGGAAGGGCGAGGGCGCTGGCCCCCATTTTTTGCACTCTGCTCCCGCTGCTTTGAAGCTCACGCCCAGCCAGTGGGCTACGGGATGGTTCTTCGCCGTCGTGGCCCTCCTGTTCCTGGCACAATCATCCCTGGGAGGCCTGCTCGCTCACTATCGGGTGGAGACGGGAGCCTTTTACGGACTCGACATCGCCCGCTGGCTGCCCTACACTCTGGCGCGCACCTGGCACCTTCAACTCGCAATTTTCTGGATCGCTACATCCTGGGTAGGCGGCGGCCTTTTCCTGGCGACGTGGGTCGGCGGCGAAGAACCCAAGCACCAGAAGACCGGCGTCTACGCGCTCCTCGGGGCGCTGGTGGTGGTCGTCGTCGGTAGCCTGGCAGGCGAAGCCTTCGGCATCAACGATAAGCTGGGGCAGCTCTGGTTCTGGTTCGGCCACCAGGGTTCCGAGTACCTGGACCTGGGGCGGTTCTGGCAGATTCTGCTGGCAGTTGGCCTCCTCTTCTGGCTGTTTCTGATGTTTCGGGCTCTCCGGCCCACCTTCAAAAACCCTGAAAAGCGTGAACTATCCTCGCTCTTTCTGTACACGGCCGTGGCCATCCCTGTCTTTTACCTGCCCGCTCTTTTCTATGGCCCTCACACCAACTTTGCCGTCATCGATAACTGGCGTTTCTGGATCATCCATCTCTGGGTTGAGGGATTCTTTGAACTCTTTGCGACGGTGCTGGTGGCCATCATGTTCCACCAGATGGGCGTGGTCAGCACCAGGGCCGCCACGCGCCTGATCTACCTGGATGCCATCCTGTATCTCAGCGGCGGGATCATCGGCACAGGCCACCATTGGTACTTCACAGGCCAGGGAACGCTCAACATGGGCCTGGCATCGTGCTTCTCCGCTCTGGAAGTTGTGCCTCTCACGCTTCTGACTTTGGACGCATGGGATTTCATCAAGCTGAGAAAGGCAAAATGCTTCGAATGCGGCGACGATTTGGCCTGGAACCAGAAGTGGGCCATCTATTTTCTCATGGCCGTGGGTGTCTGGAACTTCGTCGGCGCGGGGGTCTTCGGTTTCCTGATCAACCTGCCGATCGTCTCCTACTTCGAGGTGGGCACGTCGCTCACCGCCAATCACGCGCATGCCGCAATGTTCGGTGTCTTTGGGATGTTGGCCTTAGCCGTGATGGTCTTCTGCCTGAGGGCCATGCAATCCGACGCTACATGGAAGGAGACGGAGAAGTTCGTCCGGTTTGGCTTCTGGGGCGTCAATGTGGGCCTCGCGCTCATGATCATCCTGGATCTGTTCCCCGGAGGAGTCATTCAGCTCTGGGATTCCGTCGCCAACGGATATTGGCACGCACGCCGCCTGACATTCCTGATGGGCGGCACCTACCACAAGCTGGAATGGCTGCGCATGGTGGGGGATATGGTCTTCCTCTTTGCCGGTGCCTTGCCCATCACGCTGGGCGCGTTGCGCAGTATATGGAAGAGAGATCTCTCTGTCTGAACAAGGCATCTTGAGCAATGTCCTGCACAAGGACGATGAGGGCGATAACTCTTACTTGGCCGCCGGGGTCGATTCTCTGGCGCCTCGGAACGGCAGACGGATGCGCAGGACACGCTCGCGGCTGCGCTCCTCCGCGAGATTGCGAGAGTGTGCGCCCAGTAAGTCCTCGCTCGAAACCATTCCTACGATCCTTCGCTCTTCGTAGCTGTCCACTACTGGCATCCGCGTGCAGCCTGTCTCTGCCATGCGATAGACGGCGGCTCGCAGCGGCTCGTCGGCAACTGCCACCACGGGGCTGCCGCGCGCAACGTCGGACATCAGAGTCCGTTCGCCATTGTAAGCGGCCAGGTCCTTGCGCGTGATAACCCCGCTGAGACGGCGGTCTGCGTCGATGACTGGATAGAGGTGCTGCCCGCGAGCGGGATGGCCATTCTTCAACAAACTCCGTGCCTCGTCGACAGAGCCGCTCGCCTCGAACGCGATCAGTCTTGTCCGCATCACCTCGCGGACGAACAGCGCTTCCAGCGGATCCACGCTGTACTCGCGGCTGAGATGAAACCCGCGGCGCGCCACCTTTTCCGTGAGAATAGAGCGCTTTAGCACCAGCACCGTAAAGGTGTGAGCAATGACGGCGGCAACGATCAGAGGCAGAATCATGTTGACGTCGTGAGTCAGTTCAATCGCGAATACGATTCCCGTGAGGGGCGACCGCATGGTGCCGCCAAGGATCGCTCCCATGCTGACGAGTGGCCAGAACCCGGCGCCGGCCGCGGGAAGGAATGACGCTTCGAGGCCGCCCAACGCGCCGCCCATCATCAGCAGTGGCGCCAATACGCCGCCCGATGTTCCCGACCCCAGCGATACCGCCCAGATGGTGGATTTCACCAGCAGGATACCCAGCAGCAGGCCGAGTGCTCCGTTGCCTTGAAGCAGCGAGCCGATGGTGTCGTAACCGACGCCGAGCGCCTGCGGGAAGATCATGCCTCCCACTCCGATCACGAGTCCTCCGATGCCCGGCCACCACATCCAGTGAATGGGCAGCTTGGCGAAGGCGTCCTCGGCCGCGTAGACTGCGCCGGTAAGCAACGCGGACAGCGCCCCGGCGAGAATACCGCAGATAACGCAGCCCATGAGCCCTGCCGGGCCGATGAATACCGGGTGTGGCGGCGTGGGAAACAGCGGGCCGAGGCCGATAAGGTATCGCCGCGCGGCCCCCGCGGTGGCGCTGGCCAACGCCACCGGAATGAGGCTGCGCGGTTTCCATTCGAAGAGCAACAGCTCGACGGCAAGCAGAATCGCAGAAAGCGGCGCGGCGAATGTTGCGGACATGCCCGCCGCCGCCCCGGCCACGAGCAGGGTCTTCCGTTCAGCGCTGGTGAGATGAAAGAACTGTGCGATCATCGACCCGAATGCGCCGCCGGTCATGATGATGGGGCCTTCCGCGCCGAAGGGTCCGCCGGTTCCGATGGACAGCGCCGCCGATAGCGGCTTGAGAATGGCCAGCCGCGGTTGCACTTTACTGCCGCCGATCAGGATGGATTCAATGGCCTCCGGTATGCCGTGCCCGCGAATCCGTTCCGAGCCGTAGCGCGCCATGAGGCCGATGATCAAGCCGCCGGCGATAGGCACCAGCACAGCCCACCAGCCCATATGATTCCCTGCGGGCGAGACCAGTGCGCTGCCGAGACGCTGGTAGTAGAAGAGATTCGTGAAGAACCCGATCAAGCGCAACAGCGCGAACGCCACGCACGCCCCAACCAACCCGATCACTATGGCCATCCCGGCGATGGGCAGCACGCGAATCGTGGTCGTGAAATCGCCCAGCTTCTTCAGTTCATTCGACAATTTCATGGGTGGCTCAGCACCTTGCGCAGGCTCTTCATCAATTCGGGGCCACGGTCCCGCAGTTCGTCATGGTGCGCTACCGACAATTTGTGCAGCATCGTTTCTCCCTTCTTCGTGAGCCGAACGTAGACCTCGCGGTGATCCTCTTCTGCTGATACTCGCTGCACCGCGCCGTGTTCGGCCAGCCGGTTCACCAGTTCCACGGCGCTGTGATGGCGGATCAGCATCCGCGCGGCAAGCTCGCCAATCGTGGGCTTAACGCCCCTCGGCAGGCCTTTGATAGCCAACAGAAGCTGGTGCTGTTGCGCCTCGATTCCGCTGGCACGCGCCTGATCTTCACTGAACCGCAAAAACCGGCGGATCTGATAGCGAAATTCCGCCAGCGCTTGAAACTCACGGGATTTAAGCCGCGTCGTCCTTGCTGCCACAAACATATCGTAGCACGATATTCCTTCGAAGATCAATCGATGCCGCCGGCCCAGAATCGGGAAAGGCTGCCGGCGATTCTCAGCATGTCCTGCCAACCGACATACGCGCTAATATCTGGAATACGTCTCGTTTTCGAAGAGGTCCACGGTCGGACTGGCATGCAGCAGTTACGCCTAGATGGAGCCTAGATCTCCGGCTTCGTCAAGGCTCTTGAGCAGCAAATGGAGGAAGATCAGACCGCCGCAACCGCTCCACGCTTTCAGAACACGCTGCACACCCTCGTAATCGAGTTTCTTTCTAAGGCGCAACCAGCGTTCCAGATTGTTTCTGGCGCCGACATCGTCGCCTGGAAATACGTCGGTCCTCCCCAGGCCGCGAAGAAGCACGTATTCCGCTGTCCACCGTCCTACTCCGCGCAACGCGCCCAGGCGTTCGATACACTCTGGATTGTCCAATTGGGCAAGCTCTTCCAGATCGAGCTGCCCAGCAACAATTGATTGTGCCACTTCAACCAACGCTCTAGCCTTGCCACTGCTATATCCCAGTGGCCGGAGATCCGCCGGATCCAGACGTGCCAAATCCTGCGGTCGAGGGAAAGCGTAAAATCCGGGGCTGAAAGCCAGTCCACAGCGCGCGGCAAGACGATTGAGAAAAATGATCCCTACCGTCAGACTCAACTGCTGGCAGGTGATCCCATTCACCAGACCTTCAAAGGCTGTGGCAAAGCGTGGAGGCTTTACTCCTTGAAATCGCATTGCCAGTTCGTCCAGGCGCGCATATGGGTGCGAAAACTCATAAAACCTCGAAAGGTCTGTTCTAATCCCCAGTAGTCGTTCCAGTGTGCGTGTGACGCTCAGCCTGACCGAAGGAGAGATATCTTTGCCGGTCACAATGATGTCCAACATCGCTCCTCGTTGGGTTACAGCAACCAGCGCCGGGGCATCGTCAACAGCCACAACTCGCTGGTACTTCTCACCGTCCCACCGGTCCACTTCGTTCATTGAACGGCGCCGCAACGCCCAAACCGTCAAATCCAATCGAAACGGCGGGATGGGTCGAACAGAGAAGCGAATCACGGGGTCATCCAATCAAGTGTCTCCAGGGAACGAAGCGCTCGTCGATCTATGTTCAGTATTCCGGCTCCCGTTTCGATCAATAACCGGTGAACTCCTCAGTGCGGATATCATCATCATCGATGCCAGCGGCTTGAAGCATGGCGTGCAGAGCCTTGACCATGCCAGGCGGCCCGGCGATGTAGTAGATCGGAGAAGAAGCATTCTTTAGGTGCTTGTCGAGCATTTCCTTGTTGATGAAGCCCCGCTCTCCCTGCCAGGATGTCTTTGATTCTTCCATCTTGGTCATGGTTCCGATGAACTTGTAGTTCGCATTCCGCTTTTCCAGCAACTGCAACTCATCCAGAAACGGGGCGTCTTCCGGACGGTTATTAGAGAAGAAGAGAAAAATGTGGTGAGGCAGCTTTCTCTTGGCGGCGTCTAACAGGATGCTGTGAAAGGGTGTAATTCCAATGCCGCCTGCTAATAATACGGCTGCACGCTTTGCATCATTGTGGAGCCGCAAATCGCCAAACGGACCTTCGATCTTCACCTCGGTCTCTAATGGCATGGTCTTTAGGACACGCTTGAACGCTGTATCGCGAAGCCGGGTGGTCACCACGATGGTGTCTTCGTATGGCGCGCTCGATACGGAGAACGCGCGCATGTCCCCTTCGGCATCCGTTTCGGCGGGACTCAGTAGGTCCATGTTAATGAACTGACCAGGGGTGAAAACGAAGCTGGCGGGCTTCTCAAAATGGAAGGCCATGGAGCCATCGGCCACGAGGTCGCGTCTCTTCAGCTTTGCCAGAAAGTTCGCCCCTTCGGCGGCGCCAGTGCTCATGCTTTTGCCCTCCGTGGTTGTGCCTTCAAAGTTGCTCTTGGTCGCGCTGGCTGTATATGCCTAGACTTTTTCTTCGGCAGATGAGCGTTTAAGAACGCTTCCAGGGCAATGGCATTGTTATGCACAGTATCATGCGAACTGTAGATCAGTGTTACCGTCGCGTGCAGTGCAGTATCTATGATTGGTTTCCATGCATCGGGATTGGCTCTTAGTTCGGCCGAATAGCGGCGGCGGAACTCATCCCACTTGACTGGATCATGGCTGAACCATTGACGCAACTCCGTGCTGGGAGCCACATCCTTGATCCAACTCTTAATTTTCAACGAGGTCTTCTTTATTCCTCTTGGCCATAATCGCTCGATGAGCAATCGAGTTCCGTCGGTCGGGCTGACCGCATCGTATACACGCTTTAGGTTAATCATCGCAATCCTTCCTGTAGCGAGGACAATCCGAAGGAGTCTTCGTCCGGAGCTGGTAATGATGAGGGTGGATCGCTCGCGGGAAGGCTATCAGCGCATGCGGAATCGTCCGATTGGCGGGCCCACGTACGGATAATGCCATCTCAGGATTTAGAAACTCTGATCATAATTGCACACAATCGTGGATTACGAGACCGGATAATCTATTGAAGTGCGTCATCGCGAGCACGAAGACCCCGAACATTCGGCGTGAAGGTGAGCTTGACTTGTGTTTAAGCCGCCATTTTTATGCGATAGGTGTAAATATGAAAAGACCCTGCATCTTTACCGTCGGTCATTCCACAAGATCGATTGATGAATTTGTGGAGTTATTGCGAGCGCATGGCATCAAAGAAATTGTCGACATCAGATCAATACCTCAATCTCGTCACAATCCTCAGTTTAATGCCGATGACCTGAAGCAATCTCTCCAACGGGAGCATATGAGCTATAAACACATCAAAGAGCTTGGCGGTCTACGTCGTGCAAAAAAGGATTCGATTAATCTAGGCTGGCGCAACGCCTCGTTCCGAGGTTTCGCTGATTACATGGCAACTCAAGAATTTTCGGAAGGACTGGAAGCGCTTACTAAGATCGCAACTGCGAGAGAAACTGCGATTATGTGCGCTGAGGCCGTGCCGTGGCGCTGTCATCGTTCGCTTATTGCTGATGCATTGACGAAAAAGGGATGGATGGTGCGGGATATTATGAGCCGTACCGTTGCCGCAAGACATCGACTGACCCCGTTTCTGAAGATGAGGAAAGGGCAGCTTGTATACCCTGCGGAACCTCTGCGAAAGCGACTAGAACTGATCCGATAAATACGCATCATAGGAACCTGAGCATGATCTTCATGCTGCCGAGGCGGACCATGGCGAGGAAGTTTTCGGCATGAAATTCGTAGCGTGTAACCAATCTGCGGGACCATTGCAGCCAGGCGAACAACCGCTCCACGACCCATTTGCATGTATTCTTGTGACACGTGAACCCATGCGGAGAGGAATGCAGCTGCATTGCCCCGCGCCCACCCTGTCACAGGAGCGTCTCCATGACCGCCGAATTGATTCACCGGCTGCACTTTGCCTTCACCATCACCTTCCAGTATCTGTTTCCGCAGCTCACCATGGGCCTGGCATTGCTGATCGTGGTGCTCAAATCAGTCGCGCTCAAAACCGGAAGCGAACAGTGGGACCGCGCGGCGCGCTTCTGGGGGCGCATCTTCGCCATCAACTTCGTCTTCGGCGTGGTCACCGGCATTCCTATGGAGTTTGAGTTCGGCACCAACTGGGCGCGTTTCGCGCGTCTCTCCGGCGGCGTCATCGGCCAACCTCTGGCCATGGAAGGCGTCTTCAGCTTCTTTCTGGAATCGGCTTTTCTCGGCCTGTTTCTATACGGCGAAAAACGGATCTCTAAGCTCATGCATTGGTTTTCGGCGGTGATGGTCTTTGTTGGTTCGTGGGTCTCAGGATTCTTCATCATTGTCACCGATGCCTGGATGCAGCACCCCGTTGCCTATGATCGCCTGCCCAATGGGCAATTCGAGGTACTCAGCTTCTGGCAACTGTTGACGAATCCCTGGGGCCTGCTGCAATACGCGCATAATATGACCGGCGCCGTCGTCACCGGCTCCTTCGTCATGGCTGCCGTGGGCGCCTTCTATCTCCTGGAAGGGCAGCGCGAGCAATACGCTCGTATCTTCCTGAAGGTCGGCGTCATTGCTGGCCTTGTAGCCTCAATCCTCATCATCTTCCCCACCGGCGACTTGCACGGAAAGTTCGTTGCGCACAACCAACCGGCCGCCATCGCCGGCATGGAGGGCCTCTTCCACAGCGAGGCCGGCGCGGGTCTGGTGCTGATGGGCCAGCCCAATGAGGAGACCGGCCAGATCGACAACCCCATCGTCGTCAACGACGCGCTCAGCTTCCTCATCTACGGCACCACCAAGGCCGAAGTAAAGGGCCTCGACCAGATTCCCCGCGACCAGTGGCCCACCGCCCTGCCGCTGCTCTTCTATGCCTACCACATCATGGCCGGCCTCGGAACCTGGTTTGTGCTGCTGATGATCGTCTCCGCATTCTTGCTCTGGCGCAAACAGCTCTTCACCGCGCGCTGGGCTCTATGGGCGCTGCTGCTCAGCTTTCCGCTGCCTTACATCGCCAACACCGCCGGCTGGATGACCGCCGAACTCGGCCGCCAGCCGTGGCTCATCTATGGCCTGATGCGCACCAGCGAGGGCTACTCCAACACCGTCTCCGCCAGCAACGGCCTGTTCACCCTGCTGGGCTTCATGGGCCTCTACGCCCTGCTGGGCCTCCTGTTTACAGTCCTTATCTACCGCGAGATCAGCAACGGCCCGGAGCCAAAAAACACTCCCGTCGAGCCTATGCGCGTCGCAGGGCAATAAGCGTCAGGGCATGACTTCAGTCGTGCCGTAAATGCAACAAATGAATGCAGGGCTTTAGCCCCTGAGGTATGTTTTTCAGGCATCACAAGGAGTTTCGCCATGATGGGTTTTATTTGGTTCTGGCTGGTTGCTGTGATGATTGTCGGCTACGTCGTGCTCGACGGCTTTGACCTCGGCGTAGGCGTACTCCACCTCTTCCTCGTTCGCACTGAAGCGGAGCGCCGCGCCACCCTCGCCAGCATCGGCCCGGTTTGGGACGGCAATGAAGTCTGGCTGCTGGCTGGCGGAGGCACGCTCTACTTCGCTTTTCCGCTGCTCTACGCCTCGGCCTTCAGCGGCTTCTATCTTCCGCTGATGATCGTGTTGTGGCTGCTGATCCTGCGCGGCATAAGCATCGAGTTGCGCAACCACATCGACGTTGGCGTCTGGCGCGCGCTGTTGGACGGCGTCTTCGGCCTCGCGAGCGCCCTGCTCACCATCTTTTTTGGGGCCGCTTTGGCTAACGTGCTGCGTGGCGTTCCACTCAATGCCGACGGCTACTTCTTCCTGCCCTTGTGGACCAACTGGCAGCCCGGTCTCCATCCCGGCATTCTCGATTGGTATACGGTGATCGGCGGCCTGGTGGCCCTCGTTGCTCTCACGCTGCATGGCGCTCTCTGGCTCACCATCAAGACCTCGGGCGACCTGGCCCAGCGCGCCCGCCGCATGGTCACCCCACTCTGGCTCGCACTGGCGGCCCTCACCGCCGTCAGCCTCGCCGCCACCATCATCGTCCGCCCCGCCAGTCTGAACAATTACTTCAACTATCCGGCAACCTTCATCGTTCCTGTCGGAGTCATCGCTTCCATGGCCGGCATCTGGCTCCTCAATCGAAACGCCCAGCCCGTCAAGGCGTTCCTCTCTTCCTGCCTCTATCTCTTCTTCATGCTGGCCGGAGCATGCTGGGGCCTGTATCCCACGCTGCTTCCCGCAACCACCGGCGCTGATCGCGACATCACCCTGAGCCGCGCGATCTCTGGTCCGCACACGCTCGCCGTCGGCCTAATCTGGTGGGGTTTCGGCATGGTGCTAGCCATCGGCTACATTGTCTTCGTGTACGCCAAGTTTCGCGGCAAGGTCGATATGCATGCGGACGGGCACCGAGCGCTTGGAACAACTCGGTTGAGCGATGAGACAGAAATTCAGCCACTGCCTCAACTGCAGATGTTATCGCTTTGCCCCTGTAGTTCGCGAAACGCAAGCATTGACCTATTACAGTCCGGGGAACTCACAAGCAGGTATTTCGTCCTACAAGAACTGTATTGATGGCAACAAACGAAGAGACTACCACCAGTTGGAAGGCAAAAGAATAACATTCAGACACCCAGCAATGTAGGTAATGTGAAACGCCCTTGTAGCCAGCTGTTCCTCACCAAAATACGTATCTACTGTTAAATCAAACAGGTGGGTAGCGTATGCAGTTTCGCTGTCTGGCGGCAAGACTGGATCATCGCTTCCGACTGTAGATGTTTTTGTAGATCTTCTTGCATCCAAGATTCGGCACAAAGCTCAGTGTCGACGCACCTTCTGGCACTAGGGCACCTGGTCTAATCCCAGGGGGTCGGGATCGCTGGTTTGCAAGTGATTGAAAACATTGGTCGGGGAGAGAGGATTT
Organism: Acidobacteriaceae bacterium; assembly: GCA_003134855.1. Classification (GTDB taxonomy): domain Bacteria; phylum Acidobacteriota; class Terriglobia; order Terriglobales; family Acidobacteriaceae; genus Telmatobacter. Next base: position 118,378 of record PLCS01000001.1, read on the forward strand.
GAACCTCCGACCCCCTGGTCCCGAACCAGACTCGATGACTTATTGCGGCGTGTTGATGTTGAGTGGAAATAAGTGCTTTGGCTTGAATATGTTAAGGATACCTGATTGAAAGCTGTGGTTGTGAATGGTTCCGGAGTACTTTGACCGCTACGATTTCGACTACAGCGGCCCGGAATTTGCTCGAATTTCTGAGGTTGTTCAAGGGCAGTCTTTGAGTCTCATTATCGCTGGTACAGGATTTGCCGGGCAGGTCACCAAAAGCTTCTTCATGCGCTCCATCAAGGCCTGGGCTAGATATCGGCTCGCAATTGCAGAGGACGGGGCAAATTTCAACGAAGGATTCGGGACAAGAACATACGAGTGCGTTCTTGACATGGGGAATCGAAGATTTGGGATGGATCACCTTCCTCAACGATCCGCCCCTGATCCATGAAGACAACGCGATCAGCCGCACCGCGCACAAATGCCATTTCGTGAGAAGCAACCACCATAGTCATTCCATCTCTAGCGAGCGCCAACATAACGTCAAGCACCTCCTGGGTCATCTCCGGGTCTAGCGCGGAAGTTGGCTCATCGAACAACATCACGCGAGGGGCCATCGCCAGAGAACGCGCAATAGCAACTCTTTGTGATTCCCCCCCCGAAAGATTGCCAACAGACGCTTCTTCGCGGCCCAACATTCCCACCCGGGCAAGTAGTTTCCGCGCAATTTGCTCACTTTCAGCTTTAGAAAATCTGCGCACCCGTTCCGGGGCAAGCCGAATGTTCTCAATGACACTAAGGTGAGGAAAGAGCTCGAATCGTTGGAATACCATGCCAATTTCGGTCCGGAGCGTATTTACATCATCCTTCTGATCATTGAACTCTGCATCGTTGACAAACATCTTTCCAGAATCGGGTACTTCCAACCGATTGATACAACGTAAAAGTGTCGATTTGCCGGATCCCGAAGGTCCAATGACGGCCACGACCTCACCTGGATTGATACAGAGACTCACGTTATCAAGCGCAAGTATCGACCCGAACCGCTTCGAAACATTTTCTAGACGTATCGCGACTTCTCCAGCCATCATGGCCTCCGACTACGTTCCAAGGCGCGAACAATTAGAGACGAAAGTAACGTCAACGCGAGATACAAGACCGCGACCACGTTATACGTACGAAAGGTGTCGAAAGTTCTAGCGGCTTCAATCTGCCCGCGTTTGGTCAGTTCACCGACCGCTATAGCAGAAACCAATGAACTATCTTTGAGCATCGCAATGAGATCATTCCCCAGCGCGGGGAGAACCGTTCGCACTGCCTGTGGCAGGACCACGGAGCGCATGGCGGTTCGATAGGACATTCCAAGCGAACGCGCTGCCTCCACCTGCCCCCGCTCAACGGACTCGATACCGGCTCTGTAGACCTCCGCCAAATAGGCACCATAACCCAAGCTCAATGCAAGTATGCCCGAAACAATAGGATTTCGGTTGAGGCCGAAAATCGGCCCAACGACAAAATGAACGTAGATGATAACGACGAGGAGCGGTATCCCTCGAGCCACTTCGATATACAGAGTGGCTAAGTTATTTATGAATACATTGCCCGACACGCGGCCGAGAGCCAAAGCTAGTCCGATAAGCAGCGCGGTCGCATAAGCTGCGAACGAAATCATGATGGTGACGCTCACTCCCTGCAATAGATAATCGAGCGTTTCGATGTAGCCCTCTGAAGTGAGCATCGAAAGCACGACGGTCGCCCCAATGATGGCCACGATCACAAGCCACCAGGGAAATTTTCGCCACCAGTCTCCTAAAAGATCCTTTTTCTGCGGCATATGGATTTCAGCGCAAGTGGTAAGAAACCACCAAGCGGTCAAGCACGCCTTCATCTCGCAGACGCTTTATAGCTGCGTTGATTTGTTGGAGGAGTGCCGTATCTCCTTTCCTTGCGACGATCCCGTAGCTTTCGGTTTGTGATAATGGACCGACCACGATCAGTTGTCCGCGAAATTCGGGTGTTGACAAAAAGTTGAGTAAGATCGGCTGGTCATCTACCACGGCGTCGATGGCGTCGACCTTTAGATCAGCGAGGGCAAGTGAAACATTGTCATAACGGCGAAGATTCTTGTCCTGGACTAAAGCATCTACCAACAGGAGATGCTCACCGGTTGTACCTGTCTGAACACCCACAAGAGCGTCATTGCGAGAGAGGTCCTGAACATTCTTGACACGAGAGTTGTCCTTCCGCGCCGCTACAACCTGGGCGATATCCACGTATGGATCTGAGAACGAGACCACTTTCTTCCTGTCATCAGTGATGGTCACTGCAGATATCACAGCGTCGAACTGTCTTGAATTGAGCCCGTCAAAAACGGTCTTGAAATCAGCGATTCGATAGACGATCTTGGCCCCGATGATTCGTCCAATTTGATCCATAACGTCAACGTCGAATCCGATAGGTTGATTTGTCTTTGGATCAAGGGACTCAAACGGTGGTGTCGTGGGGTCTATGCCCACGATTAAAGCTCGTGCAACTCCAGAAGAGTGGTCGGTGCTTGGTGCGCCCTGATGCTTACAGCCGAGCAAAGCAACAAGCGTGAGCAGCACACATAGACGCCCCATACCGATCCTCCTTATTAGTTTCGTTTGCGTTCGTCGCAAAGGCACCGCTGGCTCAGGCGGCCTCAATGAACTTCAAAATGAAAGGCATCACATCGTCTGAATCCTGGCAAACATAGCCTTCCACCACACATTCATGGACTCGACAGCTTTTCTCGCCCCATCGAAAAGCAGTTCGGGGACAAGTTCCGAATGCCTTTGCTGGAGAAAAGCACGAAGTTCCCGGGCATGGGCTTCTTCAACTCCGGCAAGGTGAAGGCCGTGGAAACCAGCTAGCACTGAAGATTCATATTGAATATGCCTCTCGGAGGATAATTTCCGAGACAACTCATTGAAAATCTGGTGCTCCAACAATGCCGCAGACTCAGTGGCATAGAGGGCACCTAGCGCATGCGCTGGACTTGACTCGATGAGTGTCATGAGGCTGTCGAGAAATTGATCAGTGGCCGGAAACGGTACACGTTCTTCTACATAAACGCGATGTTCAAGCAAGCCTCGTCGGTAGATTTGAGAATGATCCTTCTCTTCATGGTAGTTCTCCATGAGCACACATGTTGCGCGTTGGTCTCGTAGCGTCTCTACCATCTTCGCGCCTCTCATTAACAGAGAAGGATTTCTCATAGAAAACTGGTAGTGCTCAAGCATCAACCAGGCTGCAGCGCGCGTTGAAATTTCTTCGCTTTCGGTTCTAGACCTTACGGACGAGATAAATGTTAAGATCGTCATCTCAATCTGATCAGACAAAGGTTGAAAATCATCTTGGGCCATTTCGTTCCTCGCCAACCTCTAGATTGCGGCTTGCTGTGGGATTGATTTGTTCATTACTAGAAGTGTCGTTCGTTTAACTTCGTAATTCGTGTTGTTGTTCAGCTCACTCTCGATCTGAAAAACCAATTTAGCGAGATCGTAGTAGCCACCACATGAAAGGTATATCTCAGCGACAACATCACGATCGGCTTCAAACAGCCCGACTAGTCGAGCGGCAGCCTTATTCCCAACGGCGCGCCGAACCATCTCAACAGCGTCATCAAGTTCTGCCACCGGAAGGTCGGACAGGTGCAGGAACGCCGTTATTCCTCGGCGGATCGTACGTTGATCTCGCGCCTTAAACACAATATGCTCATTAACGACGTCGAGCACTAAGGGCGAACAGTGATAGTGCTTCCCCTTTCTGGGGCCCAAGAATCCTTGACGCCCCATCTCGTCCTCCAAAACGGCGCAGATTTGGTTATCGTCCGCGTTGCCACGCAACTTTACAAGCATGTCGTGTTTGCCGAATACGTCGTAAACCGTTTCCACGGTCATATGAAGTGCAGACGACGATCCCGTTAAAAGAAATTCTCGAGCTTCCTCAGATCGCCATCCCGGACTGATGTCGAGCCAGACGAGAAACAAATCAGATGTGTCGGTTTTGATCGATGCTGTCTGAACGATGTTGCCCTTGAGCCAATTATTCTCATCGACTCCTGAGGCACATTGGTCTGTAGCTTCAGGCTCTATTAATGGAAAATCAACAGGGTCTGCGCTACCTGTTGGCTGAAAAGTGGTTTGTTTCACAGAGCCATCAGGGGCGAGAAAGAGATTAGCTATCGCTCTAAGACTGCTTGAGTCGAGGATTCGTTTGAGATCGCCTTGGGCCTTCGCAAATCCCTCCGAAATCGCAACCTCTACATTCCACTCGCGCACCAAGTTATAAAAGGCGTTGGAGTTGAAATCTCGGTGGTTTGAGAGATCTGTAAAGTCTTGCAAGTCCTGTTTAATTTTGGACTCAAGATCGCGATTTCTCGACAAAAACGAAATCGCCTTCATCAGGCAGAGCTTTTCGACGCGGGGGACGAGAATATTCTTGAGCTTTCGCCCTTGAAAATGCACTGGTTCTGCACCCTTTAAGAATGCCTCCCATTCCATCGGCCCGTATGGACCGCATTCCAAAATTTTGGGCCCAAACCGAACCGCTGGGAAACCAATTGGATTGACTCTGCGTTCAAACACCCATTCGGGGCGGTATGAGTCTTGATGATTCTCGACTCGATCCCAATCCGCGGTCGGATATAGCCTTGCGACGATCTCATTTTGGGTTTCATGATCGCACACCAAGTCGATGTCCTGCGACTGTCGAGTCGGTTCGTATTGATGGACCGCAAGTCCCCCGATCAAGAGCAGGGGTCTAGAAAGAAACGCATTCATCCTCTCTAGTTCCACCATTGCATTTTCGATGGGTATCGGTTTGGGTGCCATGGCTTTCGATCTTCCTTTGGATTGTCCTAGTCAGTTTCCGCAAACAAAAAAGGCCAGGCGAGTCACGGCGAAACAGTTCCGCCGCAAGGCATCACTCCTGACGCGGTCGAGTGGCGGAATCGCCGAGCTTACCCCAAGAATAGCATCTGGTGCAAACCCAGGTGCTCTAGTGCCAGACTCGCAAGCCGTAAGCAACTGAAAACAATAAGCTACGGTAGGACCACGAATTGGGTTGTCCGCATTGTAGACGAATTTGTAGTCGTAGATTCCCTCAGAATCCACCAAGTTCAACAACCCCCCTGCGGTCCGCTGGAAACAACCAAGCGAACGAGTTGATTCCTTCGGCAGCTGTCCAAAGGCGTTTCCTCATCCCCCGACACTCCTTGAAGGCCGACCCTCTGGTGAAAACTCCGATGTCCTCCTGTCAGACACGCAAGTCGTAAACGACTGAAAACAAAAAAAGACTCTAGGAACGCAGATTGGATTACCAGCTCTGTAGACGATTCTGTAGCTGCGATTTCCTCAAGTATCCACAACATTCAACAAGCGACTGCTCGTATCTTATTGATTTTACAAGGTCTGCTATAGGTAGGGACTCTGGTCCCGAACCAGTTTTCGCCGATTATTGAAATCTGTTGAAATCGTGTGATTTTAACTGCTTTATATTGAATACGTTGCGCCCATATTATTGAAAGCCGTTGTTTTGAATTGCTCCTAGATGCATCTACCGCTATGATTTCGACTACACGGTCACTGAAAATGCAAGAGGATCATCAGCGCCCCCAAGGCCAAACCCTCACATCCGCTTCTTCGGTCGGCCTCGGGTTAGCCAAGCAGAGACGGGACAGTTCGTGAGGTCGGCATCTGTACGTGAAGTGAAGCGGAGAATTTCAAGGTTCTTTGACGAATCCTGTTGCGTGGCGTTGGAGTTTGTGTTATATTTCTGTTTAACTGGCGGTCTATCATCTTGGATCGCCTTGAAAGGATCTGAGTCTACGTCGCCGTCGTCGAGAATGAGGAATCAACGCTTGATTTCGGAATCGTTCCGAGTTTTACGTTGAGGATGCTTTCCGATCACCTGTAAGTCTGAACCTAGGATATCCCTCTTAACCTCAAACTCTCAACCAACCAGGGTATCCGCCAACCAGGGATAACGCCAAAACGGCAAAGCTCACCAAAAAAAGAGCAGCGCCGTGAGTGTTGATTCACTCAAAGGACGATTTCATTGCTCTTTTTTATAATCGCCTCCGCTGGAGACGATTATAAAACGGGTGGCGTTAGTTCCCAAGTAGCACCGAGCAGTGGTCGTTCCCAAATGCAACCGACGTTACGGTTGTGTGTGGGGACGGCCATGCATCGCAATATCCCCCATACAATCGCATACGAAACATATGCCGATCTCGCTGGCCACGGTCGGTAAGCCGGTCGTTCCGACAGGAATTTGCCGGGGAGCGGGGGCTCCCCGGCATGTTCGCTCACTGTTGTGAACGGCCAGGAACATAGGTGAGTATGCGCCCAGCCGACACAACACCAGCGATTACGTATCATGTTGATTCCATTAATCATACCGAACAACAGAGCACTTGTAAAGTGCCCTCCTCACTCCACTCCGTTGCAGCCGCGATAAACATCTCATATGCCATGCACAATCGGACTAATGGTTCAACCGTGAGTCTGATCAACGGCAGCATGGCGGGCAAGAACCTCTTTGCAGTCTCGATATATCCGGCTCGTAAGATCGAGTTCTGGGAACGGCCAAGTTGGCAGGAATTGTTCGAGTTCGCCAAAGCGAACATGGACCTTCTGCTGAAACCAGACCACGCACTCGGCACTTGGTTCAATGATTGGGAATGTGTCCACGTTGTTGACGTGGTTGTATGCATCTCTGATCGCGATGCCGCGTTGGGCCTCGGTCTCCGCGCCGAAAAAGAGGCAGTATTCGATATTGAAGCCCGCCGTGAAATTCCGATTCCACTTCCGCACCAGAGATTCAATACAAACCAGCATGCAGGAGGTGCGCAATGAAGATACTCGTCGTCGATTCATTGCCCGTTGCCTGCTCTACCCTTGCTCGCGGCCTAAAAGAAACGCTCGGACGCGAAGCGCTTTGTGCGGCATCAACAACCGAAGCACTGCGCCGCTTGCACATTGAAAAGGACGCAATCGGGGTCATCATCCTCTCTTTGGAATTAGGCCCCGATGCAGGCCTGTCATTCATTCGAACAGTCAAAGAACAATGCACGGCTGCGGCAACTCGTGTTCCCAGATTTTTAATCCTAACTCCCGGACCGCTGACGGCGGGCTACGAGAACAGGTTTCGAATCACCGGCGCTGAATGCTTGTTACTTGGATTTGAGCAGCAGGTTCACGCAACGGTGCGCCGGATGGTGTTTGAGGCGGCGTGCGAGAAGGGAAAGCCAACCATTATTGTGGACCGTTCGGGGCCAATCATCAAGTTCTATCTCCTTGGGCCGGGCGACAGGGAATTGATCGGATACGGTCCCCGCCTTGTCCCGATGATGAATTACTACGCCATCAATTTCGGCACGGAACTCTCAACCTCAATACTGGCCGAAGCCGCAGACATCACGGACAGCTCGGTAAAGGTGTACATAAAGCGGCTTCGGGAGGGATTTGACGAGGCCAGAATCAAGGTTGGTGTAGAGATTCCTGGACGGAGCGTCTTCTGCACAAGGCGAAAAGATGGGGCGTTTGTTCATGTACTAAGAGCCAGGGTCGTTTTCTGCTAAAAAAAAGGCCATGCAGTGCATGGTCCTTGGCGGAATTTCAGTTCGGCCTGGTCAGTTGGTTGATGGCGAAATTGCCGATGTCGGAGCAGAGCTTGAGCTCACGGAGCGCATCTGCGAGCTGCTTCAGAATCTCCGGCGGAACGGTCTCCGTGCGCGCCTTCAGGTTGCGCTCGACGTCGCCGATGCGCAGCGAAATGTCGTAGGTTGCAAAGTTCAGATACGCTTGCAACTCGGTGGCGGTGTTTTCATAGTGAATAGGATGGGCGATCTTTCCGCGTTCAGTGGCACTGCGGGCCTTGCGGATGCCGTTCAGGGTCGTCGGCTCCGCAGCATGAAGATAGTCGGGAAGCGGTGCGATGTCCGGTATCGGTTGTGTTGCCATTCATCTCCTCCATTCCGGTTGGATCGAGCGTTTTTGGTTTGCGACTCCTTGCATCTCTTGCAAGAGCGCTCCGTAAACTCCTTGAGAATGAGCTACTTCCACCCTAGCAAATAACCGGAGAATGTCAATCCATCGAATAGGTGCACGTTGGACGAGCGCGTAACTTCGGGCTAGTATAAAGGAAACCCGAAGCGCTCAAGCATCTCTAGGCGAATAGTCTAGAGATGCGTCAGAGCCAGACCGGTTCGCAAGCCCTTATGAACGAAGCAGATACTTGTAGAAAATACGTTTTGCCGAAGCTCTATGCTGCCTCGTGGACGGACGAGCAGATCAATGAGCAGCGCACTTTCACGGACGGACGAATCGTCATCGCCGGGAAGCGTCCTTTGCGTCGTCCGCAAAAGCGCACCGACTATCTCCTGCGGTACCGGCGGGATTTTCCTATTGCCGTCGTCGAGGCCAAAGCCGCTTACAAGAAACCCGGTGACGGCTTGCAACAGGCCAAAGAGTACGCGCAAATACTCGGCATCAAATTCGCCTATTCCACGAACGGAGAAGGCATTGTCGAGCACGATTTCCTCTCCGGCTTAGAGACGGATCGCGACGAATTCCCCACTCCGGACGAACTCTGGAAACGGCAAAGGACTGCGGAGGGCATTGGCGAGGAGACCGCGACCCGGTTGCTCGCGCCCTATTACCACCTCTCCGGAAAATCGCCGCGTTACTACCAGGGGATTGCGATCAATAGCACCGTGCAGGCGATCCTCCAAGGCAAGAAACGGATACTCCTGACGCTGGCCACCGGCACGGGGAAAACCGTGGTGGCCTTCCAGATTTGCTGGAAGCTGTGGAATTCGCGCTGGAACAGGAAGGGCGAATACCGGCGTCCACGCATCCTTTACCTCGCCGACCGCAATGTTCTCGTGGACGAACCCAAGGACAAGATATTCGCGCCTTTCGGCGACGCTCGGTGCAAGATCGAAGGGGAAGCCGTCAAGAGCAGGGAGATGTACTTCGCCATCTACCAGGGAATTGCTCGCGACGCGCATCGCCCCGGTCTCTATCGGGAGTACGCCCGCGATTTTTTTGACCTAATTATTGTGGACGAGTGCCATCGCGGCAGCGCCCGCGACGAAAGCAACTGGCGGGAGATTCTGGAGTATTTTCAGGACGCCTTCCAGGTCGGCATGACGGCCACGCCGCTACGGGAGGACAACCGGGACACCTACCGCTACTTCGGCAATCCCATCTACACCTACAGCCTGCGCCAAGGAATCGATGATGGTTTTCTCGCCCCTTATCGGGTACATCGCATCGTCTCCACCGTGGATGCGGCGGGCTGGCGCCCTACGCCTGGGCAACTCGACCGATATGGTCGGGAGATTCCTGACGAACTGTACGGAACGCCAGAGTTTGACCGGATTATCGCGCTCAAAACGCGCACACAGGCAATCGCCCGCAATATCACTGAATTTATGAATAAGGCGGATCGTTTTGCCAAGACGATCGTTTTCTGCGTGGATCAGGAACACGCCGAGGAGATGCGCAAGGAACTGAGCAACTGCAATAGTGATCTCGTACAGCAGTACCCCGACTATGTGGTGCGGATTGTCTCCGATGAGGGCGACATCGGGCGCGGCTACTTGAGCCGCTTCATGGAATTGGAAACTGCCACGCCGACCATCGTCACCACCTCGCAGATGCTCACCACCGGCGTGGATGTGCAGACCTGCAAAAACATCGTCCTCGTGCGCACCATCAACTCCATGACCGAGTTCAAACAAATCATCGGCAGGGGTACGCGCGTCCGCGACGATTACGGCAAAATGTTCTTCGACATCCTGGACTACACCGGCAGCGCCACGCGCCTGTTTGCCGATCCCGACTTTGACGGTGAGCCAGCGCTCGTCACAGAATCCGAGATGGATGAATCGGGCGAGACAGTGGGAACCCCACAGGTGGTGGAAGAGCACGAGGCCACGCCGGAGGAAATCGAGGAAGGCGCGGCTACTCCCTTGCCACCCGAGGAGGGTGAAGGCAGAACCCAACCTCGGAAACTCTACGTGGATGGCGGAACGGTGGAGATTGCCGCGCACCTCGTGTACAACCTTGATGCCGACGGAAAACGGCTCCAAGTGAAGAAGTTCACTGACTACACCGGCGAGAAAGTGCGGAATATGTACCCATCCGCGGCTGCGCTGCGCGCCGAGTGGAGTAACGCAGAGGAACGAGCGGCGATCATTGAAGCCTTGAATGAACGCGGCATTACCTTCGAGGAACTGGCGGAGGCCGCCAAACAACCCGACGCCGATCCCTTTGACCTGCTTTGCCACGTTGCCTATAGCGCGCCGATCCGCACTCGCCGGGAGCGGGCGGCCACAGTCCGCGCCGACGGCCAAGCCTTTTTCAGCGCGTTCACCAACGGGGCGCGGCAGGTGTTGGACGAACTTCTTGAAAAATACGTCGAGTTTGGAGCTGCGCAGTTTCAGATCCCCGATGCCTTGAAAGTGCCGCCGATCTCGCAACATGGTAATGTCATTGAGATTGCCGCCCTGTTCGGCGGCGGAGATAAGCTGCGATCCGCTGTCGAGGAATTGCAACAATTGTTGTACGTCGCATAAAGGAAAACCATGCCCAGAGGAACCAAGAAAAAACGAATAGAAGCACCTCAATCCAGCGCACAGCAGCTCGGATCAATCGTCAAGTCTTGCCGAGACATCATGCGCAAGGATAAGGGACTCAACGGCGACATCGACCGCTTGCCGATGCTTACCTGGGTCATGTTCCTCAAGTTCCTTGACGATATGGAGACCATCCGGGAGGAAGAATACAAGCTCGCTGGAAAGCGATTCCGGCCTGGGATCGAGGCGCCCTACCGCTGGCGCGATTGGGCTGCGAAACCGGACGGCATCACTGGCCCGGAGCTGATTGCCTTCGTGAACCAGGACGAGGCAACCCGGCCCGACGGCAAGCGCGGGGCGGGACTGTTTGCCTATCTGCGCTCGCTCCAAAGCGCGAACGGAGACCGGCGCGATGTCATCGCCCGCGTCTTTCAGGGCGTCGTAAACCGGATGGTGAACGGCTACCTGCTGCGCGATGTCATCAACAAGATCGACGGAATCCACTTCACCTCCAAGGATGAGATACACACTCTCGGCCATCTCTACGAATCCATGCTGCGGGAAATGCGCGATGCGGCAGGCGATTCCGGCGAGTTCTACACGCCGCGCCCGGTGGTGAAGTTTATCGTGGCAGCCGTGAATCCGCGTCTGGGAGAAACCGTACTCGATCCTGCCGCCGGCACGGGCGGCTTTCTCGTCGAGGCCTTCGAGCATCTCCAGAAACAAGCAAAGCGAGCGGAAGATTACAGCCTCTTGCAGCGAAGCACGTTGTATGGCGTCGAGGCCAAACCGCTCCCCTACCTCTTGTGCGAGATGAACCTATTGTTACACGGTATGGAATACCCAGAAATTGACTCCGGAAATGCGTTGCGTGTCCCACTGCGGGAGATCGGAGATCGAGATCGGGTGGATGTCATCATGACCAACCCGCCTTTCGGTGGCGAAGAGGAGCGTGGTATTCTCTCCAACTTCCCTGAGGACAAGCAGACGGCGGAAACCGCGCTTCTCTTCCTGCAACTCATCATGCGCAAGCTGCGCCGCCCGGTGAGTGGGGCCAAAGGAGGCCGATGCGGTATGGTCGTGCCCAATGGCGTCCTCTTTGGAGACGGCATCTGCGCTCGCATTAAAGAAGAGCTTCTGAAGGAGTTCAATCTTCACACAATTGTGCGACTGCCAAATGGTGTGTTTGCTCCGTACACAAACATCCCGACGAACCTTTTGTTCTTCGACCGCACCGGTCCAACAAAGGACGTTTGGTGCTACGAGCAACCACTGCCGGAAGGGCGCAAGAACTACACAAAAACCGCACCGATTCAGCTTGAGGAGTTCGCGGATTGCTTGACCTGGTGGAAGAAACGTGTAGAGAGCGACCGTGCCTGGAAGGTCTCCGCCAAAGAGTTGCTAGCGAACGGGTGTAACCTAGACCGGAAAAACCCCCACGCCAAGGAAGACATCGCCCATCTTCCGCCCGATCAGATCGCTGCCAGCATCCTGAATAAAGAGCAGCGGATCGCGGAGATTATTAGCGACATCCAAACCCTTCTCCAGAAGGCAGCACATGAATAGCAAGTGGCCAACAGTCAAATTGGGTGAAGTTCTCCGACGTTCCGAGGACACTATTGAACCGATAACCGATACGGAATATCGTGAGATTACCGTTAGGCTTTGGGGAAAAGGTGTGGTGGAGCGCAGACGTGCCGTGGGGGCGGCTCTATCAGGACGCCGTTTTGTCGCGCACACCGGGCAGTTCATTGCGTCGCGGATCGATGCGCGTAATGGCGCGATGGGTCTTGTGCCAGCTTCTTTGGATGGCGCGTTAGTAACGAATGATTTTCCGCTATTCAACCTAAATACAGCGCGATTAGAGTCGGCTTTCCTAGGCTGGATCTGCCGCATGTCCGGTTTCGTAGAGCTGTGTCTGCGCGCAAGTGAAGGCACAACCAATAGGGTTCGCCTTAAAGAAGATAGATTCCTTGCCCTCGAAGTTCCACTGCCACAGATAGCGGAACAGCGGAGAATAGTAGCGAAAATTGAGGAGTTGGCCGCAAAGATTCAGGAAGCACGTAACCTTCGCGAGCAAGCTATGGACGAATCTAAAGACCTTCAGATGATTCTCGCGGCCCAGACGTTAGATCGATTGACAGAGGATTATCCAGTTCGGACCCTAGCCGAGGTGGTAACAATTCGCGGCGGAGGTACTCCGGCGAAGGCCGATCCGTCATACTGGAGCGGCTCAATTCCATGGATCACACCGAAGGATATGAAGCGGCGCGAACTGAGTGATGCCATCGACCACATCTCCGAACTTGCAACCCGGAACACGGCGGCAAAACAGATCGCTCCGAATGCAGTACTCGTGGTTGTTCGAGGAATGATACTCGTCCACACATTTCCATCTGCTGTTCTTCGCGCTTCTGCGGCTATCAATCAGGATATGAAAGCGCTTATTCCAACAGATGAACTTCTTCCAGAATATCTTTGTGCAGCGTTTTGGGCATACAACTCTCGGCTTCTAGCGCTGGTTGAAAAATCATCACATGACACAAGGAAGTTGGAAACGGACAAACTACTGGGCTCAACCATCGCCGTTCCGCCGATTCCCCACCAGCGTCGGATCATCGCAGAATTGGGTGCGTTGGAGGCTAAAGCGCAAACTCTGAAACGCTTCCAAACCGCAACAGCCGCCGAACTGGACGCGCTCTTGCCGTCCGTGCTGTCAAATGCCTTCGCGGGCGAGCTTTAACATCCCGATGCTATGAACGGATTCGCACTTTACGCGTAGGACAGCATGAATGAACTTCGAACTGATTTCGAGCGTGCCGAGTATCTGGTGAACCTTCTCGTCTCTGCTGCGACGGGAGGAGACAGAGATGAGCGTGGCTTCAAGGAACTTCGCAGCCACTTCCTTTCCGACGCCAGTCTCCAGGCTTTAATCCCGGATTGGCTGAGAACTTGTCGGAGTCTTACTCAGTTCTGGCCGTTCGTTAAGCGAAAGTTCGATCACTATGCCGAGCGGCGTGAGTTCATCTGGGCGGAGTTTGGCCCATTGCTGGCATTCCTCGAAAAAGGCGAGGCCCCTGCTGTTGCCGCCATCGACGCAGGACTGCAGGATTTCAGTGAAGGCGGCGTCCACGACCTTTGGAGAAAAGCTCTTGAGCGGATGACCTCCGATCCAGAGGGTGCGATTACCCTTGCGAAGAGCCTTTTGGAATCAGTTCTCAAACACATTCTGGATGAACGGAAACTGACCTACTCCGAAAAGGCTGATCTTCCCGAACTCTACAGGTTCGTTGCGAAGGAACTGAACCTCGCACCCGATCAACACACGGAGGAGAACTTCAAACGAATCCTGGGCGGCATTACTTCTGTGGTGAATGAACTGGGCTCTCTACGCAATCGCCTGGGTGATGCTCATGGCCGAGGCAAGGGTGGAGTGCGACCGGCACCGCGCCATGCGGAACTCGCCGTGAACTTGGCGGGCAGCATCGCACTCTTTCTCGTCGGAACCACCAAGAAATAGCCGGGACCATCCCTGTCAGTAATGGCGGCGAGAGGCCCCTTTGCCAGTTCGGCTTCTGAGCAGCCCAAGAACGAGAAAAGCGCCTATCACAAGAACGACTATGCCGATCTTGTGCCCTATCGTCAGCGCCATCCATTCACCTATGACGATCTGAGGCAGGATCAGCAACGCAATGACGGTTCCCATGATGACGCTGATGCGCCTGAAGGCATCGGCGGGCTTCACGACGCCGATCATGATCCCAAAAGCGGTCAGAACGAGCGCGGTGATTGCAAGTAATCCCACGAGCGTCAACCACCCTTGCATTAAGTTCGATCCGTTCATATTGCAATTCTCCTTTCTCCCCGTAGGTGCACTATCGCTTTCCGCCAAAGCAGCCGCGCTCGGTGTCGGCAAGAATTCCGGTGCCATCGAAATGAATCTCGGCTTGTACACCCCCGGCGGCGAAGTATGCCGTCCAGAACGCCTGGACCGCCTCTTTGCGCTGTGCGGAGAGCGGCGCGAAGTCGCTGCTTTCGAGACGGCCAAGGCAGAGGGATACGCCTTGCAGAGTGAAACCGTGCTGATTATGGAGACGCCCGGCGAGTTCACGGGCGCTCGTTGCATTGGCCAGCGAGCGTGCCGACACGAAGTTGTACGTGCCGTCGTCTTCGAGAAAATCGCTCACGACGATGAGTCTGCGGTTGCTGTTTTTGGGCAGCACGGCGAGTTCCTGCCGGGCGGCGTCGAGCGCGCCCAAGATGTCGGTGCGGGACTGATACGGATCGAGCGAAGCCGCCCACGCCGCGAATTGCTTCTTGGATTGCTCCTGAAACCGGCGCAGATCGTTGTTGTAGGTCTCGCGCTGGGTCGGCGCGGAGAGGCGCAAGATTCTTCCCCCGGCGTCGTTTTGAGCGTCTCCGGTAATAGGGATAAGGATGAGGCGGTCTCCGCGCCCAAGGTGTGAAATCTGTTCGCCAACGGCACCGAGGGCGGCGCGTTCCGCGCGGGGCGTGATGCTTGCGCTGGTGTCGATGACGATTACTGTCGCAACGGGAGTGCGATGGGTGCAGCCGGTGAGCAGTAGCAATGCGACGAAGGCGGCATACCGAGCGGCGTTGGTTGAGATCATTGTTCATCTCCCTTCGATAAGAGGCGTTGTTGTGGCGCGGGAAGTTCGCGCGGCTGGGGTGCATCGGGAATAACCGCGAAGTGAGTATTTTCCTGCTTCAGATAACGTTCATGGCTCGGATGGTGGCGGCGATGGTTGAAATAGACGAAGGTTGCGAGGGCAGGAATCGCCGTCAGTGCAGGGAGCCACGCCAGAGGCAATAAGAATGCGAGGGGGGTCGCGCACAGCCCGCCGAGCAGGCTCTTGCGCAGGACCGACCAGCGGGTTTCTTTGGACGCGCCATTCCTCTGGCCGCGCTCATAGAACTGCGCAAAGATGGCCCGCCATTCGAGGCATTCTGCCTGCTTCCGCTTGTCGAATTGGTCGAGATGTTCCTGTTCGGTTTGCACATCGCGGGCAAGCTGGATTTCGTCAGTGCGAAGCTTCACGAACCTCTCCCGCACTCGCCTCCATGTCCGGCCGCGCGATACCTCTTGCCACCCAAAGAGCAGCGCTGTTGCGCCGATGATCGGTGTGGCGAGCGTGATGAAGATGTAGAAGACGGCTGCGAGAATGGGATGTTCCGCGAGGAACTGCCCCAAGGGATTCCCGGCAAGGACGGCGGCAAACCTCAACTGATAGCCCCGGAGGAGTCCCCATACTGTGAGACTCAGGACGCCGATCCCCGCTGCGGTGATGGCTGTCAATCGCTTCGGCCAGGAGTCTTTCGCTCCTATATATAGGAGGCCGGCCAGCTCGAAGTACGCGGTGCAGAGCGCCGCGAAGCCCGCTGCTGCAAGGAATTGGAGCGCGGAATCGGCGATATTCAAGATGTCCATCGTCGGCGCAAGAAAGAGCGTGTCGAGCACGAGCGCGAAGAGGGCGAAGCAAGCCATAAGAATCGCCTGGAAATAGGGCGGCGGCGTATCGCCGAGTTCCTTCCGAATGCGCAGCCAAAGGGCCTCGGCCTCAGACTTTTCCTTGCGTGCCTGTTGGAGTTTAGCCTCCAAGGCATGAAGCGCACGCAACGGTTTCTGCTTCTCCTCTGATGTCTCCTGAGCGAATCGCGCTTCGATCTCTTCGAGAGCCGACTCGCGATTCACGCCATGTGCGCCGAGGTAAAAAGCCAATGCGTCAAGCCGACGCGGCTTGAGATTCTCCTTACTCCGATTGTGAATAGAAGTCTTCATGGGGTCCTCCGTGGGAATATGAAAACGAGGAGTTGCCCTTTACGGACAACTCCTCGGTGATTACTGCGCTTCGAGCACTTTGCGGGCCTGTTGCAGTTTGGCAAGCTCGCGCTCTTCGTGGGCGAGTTCCTCGCGCAGTTCGACAACTTTTTCTTCCTGCTTGCCGATCTGCTCAAGTACGATCTCGACTGGAGTCTTCTTGATCCAGGCCTTGCGACCTGAGGACTGTGCTGCGGATGCTGTTTTCTGCGTGGTCATAACTCCTCCTTTGGGTTATGGGTTGAGTTGTGAAAGAGCGGAACTCCTACCTGAGCAGGAGCAAGAAATTGCGTATGGTTTCGATCTGCCGTTCGAGGCCGTCGAGCGCGCCAAGAGCGGCCAGGTGGTGGCCCGCTTCGAGATCGTCGGAGACGGTCGCGAGCCGGGCCAGTACGCTGCCATTGATCGCGCTCACGCGAGCAAGAACGAGTTTGCTGAGCGCTTCTTCGAGTTCAAGCGGCTGGGAGTGCAAGTTGGTTTCCGTCATATGGTTCATCCCTCGATTCAGTTGGTTTTTCGTTATCGGGAAGGGAAGGTTCCTCCCCGATGTTGTGAACGGCACTGAGTGATTGCACCTTCTTCGCGTACCATTGATCGAGGCGGTGGATTGCCTCGCGCAGCACGGGGATGTCGATGTGGGTGTAGAGGGAATGCACGTCTCCGCCCCGGCTGTGCCCCATCAGTTCTTTGCGAACATCCGAGATCACGCTCGCCTCGACCAGACGCGAATTGAAGGTATGCCGCAAATCGTGGAAGCGGAAGTGCGGCAGTCCGGCCCGGCGCAGCGCTCCCTCCCAGCCAGTCTTAGGGCGGCGAATGGGCTGGCCTTCGTAGGTGAAGATCAACCCCGACGGCTTACGATGCTCGGCGAGCATCACACGGACGCGGCTCGTAAGCGGGATCGGCCTATGTTCCCCCTCGGCGGTTTTCGAATGGCTTACCGAGAGAAGGCTGCGGTCAAAGTCCACGTGCTCCCACAGCTGCCCCAACAATTCTCCCCGCCGCATCCCAGTGTCGAGAGCGGTGACGACGATGGGCCAGAGGTGATCCGAGCAGGCGGCAAGGAGTTTAATCTCCTCGGCCACCGACATTACCGGGCGACGCTGGCCGCGCTCCCGCACCATACGAATGCGGGCGATGGGGTTTGCGGGAATGAAGCCTTCGTCAACCGCCCAGAAAAGCAGATGACGGATGACTTCGATGTCCCGGTTGATGGTGGTTTCCGAAAGCGGCTTTTGAGACTGCTTCGCCCGCTTCCGTCGATGTTCCTCGTGGCGATTCTTACGATACCGCGCAATGTCGTTCTTCGTGATAATCCCGATGGGCGTCTCGGAGAAGTACGGCAAAAACTGCTTTGCGCGATCTTGGTGGTGGGGTTTGACATCTCCCTCGGCGAGGAATCGTGCAAAGAGTTCGCCAAAGAGCATCTCGGGCTTGAGGTTCGGGAGTTGGAACCGCTTCGTGTGTAATTCCTCGCGCCAGCGCTGTTCCAATGTTTCGGCTTGGCGACGATTTGAAGTCTCCAGCGAGCGCATTGTACGCTCGCCGTCGATCCAAATTGCCGACCAGTACACATTGCCTCGCTTGTAGAGACTCATTTGCTTTTACCTCCTTTCTGTTGGTGCTGAAGAATCCACCGGACAATTTGGTCGTAGAAGAAGACCAACTTTCCATGAGGGCCAGAGCGCAGATACGGCAACCCTTGCGGTAGGTAGCTTTGGCGCACCGTCCAGGGCGAGCAGCCAATCAATCGTGCGACATCGCGGATAGAGAGCGGTGCCCCCAACAGTTCGTTCCCGCCCTCAAGCGCCTCCGGGTAACGCTGCGGGCAGTTCTGCCCGTAGCTCGTGGGCGAAAGACATCGTGTTTGCAGTGTCTTCCCGTGTTCCGCGAAACCCGACAATGCTCTATCTCGCTCACTCATCCTTGTCCTCCTTCCGCTTCCAAAGCACACGGATCAATTCCTGCAACCAATCGGGCAGCTTGCTCCAGAGCCACCAGAGGCCGGCCAGAAGCAACCCAAGGGCAACCAAGGCCCTCTGTACCTCCGGTGTACGGATGAGGGCAATGACGAGGCATAAGGACGCATAGAAAAGCAAAAGTCCGAAACCCAGCCGCGCAAGGATGGCAAGCAATCGCCAACTCATCGGAATCTTCGGCTGCGGCGTGGACAACTCGCGACTGCCGCACTTCGAGCAGACCTCCGCACCGCGCGGGTTTCGATGCAAACGCGGGCAGAGTTTTGAATCATAGGACCTTCCACACTTCCCGCAGTACATCGGCTCACCCGGTGTCATGTGCCCGCAATTCATGCAATAGTTCATGGTGTTTCCTTGAAGAAAGTTTGTTTTGTTTCCCCGGTCGGTCGGAACCACACGGGGCCGAAGAACTTCTCGCCGCGCATTGCGTCGAGCGTTGAGAACCAGAAAATCTTCTGCATTATCGTGGCGACCGTCTTCCGGATCGAATGCAACCGGCGCTCGGAGTTCGCAACGACGAGCACTCGGAAATGTTCCTGCCCGAATTGCTCCCGATACTTCCCGCTGACCGCGAGTTGCAAATAGTGCTCTACCTTTCCCTTCCACACTGTTTGCGATTCATGGCCGAGGTCCACTTCAAGAAAGCAAGCAACGATCCCACCGGGCGTCATGAACTCCACGTACCCGTCCGGTATAAGGCTGATTGCGGCAACCACTGGCTCGAAGAAGTTGACCCAACGACGAAACGTCACCAGCGGCAGCGGTATGACTCCATACTTCAAAGCGCAGTAGATGCCGTTTACGGCGAGTTGGTGCCCCACGAAGTAGTCGGCGACGAGCAAAGCATCCTGCGGGCGGCGCGGACCACGGGCGAGAACGTCGGCAGCCAGCGCGCCTTTTGGAGACAATGTATAGAGCGCCTTTCTGCCACCGCCAGAGCCGAGAAAGAAACGGCGGAGCAATCCGGCACGGGTGAGCGCGAGCAGTCGGGCGTTAACGCGCGTGATAGAACCGAAGCCTCCAACGATCTTTGCCTGTTCGCGATCCACGACCCGCATCAACGCGATCTCCCGCTCTAAGTGCAGATCTCGCGGCTGGAGAATGATTCCGGCGCGGCTCTTCTCGGATTTTGAGTTACTCCCATTCATGGAGGGCCTCTTCGGTGGTTTGTGTGAGTGCCGCGTGACGCACAGCGATCTCCGCCTCGATCTCCGCGCGCGGGCGTCCGTATTGCTTGCGTGCGCGGTTTAGCAGGTCGCCGAATTTCGCCTGCGGGTCGCTGACCGTCGGGGTGCAACCCTCTCGCCAGTGGTCCGCTCCGCTCTTGATGACAAAATGTCGGTGGGGCAGGTTCTTCAAGCGCTCGGCGAGAGATTTGCCCCCGTCGAGCATCTGCGCGATCTGCGTCGCGTCACCAGGGGCCAACTGAAAGAAGATGTGAGTGCCCACGGAAAGAATGGCTAAGCGCATTTCTTCGGGGTATTGCCCAAGATATTGGTTAGCGCTGACCACGGAAACTCCGAACTTGCGAGCCTCCGAGAGCACGGTTTCGATCCCGGTGTCGTAGGCGACGTAGTTGTGTACCTCGTCCACATACGAAGTGAAAAGCGTTCGCTTTGTGCGGGTAAAGAGCGCATTCTTGTTGACCGTGAAGAGAAGGCTTGCCAGGGTGAGCGACTGTTCACCGAGTTTGCCCTTCGGCAGGTTCGCGATGATCCAGTACCCTTTGTCCATTGCCTCAGCAATCGAAAAGGTGGACAGGCGCTGGCCCACGATATGGCGAAAGCTGGGGTCGGCGGTGAACGCCGAAGTCTTGTTCAGGATCGGCTCACGCATTGTTGCCTGCATTGCCTCGCTTGCCTTGTCGTAGCGCAGCTCGAAGTACTGCCGGACCTCCGCGTTCGGCGTCTTCTTTAGGCACTGAGCGCGGAAGCCTAGATTTGTGAGGAGTGGACTGAGCTCCAGTAGCGTGAAGCCGTTCGCGGAGAGAACGTACAGGCCATTTCGCAACAACTCGTCCGTGCGCGCTCCAAAGTGATCGAGACCCCAGCGGCGCTTGAGAATCTGCGCGAATTCCGCGATAGGAACAAAACTCGCCTCAGCCGATTCAAGGGGGTTGAGACCAACAGAGAACTCCTTGTCTCCGGGGGCGATGTAGATCAACTTGTCGTGAAGCTGCTGCCCTGTTCTCGTTTCCTGTTCCGCAATCACACCGAGGAGATATGGCGCGGCGTCGCCATGCAGATCGAAGTAAATGAATCCGCGACCTGCTTCAATATCCTGCCGGGCCATCAGGCGAAGCAGTGAACTCTTTCCGCTTCCCGTCTTGCCGAGCACCGCGACGTGCATCGTCCGTTGTGTCGCACTCAACCCGATGCGTCGCTGCGTCACCTGTTCTTCCGCCACCAGGAACCCAAGGGTGAAGTTGAACGCTACCGACCGCGCGCGCCGCCTTCCCGCCTGTATGCGGTTCCAGAGAGAAATTGCGAGTTTTTCGATGAAGTCGAACATATGTGATCGATTGTGGAGAATGGGGTGAGAATATCGGTGACAAGGCGAGTGTAGAGGTACGCTAACACGCAGAACCACAAAGGCTTGTTCATGGAAAAACCTTTTTGCGGTTGCTTTGCGGGGAACCTCAGTAGTTCGTAATGATGAGTTCCTTGTACCGGCGTCCTGCAACTTTTTGCGAGGTGTAATGAAGATCAATCTCCCGGAAGGAAAATTCCCGGAAGAGCGCGCGGACCTGCGGCACGTCGTTCAACGAGAGCAGGAACTTGCCTTGCAAAGGCTTCAATCGCTCGGCGAGCTTGGCGAAGTCTTCCGGCTCGAAATTGTAGTTATAGAGCTTGCGGCCATAGTAGGGCGGATCGAGATAGAAGAACGTCGTGGGCCGGTCAAACCGTTTGAGAATTTCCTCGTAGGGCAGCGATTCGATCTGAACGCGCGCGAGCCGCTTGTGGGCCTGTTCGATGTTCTCCGGCAGGCGTTCCAGGTTGAAACTCGGCAGTTGTGTCACGCTCACGCTGTAGTCCAGGTTGCGGACCAGTCCGGCGTAGCTGTTCTTCAAGAGGTACAAATACCGGGCCGCGCGCTGGATGTCGGTGAGCGTCTTCGGATCGGTTGTTTTTAGCAATCCATGCCATGCCCGGCTCATCACCATAAAGCGGAAATACCGGATCAACTCCTCATAGTGCTGCTGGCAGACCCGGTAGAAATTCACGACCTCGCCGTCGAGATCGTTCAACACTTCGACCTCAGACGGTTCCTTGCGGAAAAACACCTGCGCTCCCCCGGCGAAAGCCTCAACGTACGTCGTGTGCGCCGGAAAGAGGGCAATGATCGGTTTTGCGATAGCGCGTTTGCCGCCGATATATGAGAACGGTCCTATCATGTGCTGGCGTAAGAATGATGGCTTTGCGCTTCGATTCGACCTTTATGTATCGAAGTGTCAGGTCATCATAAAGCCGGTGACAGGAAACAAAAGGTGGCACAACTTGCGCCACGGGTGAGGTTTCGTCACGTAGCCTTGCAAAGGATGCATCGGATTCTGAATCCGCCAGCGGACCGGCGGGCTGTAAACACGGAGCATTCCGCGAATGAAAGGAGGGCCGCTCGTCCTTTCCGAGCACGGGGCTTCGGCCCGCAACCCTGCGAACAGGGTTGCGTGATAGCCACCTTCGCTCCTCGAATGGCTAACACCCGTCGAACGGCCCGCTCTTATGCTACGTCGGGAGGGATTTAATAAAAGGTGGCACTTGTTGCACACACCGCAACTCCCCACGCACTTCACTATCCGCATTTTGTGCGAACCGACGTACAAGAAGTTATCTAGATGCCTCCTTAGTGTCAATGCGCCCTTGTCCACAGTTTGCCTCACAGTTCTTTTGGACATAGACTGGATTATGGGGCAAAGGCGGTTAACTCAATCAAGATGGATGCCTTCTGCGCCTGCCCGCTCGTCCCGGTGAAATTCTCAAGCTGCCGTCAAGAACGACTTGCGGGGATCAGGAAGGTCAATACTATGGGTTGGCCATTGCGCCTTCTCAGATGGTGGAGGACCAACAATATCCAAACCAGAGGCCAGATGTAATATACTCATTTTCAATGAGATGTATGCCAAATAAACGCAGAGAACCCAGTAGTATCGTGTTTCCCAATCACGTGAGGCGTACTGCATTTCCTCATTTGTGCAAAACACGTACAGAGCTTTTTTGTGATAGCGTTATTAACAAGCGTGGGGTCCATATCGAGATGCAAAATCCGCTTTCGTGGTCGATGGGTCCGGAAGATCGAGTGTTGAAGGCGACAGTTTCTCGAATCCGTCGCCAGTTCGAAAGTGGCAAGGTCCCGCAACTCCTCCTCGCTCTTGAATACTTTCGATACAATCCGATCTCCGATGTGACTCGCTTTATTTACTCCGCAGGCGAAATGTTTCCGAAGCTTAATTGTGGCATCGCTTCAACTTATCTGCGAGGTGAATTGGGAGCCGGCCAAATAGTGACTGGAAGCTACAACGGAGTGAAACATACTTTCTTGTTACTCGATGGTCGGGTTGTTGTGGATATCACCGCGGATCAATTCGGCGGACCAAGCGTGTACATTGGCGCACTAAAGAAGCCCTGGAGTCTTTTGCCTCCAGGAGATAATTGAGAAAGCCTTATCGGTGACCATAGTTTTCCCCTTACTCGACACGAGGAGGTCAGAGTGATAATTGTCGAGGGGCATGCTGCTACAAGTCATGATGGTGGCATCGCAATTTATCAAAATGGATATATCACGTGTTTGGCAGCGGAACGCATCGACCATATAAAGCACAGTCAGGACACTGACAAAGCATATAAGTTTCTGCGCGACAGAATAGGTTGGCCAGAGAATGAAGCCGATGATTTCTATAGGAATCGGCCGGATTCTGAAATAAATCACCCCTTGGCTCACGCTGCAAGTGCCTACTACCCATCTCCGTTTGATCATGCTTTAGTCGTTGTCGTTGATGGGCAAGGCCCATATTGCGCAAACAAAGTAGTATCTCTTTCCGTGTGGATAGGCGAAGGACTCAACCTCAGAGAGGTTGAGTCCTATCCAGAGGATGGGAACTTTTGCACAAACTCGATCGGTCATTTTTACTCCGCCCTCACATACTACCTTGGATTTGGATTCTATGAACAAGGTAAGACGATGGGGTTATCTGCTTATGGGATGCAGTCAGCCCTCGGACGTGAAATGTCACATCTCTGTTGGTTTGATGGGCAAACAATACGCACTGACGCAGAATTTATTCAAACCGTATTTCAAGAGAAGTACGGCAAGATCTTCGGCCGGGAAGAGCCTATAACTCACTCTGCGGCATTGAAGGAGTTAGTAAGCCGATTTGGACCGATGCACGAAGTTGGAGACCCTTTCAGAAAATCGGAATTGAATTTCGCATATGCAGGAGAGGCGGCCCTGGAAGATGCTTTAGTTTCGCTTTGTAAGCATCTGCGTTCGAAGTATGGTGCTTCCAACCTCTGCATGGCAGGAGGCGTTGGCCTAAATATTTCCGCAAATTCCAGAATAGCCGAAGAGGCCGGATTCAAGTCCGTCTTTGTACAGCCTGCTGCGGGGGACGATGGTCAAGCACTAGGACGCCTCCTCTATCGAATGCATACTCTCTTCGGGTTGCCACGCGGCCCCATGGCGAATGCGTATTTTGGTCCACTCTATACTGATTCGGAGATCAAACGTGCCGCGATCTCACTGTCATCAATTGCTAGTGTTACTCAGTACCCCGATTATCGGACTCTCAACCGAGCCCTCGCATCGATTCTGGCGGACGGTGGAATCGCCGCTAGATGTTTCGGTCAGTCAGAAATCGGCCCTCGAGCTCTTGGAAATCGAAGTATTCTCGCCGATCCAAGGCGGAAGGAAATGGCAAGTGCATTGACTGCCTTGAAGCATCGAGAACAATTCCAGCCTTTTGCTCTTTCGATCCTCCGTGAACATACTCAGCAGTACTTCGATATTTCCGATGAAAGTCCTTATATGTTGTTGTCAGGGAGGGCAAATCAATTGGCGATTGAGCGGTTACCCGCAGGGATTCACATTGATAACCGATCTAGGCTTCAGACTGTCTCTCGCGATCAGAATGCCCAATACCATGACCTTCTAACAGCATTCTTGGGGGTTGCTGGGGAGCCGGCCCTATTGAACACGTCATTTAATGACAAAGGAATGCCACTGGTTGAGACGCCATTGGATGCCGCTGAGGCATTCAAGTCGATGAAAGGAATAGAGGTTTTGGCAATGGGAAACTATCTAATCCGACGCGATTCAGTAAATGAGTCGGTTCCAGCGCCTCAACTCCCGCAGTGGCGGCTATAGTGGAGAGGCACTTCAGCACTAAACGCGAGACCTTCCAAGCGATCTGCAATCTGTTTTTCCGCAGGCAATTAGTGCCATCTCTATCGGAAGAAAATCTTCGATCAAATGGACATAACACCCGGTGAGGTGTACTGTATTGCGGAATACACTGTTCGACCCAACGAACGAAGGCAGGTTTGTCGACAGAGGTTTTTGAGATGACGTCACGACGAGTGACCCTCAGGGGGGAATCGAACAGTTTCATGTCGCTTTGTCTGCCCTAGGCGCTGCGACAAAAAGATCAAGTGCTATGCGGCTTCTTCATGCTCGAAGACTTGCATGAGGCGCTGCATGAGACTGTCCCAAGTTCGAGGTACGCCCCGATTGGGGCTACCACTCAGAACTTGACGGCGATTCGCGATCAATTGAGCCGCGTTTCTTAGCGTAATTACTGCTCTCTCTGGGCCGAGCGCCAAGTTCGAGGTTAGCTTTTTCACTAAAGTGCGCTTTTCTAGTGGCAGCGTCATCTTTTGTAGATTTGACGCGGTTTGTACGAGTTCGAGGTATTCTTCAAGGCGCGTTAGGGCTGCGTCATTTCCGGCCTCCAAATCGTGCATTCGCTGTTTGACCCCAGCCTCTTCGAGGAGCAAGCTGATGCGCCGCTCATCGAGCAGAGATTTGTCGATTGCACCGTCAAGGTACGCATCAGTGAGGCGCGTGAGACGCTCGCGCAATTGGGCAAGTTGTAAAGCGCAGGCTTCAAGTTCTTGCTTGGCCCTTTCCTGTTTGTGAAAGCGCGCCCAAGCAAACCATTGATGTACGTACGCCATCTCCTCGTCGTTGAGCTGTAATGGCGCAAAGGCTTGTGCCATTACATTTTCAATCCGATCCTCGCGCATCGTCTTGGTTTCGCAATCTTTTGTGTGACATCGGTAGTAGGTGTGACCCTTTTGGAGTTCTGCCATTGCCGTACAGCCGCACAGAATGCATCGGATCATTCTGCTGAATGGGAACTCATGTTTGTGGGTGCGGACCACCGTCTTGCCGTCCAGGATCCATCGCACGGTATCAAAGACCTGCTTACTAACGACGGGCGAATGAATACCGGGAAAGCTTTCGCCGGTCTTTCTGATGCGCATCAGTCCGACGTAGAAAGGATTGTTGAGCATCGTAGACATGCCGTTCAGCGATACTTTATTGCCCCGCCGGTTGCGTAGTCCACGCCGATACATCTCCTCTACCAGGTGCGGCAATGAGAAATTGCCAGTCGCATAGACATCGAACGCCTCGCGGACAAGCCCGGCCATCTTTGGATCAGGGACTTTTGCTTGACCGCCGCCGCGATCAAGGTACCCAATGGGAGCACAGATGGGATACAACCCTTGTTTGAGTCGTCCGTAAAATCCCTTCTTGGTTTCTTCCCGCAGATTGCGGATAAAGTCGGCGGCAACGACAGCCTGAATGTCCGCCGAGAGGCGCCCACCCCGGGTGTTGAGATCGAGGCTTTCGTTGGCGAAGTGAACTTCGACTCCAATATCGATCAACTCGGCGAGATCGGCCCAGTCCTTGAGGTTTCGCGCTCCTCGATCAATCTTGTGGATTACCACGCCGCTGGCGTTGCCGTGTTTGAGCAAGCGCAGCATCTCCGAAAAGACAGGGCGTCCGCGCTTGGCAGCAGTCTCCCGCTCATCGAACGAGCGAACAATCCGCAGGTTCTGCCGCTGCGCGTACCGCACAATCGCATCGTGCTGTTCTTGAAGGGACACCCCGTGATCGCCTTGTTTCGTCGTGGATACTCGGATATACGAGAAATATTGCTTCTCCATAGTTGTGGATAATTTATTTTGGGGAATCGACCTTTCCTTAACTCTAGGAACTCTGATGAGAACGGTCAATGCCGGAGAGTCGCTCCCGTTCCAATCGCTCGAATACCTGAAGTGCTATTTCACAATACCCGTCCAGAAAGTCGCGCATCTCCTCGCGCCGATCCTCAGGCAGCGATGGGAAGAACAAGCCAAGATCAATTTCGTGCGGGTCGCGGGGTGCAGTCATCGCGAACATCTTACAGCGATAGTGTTGTTTTCCAAGGTGGCACTTCCTGCATAACGGTCCAGTCAGCCTCTGTGCCATGTGGTAATCCAGAACGTGTTCAGCACGAATCCACAGAGCCAACGTCAGGAGAATCGAGTAATTCTGGCCTCGTGCTTACCATTTTGTGGAAAACCGACTTCGCGATGCTGATTACCCACCTCCCCGCGCAAAAAGTGCCACCTTGAGCCACACCTCTTGGTTGCTACACTTAAGGCATAATAAAATAAAACTGATCTTTACAGGATTCATGACATCGAACCCAAACGTCGCCCATCTCCGCACTCTTCGCAAGAGAAGCGGTCTTAGCCAAAAGGAGCTTGGGCATATTCTTGGGTTCCGTTCCGGGGCTCCAATTTCCCGGCACGAGCGTTCCGATGCGGTGCCCGATCTCCTGACGGCGTTTGGCTACGAGGCCATCTTCCGGGTGCCGATCTCTGAACTATTCCCTGGACTTTATCAATCCGTCGAGGTGGGAATTGAAGAGCGACTGGCGGAGATTGAGGATGAACTGCAGCAGAGCACCGCTAAAGGTCGAGAAGCAGTCCTCGTTGCCCGTAAATTGGAATTCTTTTGCGAACGAAAGAATCCGGAATCAAACAACACCGCCTCATGAACCTCCGGATTTACGATCCCACAATACTGGCCATTGATCTCCGACATCGGCGATTCGGCTACGCAGTGTTCGAAGGTCACAGGCTGCTACAAGATTCGGGTGTGCGCGTTTACCGTGCCGTCGGTGAGGCAGAGGCAGCGATGGCGAGCAAACGGCTTTCCGTATTGTTGAAGTCGTTTGCTCCATCGGCAATCGTGGTAAAGAGAGAACGTTGGGAACGAGCGAACACCAGTTCCCATATTAAATCTCTCGTCGACGTAATGACCCGCGTTGCATCGGCGCATTCGATTTCAATCTTCCTCGTCAGAGACGACGACGTGAGACAGACGTTTCGCAACATGGGTTGCGAGACGAGAGAAGAGATTGCGGTTGCGCTCGCTCGCATTTTCCCAGAACTCCATTGGAAACTGCCTCCTAAGCGCCGCGCTTGGCAGTCGGAACACCCTCGCATGGCCATGTTCGACGCAATTGCTCTCGGGCTCGCATACTGGCAACATCAGAGCACTCAACTTCCGGTTCCGCCTGAATGACGCAGCGCGATGGAACCATTTGTGCTGAGCCCTTCCGCCGGCCTCTCGGGTGACGTATAGACCAATTATTGCGTCCGTCACATTCCTTTGAGAGGCCGACGAAAGGGCTCAGCCTCTCTCCTGGACATCGGTCATTAAATGTTTTCAGTCACTCCTCAACGTCGTCTTAACTGCATCGATCAACGCCTAGATATGGATATAATTCGACAATCCATTCGATAACTATGCGGAAGCACTGCTCTAATCCTTGTCGCGTATCAACAATAAGATCGGCGTTATCTCTGATATCCATCAGCTCTGCTTCAACAGGATGAGAATCAACATTCGCTAACTCCGACCGAGTAATCTCACCATCCCAACGGTCTATTCGCAGGTCTTGTGTTGCCTCAACATAGACTAGCTTTAGTACCGCTCCAGGAGACATTTTCTGCAATACAGGTACGAGTCTGAAGTGGCGGAGTCCGTCCAGGATCATAGGCCGACCAGGAGTAAACCCCCCAGCCGCCAACACTCTACAACACAACAACTCAGGGTTCTCCATAACAAGTTTTTGACCAATATCCTGAAGCTGCTGTCTGGTTGCCATACGTTCATTCAACAGCAGGGTAGCCTGTGATCTTACATAGTCACCGAAACTTGCACTGGAGACTCCAAGAGCACTCGCAACCTTTCTGGCGAGACTTGTCTTGCCAACTCTGGATGCACCACTGAATATAAATATCGGATATTCTAAAATAGGCATCGTTGCTCCATAGCAGAAGCCTGACGCAACACAACCCATCCGCGAGGATCAAGTTTGCCAATATCAAAACTTGGTATCCGACATATCTCCTCAATTCGCATCAAACTCGCGTAGGATGCTGCGCGCTTTTGCTTCCAGAATGAAGAATCATCCATACAAAGAGCACCAGCAAACCTTTCAATCTCTGGCCAGGTATCGGGATCTAAGCGATAAAACCACGCGTCCGCGATCCTGCAGATTCCTTCCACCGGACCACTTGACCGCTTCAGAATGATAATGTCTCCTCTTTGCACTTGCTCAAATGGAGCATTCCGATTCACGCTAAACCGAGACTCAATGGTTTTCTTCCCTTCCAGAATAAAGGTTAGGTAGGGTTCTATTAGTACCGCCAAATGTATGCCACAGTGCTGAGATTCCTCTTCTGGTTGGCAAAAGACGCGTTCATAGGCAGAACGAAGGCACGCCCTACGGAGAGAGTCCATTAGGTCCATCTTCCATCTAACGTCTATCGGTGAGTTAGACATAATCGTCAACCTCCGCATCCTTTAGCAAGAGGTTTACTACACTGCCGAGAGCGCTTTCGCTCATCTTGTCTAATTGTCTTTCAGTGGATACTCGTATGACCGCATTTTTATATGTCATTCCGTTTGTTATAAGAGATAAGACATCACAGACATAATCCGTTCTGGAAAGTCTCAATGCAAGGTTGCGGGATGTCCAAAGGTCGATCGATGCACGAACCGGCGATCTTCGAGAGACGGAATGCAGATGTAGGTGTCCTCCTGGCGAGGCTGGTGCGAATTCCAAAGTCTTTTTTCTTCCTTTCCGTCGCCTAACCCTTACAATGGTCTTCCCAATTGGGAAGGAATCCCATTCGACTTCATCTTCCACTTTCAGTCTGGGTACTGACACCGACTTGCGCGAAGTCGATGTGAATATGAAAAGATCTCCATACCTCCAGTCTGTTAAGTTTATACCCTGTGCCTGCAGTGCTGCAAGCTCGAAGGGAGGGGACGTATACTGTAGCGCTGCATGATGTACTTCATAAAGATCAAAGCCCTGCGAGTAAGCGTAAACCAAGACGCTCTGTCGATCCTCCACTGCGGATGGTCTGGTTAAGCGGGGCAAAATGCTGATTAGTAGATGACCTCCTGTCTTAAGCCCATCCCGCGCACCATCGATAAACGCATAATAATGCTCGGAGTACCAGGGGGGGTCTGCAACTACGGCATCATACTTACCACTGATCTTATGCTGAAAGAGGTCGCACTGAGTTATGCCTGTATACCCTGCCGCCAAAAGATGATCGATGAGGGTGGTATTCTTATCGTAAAGATGAGGATGCTTTCCAGCATTGGATAAATGCACAAATACTGTAGGAGCACCGAATATACCAATGTGCTTGGAGCTAAGCTGACCCAGAATGTCGTCGAACACGTATAGGCTACTTTGTGAGAAACGCCAATCATAATCTAGCGGATGAGGCTCGGGAATAATTAACCCCTCTTGATCAGACTTGAACGACCCCGATGGCTGCGGAATTGAAATCATTCTTCCCTGCAACTGATTATGGCTTCTGGCGCATTCCGCTACGAAGGCGTCGCTTGCGCTCCCTTTATCTCTCAGCCTGCATAAGAGGCCTAGGACGTCTGTAGGAAATGCTCCCTCCATGCCCTTCATCAAAGCGCCGAACGACGCGGGTGACTTACTGAGTTCCGAAGATAGTTTAAGCTCGACCTCAGCCATATATGACCGGGTCGTCGGGGCTTCTTCTCTAGCCGTTCTACGCTTAATAGTTGTCATCGATTGTTTATCCGCTGTTCTGTGATTGAGCGTTTCCTGATGTCCACTGTGAAGCGTCCTTCCAACTCCTCAGTCCATGCTTCGACCGCTACCTTTTGTATCTCGATGGCGCGTTCTTCGTCAGATGTCATGCGTCCCTTCGTTGGGCTGAACCTGGTAATTCTGAGAGGCACTGTGCGCAGCGGAAACAACTCATGAACCTCTTCTTGCAGCCTGTCAACAAATACTCTCATGTGCTGGCGGATATCCACGTCGGTGGAGTTTGTAAAGGTGGCGTATCCGAACACATCAAAACCAGAGTCTACGAGACGCCGCATAAGATGGAATTGCTGTTTGAAGAGTTCGGGTGCCGCCTTGGTGTTGAACCGAAAAGAGAAAGGGTCATATCCTTTGAAACACCCAACTCTTCCATAGTGTGTGGAGCGCGCGAGCTCGTTAATCTGTTCGGGCTTCAGAAAGCGCCACAAATAGTCGTTGCTGAGATTATCATCTGTCCAGAGATATACCTGATCCGACAAGCTCCGCTTTATCAATTCTTGATAAAACCAGTATCCCCACTCAGGTACTAGGTCCGGTTGTCCTCCAGAAAGATCAATTACCAACGGTCGCTCAGGTTCAGCTAAATATAAGTCTAGAATCTGTTCACAAGTCTTGAATTCAGAGAATCGCGGATTTGCCGATAAGAGATCAAAGTCAACAAAACAATACCAGCAGCGCCAACTGCAAATCGCATTCTGAAACACTTGAACCAGTAGCATATCTCTAGGGGGTAGCTGTAGCGCCTTCAGTGCAGGATCGATGGGAAGCGAATTTGAAGGCCAGTTGTCGCCCTGAAATCTCCGAAAGTGATGAATGCGACCAAACCCCTGGCAATTGGGAGGTAGTGTGAAGTCCTTAGCCTCCTTACTGCCATTAAATTTGGTAATCAAGACTTCGCGGCTATCCAGCCTTAGGCCACGGCGCCTTAAATGCGCCGAGAACTTTCCGGTGTCGATCACAGGCAATAGGTCCAATGTCGCTCCTCTTTAGTGCCGAATGCACCCATTCAGCCATTGCCAGATATCTGCCCAAGGGATTCTGAACACTGCAAGAAGCACTGCAAAGATTCCAAGGAGTATCCGCAGGGCCAATAGATCCAGGTCACGCCTTCGAAAGAATTCCTCTCCGAGGGTTGTCCTGAGTGCCGTTTCAAGTTGTTGGTCATGTTCGGCAAACCGCTTGTTGAGTTCGTCTGTGTAAAGATCATGCAACGGGTTGCTGAACGCCTGAGCCGCAGTTTTTTGGGCAGCTATCAGAGTGTCTTCTTTGCTACGTACATCACCGGTAGTGGCCGCATCTTTCAGTGAATGAAACACCACTGTGAAGACGGCTTCACCCAAAGCCAAAGCCCACTCCGTCTGGCCAAGGTTTATTAGCCTTATAATTATCGGACCTCTATACCCCGGATCAACATGGCCTGCATTGAGAGCTAATATGTTCTCCTTTTGAAGTCTGTTTCGCGAATACACTGTTCCGCATATAGTTCGTGGCAGATTCAATTCCTCATGCGTAATCACAAAGACCATTTGACCAGGTTGCAGCGTGACTACTGGTTGAGATGTATCGGATGGATTGAAGCGAAGGGTCTTTAGGTCCCTAGATTGCTTATCCTTCCACAGTGCGATGCCTGCGCGAAGATCATAGCTAGCTGGTTCGACAATCGGTGTCCCGGACAAGTCACAGCGCGGGTCAATGACTAGTTCGCCAGCGAGAATTCGTTTGCGAATTTCAGAAGCGTTGAGGACAGGCATTTAGCTGGCCTTTCTTTCTGCGTAATGTGAATTCCCGGTCGGAACTCGTGCTAGTGGTTCATCCTGCAAATCGGGAATTCGATCTTTGATATAGAGCACCACAAGCTGCCTAAAGTAATCGATGTCGGATTCGGTAAGGTTCGAGCTGACGGGGACATTGTGCCAATATGCCATGCATTTTCTGCAACAGCAGGCGACAGCATGTCGTGCCCAATGTACAATGGTGCCATCCAGCATTTTGGTCTGGTTGAAGTCCCAGGTGCTATTAAAGCGTAGCATCTTCCCCTGTGTGAGTTGATGTTCCGCAACATCTGCAAGACCTTTCACACCTTTATTTCTGGCATACGCATCGATGCGGGATGTAATTGGTACATGGAAGAAGAAATGACGAATCCACTCAACCTTCAATACCTCAAACTTCTTATGCGCGTCCTGCAATTCACGAATTGACATCGCATCCCAATCTACCAAGTTGGCTCCACATGCCCTGCACGGACCAGGCGCATTCACACCAGCTCCGCCGGGCGGTAGAAAGCAGTGTAAATCCTGGTCGCATTCTGATCGATTACACCTGATGCCCAATTTCTTCGGCTTCGTCTTGCGAAGCCGTTCGACATCCTCACCGGACATGGTGTAGACAGATCCTATTCGGTCCTGATCCGAAAGTTCTTCCGTCATTCCCGGAAGGTCAAACTGTTCCGGTCTCTCAATTTGCTGTCTCATAGCTGGACTCCTGATTGTGAAGTGCCTGCTCCAAAAGTTGCCTGTCACCGCCATGCAATGATTCCCATTTGATATTACCCACTACGAAGTCGCGTACGCATTCCCAAGGGTCTGGCCCTTGAGTTTGAAGTCGCGATGCCGTTGCCCACCAGTTTTGACCTTCAAGTGAAAGACGATATGCCAAATAATTGGCTAGAAGGTCGACGCGAACATCGGACGCTTTGGCGGTCTTTTGAACTGCCGATTTGAGCCATTCCATGCGTTGACTAGATGCGGTGGCACATTGGTCTGCAAGATCGTCTGCCCGTCCTTTAAATACCACATCGGCGGCGAAGTCGGTGGCTATTTGTTCCTCTATCACCTGGTCAGCTGTCAGATAGAGAGCCTCTGCTTCAATTACTGAATGCTCCGGAAGTTCCTGGTTTTGTGAAGCGTGCCATAGCTCATGCAACAGATCTATTATCCATCGGGCTTCCGAAGATGTCTGCTGCTTGATTACAATCACATTCCTTCCCCTCACCCTCCACGTTGCAGCATGGAATTGACCGCTATCTTTTAGCGGTAGGATTACGATGCCCAAGTCCCAGACGTAGCGCACGATGTTGTGAAGAGTTAGATCACCAAATCTTTCGATAATCTGTGTACGCACATGCCGCCAGGAAGCTGGTATTGGCTTTGGCATGACCTGTGGTGTAGCCTGGATCATCAAGAGTGCTAAAAAATGGGCGTAGACCGTGTAGGCTGGTAGTGCGCTACGCCGCGCATTCGCCGGAAGTTTAAAGCGCGCATAGTTCAGGGCCTGCGCTGATATTGGAAGAGGAGTAGAGGAGAAGAAATCTCCCGTATCCCAACTGAAGATACGAGAAATGTTTGCAGCAGATTGAAATACCATTGCTTCGAGGTCGGAATCCTGATCTCCATTCTCGATTCGTGCGCGCAGTAGAGGTGATAGTAGCTTCCTCTCTACAAACTCTTTTGTAAAGCCAACGTCGTTGAGTCGTTGAAATACTGCATTTGTTGTTACCGGTATCTCTGGAAAAAAGAGTTGCTTCTTGACCTTGATTCCCAATGCATCTATGACCTGCTGGATGCGATTCAAGTTCGCACCGAAGTAGCTAGAAGCTTCGTATCGCTGGATCTGCTGTTCTTTAAGCCCGAGCTTATCAGCAAGTTGCCGCTGTGTGAGTCCAGCCGCAATTCTTGCTTTGATGAGGGCTCCAGGAAGCTCTTCGAGCGAGGAAATCTCCATCGTTCCTTGATGCTGCTGCTGGAGATTTTCATATTCGCGCAGTTCGCCTTCGAGATCGTCCCATTGGCTCTTGAGGGCGCTTTCTTGCAATTTCCACCTGATCAGGTCGCCCTTTTCGGCAGTGGCCAATTTACCTTGCACTTCGGCAAGTGCATTGCGGAAGGTTTCTGCCTGAGTCTTGGTGATCTTGTACTGTCTTTCGTTCTTGATCATTTGAGTGTCCTCAGGTCGATTGCAACGACGCCTTTACGGGCACCGGTTTGTTTATCTTGTTGGAAGAATTCGAGAAATGTTCGACCACTACCGCCTTCCATCGAGTCTGCCGGAAACATCTCCCCTAGGTATTTCCGTTTTTGTGCCGCTCTTTGCTTCGAGAACTCGAACAGCAGCGGCTCTATCAGAGAGAGGCGTTGCACATCCACATTCCTGAGCTCCCAAGCACCGTCAAAGTCAGCTGGAACTTGTTTGAGTGTGACGAAACTGCCGTCTATGTAGGCCGTTTCGCAGCCTGCAGCGGCTAGCACCAATAAAACTTGATGCAGACCGTTCAGCAGCCTACAGCGATGCGGGTTGCTGCCGAAGCTCTGTGCAAACTCCTGCCACTCCATCGGATGAATTCCGGGGGCCAAGTTGCCGTCGATTTGGAAATGCGGCAGCATCTAACACAACAATAGTGTTGTGTTGTTATTTTGTCAAGATAAATCTTCTAAAGGATAGGTGGGAACCTTTCAGAATATGCGTTTGTTGATCTTGGAGGCTTTGACCGCTACAAAATCGTCTACATTGGATTTTCTAATCGGGAGAAAACGTCTGTAAGCTATTGAAAAATATGGTCGGGGAGAGAGGATTTGAACCTCCGACCCCCTGGTCCCGAACCAGGTGCTCTACCAGGCTGAGCCACTCCCCGAACGTGGGTTGCAGGAGCGTATCGCTGGGGCGCGGCCTGGCGCGATTTCCCCTTGATTACGCTCCTGCTAGTGTAGCAGAATCCCACGTGTTGCGGAATCGCCCTAGCTGCAGCCGCTGGTGGAGCCGCAGCTCATGCAGCGGTAGCAACTGCCGTTGCGGACCATGATGGCGCCGCAGACCGAGCAACTGGGCGCGTCGCCCATCTCGTACATCTCTTTCATCGCGTCGGCGGCGTGATAGATGCCGCGGTCGGCGAGGCTGGGCGTAGGCGTCGCGCCCGAAGCCGCAATCGCCTCCGGAGTGAGGCCGGAAACCGAATAAGAGCCTGCTGCACTGGATGCCGCAATGCCGCCACCCCCAACCTTGTCACTGCCAAAATGAGTGGCCGGAGTGCTGATCTGGCTCAGCCTGCGGGCGACCTCCTCGGCCAGCCGAGCCATTTGACCCTGCGAGATGGCCTCATCCTCCTCCGCTTCGCTCTCCGGAATCATGGTGGGCGGGGCGGGCAGTTGCTCGGCATGGGGAGTAAGGCTGGCAAAGAGCGACAACTGCGTGCCGGAGAGGAAGCGCAGATTGAGCCAGCGGAAGATGTAGTCCATGAGGCTCTTGGCGTAGCCGATCTGCTCATTGCCGGTCCAGCCGGAGGGCTCGAAGCGGGTGTGAGCGAACTTCTCGCAGAGCACCTTGAGAGGCACGCCATGCTGGAGCGAAATCGAGATTGCCGTGGCGAAGGCATCCATCAGGCCGGAGACGGTCGAGCCTTCCTTGGCCATCTTGATGAAGATTTCGCCCACCTGGCCGTTGGGATAGAGGCCGACGGTGACGTAACCCTCGTGGCTGGCGATGGCGAACTTGTGGGTGATGGAGGCGCGCTCGTCCTGCAAGCGATGGCGGACGGCGCGAGGCGGGCCGTTTAGATCCTGCGCGGCAGGGGTCTCGCTGGCGGAGTCGAGAGCGGTCGAGGGCTGAAGGAAAGGCACCGCGGCGGCCTTGGCGATCTCCTGCAACGCGCGCTGGAAGGTGGCCTCGGCGAGGAGGACTGACTTGGCGGTGACCTCCAGCTTTTCGCCGGCCTTGGCTTCCAGGGCCTTCAGGTCGGCGGCGGCGGCAGGCTCTCCGGCGGCCAGCTGGGTAAGCACGCGGCTTCCGGCGGCGTCCAACGGCGAGGGTTCGCGCTTGGCGTCGTCCATGCTCGTGTTGAGGGGCTGAGTGCCCTTGGAGCCGTCGCGATAGATGGCCACGGCCTTGATGCCCTGACGCCAACTCTCGGCGTAGGCCTCGGCCACGTCCTCGACGGTGGCCTCCTGGGGCAGGTTGACGGTCTTCGAGATGGCCCCGGAGAGGAAGGGCTGCGCGGCGGCCATCATCTTGATGTGGCCCATGTAATGGATGGAGCGCGTGCCCTTGGAGGGCTTGAAGCTGCAATCGAAGACGGCCAGGTGCTCGGGCTTGATGCCGGGCGCGCCCTCGATGGTGCCAGTGGCGTCGATGTAGCTGACAATGGCGTTCACGTCCTCGCTGGAGTAGCCGAGCTTGAAGAGGGCTGCGGGGACGGTGTTGTTGACGATCTTGATCATGCCGCCGCCGACCAGCTTCTTGTACTTGACCAGCGCCAGGTCAGGCTCAATGCCGGTGGTGTCGCAGTCCATCATGAAACCGATGGTGCCGGTGGGCGCGAGGACCGTGGTCTGGGAGTTGCGATAGCCGTAGCGCTCGCCGTAAACCAGGGCCATGTCCCAGCACTCGCGGCTGGCGTCGATGAGGGCGTCGAGTTGGGGCACGTTGAAGGGCTCGCCGCTCTGGCGCGAGGCGCCGATGTTGTTGACCTCGGCGCGGTGCATGCGAATCACGTCGAGGAAGGGCTCGCGGTTGACGTAGAAGCCGGGGCAGGCGCCACCCTGGCGATCGACATTGGCGGTCAGCGGCGTGGCCGAGGTGATGGACGGGCAGTTGGCGGCCACGATGGAGGATTGCAGGTAGGCCTGGCCGCTGAGGATGGCGGTGAAGGCGGCGGCCAGATCGCGGCCGGCGGCCGAGTCGTAGGGCAGGCCAAAGGCCATCAGCAGCGCGCCCAGGTTGGCGTAGCCCAGGCCCAGCGGACGGTAGTCGTGGGAGTTGCGGGCGATCTTCTCGGTGGGGTAGCCGGAGTTGTCCACCAGAATCTCCATCGCGGTGATGACCACCGAGATGGAGTGCCGGTAGGCGGGAATGTCGAAGTTGCCGGCCGGGGAGACATACTTCATCAGGTTGAAACTGGCCAGATTGCAGGCCGAGTTGTCCAGGAACATGTACTCCGAGCAGGGGTTTGACGCAAAAATGCGGGCGGTGTTCTTGCACGTATGCCAGCGGTTGACGGTAGTGTCGAACTGCATGCCGGGATCGCCGCAGAGCCAGGTGGCCTCGGCGATCTTGCGCATGATCTCGCGCGCCTTGTAGCTCTTCACCGGCTCGTGGCCTCGGACCGTGTAGGTGGTGAAGTTGCCGTCGCTCTCGTAGGCGCGCATGAACTCGTCGCTCACGCGCACAGAGTTGTTGGCGTTCTGGAAGAAGATCGACGAAAAGGCCTCGGAATCCGGCCCGCTGCCGTCGTAGCCGGCCTTGATCAGCGTGTGCGCCTTGGCCTCCTCCTTCTCTTTGCACTCAATGAAATCAATAATATCCGGGTGATCCACGTTTAGAATCGCCATCTTGGCGGCGCGGCGCGTCTTGCCGCCGGATTTGATGACACCGGCAAAGGCGTCTAGCCCGCGCATGAAGCTCAAGGGCCCGCTGGCGGTGCCGCCGCCCGATACGGCTTCATGGCTCGAGCGCAGGGAACTGAAGTTCGTGCCCGTGCCTGAGCCGAATTTGAAGAGCATTGCTTCGGTCCGGGCCAGGTCCATGATACCGCTCATCGAATCCTCGACGGAGTTGATGAAGCAGGCCGAGCACTGCGGATTGTGGTAACCGGTGGCGGAGTAGCGCACGCCGCCGGTCGCCGGATCCCAGTGCCAGTTCTGCCCCTCCGCATCCGGCTCCAGGCGGTCGCAGCCCACGTTGAACCAGACCGGCGAGTTGAAGGCCACCTTCTGGGTCAGCAGCATGTGCGCCAGCTCGTCGTGGAAGATGGCCGCATCCTCGCGGGTGGCAAAGTAGCCGTCGGTCAGGCCCCAGTCGCGGATGGTCTCGGCCACGCGGCCCACCAACTGACGGACGCCGGTCTCCCGCTCAGGCGAGTCCAGCTTGCCGTGCAGGTACTTCGAGGCCACGATATTGGTCGCGGTCATCGACCAGTCGAGCGGAACCTCGACGTTCTTCTGCTCGAAGATGATGTTGCCCTTCTGGTCGGTGATCGACGCGGTGCGCTGCTCCCACAGGAGCTCGTCATAGGGGGAGACGCCCTCGGTGGTGAAGCGGCGGGTAAAGATCAGTCCCTGCTGGGTGTGAGGAGCCTGGGGGGTGGCGGCGGAACTCTGATACTGAAGTTCGTTCATGAAATCCTCTCAGTCGACAAAATTGGTGAATCTCTGGCCCGCTCCGGCAAGGCAACCGGGAGCGGTCTGGGTCATATCTTTTGCGAAGAACGGGAATCGGGGATTGAAAGTACCGCGAGTTCTCTTCGTTCAGCGGCCTTTCTGTGGAACGATCACACAGGAGTTCGAACCAAACCGTTTAGAGCCGCAGATGAAAAAATACCGCTCTCTGTTGTGCTTGTCAACAAAAAACCACAATATCTTGTGTTTTGTTTACAATCTGAGCATCAAGTTACCAAACAAAGGGGATTGCCTGTGGAAAGCTGCATACGCCCATGCGGGGCGCGGATTCCGGCTGCCCGAACTGCATCAAATCCGGTGCAGGCGCGATTTTGCCGGCCGAAGCCTGCCACGAGGATAAGCGTAGTCCTCGGCGGATCCATGCGCAAGACGCAGGGGCGGTGCAGTTTGGGGGCGGAACTGTGCAGATGTGGAGATTCGGGGACGGATTTCGGCAGGAGAGATTCAGTTCTCGAAATGCGACTTTGTGGGGATCATCTGCTGATGCAGGATGCATACGACACGAACCCCACCCGGCTTCAACCGGTAGAAGATGACGTGCTTGCCTTGCTCGTGCCTGTGAAGGCCTGAACTGATTGCGTCGCAAGGCCGGCCTAATTTAGGATTTTCCGCGAGGAGTTGAAACGCCGCTTGCAAGCCTTGAGCATACCGGTGTGCCTGCGACACACCCCAACTATCGAGGGTGAACCGTGCAATCTCTCTCATGTCGAGCTGTGCGGGTCTGGAGACACTGAACTTAGGCAACTTTTGCTTCTTTCTCCGCAGCCAGTTCCTCGATGTAGGCATCCAGCCGCTCGAAAACGCCCTCTTCGGCATCGGGGCTGTCATCTCCCTCGGCAATTGCCGCCCGGAGCGCGGCCATCTTCTCCTCGTACTCCCGCTCTTCTTTTTCCAGCAGGCGCAAAGCGGTGCGCATGACTTCGCTGGCGTTGGCGTAATCTCCAGATTCAACTTTGGCAGTAATGAACTGATCCAGCTTTTCAGGCAGGCTGACATTGCGGGTCGGCATAAGGGCACCTCAGCTTGAGTTTAGTATTTTTGGCCAACCTTGCCAAATCGCCAGAGAAAGCGGTCAGGGAATCACCGGCCGATCCGGCGTAGCGAAAATGGATATGGACTGCACGGGCAGCGAAAAAGGCCTGAAATCGAGGTGATTTGAAGAAAAACATCCCTCGGGAACTAGAGCGTTTTTCCTGTTGGTGTAGAGTCCGGCGTGGACCGGGAGGTCCACGCNNCAGGAGGCCGGCGCTACCTGTTCTTGCAGCAACCGGCTTAAGTCGTGCCATTTCAAAGCAAAGGTTATTACGCAAACCCGCCTCACCGATTGAAGTTTGGCTTACGAGGCGCTTCCGAAGCCTTTGCGCCGCTCGGCCAGTTCGTTCGAGATTTCCAGATTCAGCTTCTTGTCGATGCGGTAGAAGAGCAGGCAAACGGCGGCGGCCAGGAAGGCGGCGCCGGACCAGACCGATGCGGTGAGGCGAATCCCATCGAGAGCGCGTGCTGATTGGAGCGCGGCCGTTGATGAGTAGCCGTATAGATCAAGCAGCCAGCTGGCGATTGCTCCGCCGATGGCTACGCCGACCCATAGCGCAAAGACTACCGCTGAGATGACCGTCCCGGTGGCGCGGCGTCCCGTCTTCCATTCGCCGTAGTCGGCCACGTCGGCCATCATCGCCCACAGCACCGGGCCGGAGCAGCCGAAGAAGAACTGGCGCACAACTTCCAGGCCGATGATCGGCACAATAGCGGTGGGCGGCAGGAAGAACAAAGCCGCGGCGAGGATGCCCGTCAACAGCATGCTCCAGCGGAAGACAGAGCGCTTGCCCATGCGTTTGGTCAGGGCCGTCGAGCAGGTGACGCCCACCAGCAGAGCGATCAATCCGAAGCC
The DNA here is from genome assembly GCA_003134855.1 of Acidobacteriaceae bacterium. Classification (GTDB taxonomy): domain Bacteria; phylum Acidobacteriota; class Terriglobia; order Terriglobales; family Acidobacteriaceae; genus Telmatobacter. The sequence goes on from PLCS01000001.1 coordinate 158,997, forward strand.
GTTGAACCAACTGAAGAACATCCTGTTGCCGGCGCAGTTCTCAAAGTAGGGCAGCATTACGTTGCCGCGAATGAGCAGGGCGGTGAAATAAAAAACCGTCGCCATGAAGAGCGCGATCCAGGGGCCGTTGTGGATCAGATCGCCGAGATCGCGGAGCACGGAGCTTTCCTGGCGCGCATCGGGCTGAATCCTCTCCTTCGATACGGCGAAGGCTACCAGGAAAAAGATCACCGAGAGCACCAGGAAGCTGCCCATCGTCAACTGATAGCCCAAGGCATTGTTTCCATGGCCCAGAAAGGCGACCATGGGAACAGCCAGGCTCCCTACAATGAATCCCGCGCTGTTGGCGAAGAACTGACGATACGATGTGATGCTGTTGCGCTCATTGGGATCGTCGGTCATTACGCCGGTCAGCGAGGCATAAGGAACGTTGTTGGCGGCATAGATGAGGCGCAGCAGCAGGTAGGTGACCCAGGCATAGATGAGTTTGGCGGCAGGATTGAGGTTTGGCGTCGTAAAGGTCAGAATGCCGATAACGCCAAAGGGCACCGAGGTCCACAGCAGCCAGGGACGGAACCTGCCCCAGCGGGTGTGGGTACGGTCGGCAATCACGCCCATGACGGGATTGAATGCGGCCGAGCTCAAACCGACCACGAGAAACATCGTGCCCGCCTGGGCCGCCGTCAATCCATAGGTCTTGGTGTAAAAGTCCAACTGCAGGGCCATCACAGCCTGAAAGACAAAGTTAGCGGCCAGGTCGCCCAGGCCGTAACCGAATTTTTCTCCGAAGGAGAGTTTCATGCTTGTATAGCTCATCAACTTCCACTCGCTTTCGCCGCGGATTTATGACTTGACTAGGAAGAATGCTTTTCCCTCAATCGCTTCTGCACGTCTTCCAGAGTTCCCTTGAAGGGGCCGGGGGTTTCCATTTTGATGGAAACCAGCGCGGCGGCGAACTTCAGGGATTCCGGGACATCGTGATCCAACCGCCAGGAGAGGTACGCCGCGTAGGTCGTGTCGCCCCGGCCGGTCCGGCCGGTGACATTGCTGTTGGAGAACTTCTCGTAATACGTCACGCCTTTGACCCGTGCGAGGACGCCCTGGGAGTGCGTGATCAGTGTCTCCGGGCAGCCCCAAGACTCGATGATGATGGCGGCTTGCTCCAGATCGTCCGTGCCGGTCAGAATCCGGGCTTCAACGACGTCCAGCTTGAGCTTGTCCATCATCGCCGCAATCTCTTTTTTGTCGGCGACGTCGCTGAACTCGATTTCATGGGTCACCGGAGTGACGTGGCGAACGAAATTCTGCATGTCGGCCGACAGGCTGTAGCCCCTGGATTTCAAGCCCTTCATCAGCGGCATGTCGAATTCGGTGTCGGAGATCCCGGCCAGGTGAACGCACGTCGAGCGCAACTCCGGAACGTCGCCGATGGAAATGAGTCCGGCGGATTTGACCAGCGTGAGTTTGCGTTCATCGACATTTGCACTCTCGTGCAAGACCCGCGAATAGGTGGTCTCCGCGCTCTCGATGACGTAGGTGTCAACGCCGAGATCCTTCATCGGTTGCAGAATCTCTTCGTCCTTTTTCGCCATCTTAACTACAGCGGCAACTTGCTTTCCGATGCGCGCGGCGACCATGACGCCGCACAGCACGGCGCTTCCCGGGGCGATGTGGGGTGTTCCTCCGAAAGGGATAATTTCGTCGTAGCACATGTGGCCGACGAACGTGATGTCGTACTTCTTCGACATATCGATGGATTCCTTAGGTAAGTGGTTAAAGTTAATTGACATCGGATGGACACGGATCAAAAAAGGCGGGAAAACGAGTTCATGCCGGTTTCCCGGACGATTCGCGATCTTCCCGCCCCCTCTTATCCATCTCCATTCATGCGCGTCCGGCGGTTGACATTCATTTTCCTTTGCCCGAACCCTTGAGCAGCTCGGGGTAGAACGTGATTAGCTCCGGCGACTCGATGGTCTGGGATTTCTTCTTTGCCTGCAGGTCCTTGATGTAGTTCATGACCAGATGCGTCCAGACAGCTCCCGGACGAGGATAGGCGGCGACGATGTAGTGCGGGCCGGGAACCGTCTCTCCCGACTCCGTTTCCAGCTCTGCGCGGAGATTGTCCGGAGTGATCATGGAATTGGCGTAATCGAAGACGACCCGGTCCATGGCCTTGTAAACTTCCTTGCTCTCCTTGGCCATGCCGTAATAATCCAGCAACTCGGCGAAGACGTAGTTGGAGGTCGTATAGACGTCTTTTCCCTGATCCGATTCCACCGGGTCGCCCTCCTCGGTCTTGCACATGGCCCAGCCCATGAAGGAGCGGTTGTTCCGGTAGATCGTCTTGAGGATCTTTTTAGCGCGGTCTTCCGGGATGAACGGCTCTTCGCCGATGGAGATCAGGTACCAGAGGGCATCGAGCTGGTTGGTCCAGACATCGGTGTTGGTGTTGCCGGTCGCGGGATCGAAACAAGTGACGTAATACTGGAGTTTCTCGCCCTTCTTGTTCTTCACATCCCGCCACAACTGTTCAAGGCTCTTCCAGCCCTTGTCGAAGACCTCCTGGATGTGCTTCTCGCCGGCTTTGTCGCCGAGCAAGCGAGCCATCTTGAGCATGGCCTGGCAGCCGCCGAGGAACTGCGTGGCGTCGTAGGCGTCGGCGCCGAACAGAACCAGGTTGTCGAAGGTGTTCTTCACATCGTCGGGATAGCCTTCGGGGATGCCGTCGTTGTCGAAATCGAGTTTCAACGCCGCATCGAGCCCAAACTTAAGCGTTGCCCAGTTCTTCTTCAGGAAATCCATGTCGCCGGTGAACTTCACGTTGCGCAGCACACGCATCATGAGTTTGGGGAACAGGTCAACCCAATAGTTGTTGTTGTACCAGGCGTAATCGCTCACGTTGCGCAGGGGATGGCCCTTGGGCATGGCGCCCAGATCGTGCGCCACGCTGCCCTTGGTCTTGAACTCGTCGAGGACTTGCGTCAGCCTCATGCCCTCATATTGTTCCGGGTGCTCCTTGAAATGCAGCCGCGCCTCAACGTTCGAAGCGTGATTGTGGTAGAAGCGCAGCTTGGGATCCTCAGCCAGAATCGAATCGATGAACCCCTGGCAGAGATCTTTTTCCACCATCGGGAAGAGCATCAGGAGCACCATCGAATACCAGTCCACGTCCGACGGGTCGATATAGGCGTAATCAAAGCACTCCAGGAAGCGGGCGCGCTCTTTTCCCTTCTCGTCCTCGACCCATACGATGGCGTTAGAGAGGGGGAAATGGAGTTCGTTGAGGATCAGCCGGGTCAGGCGCATGGCGCCGGCCCGGTCGCCTGTGTAGGCGGTGGTGGACTGGATCTTGTCAAAGATTCGCTCTTGAATCGTTATGGTCCGGTCCCACCACTTCGGATAACTGTCGAGGGCGATCTTTGCCAGGTCGACCACCCGCGTCTCGGCGTTCTTGAAGCTCTTGAGGTATTTGCGCGGGAATGTCTTGCCGTCGATGTAAACCTGTTCCGGGAAATCCAGCACGATGGCCACCGGAATCTTCCGGGTGGATTTCGCTTCCAGGGTGAAGGTGAGGCTGATGGCAGCTCCGTAGTCGCTGCGCACGAGCGGTTGCCGTTTTTCGAAGAAGCTCCCGTCCTCGTTGAGCAGCAGATCGCCCGTGTACTTGTTCAGGCAGAAGTAAGGCTGGATGTCCACGTCAACGCCCGGCAAATCGAGAACAGCCAGCGCCATGCGGTTGGCGGTTTTGTTGCTGCCCATGACCACGCCACGGACGCCCGCCGACTCGAACTCCTCATGCTTCTGGCCATCGACCGCGGCGATGCCGACATAGACGCTGTCCTGGTCGGTCGGCTTCAACTCCTTCTCCTGGAGGTTGACTAGAGACGGGCGGGGCACCACGAGCGTGATTTCCTCAGCACCATTCCCGGTGTTTTCCACCTCGAACTCTTCCACGCCGAAGGGCATCAGCACCTGGTCGCCGCCGGCCAGCAACTGCGAAATCAGTCTGCGGGTTACCTTCACCTTCCCCAGCTTGTAGGCAATCTCCAGCGACGGCGTGGCCATGGTGAGGGCGACGTTCTTTTCCGGGACCGCCGGATGATAGTAGTTCTTGACCGCCGGAATGTCGTCGGGCAGTTCGGGAACACCCGGCTGCTTCTGGGTCAGCATGGCAAACTTACCGCCGATGCGGACGAAGGGCGCGGAGGCGAACTGGACCGCCGTTTGGTTCAGCATGATGAGCCTGCCCGCGTCATTCAGGCGGTTGTAGAGCCCGTAAGGGGAGATGCCGATCGAGCACGTGGGCGCTCCTTGCAGGGCCACCGTTTGCGGAAATTGCAGAGTCTTGGACATACCCTGGAAGTGAACCGCCATTTTGTTGTGTTCATAGATGGAGGTAACTTTAGGTCCGGGGATGGTATAAACATCGCGCACGTCGAATGCAGTGGATTTCGGCATTTTACTTTCCCTCATGAGTCGTTTGTGTTTCGCCCGCAGGCGCATTACTTGATAGTTCTAGTACAGTGACGGGTTTATTGCGAAACAATCACCGAGTGAGTAAGTGAATGAGTGAAAAAGTAAAAAACTCGCTTTTTTTGTTTCACTCATTCACTCATGATTGTGTCGCAATTCAATTGTTACCCCTAGCACTTTCCCGCCCATGGATTGGAATCTTTCGCCGACTTCTTTGCGGCCTTCTTCGGCGCTGGCGCGGGCTTCTCGTCGGGCAAGTTCTTCTCGGCGCTTAGGTCGATCGGCATCTTCGTCGTCGGATAAGTCTTGATCACGCCGAAGACCAGATCCGCGGCTGCCCGGATCGAATCTGGTGTACCCGAGAAGTTGCAGATCACGGCATCGGCTTCCGTGGTTACGCCCTTGCGGTACGGGAAGTTGGTCACAACAATGACCTTATGTCCCGCCTTTTTCAGAGCCTGCACCAGATGCCGGTTGTTGCCGCGTTTTTCAATGCGCGCGTAGTAGTTGGTCATGACCACCAGATCGGTACCCTTGGCCAATGTCAGCGCCTCTTCCACTTCCTCGTCGCCGGCGAAGAAGGCCGTGTCATCGAGGATGAGGTTGGTGGAGTGCTTGGTCATCTGCTCGCAGAACATATGCGGGTGGCTGTAAAGGTCCTTGCCAAGGAAGGAGTAGGGAATGACCTGTTCGATGACCAGGATTTTCTTGTCCTTGCCGACCGGCAGCAGCTTCTTGTCGTCGCGCACCACCAGCAGGGCTTTGTGCGCCACTTCTCGGGAGAAGTCCTGGGTTTCCTTGCTCTGGACGTGGGCCGCGGTCTTGGCCGGATCCATCTTCCCGGCCTTCTCGAAGAGGCCCTGGTCGTACTTCATGCTCAGCAGCCGCCGGCACGCGTCGTTGAGCCGCTCGATGGAAAGCTCGCCGCGCTCCACGGCGCCTTTGATCCCGAAGAAGCACTGGGAGCGGGATTCGTCGTCCGCCTTGAGCAGGATGGTGTCCACGCCGGCCCCAATGGCCATGGCGCAGGCCAGGGGGAGCGGCCACTTTCTCAAGACGGCGGCCATGCCGATGGCGTCGGAAACCACCACGCCCTTGAATCCCATCTCTTTCCTCAGAAGATCGACGAGGATCTTCGAAGAAAACGTGGTGGGAAATTCCTTGTCGAAGGCCGGGAAGATGGTATGTGCCGTCATCAGAGCCTTGGCGCCCGCATCGATGCCCGCCTGGAAGGTGACCAGCTCAACCTCGCGCATCCGCTTCAGATCCCCGCGGCAGGTGTCCAGCACGTCGTGCGCGTCGGTTCCCGAATCGCCGCGGCCGGCGAAGTGCTTGACGGTGGCGACAATGCCGGCATCCTGATAGCCGCGCACCGTGGCATCGACAAACTTCGCGCAAACCTTGGGATCGTCGCCGAAGGAGCGCACGCCGATTTCCGGGTTCAACGGATTGATATTGACGTCGCAGACCGGGTGATAGAACTGGGTGATGCCGATGAGGGCCATCTGCTTGCCGAGCGTATACGCTACTTTATAAGCCAGATCGAGGTCGCCGATGGCGGTCATTCCCATCGGGGGCGGGAACTGCAGGACATGACCGGAGGTGTAATCGTTTTTGAAATCGCCTTCCATGTCAATGGTGATGTGCAGGGGGATTCCCGAAGGCCGCTTCATGGCGATTTCCTGCAGTTTGTTGAGCCTGTCGGTGAGCTCTGCCGGAGTCACGCTCACGCCGAAGCTGCGATCGTCGAAGTTGGTATGCGCGATGTCGAACCAGTCCTTCGGCTTCTTGAAGTTGGGGTCAACCTGCGAACGTCCCCAATATTTGTTTTTACACGTCTCCAGCGCATACGGTTCCAAACAAAGGCCGCCGGCGTGCAGCTTGGTGATCTGTTCGATCCCCGAAGGCGTCAGGTAGGCCCCGCGCCAGGTAAAGGTGAGAACCTGGCCGCATTTCTCCTCCAGGGTCATTTTCGCCAACTTGGCTGCAACAAAACTGTCTCGTTCTTTCGACATCGCGTCTCTCCTCAGGAATTATTTTCCGAATCCAAACATATCATGCCTCTGCCGATGGGCCGCGGAAAGCTCCTCCCGGCCGGCGCCGCGTGGCCATACAGGCGCTCCTCGTGGAAGATTACCGGAATGCCCAGATCGAGGAACCTGTGGTGGCGTATCGCGGCCAATCACAACGATTGTGTCAACTCGCATGGTCATTTGGCAAGGGCAACAGTCGCAGTGATACGCATCACGAATCAGTTAAAAGACGATTCAACTCATGATTACGGAGTGAGTTGTGCTGATAGACTGATCGGGTGTTCGCTCCCACCGCAGATACTCTTGACTGGAAGCCCGTCCCACTGCCCGGCCCCATCACGCTGCGCGGCCACGCCGTCACGCTGGAGCCGCTGAACGCCGAGCGCCACGCCGCCGCTCTCTGGAAGGCTTTGCGCGGCCACGACGACCTGTGGACATGGCTGCCTTACGGCGCATTCGCCAGCGAATCCGATCTGCGCCGGCACATCGAGGAAAAGCAGACTGCCGCAGGCTTCGTCTTTCTGGCGATAGTGCCTGCAGCGACCGGTTTGGCCGAGGGCTTGGCCAGCTATATGAGGATGGTGCCGGCCCACGGAGTCATCGAGGTTGGTTACGTCCTCTTTGCGCCCTCCCTGCAGCGCACCGCCGCCGCCACTGAGGCCATGTTCCTGATGGCAAGCCATGTCTTCGACCACTTGGGCTACCGCCGCTATGAGTGGAAGTGCAATGCGGAGAATCTGCCCTCGCGCCGCGCGGCGGAGCGCCTGGGGTTTACCTTCGAGGGCATCTTCCGCCAGCATATGATTCTCAAAGGCCGCAACCGGGACACAGCCTGGTTCTCCATGCTGGACAGCGAGTGGCCCGCCCGCAAGCGAGCGTTTGCAGCCTGGCTGGACCCGCAGAACTTCGATGACGAGGGCCGGCAGCGACGGAGCCTGGAGCAGCTCAGAGCGGCCATGCCTTAACTGGTTGTGTTGCCGGCCTCTTCCCTCAATTCGCAGCCGCGCCCGGAGATTTAACCAGCACCAACTGCTGCTGGTCGCTGGCGGCGATCTTCTGGTAATAGTCGCGCAGGGCCGGGTACTCCTTGGCTTCGAGCAGGACGAAGGCGCGCTGGAAGGTGTGGCGAATGTCGATGGTTCCCGCACCGGGAGCCGTCTTCACCACCAGGGTCGCGTGCTCCGGCCAAGGCAACTGCGCCGGCGTGGGGGCGCTCTCGACGGTGAATCCGGCCGGCAGATGGTAAACCGCATCATCGATCACCTGCTCGGCGTAGTGAAGATCGACCGCGATCTCGCGCTTCTCCTCGCTGACAAACTGGTGGTGCGCGCCGGTGGAGAAGAAGAAGCCGGGCAGCAGCAGGCGCTTGCCGGTGGAGCTGCCCATTTGCCCGGAGACCTTGGCGGAGACTGAGAGAAAGCCCTCCGTGGTCTCCAGCCCCTGAATCTTGTCCACCTCTCCGGTAATTCCCTGCGGCAGCAGATTGCGCAGGGATTCGTTGAGCTGCTTTCTGACCTCATCCGGGTCGGAGGTGAGGTTGAGCTGGCGCCAATGGAGCGCGGCTGGGCCATTCATCAGAATTTTGACCGTGCCGGTGATCCCGCCTTGAGTATCGACGGTCAGGTCGGCGGCGTGCGCGGTAATCGCGTCCTTGGTGGCGTTGGGCGGCGTGTAGACCGGCGTTTTGGAGTTCTCCTGAATTCCACCGGCCATAGTATGCGTCCACAGCAACTGGCCGAAGGGGCAGAGCTTCTGGCCGGGATCGAGATAGATGTCCTTGCCGTCGATGTGCAGCACCACCAGCAGCGAGTCGAGTTGTTGAAGAGAGAGAAAGGAGCGGTCGAAGATGCGCCTGTTGCGGTCGGCCACCTGGAGGCCGTCCGCATTCAATCCCGCGGCGCGCGCCAGGGCCAGGTAGAGCGCGGCGATTTCGTTGCCCGAACCGCTCTTCTCGCTCCACACATCTTGCGCCTTCTTCACCTCTTTCTTGAGATGCAACTGCCTGCGCTCTTCTTCGGTCTTGGCGCGTGTAAAGTCGGTATTGTCCAGTGATTGCACCGCATCGTAGAGCTTGCGCGCCTTGGCATCGGGCGTCGTTGCGCCGGCGGTGATCTGGCTGGCTGCGGCGCGGATATCCCCGCTCGGAGCGGCAAACTCATTCAACTGCTTCGACCAGCGCTCGGTCTCATTCTGCCAGAAGACATCCGGAGAGTTGTAGATCGACCAATAGAAGTGCACACTATAACGCATCGCCTCATCCGGCGGAGCATCAGCCTCATGAACGAAGGCGGGCACATCCTGGATATCCAGCGTAAAGTCGCCCTTGGGACTCCGCGTCACCGTGGTTCCCGCGGGCAGGCGCTGCACGGTTAACAAGTAGCTTGCGGTTTCCCCATTGATTAAATGTGTAACCCCTCCGCCGCCAGGACCGGTTTCCAGATCGGAGTAAGGGTTCCAATAGAAGTGTTCCTTGTGGATGTAGATCGGTTGTTGCACATCCCATTCGGGAATTGAGCCGGCCAGCATACCGGAGATGACATCCGCATCTTCATCCAATGTGCCGGTGACCTTTCCGCCGGTCAGCGGAAGGCTCCACTTGTACTCCAGGATGCTGCCCACCTCGACGCTGGGCAGATTGAAGACCGAGACTTTCACATTGAACTTGTTGGTCTTGACGACCAGCAGGTCGCTGGCTTTGCCCACCAGCGGAATGACCGTGCCGTCGGAGTGGATGGTGCGACCCTCGATGATCGGCGGATCGGAGTATCCAGCGATGTAGGGAACCTCGACGGTGGCATACTCCTTGCCCTTCTCGGTGAGCACCTTGATCCGCGCGTATTCACCGACGTAATGGCTGTGGTTGTCGGCCTCCTCCTGGCGATAGAGAAAGACCGCCGGAGCGCCCGGAGCCTTGGGGTCCGAGGTCATCTGCAGCTCTTCTTTGGTGGGTTGCTGAAACTTCTGCGCCGCGCCCGCCAGCGGCAAAGACAAGGCTGCCAGCGTCAGAGCCGCGCCTGCACAAAGGTGAATACGCATAAAAACCTTCCTTCTCCGCACGGGTGACCGCGCAATAAACCGCAAAAGAGTGAACCGCAAAAAGGAGTATTGATGTCGCCAGCCATCATAGACCCAACCAGCCTTGCCTGGCCAGCGCAAAACAAAGCGGCCCCACGCGAGATTGCGTGGGGCCGCTTTGTTTTGGTTGTCGGCCTGACAGGAGCGGTTTACAAGACAGGAATCAGTTGCTTTCCTTGGTTTCAATCCTCATGCCATAGAACGATTTATGCACGAAGAAGACCGACACCAGGAAGAATACGACTGTCAACACGTGTGTGAGCATCGGGTTACTCGCACTGAGCGTCACGGCAAGCTCGACGGCCAGCAATCCAAACAAGGTCGTGAACTTGATAATCGGGTTCATGGCCACCGACGAGGTGTCTTTGAAGGGATCGCCGACGGTGTCTCCGATCACGGTTGCGTCGTGCAAAGGCGTCCCTTTTTGTTTCAGATCAACCTCGACGACTTTCTTCGCATTGTCCCACGCGCCGCCGGCATTGGCCATGAAGATCGCCTGGTAGAGGCCGAAGATCGCAATCGAGAACAGGTAGCCGATAAACAAGAACGGCTCCATGAATGCGAACGCAAGGGTAGCGAAGAAGACGGCGAGAAAGATATTGAACATTCCCTTCTGCGCGTACTTGGTGCAGATCTCCACCACCTTCTTGCTGTCCGTGACTGATGCCTTCTCCGCGCCTTCCAGTTTGATATTCGCCTTGATGTACTCGACCGCGCGGTAAGCGCCGGTGGTGACCGCCTGCATGGAAGCGCCTGCGAACCAGAAGATCACCGCGCCGCCGCAGATCAACCCCAGCATGAAGGGCGCGTGCAGCAGAGAGAGCTTATTTACGTCCTGGGTCAGTCCGTGGGTCAGGGCCATGATGATCGAAAAGGTCATGGTGGTTGCGCCGACCACGGCTGTGCCGATCAACACCGGCTTTGCAGAAGCCTTGAAGGTATTGCCGGCTCCATCGTTGGCTTCCAGCAGGTGTTTTGCGCGTTCGAACCTGGCGTCGAAGTTATAGTCCTTCTTCAACTCAGCTTCGATGCCGGGAAGAGTTTCAATCAGCGACAACTCATAGACGGATTGAGCATTGTCGGTTACCGGACCGTAGGAATCGACGGCAATCGTGACCGGACCCATGCCCAGGAAGCCGAAGGCGACCAGGCCAAAGGCGAAGACGGCAGGAGCGAGCATCATGAGATCCATGGACCCACCCAAGCTACTGAAGAAATAGCCCATTCCCATCAGCGCAACCATGCTCAACCCCAGCCAGTAGGCGGAAAAATTGCCAGCCACGAGTCCCGACAAGATCCCCAGGGAGGCTCCGCCCTCCTTGGCGGATGTGACAACTTCCTGCACGTGGGCCGAGTTGGTCGAAGTGAAGACCTTGACCAATTCCGGGATGATCGCGCCGGCCAGGGTTCCGCAGGAGATGATGGAAGCCAGCTTCCACCACAGCGTTCCGTCACCGAGAGTGGGGATCATCAGGTAGGAGACGATGTAGGTCAGGGCTATGGAAAGGATCGACGTGATCCAGACCAACGAGGTCAACGGCGCCTCAAAGTCCATCTCGTCGGAGTTTACGTATTTCGCCTTGGCGATCAGACCATTGAGGAAGTAGGCACCCGAGCTGGAGACCAGCATGGCCACGCGCATGACGAAGATCCAGACCAGCAGTTGCGCTTGCGTGGTGGGATTTGGGACCGCCAGCAAGATGAAGGTGATCAGGGCCACGCCGGTGACGCCGTAGGTTTCAAAGCCGTCGGCCGAGGGGCCGACCGAGTCGCCCGCGTTGTCACCGGTACAGTCAGCGATGACACCCGGGTTGCGGGCATCGTCTTCCTTGATCTTGAATACGATCTTCATCAGGTCGGCGCCGATGTCGGCGATCTTGGTGAAGATGCCACCGGCAATACGCAGGGCCGCGGCACCCAGGCTTTCGCCAATCGCGAAGCCAATGAAGCAGGGGCCCGCATAATCGGCCGGGATGAACAACAGGATGAAGAGCATGATGAGCAGCTCGACCGAGATCAGCAACATGCCGATGCTCATGCCAGCCTTCAGCGGAATCTCAGAGATCAGATAGGGCTTGCCGCGCAATCCCGCGAATGCCGTCCGTGAGTTCGCGAAGGTGTTGACGCGAATTCCGAACCATGCCACCCCGTAGCTGCCCGCGATGCCGACCAGACTGAACCCCAAAATGATCGGCAGCGTAACCCAGATCGGTTTATTTGGCACCGGCGCCAGAACGCCGAAGTACAGCGAGATAATGACCGCGATGAAGGCCCAGAGCAGAAGAATGAACTTGCCCTGGGTGATCAGATACGTTTTGCAGGTCTCATAGATCATTTCGGAGATTTCGCGCATGGAGCGATGAACCGGAAGGTTCTTCAACTTCTGATAGATCACCAAGCCGAACAACAGGCCGCCGGCGCAGAAGAGCAATCCCCACGTCAGCAGGTCATGTCCGTTCATGCCGAAGAAATTCACGAAATGCACGGCTTTCAAATCTGGCAGCACCAGATTGGCTTCGCCTCCGCCAGTCGTCTGCGCGTTGGCGAATGTGGGAAGCAGCAGCAGGCCCAAAAGGGCCGCGATAGTCCTGTACGGACGCTTCAAGAAGACCTTAGCGTCTGCCTTGATGGTTCCGGCGGTAAAGCGCGCAAAGAAAAAGGCCACAACGAGCGAAAGCGCGCTGACGGCCAGAAAGAAACACACCCAATACTGTGCAGTCACAATTCCTCCAAGCAGAAATTTAGATGGTTGATCACGAACGGAACCGGAAAAACGCTACGAAAATTTCCGGGAAAGGGTCATATGAAGGCTATCACCCGAAAGAAACACTGTCGAGTGATTGCAGTCACAGCGGTGCCGATGAGGCTTCCGGGAGCGGGAACACTGTCCAAATCGGCAGCGCCGGGGGGTACTGTCCAGCTACTCGACATTGATGTCTATCTTGTCGCCGGGGAGCGGGATTTGCAGGTTCTGCCGGTCGGGGCTGCGCATCTGGCCGCCGGCGAGCGGGTGCAACTTGAAGAGCACCAGGAGGTTGCGATCCGTGTCGTCGAAGGCGCGGAAGGAGGCCGCCTGTTCAAGTGAATAGTGCGTGTGAATGTCTTCGAGTGTGCCGGGGTCGAGGTCGTTCCAGGCGGCGAACCAACCGGGCTGGTAGCGGGCCAGCTTGGAGGCCAGGTCTTGCGTGCCGAAGTCGTCGCACAAGGCGGGCAGGCGGGTGATCAGCGTGATCTCGTCGCCGCTGGACGAGACCAGCAGCCGCTTGCCGTTGGGGTGGGCGTCAATGTACTGGGTGAGCCTCTGGGCCGCATCGACAAAGGTGTACTCCGGATGGGCGGCGTAGCTCAAGGTCTGGAGGCCGTTGAAGGCTGCGGCCAGAACGACGAGCGCGACCACGGCCCAGCCGAGAATGCGTTGTGGGGAGCGGGGTGGCCGAGTATCGTTGGGCGTATCCAGCAGCGCCCCAGCCCCCTTCGCCACCACGAAGAAGCAGAAGAAGGCTGCCACGGCAAAGTAGCGGGGCTGGGGATGGTTCTGGCAGGCCATGAAGAAGAGGGTGCCGGCGACGGCCAGGACGGAGGCGCCGAAGACCGGGTCGAGCAGCAGCTTGCGAACCCCGGCGTTCCACCATGCCAGGGCCGCGCCCAATACGATCAGTCCGGCTAGCGGAATCAGAATTTGGTCCACCCATAGTCCGCCGTGGAAGGACCACCATAAGCTGACGAACGGCCAATAAAACTCCCTGGGCTTGATGAATTGATTCGACGAGAAGAGATATTTGTAGTCGGCGAAGAAACCCAAGTGGATGACCAGCGCCATCCATAGGCCAAAGGAGACGGCAAAGGCGAAAGCCGCGGACAAGAGGCAGCGCGCAGCCAAGCGGATGTCGCGCCGGAGCGGCGCGGCCATCGCCCAGATCAACGCCGGCAGTAGAAAGACGGCGGTGGTCTTGGTGAGCACCATCAGCGTGAAGAGCAGGCCGATGGTGGCCGATGCGGCCAGTGGGCGGCGCAGACGGGGCAAACGGAGAGCGAGATTCAGCGCCGTCAGCGTGAAGGTCATCATCAGCGGCTCCAGAATAGCCAGCCGGCTGAAGCAATAGAGAAAGGGGCTGGTAACGATCAACGTCACAGCCAGCAGCGCCGTCCAGTGCGGCCCACTCGCCCGGAGCAGCAGGTAACTCAACAGCAGGCTGCAAAAGAAGAATGCGACGGCCAGCCCACGCGCCGCCTGGACGGTAACCCCGGTAAAAAAGAAGAGCACCCACTCGAGGAACGGCCATACCGGCAAGGCAGGAGCGGGGTTAAGGTCTCCCGCGAGATGCCAGCTGCCGAAGAGGTGGGCGCGGATGGCGGCGTTGCCGTACCAGCCCTCGTCGGTGTACTTGGCCCAGTCGCCGGTCCACGGCGTGTGGTCGGGAAAGTCGGCGCTGAGATGAAAGGCGTGCAGCAGGGCAAAGCAGCCGATGAAGAGTAGCCAGAGGGCGTAGAGCCAGCGCTTATGCGGCATCGTCAAAGTCTGTTTCTCCGCGTGAATCTCACGCTCAGGGTCTGCTCTCCGCGAGGCGGCTCGAGCGAGCATCCCCGTGCGGGGAAGATCCGCGGAACGGGAAGGAACAACGCCTCGGAGGAGATGCTCCGAGTATAGCGCGGCTGAAGCGCGGCTTACAGTAGCCCGCCCCGTCCGGCGAGGCGGCGCGAGAGGAGCCAAGAGAGCAGCGTGACGCCCAAAGCCAGCGCCACCCAGCCAGCCTGCTCGACGGGAACAACGAGGGCGGCGGGTAGAGGCGGCAGGGGGAGAGTAGGCGAGTTCAGCGCGGGCAGACCTTGGCGGAGCAGTTCGACCGCGCCCCAGGCGAAGACTCCAGAGGTCGCCAAAATGCCGGGGAGGGCCCGCTTCCACGGAAAAGGGATGGGCGGCGGGGCAACGGCCTCTTCCTGCACGCTCTCCATGACCGAGCCGAGGAAGCCCGAAGAGGGAATCAGCTCTTCTTCGCTGGCCAGGATGGCTTCAATCTTCGCGTCGAGCATCGCGTTGTGATCGATCTTGGCTTGATTCATCTTGCGGCCTCCTTTCCTGTCTCTTGAACGATCTCATTGTTACAACAATCCGGGTGCCCCACCCTCGCCGCGTTTTTGTTTCTGCGGCCAGTGTGGGAGTCCTTGTCCAGTTGCGGGAAGCGCTCTCGCAACAAAGCCCGCGCTCTGGATAGGCGGGCCTTCAGGGTTCCTTCGGGCAGCCCCATCGTCGCGGCGGCGGCGGCCACGTCCATCTCATGAAAATAGAACAAAACGACCGGCTCGCGATAGCGCATCGGCAGAGCCAGCACAGCGCGCCTGACTGCCTCGCTGCTCAATTTTACCGCCAGTTCGCCGTGTTGCGATGCGGGGCCGGAGGGTTCGGGGGCGGCGTCCAAAGGCAGCGTCTCGGTGGGAAAGCGCTTCAACTCGGAGCGATAGACGTTGGCGGCCAGGGCGAAGAGCCAGGTGGAAAAGCTGCCCTCGCGCCGCCACTGGGCCAAGCCTCGCCAGGCGCGCAGAAAGGCCTCCTGGGCCATCTCCTCGGCGCGCCCCCGGTCACGCGAGTAGCGCCAGGCCATATTGACCAGCGGCGCCTGCCAGCGGCGGACGATCCCCTCGAAGGCCCGCACGTCCCCAGCCAGAACGAGGGCAACGTCGGCCAGGTCCAACTCTTG
This sequence comes from Acidobacteriaceae bacterium, assembly GCA_003134855.1. Lineage (GTDB taxonomy): Bacteria > Acidobacteriota > Terriglobia > Terriglobales > Acidobacteriaceae > Telmatobacter. The sequence goes on from PLCS01000001.1 coordinate 174,277, forward strand.
CGCGGCGCTGGGATGGAATGTAGTCAATACAAAGCCTCATCAAACTGTGGGACTGCGGCTCCGGCCTGCCGGTTGCATTTTGTTGCAACAAGAAAAACTCCGAGAAAATGCAACCACAATCCTCCGCTCTCTGTCCCACCGGATGCAAGCAAGAAACTCGCAACATCTCAAACAGGAGGATTTTATGACATCTCTAGCATTTTTGCTTTTTAGTGGCCCCTTTGGCCTTGAGGGCACGGGTCAATGGATCTTTCTCTCCATCGGCGCGATCTGCCTCTTTGCGATCTTCCTTCCCACCATGACCTGGATCGACAAGCAGCACAAGGAGCGCGAGGCCTTTTACAAGGCCGAGACGATCCGGCGCGTGGCCGAATCCTCCGGCGAAGGCGCCAAGGCAGCCCTCGAACTGCTCAAGGCGCAGAGCCGGTTTGAGCGGCAGAAGGGGCGCGAAGGGATGAAGATCGGCGGCATCATCTGCATCGCCGTCGGCGCGGCGATGGTGATCTTCTTGAAGGTGCTAACTGCCACGGATCCAGACGCTCCCTACTTGGTCGGCCTGATCCCCGCTTTTGTGGGCGTGGCTCTGTTGGTTTATGTCTACTTTATGGCCGCGCCTTTGGAGTAGCGGACGGGGATTTGCGGTCTCCCACTCTTGCGGCAAAAGCAAGAACGCCGCAAGGATGGGGTGTCCGAATTGTCAGCCAAGCCCGCGCAGCAGGACGCCCAAGCCAGCTCCGCCGAGAATCAGCCAGGTGGCGTTGACCCGGAAGCGCAGTAGCAGCGCGACGCTCACCAGACCCAGCGCCCAGCTCCAGCCGTCGATGAGCGTGGCGCGGCCCAGTGAAATCGCGACGGCGGCCATCAGGGCCACGGCGGCGGCATTCACACCGTCGAGGAAGGCCGAGGCCAGTAAGGATTGGCGAATGCGGCCCGCCAGAGCGCCCACCAGTCCGGCCATGAAAAATGAGGGCAGAAAGATGGCCGCTGTCGCCACTGCGGCGCCAGCCCACCCGTGCAGCAGGTAGCCCAGAAAGGTGGCCGTGGCGAAGACCGGTCCCGGCGTGACCTGGCCTGCGGTGATGGCGTCGAGCAACTGCGGCGTGGTGATCCAATGCAGGCGGTCCACCAGATCGACTTTTAGAAAAGCCACGAGCACATAGCCGGAGCCGAAGACGACGACGCCCAGTTTGAGAAAGACCAGGAAGAGCGGCGCCAATCCGGTTGCTCCAACTGCGCCCGCCGCGCCCGCCCCCGCCGTTGCGGGCAGAGTGGCAAGGCCCATCGCCACGCCGCGCCGGGAACGGGGCCATGCCGCCAGGAGAGCAAGGCCGCCGGCGGCGAGGAGCACGGCTATCGGAGGCGCGCCCAGCAGCGCGGCGGCAAAACAGGCGAGACCCGCCAAAGCCAGCGGCCAGCGGCGAAAGGCCATGCGGCCCAGCTTCCAGACGGCTTGAACGATGATGGCGACCATTACCGGCTTGGCTCCGTAAAGCAGTCCCTGCGCCTGGGGCAGGCTGCCATAGCGCACGTAGGCCCAAGCCAGGGCCAATGTGGCTAGCGAGGCGGGCAGAATGAAACAGGCGCCCGCGACGGCGAGGCCCACCCAGCCGGCGCGGCGATAACCCAGGGCCATGGCCACCTGGGTGGAGCTGGGGCCGGGCAATAGGTTGCATGCGCCTACAAGATCAAGGAACTGGGCGCGGCTCATCCATCCCCGCCGCTCGACGGCCTCGCGCTCCATCAGGACAATATGCGCGGCCGGGCCCCCGAAGGCGGTCAGGCCCAGGCGCAGGAATAGCCGGAGAATCTCACCCGGGGAAGACTTGGCGGTGGAAGCCATTCTTTTCTAACCAGCCTCTTGGTTTGGGAGTTGCCGGGAGCTTGCGGCGCACGAGGGCAGCTGTTGATCTGCGAAGAAACCGCGCTGCGCTGTTCCCGCGCCTCGAAGTCAGAGTCTAGCTTCCGCTCTGGTACCAGCGTCTCCTGCGGCCGATCCGGATGCCGGAGTCGATCACGACGGCCAGCAGGCCGAAGACCATGCACAGGTCGGTGCGCGCCTCGTGGAAAAAGCTCAGCCAGCCGTAATTGTTGAGCTTGGGAAGCGAGAATGGTCCCAGAGGCCTGCCCAGCAGGACGGGAAACTTGGTTGTGATGAGGGCTGTGAGGATGACCGCCAGCAAGGCGAGCGCAGCATCTCCGGCATAGAAGTTCAGCAGGATGGCCGCGCCGCCGCCGATCTCGACGCCGCCCACCAGCGGAGCCAAAACCTGGGGGAAGGGCAGGCCGATGGCGGCAAAGCGCCCTGCGCCCATCTCCATGGGCCGGACAAACTTGAGGATGCCTTCCAGCAGGAAGACCAGGCCCACTATCACCCGTATGAGGATCATGGGAAGATTTTGGCGCACCACGTCCTCCATTCGCGGCTGCATCGAGCGGGGCGGTTGATTTTCAGAACCGGCCTGCTTGCTTGCCTGATTAGGAAAAGCATACCGCAAGGGCCAAAGACTTGGGGAAAAAAGAGGAGAATTTGCGAACGAATCGGGGAAAGCGGGCTTATACCGGGGAAGATGGAGGCCGCGGAAGGCTATCCGGTCAGTCGAGCAGGCTCTCGATAGCAGCAGAGAGGGCTTCGGGTTTGGTTGCCGGCGCATAGCGTCCAACGACGTTGCCTTGGCGGCCAACGAGAAATTTGGTGAAGTTCCACTTGATATTTCCAGAGCCGAGGATGCCGCGCTTGGCATTTTTCAGGTAGCGGTAAAGGGGGTGGGCCTGGGGTCCGTTGACATCGATTTTGGCGAAGAGGGGAAAGCTGACGCCGAAATTCTTCTCGCAAAAGGCGCCGATTTCGGCCTCCGAGCCGGATTCCTGCGCGCCGAACTGGTTGCAAGGGAAACCCAGCACGGCGAATCCGCGTTCTTTGTAGGTGCGGTAAAGCAGCTCCAGAGCAGCGTACTGGGGGGTAAAGCCGCATTTGCTGGCGGTGTTGACGATCAGCAGAACCTGACCATGAAACTGGTCCAGGCCGATCGTGCTGCCGTCCAGCAGTGTGGCGGAAAACTCATAAACCGTCTCCGTGGAGTTCTTCATCGGGAAATGCCTCTATATGGTTGGATGTCCTGTTCGCTCATCCTGCGTCTAAAAATCATGTTGCGCTAGCCGGCGGGAGGAAAAAGCCTCCCAACCCGCTGGAGTCCGTTAAACTGTGGATGGGTTCCTAATCGAATCCGGCCCTCGTCCGAAGGCGGCAAGCACGGCAGGGATTTCCGGGAAAGACACGGTTTCCGAGCCGAGGCGCGGCCCGGCGGTTTGGGCGGGGTGGCCGCGGTCCAATATAATCATTCTTTCCTTGATGCAGCATCAGATTTCAGCAGTGAGGGTGGCGATATTTTTCCCGTGAAGCCGAACGATGGACCGCACCAGTACTTTTGCTCGCCGCTTGGCTCCAGCCCGGTGAAGACAAGGCGCACCCGCATCTCCCGTCTGGCGCGGATGGCGCTCGTTGCCCTTGTAGCTCTCAGCGCCGGCTCAGTCTTGGCCCAGCAGTCGCAAACCATTGATTCGATCCGGGTGATCGGCAACCGGCGCATCCCCAAAGAGACGATCCTGGCGCGCCTCTTTACGCATCCTGGCGACACCTACGACCCACTGTCAATCGAGCGCGACTTCAACTCGCTGTGGAACACGGCGTACTTCGACGATCTGCGCATCGAGCGCGAGGACACGGAGAAGGGCATCATCCTGAACGTCTTTGTCCGGGAGAAGCCCACGATCCGCGAGATCAACTACAAAGGCCTTAACGCGATCTCCCAGTCGGATGTCCTGGAGCGCCTGAAGAAGGAAAAGGTCGGGTTCTCGGTTGAAAGCCAGTACGATCCGGCCAAGATCAAGCGGGTGGAGCAGGTGCTCAAGGACCTGCTCTCCGAGCACGGGCATCAGTTTGCCACTATCAAGACCGAGGTGAAGACGATTCCGCCGGCCTCGGTGCAGGTGAATTTCAACGTCAAGGAAGGCCCCACGGTGAAGGTGGGCCAGATTAAATTCACCGGCAACCCGCACATCAGCTCACTTCAACTGCGCCGCTCGATGAAAGACCTGAAGCCCATCGGCATTCCGTATTCGATCTTCTTCGAGAATTTGTTTGCGCAGACCTTCGACGCCACTAAGCTGGAGGACGACACCGAGCGGGTGCGCTTTGCCTACCGGGACAAGGGCTACTACAACGCCGCCGTCGAACAGCCCCGGACGCAGATTCGCGATCAGGGCGGCCTGAACTGGTTCACCTTCCGGCCCAACAAGGGCAAGCGCATCGACATCCTCATCCCCATCGAAGAGGGTGAGCGCTACCGGCTGGGCACGATCACCTTCACCGGCAACAAGGCCGTGACCAATGTGAAGGCGTTGCGCGCCACTTTTGCGGTGCGGGATGGCGACTGGTTCAACGCCACGCTGATCGGCAAGGGCCTGGAGAACCTCAAGAAAGACTACGGGCGGTTGGGATACATCAACTTCGGCGCCATCCCCAAGCCGGTCTACGACGAAGAGAAGAAGACCGTATCGATGAATATCGATATCGACGAGGGCAAGCCTTTTTACGTCTCGCGCATCGAGTTCCAGGGCAACACAACCACCCGCGACAAGGTGATTCGCCGCGAACTGATGCTGGAGGAAGGGCAGGTCTACAATTCGCAACTGTGGGAGTACAGCCTGATGCGTTTGAACCAGCTGGAGTACTTTGAACCCCTCAAGGTGGATCAGGACTCGGAGGCCCATCAGGATGCCGAGGCGGGCACGGTGGACCTGTTGCTGAAGGTGAAAGAGAAGGGCAAGAACGCGGTCGGGCTGAATGGCGGCATGAGCGGCCAGTCGGGCGCGTTTCTGGGTGTCAACTACCAGACCAACAACTTCCTTGGCTTGGGTGAAACGCTCAGCCTGCAGGGCAACCTGGGCAGCGTCAGCCGTCAGTTCACCTTCGGCTTCTCGCAGCCCTACATTCACAACCGCCCGCTCAATGTGGGCTTCCAGATTTTCAACAACAAGCAGGACTTCAACGCGGCCAAGAACTACCAGGCCCAAACCGGCCAGTCGGCGAATCTAAACCAGGCGCAGCAATCCCTGACGCAGAACTACAACCAGGCCGCCACCGGTTTGACCTTCTCGCTCAGCTATCCGCTCAAGCGGCACGCCTTCCAGCGCGTGGGTTTCACTTATTCACTCAGCAAGTCCACGATTACCACGTTCAGCACCGCCTCGCAGACCTATTTCCAGACCATCAGCTTCCGCTCGGGCGTTCAGGGGGCCAATGCGCTGGACGGCATTGTCAACAGCCTGGCCTCGTTCAGCTACACCTACAACACCATCAACAACCCCATGCGCCCGCGCAGCGGCAAGGAATACACGGCGGTGTTTCAGAGCTCCGGCATCTGGGGCAATGTGCGCTATATCGCGCCCATGGTGGCCTACAAGCAGTTCCGTTCGATGCACTACCTGATTCCCTCGGCCAACGGGCGCAATGTGCTGGGCGTGCGCGCGCAGTTGGGCTATATACAGGGCTTCGGAGGCGCCGTGGCCCCACCCAACAACCGCTTCTACTCCGGCGGCGAGGGCGAGTTGCGCGGTTTCGACATCCGCAGCGCCACGCCTTACGGCTACGTTCCCACGCGCGTCAACGTGCAGTTGACCAATCCGGATGGCTCTTGCGTGCCGCGCGATCCGAACAATTCGCAGTTGAATCAGTGCATCCAGATTCCGCTGCCTATCTACGGCATATCCTCCATCGGCGGTGACACAAGTTTCACCACCAATGCCGAATACCGCATTCCCATCGTCGGCCCGGTAACCTTCGCGTTCTTCGACGACTTCGGCATCGACGCGGCCCTCAACAAGGGGCAGTTGATGCAGAGTATCGAGGGCTTCAACTCGCTGACAGCCCCGCTTTATGGCTGCCCGGTGTGGAATAACGGCGCCTGCCAGGGCGGGATACCGGGTTCGCAGGTCGGCTTCCTGCGCAACATCCACCCCATCTCCGGCACCAACTTCGTTCCGCGCATGTCCACCGGCGTAGAGCTGTCGGTCATCATGCCGGTCATCAATGCGCCCTTCCGCATCTACTATGCCTACAACCCTCTGCGGTTGAATGAGCAGCCTTACTGCAACCTTGGACTGGGAAGCAACAAGGACAGCTGTTCCGGCGAGTTGATTACCCGCGGTATGTTCCCGACGGGCGGCGCGGGCGACTACACCTACAGCGAGGTGACGGCTGCTTACGGAGCACGGAATAGGTTTCTGGAGCCACGCAAGACCTTCCGGTTCACGGTCTCGACGACTTTCTAGGAAACACCTTTCTCAACTGGTATTTCGAAGAGGGCGCGGTCTGTGACTGCGCCCTCTTCCTTTCGGCTCCGCTGACACGCACTTCATGCGTTGATCGCCATCCCCTCGACCGCTCCGTAAGCGTCGAGCAGCGATTCCGCGAGCGTGGGATGCGCGTGGATAGTGAACATCAGCTCCTCCACCGTGCCTTCCAGCTCCAGCACCGCAACCGCCTCGGCGATCAACTCGGTAGCTTGCGGACCTAGTATGTGGACGCCGAGAATCTCGCCATACTTCTGCTCGGCTACGACCTTCACAAAACCGTCGTGATTTCCCAGAATCGTGGCCTTGGAGTTGCCCGCGAAGGGGAATTTTCCTACCTTCACTTCGTAGCCTTTTTCGCGCGCCTGCGTCTCGGTCAGGCCCACCGACCCGATCTGCGGCTCGGTGTAGGTGCAGCCGGGGACGCGGTCGCGGCGCACCGGGCGGAAAGGCTTGCCGGCTATCTTCGCCGCGGCGATCATACCGCTCATCGCGCCCACGTGGGCCAGTTGCGGCAGCCCGGCGACTATGTCTCCGATGGCGAAGACGCCGGGCTCGGCTGTCTCCTGGGCGTCATTGACCCTGATGAACCCGCGATCCAGCTCGATGCGGGTCTTCTCCACGCCGATCCCGCCCGTGCGCCCGGCCCGGCCTACGGCCACCAGTACCTTCTCGGCCTCACGAACCTGGGTCTTGCCGTTGGCGTCGGTGAAGGTGACCTTGACGCCGCTTTCGGTCTCTTCAACTTGCTCAACTTTTGCGCCGGTGTTCACCTCGATGCCGCGCTTCTTGAAGAGGCGCGTGATTTCCCTGGAGATTTCTTCGTCCTCGACCGGAACCACACGCGGCAGGAACTCGAGGATCGTCACTTCTGCGCCGAAGCTGCGGAAGAGCGAGCCGAACTCCATGCCCACCGCGCCCGCGCCGATGACGATCAGCGACCTGGGAAGCTCGTCGATGGCGAGAATTTCGATGTTCGTCAGGATACGGCGGCCAGCCTCCAGGCCGGGCAGCATTTTGGCTTCAGAACCGGTGGCGAGAATGACGTTTTTTGCCTTGAGCGGGCTGACTTCGCCGCTCGCGGCCGTAACCTCGACGGAATGAACGCCGTCCTGCGCGGGGCCGGTCAGGCGGCCATAGCCCTCGATGCGCGCAATCTTGTGCTTCTTCATCAGGAAGTCCAGGCCGTTGGCGTGCTTTGCGATGATGGCGTTCTTGCGCCGCTGCACCGTGGCCCAGTTCAGCGTAGGCGCGCCGATCCCTTCAATGCCGAAGTCGGCGGCGTGCTGCACGTGCTCCCAGATTTCGGCATTGAAGAGCAGCGCCTTGGTGGGGATGCAGCCCACGTGCAGGCAGGTGCCGCCCAGCCGGTCGGACTGCTCGATCAGCGCAACCTTGAGGCCATACTCCGCCGCGCGAAACGCCGCCGTGTAGCCGGCCGGCCCGCCGCCAATGATTGCTACATCGTAAATCGTCTCTGCCAAGGGAACTCCGTTCCGGGGCGCAGCGATTGAATGAAGAGCGCCTATTCCAGGGTTCAGTTTAATGGATGCGCCTGAGGCCAGCTTCGCTTCCGCTTTGGCGCCAGCCTCAAGTACGGAAGATATTCTTACAGGTTGTTCTGAATCAACTCGGTTGCTAAGCGCAGCGTCTCCGGCTGGTCGCCGAAGCCCGCGATCCAGTGCACCTCCGGCTCACGGCGAAACCAGGTCAACTGCCGCTTGGCGTAGTTTCTATGGCCCTGCTGGGCGGCGGCCACTGCTTCTTCAATAGGACAAGACTCCTGCAGCACGCGCAGTGCCTGGCGATAACCGAGAGAATCGAGCGCCTTTACCGGCCCGTAGCGGTGGAGCAGGCCGCGCGTCTCCTCGACCAGTCCGGCGGAAAACATGGCCGCGCAGCGCCTGTTGAGTCGGTCATAGAGAGCCGGGCGCGGCGGGTTGAGGCCGATGCGCAAGAGCCGGAAGCCGGTGAGCGGATCGCGGGCTTTTTCCTGGTCTCCCAGCATCTGCGAAAGCGGTTTGCGAAGAGCCAGACAGACCTCGATGGCGCGCATCAGCTTGGCCGCGTCGTTGGCGTGAATGCGCTCGGCCGAGGCGGGGTCGAGCCGCTGGAGCAGACGGTGCAGCCAGCTGTCGCCGTGCCTCTGGCGGCTGCATTGCAGGCGCGCCCGCAACGCCTGCTGCCGCTCCGGCGCGGCAAAGAGCCCCTCGGTGAGCGCGCGCAGGTAGAGGCCCGTCCCGCCGGTTACGATGGGCAGCCGGTTGCGGCCGGCAATCTCCCGCAAAGCGGGCCGCGCCTGGCGGCTGTATTCGCCCGCGGTGAAAGGCTGGTCCGGGTCGGCCACATCAATCAGGTGATGCGGCAGGCGCGCCCGCTCTTCTTTGGTTGGTTTGGCCGTGCCCAGCTCCATGCCGCGATAGACGGCCACCGAGTCGCAACTGACGATCTCGCCCCCGAAGCGCTCACCCAGCGCGAGTGACAGCGCCGTTTTGCCGCTGCCGGTTGGCCCCAGCAGAAGAACAGCAAGAGGCGCCTGACTCTCCTCCAAAGGGCTGCTCGACGCAGTCGTCCGCGCAGGAGTCATGGCCGCCACCATCCCGGCGGAAAGATCCACCTGGGATTGGTGCGCAGGAGACACCAGAGCAGGATCGCCGCCGCCACCAGCACAAGCCCGAAGACCTGGTTGCGCCGGTAGGCTCGCAACTGCTTCCGCCGCCGTGCCGTCTCGGCAACTTGCTGAAAGAACGGTTTGATCCGAGCCTGCTTCATGGCGCATTGCTCCTGCCGTCTGGCGCGTCAGGGCATCGCGGCGCACCACGCAACAGTATAGCCATCCATCCCGGCAGTGAAGTGAAAATCCTCGATTCGCGTTGCGTGTACGGAAAAGGAACAGTGTGCCGTTCTTCCGCTGTGCCTGGCGTGGGATCGGTTCTCATTCAAAAAGTTCCGCGGTAACCTCATGCCGCGGGTGGTTCCATCCGATAAGGGAAAGTGAGAGTCGAACGGACGTTCTCGCGGGGAAGTTCCGCCGGCTGTGACCGCGCTTTCTGGCTGAGTGCCGGTTGCCGGAGCGCCGCGGGGACAGGAGTCAAAATGCCACTCGCCGTATCGGAGATTCGCGAAAAGAATCGGGAGCAGGAGGATACACGGCTAGCTGCGCTGATTTCAACCGGGATACTCGACACTCCTCCCGAGCCCAGCTACGATACCATAACCCGGCTGGCCGGGGAGTACTTCCAGGCCGATTCGGCCACCATCGGCTTTGCCGACGAGGGCCGCGTCTGGATGAAATCCTGCTGGCACCAGATGGTCCGCGAGTTACCGCGCAAGAGCTCGATCTGCGACATGGTGATTGCCGAAGACGGTCCGGTAGTGGTCGCGGACATCTCCAGGCATCCGCAACGCGATACGCTGCTGCGGCGCTTCAAACACATCGGTATAGCTTCTTTTGCCAGCGTTCCCGTGCGCTCGACCGCCGGAAGGATCCTCGGAATCCTGACCGTCTTCTACCATAAACCCCGCCCGGAGATGCGGCCGGAGTCGATTCGCACCCTGGAGAGCCTGGCCGATATGGTTTCCAGCCAGTTGGAGCTGCGCCAGCTGCACAAGACCCTGCATGGGAACGGGAGCAGGCACAGACACGCCCGCTCTGTGGCAACCGCCAACGAAAGCTGGCCGAGCAAGGCCGATCTGCGCCAGGCCCTCGACCTGGGCCAGTTCGTACTCTATTACCAGCCGGAGGTTGACCTTTCTACGCGCAGGATTGTCGGCCTTGAAGCACTCATCCGCTGGGTTCACCCCGAGAGGGGACTGATCCCCCCCATGGAGTTCATACCGCTGGCCGAAGAAAGCGGACTGATCCTGCCCATCGGCGACTGGGTACTCTCCCAGGCCTGCAGCCAGATTCAAAGGTGGTGCAAAGAGGATCCACGCCGCGTCTCTCTGCGGGTCGCCGTCAACCTCTCCGCCCGCCAGTTCTCGCGCGAAGGCCTGGCCGACCATGTCGAGGCTCTCCTTCTCAATACCGGCATCTCCAGCCGCCAGCTCGGCCTGGAGATGACCGAGTCCAGCCTGATTCCCAACGTCCGCATCGCCATGGAAGTCCTTAGCAGCCTGCGCAGGCTGGGCGTCTCGTTGCTGATGGATGATTTTGGCACCGGCTACAACTCCCTCAATAACCTCCAATCCTTTCCCTTTGACGTGCTCAAGATCGACCGCTCTTTCGTGACCCGCATGACCGAGGGCGATCAACCGCTGCAGATCGTGCGCACCATCATCGAATTGGCGCGCGTGATGGGCATGGACGTGGTGGCCGAGGGGATAGAAACCTGCGAGCAATATCGCCTGTTGCGCGAGATGCACTGCCGCTACGGCCAGGGCTATCTCTTCGCCCGCCCCATGACCGCCGAAGCCGTCACTGATCTGTTGAGGCTCCCCGGCCGGATCCTCCCCGACCCCGAATTAGCCGAACTCGTTTGCGCCTGATCCCTGCGGATCTCCGCGCTGCTTCCAGAGGTGGGGATTTCCGTGCGGAGGAGAGCGCCAGCTCGTTTCTATCCAGGACAGACAACGGGCAGGTTCAATTCTGGAGTTGGCACAGCAGCCAGCGCGTCGCCCGCGCCTGACCGCGCCATCGCATTCCTGCCGCTCTATTTGCACATCGGAGGGAGAGTAAAGACAAGCGGCCCGCTGGTGGTGGTAATCGAAGGCGGCTTGTCCCAGACGACGAGGGCCTTCGTGTTCTCATCATCCTTTGTCAGGACGGTCACCGTGGTCTTCTTCTTTAGCGTCCTTAAGTAAACCCAATTCGCGACCCTATTGTCGCCCTGGCAGTAGACGGTCTCAGAGTCGAGTGTGAACGTATAGACGATGCCGTCATCATCCCGCAACAGGAGCGTCTGGCCATCAACTGAATTGATTGGAGAATAGGTGGCGAGAGCGCCCCCTGCCTTCAGTGTGGCGAGGCTGAAAGGCAGATAGTTAAGGTGATACTGACCCTGCTGAGCCATCGCCGGCGAAACTGCGCTCAAGGCCAGGAGGAGCATAATAACCGAGCAGAATAGATTGCTGAACCGTCTCATCATACGACCTCAAAGAAGAAACTTTCACAGGTTCATGCGACTCTTAACGGGCGCTAAACCGCTGGAAATACATATAAACCTTTCCAGCGGCATTGTCACTAATTATCCTGCGCGACAATCGTAACGGGCGTGGTTCTTACTCCACTTCGAGCACCAGGCACTTCAGGTACTCGGTTTCCGGCAGGTTGAGCACCACGGGATGATCGGGAGCGGCTCCACGCCGTTCCAGCAGCCGCACGCGCCGGCGCGCATCGGCGGCGGCCGAGGCCACGCTGGATTCGAGTTCACTCCAGCCCACATGATGCGAGCAGGAACAGGTGACCAGCAGGCCGCCGGGGCGCATCATTTTGAGCGCGCGCAGGTTCAATTCCTTGTATCCGCGCAGCGCGCCCTCAACGGCGCGCAGGCTTTTGGCGAAGGCGGGTGGATCGAGCACGATGGCGTCGAAGCTCTCGCCCGCGTCGGACCAGTCGCGCAGGATTTGAAAGGCGTCGCCCTCCACCCAGTCGACCTGAGCGGCGAGGCGCAAGCGGTTAGCCAGGAGATTTCTCTCCGCCACTTCCAGCGAGGCGCGGGAGGCGTCAATGCCCCTAACCTGGGCGCAGACCTGGGCCAGGTGCAAGGCAAAGCCGCCCTGGTAGCAACAGACGTCCAGCGCCCGTCCGCCAGCGTCGCGGCTAGCAAAACCCATCCTTCGAGCCCACTCGGCGGCGGCGGCGTAGTTGGCCCGCTGGTCGAGGAATGCGCCGGTCTTCTGCCCGGAGTTGGCGTCAAAATGAAAGGTAAGGCCGTTGAGCCGGAATTCGGTGCTGACGACTGCGGCGGCATTGGCATAGAGCGGCTCCAGACTCGGCGCGGACAAACCTTCCAGTTCGCGCACTCGCGGGTCGGGACGCTCCAGAATGGCCGACGGCGCCAGCTCTTCGCGCAGCACGCGCACGCAGCTCTCGCGCACTCCTGCGGAGTCCAGCCCCCTGGCCAGCAGTTGCAGAATCACCAGATCGCCGTACTTATCCACCACCAGACCGGGCAGCTCGTCGGCTTCGCTGAAGCACAGCCGGCAGGCGTTGGTCTGCTCGTCGAGCAACGGACGCCGCCGCCGGATCGCCGCGCGCAACCGGGCTTCCAGCAACTGGAGCCACGCGGCCTCGTCGATAGCCTCCCGCAAAATCATGCGCAACGCAATCTGCGAGGTGGGGCTATAGAGCGCCGTGCCCAGCAATAGGCCTCGGCTGTCGGCAACGGGCACGAGCGCCGGAGGCTCGCCGGCAGGAACTTCAACGGACTCAATGTCCGAGGCGTAGACCCACAAATGCCCCGCGCGCAGCCGGTCGGCGGCGCGGCGGTTGATTCTGACGCCAAATACCTGGGCGCCGGGAGCGGTTTTCTCATGAATTCGCTCTATCGGCGGCGCGGGAGGGGCCGTCTTGAGCGCCTTTTGGGTCGTTGCAGTTCGGGATGTGCGCGGCTTGGTCATGTGCTCCTATTAGTCTGATTCATCTTACATCCCCCATCCTTACCGGGATCGAATTCCATCGCGACTACGCGGCGAGCAGCTATCCATTTCTCTTTCACGCGCGGCGAACGCAACCGGCCTATAATGAGTCATGGCGACTGTCCGGCAGACCGAACCGGCAGAGGTTCACGGCGCGCTCGCGGCTCCCGCGGGAAATGCGCAGGTGGACCAGCGCGGCCATGACCGGCCCGCCCCCGTCCAGCTTGCCCCCGTTCCGCCTGCCCCCGTCCCTCCCATCTTCGACCAGCACGCCGTTGACAAGCGCGTCGAGGCTCTGCTCAAGCAGGTCCACGCCAACCGCCCCAGCGATGACATTGCCCTGATCCGCAAGGCCTGGGATTTCTGCGTCCGCCATCATGAAGGGCAGATGCGGGCTTCGGGCGAGCCTTACATTGTGCACCCGCTGGAGGTGGCCGAGGTGCTGGCGGATATGAGAATGGACTCGACCTCCATCGCCGCCGGCCTGCTGCACGATTCGGTCGAGGACACGCCCGCCACCAACGAAGAGATTGAAGCCGGCTTCGGCCCGCAGGTGGCGCGCATCGTCGAGGGCGTCACCAATATCGACAAGATCGAGTTTGCCAATCGCGAGGACCGGCAAGCGGAGAACGTGCGCAAGATGCTGCTGGCCATGGTCTCCGATGTGAGGGTGGTGCTGATCAAGCTGGCCGACCGGCTGCACAATATGCGCACTCTGGAGCACCTCAGGCCGGAGCGCCAGGAGGCCATCGCGCGGGAGACGCTGGACATTTACGCGCCGCTGGCTCACCGGCTGGGTATGGGCAAGGTGCGCGGCGAGCTGGAGGATCTGGCCTTCCGCTATACCGACCCGGTCAGCTACGAGCAGGTCACGGCGGCCGTCGAATCGCGGCGCGTCGAGGGCGAACAGTTTCTGCGCGGGGTGGAAGATACGCTCGCCGAGCAACTGCGCGAGAACAACATTGAGGCCCGGGTCGAGTGGAGGATCAAGCGCATCTACTCGATCTATCAGAAGCAGCAGCGCTCCAAGGTATCTTTTGACCAGGTGTACGACTTGCTGGCGATCCGCGTCATCACCCAGGACGTGGCCGCCTGCTACGCCGTCTTCGGGCTGATTCACACACTGTGGCGGCCGGTTCCGGGGCGCATCAAGGACTTCATTGCCATGCCCCGCGCCAACCGCTACCAGTCGCTGCACACTACGGTGATGAGCCCCAGCGGCCACCAGTTCGAGGTGCAGATCCGCACCGAGGAGATGCACCGCACCGCCGAGGAAGGTATCGCCGCGCACTGGAAGTACAAGGCCGGCGGCGGCGTGGTGACGGCTCGCGACGAGGAGCGGCTGAACTGGATCAGGCAGTTGGTCGACTGGCAAAAGGAGATGACCGACCCCAACGAGTTCCTCTCCAGCCTGAAGATGGACCTCTATCCCGATGAGACGTACACCTTCACGCCCAAGGGGAAGGTGGTGGTGGTCCCGGCCGACGGTACGCCGGTCGACTTTGCCTACACGATTCACACTGAGGTGGGCCACACCTGCGTGGGCGCCAAGGTGAACGGCCGCATGGCGCCCCTGCGCACCAAGTTGCGCACCGGCGACATCGTCGAAATTGTCACGCAAAAAGACCACAAGCCGAGCCGCGACTGGCTGACGTTTGTGAAAAGTCCCCGCGCCCGCAACAAGATCAAGCACTGGCTGAACGAAGACCATCGGCGCAGGGCGGTGGAGATTGGGCGCAAGCTGCTGGAGCGCGAGGCGCGCAAATACAAGGTGCCGCAGAGCCAGATCAGCGACCAGGACCTGAGCCGCATCGCCAACGAATATGGCGTGGCCACCGCCGCCGATCTGCTGGCCGCGCTGGGCCTGGGCAAGCACTCCGCCCGCCAGTTGCTGAACAAGCTGGCGCCTGGCTCGACCAACCTGCCGGAGGCCGAGGCCACCCCGGAGATCAAGCCCGGCAGCGCCGAATCGGCCATGTCGGACGCGGTGCGCAAGCTGCATCTGACCGGCTCCGACTCGCTTCAGGTTGAAGGCCAGAACGACCTGCTCGTCTATCGCGCGCGCTGTTGCAACCCCATTCGCGGCGAAGAGATCGTAGGCTACGTCACCCGCGGCAAAGGCGTGGCTGTTCACGCGCGCGGCTGTCCCAACGTGCAGAACCTGCTCTACGAGAGCGACCGGCGCATCAATGTCGAGTGGTCCCGCGCCGGCGATCAGGCGGGCAAGCCGCAGCGCTACCCGGTCAAGATAACCGTCTCCTGCGACGACCGGGCCGGAATGCTGAAGGAGCTGATCGCGGTCCTCTCCGACGACAACTCCAACATCAGCGGCGTCGAAATTCGCAAGGACGAGAACGGCGAAGCCGTTGTCGATCTGGTTGCCGAAGCCGAAGACGTGCGCCACCTCAACCGCATGGTCCTGGGCCTGCGCCGCGTCCCCGGCGTGCGCGCCGTGCAGAGAACGCAAAAGCTGTAAGTCAAGCGGAAGATCCTGTCAACGCTCAGAGCAAAACCAGGGATACTGTAGCCTGATTAGCCTCATCGAAGGTCGCCGCTCTCTGTTGGTCGCGTCGACTTGAGTGTGTCGGTTTCGGGATACCCCATCCCTGGTTTTGCTATAGCCGTCCGCTGAGAGCACTCCTACACCGCTCGAATCTCCATCGTTTTACCGAGCGCCTTGAGAGCTGTAGCGATGCCGTCGATGCGCGAGGTGTGACGGATGTCAATCAGCCGGGTTATCTCCTGCGGGGTTACCCGCAGACGCCGGGCAAGGTCCGCCGGGCGAATCTTCTGGGTCCTCATCTCATTCAGCAGCAGAACCTTGGCGGCATAACTGGCTGGCAACTCAACTAAGTGCTGGCCGTGCTTGAGCTTGGAAGGTGCGGGGATAGGGATGCCGTCTTCGATATATCCGTCGATGACCGACTCCAGAACGTCCGCCGCGTGTAGCCTGGCATCTTCTTCGTCTTCACCTTGTGTAATAGCCTCTGGAATGTCGGGGAAGGTGACGACAAAGCCGCCCTCCTCGGCTGCTTTGAATTGTGCCGGATAGCGCAATATGAATCCTCCTATTTCAGCCCTAGCTGCTTCTTGATGCCCTGCACGAGACCTGTCTTGAGTTCCTTCGAGTGCATTGGCAGTTAAAAAGTTTCCCGTTCAACTTCACCTTCAGGTGGGAGCCTTTTGCGCTCTCGAATGTCGCTCCCTGTGCTGCCAGCCAGCGCTTGAATTAGCTGCTCTATATCTCTTGAATATACGCAATATTGCGTATAAGTCAAGGGGGATTACTGCGCATCAACGTCCCTCTTTTCACGCCGATGCCACCCATGGTCTAAATCGCTCAGACTTTAGCCGGTTGCGGTGGAATGCTTACTGTGTGCGCGACCTTGCGAGTGGGGCGGAAGGCCTTTCCATCTGCGCCCGCTCGCCAATCATGAAGAGACTGGTTCCTGGACGGACCGCAAGAGAAATGAGGTTGTTTCAATGACCGAAGTTAAGAAGATGTCCTTTGATCCCGTCCGCTTTCTGGCGACCGAAGGGCCAGGACGCAGCATCCTCCACAGCACGGCGAGGGAGGTTTTCTATTCCCAGGGAGGCCCAGCCGACTCTGTGTACTATCTCCAGAGCGGCCGGGCGAAGCTTACCGTCGTCTCGAAAAAGGGCAAAGAGGCCACTGTGACGATGCTGGCAGCCGGGGACTTTTTTGGCGAAGAATCCATGGCGGGAGTGGGCGAACTGCGAACATCCTCGGCCACGGCCGTATCCCTCTGTGCCGTGATGAAAATCGAGAAAGCCAGAATGCTCAAGGTTCTCCATGAGGAACATTCCTTCTCCGACTTTTTCATGCAGTTCATCCTGACACGAGGCATCCGGACCCAGGCGGACCTCGTCGATCAGCTCTTCAACTCCAGCGAAAGGCGCCTGGCGCGGATCCTCTTGCTGATGGCGGAATATGGCGGACCGGGCGAGCCTGAGACGCTGCTTCCACCGGTAACCCAGGAGACTCTTGCCGAGATGGTCGGCACCACCCGCTCTCGCGTCAGCTTCTTCATGAATCGCTTCAGGAAGCTCGGCTACATCGAATACAATGGCCGCATTCGGGTTCACACCTCGCTGCTGAACATGGTCCTGCGCGATACATTGCCAGAGGAGAACGCAACCAGGCCCGTATTGCTCGATCCCCCGCCCAGTCCAGCACGAACCGCCAAACGGGCGCTGTTGGCGTGAGCTGAGTATCCTGCTCGCCCGCAAGGCTACCCACCGCGCCATTCACCCTTGAAGGAGATCGTATGTCGTTTGGAATTTACGCAGCCGGATTCGCCATCCTAATCGCCGGACTGGCTTACGCCGCGCACTTGGTGCATCTTCCAGCGCAATGGATTGCAGTGGGCGCGATCATCATGATCGGCGTCGGGATTCTGTCGGGTGTAAAGGCCACGCGGCAGAAGGACTCAGCCAAATAAAACCACGCGATCCGTTCCGCTGGAGACGTTCCGGAATGTAAAACAAAGCGGCGGCTGCCTCAGAGGCAGCCGCCGCTTGCCGGATCGGGGTTACTGGACGGTCAGCGTGAAGGTTGTGGTCGCTGAGATGGCAGACGATGCCGAGTCCTGTCCCGTGAGCGTGACCAGGTAAGAGCCCTTGGTCGTGTAATTGACTGAGGAAGAGGAGGAACTCGACCCGCCGCCACCGCAGGCGGAGAGGGCGAAGCCGGCGATGCCCAGAACGAGGAGGCCGCAGACGAGCCGCAGTTGACGCCGCCGCCAGCCCAGGAAGCCCGCGAGGAAGAGGCCCGCAAAGCTGAACGCCGCCGCCGCAATCGACGGAGACGAGTGGGATGAGAGGCTTGCCTTCTGGCCGCCCGCCTGGAATAGCTTCTTGCCTGATCCGCTTTGAGCGTTCGTAAGTCCGCAATTCGTCAGGTTCGTATCGAAGGTCATGGTCGTCTGGACAGCGCTTGTTCCGGAGACCAAAGCCGTAGTTGTGAAGTAGCAGAACGAGGCGGTGGAAGAAGAGGGGGTGATGTCAACCGTCCCCGTGTAGCCGCCACTGGGCGTAACGGTAATGGTCGAGGCTCCTTCACTGCCCTGTACGATGGTGGCGCCAGTTGCTTTGAGCGTAAAGCTGCCTGTGTTGGGCACACTCACCTGTATCGCCCCCGTTGAGGCCGCAAATGTGGCGTCGCCTGAATAATGAGCGACGACCTGGTGTGTCCCGGCGGTCGAGAAAGCTATTTGGTAGGTAGCTGAGGCAGTGCCGGCGGTGATGATTCCGCTCAGCGGGACAGTCGCCGTTGCGCCGCCATTGTTGTACGAAGTTCCTCCTCCGTCGATCGAAAGCGTTAGATTGCCCGAGGGAGTTGTCGAGCCGCTGGCGGCGGCGAGGCTGAAAGAGAAGGTGTTGGGTTGGTTCAAGATGGGCGTAAAGCTCGCCGTGGAGATTGTGATCGTCGTGCCGATGAGGGTTGCAACCGATTGGGCCGGAGTCCATGCCTCGACCAGCTTGGCCAGATCCACCGATCCCAGTCCGGTGACCTCGTCGTAGCCTGGGCCGGTGGAAAATCCGATCTCGCCACTGCAATAGGCCGTCCCCGCAGTGCAATCGTTGTTGCTGCCGGTGGGCGTGTCGTGGAAGGCCGACGTATAGATCGTACTGTTGGCGGCCATGGCGTAAAGCGTTGGATTCAGGAGTCCCTGTCCGCCGGTATAGCCCTTGGCCTGGTTGATAATGGCGACCATGCCGGCAAAGACGGGCGCGGCAAAGCTGGTGCCGCCGGCGACGGTCAGGTGCTTGCTGTCGGCGTCGCTGAAGCCACTGGAACAACTGCCTAAGATGCCGCTCTCGGAGTCGCTGGAGCAGAAGAGGTAGCCGGGATAGTTCGGCGAGGAGTACAGGGCAATATCCGGGACAAGGCGATAGTTGCCGGCGGGGATGCTGGCTCCGCCGATGGTCCCGGTCTGCCAGGCCGGTCTGGAGATGAGCGCGCTGACGCCCCCGCCGCTGGAACTGAGACCGCCAAGGAGATCGTCGTTCCAGGCCACTTCAGGAATGTACTGGAGGGCGGAGGTGAGCAAGTCGCTGCCGCTGGCCGCTTCCCAGTACGGGCCGGTAACATCCTCGGCTACCGTGATCTCCGTTCCACCCATGGCCGTGACATAGGCGCTGCTGGCCGGGTAGCTAACGGCAAGCGCCTCTTGCTGGGCGTTTGTCAGGCTGGTGAAGCCGTAACAGCCCGTGGAACCGGAATCGCCCGAGGAGGCGATGATGGTTTGGCCCTGCGCGGCGGCTTGCTTGCCTGCGGCTTCATACGGGAGGATATTCGCTGCGGTGAACTCCGTTTCGCAACCGCCGTAGCTGACGCTGATAATGGGCGCAAGATCTTCGTCCACCGTATATAGAATCGAGTCGAAGACGCCTGAGTTTGGGTTGTTGCCTGCGTAGACAAAGACAAGATTGGCTCCGGGCGCCACGGCGCCCGACCATTCCAGGTCGATGTCGGACTCGGACTCATCCCCCTTGTAGATCGTCGAAGCTCCCGAGCCCGGCACCACCACCAGCGCGGGGTCTTTGATAGGAAGTTTGGCCGCGTTCTGGAAGTTCTCAATGTCGCTAGTCAGGATGGCAGACTGGCCCATGATGGCGATCGACTGCCCCGTGCCATTATAGCCGGCTGTGTACACGGGGTTGATGTCGTACACCTTTGCGATGTCACCCGGGGCAAAGTGGACCGCCCCCGACTGGCTGGAGGTATAGTCAGGCCGGGTCGGAGCGATATGCATAGGCTTGAGGCGGAAGTCGTTGAGATTGCCAACGGCAAGAACGACGGGCGCAAGGGCAGCGGGCACGCTCAACTCCGTCGCGGGCGCAAAGTGGCGCGCGCCCTCCACATTGTAGTAGTGCATCTGGGTCGAAAAGGCCCCCTCCACCTGGCGCGCCGTTCCGGAAAAGCGGATCATGTTGCGGCTGCGGGCCACCGAATCGACGGAAAAACCCTGCTGCTCGAGCCAGCTTTTCACCTTGGCCAGATCGGCCTCGGCCACGCCGAAGCGGGCGGCGAACTGGTCAGGGTTGAGCCACTGGTGATAGAGCGGCGAGGTGGGGTTCTGCTGTGCGGCAAGCAGCGCTTCCAGATCGGCCTCTTGCGCCGTGGTGCGGCTGCAGACCAGGCTGACTCCGTTGAGCCTGGTATCCGAGGACATCCTTCCGGCATCAAATTGGGCCTGCGCCTGTGGATGCAGCGACCCCCTGAGCGTCGCCTGTTCGGAGTCCGAGATTTCAGAGGTGATGCGGGAAGCCACCGACTGCGCGCCAAGAGGTGAAGCAATCATTGCGCAGGCAGCCATCCAGCCGCAGACCTGAAGCCGCCGATTCCGTGAGAGTGCTAGCAGTGTCTTCATTGCCATCCTCATGAATTGAAAAGTCGAAAATCCAAGCATACGCGCATCCATGATGATCGATTCAGAGCCAAGGCAAATGCGCCCGCTCCCGCTTCCGCTTTCAGGAACGCCAGGAGAAGGAAGGGAATTCAGACGAACCAGTCCGGGCAAGCCGGGATTATCGCGTCCAAGGCTTCCCAAGACACGGTATTTATCATTCTCGCTGATTAGACTCCTAAATTGGAGTGAAGTTGCAGCTGGACGAGAACTATCCGCGCGGAATCCGTCAGTTGCTGACCAGCTTGAGCGCCGCCGTTCCCTTGCGCGGAGGAAGGAAGCTCTCCGCGCGCCAGGCAATGGTGAGTGTTTCGCGGTCGAGCAGTTTGCGAATCTGCCCGCGGGCGTGATCGGACCACGGGCCGCCTTTGTCCAGCCGCGCGTAGGCCTGCCAGTGGCGCAGCGCCGCGCGCGTCTCGCCCCGGCGCTCGTGGGCCAACGCCAGGTTGTAATGGGCGTCGGCGTAGCCGGGCGCCAGCGCAACCGCCCGCCCGTAAGCGGCTATCGACTCTTCCAGCCGCTGCAACTCGTCCAGCACATTGCCCAGGTCGAAGAACGCCAGCACGTAGTTGGGGTCGATCTCAGTGGCGCGGCGGTAAAGCTGCTCGGCCCAGTCAAACTCTCGCTGATGGAAGTGAATCGTCCCCAGGTTGATCCAGGCCGGCGCGAAGTTCGGATCGCGCTCCATCATCTCCTGGTAAAGTTGGGTGGCGCGATTCTTCTCGCCCGCCTCTTCGGCCTGCACCGCCTCCAGAAACATCTCCTGCACGCCCGGCGGACTCTCCACCGGCCGGCGCAGCAGCAGCGGCTCGGACATCACCGAAGGCCCGAGGCCTTCTTCCAGCCTCTCGAAGTCGAAGAGCAACTGCCGGCGGATGGGATCCACCATCGCCCCGCAATGCCGGAAAGCCAGCCTGGACCCGGTCCGAACCAGAGAGGCCTCCAGCAGCGGATTCGCCATGCCCGCCACAGCTTTCATCGCCACAATGGAATGCCGGATCGACGCCACAGGCACAGCTTCCTCGCGCAGCATACGCAAGGTCCGCAACTGACCCAGATCCTGAAAGCTGTAGCTCTGCTGCTGTGCGATGAGTTCGGCCCGCTCCCATCCCTGCAACTGGCGGGAGCCAATCTGTAAGATGCGCAACACGTCCTGGCGGCTATAGCTGGTCACTTTTCAGTGCTCCCGTGTGCTTCCGGCAAAGCCTCTGGGGTTCGAACTCAGGTCTTCGACCCCTAACTTTTTGGATACGGCTCCCGGAACAGCTCCTGAGAAACCGCTCTTGCTTGAATTATGTCAAGAGTATGCGTGGATAAGCAGACCCAAACTACCGCCGCAATAAAAAATCAGGTGGATAATTGGTGTCTATTTTGATTCCTTGTTTCCTGAAAGTCGCTCATCCTGTGGATAACCTAGGAGAAATGCATTCATTCAGGTGAAAGCGACAGGAAACCCTATGATAATCGGAATGAGCGGCTGTTTCCCGCAAGGCTATTTCGCGCAGAGCATCGAGAGTGCACAGTTTTACGTGCAGCGCAGACTTACTCCACGGTCAGATTTTCGAGAAAGAGCGCGAACTGGCCCAGTTCAACCAGTTTGACCTGGCGGTGCTGCTCACCAATAACGTGCAGAAACCCATTTGGGCGAAGCATACTCGGCTACCGGCGGCATCCTCTGTGCCAAATGCCTATCGAATTGTTACGCGGCCCGTTAAACCCTCCAGGCAATTAAACCACTTAGCAAGAACGATTCAGAGGTTAACTAACCTGGGATTTAACCTCGGTGAAACAGCCCGGTAACAGGTGTAGCCTTGCGGCCTGGATCTTCCACGGACGATGGTGAATCAACGGAAGCGGTTCGGTGGAGAACGTTCAATCACTCTGCCGCCTCGGCTGATTCTACATTTTCGTGGAGGAACTGAAGATGAAACATCTGGTATGGATTTTCGCAGTTTTGATGCTGGCTTCGCCCGCGTGGGCGGCCAAGAAACTCACCGTGCAACAACTCAAGGATCAGCTGGTTAACTTGCAGCAAGACAGGAAAACCGACGTAGAGGTGGCTGCCGAGCTAAAACAGGTTGAGTTGACCGAAGAGCTGACCCGTGCCGACCTGAATAAAATCGTCGATTTTGCCCCCGGCAAACACACCATTGAGCAGATCTACGTACTGGAAGCGCGCAGCGCCGTCCTGCCGCCCCCGGCCACCAATTTGCCAGCCACCCCCGCCCCCGATGCCGCCGCGCAGACAGCCATCCTGGATAAGGCTGTGGAGTACACCACCAAATCCTATGCCCAACTGCCGCATTTGACCGCAACCAAAACGACTCTCCGCTTTCAGGACAACATGGCGGCCATTGCCGCCTGCTCGGGTCTGGTTGGGTGTGCTAAAGATGTGGTTACTACCCCTGGCTTCTCCAATTGGGCCTCGTTCGTCCATTTCATCAGTTCCGCTGAAACGCCGGTCGTGAGCGAGCATGGAACGGAGACAATGCCGTCGCATAAGGATAAGACTCCCTGGGGAGCGAACGGGATGATCACATTCCAGGGATCGGACTCCAGTCTGGGAGTTGTCTTCCAAGATGCGCAGGCTGCCGGGAGCATCCAATGGCTGCGCTGGGAACTGATCAATGGCAAGCGGGCCGCCGTCTATTCCTTCAACGTGCCCGTCACGAACTCCCGGCTCGCGGTGGAAGCTTGCTGCTTCCCGAAGAGCACCCAGATCGGGGTTGCGAGGTTCTACAATTCCTTTGACGCGTACAATGTCGCCGGGTGTGAAGCAGCGCCGGGTGGGGCGGGCGGCGCCACGGGCAACTTCCAGACGAACACCAGTTATGACCAGCACTTCAAGGCCACCGTGCCCTACCACGGCGAGATCTTCGTCGATCCGGAGACGGGAATTGTGGTCCGGCTCATCACTCAGGCTGAGTTCAAAGTCTCAGACGAGGTCCAGCAGGAAGACCAGCGCATCGATTACGGCCCGGTGAAGGTAGGCGTAAATGCTATGGTTCTTCCCGTCAAGACCGTCCTTAACACCGTGGTGGCTCCCAATGGCGACATCGGCGCCGCCAGGTTCACCACCCGCCGCACCCTCTTCATCTCCGAGTACAAGAACTACCAGCCGGCCGCGCGCTAGCTAACCGGCAACATCATCAACGGCGCGGCGGCCGCTCTTTTCAGCCGCCGCGCGGAAGTGGCCAACTGCATTATTGTTAGTGAGAGGAATTAGATGGCTCAGCGTCACGGCTGATTCGACTTTTCCTGGAGGAACCTGATTATGAAACGCCTGGTATGGATTCTTGTAGTTCTGATGCTGGCTTCGCCCGCATGGGCAGCCAAAAAACTCACAGTGCAGCAACTCAAGGATCTGCTGGTTTCGTTGCAACAAGACAGGAAAACCGACGAAGAGGTAGCCGCCGAGCTCAAACAGGTTGAGCTGACTGAAGAGCTGACCCGCGACGCTATGAACAAAATCGTCGACTTTGCCCCCGGCAAACACGCCACTGAGCAGATCTACGTGCTGGAAGCGCGCAGCGCCACCCTGCCGCCCCCGGCCTCCGATGTGCCCGCCACCCCCGCCCCCGATGCCGCCGCGCAGAAAGCCATCCTGGATAAGGCTGTGGATTACACCACCAAATCCTATGCCCAACTGCCGCATTTGACCGCAACCAAAACGACTCTCCGCTTTCAGGACAACATGGAGGCTATTGACCCCTGCTCAGGCATGACTGGATGCGCAAAGGATGTGATTACTTCCCCCGGGTTCTCCAATTGGGCCTCGTTTGTCCATTTCATCAGTTCCACTGAAACGCCGGTCGTGAGCGAGCGCGGGACGGAGAAGATGCCGTCCAAAAAGGACAAGACTCCATGGGGAGCGAACGGGATGATCGCCTTACTTGGACCGGAGCCCAGTTTGAGCGTCATCCTCCAGGACACGCAGGCTGCCGGGAACATCCAATGGCTGCGCTGGGAACTGATCAATGGCAAGCGGGCCGCCGTCTATTCCTTCAAGGTGCCCATCACGAATTCCCAGCTCGCTCTGGACGTCTGCTGCTTCCCGCAGAGTATCCAGATTGGGGTCGCGAGGTTCTACACTGGCATGGACGCGAACCTGGTCGCCGGGCAGGAAGCAGCGCCGGGTGGGGGGGGCGGCGCCACGGGCAACTTTCAGACGAACACCCGTTATGACCAGCACTTCAAGGCCACCGTGCCCTACCACGGCGAGATCTTCGTCGATCCAAATAGTGGAATCATAGTCCGGCTCATCATCCAGGCTGAGTTCAAAGCCTCTGACGAGGTCCAGCAGGAGGATCGCCGCACTGATTACGGCCCGGTGATGATTGGCGCAAGAGCCTTGGTTCTTCCCGTCAAGACCATCCTCAACACCGTGGTGGCTCCCAATGGCGACACCGGCGCCGCCAGGTTCACCACCCGCCGCACCCTCTTCATCTCCGAGTACAAGAACTACCAGGCCGCGCGCTAACTCGCCGGCAGCTTTACCAACGGCGCGGCCGCTGCCCCCTTCAGCCGCCGCGCAGTTGTAACGATTTCTCTTCCCGCGCAAGCCGGCGCTTTGCTACTCTGGCCCTACCATGAAGCGCACGCCTTTTTTACTCCAGACCGCCATTCTCCTCCTCGCCGCCGCACCGTCCGTCGCCGCGCAGAAGTTTATTCCCCAGTCCATCCAGTTCAAAGGCGCGCCGGAGTACTCCAACCAGGAGTTGCTGGCAGCCGTGGGATACAAAAAGGACACGCCCATTGCCTATTCCGAAGTGAAGAGCCATTCCCAGAGGCTCCTCGACACGGGCCTCTTTGAATCCGCCAGCTTCATCTACAACGGGGTCAACCTGGTCTTTACCCTGGTTCCCTCCACGGCGCTCTACCCCGTGCGCCTGCTGAACCTGCCGCTCACGCCGGGAAAGGAGCTGGACGCCGCGCTCCATGACCGGCTTCCGCTCTATCACGGCAAGGTGCCCTTCGACGGCGGGCTGACCGAGCAGGTGCGCCAGGCCCTGGAAGAGATGCTTGCAGCCAAGGGCATCAAGGTCACCGTTGCGGCCACGCCGTACACCGATCTGAAGCTGGCTGAAGTCACTGCCATGAGCTTCTCCGTCACCGCTCCTCCTATGCGGGTGGGCGAGATTCATCTGGAAGGCGTTTCGCCCGATCTGCTTGCGAAAGCCAAACTCGTCGCGGATCGCACCAAGAGGACCGATTACAACACGGAGAATGCCGCCGGCAACATCGAACACGCCTTCGCTTCGTTTTTTTCCGATGAAGGCTATGCCGCCGTCAAAGTTCATGCCGAGAGGCAGGGTGATCCGGTCGTGAGCAGCGAGGCCATCGAGATTCCCTTCAACGTGATCGTCGAGGAGGGCCGCCATTACAAACTAGGCTCGATCCATCTGCCGTCCGGCGAGCCGCTGACCATGGCGGAAATCAACAAAACCGCCGGAGTCGTGTCGAATACGGTTGAGAAAATGTCCGTCAAGGACGGAGTCACTCTTCGAACAGCCCTGTCCTTTGTCACTGGACAGTACAAGTCCAAGGGCTACATGGATTGCGTTGTCACGCCGCATCCGCAGTACGATGACGCGAACGGCATCGTCAATTACACGCTGGAGGTTCAGACGGGACCGGTGTATACGATGGGCAAGCTGACCATTGAAAACGGCGCAGACGACCTGCGCGCCGCGATGCTGGCTGCCTGGAAGCTGCCCGAAGGCGCGGTCTTCAATGAAAGCGCGATTCAAACGTACTTTTATTCGCAGGGAAACACTCCGCTTGGACGCACCTTTGCCTCTGCCACCTGCCGCTTCAAGCTGACTCGAAATTTACTGACCCACACCATCGATGTCGCGCTCCTGCTGGAAAAGAAGCACTGACGCCAGCTATCCTCATTCCATGCCCCACTCGCTCATCTTCGACCATATGTTTCTGTTGCCGCTTCCGATCCTGGAGAAGCTGCTCCGCCCGGTGATCGTCTACCTGGTTCTGGTGCTCTTGCTGCGCCTCTTCGGCAAGCGCGAACTGGCCCAGCTCAACCCCTTCGACCTGGTCGTCCTGCTCTCGCTCTCCAACACCGTGCAGAACGCCATCATCGGCGACGATAACTCCGTCACAGGCGGCCTGATCGGCGCGTTCAGCCTGCTGGCCATCAACTGGCTGGTGGTGCGCGTGCTCTTCCGCTCCCGCAAGCTCACCAAAGTGATCGAGGGTCGGGCGACGGTGCTGGTCATGAACGGCCAGATCGACCAGCGAGCCCTGCGGCGCGAATCGCTCACCCGCGAGGAGCTACTCGACGTGATCCACCGCCAGGGCTTCGAGGACTTCGACCAGGTCCGCCGCTGCGAACTGGAGCCCAACGGCACGTTTTACGTCGAGGCCTTCGATCCCTCCGCCGCCGACAAGCGCCACGCTGAGGTGCTTGCCCGCCTCGACGCGCTCACCCGCGAGGTCGCGGCGCTGCGCCCGCAGCCCGCCCGAGAATAGACGCTCTCATTCAACAGGGCGGCACGTCTCATCAAAAGATCGTACCGGTCAGGAGCCTTCCCCTATGCGCTTGTTTGGAGTTTCAATCGATCGCTCTCTGCTGGTTTCCGCCGCGATTGCCTTCGCCTCGGCATTGACCGCACAGACTCTCAAACACAGGCCCCCGGAGACGCCCGCAACCCCGGTTGTGGCTCCTAGTTCCGGTGCAAACCCGGAAGCGGTGGTCTCCGTGACCCCGGTACTTCCACAGGGAACGAACCTGCAGGTGGAGACCACCCGGCATTATCCAATGAAGGTGAACGAGGCCATCGAGGGGCGCTTGCTGCATCCCATCTATGCCCAGGGAAGGCTGGCCATCCCGGAAAATACCTTGCTCCATGGCAAGGTAATCGCCCTCGAACCGGACAGAAAAGCTCGCTGGCGCGCAAGGCTGCGAGGAGATTTTACCCCGTTTCACACCGTCCAGCTCCAGTTCAATGAGCTTGAGCTTTCCACCGGAGCTCTTGCCGTCTCAACCGGCATCGCCGCAAACGGCGCGCCCGTTCTGCTGCTGGCCGCGCCTGGCGCCACACTTCACCAGTCCTTTCTCGCCCGCTATTGGACTCAGGCGAAGAGCCGGATGCACGACAGAGTGGCCTACGTCACTGCTCCCGGGTTAGGAGATCGGGCATTGCTGGTGCTCTATCACCAGTTGCCCTTTCACCCCGAGCGCATTGCAGCGCACACCATGTGGTCCTTCGATCTGACCGTGCCGCTGGTACTGCCGGATCTGCCAGTTGCCGCTCCTCCACTGGCCTCGCCCGCCCCGGCGGAGCTCGCCAAACAGGAGATCTGGTCAGTGTATGCCTTGCTCACTGCTGATTTATCCTCGGCCACCGCAAAGCCCGGTGATCCGGTCCGGGCGCTGGTGGTTGAGCCGGTCTTCGACAGGGACCGGCAACTCGTTGTTCCCCAGGGCACAGTCCTGGTGGGCAAGGTGAGCGCGGCCCATTCCGCCCGCTCCTTTGGCCGCAACGGCAAACTACGCTTCACCTTTCAGCAGATGCGCTTTCCAGCTGGCCCAGATCGTGCGGTTCAAGGCTCTCTGGCCGGCGCCACCGCGGAAAGCCAGCAAGCTCTTTCGCTTGACACCGAGGGAACCATCACCCCGCGCAACCAGTCCAGCGCCATCGCTCCCCTGCTGCTCACCATGCTTGCGGGCCGCGCGCTCGACGAAGATGGCAACATCACCGCCCAGACCGGCGTCGCCTCCAATGGATTTGGCTTGGTGGGAAGAGTCGTGGGCCTTGCTGCGGGCAATCGCAATATAGCAGCGGGGATCGGCTACTATGCCGCCGCTCTCTCGTTCTACGACAACTTCCTTGGCCCCGGCCGGAATGTGATCTTTCCCAGAAACACACGCATCGTGATTGAGACGACGCCGCTGCGCGCCCCAGTGCTGAAGCCAGGCGAATCGTCAGAACTTCCTTAGGTCGCGATGATCACTCCGAAGGGACCTGAAAAAAAAGATTGTATATATCTGTTGCGGATATATCCATAGTGGATATATACTCATTTCATGGCTACTGGAACCGCACCCGCCGCTCCGCTTACCCCGGCCGTCTTCGCCATTCTGCTTTCGCTCGCCGAAGGAGAAAGGACGGGATCCCCACCGACGGGTCCTGGTCGATGGGGTGGCAAGCACGGCTACCTCATCATGAAGGATGCCTGCACCCCGCAGGGCGGCGGCCTCCGCCTGGGCCCCGGAACCCTATACGGCTCGCTGGAGCGCATGATGCGAGACGGGCTGGTCGAGGAGTCCAGCATCTCCGACGACGAGCGCCGCCGCTACTACCGCCTGACCAACTGGGGCCACTCCGTTCTGGCCGTCGAGTTGGAACGGCTGGACGCGGCCGTCTCCTCCGCGCGCTCCATCGGCCTGCTGACCCTCGGAGGCCGCTCATGACGCCAGCCGTGCCCCAAGCCGAAGGTCTCGAGCGATTCTACGCGCAGGCCCTGCGCCTTTACCCCACGCGCTTTCGCGCGGCTCACGGCGCTGCCATGCGCCAAACCTTCCGCGACGCCTTGCGGGATCGCTCGCTCACCCGCCGCACGCTGATCCCACTGGTCCTCCGCGACCTCGTCACTTCCCTTGCAAAGGAGCACCTCGCCATGCTGCGCGACACCTTTCTCCGCCCGGCCCTGCTCTTCAACGCCGTGGTTCTGGCCGCCATCTCCACCGTGCTGGCATTGGCGCTCTACACCATTCCCCAGCAGGTGCTGCGCCAGGGCGCCAACGACCCCCAGATCCAACTGGCTGGCGATCTAACCGTGCGCCTCGAACAAGGAGTAGCGCCCGCCGAGGCCGTCCCCGCTGGAGCAGTGGACATCGTCCGCAGCCTTTCACCCTTTGTGATTGCCTACGACGATCAGGGCCGGCCGCTGGCCAGTCAGGCGCAACTGGACGGAAAGACGCCAGCCCCGCCCAACGGCGTCTTCAACTACGTCCGCCAGCACGGCGAGGAGCGTATCAGTTGGCAGCCCGTCCTCGGCCGTGAGCACGGCGTCCGCATCGCCGCCGTCATCAAGCGCGTCAACGGGCCGCAACCCGGATTCGTTCTGGCCGGCCGCAATATGCGCGAGGTGGAAGCGCGCGAGCATCAGGTCGAACAGCTGGCTGGCCTCGCCTGGATCGCCATGCTTGGCTTGATCTTCCTGGGTACAGTAGCCTTCGGCTGGACCACACGCCAGAAGCCGGCGTAAGCGGCCAGCACCGGCCAGCATTTATTCCCATTCGATCGTTCCCGGCGGCTTCGAGGTAATGTCGTAGACCACGCGGTTGATGCCGCGAACCTCATTGACGATACGGCTGGAGATGCGTTTCAGCACCTCGTAGGGCAGCGGTGTCCAGTCGGCGGTCATGCCGTCTTCCGAATGCACTGCCCGCACCGCCGCGGTATACGCATAGGTCCGCTGGTCGCCCATCACGCCCACGCTCATCACCGGCAGCAGCACGGCAAAGCTCTGCCAGATCGACGAGTACAGCCCCGCCGCTTTGATCTCGGCGACAACGATCTCGTCCGCCTCCTGCAACAGCGCAACCCGCTCCGGCGTCACCTCCCCCAGGATGCGTACCGCGAGGCCGGGCCCCGGAAACGGCTGCCGCCCCAGAATCTCCTCCGGCATCTGCAAATCGCGCCCAATCCGCCGGACTTCATCTTTGAAGAGATCGCGCAGCGGCTCAATCAGCTTCAGCTTCATCCCCAGCGGCAGCCCGCCCACGTTGTGGTGGCTCTTGATCGTCTGGCTCGGTCCCTTCACGCTGGACGACTCGATCACGTCCGGGTAGAGCGTGCCTTGCACCAGCCACTCCACCCCTCCCGTCTCCTTGGTGATACGCGTGGCTTCGTCGTCGAAGACAGCGATAAACTCCGCGCCAATGTGCTTCCGTTTCGTCTCCGGATCGGTGACGCCGGCCAGCCGCGCCAGAAAGCGCTCGCTTGCATCCACAGCGACAATCTTCAACCCCAGCCGGTCGCGCAGGTTGTTCTGGACGTTGATGAATTCGTTCTTGCGCAGCACGCCGTTGTTGACGAAGATGCACGTCAGTTGATCCCCGATTGCCCGATGCACCAGTACCGCCGCCACTGACGAATCCACCCCGCCGGAGAGGCCGCAAATCACGTGCCCCGCGCCCACCTTCTCGCGGATCGCGGCGACAGTCGTTTCAATAAAGTGCGCCGGAGTCCAGTCACCGCGGGCCCCGCAGATCGAAAATACAAAGTTCTTGATGATCTGCGGTCCCAGCGGCGTGTGGTGCACTTCGGGATGGAATTGCACCGCCCAGATGCGGCGCTCCGCGCTTTCAAAGCCCGCCAGAGCGCTGGCCGTAACCGCCGTGCGATGGAAGCCATCCGGCAGTTTCGCGGCCTCGTCACCGTGGCTCATCCAGACGGCCAGCGTGGGAGGCAGCCCCTGAAACAGCGCCGACTCTGCGTCCTCAATCACGACCTCCGCGTGCCCATACTCGCGCCGCGGCGCTCCCAGCACCTTGCCGCCCAGGTGGTGCACGATGAAGTGCAGCCCATAGCAGATGCCCAGCACCGGCACGCCCAGCTCCAGCAGCTTCGGGTCAGCCGCCGGCGCGTCGGCGTCATAGACCGACGACGGACCGCCGGAGAGGATGAGGCCGAGCGGCTTGAGAGCTTGAATCTCGCTGATGGGCGCCGTGCAGGGGAGCACCACGGAGAAGACATTCTGTTCGCGAATCCGCCGCGCAATCAGTTGCGTATACTGCGAACCAAAATCGAGGATGACAATTGTCTGGGTGTCCACGCTTCAAGTGTGGCAGGGTCACGGGCGGAATGTAAAGAACGAATGGGCGGGTGTGCGGAATTGACTCAAACCGATTTGGTAAAAAGGACCATTTCTGACGGAATGGGAAGTAGAGTTATGCCAAGTGACATATCAAGGTCGAATCAGCGGGACGCATATCAAAGGCAAAGCCTGGAATGGTAAAAGGTATAACTGGACCTGGGTTGCAGACGAGAATAGCCTCTTTCTCTGACAGCAGGATTGACCGCTTCACAGGCCGCCGCGAATCGCAGAAACTGCGGCGCCGGGCTCTTGCTCTCTGCATCCTTTGGCTGGAGTTCGGCGGAATGAGGCCTGCGTCCCCACCGGCACAGGCATACGAATGCGCTCCCTTGGCGAGAGCCGCCGCAGCCACTCCAACGGGAAACCTATTCGCGTTACAATCAAGTCAGAGTCGGGGCGTAGCGCAGCCTGGTAGCGCATCTGCTTTGGGAGCAGAGGGTCGGGGGTTCGAATCCCTCCGCCCCGACCATACAACCCACGTATTTTCTATAGTTTGTCGCCATTCCAGAAGAGACTCTTTATGGACCCCTGTGGTTCCCTGAGGATTCTGCAGCTACAGAATCGACTACAGAGCAAGATTTCTGAGAACTTCGTGGGCCAGTAAATTCATGATTTCTCACAGGTTCTGGAACAGTTTTTCGGGAAGAACTATCTGTTTCGAAGGCAGATGCACTGCCGCGATGCAATTTGCACTGCGATCTTCCAAGGGGTATTGTTCAGGAGCGGAAAATCGCAACAATGGATGCCTCTGTTTCAACGCGACACTGATGCAGGATAGCCAGGTTTTCGAGCAGGAGGTCGCGGCAAACACGAAGGGATTGAGTAGTCAAAACATCCAGGAGACTCAATAGACGCATATTAGACTTGCTTTACGCGGAGGCAGACCAACTGGGTGCATACTTCTTCTGCTTGATTCGAAAGCAGATCGATGCTTTGGCGATCCAACGAGCCAGGAAACATCAGCCTACGAAGGCACTATCAACGCCTATAAGGTTACTATAGTTACCATTGAGTGCACCTAGGTAACTTGACCTTGCCGGGATAATAAAGTTACCTTCGTTTTGCGGTAGACGTGAATTTGGCGTGAAGCGACCCCATGAGTGAGTGTGCTGTGTTGCCGGCGGATTCAAAGCTGGCATAGATAGCTGTCTTCCTGGTCTGCATTCTCGCAAATGTCCTTGCTGAGAGAATGCAGGCAAAGTGCTAGGGAGTCACGTTGCTTATCGATTGATCCGCATTCATGCGCTCCAGCACCACGAATGATTCTTTTTTCCACTTCCCCCTTCTTCCCCCTTCTTCGCTTTTTCCGACATTTGACAATTCGCAGAGGCTCCGGCTACGGGTCGGCTGATGATCGCACCGGCTCGCTGGATACGGCTCTGATACCGGCATCATGTCGCGACAATCACTCGGTCCTTGAGTGATGAGGCGGGCTGTGTGATGTAAAGGAGAAACCATGTCTCAGCAGTTCAATCCCCCCTGTGGGCGGGCACGCGCTCGCCGGCTGAGCGGGTACCTTGCGGTACTCGCGGTTCTACTACTAACCATTGTTATGCCGGGCGCTTTTGCTCAGACGCACGTCGCCAATCCGTACGTTGGCGCAACGGTGTACGTCAGCCCGGACTACGCCACTGAAGTCGCCGTCGCGGAAGCAGCCGAACCTTCGCTCGCGGGGCAGATGGCTACAGTTGCCAAGCAGCCGACATTCGTCTGGCTGGACCATATCGCGGCCATTACGGCCGTCAACGGCAATGGTACGGCAACAGGCCGCATGAGCCTGCAACAGCACATCAACGCGGCGGTTGCCCAAGCCAACGGCGCGAATATCGTTGTCCAGCTCGTCATTTACGATCTGCCCCAACGCGACTGCGCAGCTCTGGCCTCCAACGGCGAATTGAGCATCGCCGGCGGCGATGTACCGCTCGGCGGCGGACCTGCGATGACCGGTACCGGCATTCAGGAGTATGAGAACTACTACATCACTCCCATCTATAACATCCTGGCCAAGGCGCCCTCGAATGTTCGCTTCGTGCTGGTGATCGAGGACGACTCGCTGCCAAACATTCTTACTAACTCCGGCCTCAGCTTTACGGATGCCCCCTGCGTCGCTGCCAATGGCGGCGTAAGCAACGCAGGCGCAGCCGCAAACTGGACCCAAACGGCCACTCCCGTCCTCAATACTCCGTCGACCGGCGTGTACTATCAGGGCATTTCCTACGCGCTCAATAGCTTCCACAAGTTGCCGAA
The DNA here is from genome assembly GCA_003134855.1 of Acidobacteriaceae bacterium. Lineage (GTDB taxonomy): Bacteria > Acidobacteriota > Terriglobia > Terriglobales > Acidobacteriaceae > Telmatobacter. The sequence continues at coordinate 207,732 of PLCS01000001.1, forward strand.
CGCTTACAACTATCTGGACATTGGCCACCACGGCTGGCTGGGCTGGACTTCCAACACGGCCTACGCTGTCCAATTCTTCAGCAGTTTCGCACAGCAACTGTCGGCTGGATATGCCACCATTGACGGCTTCATCACCAATACGGCCAACTATGGTCCTCTCACAGAACCGTATATAGTTTGGGATGAGGTTGCAGGCGGACCGATCACCAACACCAACCTTACCAGTGGGATCTTTACCGGCAACTTCTATCAGTGGAATCCGGCGATCGATGAGCTCACCTACAAAACCTACTTCTTGCAGGCTCTGACCGCGTCGACATCGGGTGGCTACACCGACCCGCGTGGCCAGGCGCATACGCCCGGCGGCGGCTTCCCGTCGACGATTGGCTTCCTGATCGACACCTCGCGCAACGGCTGGGGCAACACCTCTGTCACGAACGGCGGCGGCACCAGCGCCTACCAAGTGCGGCCGACAGCCGCGGGCACCAGCACCGCCATAGACACCTTTGTCAACCAAAGCAAGATCGATCTGCGCAATTCCTCAGGACAGTGGTGCAACCAGGAGAATGCAGGCATCGGCGTGCTACCGGTAGTGAACCCCACCTCCGGCGTAAGTGCTTACGTCTGGGTCAAGCCTCCGGGTGAAGCGGACGGCAACTATCCTGGCAGCGTATACAACGGCGTAACTTCAACTGTTGGCGATCCGAACTGCAACCCGGTGACGGCGAACCCGCAGGCCGGCGCCGACACCATAGCGAACTCGATTCCGAACCCGCCTCCCGCTGGCACCTTCTGGGTGACCGAGTTCGTGCAGTTGGTAGAGGACGCCTATCCGGTGCTTGCAGGATCTAGCGGCGGCGGCTTCACGCTGACTCCCGCCTCGGCCTCTGAGACGCTCGCCCAGGGCGGCAGCGCCACTGACGCCATCATGGTCACCGACACCGGCGGCTTCACTGGGACCGTCACTCTGACCGCCAGCAGTTCGAACTCCGGCGTCACGGTCTCGGTCAGCGGCGACACGCTGACGCTGAAGGCCAGCAGCACGGCCACCGGAACGGCCACCATCTCCGTCACCGGAATCTCCGGCACCACCTCCGCTACTACCTCGATCGCAGTGACGGTGACTTCCACTGGCACGGGCAGCTTCTCGCTTTCCCGTTCGGCGTCCACTCTGTCGATCGCCCAAGGCGCATCCGGCACCGATACGATTACGGTTACGGATGTTAGCCCGTTCACTGGCTCTGTAACTCTTGCCGCCTCCGGCATGCCCAGCGGAGTTACTGCCGCGTTCGGCACCAACCCCACCGCCGGGTCTAGTGCCGTTACGTTCACAGCCAGCAGCACGGCCACCACCGGAACGTCTACGGTCACCATCACCGGAACCTCGGGTAGCCTGACCGCAACCACCACCATCTCGCTGACGGTGACCAGCAGCACCTGCACGCCCACCGCGATCGTTCCGTATATTTCCGTGAATGGCGGTTCAACCTGGACGCAGGAGTCAGCGGCAACTGTGAGTTCCACGACCACAGCAGTGGACCTTGGCCCGCAGCCTACGACCGGAACTTGGAGCTGGACCGGCCCCAACGGGTACACGTCCACCTCGCGGCAGATCAACAGCATTCCGTTGAGCGCGGGCGCCAACGTCTATACGGCCACTTACACAAACAGCTGCGGAAGCAAGAGCACCCAGGCGTTCACCATCACAGTGACTTCGTCGACGGGCAGCTTCTCGCTGAAGCCTTCGTCCTCCAGCCTATCCGTAACTCAGGGCGCGAGCGGCACGGACACCATCACGGTAACCGATGTCAGCCCGTTCTCTGGGTCAGTAACTCTGGCGGCGTCTGGCTTGCCGAGCGGAGTTACTGCCGCGTTCGCAACTAACCCGGCGACCTCGACCAGCGTACTAACACTGACGGCCAGCAGCTCGGCCGCCACGGGCTCGTCCACGGTCACCGTCACCGGAACCTCCGGCTCGCTGAGTGCAACCACCACCATCGCGCTCACCGTCAGCGCGGCGTCGGCGGGCAGCTTCTCTCTGAAGCCTTCGGCCTCCACTCTGACCGTCAAGCAGGGTACGAGCGGCACCGACACCATCACGGTGACCGATGTCAGCCCATTCTCTGGGTCAGTAACTCTGGCGGCGTCTGGCTTGCCGAGCGGAGTTACAGTTGCCTACGGCACCAACCCCACCACCTCTACCAGCGTGCTTACCTTCACAGCTAGCAGCACGGCCACAGTGGGAACGGCCACGATCACCATCACCGGAACCTCCGGCTCGCTGAGTGCAACCACCACCATCGCGCTCACCGTCAGCTCCTCCGGTGGCGGTGCCTGCACCGTTGATTATGTGATCTCGCCGCAAAACTCGAGCGCCTTCGGAGCGGCCATCACCATCGTCAACGGATCGACAGCCATTACCAGTTGGACACTGACCTGGAGCTTCGCCAACGGGCAGACAGTTGCGTCCCTTTGGAACGGCATTGAAACCCAGAGCGGCGCCAACGTCACGGTTAAGAACGAGCCCTACAACGGCAGCATCGCCGCAGGCGGAACCTTAACTGGCATCGGATTTAACGGCACCTGGAATGGCACCACCAATGCGATACCCACGGCCTTCTCGCTCAACGGAACGGCCTGCACCGTCAACTAGCAAATTCAAGCAGCGCACAGACAGCAATGCGTGCGGAGCGGGTCTTTCGACCTGTTCCGCACGTTGATCTAAACCAAGCTTCATTCGATGCGGGAAACGATTGCATTGCCAGCCGTTCTTCCGTCATCGGCATGAGAAACCGTGCGAAAGCGAGGAAAACATATGTCCCCTGCGATCAGACAAGCCATTCATAGAACGGCCTTCCTGCATATGATGGTATTGTGTGCGTTTGTAGCAACCCTATTTGGCAACGCTGCTTTTGGGCAAGCTAATGCTGCTGGATACACATGGGCCAACGTCTACACAGGTGCTGGCGGCGGTTACATTCCTAACATCATCTTCAACCCTTCACAGCAGAATCTGATTTACGCCCGCACCGACATCGGCGGCGCCTATAAGTGGAATTCCACCACGGGTCTATGGACGCCACTCATGGATTTCACAACGTTTGCCAATTGGGGTCATCTGGGCGTTGAAAGTCTTGCCACTGATCCGGTGAACCCGAACAACCTTTACATCATGACCGGCATGTATACCAACTCCTGGGATCCGTTGGATGCTGCGCTCTTGATCTCGAACAATCAGGGAAGCACGTTTTCCAATACTGTGACTATGCCGTTCAAAGCGGGAGGCAACATGCCCGCCCGCAACATGGGCGAGCGCCTTGCCATCGATCCCAATCTCAACAGCATCCTGTTCTTTGCGGCCAGAAGCGGAAACGGCCTTTGGGAGAGTACCAATTCTGGAGTTACATGGAGCAAGGTGTCCAGCTTTCCGCAGCCCGGCACCTATGTCGTTACTCCCGGAGATGTATACAGCGGGGACATCATTGGGCCCGTGTGGGTTGTCTTCGATCCGCGGACGGGTTCGTCCGGAAAGGCTACTCAGACCATCTATGTGGGCGTGGCGCAACCCGACGGCAACAATATCTTCGTCACTAAGAACGGAGGAACCACCTGGACCGCGCTGGCTGGTCAGCCGACTTGCACCCTGACCGGAACCCAAACGACCGGGACCGTGGCTTGCACCAATGGCGCATCATGGTCAGTAGCTTCAAACGCTCCCGCTCCTGGCTTCTTGCCACAGCGCGCGGCTCTGGACACTGTGAATGGTTACTTATACATCACCTATAGCAACGGAGCCGGACCTTACGACGGCATTATGGGAGACGTCCAGAGGTATAACACGGCAACCGGCGTGTGGACTGAGATAGCACCGGTTGTTCCAACCACTACCAGTGGCGCGGACTACTTCGGCTACTGCGGTCTGACAATCGACAAGCAGGTTCCGACCACGCTGATGGTTTCGGCCTTCAACTCGTGGTGGCCGGATACCATCATTTGGCGCAGCACCAATTCCGGCGCCACCTGGTCCCAGATCTGGAGCTGGACAAGTTATCCCAGCCGCAGCTTCATGTACACGCTGAACGACACAGCAGCGCCCTGGTTGAATCAGGGCGATACCAGCCCCGTTACTCCCATTGAAGCGCCTGAACTTGGCTGGATGGTCTCCGGCATGGCGATTGATCCGTTTAACTCCAATCACATGTTTTATGGAACCGGCATGACGATGTGGGGCACAACGAATCTCACTAATTGGGACGCAGGCACTCAGTTTACCCTCTCGGATGCATCCATGGGGATCGAAGAAACTTCCGTGACCGGCCTGGTCAGTCCTCCTTCTGGCGGTGGCGCCCATCTGTATAGCACAATGGGAGACATTGGCGGATTCATTCACACCAGCATGACTACAGCGCCGGCTTTTCCTTATGCGATTCCGTTTTTTGGGACCCGTAACAGCATCGACTTTGCCCAGCTAAACCCGATGGATATGGTTATCGTGGGTGTAGGAAGCCCCACGGCCAGCCCCGTGGTAACAAGCTCCGCCTTTACCACTTCCGGCGGCACAAGTGAGACAGCGTGGTTTGCGGGATCCGTCGATCCAGCCGGCATGACTACCGGCGGCGGTACAGTTGCAATGTCGGCGACAGCCAGCGCGGTTGTGTGGGCTCCTCCCAGCATGGTGCCGTTCTATTCCACCACTTATGGCAGCAGTTGGACAGCCTCTACGGGCGCTCCCGCGGGAGGTGTAATCGCCTCCGACCGCGTGAATTCTCTGTATTTCTATTATTACGGGGGTGGCCAATTCTATGTGAGCAAAAACGGCGGAGTGAGCTTTACCGCGACAGCTGCAACCGGGTTGCCCGCGTCGGGAGATCCGGTTGTCGTGAAAGCCGTGCCGGGAATCGCGGGCGATGTTTGGGTTGTAGGTGGTAGCGCCACCTCCGGCCACGTTTATGGCATGTGGCACTCGACTAACTACGGTGCCAGCTTTACCCAACTGGCGAACGTGACACAGGCCGATATCATCGGCTTTGGCAAGGCCGGCCCTGGAGCCACCTATCAAACCATCTTTACCAACGCTGAAATCGGCGGCGTGCGCGGCATCTTCGCCTCCACCAACGAAGGCGTTATCTGGGAACTGATCAACGACTCCGCACATGAGTACGCCGCTGCGGATCAGGCTATGACTGGCGACCCGCAGGTCTTCGGAACCGTCTACATTGGAACTAACGGCCGAGGCATTGTCCTGGGAACGGGGTCTCCGACCGTAACGACATCAACCGGCTTTATACTGGCGCCCTCGGCGTCCAATCTGTCCGTCTCCCAAGGCAAGACCGCAACCGACACCATCACGGTAACTGACGTGGGCGGATTCACCGGCAGTGTAACTCTGGCGGCAACCGGCCTGCCCAGCGGAGTGACGGTTGCTTACGGAACCAACCCCACGGCCACGACCAGCGTGCTTACCTTCACGGCCAGCGCCACTGCTACGGTAGGAACGTCTACGGTGACTATCACCGGAACCTCCGGCTCCACAACCGCAAGCACCACCATCTCGCTCACCGTTGGTACCGGTGGAAGCTTTACGCTTTCCCGCTCGGCGTCAACTCTGTCGATAGCCCAAAGCGCCAGCGGCACTGACACCATCACCGTAACCGATGTAAGTCCGTTCGCCGGCTCTGTAACTTTGGCCGCTACTGGCCTACCCACCGGAGTCACGGTTGCCTACGGCACCAACCCCACAACCTCGACCAGCGTGCTGACCTTCACGGCTAGCGTCACGGCCACTACTGGCGCGGCTACGGTCACCATCACCGGAACCTCCGGCACATTAAGCGCAACCACCACCATCGCCCTTACCGTCACGGCCAAGGCGGGCTTTACGCTGGCTCCTTCGGCTTCTACTCTGGCGATTACCCAGGGTAAGACCGCAACCGACACCATTACGGTGACGGACGTGGGCGGATTCACCGGCAGCGTAACTCTGGCCGCAACGGGATTGCCTAGCGGAGTCACAGTCGCTTACGGCACCAACCCCACAACTGCGACCAGTGTGCTTACCTTCACGGCTAGCAGTACGGCCACCTTGGGCGCGGCCACGGTCACCATCACCGGGACCTCGGGCTCGGCGACCGCAACCACCACCATCAACCTTACGGTGAGTGGCGCGGGCTTCACCCTGGCGCCTTCCGCGAGCACTTTGTCTGTAACTCAGGGCAAGACCGCAACCGACACCATCACGGTGACGGACGTGGGCGGATTTACCGGCAGCGTCACTCTGGCCGCATCTGGCTTACCTAGCGGAGTCACGGTTGCCTACGGCACCAACCCGACCACGGCGACCAGCCTGCTCACCTTCACGGCCAGCGCCACGGCTGCTGTAGGAGCGGCCACAGTCACCATCACCGGGACCTCGGGCTCGACGACGGCAAAGACCACCATCGCGCTGACCGTCGGTCCGAGTGGCGGCGCCTGCACCGTCGACTATGTGATCTCGCCCCAAAACTCGAGCGCCTTCGGAGCGGCGATCACCATCATCAACGGACCGACCGCCATTACCAGTTGGACGCTGACCTGGACCTTCGCCAACGGGCAGACAGTTGCGTCTCTCTGGAACGGTATTGAAACTCAGAGCGGCGCTAATGTGACGGTGAAGAACGAACCCTACAACGGCAGCATCGCCGCCAACGGCACCCTCAGCGGCATCGGCTTCAACGGCACATGGAACGGTACCACCAACGCGATACCCACGGCCATCTCGCTCAACGGAACGGCCTGCACCGTCAACTAGCGCCTGGAGTTGGCAGCGCCACCAGAAGAAGGGGTCAATGCGGGGACGGATGCCACAGCCCGCCCCGCATTTTCCTCGTCTTCTGCAAGGGGCTGGTCGAATCAGGTCAATACGGAAAACTTCAATTGAAAAGGAGATTTTTGTGAACAGAAGGTCATTACTTCAGATGTTTGCGATTGCCTGCGCAGTCTGCCTTATCTCCCTTGGGATGCCGGCTCCGGCCGCCGCCCAATCCAAATGTTCTAACACCGTCGGTGAGACCTACGTACTCGCCCTCGACAGCGGTTTATATGACTTCCAGATGAACGAGTGGAACTCCAGTTTGAATGAATGTGTGAACATCAGCGGCTTGGGTTTTACGATCACCACCGCAAGCTTCTCCAATTCGACGAGTGGCGCTCCAGCCACCTACACATCGATCTACCGGGGATGCCATTGGGGAGCTTGCACGACTTCCAACCCCTTCCCCATCGAAGAGAACAACATCGCTTCGGCAACCACCAGCGTCTCGATTACCCAGCCCTCCGGCTCCGCCAATGACGCGGCCTACGACATTTGGTTCAACCAGACATCGACCACCTCGGGCCAGCCCAACGGCACCGAAATCATGATCTGGCTCAATCATCAGGGGTCCATACAGCCCTTTGGCTCGCAGGTGGCCACGGAGACTATCGATGGCGCCAGTTATGAAGTGTGGACCGGCAACCAATCATCGTGGAAGATCGTCTCTTACGTTGCGGCGACTCCTGTAACTTCCGTGAGCAGCCTGAATCTCCTGCCGTTCTTTGCTGATGCCATATCACGGGGAAGCCTGGAAAGCACCTGGTGGCTGATCGATGTTGAGTACGGCTTCGAGGTCTGGACCGGCGGCCAGGGCCTGGCCATGAGCGGATTCTCGGTCAGCGCCGCGGCCGGCAGCGGCGGCGGTGGAGGCACATGCAGTATAGTACCTTCCGCACCTAGCGGACTCACCGCAACGACTTCCTCCTCCAGTGTCATCAACCTGAGCTGGACCCCGGATACTGCTCCGGCTAACTGCACAATAAGTTCTTACAACGTTTTCCGCAGCACAACCAGCAACTTCACTCCATCCTCGAGCAATCAGATAGCCAGTGGCGTGACGGCGACGAGCTATTCAAGCACCGGTCTCACAGCTTCGACCACTTACTACTACAAGATTGAAGCGGTTGACTCGGACGGCACGTCGGCGGCATCGGCGCAAGCCAGTGCAAAGACTTCGTCGGCTGGAGGCGGCTCAGGATGCACCGTCGACTACGTGATTTCACCGCAGAACTCCAGCGCATTCGGAGCTGCTATCACCATCATCAATGGACCGACTGCCATCACCAGTTGGACGCTGACCTGGAGCTTCGCCAACGGGCAGACAATCTCCTCTCTCTGGAACGGCGCTGAAACTCAGAGCGGCGCCAATGTGACGGTGAAAAACGAATCCTACAACGGCAGCATCGCGGCCAATGGTACCCTCAGCGGCATTGGATTCAACGGCACATGGAAAGGAACCACCAACGCAATACCTACGGCCTTCTCGCTCAACGGAACGGCCTGCACCGTCAACTAGCAAAGTCAAGCAGCGCACAGACAAGAACACGAGCGGAGCGGGCCCTTCGGCCTGCTCCGCCCACGACTAAGTTCAATTCAACCCGAATTGAAGTCCATAATGGGAGGATGATCGATGCATTATGCATTTGGAAAGTCGCACCAACAGGCACTGATCCTTCAGCGGATTGTGCATGGAGTAATGGCAATTACAGCTCTTGCGATGGCTCTCGCTTCCCCCAGCGCAACAGCACAAGGCGCGGGCTATTGGCATACCAGTGGGAGCAAGATCGTCGACGCGAACGGAGTTACTGTGCGCCTTGCGGGAATTAATTGGTATGGCGCAGAGACTCCTGACTATCTTGTTCATGGATTGTGGGCGCAGGACTACAAAACAGTTCTGAACACCATCAAGAGCGAGGGCTACAACGTAATTCGTATCCCATTTTCCAATCAATTGGTGGAAAGCAATCCGGTTCCCACAAACTACACTTCCTACGCCAACGGCGGCACAGTCAACTCACAGCTGGTTGGGCAAACAGCGCTCCAGAATATAGACACGATTGTCGCGTATGCCGGCTCGATCGGCTTGCGCGTGATCCTCGACAACCACCGCTCCGAAGCCGGAGAGACCAACGAAGCCAGCGGCCTCTGGTATACCAGCGCGTATCCGCAGGCCAACTGGATCGCCGACTGGAAGACGATGGCCACGCGCTACAGCGCCAGCACATTCACCTTCAACGGCAATCCCACGGTGATTGGCATGGATCTGCGCAATGAGCCACATCTGAGCGGATCCGGCGCAACCACTGGTTCCTGCTGGACAGGGGACACCGCGACCAATGGCTGCCCGACCAGCCTCACTGCGCAAAACTGGCCTGTAGCTGCTACAGCCGCGGGCAATGCCATCCTGGCCGTCAATCCCAAACTTCTCATCTTTGTCGAAGGCAACGACTGCTACAGCGGCGTTTGCGGTTGGCAGGGCGGAAATCTGATCGGCGTCGCGACGAACCCGATTACGCTCAGCGTCGCCAATCAACTGGTCTATTCCGCACACGACTACGGGCCGAATCTGTATCAACAAGCCTGGTTCAACAGCAGCACGACTCCCGCCAGCCTGGACACCACCTGGAACAAGTATTGGGGATATATCAGCGTTGCCGGCACCGCCCCGGTTTGGGTGGGTGAATTCGGCACCGACAACACCAACGCAGACATCGAAAGCACTGTGGCCGGCAGTCAGGGACAGTGGTTCGAAAGTCTGGTCTCCTATCTTCAATCCAATCCTGCGATCAACTGGACCTACTGGGCCTTGAATGGTGAAGACACGTACGCGCTGCTCGATAACAACTACGATGCAACGCCCGTCAGCTCGCTAAAGCAATCCTTGCTGGCGAGCATCCAGTTCCCCTTGAGCGGCGGGTCAACCACGCCGGGCTTTACGCTTGCGCCTTCAGCTTCGACTCTGTCAATTACTCAGGGCAAGACCGCAACCGACACCATCACGGTAACGGATGTGGGCGGATTTACCGGCAGTGTAACTCTGGCCGCCACCGGATTGCCCAGCGGAGTCACGGTTGCCTACGGCACAAATCCCACTACCGCGACCAGCGTGCTCACATTCACGGCTACTAGTACGGCGACCGCTGGACTAGCCACAGTCACCATCACCGGAACCTCGGGCAGCACGACGGCTAAGACCACCATTACACTCACCGTTGTCTCCTTGACGCCGAGCTTCACGCTTGCTCCTTCGGCTCCCACTCTGTCCATCACACAAGGCAAGACCGCAACCGACACCATCACGGTAACGGATGTGGGCGGATTCACCGGCAGTGTAACTCTGGCCGCCACCGGATTGCCCAGCGGAGTTACTGTTGCCTACGGCACCAACCCCACCTCCGCGACCAGTGTGCTCACGTTCACGGCCACCAGCGCGGCCACCGTTGGAGCAGCCACGGTCACCATCACTGGAACCTCGGGCAGCATAACCGCAAAGACCACAATCACTCTAACCGTAGTTCCCTCGAATCCCAGCACATGCACCATCGACTACGTGATTTCGCCGCAAAACTCGAGTGCCTTCGGAGCGGCGATCACCATCGTCAACGGATCGACTGCCATTACCAGTTGGACGTTGACCTGGAGCTTTGCCAACGGACAGACTGTCTCGTCTCTCTGGAATGGCATTGAAACCCAGAGCGGCGCCAGGGTCACCGTGAAGAACGAGCCCTACAACGGCAGCATCGCCGCCGGCGGAACCTTAACCGGCATCGGATTCAACGGAACATGGAATGGAACCACCAACGCAATACCTGCGGCCTTCTCGCTCAACGGAACGGCCTGCACCGTCAACTAGCAAACTCAAGCAGCGCAAAGACAGCAACACGAGCGGAGCGGGTCATTCGACCTGCTTCGCTCTTCTCCCGATACTCCAAAGAAAGATTTATGGTCACGGAGAAGATTTCAAATCTCACTGGTCGATTTTCTTCCCAAATTGCAAGGTACGGCCTCTTTACCGGCATCATGCAACGAACAGCACTCAAGCATTGAGTGCTGTTAGCGGGTTATGTGATGTAAAGGAGAAACCATGTATCAGGAGTTCAATCCCCCCTGTAGGCGGGCGCTCGCTCGCCGACTGAGCGGGTACCTAGCGGTACTCGCGGCTCTATTACTGACTCTTGTTGCGCCGAGCGCTTATGGCGCAGCCGGGTGCAACGTTGTCTACACCATTTCACCGCAGAACAACAGCGCCTTCGGCGCCACCGTCGCCATACAAAACACGGGAACAACGGCCTGGACCAGTTGGACGCTGACCTGGGCGTTCGCCAACGGACAGACGGTATCGCAGCTCTGGAATGGCATTGAAACGCAGAGCGGCGCAAACGTGACCGTGAAAAATGAACCCTACAACGGCAGTGTTGCCGCCGGGGGCAGCGTAAGCGGCGTCGGATTCAACGGCACCTGGAACGGCGTCACCAACGCCGTGCCCGCATCGTTCGCTGTCAATGGCGTCACCTGCGGGGCGACGTTGACGCCCACCACAACCGCGCTGGCTGCATCCACCACCACGCCGGCGGTTGGCGCCAGCGTCACGCTGACGGCCACGGTTGCGCCTACAGCCGCTACCGGCACGGTGACCTTCTATTCCGGCACAAATTCACTCGGAACCGGAACACTGAGTGCGGGCAAGGCGACACTTGTAACCTCATTCGCGACAGCGGGAACCTATTCGCTGACCGCTGTCTACGGTGGATCGACGACCTACGCCACCAGCACTTCGAGCGCCGTAAGCATTACCGTCGGTCCAACTAAGACCGCCACCACAACCGCGCTGGCTGCATCCACCACCACGCCGGCGGTTGGCGCCAGCGTCACGCTGACGGCCACGGTTGCGCCTACAGCCGCTACCGGCACAGTCACCTTCTATTCGGGCACGACTTCGCTCGGAACCGGAACGTTGAGTGCGGGCAAGGCGACGCTTGTAACCTCATTCGCGACAGCGGGAACCTATTCGCTGACCGCTGTCTACGGTGGATCGACGACCTACGCCACCAGCACTTCGAGCGCCGTAAGCATTACCGTCGGTCCAACTAAAACCGCCACCACCACCGCGCTGGCTGCATCCACCACCACGCCAGCGGTTGGCGCCAGCGTTACGCTGACGGCCACGGTTACCCCTACAGCCGCTACCGGCACAGTCACCTTCTTCTCGGGCACAACCTCGCTCGGAACCGGAACGCTGAGTGCGGGCAAGGCAACGCTTGTAACCTCATTCGCGACAGCAGGAACCTACTCGCTGACCGCTGTCTACGCTGGATCGACGACCTATGCCACCAGCACCTCGAGCGCCGTCTCAGTGACGGTCAGTGTGGCAAGCGGCTTTACGATTACGCCTTCGGCTGCTTCGTTGTCTGTAACTCAGGGCAGCACGGCAACCGAAACCATTACGGTGGCGGATACGGGCGGCTTTACCGGCAGCGTCACGCTGACAACCACTGGCTTGCCGACTGGCGTTACAGTAACCTACGGCACCAATCCCACCGCCGCAACCAGCGTGCTTACCTTCACGGCTACCAGCACAGCTACCCTTGGTCTGGCTACAGTTACCATCACCGGAACCTCTGGCACAACGACGGCGAAAACCACCATCGCGCTGACCGTTGTTGCACCCGGCTCCGGCTACGCCGCAACCGCGAAGGCGAACTTCCTCGCCATGTACGGCAACATGACGGCTGCAAACGGCTACTTCAGCCCGCTGGGCATTCCTTATCACTCAGTGGAGACTTTTATGGTGGAAGCTCCCGATTACGGCCACGAGACAGTATCTGAGACCTACAGTTACTATCTCTGGCTGGAATCGATGTATGGCGCAGTCACCGGCACTTGGACACCTCTGCAGACCGCATGGAATAGCTATCAGACCTACATGATTCCCAGCGCGACCCTGCAGCCGACTAACGCCGGTTACAATCCCAGCGCTCCGGCTACCTACTGCCCGTCGTACGATAGCCCCAGCGGCTACCCCTGCCAATTCACTACCGCTACAGTTGGCGAGGATCCGATCGCGCAGGAACTGGAATCCGCATATGGCACCTGGAACATCTACGGTGCCCATTGGATTCTCGACACGACCAATTGGTACGGATACGGCATTGAAGAGAGCGGACCAGGCAGTTCGGGCGCTCCCTCCTTCTATAACTCGTATCAGCGCGGACCGATGGAGTCGGTGTGGCTGACGATTCCGCAACCCAGCTGGGACGCCTTCAAGTACGGCAATACCAGCGACGGCGGCTATCTAAGCCTCTTCACTGGGGGTTCGTATACACAGCAGTGGAAGTATACGGATGCTCCGGATGCCGACGCGCGCGCCATCCAGGCCATGTACTGGGCACAACAGTATGGGGCCGGCAACTCGACGGTTACAGCCCTGCTCCCGAACGCCGCCAAACTGGGCGACTATCTGCGCTACTCGTTCTTTGACAAGTATTTCAAGGAACAAGGCTGCCAGAGCACCGGTTGCGCAGTGGAAAACGGCTCCAAAAACTCGTCCGCTTACCTGCTGTCCTGGTACTACGCATGGGGCGGCGCGGTGCCGGCGGATGGAAGCTGGGCTTGGCGCATTGGCTCCAGCGACGTCCACTTCGGCTACCAGAACCCGTTGGCGGCTTATGCGCTGTCGAACGACACCGCTCTGATTCCAAAATCGCCCACGGCAAAGACGGATTGGACCACAACTCTCCAACGCACTCTCGAATTCTACCGCTGGCTGCAGTCGTCAAATGGCGCCATTGCAGGCGGCGCAACCAACAGTTGGGGTGGCGGCAGCAACACGGCCAATCCTCCCACCGCTTGGGGAGGCCAGTATGCAGTTCCTCCTGCGGGAACTCCCACCTTCTACGGCATGTCGTACATCTTCGCGCCGTCTTACGGCAATCCGCCCAGCAACCAGTGGTTTGGAATGCAGGCATGGTCGATGGAGCGCTTGGCCGAGTACTACTACGTAACCGGCAATGCGGATGCCAAGCTCATTCTGGATCCTTGGATGAAGTGGGTCGAAGCCAATACCACGGCGACCGCGACTAGCTACTCAGTCCCCTCGAGCCTGAGCTGGAGTGGACAGCCATCTACCGATTGGAATGCAACTACCCAGAATTGGACGGTGGGCGACCTTGGGGTCACTTACAACGCCGGGCTGTCTGTATCCATTACGGCCAGCGGCCAGGATGTTGGTGTGACCGGTTCGCTCTGCAAGGCACTGCTGTACTACAGTGCCGGAACCTTGAAGTGGTCTGGAACGCAGGACATGACGTCGTTTGACCTTGCAAAGCAGCTCCTGACCGATATGTGGTCATTGCACCGCGACAGCATAGGCGTATCGGTTGCGGAAACGCGCACCGACTACAGTCAGCTCAACATCCCCATTTACGTTCCTTCGGGTTGGACGGGAACCATGCCCAACGGCGACCCGATCAACTCCAGCTCGACGTTCCTCAGCATCCGTACCCAGTACGAGACGGATCCGAACTATGCCATGGTTGCGGCCTATGCTGCCAACCCCTCAACGGCGCCGGTTCCCACCTTCAATTATCACCGCTTCTGGGCTCAGACGGACGTTGCCACAGCCTATGCGGTGTACTACCTGTTGTTCCCTAACGACTAAGGGGAAGACAAACCAAGCCGCATAACTGCTAGAGTTGGTTCGCGGGTCGGTTGTTGTATTGGAGAAGGCCGTGATTTCGTGGCATCCANNTGGATGCCACGAAATCACGGCCTATCTCAAGACAGAGTGTAACCAGGAAGTTCTGTCGTTTTGCACCTCATCTTCGCACCATGTGGTGGCTGTGGTTCGCCAAAATTCCATTCGGGCGCGAAAATGTATTCCCGGGCGGACCTGAACGAACAGCCAGCAGAGATTGAATCAGGAATTCTACGGGAACGGCGTGCTTGTTGAGGTTGACACTATGCGGGGAATGGCCAACAGTGGATGGTCGGACGCAGCTCTCCCGTAGTCTGCGCGAAGAAATTCTTGAATCGGCGGGTCGCTCATCAGGCCGCGAGATCGTAGCGATGATGCAGACCACCCAATCTCGGCATGGAAATGACGCTGCCATAGGCACAAGCATCCGTTTCCGCCTTTCGACCGGCAGGCGTTTCCTTGGCCAGCGCAAGATGCGTCCGGTCCTCGTGGTAATAGCGGACGTACTCATTCATCAGGCGTTTCAGATGGCGTTCATTGAGAACGATCACATGGTCGAGCAGATCACGGCGGCAGTTGCCAACCCAGCGCTCGGCAACTCCGTTCTGCCATGGGCTTCGATAACTTGTCCGCTTGGGCTTGATGCCAAACATCTTCACTGTGTCGATCAGTTCCTCATTGAATTGCGAGCCGCGATCAAAGATCAGATAACGCGGCGCAGAGTCGTAAGGAAAAGCATCGCGCAACTGCTGAATCGTCCAATCGCTTGTCGGATGTTGAGTCACATTGCAATGAAGAATGCGCCGCCGGTCATGCGAAATCACGAAGAAACAGTAGAGAACGCCAAAGGTCAGCGTCGGCACGGTGAAGAAATCCATTGCGGCGATTGCCTTACGATGGTTGCTCAGAAAGGTCGCCCATCGTTTTGCCGGTTCTGGATTTCGAGGAACCCTTCGCATCCAGCGCACCACAGTTCGCTCAGAAATATCGAAGCCCAGCATCTTGAGCTCACCATGAATGCGCGGCGCACCCCAAGTCGGGTTCTCGGCGACCATGCGGAAGATGAGTTCGCGCAATTCTTTGCTGATGCACTTTCTTCCCCTGCGGTTTCGACGCCGCGAGAGACACGTCCAATACAATCTGAATCCTGCCCTATGCCAGCGGACGACGGTCTCCGGTTGGACGAGGATCAGAGGCCCGCTTCCATCCCGGCCAAAGCCGCCGCAAGATCACCCAGAACAACTTGTCCGAAGCGGCAAGCCGAGGCTGCCTGTGCTTCCGGCTCAGAACGGCGAGCTGCCGCCGCAGGGCCAGATTTTCCAGAAGGAGATTGTGTCGGGACCGGAGAGAACGAACCAGCAGGAAGAATACGAGCTTCAACGAACTGAGCATAAGCCAGTTGTAGCAGAAAACGCGTCCGATCCGCTTTTCTAGATGCGCCGTACAAAAACCAATCCAAATTCGCCGCTGTAGTCGATTTTGTAGCTGTCAAAACACTCCAGAGCCACAAAAATCAACAATAGCTGGAGCGTTCGCGGTAAACCATTCTATAATAAGCACTTATAATCACTCGATTTCAACAAGTCTCCACAAACGGCGTGACCTGTTTTGGGAGCAGAAGGAGTGCCAGAAATAAGCCCAGCAAAATCAATGGCTTGAGACAGGTGAGTGTTGAGATCTGTTGAGTTTGGTGGATTTGTAGACTACAATCCGAATGCAGAGCTCTTTCCACCTTTGTTTTCAATTATTTGAAGACGGACTTCGTGATCTGCACTAAAGACAGATGGAGCCGCCAAGAAGCCGTCCTCGTCGCTCTGAACCGCCTCTAGAACAATGCCGTCCGTACTCAGGACAAGCCGCGCTTTGGTAATCGGTTCCCAGTCGAGCGATAGTGTCGCAGTCTCAGCGCGAACTGGTCGTAGCGTAAGTAGGACCAGGGCCGCATCGCTTGACGTGGGCATTCGCAACTAGGATGCAATCGCTCACCGTCTTCTTGTGCACATCCAGCCCCGCGCAACGGGGATGCAGCGGTTGCATAGCTCTCCTACTGGATTGCTCCGGTGGAAGCCTTGTGGATAGAGAGTCTCCTTAGCGTGTTCCCCACCCGAAGACAGGGACAACAATCCCTTGTGCCTTCTGGCTTCCTGGTCAGGCCATTTTGTAGCTCTTCAGCGCCACTCCCTGGGACGACCTGTTCCGGACGCAATCTGCCCTCTACGGTACCTCGACTAGCCACAATTTTCATGCTTCGTTGTGAGCCGAAGGTTGATGAGCGACTATTCTCGGGATCGTCATTGCCCTGATCTTCATCCCGGGTGTCCTCGTGAGCGCCTGGTTGGGCATGTCTCTGTGGCAACAGATCGCGCTGGTCGCTATAGGGGTCAGCATTTAGCAGTGGCGGCGGCCAGATCGCCGACGGCGGAAGAATAGCTAAAGATCCTCGCGAAATAAAACAGGGATTTACTTGGCCCGTCTGGGGCACAAAATATTTTTGTTAATCCTGAAACGATGCCGTCTCTTCTTTCACTATCACCTAACATTGGAAAAATGAATGCCGCCGTCTACGCGTGATTCGGCAGGTAACAGGTGCAGTGTATCTAAACGTACTCGCAGAACTAAGTTGTACTTTTTCACCAGACTGCTTCCTAAGCCTCATATTTATTATTGACGACTAATAAAAACTGTGGTGTACTACGAGACGACGAAGTTTTCCCTTCATACGACATAGCGAGAACATTTCAACTGACCGTTTGCGGAGCCAAGTCAAGCAAACTGGAGCGCGATTCGAGCTCATTTTCATTTTATAAGGCACATTTTAAATACCCATTGAGATCTTCCAGGAGGGTCGAATGATTCCCCAACAGTATTTCTTGAGTGAACTGTTTTTCTGTTCTCCAGCCCCACATACATCAGAATCTTCAATCTTGAGGCATTTTCCGGGTGGGGCCGTTCGAACAATGGCTCTCGTTCTCGGATGCCTTGTTCTGATTGCTCCTCAGGCAAAGCCGCAGGCTGCACCTGCCGCTACCCCCGGAGCTGCTACAACGCCGCAAACCAGCACAGGCGCCACAACCCCAGCAGCATCAGCACCAACTGCGCCTACGGCCTGCGCTGCTTCCTTCGGGGTCTTCGGTCCAGCCAGTTCTTCCTCTGGCTCTTCATCCGCTTCGCAAGCTGCCAGCGTTTCGGTTCAGCAAACGAATAACCCCGCGTCGTCAAATTCGACGCAGTCATCCGGCAGCGCAGCCCCAACTGGCCTACTGAAGGTCGTTCCCTTGAACTATGACCTGAACGCCGCCGATGTGGCTGCCGCTCTTCAAGGCAAAATCGCCGGCGTGACCTCGCTGATGCCGATCGGTCCGAATCATCTGCTCTACGCCATCGATCCTTCAAAGGTCACAAGTCCGCCCGCACCGGGCAAAAATACGATCATCTTCCATATGCAGGCTACAGATGCCAACGGGCAGATAGCTCTTGCGTCGATTTCGCTCGTGGTTCTGCCAAAAGCTTCCCCTCCTGCAATCATCACGCCCGTTCTTCCCGCGGCAATCGTTAATGCCGCCTACAAGGAAAAACTGCTTGCTGTCCACATTCCGGGCGTGAAGTGGAAGCTCAAAGAAGTGCCGGTGAACGAGCCCGGCTTGAAAGTCGATCCCAATGATGGCACGGTGCATTTCACTCCGTCGCAGGCTGGGACGATTCAGTTCACCGTCGAGGCACAAGAGGCAGCGGGAAGCAAGAGCGTTTCTCAAGAGATCACGGTGGACGTTCTGGATCAGTCCGCCGGCCTGAGGATTACAAGCTCTCAACTTCAAGACGCGATTGCTGGCGTACCGTATACAGCGTCTGTCGAGGCCATCGGAGGCGCCGGGAAAGTAACATGGTCGTCGCCAGATAAGCCTGCGGGCGTAGTAGTCGATCCTGCGGGTAACGTAATTATTGTCAAACCCTCGCCGCAAGCCGCGCCGGCGGCGAAGGTTACAGCCGCATCCGTTGAAGCGCAGCTACTAGAGTTGCTTGGAGAACTTTCCCCTGTGCCCCTCAGCCCTCCTGAGGTGTTGAATCTGTCAAACGGTTCTGTGGGCGCTTGCGCAATCATCACCATGATCGGCCATCAGGTGGATGGAGTAGTCGAATTGCCGATTCTTGATGGTCTGGCCTTCGGCGCGCGACACAAGCCGGAGGTGATCTACAACCAGAGCATCATCTTCCTGGAAGCCTCGATCATGCCTACGGCGGCAGATCTTGGTCAGGGCCTTGTGTTTCCATACGACAGGATTGAACTTGGAGCCTTCAGTGGGAGAGCGCAACACGTTCGTGAGAAAGCTGAACCGTGCGGAGAGACAGCAAAGCAGGAAAGAAGCAAACTGTGCATAGAGGCTCACAATGAAGCGGACTTCCTCCATGACAAATGCCCCGATGAAAGTGTAATCAATGCGATCTTCGATTACCACAAACTCATAATCGCCCATTTTGCCGAGGAGTATATCGATTCGACCGGAGCTGTTCATTCCCCCAGCGAGGGTCTCGCTTCCGGAGAGTCTTGGACAGGATGTTTCCTCTGATGCGCAGTAGCACCCGGCGCACTCCTGGGTTGGCGGGAGTACGAATCCCCCTGGATGGCCTGGCCACCTAGTTGGATGAAGATTCACGATTTGCCTGTAATATGCCATAGGGAGCGCTTGTACCGCAGGCCCACGCATAGATGCAGGGCGGATAGCTGTAGGGGAGGGTTAGACGGATGAGTGAGAACCGCGATATGCCGGGCGATCTTTGGTCTGTCATCGGAGAACTGACACACCTGCACGAAAACAAATTCAAAGAGTCGAGGCTCCTCGACAAACAGGCTATTCTCGAAGATTGTTTGCGCCGCGTGCTTCGTCCGCACGACGATGCCGGTTTTGTCACCAACGACCAATGGATGATGCAGTTGCGGGAGCGGCTCGACAAAGCCCTGGAAGAAATCACATTCCGCGAGATCCGCCGGGAGCTGGGGCTGCCGAACGAACCTCTGCCGGCCGAATTAATCCAGGAGCTGCGGAACCTGTTCAATTCTGAGGCGTTTCTCGGCTACGTTAATGCCTACCTCTACTTCGGAGTCCGGTTCCAGCCCAATGCGGTGAAACCCGAACTCGCGCAATCTGGTGAAGTCAAGCTGCCCGTAGGCTCGAAGGCGTGTCCCGAATTCAACCATTTGCCGTTCCGACTGACACTTCCACCACCGCTCAAGCAATTTCCGGATGCGGGGCAGCACTTCGATCAATTCCTGCGGGAGTGGCAGAAAGATCAGGAGGAGCCTGTTCAGGAGGCTCTCAAGTTTCTCGATGACTTTCATGTGACGTCGGACGGACCGGCGTTCTATGAACTAGAGGAACCAACCGCTTTCGAACTGTGGCTGCGCGGACTACGGCCAGAGACGACGGACCCGCAAAAAAGTCGATTTGAGCGGATCCGCGATGGCCTGCGGACCTGGGCGCAATCACGCTGCGAGTTCTATTTAGGGCTGAAGCCTCCAACGCGGGTGCGCGTCGAAACGGAAGGCAAATCGGTCCAGGGAGAATCGCGCATACCCCAAGAACGGCAGGTAACGCACCCACTCGCGGCCCGGCTGGCCCTGGCCGATCTGTATTGGATTGCACGCCTGCTGCGCGCGGACGTCTCGTCGAATGGGTGGGTGCGTTACCAGAAGAACAACTGGCTGCACCTGCTTCATTTCAACGCAATTTTGATGCATGAGACGGACGAAGAGGCCGAAATGCTTCGCAGTGCGGAAGGCACGCTCCGCTCGGTTTTAGACTACGTTCTCGACCTGGTTCAGAACTCTATCGAAGTCAGCAACGCTTTTCCCGATCCAGATATACCAAAGACCACGTGGCGATGGCGTGGCGTCTTCGACGAAGAGCTCGACGAGATCGAGCGCGAGCGGCGAATCCGTCACTTTCGCGATCCGACTCTTCCCCCCGAAGACAGCAGCGAAGCCGGAGCACTTCCTGAAGATAAAGGCCGTCGGAACCATCACGAGGAGAACGTCTGGAACAAGAGGATCTGCGGTGAGCAGCGGCCAAACAACCTGATCGGCCTAGCTTTTTCCGGAGGTGGAATTCGCAGTGCCACCTTAAACTTGGGGATTCTACAGGGTCTACAGGAACTAGACCTGTTGCGGCATTTCGATTATGTCTCGACGGTTTCCGGCGGGGGCTTCATCGGTTCTTGGCTGGTGGGCAATGTGCGTCGCAGCCTGCATTGGCTGGGCCGCAAGACTGACTGGAGCGAGTCAATCCGGCACCTGCGCGATTACTCAAACTATCTGGCGCCGCGCACCGGTTTTCTGAGCGCTGACACCTGGAACCTGGCCAATAGCTGGCTACGGAATACTTTTCTGATCCAGGTCACGGGAGTCGCATGGCTTTTCGTTCTATTGCTGACGGCGATTGTGAGCCTTCGGGTCTTCGTGTACATGGGTGCGCCGGTTTCCTGGGGATCTGAATCAAATGCGGCTTACGTGGCATACGCTGCCGCAGCCCTAGTGGTTGCGGCCGCCTCCTATTACCTGCTGAGCCTATCAGGATATGTCACACAGAAGCGCGGATTCTTTGTCACCAGCGTTGAGGGAGCCGCCGGGCGGTTGGGAACACTGGCGCGGGCGTTACGAAAGCGGATCGCACCCTTTACGGCCAGTCATCCCGGGATTGGCGATTGGCCGAATAGGAGTCTGAAGCTCGTCGAGGGTGCAAGAGACCGGCTCACCCGCGGCGGATGGGTCCTGCCCATCGGGGTCATACCGGCGTGGATCGCCGTGTGGGCTTTGGCTTCCTGCCTCTGGTCTCACGCGCCACTTCATGCACCGGGATGGGTTTGTCTGGATGGAGTGACTGATTATTCTAAGCTATTGGAGAAGGCCTGGAGCCCCTGGCTGCCGATGATGATCGCGGTTGCTTTGGGCTTTGGAATTCTTGCGTGGAACACGCTTCGGTGGTGGAAATTGCTGGCTCTTGTGATCAGCCTCGCTTGCACCGCTGTGCTCTATCTCGAATTTGGCGCCATCTTTTATCTCTTTCGGAGGTGGTCGGCAAGCAACGACTTGGCCGACAGTCTCAGTTTTGTTCTCGGGCCGGCTCTGGTGCTCGTGTCGTTTGGTATTTGCATTTTGCTCATGATCGGCTTTACGGGTCGAAAAACCAACGAAGCACAGCGCGAGTGGTGGACGCGTTTCGGTACTTGGGTCGGTATCTTCTGCGGCATTTCCGTTTTCATCTGTGCCGTCGCGGTTTTCGGGCCTTGGATTATCCTCAAAGTTCTCAGCCCGGAATGCGATCAAGCCTGGCTGAAGAGAATTCAGTGGGCAACGGTGGTGAGCTGGGTGGGGACTGTCGTGGGCGGCCTCTTTGCCGGGAACAGCGGCAAGACGACCGGGCAGGGCGACGCCACCAGTTCTCCGAAGTTGGAACTGCTTGCTAAAGCCGGCGGCCTGCTCTTCATCATTGGCAGTTGTCTGCTGGGCTCCACGCTCCTCTACATTTTACTCTTCGAGATGTTCGGTCCCGATTATTCTGTGATTGAGTCAACTGCGCCGCAAATTTTGTGCAACCTAAATTTCATTAACTTGATTGAAGCCTGGGGGGCTACGACTGTCATTGGTTTGTGTTTTTCCTGGTTTTTCGAAATCAACATCTTCGGGCTCTGTCAGTTTTACCGCAACCGGCTGGTGCGGTGTTATCTGGGCGCAACGCGGTGGATGCATGGCAATCGCAAGCCAAACGAGTTTACCAAATTCGATTTTCGAGACGATTTGGGGTTATGGCGATTCCGGACGGACTCACCCGGTGAGGATCTGCCGCGCGAAAGGGAGCGACAGGTTAAGGAAGAGTGCACGCCATATAGTGGGCCTTTTCCGATTGTCAACTGCTCGCTCAATTTGGCAGGCAGTTCCGACCTATCTCTGAACACCCGCCACAGTGCTTCATTTACGCTGACGCCATTGCGCTGTGGCAGCGCTCGTCCTCGCATGGGCTACGCACCGACGTTCGATTATGAGAAGAAAGCCGGAGGTTTTGCCGACGGCATGCTGCTCGGTCAGGCGGTGGCCGTCTCGGGCGCAGCAGTCAGTTCCAACATGGGCTACAACACATCACCGTTGGTGGCATTTCTGCTTACCATGTTCAACGTGCGTCTGGGCTGGTGGTTTCCGAATCCCGGCAAACGCAGATGGAGGGCGCGGGGGTTAAATTTCAGCCTGACGTGTTTGGTCCAAGAATTGTTCGGCATGGCCGACGACAGAAGCAACTACGTAAACGTTACGGATGGCGGCCACTTCGAAAATCTCGCCATCTACGAGCTGATTCGCCGCCGGTGCAAACTGATTATTGCGTGCGATGCCGAATGTGACGAAGAGATGCAGTTCGGCGGCCTAGGCAAGATGATTCGGCTCTGCCAAACGGACCTTGGAGCGCTCATAGACCTTGACGTAAAATCGTTGCGACCACAGGCGAACGGCTACAGTCTTGCGCACTGTGCGGTCGGCACCATCAAGTACTGCACGGGCGAGATCGGCCACCTGATTTATCTGAAGGCATCGATGACAGGCGACGAAGACGTCAGCATCGCGCAGTACCGAAGCAGCCATCCAGCGTTCCCGCACGAATCAACCGCAAATCAATTCTATTCGGAAGATCAGTTTGAGAGCTATCGCACGCTCGGGCTGCACATGGTGCGTAAGTCGTTCCAGGGAAATCTGCCCGGCGACGATCCGCTGATGATCGCGGAGAGGATGTTCGATGTGCTGGCCCCTGCGGGCCCACCCAGCGAGAAGTTCCTAGAGCACGCCAAGACCTTGATGGATTTGTGGGAGAAGTTCCGCGCGACGCCCAAGTTGCTCGGCTTTATGCATGAACTGATCACAGCAGAGCAGCATGGGCCTCCGGACTCGAAGCCGATTCCAGATGACGAATTGTGCATTGGGCTCGAGCTGATACAGCTAATGGAGAATGTCTTCCTGGATCTCCGGCTCGATGACTTCTGGGAACACCCGGACAATCGCGGCTGGGCCATCCTGTTTATGCGGTGGGCACGAAGCCCGAAGTTCCGAAAGATTTGGAATGGCACGCGTCGCACCTTCGGCATTCGTTTTGAGTACTTCTGTAGTGCACGACTCGGCCTGATGCGGGACACTCCAATTATCCGCGTATAGGAACGGTGAAATCGGGTCATCTGCCGCGCGAGCGAGTACGTAGAGATCTGCTTCGACGTTCTCTCAATCCAAACCGAGTTATGCCCGGCGAAAGATCCGTCTGATGCGAATATCCGCACGATCCCTGCTCGAGATAGCCTCGTCCGGGAGGAAACTTCAGCCTCAAAAGCCCAAAACGCGCGGTGAAAACCTACGGAATACTTTTCGCTTTTCCCGCACTTCCGCGAAGTAAATTCGAGGGCAGATCATTCGCTGTAGTCGATTTTGTAACTGTCAAAGCACCCCAAAGCCACAAGGATCAACAGGGATTGGCAGGTTCGCGATAAATAATTCAATCAAAAGCACTTAAAATCAACATATTTCAATAGGATTCTACAGACTATTTGACCTGTTTTGGGAGCAGATGGATCCACCTCTAGAATCTATGTAAAATCAATCACTTAGTGCGTAGCCTTGTTGATCAGTGTTGAAATTTGATGTTCTTACGAATACAACTGCACGGCCAAGATTCCGATTTGCGAGGATCCATCTCTGTGAATCGCTTTTTGAAGTTCCATTGTGGTTTGTCATTGGGTGCAGTGGGAATTGAGTTGACTACTCTCCAAGAATGACAGCGCCACGGAAACCGGTAGCAAACAGCGACTGCGAACGCCGCCGTTTCAAAAGGCGAGTTGTTGCCGAAGAGCCAGGTTTTCCAAGAGCAGGTCGCGGCGAGGGCAATGGAATTGGGTAGCCAGAACAAACAGAAGCCTCAGTAAGTGAACATGAGACTGATTCTACATGGAGGCAGGCCATGTCGTGTGCACCGGCCATTTTCTTGATTTGAAAGCAGATCGCTATTTTGATGAGCCACAACACAAGGGATATACATCCTAGAGCATTTTTTCGGAATACTCGTAGACTTTTTACGAACATACAAGGTGGCTTTTTTCTTGAGGAAAAAGCCACCTTGTATGCGTCGCTCCGGTCTACAGCTATTTGGAAAACGCTATGACGGCGAAGGCCAGTCACCGGAACCTCTTGAAAGATGGGCCATTCTGCATCATGGTTTTTTTATACAGCAGGATCGACAATTCCATAGCCGAATCGCTGGACCACGATGCTGAAATGAAAGGTGAACTCAGGATCGGCCCTTTTGTTCGATATACATCAAGTCTGCCTCCCGGGGCGACGAGGCATCTCCCAGGCGCAGTGTGGCCATCTGCTGCGGAGACGAGGAAGCGCCGAAGGGTATCCACCAGAAGCTGGTGGGGGCATTCGCTTTGCTGTAAGTGGGAATGAAGGAGGAGATGGAAAAGCCATTCCCCTTCTTCACAGGCAAGAGGAGGGTGGCGGGATTGGAGTTGCTGGCCCAATAGCTTTGCAGTATCCATATGACTACATTGCCGCCAAGCGCGGTCAGGGTCAGGCCCCCCGAAGATCCTGAGAGCAGATTCGAGCAAAGCGCGCCGGCCTCAGTCGATCCCGAAGTATAGGCGTAGACAAAACCGTCGGTGGGCGCGGGGCCGTAGTTGCCGGGCTGGATGGCGACCGCACTTTGCAGCGCGCCGAGGGGGCCAGTGAGCTGCAACCCGCCGGTAAGTGTCGCCAGGCCGATGGCGGTGAGCGAGTTGTTGATGTTGACATTGGCCAGAGTGCTGGCTCCGCTAACGGCCAGCGGGCCCGAAACAGTAGCCTGACCAGCGACCAGCGAGGGGTTCTGGACGGCGACCGAGGTGGAGAGCGCGGCGGTCAGGGGCGAGCCGCCGGCAACGCTGACCGTGATGACCACGGTAAAAACAGTGTCGGCGGAAAGTGGAGGAGAGGTCCAGAGGCCGACGATGGAAGGCGTTACCGTGCGCTGTCCTCTGACGGGATCGGAGTAGTAGATCGTGACGGAGGCGAGGTCAACGACCGAAGAGTACCAGACGAGAGTTACTGGGTTTCCCGCGCCGACCTGGGCGACGGGAACCAGCTGGCTGCCTTGCTCGACGGTTGCGCTCAGGCCGTAGAAGTGGAAGCCGGTGGGGAAGGTGGTGACCTGGAATGAGGTGAAACGGACGCCACCAGCGGTCTCCTTGATGTTGATGATGGAGCTGCCGGGGTTGTGGATGGTGGGGAAGTTGTAGATTTCAACAACGACCGAGGCGCCGGGGGCGATGGCGACGGAAGAGCCGGTTTTTGGCTGGAGAGTGTAGATAGCCGGTCCGCTGGTGATCGTGCCAGGCATCTGGATCTGCCAGCGGGTCGAGTCCGAGACGCTGGCGCCGATGGTGGCAGTTGAGGTGGTCAGATTGCTGCTCTCTGTGCCCACCTGAATCGTGAACGCGACCGAGCTTACGTCTATGGGCGAGGCGGTTGGATTGGTGAGAACGAACTCCAGCGAGGCGAAGATCGGGTCGTGGCCGCTGAGGCTCACGGTGAGCGGAGCGGGGTCGAGTTGCAAAGCATAGCTGAGAGTTGTGTTTGCCGCGGAATCCTGGGATACCCAGGAGTTGGGCCGTTCGATGATTGTCATGATCTTCTTCTCCTTTGTGCATCTGTTGTGGCATGGCTGAGATTGTCCCGCGAGTCCCACGAATCCGACCGGTTGGTCATCGTCGTTGCAGGTCCTATTCTGCTGCCGCCCGGCGTTCATTTGATTCTGACGATCTTCAGTAGACAAACGTAGGGCGGGAGAGTGGGAATGGTGGTATTGCCCGTAACACTTCCACTTAGGTTGTGGATATGCTGTCCTCTCGTAGACTTATTACGAACATACAAGGTGGCTTTTTCTTGAGGAAAAAGCCACCTTGTATGCGTAGCTCCGGTCTACAGCTATTCGGAAAACGCTATGACGTCGAAGGCCCGTCACCGGAACCTCTTGAAAGATGGGCCATTCTGCATCATGGTTTTTTGTATACAGCTGGATCAACAATTCCATAGCCGAATCGCTGGACCACGACGCAGAAATGAAGGATGCACTCAAGACCGGCCTTTCTTCTCGTGAAACATAGGATCAGACTGCTTGGGGGGCTGGGCATCGCCCATGCGCAGAGCGGCCATCTCTTCCGAGGTCGCGGAGGCTCCCAGCGGGATCCAATAGAAGATAAAGTTCGGGTTTATGTTCGGAGTGGAATTCGTGGAGATCTCGAAGCTGTTGCCCTTTTGGACGGGGAGCAGAAAACTGCCCGACTGGAAGACCTGGCCCTGATAGTTAGCGTGCCCATCGAAGAGGGGGATGGTGATGGCGAAGGCTTCCTGCGTGATATTGCCGGATGTGGCGGAAATCGTGTACCAAACCGGGGGCACGAGTGATTGTCCGTAGGGGTAAAAGGTGTAACCGGAGATGAAGCCATCGGTTGCAGCCGCTCCGTAACTTCCAGGCTGGATTTGGACGGGAGTTTGCAATGCAGCGAGCGGGCCACCGAGTTGCAGGCCGCCAGTGAGTGTGGCCAGGCCAAGAACTGCCAGAGAGCTGTTGACCGTAGCGGCGGCTAAGGAACTGGCGCCGTTGACAGTCAAGGAGCCATTGACGCCAGTGTCAGCGAGGTTGGTGGCAGCGCTTACTCCCAAATTGACGGCGTTCAGATTGCCCAGGTTGGAGTTGCCGGTGACGCCGAGGGTTCCATTGAGGAGCGTGGGGCCGGAGACAGTAGCCTGCCCGGCGGTGATGGAGGCGGCAATCAGCGCCGGGTTCTGGACGGCGACCGAGGTGGAGAGCGCGGCGGTAAGCGGCGAGCCGCCAGCTACGCTGACCATCACGACAACCGTGAAGATGGTGTCCGCGGAGAGCGCCGGCGAGGTCCAGAGACCGGCAACGGTGGGAATGGCTTTTTGCTGTCCCTGCGCGGCGTTGGAATAAAAAATGGCGATGGAGGCCAGGTCAACGATAGAGCAGTTCCAAACCAGGATGATCGAAGCGCCAGCGCCGACCTGGGCAATGGGGAGCAATTGGCTGCCACTCTGAATGGTGGCGCTTAATCCGTTGAAGTAGAAGCCGGTGGGGAAGGTGGTGACCTCAAAGGTTGCAAATCCAATTCCCCCGGCGACTTCTTTGATGGCGATATTGGAATTGCCGGGGTTGAGAATGGTGGGGAAATCAAAGATCTCGACGATGACCGATGCGCCGGCGGCGAGAGAGACCGAACTGCCGGTCTGCGGCTGGAGGGTGTATGTGGCAGGACCGCTGGTGACCGTGCCGGGAGACTGAATCTGCCAGTCGGTTGGGTCGGAGACGCTGGTGCCGATAGTTTCGGTTGAAGTGGTCAGGTTGTTGCTGGCTGTACCCACCTGGATCGTAAAGTCAACCGAACTGAGGTTGATGGGCGACGCCGTAGGGTTGGTGAGCACAAACTGAAGCGAACCAAGGACCGGGTCACGGCCTTGCAGGCTGACGGTGAGAGGCGCGGGATTTAATTGCAAGCCATAGGTGAGCTGGGTAGTTGCAGCCGCGTCCTGCGAGACCCAGGAATTCGGGCGAGTGATGAACGGCATCTTCATTTCTCCTTCGTTGTTGAGTCAGATGTAAGAGGGAGGCTGCGACGTTTCGGGCGCACCCTGGTTGGGATGCGCCCGAAAGCTGGTGTTGGGCTGCGTGAATTGCAGCGGGAGAATCGCTGTTATGAGCCGCCGAGCAGCTTCTTTCTCATTTTGCCGTCAATCTTCTTGCCGACGAGTTCCTCGAGTGCCTCAATGAATTTCTCGCCGAAGTCGTGCCGTTGATCGGCGGCAATCGGCGCCGGTTGGACGAAATCGGGTCCCGGTTTGTCCAGTTGGGTGACCGTGGAGCCGACAGTACCTGCGCCCATCGGCACCCAGTAGTACCAATAGGGCGCATCCGCCTGCTGGCCGCCACTCCCCTGCTGCACCGCGATATAGAAGTTGTTGCCGGCCGGCACAGGCAGCACGAAGGAGTTGGGATTCATGGACATATAGTTGCTCCAGCCGGGGCCAAAGAAGCCGACATTCCCGCCGGTGGCAAAGACTGTCACGCCAATGGATTGACCATATCCATAACACATGCAGCCCGGAGATGAACTATTGGGATAGCCGATCACACCGATGGCGAAGCCGTCGGTAGGCGCCGTAAATCCAGCCGGTGACCCCCAAGATGTTCCAGGATTGATGGCCTGGGCGCCGCTAATTAACGAGACGCGGCCGCCACTGGCGCTCAGGCCGTTGATGGTGGCGCTGGAGATTGAAGCGCTGCCTGCGGAGAGGCTGCCAGCCTGCAAAGCACCGGAGACATTGGCGCTGCCCAGTGTTCCGTTGCCGGTGACGGTGAGATTGCCGCTGACGCCTACAGTGCCTAGATTCGATTGGCCGGGAACCGCAAGTGTGCCGCTGGCAGAGATATTTCCGGCCGAGACGGGGCCATTGACGGTCACTCCCGTTGCGGTGATGGCGTTGGCCTGGGTCGCTCCGGTGACGGTGAGCGGGCCATTGACAGCGGCCGTAGCGGCAGTGATGGAGGCAGCTATCAGCGAGGGGTTCTGGACGGAGACGGCGGTCGAGAGAGCGGCTGTCAACGGGGTTCCGCCGGCGATGCTGACGGTCACCACGATGGTGAAGACGGTGTCTGCCGAGAGCGGCCCGGAGGTCCACAGGCCGGTGTCGCTCGGTGTGGCCGATTGCTGGCCCTGGGCGGCATTCGAGTAATAAATGGTGAAGGAGGCTAGATCGACGACTGAGGAGTTCCATACCAGCGTGACCGTCGCCCCCGTAGCGACCTGCGCCGCGGGAACCAGTTGGCTGCCGTTTTCGACGGTGGCGCTGAGACCGTTGAAGTAGAAGCCCGAGGGGAAGGTCGTCACCAGGAACGATGTGAAGCCGATCGTCGAGCCGACCGACTCCTTGACGTTGATGGTGGTGTTGCCGGGATTCTCGACGGTGGAAAAGTTATAGATCTCAACAACAATCGATGCGCCGGCGGCGACGCTGACCGAAGAGCCGCTTTGCGGTGAAAGGGTGTAGATGGCAGGGCCGCTGGTGATGGTTCCCGGCGATTGGATGAGCCAGTTGGTCGAGTCGGAGACGCTGGTGCCGACATTGGCTGTGGATGTGGTCAGATTGCTGCCCGTCGTGCCCACCTGGATGGTGAAGGCTACCGAGTTGAGCGAGATCGCAGAGGCGGTGGGGTTGGTGATCACAAACTCAAGCGAGCCGAGGATAGGATCGCGGCCACTGATGCTGACCGTGAGTGGCGCGGGGTTCAACTGCAACGCATAGGTGAGTTGGGTGGTGGCAGCCGCGTCCTGCGAGACCCAGGAATTCGGACGAGTGATGTATGGCATCTTCATTTCTCCTTCTTGGACAGGTTGGGGGTAGAGGGGATCATGGCGCGGCGCGCCTGAGAGGCGCCTAGCGCCGAAGAGAGCCGCAGGAGACCACGACGCAGAACAGGGGCCACCTCGGTGAGGCGGGCGGTGGTGTCGTTGGGAGCGGTGGGATAGATGCTCCAACCGGCCTGGCCTCTTTCCAGCCAAGTCCAGGTGCCGGCCTTAAGTTTGGGTACGGGGGTGAGGATTGTGGGCTGGACGATGATCGCTTCCGGCTCAGGTGCGGGGATTTGCTGGTCGGTGAGCAGGCCGTTCACGCGGAAGGTGACATTCATGCTGGCGAGAGCCGCGGCGGTAAAGTTGGGGGGCAGCGTCACCGAGGCATCAGGCAGGATGGCCGTCGTGGCGTGAACCGACGCGCGCGGATCGACCAGCATCGAAACGAAGGTCTGCGTCACGCCGTCGAAGGGCTGGTAGAGATAGTTGTTGTTGACGCCGATGGGCTGGATGTAGCCGTCGGATGTCGAGCCGGACTCGGTGACGACATTGAAGCTGTTGTAATCATCCGCGACAAAGTAACCGATCAGCCCGTCGTCGAGTTGCGCGACGTTGCCCAGTTGAATGCCGAACTGGTATCCGGTGAGCGGCGAACCGGGGGGCGCAAGCTGCGCGCAGTTCGAGCCGTTAAAGGTATTCGCCCAACTGGGATCGGAGAAGGGCGCGCCCTCCAACAGGAATTGCAGCCGGGCGCGGACCATGGCCAGTGGGCGGCCAATGAGTACGGCGAGGCTCTGGTCGAAGCTGGCGCCGGCGGGCATGGTAGTCCACAGCGTTTCGTCAATGGCATCGAGAAAGTCGGTGACCTCAACGGGTGTTCGGCCGGAAAGAGCCAATAGAAAGGGTCCGAAGTGGGGGATGGCCTGGGCCAACTCCTGAAGAGTCTGATAGGGGCTGAAGGGCGCCATCGTCCAGAAAACCTGGGGGCTTCCCGAGACTGATACTCCAACCGACATCTCTCCCAGCAAATTGCCGAGGGCGCTGTAGGCCATCAGCGAGTTGTCGAGGTGATTGGGCAGAACCCAGCCGGCAATGGGGTTGGCATTGGGGTTGGCGGGGCCGAAGTTGAGGTTATCACTGGTGACCGAGACCATGTCGAAGGAAAGCTGGGCAGGTTGCAGTAGCGCCGGAGGCAACTGGATGAAGGGATCGGGCGTATTGGGCAGAACCTTGGAGCCGATGGACTCGGTAATCGAGGCGATGGTTGCGCCGGTGAGCAGGTTGGAGGGTACGGCAGCGGTGAGTTGCTGGCCGGAGACGTAGGTTGTCACAAGAGCAGAGCCATTCCAGTTGACGACTGAGTTGGACTCAAAGCCAACACCGCTGACGGTGAGGGTTGCGCCCGCCGCGGCGGTGGTGATCAGACTGGGTGTGATGCCGCCGATGGCCGCGCCGCCGACAATGGTAAGCGGCAAGGTGTTTGTGGTGGCTGAGCCTACCGTGACGCCGATGGTGGCCGAGCCGGGGGCAAAGAGAAAGGCGGCGGGAACGGAGGCGGTGAGCGTGGTGGCGTTGACGACCATGGTGTTTACTGGCGTTCCGTTCCAGGTAACCAGCGCTCCGGCGGCAAAGCCGAAGCCGGTGACGGTAACGGTGAGCATGTCGGACGGAACCATGCCCGCCTGATATAGGTTGGGTGTGACAGCGGAGACGCCGGGCGTACTGGTGATCAGAATCGGAAGGCTGTTGCTGGTCAGCGTGTTGTTGAGGACAGCAACCGTGGCTTGCCCTGCTTGCTGGCCGGTGGGCAACGGCACGGTCAACTGCGTAGAGCTGACAAAGGTGGTGGTCAGCGGGGTCGAGTTCCATAGTACCTGTGCGCCGGAGCTGAAGTTGATGCCGTTGACGGTGAGCGTGCCGGATGCCTGTGCCGGAATAACATTGGGCGAGATGCTGCTGATCTGGGCGGTCGCAGTGATGGTGACCGGCAGAGCATTCGAGATGAGCACCGGGGAGAGATCGGGCGGCAGAAAAATAATCTCTTTGGTGTAGGAGTTGGGGTTGAAGGGCCACAGCGCCTGACCCCACTCATCGACCAGGACAAGATTGAGGAATTCGAACTGCCCGGCGCGCCAGGGCTGAAATTGGCTGGTGGGAATCTTCTGGCCCAGCATGGGAATGGGCGGCATTATCGGCGGGTAGGAGCCGGCCGAGCCGATCAGCGACGCCAGGCTGGGGGAAGTCACAAAGGTGCTGGCGGCGGGGCTCAGGAAGACGCCCGATGTGCCGAGGAGCAGTTGCTCGTTGAAGCCGTCGAGTTGCTGCGAGAGCAGATCCCAACTGTCGTCTGTCTGGACGAACTGGAGCAGCGATTGCAGGGCTTCGGTCTCCAACGGCGGCAGGTTGGGGTTGGTGCTGAGAAACTGCTGGATGCGGGACTGCATATTGAACGCGGCGTTGGGTGTGAGCTGGATGACCCCTTGCAGGCCCATCGGCGGCGTGGCGACGCTGGCCATCGACTGGTTCCAGGTGTATTGCGTGCCTTCGAAGGTCCAGTTGGGAGCGGCGGGCGTGCCATAGTTGATCGGGTAGTAACTCGCCTGCCAGAAGAGCAGCAGAGGATGCCAGGGGTTGGCCGTCCAGCTATCGACGCCGCCGATGGGATAGATGTTCAGGTCGTTGGCCGGATTGCTCATTGCCGTTTGAACAGCGGTGGGGTCGGCCTTGATCGCCTGGGCTACGCTGGCCGCGTTGTTCGGGTCGACAAAATAAAACTCATTGACAAGGCTGGTGATGAGAGCCGCTTGCCAGGGAGCGCCGCTGACCCCGCTGAGCGAGGGCTGGGGAATGGTGATGCCCTGCGTTGCCGCGGTGACGGCCGTGCTATTGAAGTTGAAGCCGGTGACGGCCTGCGACGGAAAGCGGCACTGGAGCGTTTTGGGGCTCTGCACGATGCCGCTGGAACCGGCTCCGGCCAGCATCACGACAGGATTGTTGGGCAGGTAGAAGGTCTCTGCCAGCCCGCGCTTGAGCTGGCGGGTCGAGGGCAGTTGCTGGCTGGCGGCATAGGCGGCAATGGCCTGCTCCAGCGCATCGGGCGTGGAGCCGCTGGGCACCTGGCCCTGGAGCGTTGCAACGGAGTTCTGAAGTTGCAGCACCTGCCAGGCGAGGCTGCCGTTGATCGTCGGATCGAGTTGATTGGTAATCGAGCTGGGAACGCCGCCGTTTTCGTCGGCGAGGCAGGGAATGGCCGAGCTGCCGTTGTAGGCCTTCAGCCAGCTCTGATACTTCCACCACAAGACGTAGAGCTGACGCTGGAGAGCGGTCAACTCAAGCTGCGCGGCGTCCAAGGCCTGCTGGTTCTGGTTCAAGGTGGCCAGCCATGCAGCTTCCTTGGCCAGCTCATCGGCTGAAGGCTCTTCGGTTGTGTCGGGAGCATCGACGATCGACCAGGAGTAGCCGCCATTGCGCCGCTGGAAGAAGCTGGCGCGCAGCTTCTCCGTGAGCACGGCAGCCCCGTCCGGCTGGTCGAAGACATCCAGCAGGTTGAGCTGGAAGGCCTCCAGCAGCTCCGAGTCGATGGCGAGCCCGGCGGTCGCGGCCTGGGTGGTGATCAGCGCGGTCAGGGCTTCAACGGAGGTGTTGCCGACCGCAACCGAGACCGGAACCTGCGACCCGTTGGGAGTCCCACCCGGCGGAAGCAGGGTGCTCTGCCACTGTACGCCATTCACCGAGCCAGCCAGCAAGGACCACGAGGCGGTCAGCGAGGGGTCGGTTCCCGCTGGCAGAGTCCAGCCCAGAGCGCCGAGTTGAGCAATGAAAAACGGCTCGGCGGTGGAGATGAGGGTGCATCCGGGAGCCTGCGCGGTGGCCAGCGTTGTGGTGGTTTGGAGCGTGGTGGCCGAAACCGAGGGATTGAGATAGATGTAGGTGGTCTCGATCATCGCCCCGGTAGAGCCAGCCGCGATGTTGTAGGTGGTTCCATCGCTGGCGGTGAGGACGCCGGCTGTCCACTGAATCCCTACAGCCGAAGCTGGCGTGAAGGCTACCGTGCTGTCGAAACCGCTCTGGGAGTTGAAGCTGGTCACCGCCGCGCCGGGATTGAATGGATCGTTCGCCGCCGAAGAGAACCAGCCGAGAACCAGGTAGCTGAGCGTCTGGTCCGGCTGCCCATAGAGTGGATCGATGAAGGAGAAGACGTTGTTGCACTGCGGCTGATAGACGGCGAAGGAGGGGTTGCCGGGGCCCATCGCGGTCAGGCCAATCGCATGGCCGGACTCCGACCAACTGCCAAGCTGCACATTGCGGCCGATGTAGACGCCGACGGGCGTGGGATTGGTGTCGGAGGTAGGCTGGGCAAAGATCGACGCGCGCTGCGAGGCGTTCATCGGCGAGGGCGGCGTGTTGGTGGGGTAGGCATAGTCGCTCTCCACAATCCACGCGGTCGCGGTGCGGCTGGTGAGCGCCGTGCCACTATAGCGAATGACCAGCCAGCGATTGGGAACCAGCGGATAACTGGTGAGGCCGGTCGCGTTGTCCTGTGTGCCGCTGGTGAAGGCCTTGGGCAAACGCCACTTCAGATAGACGCCGTTGTAGTACTGCGACGAGGGGATATTATTCGGCGGCACATTGATCGTCTTGGTGAAGTTGGCGTCGTTCCCGTTCGTGAAGGGCTGCCCATTGCCGCTGAATTGGATGAGGTTATAGCTCATATCGGTGCGCATGAAGGTCTCAATCAGGTTTTTGGGCGCGCGCACCAGGTCGTTCACCACCAGGGCTTCGACGGTCATCGGGACTAAGAGAGGACTTTGATCGCTCATGGGAATCCTTCGGAATCAGGTGGTTGGAAAAGACTGCAACTCGGGAGCGGCGACCATCTGCAGAGCAAAGTCGCCCGCGCCAAATCCGCCGTAAACGTTGAGGGTGAACTGCGGGCCTCCGGCAATGACCTCGGGCGGATCGAGTAGGCCGACCGCCGGCTGCGGACCGGTAACCAGGAAGGGCAAGCTATTGGAAGTCACACCGCCGGATTGCACCGAAACATTGACTGGGCCGGCTGAGGTGACCAGATTGGCGGGGATCAGGACGGTGAGTTGTTTGTCACTGATTGTGGCGGGAGTGAGCTGGCTGCCGCCCCAATTCACCATCGAGCTGCTGCCGAAGTTGACGCCGCGGATGGTCAGTGTGAACTCTCCCGCCCCGGCCAGGGCGATCGATTTGTTGAGCGAGCCGATGGTAGGGCTGGCATTGGTGATGGAGAATGGCACGGCGTTGGAGATGGCTCCGTTGACCGCTACCGTGACCTGGGCGCTTCCCTGGGTGGCGATGAGGCTGGCGGGGACCGAGGCTTTGAGCTGCTGGCCGTTGATAAAAGCCGTGGTCAGCGTGGCGCCATTCCATTCGACGACCGCTCCTGTCGCAAAACCGCTTCCGTTGACTGTGAGCGTGAAGCCGGAGCCGCCGGCCATGGCCAGATTGGGCGCGATGGAGTTGAGGACAGGGTCGGCGCTGACCACGCTGAGGGAAACCGGATTTGAGGTGCTTCCGCCGGCGGCGACGGTGATGGCCGCAGTGGCAGGCGCAGTAACCAGATTTGCTGGTACCTGCGCGGTGATCTGGTTAACGCTGATCAGCGTGGTGGCAAGCGCGGCGCCGTTCCATTGCACGATAGCTCCGGAGATAAAACCGACTCCATCCACGGTGAGCGTGAAGCCGTTGACTCCCACAGCAATTAGAACCGGGTTGATCGTATCGATCTCCAGCGGCGCGTTGATGATGAAGTTCTGCGGTTGCGAGGTGGCTCCATTGCTGGTCACGGTGATGGAGGCGGAGCCGGCGGAAGCGATGAGGCCGGGAGGTACGGTGGCCTGCAATTGATTGGCGCTGACAAAGTTGGTGGCCAGCGGCGCGCCATTCCAATTGACCTGCGCTCCAGAGACGAATGGCGTAACGCCGACGGCTGGCTCAAGGGCCGCGGCCAGGCTTTGCACCTGCAAGACGCCGCCGAGGCTGCCCGCGGGCGGCGTGCGGAAGATCGTCCGGACGGCGCTGCCATTGGCGATCTGCGAGCCGGTGAAGGCCGGAGCCGTGACGCAGCGCGGGTAGACGCCCTTGTCCTCTACGCCGAAGAGGACGCCCTGGTAGGGTTCCGCTAGAGTAACCGTATCGGGAATGCCGTCAAAGAGGCAGAGCCGGACCGTGCTCGATGGGCAGTCGTCGCGGATCGTATTCAGCGGCGCGCCGCCGACCGTTCCGGCGACGATCAGATTGGGCCAGCCGGAGACCACCGCCGAGCGGATCAGTACGCCGGTGATGGCGATCCCATTGCCATTCGAGTTCGCAACACCGGCGACATTCCCCACGGGGTTGCCGGGGTTGGGAGCGGCATCGGGCCTAGTGCGGCGGAAGCTGCGGGCGCGATGGCCGTTGATCGAAGTGCGCAGCGCGGGCATCATCGCCACCTGCTGCTGCACGTCGGCGGAGCTGTGCATCGCGATGCTGAGAGCGCCGGCCACCAGCGCATCTGTCCAGCCGGGGTCAAGATAAAAGAAGCGGATTGACTCGACGGGCAGCATACGCGGATCGGGCACCAGGTGCGAAAAGGGAACCGGGTAAAGCAGGCTTAACCGAGCCAGCCACGCCGTGACCGACTCGATGATTTCACTCAAATCCGTGGATACCGCCGCGACCGCCTCAGGCGAAGCCACGGCCAAGCGGGGATTTGCCGCGGGCCGGGCGGCGAAGCGGCGAAGCGGGCGCGAGGAGGGACCTGAGTTTTGCGCCGTGGCAGCGGCGTTCTGGTGGCCGCGCAGCCGGGTTGTGCTGAGAGAACTGGTCCAGGCGTGGCCCAAGCCGTGGCCCATCAAACTAGTGAAGCGGCGGCGCGTGGCGTCTGTTGCCAGCAGTTCGTGATAGCTGGTTCCAGAAGCAAACTGATGCATTGTGGTGCGCTGCGTCAGGGTCGCAAACGACGAGGCGACGGCATTGCGATAGAGTGTGACATTGCGCGCGAAGACTGCGTCGGCCAGAGCCAGATTGCGGCCCAGATTCCAGGCAGCGGCGTAGCTCAGGTCGAAGAGCCCCTGCTCTGCCAGGTAGATCATCAGTTCGTCGGCGTTGGTGGCCTGGCGAACGGGTGTGGCCGGGTTGCCGACGGTGGGCATCGGCTGCGGCGCCTGTGCGGTGAACGGGCCGCGATACCAGGCGAAGCTCTCTTCGCCTGAGCCGGTGATGAATTGCAGCGGAACAAAGCCCTCGCTCAGGCGATTCTGGACGTTTTGCGGCGCGGTAGTTGTGGGCGGCAGCGGCAGTTGCAGGGCCACCGTGCTTTGCTGGGTCTGCGTCGCCTGCTGGCTTTGAACCAAGCCGGCCATCAACTGGCTGAAGCTCTCGCCAGTTTCGGGCAGCGAGGTAAAGCTCCAGTTGAAGAGCGAGACCATTTGCACGTCCATGAGCTGCTGGGAGTTGGGCTGGGTGGGAATGGGCGTGGCGTTGGGGCCCATGTAAGAGCCGAAGCCTTCCAGCGAGACGAGTTGGGCAAAGTATCGCACCGGAGCGGCTAGACCGGCAGCCGCCTGCGGTAGACGGTTCGCCAGCAGGATGCTCAGCAACTGCTCGCCTTCGTCCAGCGTGTTCACTCCGCGGCAGTGGGTCAGTAAGGGCAAATCTGCAGTGGTGGGCACAACGGCGTTGAAGACCGCGCCGGGAATGGTAATGGTCTGGCACTGCGAGTTGAGTACGTCCGGCGCAACCCAGTTCGCGGGCAGGTTCGGCTTAAGAACTGTTGTGCTTTGAGCCAGCAGCGCACCTACGGTCGTCGTCGTCACCGGGTTGCTGCTGTTCTCCGGCAGGCGCATTTCACCTTCGGCAAAGACCAGCAGCGCCATCCATGCGGTGGGATTCGCCGGGTCAGGCTGGTCCTGGTTGGGGACAAGACTGCGCTCCCAGGGCAGCGAAGGGTCGGTGAGGACCACAAAAGGCAGTTTTTCCTTGTAGATATCTGAGGAGCCGTTGGGCGGATAGAAGCTCTGTACAATTCCCGAGTCGATCGTGAACTCCGGAGCCTGCACGGTGACCTGCTGCGTAACAGCAAAGGGAGCCGGCGCGCTGGAGTTGCCGCTCAGTGTGTGGGTGAGTGCGATCGTGTAGGTGTTCGCGTCAAGCGCCGGGAAGTATCCATCGAAGAACTGGATACTGCCCACCGGCGGCGGCGAGGGAAGATTAGCGAGGTTCGAAGCGGCCACGGCTTTCTCCTGAAACAACCTATGTCTATGCAACCAGCAGCGGAACGGCAGTGAATGAGCTGCCGGCCTGGATGGCAAAGTTGGTAAGCGGATCATTCTTGGTCATGGGTGCGTATTGCAGCGTGCCCAGAGCGCTGAAAATGGCGGTGCGCGCGGCCGTGGTGGCCGTGGAGGCAATTCCGCTGTTGGGATCGACGATTACCGCCAGCGTCGTCTGGCTGTTGACGGCGATATCGCCCGCGGGGGCCGCGCTGGCGCTGACGCCAATCACGGCACCCTTAATATTCAGGTTGATGTTGGCCAGATTGACGGCGACATTGACCGCGCCGGCCGAGCCGCCAATCTCCGGCGGATTGACGACAACCGAGAGCCCGACCAAATGGTTCGGCACCAATTGTGTCGCTGCGTCGGGAGTGGATGAGGACTGCGCGCCCCACAGTTGCGAAGGCACATTGCCAAACGACGGCGTGACGCTGAAGGCGGAGGATACGTCGTTGTTGGCGCTATCGACAATCGTTACAGAGTGCGTGGCCGCAACGCCCGTCCATCCCAGCGGCGCAACGTTGAACTGGCTGCCGGTGATTGCGTGCGAGCTGCCGACCGCCGCCGAACTGGCCGGGATCGAGGACGAAGTGTTGAAGCTGAACTGGCTGCCACGCACGATCCACGGTGCGGGGGTTGCGGGAGCAGTTGCTGCCCGCGCCGCGCTGTTGCCGTTCCCGGAGTTAGCCGGGCTGGTAGTGTTCGGGGACAGTCCCGAGGCCGGCGACAGTGTAACCACGTTGGGCGCGGTTGCGGTGCCGGAGTTGGGCAGCATCGCCTGCACCTGGCTCCATTGATTAATGACCGGCTTCGAGGAGTTCTTCGACGCGCCAAAGGGGATGGTGAAGGAGATGATGTACCAGTCGACGCCGACCGTGCCGCCGGTGGGCGGTCCCCAGACCTCAAGATTGCAGCCCAGCTCAACGGTGGCCGTGAAGCTGGTGAACCAGAGATCCACCTTGTACGATGCGCCGATGCTGATCCCGAAAGAGGCGTCGAACCAGAATGGATTCCACTGCACAATGATGTCGGCGTGCGCATCAAACCAGGCCTTCAGATTGCCCGACTGGTAAGTGGCATTGAGTTCACCGCCCACCATCAGCGCGGAAGGCGTGAAGGCAAAGTAAGCGCCGCCGGTGATGCTGATCGAGGAATCCAGCGACCAGTGGAAGCCGACCTCGGGCACTTTGGGGTAATAGGAGGGCGGCGTGAAGCCGGGATTGTAGCCGCCCAGCGTGAGCACGAAGTCGCCAGCGTGAGGGTTGGGACCGTACCACACAAAGAATGCAAAGCCGCCGGTGAGCATGCAGGCCTTGTCGAGCAGGAAGGAGCTCTTGGCCAGCACCGCCTGCACCGAGAAGATGCCCTGCGAAGGCGCGAATTCGACCTCAAGATCCAATTCAATGTAGGCGTAGACCGGGACTTCGCTCCCCAGGCCTTGCGGGAACTGGGCGCGCGAGGTGCCCACCAGCGCGATAATCAGCTCCTGGCCGAACTCGACCATGATCAGCGCCTGGGAGTTGACTAGCTCGAAGCTGGTGAAGGTGATGCCGGCGGCGAACCACAGCGTGCCCTGCAGTGGGTTCACCCATGCCGGCGAGGTGTTCATGATGACATCGAGCACCTTCTGCGGCGTGGGATTTGCGCCGAAGATGCCTGTATTCGGTACCATCGACGTAGGCAGCACCTGCACAAAGGGGAAGGCCGCCACTTCATCGATCGTCGGAATGCGCAGATTCGAGTTATACCCAAAGCCCAGCGCAATGCCCGTAACGAAGAAGGCCGGCGGGCCGCCAAAGTCATAGGCGATGTCGCCGAAGATAAACATCGAGTTGAAGCCGCCCTGGTTTCCGTAGTAGCCAAAGGCGGTAACCGTAAACTCGCCCGTGCCGATGGTGACGCCGCCCTCAAACTCGATGTAATCGGCTCCCGGCGGCGCAAGGTTGGTCAGCGAACCGGCAATCGTCAGCGGCGGGCTGGAGTAAGAAACGCCCAGGCCCATCAGCGAGAACTGCGGCTCGAAGCTGCTGATTGGCGATCCCAGCCCCAGCCCTACCAGATCCAGCGTCATCGGCCCAAAGGCCAGCGAAGCGTCCAGTTCAAACCAGAGCACCTGCTGGTCCGACTGATACATCACTCCGATGCGCTGGAAGGAGACTGGCCCAAAGCTCTTCTGCACGTTGATCCAGGTCACGCTGCCGGAGGCGCTCGATGCGGCGACCGCGCTTCTGACATTCGGCGCCGCCAAGGCGGTAGTGGCAGGTGCGGCAAGGGCCTTTGGGCTGCTGCTGGAGCTCGCTCCGCCCATTTGCAGGTTGAGCGGAATCGTCTGGCTACCAAAGGCCAACTGCGCCTGGAGGACAAATTGCCCCGTCAGTGGCGTAGTCGGGAAGGTTGGGTAACTCATGCCGCCGCTTGTGGGCAACTGGCCGATCAGCGTATTAATCGTTGTGACGGTAGCGCTGCTGGGAATCGCCGAACCGAGGATCACCACGATATTGCTGACCTCGATATTTTCAATCTGAGCCAATTCCTTGCCGACCAGTGGAAGGTTGGAGAGGCTAAAGCTCTGGTTGACGCCCAGCAGGAAAAAGTATTGATAGCTTCCACTCACCGAAATCGCGGCAAAGACGAACGAGCCATAATTTTTCGATTGCGCTCCAAAGATCAGATTTCCGGAGGTAAAGTCGTATTGGAACGCGGCTCCGGTCAGCGACAAATCCAGATTCGACGGCACCGGCGGCATATCGCTCCAGCCGAAGGCACTCGCCACGTCGGCGAATTCGAGTGGAGTACCTCCATCGATCCAATCTGCCGCCAGCTTCGAACCCGCCGTGCCGACGTCAAGGGTGATATCGAAAGCCTGGTCGCCAATCGCTAACGCACCCGCTAGGTGAACCGCGTAGCTCGTGTCCGTTTTGGTGAACACCAGGTTCAGGCCGGCACTGAGCTCTGAATTTCCGATCGGAAAAGAAGCAGACGCGCTCCCGTAGGCGGTGTAAGTGAATGGAGCCCCTTGTGAAGCACGCGTTGCACTGACCCCGAAGTTCGAAAATGAGATGTCGCGCAGTGTCTGAGGCACGGAATCCGCATTGCCTAGCAAGCCGGCCACGAGATCACCCAGGTTGACCGAGCCAAAATAGCTGCCGCTCACTGTGCTTACTTCCCAGCCCTGATTGTCCTTATCGAGCGCGACAGTGAAATCGAACTCTCCCGTGAATATCGCGGGCAAGAACTGGGCCTGCGCATCGATGCGCACTTGAGTTAGATCCAGGCCCGTGGGTTCTATGACGTCGATAACGAGTTGCAACCCGTCGAGTTCAATGACGCCGCTGATCACGGGCCACGGTTTCAGCGTGCTGATCTCCAGGCCCAGGTACGTCACCGTAGGTGTCGAGTCGACCACCATCGTAAAGTAATTCAGGCCGACTGCATTGAAGATGGTACTCAGCTCGGATGGAATGTAGCTGGTAAAATCGGCGCCGCCCGGCAGCGCTTCGATTAGACTGTCGATCGATGAGGAATTCGGCAGCGGGGTAGTTGTTATGGAATAACTGCTCCCGGACACCGGAACCGCGACCGCAACTTGCAACGTGTTTTGGAAGACGCCCTGCAATTGCAGAGAGACTTCCTGCAACGGGTTCGTATCGTCATCCGAAGTGCCGATGCTCACCGCAACCGCTGGGCCGCTCAGCGACAATGTGCTCGTTCCACTGCCGATCGTGAAAGAGCCGTTGGCGATGGGGGCCGTCAGGATACCAACCGGTAGAACCTGACCCACAACCGGTGAAAACGATCCGTATATCGGGTAATTCTTGTCGCCGAGGAGATTGCCGAGGAGCGTGGCAATCACCGAGAATCCGCCCAGCCCAACTTCGCCCAAAAAGTTCTGACCCGCGGCCAGATCGATCGCCGCTCCGCCGCCAGGCCATGGATAGGAAGGCTGCTCTATTGAGCTGAACACGAAGGAGGCGCCATTTGCAACGGTCAATGAATCAAATGGAAAGATCGAGAGCGAGGCAAAGCTGTCAGTAAATTGCCAACTATTCGGCATCGTCGACGCAACCACGACCTGAAGCGCGTTGTTCGCGATCGAGAAGGTCAGTGCGATCGGTACGGCATTCTTGCCCAGTACGGAACCATTACCCGCCGAGATGATTAGCTGGTTGTTGGCGGGATCAGGGATATCTGCCGCGGATAAACCGTTGATGGCGAGAGCGTCACTGCCAAGCGCAAATGCCTGAGACACCTCATTCGCGACAGCGGGATCGAGTATCGAGCTGTCCAGAACGACGGGGGCCGGCTTTTGTACCAGAGTGCGCAGGTACACGGCGAGAGACTGGAGATCCGTGAAAGGTGAGCTCATATATCCCTTCGGTTCACAACTTGCGCATTGGCGCCGTTAATCCTGAAAGATGCGTCATAGCCGGCGGCCGCAACATATCCAAGATTGATTGCTCCGCAGACGATCTGTTCCGTCGCCTGACACTTGGCCGTATTCTGCGTGCTGGCGTTGTTTACCACCGCGCCCGCGTTGGGCAGAACCCGGTTCACGATGAAATTCGACAGATTCTGAACTCCGCCATCCAAGGGATTGGTCGGCTGAATCATGGTCGGCGGCGGCGGCACGCCAGCGGGAGGAGTTACGCCCTCCGCGTAGGTAATGAACTGGGCGATTCCCTGGCGAGCACTGTTCAGTTTCTGTCCAGCGGTGCCATTGTCATAGGTTGTGTCTTCCTTGCGTACGCCAATGCCGCCGTAGTAGCGATAGGGAATTGCCTGACTGTTGAAGTAATTCGTGATGCTGAGGTCCTCAGCGGAAGTGATATAAATGGGGCCAAAATTCAGGTGATTCGCGTCGAGATATTGGACATTCCACAGCGACATCTGTTGCACAATCCCTGGCGGCGCGTTGGCGGGAAGCGCCGCCGCCTGTCCACCCCGGCCCGCCGCGACCTCAGTGCGCGCCCAACCGCTGTTCGTCAAAAACGACACGGCGCTCGTCCTCCCGTGAATCCCCGCGCACACATCCGTTGCCTGCAAGGCCGCCTCGGCCGCCGCGAAGCCGGCGAAGTTGGTGAGTGCGACGACGTTGTCATCGACCAACCAGGCATAGTTCCAGGGTGCGCCGCCGCCGCCCGCCGCCAGTTGGCGCAGAACCTTGCAAAACTCCATCGCCGCAAACCGGCTGGCCCCGAACCCGACCAGACTCAAACCGCCTGGCCCGCCGCCAGAGCGGTCGAACTCATAGCCAACCGGAGTAATCCCCGAGCCTGCGAGCGCACGCTTATAGGTCTTGTATTCCATCATCTGAACCACGATATAAACGTTGCGGTTCCCACCCACCCTGGTCGGCGTGTAGATCGGCGGTGATTGGGTTTGTCCAGCGTTGGCTTCCAAAGCCCGCAGGTCGCTCGCGTTCGGGAACGCGCCTATCCCCAGGTAGGTTAGTTGGGCTTGAGCCGCAGCAAGGCCGGCT
Organism: Acidobacteriaceae bacterium; assembly: GCA_003134855.1. Lineage (GTDB taxonomy): Bacteria > Acidobacteriota > Terriglobia > Terriglobales > Acidobacteriaceae > Telmatobacter. The sequence goes on from PLCS01000001.1 coordinate 251,462, forward strand.
GCAATCCAGTTCGAACGATTGCTCGATATCACCACCAGCGGCGGCAGATGGCCTGCTTCGGCAGCAACGACATTATTCCAGTTTGGCGTAGCCAGCGTGAGCGGCCGCGCGAAACGGTTTGCCGCGCGCAGGTTGGCAGCCCGGTTTGTGATCAGCGATGTGTAGACCGCTTGGTCCGCCGCATTAAACTGAGGGTTAAGGAGCGGCGCGTACTTCTGATTGACCAGTGGAGGACCGTACTGAGTGTTCTTGTCGGTCGTGATGGGCATGAACAAGCTCCTCAACAAAAGATTTCCGGGTGACCTGTAGTTCGCGGGATCATAAGATCATCGCTACTCAGGCCGAAGCCGGTATCAAAACTGAATCGGCCGTTGAAAGTGTACTTGGGAGCCAATATAGAGACCGGCAGCGTCAGGCGGAATCAGCGCCAGAGCGGCCGGGTCCAAAGTTACCGGAGCTCCATTGCCGGGAACCCATTGAAATCCGAAATGCAATGCCGCGGGTGACGGTGGTGGTGGCACCGGCGGCCCGAAGAGCAAATTGTAAAGATACTGAAAAAACACGCCCATGCTTCCTCGCTAACTGTTACAAGTTATGGATGGTGACCGCCGAAAATACCTAATGAGTTCAAAGGTGCATGCCGGAGTTATGGTCACAAGTACCCGATTGATTCTCGGAGCGGTAACTGCGGCCACAAGGGCACAGCTCGGTCAGAGAACCGGGAGTAATCAATCTGAAGGCGCACTGACTCGCGGCATTACTCAAGACCTTGCCTGTCGGCAAGCAGTCAAGGTAAGGCTCGGAAGAGTGGCATAGTTACAAAATGTGTCGTGCATCTCAAACCTGGAAGGTGTGAGTGTGTGGCGGAGATCTCAAGTTTTCCTCATGGAAGTCATGAGGAGGGGACACCGGAGAAGCGGCTGATTGGCCGCTCGCCAGAACAGGAATGCAGAATAATCGGAATTACCAAAGATTGCAAGAGTTTTTTTTGTTGCACCTGTGGAAAAATATATGTTATTGATTACACGCGACATAGATTTTAAACTATAGTGTAATCCGGAAACGAATGGAGAGGGAATTGGCTATCGCTAGAGTACTGGTTACTTTGGGGAAGCAGATCTACGCGCCCCTCGTCCGGAAGTCCGGCAATGCGGTGTTGCGCCTCGCCAAAATTTCATCCGGGGCAAAAAAGCGGCCTGGTTCTTGCTTGGCGGAGCCCCCGATATAAGTGACTTCTCACTTTAGCTACGAGGAGTACGCAGCGATAGCCTGCGGCAACTGATGTGGTTTTCTCACAGTTCCATATCACAAAATCGCGGGTGAATTCATCACTGTAGTCGAATTTGTAGCTGTCAAAGCACCCATGAACCACAAGGATCAACAGGGATTGACTGGTACGCGGTAAAGAATTCAATCAAAAGCTCTTAAAATAGCTCAATTTCAACAGGTTTCCATAAGGGGCATGACCTGTTTTGGGAGCAGTGGGTCGGGGGTTCGAATCCCTCCGCCCCTACCAGAATAAAGTATTGATAATAAAAGCGATACTTCCGTTTCCGGCCACGTATCTGCTTTGTTGCCGCCTCAGCACTGTAGTCGATTATGTAGCTGTCGCTGCTTCGCGCAAATCCAATGCATGTTGTCCCTCGCTTTTAGCAGGTCTCCATTAACGGTGTGACCTGTTTTGGGAGCAGACGGAGTTCCCACAATAAGCCTAGCAGAATCAATGGCTTGAGGGAGGTGCATATTTAGATTTGTTGAACTCAGCGGATTTGTAGACTACAATTTCAACTGCAGTGCTAACATCTTCATTGTTATCAATCATTTGCAGACTGTTTTTGTGATCTACTCTACAGACAGATGGAGCCACCAAGAAGCCGTCCTGCCACCCTGAAAGCGTGTCTGGAACAATGCTGTCCATGGCGCCTCACCGTTGGCCAGAGCGAGTTCCGAAATGGACGGATTCAGAGGTCAGGTCAGCTTGGCGATGGTTGTTCAGGAAGGCCATCCGCCGCTTCGCCGGTTCAGGATTTCGAGGAGCCCTTCGCATCCAGCGCAAGACAGTTCGCTCTGAAATATTGAAGCCGAGCGTTTTCAATATGGTTGTTTGGGATCTGGTGGGTGTCTGTGGCTTTCCTGACATGCGGTTTTGGAGGCTCAGCGCGGGTTTTGTGAAAAGGTCGTCGTGAACCGACTTTTGGCTTTTCACCCGAACCATCCTTCGGGCGTGCACAAAGCTCCCATCTTCTTGATTTAAAGGCATATCGCTATATTTTTTGCGAGCCACAGCTTTTTCATGAATAAAAAGCCACTCTGCCGCATGGACTCTGTAAACGCCAGAATCGAATATTCTGTAGTCGCTTCAGTGAATATCAGGGAAGTTCTGCAAGCCCCATCCCTTTCACCCTCTACTTATCATATTTCCAAGCAACTAAAGGGGTTGGGGCTTGCGCAGAGACGATGTATCGCTTGGATTAACTACCTGTGGCGTTGGCGACAGCGGCCAACCTTCCCACCCGAGGCAGCGAAGAACTACTTTGTCTCGTCAAGGACCTCGATGGCACGCACTTCCGCGTAATTCTTTTTGCCCGAGAAGGTCAGCAGGAGCTTGCCCTGACCGTTCGGATGCAGGCCTTGGAAGGTGCGGACCACGGGACGGAAGGCGCCGCCGGCGGCTTTGAAGATATCGAAGTCTTGCAGAAGCGCTACTCCATTGCAACTGACGTCGAAGACTCTGCAACCTTCGCCGCCTCTGCACGCACTGGGTGGATTCACAGGGCTGAAAAACGACTCCATGAAGTAGAGCTTCACAGTGTAGGAGCCCGGCGGCACCGGGATAGCGTAGCTGAAATTGCCGAAGCGTTCGCGGGCGGTATAGGGTGGGAGTTGCGGCGTCGGCTCGGGACTCTGATCACTCGTCGTACGCCCGTGAATGAAGAAATCATCACCTCTCCAGCGGTTGCCGTCGATCTCAAGCTCTCCAGACTGTCCGGCCAAGATCCGAATCGGTTCGATCCTTCCGTGCGATTCGGGAATCAGCTCGATTGCATTGACGAACGCGCGCTCGGGGTTGGGCAGGAAATCCAGGTGCACCATTCCATCCGCAGCCGGTGAAACGTCCTTAAATGCACGAATATCCATGGCGCTTGGCTCTCCGTCAGCGACCGGATCGAAGTCCCACAAGAGTGTTCGCCCATTGAGCTCGACCTGGAGGTGGTGGAGATTCTGCGAGTCCTCCTGGCCTGCCTCTTCGCTTCGCGGATTCGGGTTCGCGAAATAAAGCAGCATCTCGTAGGTTCCCGGCGGCGCCGGGATATCGTACCCGAAGTGAAGTTGCGATGACGGAGCCTCAAAGTCGGCAGAAACCCCTTCGCGTACTGTACGGAAGAGCCCGGAATCGGGAACTGGCGGGATCAGATCGCTAGGCCCGGGCGCAGCAACACCGCCCCGGTAGTACCGGTCGGACTCCCACCGGCGTCCCCTGTGATCGGTATAGCCGTCGCCGGATAATCCTGCCGCAATGCGAATCGCGCCGTCGGCAGCAAGAATTGGAGGAGACGGTTGCTGGTTGCTCTTTTCGGTTTGTGGCGCCTTGATGCTTGGCGCGGCGGCCGAGACAGATATGACCGCTTTGGACCTTGCCGGTCGCGTCACCAGCCAGACGATCGCCAACGCGAGCACTGCGACGGCGGCCACAGCCACCAGCCGGAGCGGCGAGCCGTAGCGCCCCTTCACGGTTTTCGATTGAATAGGATGCGCCTGAATAGGAGCTGGATTCGTAGCTGGCGTACGGCTCCTGAAAACCGGAAGGTACTGTCCCTTCGGAATGGTAATAATCAGCGGTTCATCTTTGCCTTCATCGGCAAAGTGATGCTCGAGCTTCCAGCGCAACAACCGGGCCTGCGACCGGACGATATTGTCCTCGTTGGGGTTGTAGCCGGGTGGCCGGCTGTAGACATGTATGCCGATCTGTTGCTCCGAAGCCGCCTCGGGCTGCTGGTCGAGAGCGCACTCGCAGACGTACAAAAAGAACGCACGAAGCCGCGTCGGTTTCTCGAAGGTGGCACTGGAGCCTACACGCCGGATAAGGTCCCTTCGCGGGTCCGTTTCTTCTTCGCGATTCTCCAGGAGTCCCATAGTAGCCGGCGATTTTTTGGGGATCATCACCATGCACACTCGCCACTCAAATTAGCACATCGCGCACAACTTGACAACTAATCGAACCGATCCTTCGGGATACGCCAACAGCCCTGCGTTCTCGCCCTGTCCGTGACGCCACGAGTCGCCCCGCACCACACCCTTTGACTAAGCACTTTGAGGGGCGAATCTCATAAAGCCCGAATGCCGTGGAGGCTCGATGAGCCGCGTGAGTCACAGTGCTCCACGGCTGAATCACTGACATCCCATGAGCCCCTTCTTAAGGCACTAAGAGTATACAGGCTGTAACCTGCCGTGTGCAACATCCACCTATCCGTTTGTACGTGTTTGATTCTAAATGAACTAGGTCGTGACCCACCGTGTAACCCCTTACATCCCATCATGCCCCGAAATAGAGTCGTTAGCTGGCTGGGAGAACGGGCTTTTCTCGGTCCGGTTTCCCATCGACGTGGCGCCCTTCGGACCACATCTGCCAAAAAAACAGAGAAAAAAAAGGAGAAGTATCAGAATGAAGATTTTGACACCATGTCGAATCGCCTTGCTCTGCCTCGCCCTGCCAATAGTGGCCAGCGCGCAGACCGATGCCATCAACTTTAACACCACCTACCAGACGATCCGTGGATTCGGCACTTCGACGGCCTGGCAGCCAGTGCTGAACTCGACTCAGGCCAACAACCTTTTTGGCGTCGGCGCGGGCCAAGTAGGCTTCACCATCCTGCGGTCGCGCATCGATCCCGGCTCCACCACCGGCGGCTCCAACTGGGCGACCGAACGGTCCAATGCCCAACAGGCGCAGTCCATCAATTCGCAGGTCATCGTCTTCGCCACGCCCTGGACCCCGCCGGCGGTCTGGAAGAGCAATGGCAGCACCATCGACGGTACGTTGAACACCGCCGACTACGACAACTTCGCCAACTATCTAAATGCGTTCATTGCCTACGAGAAGGCCGGCGGCGTGAATCTTTACGCCATCTCCGTGCAAAACGAGCCGAACTTTCTTCCCAACTACGAGGCCTGCGGGTACAGCGGCGCGCAGATGGATGCCTGGATAGCGCAGGAAGGCGGCAAGATCAACACCAAGCTCATGATGCCGGAGGCGGATAGCTTCAATACCGATATGTCCGATCCGACGCTGAATGATTCCAATGCGGTGGGCCACGTATCGATCGTCGGCGGCCACACCTACGGAGTGGCGCCGTTCTACTACACCAATGCCAAGAACAAGGGCAAGGATGTGTGGATGACCGAAACCACCTATACGCCGGCGAATGGAGCCTCTCAGCCTTCTATCAGCGATGCCATCGCGGCAGCCGAGCTCTATCACCAGTCCATGGCGGTGGCGCAGTACAACGCCTATGTCTATTGGTGGACACCCCTGATGCTGAACGGAAACAGCCCGAATTTGGATGCCTATGCCCTGGGCCAGTACTCGAAGTTTGTGAGACCGGGCTATGTGATGACCGGAGCCAACAACAACCCCACCAGCGGCGTCTACGTCACGTCTTACAAGGGAAACAACAACTATGTGATCGTAGCCATCAATTCGAATGGCGGCTCCTCAAACATTACCTTTAACATTTCGGGCGCGACCGTGACCTCGGTTACACCTTACCAAACCTCTTCTTCGAGACAGTTGGCAGCGCTCAGCGCGGTCAGCGTTTCGAACGACGCATTCACGTACTCGCTGCCAGGGCAGAGCATCACGACGTTCGTGGGAACCGGCTCGACCGGCACGGCCAGCTTCACGCTTTCGGATTCCGCCTCCTCGCTTGCAGTCACGCAAGGGAGCAGCGCCACCGACACCACCACGGTGACGGACGTGAACGGATTTAGCGGCAGCGTCACGCTATCCGCCTCCGGCCTGCCCAGCGGCGTCACCGCGGCCTTCGGCACCAACCCCACCACCGGAAGCAGCGTGGTAACCTTCACGGCCAGCAGCACGGCTGCCACCGGCACCTCCACCGTCACCATCAGCGGAGTCTCAGGGAGCACGAATGCCAGCACCACCATTGCTCTCACCGTCAACGCCAAAGTGACGACGGGCTTCAGTCTGAGCGCCTCGGCCTCCTCGTTGTCGGTAACGCAGGGCGCCAGCGGCACCGACACCATCACCGTGACCGACATCGGCGGATTCACGGGCAGCGTAGCGTTCACTGTTGCTGGAATGCCCAGCGGCGTGACGGCTTCGTTCAACCCGGCATCCTCCACCAGCTCCAGCGTGCTGACGCTGACGGCCAGCAGTACGGCCACCACCGGCGCCTTCACAATCACAGTCACCGGAACCTCGGGCACGACCGCAACCACCTCCTTCATCCTCAACGTCGGTACCTCCAGCGGCGGCTCCACTCCGGTCTATATCGATACGGGCGGCGCTGCGTCTGGCTCATGGGCCGCGGATGAAGACTTCAGCGGCGGCACTGC
>PLCS01000007.1:0-132974 GCA_003134855.1 Acidobacteriaceae bacterium
GATACCATGACGGCGCCGCTCACCGATCAATTTCCTGCCGGTCTTACCGTTAACGGCGCCGCCGGCACTACCTGTGGTGGAGCTGTCGCCGCCCCCATGGGGAGCACGGCCGTAACTCTGACCGGAGGGGTCATACCTGCCAACGGCTCCTGTACTGTCACCGTGATGGTCACCGCGTCAATCGCCGGCACATATATCAACACGGTTCCATCCGGCGCATTAGCGACCGGCAATGGCAATAACTCATCCCCGGCCGTTGCCACCCTGACCGTCACCCCTGCCCCGGTTGCGCCCACACTGGCAAAATCGTTCAACCCGGCAACTATTTCTGCCAACGGTGTTTCGACACTTGTGCTTACGCTAAACAACAGCAACTCCGTCGTCGATACCATGACGGCGCCGCTCACCGATCAATTTCCTGCCGGTCTTACTGTCAACGGAGCCGCCAGCACTACCTGTGGTGGAGCTGTCGCCGCGCCCATGGGGGGCACGACCGTAACTCTGACCGGAGGGATCATACCTGCCAAAGGCTCCTGTACTGTCACCGTGATGGTCACCGCGTCAACCGCGGGCACATATATCAACACGGTTCCATCCGGCGCATTGATGACCGGCAATGGCAATAACTCAGCCCCGGCCGTTGCCACCCTGACCGTCACTCCTGTCATCGTTCTGGTTGCGCCCACGCTGGCAAAATCGTTCAGCCCGGCGACCGTTCCCGCCAAGGGTGTTTCGACACTCGTGCTTACGCTGAACAACAGCAACCCCGTCATCGATACCATGACGGCGCCGCTCACCGATCAATTTCCTGCCGGTCTTACCGTCAACGGAGCCGCCGGCACTACCTGCGGTGGAACTATTGCCGCGCCCATGGGGAGCACGGCCGTAACTCTGACCGGAGGGATCATACCTGCCAATGGCTCCTGCACGGTCACCGTGGTGGTCACTCCGGATTGTGGTGAGTGCTCTTATGAAAATACCGTGAGCGCGGGCGCACTGCAAACCGACCACGGTACGAACGCTGCCGCTGCCATGGCCACTCTGACCGCCACCAATGCCGTCCTAGGCGGTACGCCTACCGTAGGCAAGTTCTTCTACCCGGCTGCAATCTTGCCGGGAGCGTCCACCACGCTTACCATCACCCTGTCGAACACCGATGCCACGGCCGCAACGCTGACCGCGCCGTTCACTGACAGCCTGCCCGCCGGCATGGTCGTCTACGGCCTCCCCACCGCGATTCCCGACAACACCTGCGGTGGAACGCTCACTGCCTCCAATGGCAGCGCGTCTGTAACCCTCACCGACGGCCAGATACCGGCGAACAGCACTTGCGCGATCACCGTATTTGTCTCCGTGCTGAATGCGGGGACTTACGTCAACTCCCTTAAGATCGGGACGCTCAAAACAAGCAACGGCAACAATGCGAACCAGGCAGATGCATCGCTTGTCGTCGGCGCGTCCGCCAGCGCGGGCACACAGTTGCTCAAGACCTTCTCTCCTTCCACGATCAATGTTGATGGCATCTCAACGTTGACCATTACCCTCATGAATCCCTACTCCCAGGCCGCAACGCTGGAGGCGCCGCTGGTCGATAACATGCCTGCGGGCATGGTCGTCTATGGCAACGCAAGTAACACCTGCGGTGGAGCGGTCAACGCCCCTCCGGGCAGCTCAACAGTGACTCTTACCGGCGGCTCAATTCCGGCCAACGGCTTCTGCACCATGACCGTTCAAGTGACTGCCCCTTGCGCCAACTATTTCAATAATCTGCCCGCTGGAGCCTTGCAGACCAGCAACGGCGGCAATCAGGAACCCTCCGGCGCGAGCCTGACCGTAACCCGTAATAGTGTGCTTACCATTACCTGCTCAGCAGTGACCACGGGCGTTGTGGGAGTGTCCTTTGACAGCGGCCCGATAAACGTGACGGGCGGGACTGCGCCCTACAGCTACTCGATTGTGGGCACGCTACCCGCAGGCCTGTCACTGACCACCTCAACCGGCGAGATCACAGGAACGCCGACTGCGAGCGGCACCTTCTCGATGATGGTGACTGATGCCAACGGCGCAACCGGCACCTCGTGCAACATCATCATTATCTCCGGAAACGCAAGCCCCGGATACACGCTTAACGTGAATCCATCGAGTGTCACCGTAGTGGCAGGACAACAGGCAACCACGTCCTTCACTTTCACTCCGTATGGCGGATTCGTAGGCACCGTCGGCTTCTCCTGCTCTGGTCTGCCCGTCGGCGCCACATGCACCTTCGCACCGCTTAGTGTCACCGCTAACGGGTCGAATACAGTGCAAACCTCGACGTTGACCATCACCACAACCGCCAGCGGAACGGCCACCATCGCCCAAAACAGAACTACGCAAGGGCCAACGCTGGCAGCCGTCTTCTTCCTCCCTGGCCTGTTGCTTGGCAGCTTCATCGCGTGGCGGCGTCGGTCGTTCACAGTTCGCATGGGTGGCATACTGCTCCTGCTGCTGGTTGGCACCATCTTGGTTAGCGGTGCCCTAGGATGCGCCGGCGGCAGCGGCGCCGGCGGCAGCGGCAGCGGCGGCAGCGGCGTACAAACCGGCACCCCACTGGGCACGGATGTCGTTACCGTCGTGGCAAATGCTAATGTTTCCTCCACGACGTCCGGCGCTTCCAGTTCCACCCAAACCGCAACCTTCACCTTGACAGTCACCCAGTAGTCCCGTTATTCCTGGCCGCTCTAAGCAGCGGCCAGGAATGCCTGTCATCAACGAAGGGGATAGCATCCGATTTGGATTTCACACCTTACGGCATAGTCTGGCGTCCTACCTTGTCCAGCAGGGGAAAGACCCCAAGACAGTTCAGACCCTTCTCCGCCACGCAGACGTCGCAACCACCGTCGGAATTTACACCCTTACCGGAGGCAGAAACGAATCGTGGCCTCCATAGAAGGAATTCGCGAGGAAAACCAGACGGGGAGAGACCAACGTAATTCGTAAACAGTGTGCATCGAGGCGCAATGAGACAAGAAAGCAAAGGCATGAACAATATTGAGACCGAGAAGCTTTACCTGACCGCCAGGTTTACGAGTGCAATCGACTATGCGCGTCACATCCATATCGAACGGCGCAAGGGAACCGACGTTCCGTACTTGGCGCATCTCCTGGGGGTTGTTTCCCTGGTCATGGGCGAGGTTGGGTACGTACGCTTCCCTGTCACAGAAGACATGGTGATTGCAGCCCTTCTTCATGACGCCGCAGAAGATCACGGAGGGTTGCCGCGGCTCAGGGATATCGAGCACAATTTCGGCTCGAATGTGACGCGTATGGTTGCGGGACTGTCCGATAGTCTTACGGAGGACCCCAGCAAGAAGCAATCCTGGCTGGAGCGCAAACAAACCTATATCCAAAGGCTTCGCGAAGAACCGGCCGATGTCCAGCTCATTTCGGTTGCCGACAAACTATACAACGCAAGGGCGATACTTGAGGATTACCGAGAGGTCGGACCGCGGGTTTGGGAACGATTCAAACGTGGCCGAAACGACCAGATTTGGTATTTCGAGGAACTCATCAAAGTGTTCAAATTGTCTGGAGTGAATCGAATCGTGGGCGAATTGGAGCGTGTAGTCAACAATCTCAAGCAGATATCGGCAGAAGAGGCGCATTGATTGGATGACACGTGGATAGCGCGAATCGAGGAGGAAGGAAAATGAGTGAGTACGTGACATTGACGGCCACGGATGGGCATGAACTTAACGCCTATGTAGCGCGGCCGGAGGGCACACCCGTCGCGGGGCTTGTGGTGGTGCAGGAGATATTCGGAGTCAACACGCACATTCGCTCCGTAGCCGACGGTTATGCAAAAGACGGATTTCTGGTGGTGGCTCCTGCGCTCTTTGACCGTATTGAGCGGGGAGTAGAGCTTGGCTACGAGGGCGCCGATATGCAGAAGGCGATGGGATTTATGCCGAAGCTCGACCCCGTGAACGCCTTGGCGGATATCGCGGCTGCGATGGCGTTTGCCGAAAGCACGCCGGGAAGGAAAATTGGTGTTATCGGCTACTGCTTCGGCGGAACGATGGCGTGGGTGGCTGCGGCGCGGCTGCATCCTGCGGCTGCGGTGGGGTACTACGGTGGCCGCATTGGAAACTATGCCTGCGAGATGCTCTCTGCGCCTGTGATGCTGCACTTCGGCAAGCAGGATACGCATATTCCAGCGGAGGAGGTGGAGAAGGTTCATGCCGCACATCCCGAGGTGGAAATCTACTGGTATGAGGCGGGACACGGCTTCAACTGCGATGCGCGGGGGAGCTACAACAAAGAGGCTGCGGTTGAGGCGCGAGAGCGGACCCTGCGTTTTCTCAAAAAGCATCTGGCGTAATGCCAGCGCCGGTTCTTGAGCGTGGCCGCAACTACTTGGGAGCGCCGGGGAGTTGAAAGTCAATTCCGGCGTCGTGATTCACATTCGCTGTCGCAGCCAGGTCGAGTAGGTCAGTTGGGATAACACGGTGACGTTGATCCAGAACGTAGAGTGTGGCCCGAGTCAGAAGGTAGTTATGAATCCGCTCAGGAGGGCGACCGTCTCTGAAGACAAGCGTGACCGCATCCACGCTGTCCGAGGCTGGTGACGGATGCGACTGATCCGAAGCGGGCTGGTAGTGGTCAGGAGGCGCTGGCTGCCCCGGCTCCGCGGGCTGTCCATCGTATCCCCCGGACGCATCACCCGGTGCGACCGTCGAGTCGCCATAGCCGCTGTCATCCGGGTATCCCAGAGAATAAGGGCCTGCCCATCCCGTCCATGGCGCAACCACGTAGGGAATCCCCGCTCTGGAAGGCGCCCGGTATAGCCTGCGATAGCGCCAAGCCCCGGTGTAGGCTGGGCGAGCGCTGAAATTGCTGGCACCGCCTCTTTGGAGGCCGCGGGCTGTGCTGAGAGATCTGCTGCCGGTATAGCGGGGAGAGCCTGAAAATCTACTCGGAACGGAAGCGCTGAAGCTCCCGTGGAACGCTGATCCGGAGTGGCCCGAGAAGCCTCCGCGAGATGCGGAGCGCTGGGCGCAGGCTGGAAGCGCAACCCCAACGACAATCAGCGCAATCGCGGTGAAACGCTTCATGAAGACATATTACGCCTGTTTGCACATTGCTGGTTGGCGACGAACACCACCGACAGATTCGTCGATTGTGCCATGAGTAGTTCAATAGCCAGGCCGACACAGAAGTTACCTCAACCGCCGGTGGCCATTCACAGCTCTGCGGCCACCGTTCATGCGCTCGCGGCATTCAGCTTCTGAATTGACTCCGCGTCCAGCTTCAACTTCGTGGCTTCCGCCAGATCGGCCAATTGTTTCTCATTCGTCGCACTGCCAATCGGAGCCGTGACTCCCGGCCGCGCAAGCAGCCAGGCCAGCGCCACGCGCGCCGGCGTCGATCCGCGTGCATGGGCCACTTCATCCAGCGCCGCAACCACACCGAATCCCCGCTCGTTCAGGTATTTCTGCACCGTTGCCCCGCGTGCCGCTTTCTCTGCGTCCTTTTGGCTGCGATACTTGCCGGTCAGAAAGCCACCTGCCAGCGAGTAGTAGGTAATCACGCCGATCTGGTATTTCTCCACCACGGGAAGCAGGTCTGTCTCGAAGGCGGAGCGCTCCATCAGGTTGTAGTGCGGCTGCAGCGAGATATAGCTTGCCAGCCCACGCTTGCGGCTCGTCTCCAGGGCCTCGGCCAGCCGAGTTCCGCTGTAATTGGATGCGCCAATGAACCGAACTTTCCCCTGCTTCACCAGCGCATCGAAGGCAGTGAGCGTCTCTTCCAGCGAGGTCTCCGGATCGTCCCTGTGCGCCTGGTAGAGGTCGATATAGTCGGTCTGCAACCGCTGCAGCGAATCCTCCACCGCCTGGCGGATGTAGGCCGCCTTCAGCCCCTTCTTGCCCTCGCCCATCTCCACGCCGACTTTGGTCGCCAGGATCACGTCTTTGCGCTTGCCGGACTTCGCAAACCACTTGCCGATGATGGTCTCCGACTCGCCCCCCTTGTTCCCAGCAACCCACCGAGAATACACATCCGCGGTATCCACGAAGTTCAATCCGGCATCAAGCGCCGCATCGAGCAGGCGAAAGGCCTCCACCTCAGGCACCGTCCACCCAAAGACGTTGCCGCCCAGGCAAATCATGGGCACATCAGGCCCGGCAGTTCCAAGCTTCCGCTTTTCCATCTGCGATTCTCCTCTCACCATCGTACGCGCCACTGGGGCAGAGGCAGTGAACTCCAGCGCGAGATTAATATGGATCAGCCACCGGCCTTCGTCTGCACTTCAACAAACGCGCCGGCTCAGTGAGTGAACCGGGCTGTTGTCACCAGTTGACTTGGAAACGCTCCCAGGTCCGAGAATCCGGACCTGGGGCACCCAAATTCGTGTGTGGACATGGGCCAACGCGCCACGTCTCGACTCTAAGAAATCGAACATGGTTGGAGCGAGGTAAGACGAGCGACAACCATACAACGAACTACCCTTGTATTTTCTCTTGACAAACGTGTATGCGCGCCGCACAATGCGCTCCAGAGGAAGGAGGTATGTGTTCAATATGCGCCTATTCGCTTCTTTGTCCCCCAAATGGGGCGATTTGCTTCGTGTGCTTGGCTTGGTTGCAATCTTGCCAGGTCTGTTCAGTTCGTCAACCGCGTCAGCTCAAGGGCTGTGGTTCGATTTCAACCCTTACAACTTCAACAATGTGGTGATTGGCGGCGGCGGGGGCTTCATCCCTGGAATCGTCTTCAGCACCAAGGAACCCGGTCTGGTGTACGCCCGGACGGATATTGGCGGTGCGTACCGGTTCGATACGCATGCGGGCCGGTGGATTCCGCTGCTGGACTGGGTGGGCTTTGCGGACTGGAACCTGAGCGGTGTGGAGAGCATTGCGATCGATCCAGTGGACCCGCACCGCGTGTATCTGGCGGTGGGAACTTACACCAACGATTACACGACCGAGAACGGCGCGATTCTGCGTTCGTTCGACGAAGGGCGGCGGTTCCAGACGATTAACCTGCCATTCAAAGTCGGCAGCAACATGCCTGGCCGCGGGATGGGTGAGCGGCTTGCTATTGATCCAAACAACACTCGCATTCTTTATCTTGGAACCCGGAGCGGGAACGGGCTTTGGCGGAGTATGGATGCCGGCGAGACATGGGCTAAGGTGACTAACTTCCCTGACACCGGCCCTTACCATGAGCCGGCCTACGGCCCGGGTGACACCTATGACCTGGACCCGATTGGCGTGGTTTGGGAGACGTTCGACCCGCGCACGACGGTGACTGTGGGCGGCCGGAAAGTGTCAAAGAATATCTATGTGGGCGTGGCAGACCCGGCGAGCAGCCTGTGGCAGAGTAACGATGGCGGGCAAACGTGGACGGCGGTTGTTGGGCAGCCGACCGGCGTGATGCCGCACCACGGCAAGCTCGCGTCTACGGGGATTCTTTACCTGAGCTACAACAACAATGCGGGACCCTATGACGGCTCGGCCGGCGATGTGTGGAAGTATGACACGGGCGCGACGGCCTGGACGCTGATTACTCCGCCTGCGTCGCCGCTGAACGGAGGGTATGGGTTTGGCGGGTTAACGGTGGATGCGGAAAACCCGAATACGATTGTCGTTTCGGCGCTGAACCAATGGTGGCCGGACACGCAAATCTTCCGCAGCCTGGACGGGGGAACCAACTGGAACCTGATCTGGAACGTGAACTGGTCTAACCCCTGGCCCAATGTGTTGGCTCCGAACTACACGCTGAGCTACGCATCGGTTGCGCCGTGGCTGACGTTCGGCGCAACGCCGGCAACATGCACGGTGCCGGGGACGACCAATTCGCTGTGTCCGCAGCCGACGCCGAAGCTGGGCTGGATGGTTGAGTCGCTGGAGGTAGATCCCTTCGATTCGAGCCATATGCTGTATGGCACGGGCGCAACGATGTATGGCACGGACAACCTGACGGCCTGGGACTCGGGCGGCGAGGCCAACATATCAGTGGCCGCGGTGGGGATTGAAGAGACGGCCGTGCAGGACCTGATTAGTCCACCGGCGGGCACGGCTCATCTGATCAGTGCCGTGGCCGACAATGGAGGTTACACGCACAACGACCTTTCAGTGCCGAGCGTGATGGATGCGAACCCGGTATTCACCACGGGCACGAGCCTGGATTACGCGGAACTGAGCCCGAGCTTCATTGTTCGCGTGGGAACGGGCAGCAGCAACGGAGAGAACATCGCGTTCTCGGGCGACGACGGGCAGACGTGGACTCCTGGAGCCACGCAACCTTCAGGCGCGTCAGGTGGAACAGTGGCTGCCGCGGCCAATGGCAGCCTTGTGGTGTGGAGCTGCGGACCGGGAGTGTACTTCTCCGCAGACATGGGAACGACCTGGACGGCATCGACCGGCGCACCGGCTGGGGCGAGCGTGCGGGCCGACCGTGTGAATCCGCTGAAGTTCTACGCATTCGCCAACGGCGTCTTCTACATCAGCACCAATGGCGGTCAGACCTTCGCCTCTAGCGCTGCGAGCAACCTGCCGCCGGCGGGCACGCCTGCGCAGTTCAAGGCAACGCCCGGCCACGAGGGCGACATCTGGCTGGCGGGCGGAAGCACAACCACGGCGTACGGCATCTGGCATTCGCTCAATGGCGGTCATTCATTCTTCAAGCTGTGGGAGGTCGAGGCGGCCAGCACAATTGGCTTCGGGATGCCAGCACGTTTCCACAAATACCCGGCGCTTTACAGCAGTGCAGAGGTGTTTGGTGTCTGGGGCATCTACCGCTCCGACGATGCCGGATTCACCTGGCTTCGGATCAACGACGATCAACACCAATACGCACTCACCAACAGCGCCATCACCGGTGATCCCCGCATCTACGGCCGCGTCTATTTCGGTACAAACGGTCGCGGAATCATCTACGGAAATCCAGTACCTTCACATACTGAGTCTCGCTAACTCACTCCAAACCGATGGGCCTCAAGCAGATCGAGGCCCATCGTTGTTCATCCCACCGAACGCTCGCTAGGCAGCCTGCAAATGGCGCGGCAGCCTTTTTGGCTCAACCAGCCATTTAGAGCATTTTCGCTTCACATGTTGACATTAAGAGTACGTCGGAGGTGGCTTTTTTTGAGGAAAAAGCCACTCTGCTGTATGAATTCTGTAAACACCAGAATCGAAAATGCTGTAGTCGTTGCATTCGCCGTATTCGCCGCAAGCAATTGAACACCCAGAGAATCTGTAGTCCGGTGCATCGGCCGATAGTGACCTGTCTCCTCGCGAATATATCGGAGATAGTCAGGAAGTACAGATGGAGCTCAATTTGATTGGCGCGTTTGATCGGCGCGAGAACCCCTTAAGAAGGTCGAGCAGCGCCGCCGCTATTGAAAGCGGCTTCGTTGCATGGTGAGCGCGTCTTTGGGATGATCGCAACGATTAGTCCTCGAAAACGCCGATATCACCAGGAAAGATTCTCGGTTGGCGCCAAATCCCCGATGCACGCGCCGATATGGATCGCTCCACTCTGGCCGGTTGGGTGACCGTGTATGGGCCGGACTGGCTCATGCCCGGCAGAACGGCAAGCTGCTTGGCCAGCCCGCAACCGCCGCCATCCACGCCTACAAGGTCTGCAAACTACACCGCTCCGGCCTTAGCAAATCCGAGATCGCCCGCCGCTTCAACATCGGCCGCACCTTCGCGCGTCGTATCCTTGCTGCTTCGCCAAGCAGGAAATAGCCCGGAATTTTCTATTATGCCTCGTTGCCGAAAACTCACTAACCGATGCATGGATGCAGATCTTCCGCCGTGTTCAGGTACGCCACGACCGCATCCTGTCTGTCTTTCATGGCTTCTTCCAATGAGCCTGCCTCTTCATCACCTTGAGGCATTTATGCAACCAGTTCTAGTTTCCGTCCCTAGACGTTAGAACTCGAGGGTGAATCCCGCGGACGGCAGAATTGGCAGCATATTGCCGCGCCTCAACTGTGCCTGCCCGGTGCTGAAATTGTACTGCTGCAAGCCAAAGTACCGCCAGTTTTTATGGTCCAGCATATTGTCGATTTCCACGTCCGCAGTCAGCTTGGAATGCTTGTAATAGTAGGCCTTGTTCAACCGGATGTCCAACCGGCTAAAGGCAGGCACACGTAACTGGTTGCGTTGTGTGGAGAGTGTAAAATAGGCCGTCTGATCGCTAGCCGCTGGATTGCCCTGAAAGAATCCGACTACAGGAAAATTGCTTTCATAGTTAAACTTGCCGCTCAGGTTTACGGTCGGATTAAAGCGATAGCTGGCAAAAGCTGTTCCAATGTTGCGCTGGTCGAAGTCTCCATCGAAACACAGGTTGGTCAGCGTGTCGCAGTAGTGCGCGTGTCCAAGGCTGTAAGACACCCACCCTGAGAGCCGATTGGCGCTTACTCTTTGCAAGGTGAGATCCATGCCGCGGGAGTAACCTCGCGTGGAATTAGTCAACACTGTTCCGTAGAGCGGTCCCGTTGCGACGCCATTCACGAGACGCCATTCCGTTTGCGGCGAGTAGGGAAGCTGATTTTCTTTCCGGTCATACAAGTCTGCTTTGAAGCGAATTCTCTCGGAGAATTGCTGTTCAAACCCTAGAATGTAGTGAGTCGAGCGTTCGGCGCGCAGGGCCGGGTTGTTAAAGTCGCCCAGAAGTTGCTCGAGTTCGGGAAACTCTGCGTATTGCCCATAGCCCGCCAATATTTTGGTTTTAGATGTAATTCCAATCGAAGCGCTGGCGCGGGGAAGAAAAACCTGCTGGCGCGTATAGTCGAAGCGGTCGAATCGCCCACCCGCATTCAAAAGAATCCGCCCATGGAGAGCGCTCCAGGATGGCTGGGCATAGGCTCCGTATCGCCTGGTTTGCGTATCGAACTGCCCAACCGGGAAAAAGGTTACTACCGGCCGCGCCGTCAGAACATCCCACACATAGTTACTCACATAGTTTTCCCGTGAATCACGGGCCTCGCCGCCTGCCTCCAGGCTGAGATGTTTGGTGAATTGGATCGTGTCATCGTGCCTGATTCCGTAGTCCTTGGACGGGGAGCGCAAAAGGTCACCGCTGTCCATCCAGTTGTGATCGCTTTCGCTGCTGTAACTGAGGGCGGTGCGCATACTAGCGGAGGTCCGCGGAGTCCATTGCCAACTCATGTTTACGATGTCCATGGGACTTTGCGCATTGGCCGCATCTGTTGGGTCGGAGTAGGTCTGATTCAGACTCGCGTTTCCAATGATCGCCATCAGGTTGATGTGATGTTTCGGCGAGGGATCCCAACTTAGTTTGTCTTCCGTGTCATAGTATCCGATTGACAGGCCGGAATAGCCCAGACGGCTCATCAGGTATTGGAGATAGCTCTTCCTTGCGGTCACTAGCCATGCCGCTTTCTTCGAGCGGCCCAATGGACCTTCAACGGTCGCGCCGCCTTGAAAGCAATCCATATTGATGCGGGCCGAGATTCTCTCGCGATCAGGTTCGCGCGTCTGAATATTCAGCACTGCTCCGGCGCTTTCGCCGTACTTGGCGGGGAAACCGCCTCCGAGCAGCGAAATGGACTCGATGGTATCTCCATTCAGCAGCGAAACTGATCCCACGCCGGTAAACTGTTTGTCCTCGTGAAATGGGTTTTTCAATAACACGCCGTCCAAATAAAACGCAATATTCGGAATGCCGGCGCCGCGATAGGCGAAATCGGCGTAGTAATCGTCTGGCGCGGCTACTCCTGGCAGGCTATGAATGGAACGAAACGAATCTCCGAACATACTCGACAAGTTCTTCAACTCGGAAGCTTGTAGCACCTGCTCGGTAGGCGCGCTGGTTTCGATAGGATCGAACGGGCCGGAGGTAACCGTGACCTGATCATTCCGCTTCAACGCCTCCTGGCCAATTTGGAATTCAACATCGGCATTGCCATTCGCCGAAACTTGCAGCTTAGTCCTGAAAAGCCCATAGCCCACAGTGCTTATGTAGAGTTCCACCTCGCCGGGCTGAACACTGGAGAGTTCGAACCGACCGATATCGTCTGTAACTGCTTCCAGATTTTGGCTGTGAACAGAAACCAGTGCTTTCGCAACCGGCTCTGACGTTTTGAAATCTGTGACCTTCCCGCGCAGGGTCACGGTGACCGGAAATTGAACGAAGACTCTGGAATTGATGCCGAACTGCAATTGTAGGCCGGTCATCCGTACCCTGGGAAAATCCACCTTTTGGGCTGTTAACGTATAGGTTCCAGGGGGAAGTTCAGGAAGGATAAAGTTTCCCTCCTTGTCGGAAGTAGTCTGGCGCTCAAGGCCGGTGCCGTTATTGGTGACAGAGACTTGAGCGAATGGCACGGCTGCGGCGTTGGTATCGGCAGTGATGCCGACAATGTTTGCTGCCGCTTCCTGACCGTTCGCCTGAAGAACGGCTCCTTCCGCCACCAATGAAACAAGTATGAATGCCGCGAAGTGGAACAATAAGCGCCGGGCACACCAAGTTTGCTTGTAGAACATAGCGTAGTTTCCTCGTTTCAAAGCCTGATGGTCCGCAACAGAATTCGGTGGAACTCTCGTACCGCAAGGCCTACTACCTAGGCGAGTCTTGATCGCAGTCACTAACGCTTGCGGCTTGACTTAGCCACTTCGATAGCCTCTCAGTTTGCAGCAGCAAATTTTGGATTTCTTGCACTTTGACTGCGCCTTCTGCGGCTTGTCCAGTCGTGACGCTGAAACTGGACTGTATTGCCGCGTCGTTTCGCGATGCCGTCTCGAATAACTGCTGAACTGCAAGTGTCAGATCTGTGGGGTCAGAACTGCTTCCTTCTCCCGCCGTTTCAGGAGAAACTCCATTCGGAAAAAGAATGGGAGCAAGTTCCAGCCGCAGTTTCCCAGTTAGTTTGCTCACTGCTTGCGCGTGGGCCGCTGCCATGCAAAGATACTCTTTGTGGGTTGTCTGACTCAGGCTGCCGATTTCCTTTGGAGGAAGAGTGCTAGCAAGCCGTTTCAAAACCCATGCGTGACGCATGGCCTCGCTTGAGTCCTCCAGGATTTGTTCCGATAGCTGCTGAATCTTTGCGGGAACGTCATCCGAAGAACCAGGCGCTGCTTGCGCCTTGAAATACCGATTCAATTGATCGTACAAGGGGATAGACGCGCGTTCGGTCTGCGTATCTGTCTTCGCCACAACAACCGGTTCCGCTCGCTTCCGCTGCATCGCTTCAGCAACAGTGATTAGATTGATAACTGTTGCCGGATTGTGTCGAACCGGGGCAAGGATCTTGACGATTTGCGCTCTCCGAGATTCTGTTGCCAGGACTCCATCGATATGCAGCTTATGATCTGCGCCGGCAGTTACTGTAACTTCCTGGCCAAGAGTCGCCCCGGCCCGATCGAGCAAATAGGTTGTCTCAATCTGGAGGTCGGCGGTCACATCGCCTTGCTGGAGGGAAGGGGAAGCAAGAAACTCAGCGTCGGCCAGAAACACTTGCGGATTGACTTCGAGCGCAGGCTGCTGCGCGAAACTGGCTTCGACAATCGAATACACCACAGGCGTGCCCGGTCCGACCGTCACTCCTGTATCTTCCTGGACTGTCAATTCGAGAGCAACCGCCCTGAAATCATCCTTGCGGACCGTGAGAGCCGCACTCAGCAACCGACTGTCGCCAGATTTATCTTTCGGTTCGTAGTGAACAACGTAATTGTTTCCCTGCTTGTCTACTCGCTCTTGAGCAACTTCTCCCGCGATTCCTTCAAAACTTTTAGCAGAAAGGTCGTACTCCCAAAGATCGTCTGGAGAATCCAGAACTTTGTGAGCAATTTCGCCGTGCGTGCTGATTTCCGTTTTGGCCCCCCGTTTATAGACTGCGGATGAACCATTACTCTCGCTCCATTCTCCGGCGACGAGTTTTCCGGAATCGTCATACACCCGCCGCGCGGTAACTCCACGCGCGCCACTGTGCCAGACATCGATGCGGCGGCGAAGAAGGAGCTGTTTGTCGCTGTATCTCCGTTTCTCCAGCCGCAATGAGCGATGCTGTACAACATTGGGATTGTTGTCGTGAGCCTCTTCGATAGCGCTTGAACGATCAAGCAACTGCTGAGCGTTGACCGTGGGAGACCAAAGATACGATACTCCGGCAGCCAAACTGAGCACCAGCACCACGGCCACGCCCACTGCCATCAGTGGCGCGTGAAATATTCTTTCGCTGAAGCCACGGATTTCGGCCAGCCTAGCCGGCCAGGAAGGCAGATTGGCCTGAGTCTGCATTACTAACGCATGAAGTTTGCTCTCGAACCTGCCCGTGTGTTTTGCAGGTGATGGCAAGTTCGGCAGCAGGATGCGGTTGCGATAGTCCATAAACGAAGAAATTGTCTGGCCGGTCTTTTCCGCCTTCACGCGGCAAGCCCAGCACGCCTCCAAGTGCATCCGAATGCGCGCGGCTTTTCGCGAGGTCTGTTCGCCATCCAAATGGAGCAACAGATCACCCTCGCCTGGGTGCCAGTCCCGATCTTTGCGAAAACAATTAAATCGGCTTTCCATTCCGTTACCTCGCCATCTTCCGCATTGCCCGCCGCAGAAACTCGGCGACACTGGAACTTGTGATGTTTAGAATCTCCGCGATCTCGCGGTAACAAAACCCCTCGGCTCGTAAATGAAGGCAGCGACTCTCTTGCGCCGAAAGCAATGCAAGCCCATTGCGCACGGCATTGAACCGCTCACGGTCGAGTAATGTCTCTTCAGGATCTTTTCCGCCATCCGGCACCTGAAGCACTACCGCACTGTATTCCTCGGAAGCAAGCTCACAAATAAACTTTGTGCTTCTTGTCCGGTCAATTGCCAGGTTATGAGCGACTCGAAAAATCCATGACCGCACGCGATTGTCCGCGATGGTTTTGCCGCCGGCCCAGTAGAGATAAAGCCGGAGAAACGTCTCCTGCGTCATATCCTCGGCCTCGGCGGGGTCACCGAAAGTCGCTGCCAGGTATTGGTATACCGGGGTTCGCAGCGTTTCGTAGGCACGGATTACATTTTGCTCCAGATCCAATGGTTCCTGAGTCAAGAACAGGACGGATGTCTGTGCCGTGATGGTCGCTTGTGTGGATGCTTCGGTCTTCATTTGCATAGTAGGCGCAAGTTGAACAGCACTTCCCAATCACCGTTCGGTCTGTTCAGGGGCTCCGTTTAGAAGACGAAGGAGCTTGCCATTTATGTGACAACAGAAATTCATTCAATGGCCAGGCCATGTCTCGATTCTGAACGCCATCTGTGCCGCATGGACAGAGAATAGCAGCCGAACGGCTTCCCGATACAGCCTCGGTCTTCCTTCATCCGGCAAACATGAATTCCGTTGGGGAATTTGCAACCAGGCGGTAAATTGACGCTAAGAACTTCTTCTGTCATGTAAATGTCAGTCTCATTCGTCTTCTAACTGCGGATATTCTCCGCCTCTGAAAGGAATAGCTATGAACTTGAGAAGAATCCTTTATTCTTTCTCCGCTCAGGCTTTGTTTGCCGGTGCGGTCGCGTTCATTTTGCCCACCAGCCCAGCTCTGGCGCGGCAATCGATCCAGACTTTGCACGATTAAACACATAACCGACGGTTTACCGACAATCCACTCGGAACCCTCACTTGCGAGAATGGTCCCCGGCAGCTGGCGGGTCGATGATGTTGGCTACTTAATTTTAACCTTGGAGACGCATATGCTTGATGTTTCGGAAATCACTCTCGCCGCTCCAGCCTGGAGACGGCGCAGTCGCGCAAAGGGGCCTCTGGCTTGCCTGCTGATTCTGCCGCTTGTCCTGGCCCTGGCCGCATGCGGAGGCAGTTCCTCATCCTTCTCCATTCCCACCACCGGCACGCCCGATCAGCGGGCGGATGCGGTGCTGGCGAAGATGACGCAGGACGAAAAGCTCGCAATGGTGCAGGGTGGGGTAACGACCAACCTTGAATGGGGGTACACGATTCCGTTGGGCGCGGCGGGATGGGTGCCGGGAATCCCGCGTTTGAGTATTCCCGCTCTGTATTTGGCCGACGGCAGTGTGGGCGTGGGCAATGCGGTGGGACCGGCCACTGCGCTGCCCTCGTCGATCGCCAGCGCGGCCAGTTGGGACTTGAATGAAGCCACCAAATACGGTACAGTCATCGGCACGGAGTTGGCCGACTACGGCATCAACGTCAACCTGGGCGGCAACACCAACCTCATCGGCCGCGAGCCGCGCGACGGCCGCACCTTTGAGACCAAGGGCGAAGACCCCATCCTGGCCGGCAAGATTACGGCTGCACATCTGACCGCTATCCAGGCCCAGCACGTCATTGCCGACATCAAGCACTTTGCCTTCAACGACCAGGAGACCGGACGCACCACAGCCAATGTCATCATCGACGAGCGGAGCGGCCGGGAGAGCGATCTGCTGGCCTTCGAGATCGGCGTCAAGGACTCGAATGTGCAGTCGGTGATGTGCTCCTACAACCTGACCAACGGCCAGTACGACTGCGAGAACAAGTATCTGCTCAACGAAGTGCTCAAGACAGACTGGGCCTTTCCAGGCTTCGTCATGTCCGATTGGTGGGCGACGCAAAGCACCGTCAACGCAGCCGTAAACGGACTCGATCAGGAACAGCCCAATCAGCAATACTTCTCCACGCTAGGGCAGGCTATTACCAGTGGACAGGTGCCGCAGTCGCGGCTGGACAATATGGTCCACCGCATTCTGCGCTCCATGTTTGCGGTGGGAATCTTCGACAATCCGCAGAATATCCAGCCGATCTTAGGCTATCCGCCGAATACCCAGTTGATCCCGGCCGCGGCCGATGCCGCCGTAGCGCAGGAGATCGAGGAACAGGGAGCGGTCCTGCTCCAGAATGCCGGCAATCAACTGCCACTCAGCGCGGCCAACCTGCAATCGATCGCCATCATCGGCTCCCATGCGGACTCTTACGTGCTCTCCGGCGGTGGCTCGGCGCAGGTGCAGCCCATCGGGGGCGCGATGACCGGCCCGCAGCCATGTCCGCCTTGCTGGGCGACGGTGACTTGGGATCCGTCGTCGCCACTCATCGCCATTCAGGCCAAGGCTCCTAACGCAAAGGTGCATTTCGCCGATGGCTCCGACTCGACGGCAGCCGCTACACTGGCCGCATCGTCGCAAGTGGCCATTGTCTTCGTGAGCCAGTGGGCCAGCGAGGGCATGGATGAGCCGAGTCTCAGCCTGACCGACCTGACCAGCGCTACGCCGATCAACCAGGATGCGCTGGTGGAAGCCGTGGCGGCAGCCAATCCGCATACCATCGTGGTAGTGGAGAACGGCGGCCCCATCCTGATGCCATGGCTCAACCAGGTGAGCGCCGTTTTGGAAGCCTGGTACCCTGGCCAGAGCGGTGGCCCGGCGATTGCCGACCTCCTCTTTGGCGTTACCGACCCCTCCGGAAAACTGCCCATTACCTTTCCGGCCAGCGAGGCGCAACTGCCCCGGCCTGCGATTCCTCAGCCCCCGGACGGCGTCACTCCCTTTGACGTCAACTACACCGAGGGCTACAACGTGGGCTATAAGTGGTACGACGTGAACGGATTCACGCCTTTGTTTTCTTTCGGCTACGGCCTCTCTTACACCACATTTTCCATCACCAACGCGGCTCTCGTGAACAACCTCTCTTCTACCACCAATCCGAACTTCCAGGTCACCTTTAATCTAGCCAACACCGGCGGGGTGGCTGGCGCGGAGGTGGCGCAGGTCTACCTGGGAATGCCAGCCAGCCTCAACGAGCCGCCCAAGCGACTGGTGGGCTGGCAGAAGGTTCTGCTGCAACCGGGTGCTTCGCAGGCCGTGACTATCGAAGTGGATCAGAACGACTCTTCGCATCCCATGTCGTACTGGGATACCGACACAAGTAGTTGGCTCGTTGCTCCCGGAACTTATACCGTCTATCTGGGAAACTCGGAGGCAGCCGCAAGTCTAACCAAAGTGGGGACGATCACGGTGGGCCAGTAAGAGCCGGAAACGAAAACCTAGGAACGGGAGAGTAAATACGAATGATCCGCCTCTGCGACGACCGCTATCTTGAGACGATCTGGAGCATCGCCAACGAAGCTGCACAGGCTTTTCCCCTGCATTGCGCTGACCGACAACGGAATCTCGATGAGTGCCAAATCGCCATTGCGCCCGCCGACGGCGGAGACACGACCAAAGCCATCACCGTTCCGGTGCCTGCATCATCGGGCTATCCACCTCCAACGTCGCAATGAACGCCGCAGACGACCGATCCAATTTTAAATGTCGGGGTGTTCATCCTGCTTCCCCCAAACTGTACGCAGGCAACGTGGTCAGGCGTCCGTCCTCGACTGGGCCACCCACAGTGAAATGGTAGAAGCTCTGCCAATCGCGCGAAGAGATGCCGAACACCTCGTGAACCGGATCATCGAAGTAGCAGCCGATCCCGGTAGCACGAATGCCGCCTCCTCCGCCTCGAGGTACAGCACCTGGCCCACGAGTCCGGCCTCCCAGAAGAGATTTCGGTAGAAGCCGGCACCATACACAACCAAACTGTCCATGTATTCGGCGATCATCCCAAGGCTGAAGGCCCCGTCCCCCGCAATGTCTTGACCGCAGGAGACGCTCGCGGCCAGAGTACGGCAGTCACCCTCCTTCAGTAGGAATAGCGGAAGGCCATGCGGACACGACGGAGGGCGTTGCCACAGGAACTCAGGCCGCATAGCCTGCCGGAGTGTCTCGACCTTTTCCGGATCCCGAGCGAGCACGTAGAGACCGGTTGGCAAGTTGTTCACGCGGTGCACGAAGAGGCCCAGGTGGATGCGTGGGCGCCAGGGTAGGGCGTCCCACGGCATAGATCGGCCGTCTCGGGTGGGTATAGGGTAAAGTAGTTATTGGGTGTCCACCTAGTACGTCCAATCCCTACAGCCCCAAGGGATTGAGTTGTATGGCCGCACAGCAAGACAACACTGATGATGTATTGAACCCAGTACAGGCAGGGGAGCTAATCCAGTGCCATTGGCGTACATGCGTTCGCTATGCCGAGCGTGGAATCATCCCCGGTCGTAAGATTGGATGTTTCTGTCGGTTTTCGCGCCAGCGGCTTTTGGAGTGGATTCAATCCAACGACAAATAGCGAAGCCCCCGGCCTTAGGGCCGGGGGCTTCGTTCTCCATACTTACTTGGTCAGTTCTTTCACCAGTTTCTCGTGTGCCTGTCGCATATCATCCGTCAGAGCAGAGCCGTATACGTCCATGGTCGTACTGATGTTGGCGTGCCGCATCAGTCCTTTTGTAGTTCCGAGGTCAACCCCCATGCTTGTCAGCCACGACCGGCAAGCATGGCGGAGAGAGTGAAATCCAACGTCCCCTAGTCCTAGCCCTGCCGCCACGGGCTTGATTCCCTTTTGTAAAAGCATGGATGCGCTCCGCGGGCCGCCTGTGCTCGGTGACGGAAATACCCATTCACTCTCGCTCGTCTTCGGTCGCCACTTGATCAGTGCATCTAGTATCGGCGTGGCAAGTGGCAGCGGTGCTTCGGATGCAGCCGTCTTCGTCTCTCCTATCTGCCCCCGCGTAAACTTGCGAACGATAGATAGCGTCTTTGCCTCCACGTCAATGTCTTCCCACTTGAGCGCCAGCAGTTCCGAGACCCGGAGTCCATACGCGCTGTCCACGAGCACCATAATGTTTAGTGGCTCAGGTAGTGCAGCCAGCAACTTCTTGAAATTCTCAATAGAGACTTCCGGTCTCCTTTTTTTCCGCTTCGTGACGCCTTTAATTTTTATCAGGCTCATGGGGTTGGCTTCCATCGGTGGCAAGAACTCATGTAGAGCGGCCAGCCGAAAACACACGCTCATAATCGAGCGGATCGCCGCCTTAGTCGTCGCTGAGAGCTTGAGCCCTTGCAACCAGTT
The DNA here is from genome assembly GCA_003134855.1 of Acidobacteriaceae bacterium. Lineage (GTDB taxonomy): Bacteria > Acidobacteriota > Terriglobia > Terriglobales > Acidobacteriaceae > Telmatobacter. Next base: position 19,886 of record PLCS01000007.1, read on the forward strand.
GTTGATGGCGAGGGGGCGCATTTCCCTTAAGGGCGTTTTAGAGAATTTGTCTTCGATGTAGTCACGGAGCAGGTAGTCCACATTTGCGCGCGTAGAGTGGTCGAGTGTGGGTATGTGATCGGCGCGGTACAGGGCGGTGATCGTGCCAAACTTCGCGTCCGCCTTTTCGCCCGCCGTACCCGAGTTGACTTGGGAGACGGTCAACTCTAACGCCTCACGGACTTTTTTTTCCGTTGGATACTTGGCCGGGTCGAAAAGGAGAGTCCGTTGCCACCGCTTGCCGTCTTTGTACTCGCTGAACCGTACCTTCCACCGCCAACCGGTCGCTCGTTGAACCTTTGAAATGCTACCCTGTTGATACCGTGATTTTTTTTGCTGCATCTTCGGTCACCTCAAATGGAGTCCTGAATAGCCCCATTTTACATTTCGTGACCCAAAGTGACCCAATTATTTTCATTGTGCTTTCAAATTATTGATTCCAAAAGTGGCCCCGTAGCTCAGGTGGATAGAGCAGCAGTTTCCTAAACTGCGTGTCGGAAGTTCGAGTCTTCCCGGGGTCACCATTCCTTCTTTTGACTTTCCGCCCCATCCCGTTTATAAATGTTGATGGCATGGAAGTTTCTTCCATGTCATAGAGGCTGCTCCCCGAGTGGTGCAGCACAACTCACAACGGCAATCGCCAGGATGCTCGGGAAGACGGTGAAACTCCGCCACTGCCCCGCAACTGTAAGCGCCCCTGCCAGCGGCCCGTTTCACTGGGTGCGGACAGGGAACCAGCCTGGGGCTTTCCGCCAAGCGCGGAGAGCTCCCAAGTGAACCACTGCAGGCCGATCCTAGTCTGTGGGAAGGTGGCTGGAAAAAGCGCAAGTCAGGAGACCGGTCCTCGCGCCCCTAACCCGCTTGCGTTCCGAGGGGAACGAAGGAGCCATCATGCCTGTTTCCGAGCCAAAGCTCTCCCGCTGCTTCTACAATTCATTCATGCGCGCGCTGCCCCGCGTCCTCACTCTTCTACTGCTCGCCGCCTTCGCCGTTGCCTGCCCGGCTGCCTCCATCCGTGGCGTGGTCACGGACGCCACCGGCGCCAAAGTCGTCGGGGCCAATGTGGTTTTAATCAGCGGCGGCAAAGCCGTCGGCACCACCGTCTCTACCGCCGACGGCAGCTTTCAGATTCTCACCGGCGTCGAGGGCCGCTTCTTCCTGGTCGTCAACTCTTCCGGCTTTCGCCAGCTGGAGACGCCCAGCTTCTACGCCGGCCGGCTCGACTCGGTCGAACGCATCGTGGTACTCGAACCCCAGTGGGTGCGCCAGTCCATCGTGGTCACGGCCACCGGAACCCCCACGCCGCAGCCGCAGACCAGCGAGGCCACCAGCGTCCTCGGCCCGCTTGATCTCGAGCTGCGCGACGACCTGACCAGCGCTCTGCGGCTGATGCCCGGCATGACCGTGGTGCAGGAGGGCCAGCTGGGCACGCAGACCTCGCTCTTTATTCGCGGCGGCAACTCGGACGCCAACAAAATCCTCCTCGACGGCGTGGACGCCGGCGATCTGGGCAACGGCTTCGACTTTGGCCCGCTCTCCACCACGGCCGTCGAGCGCGCCGAGGTCTATCGCGGCCCCGATTCCAGCCTCTACGGCGCGGGCGCAGGCAGCGGCGTCATCAGCCTCACCACCCCGCGCGGCACCACCAGCTATCCCTCGATCCTCCTGCAGGCCGATGCCGGCAACCTCTCCACCTCCCGCGAAGAGCTGGAGGTAGCCGGCGCGCACAGCAAGCTGGATTACCTGGGCGCCTTCAGTTGGCTGCAAACCGCCAACGATCTGCCCAACGACGAGTATCATGTGGCCACGACCGCGGCCAACTTCGGCTACCAACTGAACGGCGCCACGCAGCTTCGCGGCACGCTGCACTACGGCGTCGATGCCACCGGCGTTCCCAACGCCTGGGACTTCTATCACATCGTAGACAGCGCCACGCAGAAGGATCAGGACCTGTTCATCAGCGCCTCCATCGACAACCAGACCACGGAGGCCTTTCATAACATGCTGCGCTATGGGGCTACGCGCAAGCGCGAGCAGTACACGCAGTGGGCCCAGGAGGGAGGCGGCGATTATGACGCGTACGGAGACAGCCTGGGCGAGTTATTGACCATCACCGGCGCCAACGGATATTCCGTCACGGGGCAGGCGATCCTTGATTATTGCTGTGCATCTAATTATCCGAATGGCTACTGGCAGGTCTCCAATCGCGATCAGATGGCCTATCAGGGCGATTACAAGTTCACGCCGCACCTGATCGCACTCATCGGCTTTCATTATGAAGATGAGCGCGCCAGGCTGGTCGATGCCTCTTATGGAGAGGACTACTCGGACGAGCGCACCAACTACGACTACCTGGCCAGCGTGCATGGCGACTATAAGAACCGGTTCTATTACACGCTGGGCGGAAGCCTGGAGCGCAATTCTCTCTTTGGAACCGATACTTCGCCGCGCGCCGGGCTTTCCTATGAGGCCCTGCGCCCGCGCAAGAAAATCTTCAGCGGAACCCGCATCTTCTTCAACTACGGCGAAGGTGTGCGCGAGCCCAAGCTGACCGATAAGTTCTACTCGCTCTACTACAACCTGCCCACGATCGCGCAGCAACTCCACGTCGGCCCCCTCGCCGCTCCCAACACAAGAACCTATGAAGGCGGCGTGGCGCAGGCCTTCTTTGGCGAGCGGCTGAACTTCCGCGCCAGCTACTTTCACAATGAGTTCGGCAAGGAGATCGAGTCGGTTCCCGCGCCGTTTCTGCTCACGCTCTTTCCCAGCTTGACGAAAAATGATCTGGGTTCCTTCTACACCAATGATTCGAGTCTGACATTCAATACCCAGGCCTTCCGCGCACAGGGCGTCGAGACCACCGTCGAGAGCGGCATCGGCAAGAATCTCTTCTTCCGCGGCGGCTACACCTATCTCGACGCCGTGGTGCAGCGCTCCTTTACCAGTGACAATGCGGCGTTGATCGGCGGTTATGCGCCCACCTACCCGAATGGATGCACACTGGGCACCTCCAACTGCACTGCCCTGGGCGCTTACTCGCCGCTGGTAGGAGCGCGTCCCTTTCGCCGTCCGCCTCACACCGGCTTCTTCACAGCCAGCTACGCCTCCAAGCGCTTCACTGGAGTCTTTACTTCGGCCTTTGCCAGCCGCAGCGACGACTCCACCTACCTTCTGGACGCCAACTTCGGAGACTCGCTGATTCTGCCCAACCGCAATCTCGACTGGGGCTATGCCAAGCTGGACCTGGGCGGCAGTTTCAAGCTGCTTTCCTGGCTCAACGTCTACGCCCAGGCGGAAAACCTCACCGACAGCCGGCACATCGCCCCAATCGGCTATCCCAGCCTGCCCTTTAATATCCGTACCGGCCTGCGCGTCGAGTGGACCAAGGCTAGCGGCCAGTGAGAGGTTTTCTGCTCTGAAAGCGCGCGACCATACGGATCGCGGCGTAGCGCTTTACTTTGAATGGGCACGGCTTTAGCCCCTGAGGAATGTAATTTGAACAGCATACATTCCTTCGGCGGAGAAAGCCGGGCCCTCGGGGACCGTTGCGCCGTCTGCATCGCACATCCCGAAAGTGAAAGCTTTTTCTACTCTACTTAAAGAATATTTGATGTAATCGAAGTTATTGTATCAATATAGTACCAAAGGGGACAGAAAGTTTTCTTTTTTCACTAAAACTGTTGAAAAACTTCCCCTAATGAGATTAGAGTTGATTTTTCCCTGTGATTGTTGTACTTGCAACACTCTTGCCGTGCTTTTTCAAGAGGTGTGCCCATGATCTGCCCGAAGTGCCAGTCTACGTCCTTGTTTATCGTTCCGGCCGAGATCCGGCTTTATCGCAACTGCCACCGCACTCTCAGCCATCCCCCCATGTCGCCTTCACCCGATGTCCGGGTTTGCCTGGATTGCGGCTGGTCGGAGTTCTCAATTCCGCGCTCCTGGCTCTCCGCCGGATGGCTGCGCCCCATGCGGACACAGTCGTCCACAGCGACGGTATCTTCGCCGTCCTTGGTCTCCGCAAATAATGCGGTGCTGACCTCCTAGCAGGGCAAACGGCCTCTGTGGGGTTTTGTCCAGTTCCTGAGTTGGCGTGTGCGTGCCGGGTGATTGCCGAGGCGCGAACATTCGATCCCACGACAAAAGGCCCCCAGCCGAAGCTGGAGGCCTTTGTTTTGGCTTTTGCGCCTGCAAGGCGCGTCTGCCGCACCGCAGGTGCTAGTACATTCCGTCCATGCCGCCGCCGCCGTGGCCGCCGCCTGGAGCAGGCTTGGGTTCTGGAAGCTCGACAACCAGGGCTTCCGTGGTGAGCAGCAGACCGGCGATGGAAGCCGCATTCTGCAATGCCGTCCGCGTCACCTTGGTCGGGTCGATGACGCCGGCCTTGACCAGGTCCTCGAAGACCGAGGTCTGCGCGTTATAGCCGAAGTGCGGATCGGTAGACTCCAGCACCTTGGCCACCACCACCGCGCCCTCTTCGCCGGCGTTGGCGACGATCTGGCGCAGAGGCTCTTCGAGCGAGCGGCGCACAATCTGCGCACCGATCTTCTCGTCGCCTTCCAGCGTCTTGATCAGCGCGTCCACAGCGGGAATGGCGCGAACCAGCGCCACGCCACCGCCGGGGACGATGCCTTCCTCGACTGCCGCGCGGGTTGCATGGAGCGCATCCTCGACGCGCGCCTTCTTCTCCTTCAGCTCGGTCTCGGTGGCCGCGCCCACTTTGATGATGGCCACGCCGCCGACCAGCTTGGCCAGCCGCTCCTGCAGCTTCTCCTTGTCGTAGTCCGAGGTGGTCTTCTCGATCTGCGCGCGAATTTCCTTCACTCGGCCTTCAATCTCGGAGGACTTGCCGCCGCCGTCCACGATAGTGGTATTGTCTTTGTCGATGGTGATCCTCTTGGCCTTGCCCAGATCCTCGAGCTTCACGCCTTCCAGCTTGATGCCCAGATCCTCGGTGATGGCCTTGCCGCCGGTCAGAATCGCCACGTCGCCCAGGATCGCCTTGCGGCGGTCGCCGAAGCCCGGAGCCTTGACCGCGGCCACGTTCAGCGTGCCGCGCAACTTGTTCACCACCAGAGTGGCCAGCGCCTCGCCCTCAACGTCCTCGGCGATGATCAGTAGCGGCTTGCCGCCGCGCGCCACCTGCTCCAGCAGTGGCAGAAGGTCCTTCATCGCACTGATCTTCTTCTCGTAGATCAGGATGTAGGGCTCTTCCAAAATCACTTCCAGCCGCTCGGCGTCGGTGACGAAGTAAGGGCTGAGGTAGCCGCGGTCAAACTGCATTCCGTCGACCGTCTCCAGGCCGGTGTGCATCGTCTTCGACTCTTCGATGGTGATGACGCCGTCCTTGCCCACAACCTTGACCGCTTCGGCGATGATGTCGCCGATCTCCTGGTCGCCGTTGGCCGAGATCGCGCCCACCTGGGCAACCGTTCCCTCGTTCACCGGCATCGACAGCTTGCCCAGTGCGCCGCCCTCAATCCACTTGCCTTCCTTGTCGCGTGTGCCGATGATGGTGGCCACGGCCTTTTCAATGCCGCGGCGAAGAGCCATCGGATTTGCTCCGGCGGCCACCGTCTTCACGCCCTCGCGGAAGATCGATTGCGCCAACACCGTCGCGGTCGTAGTCCCGTCGCCGGCTACGTCCGAGGTCTTCGAGGCAACTTCCTTGACGAGCTGCGCGCCGACATTCTCCATCGGGTCCTTCAGCTCGATCTCTTTGGCTACCGTTACGCCGTCCTTGGTGATGGTCGGCGATCCGAACTTCTTTTCGATGACCACGTTCCGGCCCTTGGGCCCGAGCGTCGCCTTCACCGCGTCCGCCAGCGTGTTCACGCCGCGCAGGATCGCCTGACGGGATTCCTCACCGTGCAAAATCTGCTTTGCCATTGCTGTAACTCTCCTTAGTGCAGTTGTCAGTTGTCAGTTCTCAGTTCTCAGATGTCAATTGTCAGTGAGCAGTTATCAGTCTTAAGTTTTCAGTTTTCAGCGACGCTTCCAAGTAACCGGCGGTCTTTACTGAGAACTGAGAACTGTGAACTGAGAACTGTGAACTGACTACTTCTTCACGATGCCGAGGACTTCTTCCTCGCGCATGATCAAGAACTCCTCGCCGTCGAGCTTGATCTCGGTGCCGGAGTACTTGCCGAACAAAATCTTGTCGCCCGCCTTCACGTCCAGCGGGAAGACCTTGCCTTCGTCATTCGACTTGCCCTTGCCGACGGCGATCACTTCGCCTTCCTGGGGCTTCTCTTTGGCGCTGTCGGGGATGATGATGCCCCCACGGATGGTTTCGCCCTCTTCCATACGGCGGACGAGGATGCGGTCATGAAGCGGTGTAAACGTGGTTGCTGCTGCCATTGCTTCGCTTCTCCTTCACACGCGGAGAGGGTGAACCCCGCCGCGAGATTTGAGTTGGACTGGTAAAAACGCTTTGGAATCTAAGGGTTGCTCTTCCAATACCCGGAACGGCGTACCCGGACGAGCAGTTCATCCAGCACTGTGCTAGCACTCTCGCCTTCCAATTGCTAACGATAGGCAACTCGGCGTATTTTGTCAAGAGGTACAGTGGAAATCTGAGTGAGACGTACTCACATTGTGTGAATCTTCTAATAAATAGTCTGCAAATCTCCTTTTGTTCTATTGTGGCAGTAGGTCGCACATTGATGCCTGTAAGCTGGGAGAAACTCCGTAGCGGGCGCGGCAACGATTTACAATTATGCCATGCGTTACCGTTCTTTCTTCCGACTCAGCATCGTCGTTGCCGTCTTAGCCCTGATCGCCAGCACGCTCGCCGCCGGCGCCCAGCAAGGCCCTGCCAAGCGCGGCCGCAAGTTTAAGATGCCCCCGCCCACCGGCCGCATCGAGGTCACCGTTGTGCGCGACACCAGCGGCAAGCCCATCGTGAATGCCTCCGTTATCTTCCACCCCATGGAGGGCGAGAAGGACAAGGGCAACATGGAGCTGAAGACCAACGAGGATGGCAAGACCATCATCGATGTGCTGCCCATCGGCGGCACGGTGCGTATGCAGATCATCGCCAAGGGCTTTCAGACCTTTGGAGACGACTATGTGATCGACAAGGACCAGATGGCCATTGAAATCCGCATGAAGCGCCCCGGCGAGCAGTACTCGATCTACAAGAAGCACCCCGAGGCGAGTGAGGGCGGCAAGGATTCAGCCAAGCCTGCCAATCCGCCCGCGCCCGCGCCGAAGGACAAGCCAGCCGCACCGCCGGATGCGCAGCCCAGCCAGCCGCAACCGAAATGAAGGACTAAGGAAGCTCTGATTAAGTCGATGATTTGAAAGGGCACGACTTTAGTCGTGCCATTCGTTGGGCACATATTAGTCTGGGCTTCAGCCCGTGAGGGAATGTGTTTTCAACAATTCTCATTTCCTCGGCAGCTGAAGCAGCGTCCGTATTGGTCGTTTCACGGCATGGCTAAAGCCGTGCCCTTTCAAATCATCTGGGTGCCCCACCCTCGCCGCGTTTTTGTTTTTGCGGCTTCGGGGTCCCCAGCGACGGGTCTTCGTCACGGGGTGAACTTGGGTGGGAAACGACGAACCCCTACCAGCCTTTTTCATAAAAAATAGGGTGAGCGCGCAATGATGAGCGTCGATGTTTTGGTCGTCGGAGCCGGATTTGCCGGCGCGGTCATCGCCGAGCGGCTGGCCAGCGCCGGTCGCGAGGTGCTGGTCATCGACCGGCGCGACCACCTCGCGGGCAACGCCTACGACCACCCGGACAGCCACGGCGTGCTGGTGCATCGCTACGGCCCGCATCTCTTTCACACCAACTCGGACGCGGTTTTCGAGCACCTTTCTCGCTTTACCGAGTGGCGGCCCTATGAGCATCACGTTCTGGCCTCGCTCGACGGCCGGCTCTATCCGCTGCCCATCAATCAGCAGACCATCAACCAGCTCTACGGCTTGAATCTCGACGAGGCCGGGGTCGAGCGTTTTCTGGCCGGCGTGCGCGAGCAGCGCAGCCCGGTTCTCACCAGCGAAGACGTGGTGCTGAACGCCGTGGGCCGCGATCTCTGCGACAAATTCTTCCGCGGCTACACCCGCAAGCAGTGGGGCCTGGAGCTGGCCGATCTCAGCTCCAGCGTGCTGGCGCGCATCCCCACGCGCACCAACCGCGACGACCGCTACTTTACCGACAAGCACCAGGCCATGCCCGCCGAGGGCTACACCCGCCTCTTCGAGCGCCTGCTCGCGCATCCCCGCATCCGCGTGGAAACTGGCGTGGATTTCGCCACCGTTCGCGAAGGCCTCGGCGCACGGCTCACGGTTTTTACCGGCCGCATCGACGAGTACTTCGGTTTCCGCCTGGGCAGGCTTCCTTACCGCTCGATCCGCTTCGAACATCAGCACCTGCCCGGCGTCGAGCAGTTTCAGCCCACGGCCACCGTCAACTTCCCCAACGACCACAACTACACGCGCATCACCGAGTTCAAGCAGATCACCGGCCAGCGGCACACGGGAACGTCGATTGTGAAGGAGTTTCCTAACGATGACGGCGATCCCTACTATCCGGTGCCGCGGCCGGCCAACCAGGAACTCTACCAGCGTTATCGGGAGCTGGCTGCGAGCGAGACGAATGTTGTCTTTGTCGGACGCCTCGCGCAGTACCGCTACTACAACATGGACCAGGCAGCCGCCGCCGCGCTGAAGACCGCCGCGGAGATTGTTGGCGGCTGAAGTCTTCTAGACCGCTTTCCCGCCTTTGCCCGGCAGGTGCATTGTGCCTCCCGGCTCCAGCTCGAAGACCCTGCCGTGCCAGTGCAGCTTGTTGCTCAAGTAGCTGGCTGCCCACAGAAAAAATCCAATCAGGTCGCGCAGTGGATAGAGGAACGCGAGCAGCACCGCGAGCCGGCTGCGCACCACCAGTCCGCCTACGATCATCGAATGTGCGGTCTTGAGCAGTAGCGTAAAAACGAGCAGCGCCAGGCCCAGCAGCGAACGGCCCAGCAGCACTCCGGCGATCAGCCCCAGCAATCCGAAAGGCACAGAAAAGGTCAGCACCGTGCCCAGGTGGCCCATGGGGCGCGAAAAACGCGTGCTGCGCATCCAGCTCAACTGGTGCTCAATCGACTTCCAGAATCCCGAGCGCAGGATCAGGTGTTCGACGACGAGGTCGGAGATCGCCACCGTTTCGCCGGCCTCCGCCACCAGGTGGCCCAGCATATAGTCGTCCGCCGCGTAGCCGCCCAGCCGCTCGAATCCGCCCAAGCGCTGGAGCGTCGGCTTGCGCACCGCCGACGAAGGCCCCAGCGTGAAGCGCACGCCTTCCAGCATCTGGGCCACCAGCACGCCCGAGGTCATCTCGACAGACATTCCCAGCGCCTCCAGCCTCTCGCCAAAGCCGCCATCAATCGGAATCCCGCGATAAAGGCTGAAGGCCGCGCCCACTTCGGAGTTCCGGAACGGCGCCACCATTGCGCGCAGATACTCCGGCCCCACGGGAATGTCGGCGTCTGTCGCCACCAGCAGATCGTGCCGCGCCGCCTCGGCCATCAGGTGCATCGAGTAACAGCGCGCGTTCATCCATGGCGGCTCGCCGGAGTGGAGAATCGTCACCGGAATCTGCGGATAGCGCGCCGCCAGATTGCGCGCCACCGCCAGGCCCGCGTCATCCTCGCGCCGTGCGCAGAAGATCAGCTCGTACTCCGGATAGTCGAGCTTGAAATAGCCTTCCAGGCACTCTTCCAGATGGGCCGGCGAACCGTGCAACGGCTTCAGAATGCTGACCGGAGGAGTGAAGTCGAGCGCCTGCCGCCTTCTGCTGCTTCTGGCAGTCATGTATTTCCAGGTCGCGACAAAGGCCATCATGGTAAAAATCGTCGAGGTGAGGATTCCGGCTGTACTTAGGAACAACAAAAAATATGCCACGACGACGGCTCCTTTGCCGCTTTGAAACACGCTCTGGTTCACTCTATCGGATGAGGAACTCAGTGTCCAGCCGCGCAGAATTGCGCCCGCTCTGCATCGACGCTCTTCCCTCGACTGCGATAATGAAAGCACGGAACCGCACGCCGCCTTATGGGCTTTTCCCCTGCTTTCCTGAGCTTCGGAAGGTCCCGAGTGAACTTCGGAGCGCTGAGATCGACTTTGCTGCCATGACCTTTGGAACCATTCTTTTCGACGCTCTGAGCGCGCTGGCCGTCTTTGGAGTGGCCACCTCCACCGTCTACAGCCTGATGGTTGCCGTTGGCGTTCTCCGCTTTCGCCGGCGCGCGGCTGCCTCCGGATCACGCGCCTTCCAGCCCCCGGTCAGCGTCTTGAAGCCCCTGCATGGCGGAGAGCCGAACCTGGAAGAGAACCTCGCCAGCTTCTTTCAGCAGGATTATCCGGAGTACGAAATTCTTTTCTGCGCGCGGAAGAGCGACGACCCGGGCCTGGAGACGGCTCGCCGGGTTGCCGCTCGTTTCACTCGCGTGCCGGCGCGCATCCTGGTCTGCGGCGATCCGCCCTGGCCCAATGCGCGCACCTACTCGCTGGAGATCATGCGCCGCGCGGCGCGTTTTCCGATTCTGGTCGCCACCGACAGCGATGTGCGCGTCGCGCCGGATTACATGGCTTCGGTGGTCGAGCCGCTCAGCGACCCGCGCGTGGGCATGGTCACCTGCCTCTACCGCGGCGTCGCCCGGCGCGGGTTCTGGTCGCAATTGGAGGCGATGGGAATGTCCGTCGAGATGACTTCGGGCGTTCTGGTGGCCGAGATGATCGAGGGGATGCGCTTCGCGCTTGGCCCTTCAATGGTGATGCGCCAAAGCACCATCGAGAAGATCGGCGGCTTCGAGCCGGTGGCGCAGTTCTTCGCCGACGACTTTGTGCTGGGCAACCGGGCTGCCAAGGCCGGAGAAAAAGTCGTGCTCTCCTGCTGCATCGTCGAGCACCATGCTGTGAACGCCTCGTTCACGAGCATCGTGGCGCATCAGCAGGGCTGGGCCACCAGCACGCGCTTTTCCCGGCCGCTGGGCCACCTGGGCTCGGTGTTGACCTATGCCGTTCCCTATGGCCTGCTGGGGCTGGCAGTCCTGGGCGCCGCCGGCCACGCTGTCCTGGGAGCGTCGCTGCTGGCCATCACGCTCCTCGACCGCGTGCTGCTCTGCATGCTGGTGGCGGGCTGCGTGGTCAACGACCGCTCCGCCCTGAGCAAGGCCTGGCTCTACCCCGTGCGCGACCTCATGGGTTTCTGTTTCTGGTTGAGAAGTTACTTTGGCTCGCGCCGCCTGAGTTACCGCGGCGATCCCTGCGAATTGCTGTCTAAGGGAAGGATGCGCAAGCTGAGCGATGAGCCGAAAGAGAGAATGCAGGCGCGATAGGGTTGCTACGCCTTGCGTCCGTTTACGGTCGACTTGACCCCTACCCCCGGCTTGCGCAGCGGCACCATGGCGGCGCTGGTTCCCGGCGCGGCCTGCTGGAAGCGCGCCAGCATCTCCGTCCGCACGTACTCGACAAAGTTCTGCATCTGGCGGTTCATCTCTTCCATGCGCTCGCGCATTTGCAGGATGATGGCGATGCCGGCAATGTTCACACCGAGCTCGCGCGCCAGACTGAGGATGAACTCGAGGCGCTCCAGGTCCTCGTCGGTGTAGAGGCGCGTGTTGCCCTCGGTGCGCGACGGCAGCAGCAGGCCCTCGCGCTCATAGAGGCGCAGCGTCTGCGGATGAATCTCGTACATCTCGGCCACCGCCGAGATCATGTACGCGCCCTTCGATTTGCGTTTTGCGGCCATTGTCGTACCCGAATCAGCTTACATTAATCGACTCGCACCATGTGCCGGCGTCTGTCGGCTCACCCTACAGCTTATCGAAGAGCGCCGTCCGCGGGTCTTGGTTGTTCAGCTTGGCCAGCTCGCGCATGATCTCGCGGCTGCGCTCGTCTGAGAGCTTCGGCACCGTGACCTCGATGGTCACAATCTGGTCGCCGCGCTTGCCGGGGTGCTGGGAGCTCTCCACGCCCCGCTCTCTCATGCGCAGTTTCTGCCCGCTCTGCGTGCCGGGAGGAATCTTCAACTGCGCGCGGCCGTCGATGGTGGGCACATCCACCTTGGCCCCCAGTGAGGCCTCCGGCATGGTCACCGGAACCGTCAGATGAATGTCGTCGCCCACGCGCGTGAAGACCGGATGCGTGCCGGTGCGGACGATGAGGAAGAGGTCGCCGGGCGCGCCGCCGTTCACTCCGGCATTGCCCTTACCCTGCAGGCGAATCCGCTGCCCGTCGCGGGTGCCGGCCTTGATGCGAAACTCGACCGCCTCGTCGCGGTCGACCAATCCCTCGCCGTGACAGGTGGAACAAAGATTCGTCGTGCGTCCCGTGCCGTTGCAGCGCGGACAGGGAATGTTGAACTTCATCCGCCCGCCCATCTGCGTCACCTGGCCCGTGCCGCTGCACTCCGCGCACTGGGTGGGTCCGCCGATCGACGCCTGGCCGTGGCAGGTGGGGCAGCTCTCCTGGCGGTGCACGTCGAGCCGCGCCTGACCGCCGCGAATCGCCGTCCAGAAGTCCACCGTGGCCTGGTACTCCAGGTCGCTGCCCGGCTGCGGGCCGCGCGGCTGCTGCTGCTGTTGCGCTCCGGTGAAGATGCCGGAAAAGATGTCCTTGAAGCCGCCCCACGAAGCTGAATCTGCCTGCGAGCCCGCACCCGTATGCTGCCCCCGGTGCTGCCCCGGCCCGGTCTGGAAGCCGGAGAAGTCGAAGCCGCCAAAGTCCACCGGGGTGCCGTGCCTGCCGCCCTGCCGCGCATAGGCCTCGGCCGTCGCCGGGTCGATCTGGTCGGAGTAGAAGCCCACCTGGTCGTAAATCTTGCGCTTCTTCACGTCGCTGAGCACGTCGTTGGCCTCGGAGATCTCCTTGAACTTCTCCTCGGAGCGCTTGTCGCCGGGGTTCACGTCCGGGTGATATCGCCGCGCAGCCTTGCGGAAGGCCTTGCGAATCTCCTCCGCCGTCGCCGTCTTCTTCACGCCAAGCGTGCCGTAATAGTCCTTGTTCGTCGTGGGCATGGTCTGTATCGACTCGTTTCCTGGTTACGCGTTAGTTCTTCTTTTCCATCCTGATGAGTGCTGAGAATCCACACCCCTTGACTGCAATCCGGTCAAGCAACCACTCGTTGATCATCAATAAAAGTGTGCGACGCGCGCGGTCGAATCGCCTCGTGAATCGCCGTCTCCTCTGCATCCGACGCAGACTCCAAATCAAAATCCATCTGCAAGCGCATCCAAAACTCCGGCGACATATTGAAGTAGCGCGCCAGCCGGAGCGCTGTATCCGCGGTAATTCCGCGCCGCTCCCGCACAATCTCGGAGATCCGCGTCACCGGCACGCGCAACTCCATCGCCAGCGCATTCGACGAAAGCCCCAACGGCTTCATGAACTCCTCGCGCAGCATCTCGCCGGGATGCAGCGGAGCCGTCCGCGCGCCCTCGTCCAGCTCCGCGCCACCGAGCGCCGGTTCAGTGGTAGTCGACAATCTGGACCTCGTAGGCATCCCCATCCCTCCATTCAAAGCAGATTCGCCATCGATCGTTGATGCGCAGGCTCCTCAGTCCCTCCCGATCACCCTTCAGCTTCTCCAGCCGATTGCCCGGCGGCTCGCCCAGCTCTTCCACCCTCGAAACGCTGTGAATCTGCCGCAACTTACGCAACGCCACGCGCTCAAAAATCGCGTATCGGCGGCTGGGTCGGCGGTCGAAAACCTGCTCGGTATCTTCATCGGCGAACGAGCGAATCATGCTTAACGCTTATCGTAACACGGAAAACGTTCAATCAGCAACCATGCCCGCCGGGCGACTGTCGTCGCGGAAGAGCCAACCTGCCGAAGACTGAGCGCCCGCCGTTGTGCCTTCCCTGCACCCGCCCTCCCGCACTCGCCGCAGATTCCTCGGCAAAGGTACAGACACGTGTGCGCATTGGCAACCACTCAGTATTCAGCCCATGCGTTTCGATCAACTGCCCCGGTTCCATGGCCATCAGATGGCGCACGCGAAAACCCCGCACCGGCACGGCCATACCAGCTCCACCGGCAGCCGCGCCCGCTTCCGTCCCATCAAGCCCTCCACCCGCTTCGCTGTTACACTGGTAATGAACCCAATGCGGTCTTCCGGGCCTCCATTCGCCCGGAATCCGCCATCCAGCGAGGCCAAAGTCCATGTCAGAATCGAACGAAAGCCAGAAGATCACCGCCACCAGCCTGCGCCTCAAGATCGGCCTCGCCGAGATGCTCAAAGGCGGCGTCATCATGGACGTGATGAACGTCGAGCAGGCGCGCATCGCCGAAGAGGCCGGCGCCACCTCGGTGATGGCCCTGGAGCGCGTCCCGGCGATGATTCGCGCCGAGGGCGGCGTCGCCCGCATGGCCCGCCCCGCGCTGATCAAGCAGATCATCCAGGCAGTCTCGATTCCTGTCATGGCCAAGGCCCGCATCGGCCACTTTGCCGAGGCGCAGATTCTCCAGGAGCTAGGCGTCGATTTTATCGACGAGAGCGAGGTTCTCACCCCCGCCGACGAGGCCCACCACATCGACAAGCACGCCTTCACCACGCCCTTCGTCTGCGGCGCGCGCAACCTGGGCGAGGCCCTGCGCCGCATCGCCGAGGGCGCGGCCATGATCCGCACCAAGGGCGAAGCCGGCACCGGCGACGTCGTCCACGCCGTCCGGCACATGCGCCAGATTATCCGCGAGATGCGCGCCCTCACCGTGCTTTCAGAGCAGGAACTCTACGCCGCCGCCAAGGACCACCAGGCCCCCTACGAACTGATCCGCATGGTTGCACAGACCGGCAAGCTGCCCGTGCCGAATTTCTCCGCAGGTGGAATCGCGACCCCCGCCGACGCCGCGCTGATGATGCAGTTAGGCGCAGAGGCCATCTTCGTCGGCTCGGGAATCTTCATGAAGGGCAACGCCACGCCCCTCGACGTGGAGAACGACCCCAAAGAGCGCGCCGAAGCCGTCAGCCGCGCCTGCGCCATCGTGATCGCCACCACCCACTACAACGACCCCAGGATTCTGGCCGAAGTCAGCGAGCAGGTCACCGGCACCATGAAGGGCCTGGCCGCCGCCAGCATTGAATTGAAGGACCAGCTCCAAACCCGCGGCTGGTGACCACCTGCGGTGGGGCAGACGCTCGCTATCCGCTCGCACGAGCTTCGTTGCTTCTCATCCTCATCTAACCACACGAGGTGTGCTAGAAGCTCCAAAGCTCCTCAAAATAGCAGCAGCGTCGGCTGCGTTTCCAATTTCTTTATTGCCAGGAGTAAGGAAGATGAAGTCTGGAGTCGGCGAACAGATAAAGCGTTCTGCATATGAAATGGTGAGCGAATTGACAAGCGATACCATATAACGATCCGCTCGAAGAGACGTGGGACAATCCTGAAAACGACGGATCATGACTGCCACGTTATATGCGAGGGGCATATAGATCGTACGCTCAAACGGATCCAGCTTTGGCCATGCCATGTTTCTTTGGCGTTCAAATAGGTCATCCGGGACTGCGCACTCATAATGCAAGGCAACGGGATAATCAGAACATACAAACCAATCGGGACCCTCGGAGTAGAGAAGTGAGTAATACATCCCGTCCAGTTGATCGGCGATGGCGTGTGACAGCCGTAAAATGCCGATGGAGACATCCGTCTTATCAATTACAGGATAGATGTCTCCGCTTTGAAGCCCCATCAGCAGGTTCGATTGAAAATCTGGCGGCACTTCGATACCGTGTCTCGTAGCAACATCCATGAATGTGCCAAAAACCTGCGGTGAGGTTGCAACGTCTGCTGCGTCCGTACTGCGGCTTTCGAAGGCCAACTTCTTGTATTTTTCTTTTGCTTGCGGGACCCGAGCAGCTTGCAACGCCAAAAAAGCGACGAGTGTTTCCCGCTCCTCTTCGGTGAGGAATGGTCGCTCTGGGTTCGCTGATAGGGCACAAAATAGCGCACACGCCGGTCCTTCGTATTTCTGAAAGAATTCCTCCAGGTAGTCATGAGGGAACCCGGGCACGTCGATGTCGTGATAATGCCGCTCAAATCCGATGCTCTCTGGCGTGGCTTCCCACTTTCGATCTTGACCGGGCGGGAAAACGTAAAACAGAGAGTCACGCTTGCCGCATAGCGTGAAACGCGCTAGATAGCCCGCAGACACAAAGTGTTGCCGGATGGTTCGCTGCTTCATACTATGAACGACTCCGATTTTCCTTAATAAGATTACAGTGCAGGGAAATCCCCGATTTTGCACTTGAGACCTGTCATCAGTGTGTCTTGTCAGAGAAAAAGTCGTTTCCTGTTGAGGTGTCAATCCAATAATTTCCTCGGGCCAGACGGTACGAATTCGTTTTTAAGAAAATCTCGCATCCTTTCTCATGAGTCGGAATGTCCGAAGTGGAAATCGCCCCTGAGCCGAATGTCATTGTCAATACATGGCGGTGGCAATTATCAGAATTATTTCCATGTTTGCTAGGCCCGTAGGTGGCGAACAAACCGCGTTCATCCCAAGAGCTAATCTGCCAATCAGTCTCATCAGGGTCGCCGATAACCATCATCCCTTTCACCACCTCAGCCAAAGTGACTTTCAGCTCTCTGCAAACTTTCTCTGTTTGATAGCAGGTAATTTTCACTTGTTCGGGGAAGGCCAGAGCGTCAACCGGGTTATTGGATTCCGGTAACCAGATGCCATCCACGATTAGAAAGCCCCCTTCCGTGTTGATGGGCCTTGACTCGAATCCAGCCATCTTTAGCCGCCCATTGCCAATCGTAATCATTGGTGAAGACGGCGAGAGCATAGTCGGAACTTGTTGCTGTTTTGCCGCAGGTTGAGCCTTCGCAGCTTGTGCGTCATTTGAGGGTTGCTGGGATGCAAGAACGGTGGCCACGACAATGCACCAGAGCAGCACCAGGAACACCCACGGGACAAGGAATCGTGTTCTCATGTTCTCCACCTACCACATTTGTAAGGTAGCATATATTCGCCGTTTATTCTCTATCCTGGCTGAGAATATTTTCATCCATCAATCAGCAGCCGTACCCCATCCTTTCATAGTTTCATCGCGCAAGGGTGGAAAACCGCCCCCGTTCGTTCCCCGAGCCGAAGGCCGCCGGCTGCACAGCAGGCGCTTGACATAGTAAACATTTATGTGTACTCTTGACCCATGAACAGCGCCGAGTTCCAAAGGTGGTTGAAGAGCAAGGGCGCAAAGTTCGATCGTTCGCGGGGCAAAGGTTCCCATATGTACGTGACCTTGAATGGCAAGACCACCGTAATGCCCACGCACAGCGCCGAGATGCGCACCGGCACAGTCGAGAGCATCAAGCACCAGCTCGGTCTGAAGGGAGAAAAGTGATGCTGCAATACGCCGCAAAGTTGACCCCCGGCCTTCCGGAAGAGGGCGGCTACACTGTGACCTTCCGCGATGTGCCCGAAGCGATCACCGATGGCGAAACGTTGGAAGACGCGCTCAAATACGCGGCTGAAGCATTGGAGTTGGCTCTGGAGCATTATCTCGATGAACGCCGCCAGAGTCCCATTCCTACCCCTCCACGGAAGGGAGAATATCTCATCGCATTGCCCGTGAGCCTCTCGCTCAAGTGCGCTCTGCTCAATGAGATGATTCGCCAGAAAGTGCGTCCGGCGGAGTTGGCCAAGCGTCTGAAGACGAGCAAGCAGGAGGTCAATCGGCTCACCACCTTGTCTCATGCCACCAAAGTGGACCGAATCGCCGAAGCCTTCCATGTTCTCGGCAAGGAACTCACCATATCGGTTGCTTAGTGGGCCGGGTGCCCAAAGGCAGGACGTTATGCGGAGAAAGAGTGGACTGCCACCCGTTTGAGAAACCGTTTCGGAATAGGTTCCTGCCGCCTCTTCCGCTACAATTCCATCCATGAAGCTAGGCGAATTGGCAACAAAGCTGGGTGCGGAGCTGCGCGGAGACGCGGAGCTGGAAATCACTGGTGTGAAAGGGATTGAGGAGGCCGGGCCGGCGGAGATCACCTTCGTGGCCAATCCCAAGTACGCGGGGCTGGCGCGCAAAACGCGGGCCGCGGCCGTGCTGGTCGAGCCGGAGTTTCCGGAGATTGAAGCGGCGACGCTCAGGCTGAAAAATCCTTATCTTGCCTTCTCGCGCGCGCTGGGCTTCTTTTATCAGCCGCCGGCTTACGCGCCGGGAATTCATCCGACGGCGGTGATCGACCCCACGGCGGTGATCGGCGCGGATGCGCACATTGGGGCTTATGTCGTGATCGGTCCGCGCGTGAAGCTGGGCGATCATGCCACGCTGCTGCCTCACGTAGTCCTCTATCCCGGCGTCGAGGCAGGCAGAAATCTCTTTGCTCATGCGCACGCCGTGATGCGCGAAGACTGCATTCTGGGCGACGACGTGACGCTGGAGAATGGCGTCATCATCGGCGCCGACGGCTTCGGCTTCGCCAAGAACGAAGACGGCCACTGGGAGAAGATTCCGCAGTCGGGGCCGGTGCGGCTGGGCAACCGCGTGGACGTGCAGGCCAACGCCACCATCGACCGGGCGACGGTGGGCGAAACGCGCATCGGCGACGGAACCAAGGTGGACAATCTCGTCCAGGTGGGGCACGCCTCGCACGTCGGAGAGAATACGCTGATCTGCGCGCAGACAGGCCTGGCCGGCTCGTCGATCATCGGAAACAATGTGATCCTCACGGGACAGACCGGCGTGGCGGGCCACTGCACAGTGGGCGACGGCGTGATTCTGACCGCGCAATCGGCGGTCTCGCACGATGTGCCGGCAGGAAAGGTCATCTCCGGCTCGCCCGGCTTTGACAATCGCGTCTGGCTGCGGGCGGTGAGCCTCTTCCAACGGCTGCCGGAGCTGGCCAAGCGGCTGGATCGGGTGGAAAAGAAGCTGGCGGCCCAGGAGCAAACAGAAGGTGCGAACGGGAGCGAGAAGTGAGAATCAGAGCCGCGTTTCTTTCTGCTGTGCTGCTCGCCCTGGCGGCTTGCCACTCCTACCACGTTGATGCAACGGTGGAAAACCGCACCGGCGGGGCGATTCAACTGCTGGAGGTGGATTACCCCAGCGCCAGCTTCGGAGCCGACAGCCTGGCGGCGGGCGCGGTCTTGCCTTATCGCATCCAGTTGCGCGGCAATGGGCTGCTGAAGGTGCAGTACACCGCAAGCGACGGGCGGCAGACGCAGGTGGAAGGCCCCGCGCTGGCCGAGCGGCAGGAGGGCCGGATTGAGATTGTGCTGCTGCCGGGAGGCAAAGCGGAGTTTCATCCCCAACTGACTCCGCAACCCTGATCATTCCTTTTGCATGGAAAGGGCGCGGCCAAGGCCGCGCCCTTTCATAGCATCAGCGCACAATGCCCTTGAAGAGCGGGGATTGCAGGAGGCTGTTGAACTGCGCATCGGTGGTCGAGAAGTGGAGCGACATGCGCCCGGCCTCGGAGGAGATGGAGGTAGCGGTCAGCGCCTGCTTTTCCGGTTCCGTACCGCTTGCCTTGCGTAACGCCAGTCCAGCCTGCAAGAGCGAAGTCAGCGTCGACGAGGCGAAGCTGTCGCCGGTGGCGATGGTGAGGTCGAACTTGACGCCGTGCTGGAAGTTCATCGAGTACCAGGAGGCCTGCAGGTGCTTTTTCACGGTGTCAAAGTCGGTGAGCGAACCGGCCTCGCCCAGGATCTGGCGCATCATCGTCTGGGTGCCTTTCTGGTCGAGGATGCTCCACAACGGCTCGGATTCCACGGACCTCATCGCGTCCATCATCGGCGCGTTGGTGAGCAGGCTGGGCGAGATGCCGTCGCGGGCATCCAGAGCCTTTGTCACCGAATCGCTGCCGCCGAAGACCATGGTGGCGGGATCCACGAAACAGACCACCATGCCGGTCTTGGCCAGCGGATAGACCTTGTTGGTGCGCACCAGCGTGGCTTTCAGCTTCTGCTTGCGGAAGTTGGCCAGGATGTCCGCGACCGAGAACTGGCCCTGGGCGACGCCGACGGTATCCAGCTTGTCGTCCCCATCCTTGGCGCGAAAGAGGGCAAAGGCCAACTGCTCGACATCGTGGTTTTCGTTCAGACCGGAGTTTTTCAGCGCATCTTCAAAGCGCTTGAGCTCGGGCGGCATTACGCGCTCGCGCAAATCCATAGCCGATGTCGAGTTCTCCATCGCGTGATAGTCGATGGCCACCAACTGCTGGACGTCATGCGGAATGGCGGTGCTGGCATTGGCGGACAACTGCGCCGCCGGAAGCGACCCGGCCGCGGCAAAAAAGATCGCGGGTATTGCAACTCTCAGGATAGCCTTCAATGAATTTTCCTCCACAGGCGCGGCCATGGTCCACAACGCCGCTCTTGTTCCCTTTTCATTTTACCCGTTCGCCGGGCAGGGGAGCGGTAAGCCTTTCAAGCCGGCCTGGCCGCTGAGGCCTCTCCCGGCCAGGCCAGAGGAGCCTCAAGGCGGCGCTCCAGAATCTTGGTCTGCGCATCGAACCCTATTAATTGACGCATCCACTCGCTCTCCCGCTCACAGGCAGCCTCGGGAAGCAGTCCGATGATCTCGCCCTCGACGGGCGCGGCCTTGTGGCGCAGAGCCAGCGCCGTGGCCGCGCGAAAGACCTGGGAGATGGGCGTGACCTCGAAATCGGTGATGTTCATGGAGAGCTGCGCGCGTCCGTGGACCAGAACTCCCATGGCCTTGACGCCCTTCAGTCCGCCGGAAGCGGCGCGAATCTCGCGAGCCACGGCGCGCACCATGGCCACGTCGGCCGAATCGAAATAGATGTTGTAGGCCACCAAAAACTTGCGCGCGCCCACCGCGCAGGCGCCGGCGGTAGGATGGATCAGCGGGCCGCCGATGTCCGGGCGGCGCGACGTATCTTTGCCACCCGCCTCCAGCAACCCCTCAAACTGCCCCCGCCGCACTTCTTCGAGATTAGCCCGGTCGGGCCTGGCGGCGGCCGCCTCGTAAAAGAAGACCGGCACGTTGAAGCGGCGCCAGATTTCCAGGCCCGCCTGCCGGGCCAGCAGCGCGCACTGCTCCAGCTTGATGCCGGAGATGGGCACAAAGGGAATCACGTCGGCCGCGCCGATGCGCGGATGAACCCCCTGCTGGCGGGTCAGGTCGATCAGCTCGGCAGCCTTGCCCGCGCCGCGCACCGCCGACTCCACCACCGCCGCCGGATCGCCGGCCACGGTCACCACCGAGCGGTTGTGCGCCGCGTCCATCGAACAGTCGAGCAGATGCACTCCCTCGACGCGCATCGCCGCCACAATGGCCTCGACCCGCCGGGCATCCTTGCCCTCGGAAAAGTTCGGCACGCACTCGACGACCGCTCCGCTCATGATTCCTTTCGCGCGTACGGATAGTGCAAAAAGATGGGGTGCCCCACCCTCGCCGCGTTCTTGCTTTTGCGGCTAGGGTGGGATTTCACAATGCTCTCATCACTTCCAGAACGTATAGCCCAACTGCACCTGGATGCTGGCGTTGACGCCGGGGTTGCGGTCGCCCAGCGAGGCCGAGGAGATGTGAACGCCGCTCACTCCCAGGTCGATCGACCGCTTGGCGCGCGTGAAGTAATGAATGCCGGCGCCGCCCTGCGGCGAAAAATTCCACACGCAGGTTCCCCCGTCAAGATAAACCGTCTGGCCGTTGATCGTTTGCGTGCCCAGGAAATTTGGCGGAAACTTGTGGGTCGTATAAATCAGCCCGCCCGCGGCCTGGAACCAGGGCTGAATGCGCTGCGATTTGGTCAGTAAATTCCAGCGCAGAATCACCGGCGTCAGGCTGACGCCGGTGAATGTGCCGCCGCCATACCGTAGCGGGCAGGTAAAGGGTATCCCCGTCGTCTCGTCGGAACAGGTAGAATTCGCGACGTGCGGTGCCGGTGTGTAGGCCTGCCACAACGGCATGATGTTGCCGGCGAACTCGAACTGGCCGCTGAGGAGACCGGCATGAAAGACCGGGGTCAGCGGCTTGCCCAACTGGAAGCCGGCCGAGAGAAATTTATAGCTCGAGCGGTCGCCCACGCCGTTGCCATAGTTGACGAAGGGGCCGTACTCCCAGCTTTTGTTCTCGCGGACATTCGCGACGGGATTAAAATCCGCAGCGGAGATTACTTTCAAACCAGGTCCAACCAGCACAACAAATTTTCTATCCCCGGTCGAGTTTGTCGTCTCTTTCGATTCCGTCGTAGAGCCCGCTGGAAGTTGGGCAGAGGCAAACCTCATCCCCACCATGATGCTTCCCGCCATCAAGAAATACGCAAAAAACTTGGCAGTTCCGGTCAATGTACTTTCCTTCCCTGAGTAAAATTCAAGAATCCCCACAAAAAGGCCGCCACAACCGGGCGGCCTCTTCCTTGCCTGCCCGACCGGGTGTTAGCCGGCCGCCGCTTCCATCTGATCGGCGCTCATGTCGAAGTTCGAATAGACGTTCTGGGTATCGTCGCAGTCTTCCAGAACCTCCAGCAGGCGGATCATCTGAGTGGCCTCTTTGCCCTCCAGCTTGGTGTAGGTGGAGGCGACCATCGTTACCTCGCACATCACCGTGGGAATGTGGGCGGCTTTGATGGCCGCGGCGACGCGCTCGTGATCGGCGGGATCGGAGACGATCTCCCAGGTGTCGCCTTCGTCGTTCAGGTCTTCGCCGCCATGTTCGAGCACGATGTCCATCAACTGCTCTTCCGTGGCCGCATTCTTCTCGACGGCGATGAGACCCTTCTTATGGAACATGAAGCGCACTGAGCCAGTCTCGCCCAGGTTGCCGCCGTTTTTCGCGAAGGCGTGGCGGATCTCGCTCACCGCGCGGTTGCGGTTGTCGGTCAGCGTTTCCACAATGACGGCAACGCCGCCGGGGCCGTAGCCCTCGAAGTTGATCTCCTCGTAGCTGAGGCCTTCCAGTTCGCCGGTGCCGCGCTGGATGGCGCGCTTGATGTTGTCTTGCGGCATATTCTCGGCCTTGGCCGCCAGAACCGCGGTTCGCAGCCGGGCGTTAGTGTCGGGGTTGCCGCCGCCTTTGGCCGATACGGCTATTTCCCTGAGCAACCGGGTGAAGATCTTGCCGCGCTTGGCATCCAGCGCGCCCTTCTTGTGCTTGATAGTGGCCCACTTTGAATGGCCGGACATAAGTACCTCAGTGAGAGTGAAAAATGGCGGCGCGGGCACGCGCCTGACCTAGTGAGTATATCACCGGGAAGGGACAGCTTTTCTTCGACAATCGGCTCGGAAAGCCATTCCAGCGCCAAGCTGTTACCCTAGAAGCATGAAATTCGGGGTTCTAGTCTTTCCCGGCTCCAACTGCGACCACGACACCTACAACGTGATTGCCGAAGTGGCTCACCAGCCCGTCACCTTTCTCTGGCACGACAGCGAGGATTTGCAGGGCGTCGACGCGGTGGTGGTTCCCGGCGGCTTTGCCTACGGCGACTACCTGCGCACCGGCGCCATTGCGCGCTTTTCGCCGGTGATGCAGGCGGTCAAGCGCTTTGCCGACGGCGGCGGCTTGGTCCTGGGCATCTGCAACGGCTTCCAGATTCTGACCGAAGCCGGCCTGCTGCCCGGCGCGCTGATGCGCAATGCCGGACTCAAGTACATCTGCAAGCAGGTTCATCTGCGCACGGAAACCGCCGATAGTCCATTTACGAACCAGCTCGTCAAGGGCGATGTGCTGCAAATGCCGATCGGGCACATGGAAGGCAACTACTTCTGCACGCCGGAAGAGTTGCGCGGGCTGGAGGCAGAGGATCGGATCGCCTTCCGCTACACGACGCCCCAGGGCGAGATCACGCCGGAGGCGAATCCCAACGGCTCGCTGAGCAACATTGCGGGCATCCTGAACGCCAAAAGAAACGTGTTGGGAATGATGCCCCATCCCGACCGGTCCAGCGAGCTGATCCTGGGTTCGGCGGACGGCTGGAAAGTCTTCGCTTCGATGATCGCGGCGCTGGCGGCGCACTAGGCGGAGTTAGTCGCGCTTCGCGCGAGTTAGCGGAGTTTGCGGAGTTGGCTGGGTGCCCCAGGTCTCGATTTTGAGACTTGGGATACCACGAACCTCAACGGTCTTGTTCATGAGGGAATAGCGCGGAATGATTGACATCCATCATCATCTGCTCTACGGAGTGGACGACGGATCGCCCGACCTGGAAACCTCGCTGGAGATGGCGCGGGAGTCCGCGGCAAACGGCGTTACGCACATCGTCTGCACCCCCCACGCCAGCTCGCAGTACCCCTACGATGCCCCGCTCATCGAAGAGCGTTACGCGGAGTTATGCGCGGAGCTGGATGGCTGGATGGGCCTGAGCCTGGCCTGCGACTTCCACATGACCGCGGAGAATATCTACGAGGCCGCGGCCAATCCATTGCGATACTCGATCGACGGTAAAGGCTACCTGCTGATCGAATTCTCCAACACCGCGATTCCCCCGCAGATCATCGACGCCATGTTCATGCTGCAATCGGCGGGCTATACGTTGATCATCACCCATCCGGAGCGGTATCCGGCACTGCTGGGCCAGCCGGAACTTCTGGCGGAGATGATCCGCAAGGGCGGGCTGGTGCAGGTCACCTGCGGCTCGCTTTATGGGCGATTCGGCAAAATGGCGGAGGCCTTTTCCAACGAGCTGCTGGAGCGCAACTGGATCAACTTTATCGCCACCGACGCGCACAACAACGAGTGGCGGCCGCCGCACCTGAAGAAGGGCTACGTTTATGTGGCCAAACGCGCCGGCGTGGAGACGGCGGAACGGCTGTGCGTGACCAACCCGCTCGCCGCCGTCGAGGGAGCGCCGTGGCCGCAGCAGCCCGAGCCTATCGGGCTATGGGAGCACGTGCCGATGAAGTTCCGCACTAAGAAGTTTGCCGGCCCGCCGCGCCGGGACGCCGACCCCGGCAACGATGCTCCCGGCTCCGGCAAAGGCGGCTTTTTCAAGCGGCTGTTTGGGCGTTAAGGAACCTCTGAAAAGTCCAGCTTTGTGTCAGGGCACGACTTCAGTCGTGCCGTAAATGCCACAAAATGAGCCGGGCTTTAGCCCCTGAGGGAATGCCGGTCCGCAAAATTGACCTGTATAAAGCGGCAACGAGCGCGGCTATTCTGTTCCCTGTTCTCTGTCCCTATAGCCCCAGCCCGCCATCTACGGCCAGCACCTGACCGGTGATGAAGTGCGGCCCGGCGGCAAAGAAGAGCACCGCTTGGGCCACGTCTTCCACGCTGCCGTTGCGCCGCATGGGCGTCTTGGACGCAAAATGCGCCGCCTGGCCAGCGCCGCGCTCAATCTCCTCTGCCTCCAGCGCAATCCATCCGGGCGCGACGCAGTTGACGCTCACTTCGGGGGCAAAAGCTTTGGCCATCGCCTGGGTGAGCGAATGCAGCGCGGCTTTTGATGCGCAATAGTGCGCGTGATTGGCCCAGGCATGAATGCCTCCCAGCGAGCCGATGTTGACAATTCTGCCCTTGGCGGCGCGCAGTGCGGTGAGCGCCTCGCGCGCCACCAGAAACGGCCCGCGCGCATTGGTCTCGAAGACCGCATCCCACTGGTCGAGAGTGAGCGAGTCCAGCGGAGCGGATGCAAAGACGGCGGCATTGTTCACGACGAGATCGAGCCGCCCGAAAGAGCCCACGGTCGCGGCGACGGCGGCGCGCACCGAAGCCTCGGAGCGCACATCGCACTCGATAGCCAGCGCGCGGCGGCCCAGGCTCTCGATTTCGCTCGCTGTTTGGGCAGCTTCAGCGCGGGAGCTGCGGAAGGTGAGGGCCACATCCGCGCCGGCCCGCGCCAGGGCCAGCGCAATGCCCCGGCCCACGCGCCGCGCGCCACCGGTGAGTAGTGCCGATTTGCCGTCGAGGGGTTGGTTGGTCATTGTTCTGCTTTGAAAGGGCACGGCTATAGCCGTGCCGGAATGCCGCAAAATCAACGTGAGCTTTAGTGTCTGCGTGAGAACCCCATTTTCGGCTTGTTTGGCCACAATATATTAGGCCTTCTGAATTCGTCACCCCAATATACAGCCGTCAAAATTAGTTCTCACGCAGACACTTTAGCCCCTGAGGAAATGCGGAAGTCGTAAAAGAACTGATGTAAAGCTTCACAAATGAAGACTGCCAACAATCCACTGTTCACTGTCCACTGTTCATTGCAGCGGCCGGTCGGTCCACAGAGTCTTGCCGGCGAGGGCCTGGACGAAGATCAGGCGCCCGGCCAGCAGTTGCTCGGCTTTATAGCGATCGTTGTAATTGTCGCTATCGGCGAAGAGCCACTTGCGCTCGCCCGTGCCCCACATTTTGCTGAGCTGGTCTTCGGTGAG
The DNA here is from genome assembly GCA_003134855.1 of Acidobacteriaceae bacterium. Taxonomy (GTDB): domain Bacteria; phylum Acidobacteriota; class Terriglobia; order Terriglobales; family Acidobacteriaceae; genus Telmatobacter. Next base: position 46,182 of record PLCS01000007.1, read on the forward strand.
GAAGATGTCGGGCGAGTCGGGATAGCAGGAGCCCCAGAGCAGCGTTGAACCCTCGCCAAATTGTCCGCAGCGGTGGAGCACCAGCAGAGTCGGCTTGCCGCGGAAAAACTTGTGCGTATAAAAGACGATGGAGGAGGCAAAGGTCTGGTCGCCGTAGATGATGAAGGTGTCGCTGGGCGAGCCTTTGGCCATGATGGTATCGGCCATCTGCTTGGAGCCGAGCATGGGATCAAAGCGGGCAAAGGCGATGTGGGCTGCGATGAGGAAGACGGCCGAGGTCAGCGCGACGCTGACGGTGGCGGCAATCTGCTTCCGCTTGAGGCGCAGCGCCAGTCCCGCGGCCGGGCCGATGAGCAAAGCAATCGCAGCCAGTGCGGCAGGCAGGCGCAGCGCGGCAAACGAGGCGCCTGTGAGGTCGAAAAAGTGCGACATCGAGAGTTCATAATTACCCACGCCGCGACGAGCCAGCAGGGTGCCGATGTCGGCGACAAAGGGCAGATGGCGCGACTCCCACAGTCCCCAGCCGAGGACCGCGGCGGAGAGCACGCCGACCACCGTGAAGACAGCCTGCGCACCGGTGAGCCAAGCGGTTGAAAGCAGCGATTTGTGGTTCTCCGGGCTGTCGGCCGAAGTCCAATCCGCGCCGCGATTCTCTTCGATTCCCGCCACCACGCCGGCGATAAGAATGAAGAGCGGTGTCCATACCGGGAAGGTGTAGTACTCCTGGTTGGTCGAAATCGAAAAGAAGAGCAGGGTCCAGGCCGTGAAGAGGCTCAGCAGCCAGATGGTGCGCGCGCGGAACTTGAGCTGGACGAGATCGCCTGCCACGTCGGCGCGAACGGTATCTTCCAGGAAAAAGTCCACCGTCTGGCCGGAGTCATGGCGCAGATACTGCTTCCAATGGCGGCGAGTCTTCCAGGCTACGGCGATCAAGGCAGGCAGAAAGAGGCTCCACGGAAAGAGCCAGACCAAGTGCAGCAGCCAGTAGGCGGCAAAGGGCAGCTTGCTGTAGTCGTGCGGATAGCGCTGGCCGAAGAAGCGCAGCACATGTTCATTGATGAAGTAGAAGTAGAAGAAGCCGTGCACGTTGCCGAAGGAGGGATGGTTGCCGATGGGGTGTCCCTGGTCGGGATTGGCCAGGCCGCAGAGGATGTGCCAGGGCGCGGCGATAGCCAGAAAGAGCAGCGGTCCGGCGACCGGCTTCAAAGCCCGCCAGCGCCGCCACAGGCCGGAAAGAATCAGGTAGGGAATAGCTGCGCCGAGAAAGAAGGTTGGAGCGATCAGCCCTTTGGTCAGCACCGCCAGCGCCATCACCGCCCACATCCAGTAAAAACGCGCTCCCCGGCCCGGCTCAAAGCCGGTCAGCAGGCAGTAAAGAGCAATCAGCAGAAACAGGCTCAGTTGCGCCTCGGGAATGATGAAGCGGGTAAACAGGAACGGACCAATCGAAGTCAGTACGCCCAGTCCGGCATAGAGCCCGGCGCGGGAGCCCCAGGCCCGGCGCGCCCACAGCCACGCCATCCAGGCCAGGCCCAGCATGGCCAGCGCATTGGGCAAGTGCGAGGCAAAGACATTCTGGCCGAAGAGCTTGTAGAAAACGCCGGAGATCCAGTAGGGCAGCGGCGGCTTTTCGATGTAGCGGATGCCGTTCACCTTGGCCGTGATCCAGTCGCTGCTCTCGGAGAAGTGCTGCGCGGCCTGTGCGTGGGATGAATCCACGTCGTCCATCAGTGGCGGATTGAAGAGGGAGCCAATCTGCACGGCGGCAAAGATCGCCGCAAAAAGCAGCCACACAGCCAGCGTCGAGGGCGCGGCTTGCGGGCGATTCTGCATTAAAGCGTCAGTTTTCATTGCTGGAATACCATTCCAAACAGGATAACAGCCGCGTGGATGGGACGGTTCGCGCGGGCGGAAATCGAACGTGGACAAACAAGCATACCCGGAGTACGATAAAAGATATGACAATGCAAGCGACAGCTCGCAAGCTGAAAAGGAGCTTTACCCTCACTCCGGAGTCAGTGGCGTTTGTTGCGGATACGCGGCAGAGGCGGCGGGCGGGCTCCGACTCAGAGGCGCTGGACCTACTGCTGCGCGAAGCGAGGCTGGAAGTCAAGCGGCAGGAGTTCGAGGCCAGCATCACGGCATACTACGACTCTATCTCCGATGAGGAGCGTAAGGAACAAGCCAACTGGGCCGAAAATACCGCCTCGAATATGTGGCTTGAGGTTCCGGAATGAGTGCGCCGGAGCGGCGCTACCCTCTGCGCGGTGAGATTTGGTGGACACATTTTTCCACCGATCAGCCGGGGAAGAATCGGCCTGCCATTATTGTCTCCCTGAACTCACGCAACTCTCATCCTCGCGCGGATACGGTGCTGGCGATTCCCCTCTCTACTTCGATTCACAAACCCGGGCCCTCCCACCTGCTCCTGAGCGCCGGAGAAACCGGCCTGCGCGAAGACAGTATCGCCTGGGCAGAGAACATCGGCGTGGTGGCAAAGGAACAACTGATAGAGCCCGTCGCTGGCCATCGACCGCTGACGAATGCTCAGATTTGCCGTCTGGCCGGAATGGTGCGAACGGCGATGGGGTGCGTGGAGTAGATCTTGGGAACCCATTAGATGCGCTCTGCGTAACACTGAATCATGCAGAGATTACGCAGTTTTCTTCGCTGGGGCTTGGCACTTATTACGGTTTGGCTTGTTGCGGTTGAGTAACTATCCGCGTTCAGGGGGCACTCGCCGGTACAACTGTAACTCTTCTGCAACCGCGCACGGCATTGCAGATGTAAACCTCGTCAGCGGATGCAAGATCTTCCAGGAGCAATCTTCTTTCCGCGGCTGCGGGCTTGGTTTCCAGCAGATGCCGCCGGTAAATCCCCGGCAGCAATCCGCATTCAACCGGAGGCGTGAACCATTGGCCATCCTTCTCGGCGAAGACATTACTAATGGCGCCCTCGGTCACCTCGTTGCGTTCATTCAGAAATAAAACCTCGTCATCGCCGCGCCGCAGCGCCTCTTCGTATAGCCGGTCGTAAAGCTGGCGGCGGGTCGTCTTATGCCGCAAGAAGCGATCGCTTGAAGAAACTCGAATCGTGGAAATCGTAACGGTCCCCGAACCTGTTTGTTCCGCCACTGGGGTGTGCGTGACTTTCACCGCGCCGGAGCGCTCCAGGAGAACTCGAACCTTCGTCCGCGCGCCGCATGCAAGCCGCTTGCCCACATCTTCCAATGCTTCATGGATGGATGTGCGATCGAAGTTGAATCCAAAATACGCTGCCGATGATTCCATCCGCTCCAGGTGCAGCGGCAGCAAACTGTAACCATCGTTCCATAGAATAGATTCCAGCAGTTGGAAGGTCTCTTCGCGGCGGGTCAGGAATTCGAACTTCAGCAGGCACTCACGGTACTCTTCTTCCGCCTGCGAATCGATGACAATGCCGCTGCCCACGCCCATTGAGCCGCGGTTGTTCTCCAGGACCACGGTTCGAATGGGCACGCTGAATACAGCCTCGCGCGCCGGTGAAAAGAAGCCGATTGCGCCGGTGTAGACTCCGCGCGGCCCACCTTCCAGTTCTTGAATAATTTCCATTGTCCGATGCTTTGGCGCTCCCGTTACGGAACCACAGGGAAAGAGACTGGCGAAGATATCGGAAGAACGCACACCGGGACGAAGCGTGCCGGAAACCTCCGAAGTCATCTGAAAAAGCGTCTCATATTTCTCCACCGCGAAGAGCTGGTCAACCCGCACGCTTCCGTACTCGCAGATGCGGCCCAGATCGTTGCGCATCAGGTCCACAATCATCACGTTCTCGCTGCGATTCTTGATGTCGTTTTGCAGCCAGCGGGCTATTTGTTTGTCTTCCATGAGGTCCGCGCCGCGCCGCGCCGTGCCTTTCATCGGGCGCGTGACAATTCCGCAGTCTTTCAGACGAAAGAACAACTCCGGCGAAAACGACAGAATCTGCCAGTTCCCTCCGTGGATGAAGGCGTTGTACCGCACCGGCTGGCTCTTGATCATCGCCGCAAAGAGATCCATCGCAGAACCCGAAAAGTCGAACCGCGCCTGATCGGTGAAGTTCACTTGATAGGTGTCGCCCGCGCGTATGTACTCCTGGATCGCCGCAATCTTTTGGGCGTAGCTTTTCTCGTCGATGCCGAGGCGCAGATTCTGAATTGCAAAACTCTCGCCAGGCTTGGGATCTTCCGCCGGATAATCATCCGGCGCATCGCCCTCAAATTCACCCGTTCTATGGTCAAAGACGCAGGCTTTGGAATATACGCCAAACCAGCCGGAAGGCATATTCGTATTCTGCCGGCCGCAATGATCCATTTTTTGCAGGCTTTCTCCGCACTCGTAGGCAAGATAACCGGCTACATAAGCGCCGCTCGCCAATGCCTGGTCGATCTCGTCGAACAAGCCGTTGCTGATCGAGAGCGTCCGTGCAGGCTGCGTAAAGAGGTAACTTCGATAATTCTCATCATCGAAGCGCGAGGTTTGCAGCAGAATGCTGCCGGGATTCGCTGCGGCCAGCGATTGATATCGGGCGGGAAACTGCGCGTAGGCATTCAATTCATTTTTCCTGCCGCGGGATAAAAGCTATTGCTTGCGCCTGAATCAACAGCGGTGATCCGGCCCGGTCGTGTATTGTGTCCCCAGAGCCAATTCCATTGTACGGAGCGCACCCCCCATGCCCGCCTTTGCCGCCATCGATATCGGTTCCAACTCATGCAGACTGAAGATCGCCACGGTTGTGGCGCACAAATTACAGACGCTGCACGAGGACCGCGAAGTGACGCGGCTGGGGGCAAGCGTCTTCGAGACCGGGATGGCCTCGCCGGAGGCGATGACGGCTACGCTGGAGGCGCTCAAGCGCTTTCAGCGGGCAGTGCAGTTGCATGGGGCGGATCAGATTCGCGTGGTGGCCACCTCGGCGATGCGCGACGCCCGCAACGGGCTGGCCTTTCAGGCATGGGTGAAGGCCGAGACCGGCTGGAATATGGAGATCATCTCCGGCCTGGAGGAGGGCCGGCTGATTCACCTGGGCGTGATGGGGCTGGGCGTCGCCGAACCCGAAGCCGAAACCGGAACCGCGCCGCAAGCGGAGTCCGGAGCGGCGGGCCGCGTGCTGCTGGTGGACCTTGGCGGCGGAAGCTGCGAGATCACGCTCTCCGAGCACAAGCACATCCTGGAGACCGTCAGCCTGCCGCTGGGCGCGGTGCGCTTGACCCAGGAGTTCCTCACCGCCGATCCGGCGCCGGCCGAGGGACTGGCGCGCATGCGGCAGTTCATCGACCGCGAATTGCGCCTGGCCCACCAAAAGATTCAGCCGGAGAACGTGTCGTTGGTGATCGGCACTTCGGGTACAGCCGCGGCTCTGAGCGAGGCGATTGCGGCGGAGGGGAAGGCCAGAGCGAAGGCAGGCAAGAAGTCTGCATTCAAGACAGCCGGCATCACTGAGCCGGATGGAATTGCCCCCACGAGCGCGGTGCGTCAGTTGGCCGCGAAGCTGGCTCCGATGGCCCTCGCCGAGCGCACGGCAGTCGAGGGCATCGGGCCGCGGCGGGCGGAGATCATCGTGGCCGGCGCGCAGGTCTTTGCCGAGCTGCTGGAGAGCTTCGGGCTGGAAGGATTTCGCTACTCCCCGCTGGGGTTGCGTGACGGCATCCTGGCCCAGATGCTGGCCGAGCAGGACGCCCGCGCCGCCGTCCATCTGGAGTTCGAGCACCAGCGCTGGGAGAGCGTGCTGGCCACGGCGCGGCGCTACGGGGTCGATCCGCAAGAAGCGGAGCCGGTGCGCGCTCACGCCGTACAGCTTTACCGCGAATTGCAGGCGCTGCACCAATTGCCGCCCGAGTACGAAAGCTGGCTGGCCGCCTCCGCCATCCTGCGCGACACCGGCAAGTTCATCAACCACCAGGGCCATCACCGGCATACGCAGTACATTGTTTCGAGCTCCGAACTCTTCGGCTATACACCGGTGCAGCGGACGCTGGTTTCGGCCATTGCGCGCTACCTGGGCAAGAGCCGCCCGCAGCCGGGCGACCGCTCCCTGCGCAACATTCCCGCCGGCGAGCATCCGCGCGTGCAGCGCGCGGTGGTGCTGCTGCGCCTGGCCGTGGCGCTCAACCAAGACCGCGCCAGCGACGTGCTGCGCGTCGCGGTCAAGGTCTATCCCAAGCGGGTCTATCTGGAGGTCGAGCCGGGGCGGACCGGGGCGGAACTGGAACTCTGGTCGCTGCGCAAGGAGGCCGCTTACTTCCGCGAGGTCTTTGGGCGCGAACTTTTCTGCACGCTGGCATAGATGGCGCGGGCCGAGCGCGGATCGATCAGCCACTGCAAGAGCGGCGGATGGCGATCTAGATCGACGCGGGCCACCGAGCCTTTTCTCATGCGGATGGCTGCGCCGCCGTTGCCGGTAACCAGCCGTCCCAGAAACTGGAAGACATTGGGGTTGTGTCCCACCGCCAGCACGCCCTCATAGCCGGCATAGTGGGCCAGCATCCGCTGGAAGTCGGTGTAATCGGCATCGGGCTCAAGCGCCGGGCTGATCTCGACCCGGGCATCGTAGCCCAGCTCCGTGCCCACAAGCTGCGCGGTTTGCAGCGAGCGCTTCAAGGGACTGGAGACGATCACGTCCACCTGCACCTTGAGCGCGCTCAGAAGCCGAGCCATCAGGATGCACTGCTCCTTGCCCTCTTTGATCAGGGCTCGCTTGGAGTCGAGAGTTGGATTCCCGCGTGACAATCCGGCATTGGCGTGGCGCATTAGGTAGAGGTTCATCGGGATGGGTCCGGCGGGGGCGTAAGGGGCTGCCGGCTCCTTGAGGCTCCATATTACCACGAACGCAACATCCTGGCAGAGATCGGGCGAAGCGTTCCGATGATGCTCTACGGGAAGTTGTTCCTTCCATCCCCGACTTTTGCTATACTCGTAGAGTTCACCTGAGTGCGGAGGTGGCGAAATTGGCAGACGCACCAGCTTGAGGTGCTGGCGCCCACAAGGCATAGGGGTTCAAGTCCCCTCTTCCGCACCAAATCTCTCGCGTCCGGGTCAGCCGGACTGACCTGGAAAGCAGCTTACAAGATGAATGTTCTTCTGGTTTTCGTAGTCGCCGTGCATATCGTAGTATGCGTTGTTTTGATCTTTGTGGTCCTCTTGCAGCAGGGCAAATCGGCTGACTTGGCCGGCGCTTTCGGCGGCCAGGGTTCGCAGACCGCCTTCGGCCCGCGCGCCGCGGCCAACGTGCTCACCCGGCTTACTACCTACGCGGCGATCGTCTTTATGATCACCTCGATTACTCTGACCGTACTCATGGTGCGCACCGGAAGAGGCTCGCATTCGGTGCTGGACAGTTCCAAGCCCGCGCCTGTCTCCGCGCCCGCCAAATCCGGCAAGTAGCCGTAACCCTTTCCTCCTCTTCTATTTGCAAGAAACTGCGGGCCGCTTGGTCTGCCGTTTCTTTGCGTCCGTACCTGTTCACGAAAAATTTCTTGAAGATTTCTGTTGACAAATAATATCTTTCAGATATATCTTAAAGCTATATGAACCACAACCGTACAGCCTACGTCCTCCTCGGCGGGCTCTCCATCCAGTCGAATCTCTCCGGCTATGAGCTTCACCAGGCCATCAAAGAGAACTTCGGCAGCTTCTGGGGCGAGAGCTATGGGCAAATCTACCCCACTCTGAAGCGGCTGGCCGCCGAAGGCCTGATTGAGCCCAGCGGCTCGGCCACTGCCGGCAAAAAGCGGCGGCAGACGTATGCGCTGACCGATGCCGGGCGCGTCTGCCTTCGCGAGTGGCTCGCCCAGCCCTTCCAGAACGATCCGCCCCGCAATGAATTTATGCTCAAGCTCTTTTTTGGCCATGAGGCTGCGCCGGGCATCGCTCTCGCGCACGTCCGCGAACTTAACGAGCGCAACCGGCGAATACTGGCCACGCTGGAGGGGATTGAGAAGATGGCGCGCGCGCACCAATCGAAGGATCCGAATCTGCCGTACTGGATGCTGACTCTGGGACTCGGTCTGGCGCTGACCCGCGCCGCGATTGCTTGGGGCGAATCCGCGCTGGCAGAGCTTGCTGCCATGGAAGTGGACGCTCGTGAACCGCTGAAAACTTCGGAGGCTGAGCCTTCTTCATGAAGTTCGATCCCTGTGACACAAACGCTTGCTGTTGGGGTTCTTCGTATCCCACCCTTCCCGCAAAAAACGCGCGAAGGGTGGGGCACCCATCAATGTTGAGATTTTCAACAAATAAGGAGAAGCAAATGCCTGCCATCGTTAAATCCAGCCGCCGGGTGCAGATCGTGGCCTGGGCTGTCGCCAGCCTTTTTGTTCTTGGCTTTTTCTTCAATCCGGTGGGTGTGTGGACCGGCACCATTCTGGGCGCGTGGTTCGTGGGCACGCAAAAGCCCCGGCGTGGATTCCTCTGGATGTTCGCTATCAGCTTCATTCCCAGCCTGATTTTTGGCTGGCGCAAAATTCCGTTGACCGGCCCGGAGCAGGCGCTCCATTATCTTGGCTGGACGCTGCTGGCCGCCGTGCTCGGCGTTCTGCCCTTCACCTTCCACCGGCTGGTCAGCGTCCGCCTGCCTGGATTCCTTTCGACGCTTCCGTTACCGCTGGCGGCTGTGGCGATTTCCGCGCTTCTCATGGCGCTGCACATCGGCGCAGCTTCCGTGATCGGACCATCCACCTTCCTCATCTTTTGGTTTGCGGCGACGGTCGTGTGGTTGTGGAACCAGGAATCTCACGCTACTGAATTTGTCTTCGGGGCGGGCGTCATCGCTGTAGGCGGCTTCGGGCTCTTCCGCCATTACAGCGACGTCGCGCTGCCGGTCAATCTGCTCACTGGCGCGGCGTTTTCCTGGATTTGCCTTGGCGTAGCCCTGTTCTTGAGCGTCTGGGCGCTCTTCCGCCCGATCAAACAGCGGACCTGGGCCGAACGTCCGCAGACTATCTCTCGTTTGCAAAGCCCGTTTACGCACGAGCCGTTGCATGTAGTCAGCGAGCAGGGCCGTGAAGCGCTGGTCAGCAGCTCTGGCGAGCGCTTCCCCATCCGCGACGGAATCCCGGTCTTCCTCAAGCCCGAAGACCTCACCGGCGACAACGGCAAATACAACCATCTGTACGAGACCATCGGCGGATTCTACGACGACACGCAGCGCGTCGCCGGCGCGTTCAAGGGACTAGACCGGGATGAATACTTCCTCGCATATATGCGCATGCTTGAAGCCAAACCCGGCGATTTGGTACTGGAAACCTCTGTGGGCACCGGCCTCAGCTTCAAATATCTGCCCCGTGGAGTGAAACTCTCCGGCCTCGATCTCTCTCCCGAGATGCTGGCCAACTGCCAGGTCAACCTGCGCCGCTGGAAGATGGAGGCCGACCTTTATCTGGGCAATGCCGAGAACCTGCCCTTCGCCGATTCCAGCTTCGATGTCGTCTTTCATGTGGGAGGCATCAGCTTCTTCAACGACCAGGCAAAGGCGATCCGGGAGATGATTCGCGTCGCCAAACCAGGCAGTCTTTTGCTCATCTCCGATGAAACCGAGGAGTATGCGAAGGCAACCTATGAAAAAATTCCGATTACCAGCAGCTATTACAAGAACCGCCAAACGACCGTGAAAATTCCTATTGATCTGGTGCCACATGAGATGCAGGAGATTCATCTGGAAATGATCAAGGGCGGCCTGTTTTACGCGCTCACCTTCCGCAAACCACCTGCTGGGAAGTAAAATCGGGAGCAGCACGGCTCGCTACTGTGAGTTATACCAGCAATGAACCCGCTAACTTGCTAACTCGCTAACACCGCGAAACGGTGGCTAACTCGCTAAATGGTTAACCAGTCTCCACGTGTTTTGGCAAAAGGATGGAGAATACCACATTCTCAACCAGTTTTGTTCAAAGGAGTATTCAATGCCAACGAAGGGAGTTCCGCGCGCCATGAACAAACTCGAAGAGCTTACCGCCCTGCGGAAACGCGCTCATGCGCAGTTGCTGGCCAGCAAATCGAAGGTCTACGAAGGTTTTCTGGCCATGGAAAAGGCTGCCTATTGCGACGGCGCGCTGCCCAAAAAACAGAAAGAGCTGATCGCCGTGGGCATCTCCGTGGTGAAGAACTGCGAATCCTGCATGCAGTGGCACATTGAACAGGCAGCCGCCGCCGGCGCAACCTTCGAGGAGTTACTGGAAGCCATCGAGGTCGGCATCGAGATGGGCGGCGGCCCGGCTACTGTCTCCGCCCGCTTTGCGCTGGAAGTGATGGAGAGCCTGGGACTCAAACCACGCCAGAGTTAGCTGCAACCCTCGCCGCGCCCAGCCCGCCGGAACGCCCTACAATGAAACTATGATTCTGGAGACCTTTCCCGTCGGTCCGCTGGCCTGCAACTGCACCATCCTCGGCGACGAAGCGTCCGGCGAGGCCATCGTCATCGATCCCGGCGACGAGGTGGGCCGCATCCATCGCCGCCTCACCGAACTCGGCCTCAAGCTCAAGCAGATTCTCGTCACCCACGCGCACATCGACCACGTCGGCGGTGCGTTGCGGCTCAAGCGGCTTACCGGCGCGCCCATCCTGCTGAACGTGAACGACCTGCCGCTGCTTAAAATGATGGACATGCAAGCCGGCTGGGTCGGCATGGAGACGCCGGAGACCGCCCCGCCCGATGCAAGCCTGACAGACGGCCTCATCGTCGGCCTCGACCGCTATCCTGCCCAGGTGCTGCACACTCCCGGCCACACGCAAGGCTCGGTCTGCCTCCACATTGCCCCGCTCAAGCTGCTCATTGCCGGCGACACCCTCTTCGAAGGCAGCATCGGCCGCACCGACCTGCCCGGCGGCAACTTCGATCAGATCATCGACTCGATCCAAACCCGCCTGCTCCCGCTGCCCGACGAGACCCGCGTCCTCCCCGGCCACGGCCCCGCCACCACCATCGGCGCGGAACGCCGGAGTAATCCTTTCCTGCTCCGACAGTGAGTTAGAAAGTCTTCTATCGAACTAGTCGCTGATTCATCTGTGAGTATTGAGGAAAGCCGCCAACAGAGCGACTCCGGCGCTGAATTCCGCCTCGGCCGCAAGCAGGCTGACGACCAGCCAGCCCGATTCTGCCATTCCGAAGAAATAGCCGGGATGGACCCAGACGCCGCGCTCCAGCAGAGCCAGGACCGTCTGCTCGTCGGGCGCTACCGCAGGAATGCGCAGCACCGCGTACCAGCCGCCCTCAACTTCCAGTCGGCTCACTTCAGGCAGTTGAGCAAGCTGACGATCCAGCTCGTCCAGGTTGGCTCGCACTCGCGCTCGAATCTGCTTCTGGATGGCCTCGCGCCCTTCCAGCCAGGCCAGCAGCGCGTACTGCACCGGCGCATTCATCGAGAGAAACGTGTCGGCAATGACCTCCAGACGCTCCAAAGCCGTGCAAGCCTCCGGCCCAGCAGCGACAATCCAGGCCGCCTTCATCTGCGGCAATCCTGCAATCTTGCTCAGCCCGCTGACCACGAAGACTGGAACGCCATCGAGGCCAGCGGCAAAGCTCTTCCCTGCCCCGCCAAAGCTGTAATCGAGAAAGACCTCGTCCACAATCAACGCCAGGTCGAACTCCCTGCAGAGCCGCGCCAGCTCCTCGGCCTCCCACGGCTTGATGAAGTGGCCGGTGGGGTTGTTGGGATGGACCAGGACAATGGCCCGCGTCTCCGGCGTGATGGCGCGGCGAAAGCCTTCCGCATCGATCTGCCAGCCATGGTCGTAGACCAGTGGCGCGGCCCGCAGCTTTACGTCGTCCAGCACGGCGAGGAAGTCGAAGAGCGGGTAGCCGGGCTGGGCGGCAAGAATCTCGTTGCCCGGATCGCAGAGCAGGCGAAAGAGGAAGCTGTAGGCCTCGCTGGTGCTGGTGGTCAGGAAGATGTGCTCAGGCGAGAGCGCAACGCCGTGGCCGGCATAGTAGGCGCAGACTGCCTCGCGGGCGCTGAGCAATCCCCTCGGCTGCGGATCGTAGTCCAGCGCGCGCGCATCGCTGAGCGCCACGAGCAAGCCGGGATCGTAAGCAAAGCCGCAGCGGGTAGGGTTCGAGGCCGTCAGATCGGCGATCGGCAAGCCGGCCGCAACGCGACGCCGGTGCGCCCGCGCCAGCTCGTTCTCCTCCATGTTCCAGTTGGTTCGCCGCGAAAAGAGCATAAACTCTTCTCCCATCAAGAATCCAGAAAAGGCTGCCGCACCGCAGGTGCCACAATAGAAGCAGGCGTCCCACTTCAACATTACACGGACGTACCCCGGAGGTAGATTGGCTTTACGCGCGGTTGTCTTCGACTATGGAATTGTACTGACCGGTCCGCCGAACCCCGAGGCGTGGGCCAACCTATTGCGCATCAGTGGTTTACCGCAGGAGCGCTTTGAGCCGCTCTACTGGGCCGACCGCCGCGCCTACGACGAGGGCCATTTGAGCGGTGTGGGCTTCTGGCAGAGGTTTCTGCTGAGCGCGGGGATACCGGCGAACTGGGCGAAGGCCGAGGAGCTGAACCGCTGGGATGCGCGCCTGTGGACCGTGGAGAACCCCGCCATGCTGGCCTGGCAACTCCAGATCAAAGAGAGCGGGCTGAAGACCGCCATCCTCTCCAACATCGGCGACAGTGTGCTGGAAAGCGTGGAGCGCGAATTCGACTGGATTCACCGCTTCGACGTGCTGGTGTGGAGCTATCAGTTCGGCGTCGCCAAGCCCGACCCAGCCATCTATCGCCACACGCTCGATGAACTGGGAACGAGGCCGGAAGAGACGCTCTTCATCGACGACAAACGGGAGAACATGGAAGCCGCGCGGGCGCTGGGGATGCCGTCCATTCAGTATTCCAGCGTGGAAGGGCTGCGCGCCGACCTGATCGCCGTCGGCCTCGACGCCGAGCTGCCCATGCCCGCCTGAAAGAGGACAGTAGCCGGCCCTAAGTTTGCACTCGAAGAGGGCTGGCTAAGAAAGCTCTGAAACAGTCCTTACTGCGATCCAACATTCCCTCAGGGGCTAAAGCCGCGTTGATTATGCAGCCTGTGCGGCACGGCTAAAGCCGTGCCCTTTCAAATCATCGACTTAATTAGAGCTGCCCTGAACTGTTTTTGTCTAAGTGGCTGTGAATAACCGAAGACGAATTCCGCGTCTTCGAGACCGGCTCATCCGTCCAGAGATACGGCAATGGGCCAAAAAAGGTGAATTTCATGCAGGAAACAAAAGCATTGCGCGCGGCTGTTTCGGCCGTGCTGGGTGTTGTTCTGGCGCTGAGCGCGGCTCTAGCGCTGGGGCAGAGCGTGCCGGTGGTCACCGGCGACGCGCGGGTAGACAAGCTGCTGAGCCAGATGACGCTCAGCGAGAAGATGACGCTGATCCACGGCACACAGGAGGATCCAGCGGTCTACCAGGGCCAGGCCGGCTACCTGGCCGGCATTCCGCGGCTGGGCATTCCGGGGTTGCGCTTTGCCGACGGGCCTCCGGGGGTGCTGACGCGCCATCCGTCGCAGGGCGAGACGGCGACGATGGGCGTGGCCGCCACCTTCAGCACAAGGACCGCCGAGCAAAATGGCGTGGTGATTGGCCGCGAAGACCGCGCACTGGGCATCGACGTCTCGCTTCAACCCTTTGTCAACATCGACCGAGACCTGGAGTTCAGCCGCGGCTACAACACCTTCGGCGAAGACCCGTTCCTGGCCTCCGAGATGGGGGTTGCCGAGGTCAAAGGCATTCAGTCGCAGCACGTCATGGCGCAGATCAAGCACTACGTGGCCTACGACTCGAACGGCAGCAACATCTTTGTCGACGACCAGACGCTGCACGAGATCTATGTGGCGCCCTTTGACGCTGCCATTCGGAGGGCGGACGTCTCGTCCATCATGTGCTCCTATAACCGCGTGAACGGCACTTTTGCCTGCGGCAACGAGGCCACACTGACCAAGATCCTGCGCGATGAGATCGGCTTTAAGGGCTTCGTAACCTCGGACTGGGGCGCAGTTCACGGGGTCAACTTCATCAATGCAGGCCTGGACATGGAGATGCCGGGCGAGCCGAAGCCGGGCGGCGGCGGCTTCCAGATTCCCTCGTTCTTCGATATGCAGCCACTGCCTCCTCCACCGCCGCCACGCCCGGCCGCCAATGCCGCGATGGCGGAGATGATGGCCATGTTCGGCGGGCACATTCCTGAAGAACCGGCTCCCGAGCGGGGCGGCTTCGGCGACTTCGGCAGAAAGCTGGACCCCAGGAAGATGCCCGACGCCCTCAAGGACGGCACCGTCAATGAGGCGGCCATCACCCGCGCCGCCGGACGCGTGCTCTATGAGATCGTCCACTTCGGCTACCTCGACGGCCAGTCGAAACACACCGTCACCGCGCAGGCCATCGAAGCCAACGCCAGAATCATCGAGAAGACCGGCGAAGAGGCCGCGGTTCTGTTGAAGAATGAAGGCGGCGCACTGCCGCTGAAGGCCGCCGATCTTGACTCGGTGGTTCTGATCGGCCCCACCGCCGGCCAGGTGGACTCGATCGGCATCAACGGCGAACGCTCGGTCGGCTTGCCGCAGCGACAGGTTGGCCCGTATGAAGCACTCAAGAAGGTTACGGGCAACGCCAAGATCAACTTCGCCGTGAACGACGATATGACCGGCACGCCGGTTCCCGCCGGAGCGCTAAGTCACGACAGCAAGCCCGGCTTGGTCCGCACCGGCTCGGGCGATGAGCAAACTGACGCACAGATCAACTTCACCGGCGCCAACGCGCTGCCGGCCAACGCAACCGTAACTTGGAAGGGCACACTCACTCCGCCTCATGCGGGCACCTACTGGCTCTATCTCCAGGCGCTGGGGACCAACGCCAACATCTCTCTCGACGGCAAGCGGCTGGCCAGGACCGGCGTCTCCCAGGGCGGCGTGCATGGCGACATTCTGCAAGCCAACCAAGACAATGCCGTTCCCACCACCGACGGCCTGGACAACGTGCGCCGTGCCGTTGAACTGAAGGCTGGACCCCACGCAATCGAAATCAGCACCAGCCCGGACAGCTCCAACTCACCCGTCCAGGTGCGGCTCAACTGGTATACCCCCGAGCAGCGCCATGCCGACCACGAAGCCGCCCTCGCCGCTGCGAAAAGCGCCAAGGTGGCAGTGGTCTTTCTGTGGACGCGCCTCAGCCCCGTCTTCGGCCTGCCCGGCGATCAGGACAAGCTGGTTGAGGAAGTAGCGGCGGTGAATCCGAACACTATCGTCGTGCTCAACACCAGCCAGCCCGTTGCCCTGCCCTGGCTCGGCAAGGTGAAGGCGGTGCTAGAGATGTGGTGGCCCGGCGATGAGGGCGGATGGTCCACGGCCAACCTGCTGGCGGGCAAGACCAGCCCCGCAGGACGCCTGCCCGTGACCTGGGGCAAGCGCCTGGAAGACTACGCCGCCACCGACCCTAGGTACCCGGAGCGCTCCACCAAGGGCGTGGACGGCAAAACCACTTACAGCGAAGGCGTCAATGTGGGCTATCGCTGGTTCGACAAGGAGAAGATCGATCCGCTCTTCGCATTCGGCCACGGCCTCAGCTACACCAGCTTCGCTTACTCCGGGCTGAAGGTGGACAAAGCCCCCGACGGCGGGCTGAACGTCAGCCTGACCCTCAAGAACACCGGCACAGTGGCCTCGGACGAGGTTCCGCAGGTCTATCTGGGCGCGCCCAGCGAGATTCCTGATGGAGTGCAGTTCCCGGTGCGGGCGCTGGTCGCCTTCGACCGCATCCATTTGGGTGCCGGAGAGGCCAAAACCGTAACCCTCCATGTAGCGCCGCGCCAGTTGCAGTACTGGTCCACGAAGGAAGGCAAGTGGGTTGCCGCAACCGGCAAACGCACGGTAAGCGTGGGGGCATCAAGCCGCGATCTGCGGGTGGAGCAGAGCATCGACTAAGTGGCTTGCAGGTTCCCTGCTGCCGATAACTGAAAAGAACCCGGTCCACGATGGAGTTTCGTCCATCATGGGCCGGTTTCTTTTCGGCTCGGCTTGCCCGTTACACTCTTCCCATGGGCCTTCGACTCTACGCCGCCACCACCAGCCAAGGCAAGCTGCGCGACTTTCGCACTGCCGCCGAAGCCCACGCCCTCGACCTTGAGCCTCTTCCGGGAATCGAAACAATCCCCGCGCCGGAGGAGGACGGCCTGACCTTCGCCGCAAACGCCACACTCAAGGCCGTTTACTATTCGCGGTTTGCTTCGGGCGAGCTGGTACTAGCGGACGACTCCGGCCTGGAAGTGGACGCTCTCGATGGCACACCCGGCGTTCGCTCGGCCCGCTTTGCCGCGGATGCCGGAGTGGTGGACTCGCACGGCGCCAAGCACACCACCGACGTTTGGAACAACATGGAGCTGTTGCTGCGGCTGGCCGGCGTGCCCGCCGCCGAACGCACGGCGCGCTACCGCTGTGTGCTGGTGGCGGCTCGCGACGGCGTTGCCCTGCACACCGCCGAGGGCTCTGTGGAAGGGCTGATTCTGGAATCGCCGCGCGGCACGGGCGGCTTCGGCTACGACCCGCTGTTTTATCTGCCCGCGCTCGACCGCACCATGGCCGAAGTGGACCTGGAAACCAAGCACTCGCTCAGCCATCGCGGGCGCGCCATTGCGGCTCTGCTGGCAATGTTGGCCGTGTGACAATACCATTTTTGAATCGAAAAGGATCAAGCCTCATGGAATTGGTTGACGAATGTGATCTGGAACACCAATAATGAATGAAAATCAGGCCGCGCATCCCGTTCCTCGATTTGAGACCGCCGTCTGCCAGAACCCGCGCCTGCAAGCCTCTAGGAGCTCACACCGCTATGGCCACCGCTCAATCCCCTGCCGCGACTCCCCAACGCCCAATTGTTCGCTCCGGCGTCAAGCCGCTGCGCGCCGGTGAGGGCTCGTCCTTCCTCTGGCACAAACTGCATTCGCTGCTCGGCATCATCCCGCTGGGCGCATTCCTGCTGGAACATATGCTCTCGAACTTTGAGGCGCTCAAAGGGCCCATCGCTTACGGCGAGCAGGTCCGCTTCCTCAACAGCCTGCCTATGGTGCGCGTGCTGGAGTGGGTTTTCATCTTTCTGCCCATCCTCTATCATGCCTGCTACGGCGTCTGGATCTGGCTGCGCGGCAAGTCGAACATCGTCTATTATCCCTGGGCGGGCAACTGGCTCTACGTCGCCCAGCGCTACACCGGCCTGATCGCCTTCGCCTACATTTTGCAGCATGTGATTCGACAGCGCTTCATGGGCGTCAGCTTGCCCGAGCATCCGATGGAGGCCTTCGCCAAGGTGCAGCAGGAACTGGCCAACCCCTGGATGCTGGCCGTCTACGTCATCGCGATGATCGCCATCTGCTGGCACTTCTCTTACGGCGTCTGGCTCTTCGCGGCCAAGTGGGGCATCACCCCCGGCACACGCGCTCGCAAGCGCTTCGGCTACGTCTGCGTCGCGCTCGGGCTGGGACTCGCCATCATGGGCCTCTGGAGCATCTGGGCCTTTGTTGGAAATTCAGCTTCTAGCTTCTAGCCGCCAGCTTTTAGCTAAAAGCTAGAGGCTAGAAGCTAGAGGCTAGCAGCTAACAGCTATCCGAAAGGAAAGTTATTCATGGCAACACCCAGAATCATCGTGGTTGGCGGAGGCCTGGCCGGGCTCGCGGCGGTCATCAAGATCGCCGAGGCTGGCGGCAACGTGGACTTATTTTCAATCGTCCCGGTCAAGCGCTCGCACTCGGTTTGCGCACAGGGCGGCATCAATGCGGCCAAGAACCTCAAGGGCGAGGGCGACACCACCTGGAAGCACTTCGACGACACCATCTACGGCGGCGACTTTCTGGCCAACCAGACCCCGGTCAAGGCAATGTGCGAGGCCGCGCCGGCGATTATTGATCTTTTAGACCGCATGGGCGTGACCTTTAATCGCACGCCTGAGGGGCTGCTCGACTTTCGCCGCTTCGGCGGCACGCTTTACAACCGCACCGCCTTCGCCGGCGCAACCACCGGGCAGCAGTTACTCTACGCGCTCGACGAACAGGTGCGGCGGTATGAGTCCGAAGGCAAGGTTAAAAAGTACGAAGGCTGGGAGTTTCTCTCCGCAGTGATCGATTCCAAGGGCGTGGCGCGCGGCATCACCGCCCTCGACCTGCGGACGATGGAACTGCGCAGCTTCCCCGCCGACGCCATCATCCTGGCTACCGGCGGCATCGGAGCCATCTTCGGTAAGAGCACTAACTCCGTGGTCTGCACCGGCTCGGCGCAATCGGCGGTCTATCAGCAGGGCGTGACTTACGCGAACGGCGAGTGCATCCAGGTCCATCCCACCTGCATCCCCGGCGAAGACAAGCTGCGCCTGATGTCGGAGTCGGCGCGCGGCGAGGGCGGGCGCGTCTGGGTGCCGCGCACGGCAGGCGACAAGCGGCCCATCAAGCAGATTCCCGAAGCCGAGCGATTCTATTTTCTGGAAGAGTGGTATCCCAAGTACGGCAACCTCGTCCCCCGCGACATCGCCACGCGCGCCATTCACAAGGTGGTCTACGAGGAGGGCCTGGGGATCGACGGCCAGCCGATGGTCTATCTCGACTTATCTCATATTGATCGCGCCACGCTCGACCGCAAACTCGGCGGCATCCTCGACATTTATGAGAAGTTTGTCGGCGACGATCCCCACAACGTGCCGATGAAGATTTTTCCCGGAGTGCATTACACCATGGGCGGTTTGTGGGTGGATTTCAACCAGATGACCAACATTCCCGGCATCTTTGCCGCCGGCGAGTGCGAGTATCAGTACCACGGCGCCAACCGCCTGGGGGCTAACTCGCTGCTCAGTTGCATCTACGGCGGCTTCATCTCCGGCCCCAACGCTCTGAGTTACGCCAAGAGCCTGCCCGCGCAGGAGGGCGACGGCGGCCACGCGGCTGAACTCACTCGCCAGGCCGGGATCAATTCCAGCCTGCTCAAGAACGAAGGGACGGAAAATCCCTTCAAGTTATGGCGCGAGTTAGGCGATGTTATGACCAAGCACGCTACCGTCATTCGCTATAACAAGGGGTTGCAGCAGGCTGACGAGAAGATCGTCGAGCTGCTGGACCGCTACGGGAATGTGAATCTCAGCGACAAAAGCCAGTGGGCTAACACCAGCTTCGCCTTTGCGCGCCAGTTGAAAAACATGCTGGAGCTGGCGCGGGTCGTCGCGCAGGGAGCGCGTTTGCGCGATGAGTCGCGCGGCGCGCATTACAAGCCCGACTTTCCCGACCGCAATGACGAGCAGTTCCTGAAGACCACCAAGGCCAGTTATACCGGAGACGTGATCGGCCCGCGCTTCGAGTACGAAGAAGTGGACACACAGTACATCAAACCGCGCCCGCGCCGTTACGACGTGGCGAGTTAAGCAAAGGGAGACTGACAATGGCAAACAAGACTGTATCTTTCGAAATCAAGCGCCAGGCCAGCCCCGATGCTCCCGCCGTATGGGAGAGCTTCGAGATCGAGTGGCGTCCGGGCATGAACGTCATCTCCGCGATGATGGAGATCGCCGGCAACCCGGTAACCGCCGACGGCCATAGCACCACGCCGATAACTTATGACTCGAATTGCCTGGAGGAAATCTGCGGCTCCTGCGCGATGCGCATCAACGGCAAGGCCCGCATGGCCTGCTCGTCGCTGGTCGATAACCTGGAACAACCGATCCGCGTTGAGCCGCTCAGCAAGTTTCCGCTGGTGCGCGACCTGCAAGTTGACCGGTCGGTTTTGTTCGAGAATTTGAAGGCCGTCAAGGCGTGGATTCCTATCGACGGAACGTATGACCTGGGCGCAGGCCCGCGCGTCTTGCCGCAAGAGCAGGAGGCGAGTTATCCGCTCTCGAATTGCATCTCCTGCACCTGCTGCATGGAAGTTTGCCCGCAGTTTAACGAAGACACTAACTTCGTCGGCGCGGCCACTATTGCCCAGGTCAAGCTCTTCAACAACCATCCCACCGGGAGAGTCTTAAAGGAAGAGCGGCTGCGCGCGCTGGCCGGCGACGGCGGCATTCAGGAGTGCGGCTTTGCGCAAAACTGCGTAGAAGTTTGCCCCAAGAGCATTCCGCTGACCAACACTATCTCCGATATAAGCCGCGACGTTCTCCTCCAGAAGGCCAAGGATTTCCTACGCAACTGACGACCGTTCTTGCCCTCAGGAAGAGATGGTCTCCATCTCAGAAAATCCAGCGATGGCGATGATTTGCGAGTAATCCAATTGAAATCCGGACCTCCGGCTCAAGCAACCCGCAATGCTTTCTGCACGGCCTCCGGTTCACGGTCAATCACTCGCAGATAGGCGCGCGCTGTCCCGTCGGGAACGCGCCTTCCCTGCTCCCAGTGGCGTAGAGTATTGATGTTGAAGTCGAAGCGATCAGCAAACTCCTGTTGCGTCATACCCAGACGGCCGCGGATCGCCTTGATGTCGATCTCGGGCGGAATATGAACGACGTATTGGCTCTCATCGGCGGTTCCTTCGATGAAGGCCAACGCCTGTTCAAGGCCACGCAGAATCCCTTCGCCAACTTCGCTCATCGCATTTGCCTCCGTCTTTTGTGCGCCTCAACCATCTGTATCGTAAACTGCTGCATCTTCTTCAATTGAACCTGAGAAAGATCTTCCTGCTCGTTCTTGGCATACGCTTTCAGAAGCAGCAGCGGCATCTCCGTATCGTGGAAGAAGTAGATTACGCGCGCTCCACTTCGCTTACCTCGACCCTCCAACCCCCAACGCAGCTTGCGCACCCCGCCCGATCCGGGAATCACATCGCCCGCAGTGGGGTTGTAAGCCAGATAAAGGACCAGTTCCGCCCGCTCCGCGTCGTCCATCAGCTTCTTCGTCGCGCTGAGGAACTCCTGCGTCTCCACAACCGATATGGGCCGTATCTCTGGCAAAAATTATTGTAGTTCATTGCACTACCCGGTGCAATCCGTGATCAGCGATTTTCCAGAAGATCTATAAAACATGGTGCGGGAGCCTATATTATCATGCCGGTATGCGAAACACGACCTTCCTGAGAACGCTCTCTTGCCGCATCAACCTGCTTTTTCTCGTCGCGCTCGGCATGGTTTGCCTGCCGACCATCGCTCAGGATGCTGCCACTCCCTCCGCCCCCGCCAAAGAAGCTCCAGCTGCCGCGCTGCCCAGTGACCCGAAGGAACTGATGCTGCTGGCCGCCAAGGTCAACGGCCTCACGGGCGATGATGTGAAGCCATGGCACCTGAAAGCGTCGTTCAAAGCGTTCGACGAACAAGGTATGCCAAGGGAACAAGGTACGTACGAAGAGTTCTGGGTCAACTTTTGCAAAGAAAAGCAGTTTTTCAATGGAAGCAGATCTTCGGCGGCGATTTACAGAGCCAATTGCGGCTTTCCAAATGGTGGGCTCGACGTAGTGCCAGGCGACGCCGAAGGAGACCACGCAACAGCGGAATGGATTGGTCGAGTCATGAAAGACATTCACACCAATCTCGATTTTCCATTGTCTTCCGATCTGGTGCTAGATGAGTTCAGATTTCGGCCTCAAGAAGCCACCAGCCTTGAGCAAACCTGTGTTGCCCAGCTTGGTTATCCAGCTCTCACTGATCAACATATGCCAGTCGATGCTGTCTATTGTTTCGACAATTCCGGCGCGTTGCTTCGTTCGACGATCTTGTTTCCACGCGCAAGAGAATCCAGATCAAGCAATTCAATCCGATTCGAGGGACACATTCTTCCTGGCGACCTTGAAGTGCGAACAAACGGAAAAACGACTCTGTCGGTTCATCTCGAAAGAATCGAGCTACTTTCAGCTGCTGGTAAAGTCGACTTCGATATACCCAAGGATCGTGCCCAGCAACAGCAAATGTTCCTTGAGCCACCAGCAGTGAAACAGGTCGTTCCTCACCGCAAGTTGATCACCCTCACGCAAGAGGAGGCAATGGAACGCGTCACGAAAAAAGTTGACCCGAAACTTCCCGAAGGCTCTTCTGAGGCTGGGACTGTTGTCTTTGAAGTAACAATCGGCAAAACAGGCCGGATCACGATGGAACGTCCAGTGAGTGGCCCGGTGGGTCTTAGCAGTTCCGTTATGAACGCCCTGCTTCAATGGGAGTTCAATCCATATTTATTCGATGGCACTCCAATTGAGGTAAAGACAACGTTCACATTCACCTTTTGACCTAAGATAGGAACTCGAAGTGAGCAATCAATCAATTGCTCACTTCGATGTATTCCTCCAGAAGGACGACACGCCTGGACGGCCAGTCCTACTTTTTGTCTTCCACGTCCACGTACTCGGCGTCGATCACGCCTTCGTCCTTCTTTGGTTCGGCGGCGGGTTCGGTTGCGCCGGGAGCCGCTCCAGCCGCCGCGGTCTGCGCAGCCGTCGCCTTGTAGACGATCTCGGCGAGTTTGTGGCTGGCGTGAGTGAGCTTCTCGTGCTGGGATTTCAGCTCCTTCGAGGTTGGCGTGCCTTCCAGCAGCTTCTTCGACTCGGCCAGAATCGTTTCGACTTCGGCCTTTACCGGAGCGGCCTCCGCGCCGGAGATCTTATCGCCGGAGTCCTTCAGCATCTTGTCGATGTTATAGACCATGCCATCGAGCGAGTTACGGGAGTCGATCTCCTCGCGCTTCTCCTTATCTTCATTCGCATGGGCCTCGGCGTCCTTGGCCATGCGCTCCACCTCTTCCTTGCTCAAGCCGGAGCTGGAAGTGATGGTGATGCGCGTGTCCTTGCCGGTGGCGTTGTCCTTGGCCGTCACATTGAGGATGCCGTTGGCGTCAATGTCAAAGGTCACCTCGATCTGCGGGACTCCGCGCGGGGCAGGCATGATGCCGCCCAGCTTGAACTTGCCCAGCGTGCGGTTCTGCGCCGCCAGTGGCCGCTCGCCCTGCAGGACGTGGACTTCGACTTCCGTCTGCGAATCCGCCGCCGTGGAAAACGTCTCCGTCTTCTTGGTGGGGATGGTAGTGTTGCGCTGGATCATCGGCGTGGCCACGCCGCCCAGCGTCTCGATGGCCAGCGTCAACGGCGTCACGTCCAGCAGCAGCAGGTCCTTGACCTCGCCGCCCAGCACGCCCGCCTGCACCGCCGCGCCAATCGCCACCACCTCGTCCGGGTTGACGCCGCGATGCGGCTCGCGCTCGAAGAGTTCCTTCACCAACGCCTGTATCTTGGGCATGCGCGTCTGGCCGCCCACCAGCACTACCTCATCGATGTCTTTGACACTGACGCCGGCGTCGGCGATGGCTTTCTTGCAGGGTTCGAGCGAGCGAAAGAGCAGATCCTCGACCAACTGCTCCAGCTTGGCCCGCGTCAGCTTGCGCACCAGATGCTTGGGGCCGGTGGCGTCGGCGGTGACAAAAGGTAAATTAATTTCTGTTTCAATGGTCGTAGAAAGCTCGATTTTGGCCTTCTCGGCGGCGTCCTTGAGGCGCTGGAGGGCCATCTCGTTGCCCTTCGAGGCCAGGTCCAGCCCCTGCTCCTGCTTGAACTCGGCAATCAGCCAGTCGACGATGCGCTGGTCCAGATTGTCGCCGCCCAGGTGGGTGTCGCCGTTGGTGCTCTTGACCTCAATGACACCTTCGCCAACTTCAAGAATCGAAATGTCAAAGGTGCCGCCACCGAAGTCGTAGACGGCAATCGTCTCGTCCTTCTTTTTGTCGAGGCCGTAGGCCAGCGCGGCCGCCGTCGGCTCGTTAACGATGCGCTTCACGTCGAGGCCGGCGATCTTGCCCGCGTCCTTGGTCGCCTGCCGCTGGGCGTCGTTGAAGTAGGCCGGAACGGTGATCACCGCCTCGGTGACCGTCTCGCCCAGGTAGGCTTCGGCGGACTTCTTGAGCTTTTGCAGGATCATCGCCGAGATTTCGGGCGGAGTGTACTCCTTGCCCTGCGCCATCACGCCCACGTGGTCGCCCTGTGCGATCACCTTGAAGGGCACCATCTTCATCTCGTCGCTGACTTCGTTGTAGCGGCGGCCCATGAAGCGCTTGATGGAGAAGATGGTGTTCTCCGGGTTGGTGATAGCTTGGCGCTTGGCCACCTGGCCGACGAGGCGCTCGCCGCTCTTGGTGAAGGCGACGACGGAGGGCGTAGTGCGCGCACCTTCTTCATTCGCAATGACTTTGGGCTCGCCGCCTTCGAGAACCGCGACGCACGAATTGGTGGTGCCCAGATCGATGCCGATAATCTTTGCCATGGTTTGAACCTGCCTGTTGAGTGAATTTCCGACTCTTCCAGGATTTCATATTGAGTGGGTTATTGTCAAGTTTATATGATGCAATCTACATAAACATTTTATTCCGCTAATCCGGCACCCTTGCCAAAGCAATATCCCATTATTTTTCAATTGCATATTGTCTCTATTTATGCCACTCTGGTGTTCAATATTGCTCACTTTTCGCGGCTCATCCGGAGCGAAGTCAGAGGCGGTCCCCATGCCCCAGGCCAGTTCCCGCTGAACAACCTGCTCCTTCAGCCGAACTCTCAACTGCCACCGGAATCCTGGCGCAAGCAAGTGAAAAGGTGATTATGAAAAGAGCTGCGACGCTTCTGACCCTCGCCGTCATCCTTGCCTCCTCTGCCGTACAGATGGCCGCCTCCACAGGTACAACGCCGCCCCTCAAGGATATTCCGGCCGGCAATCTCAACACCGCGCCCCTCAAACCCGTTCCCTCCAACACGGTATTGAATTTCACGGTGATGGATTTACATGGCGTGCTGTTGACCTGCGCCAAACAGCAGGTCGATACCGACACCTTCAGCGGTTGCACGCTGGCGCCGGGCCGGACACTGGACGATCTGATGACCTCCATCGTCCAGACCATCCACGCGGAGCAACAGAAGGACAACGCTGAATAGAAGTAGCGCGGCTTTTGGCGGGGTGGATTGACCGAAATCAATCGTGAGCTAAACGCTACCGTTTTTCGCAAACTGTGAAGCTAAATGCAGCCGGTTTACCCCCAAAATGAACAGCTACAGGTCACCGGTTTCGGAGAAAGTGGTGATCTGTAGCTGCCCGGTTTTGCCTGCACTGGAGACCTGTAGCTGTCCACTTTTGCGGGAATGACTGCAAGGACGTCATCAAAAAAATTGAAATCGTCCCGGATGGCGGGACTCCGGGGCGTTTGAGGGCGAAGATTTGGTGTTTTTTCTTACTATGGGGGACACGGAATAGGGAACTGGGAACAAGGATCAGGGATGGGCTTCGCATACTCTATGGATTGGTCCAAGGTGTGGCACCCGGCCTCAGGAGCAAAAGGGACAATTTCCGGCATTTTTGACTTTTACCACAGGCTGCTATTCCCTATTCCCTGTTCCCTGATCCCTGCAATCACCGACACCACCGCGCAGACCGCCAGAATCGCGCCCATTATCGCCAGCGAGAGCGTGATCGGCACCTCGATCCAGCGCGCCCCAAGCATCTTCAGCGCCACAAAGGCCAGCAGCGCGCCCAGCCCGTAGTGCAGGTAGCGGAAGCGGTCCAGCAGCGAGGCCAGCGCAAAGTAAAGCGAGCGCAGGCCGAGGATGGCGGCGATATTCGAGGTGTACACCACGAAGGGATTGTGGCTGACGGCCAGCACGGCGGGGATCGAATCCATCGCAAACAGCACATCGGTGAACTCGACGGCCAGAATCACCGGCAACAGCGACCCCTTGGCCGGTTGCAGCTTGCGAATCCAATCAGGAATCGCCGCGTTCGCCGAGCCGCCGCGGATCAGCCGCCACGCCGCATAGAGCAGAATCAGGCCGAAGATCCAGGTGATCCAGTCAAAGCGCTGCAGCAGCGTGATGCCCGCGGCGATAAACAGCGCCCTCAGCACCACCGCCCCGGCCACGCCCCACAAAAGAGCCGTATGCTGGCGCTTCGGGCTGATGCGGAAGCCCTGAAAGAGAACCAGAAAAACAAAGAGATTGTCCACGCTGAGAGAGGTTTCAATGGCGTAGCCGGCCACGAATTCCAGCGCCGGCTGATGACCCTTCGCAACGGCGATCCATGCCGCAAAGCCGCTAGCGGCGAGGACCAGAACGCCGGTCCAGAGCCACGCAAAGGCCTGCGGGTGCCGCGTCGCTCGCCGATGGCCGGGCAGAAGCGAGTCAGCCACCAGCAGCGCCGCCACCACCGCGTGAAACCCCAGCCACCAAACCCACGAAACGCCTGCAACCATAGATAAATGCTACAGGATGCAGTTAAGTTGAGAAAAAGGCGCAAACGGGAGTAAACTAGTTTGTAAACCAGTTGGTTGGTTCGGCGGACTCGTTGGAGGGATTATGCCGGTAGCTGAAAGTACCTACACCGAAATCGGAGCGTTTGACGCCAAGACCAGGCTCTCCGAGCTTCTGCGCAAAGTCGAGCAGGGAGAGCGGTTTACCATCACTGTGCGGGGAGAGCCAAAAGCCCAGTTGGTTCCGCTTCCGGCGCCCACCCCGGTTCACACGCCGGAAGAGATCGAAGCCGCCTACCAGCGGCTCAGGAACCCGCGCATCAAGGGCATCTCGCACGAACAGATCCGGGCGTGGATTGAGGAAGGCCGTCCGTGACTCTGATCCTCGATGCGTCGATGGCGCTCTCCTGGCTTTTGGAGCGGAAAGATCCGGGCGAGGCGAAGCTGTCCGGGCAATCTTTGGATGTTGTGCGCGCTTCCGGGGCATTAGTTCCGGCGCTTTGGTATCCGGAAGTGGCCAATGCTCTTTTGCTGGCGGAGCGCCAACGAGTGATTACGGCACAGGCAACCGCGTACTTTTTATCGAGCCTGTCGATTTGGGAGATTGTGCAGGATTCTGTTCTTCCTGCCCTATGTCAGACGCAGGTAATTTATCTTAGCCGCGTATACAAGCTGACGGCCTACGACGCCACCTACCTGGAACTGGCCATGCGCCGCGCCGCGACATTGGCCACCTTCGACCGCAAGCTGGCCGCCGCCGCAAGAGCCGCCGGGGTCTGCGTCTTCGGCGATACGGTGTAGGCTGATTGCCGCCCGTGTTAGTGTACGGTTTCCAGTGCCGGATCAAGCTCCGTGTATCCGCCGACCTCCAGCATTCCGCTCTCATGCAGATAGTACAGCCGCCCGTAGGCCACCTTGCGGCGAAACTCCTCGTCCTGTGCCAGCTCCCGCAGCCATTCGCGCACGGCAGCGTTGGACATCAGGCTGAAGCACGCATTGCAGATGCTGCCGGTAATGAACTCGACGGGCAAATGCCGGCCCAGCCCGGCCTCCTGCAGCATGGTGATGAGCCGTTTTGGACCCCAAAGCCTCAGGGCATGCAGAACGGCATTCGTCTCCGCGCGGTCGAGTATCTCCTTCATTGAAGTCTCCCGCAGGCTGCCCAGCAGCAGCGGGTGATCGTTTTTCAAATCGATCAGAGGCCCGATGCAGCCATAGACGCGCCCATCCGGAAAGACGCAGGGTGAACTGGCGGCCTGGCAGGCCTCTTTGGGAGGCTCATCGGTCAGGCTATATCTCAGTTGCGACTTGATCTGCGAGGCCCGGCCAACCGGAAAGGTTATCCCGGTGCGAATATTCTCTGCCTCCGAGGTCTTCAGTACTTCCGCCTTCACGCGCAGAAACTCCGGTTCGTCCTCGCTGTCGGTGACGATCGAAACATAGTAAGGAATTCCCGCTTCGCGGGTCGCCCAGATAGCGTTCTCCACCCGCTCGAAGGGCACGTACTTCTGATGGTAGATATCGGTGCTGATCGACAGGAAGCAGATCTGCGGCAGGCTCTTGAGCAGCTTCAAAGCGCCTTCCCGGCTGGCGCCCCAGAAGCCATTGGTGACCACGGAGACAAACAGCCCGGCCTCCGCGGCCAGCTCCATCACCGCGCGCAGCAGCTTGAGGTTGGAGAAGGGCTCGCCCCCGGTCAGCGAGAGAACGCAGACATACCGATCCCGGTAAGCGGCGATCTCGCGAATCCAGGCGCGAGCATCCTCCAGATCCACTTCCTCGTGCCGGTCGGGACCGGCGCGAATGACACAGTGATCGCATGCCGCCTGGCAATGAAAGGTCACCAGCAGACCGACATTGCGCATGAAGGGCGGGTCTAAGATTTCCTGCACGGCAGTCACCCTCAAATTGCGAGCTTAATCGGCTGCGATAGCCTTCTGTTCCGTGGGGGCCGCCAGGATGAGTTCCCATTGCGGATCGAGTTTCTCCAGCGCCACGACAAAGCGTTCTTTCGCCGCGGCATCCTGGGAACGCAGGATTGAGATCAGCATCGCCCGGTCGAAGGTGATGTAACCGGCGATGGGCAGGTGGTTAGGGATAAAGCGCACATCCTTATGGAATGCAGTGAGCAATTCCGCAGGAATCCTCAATTGCGGGGCGGGGGTTCCCATAGTGTCCTCCATTCAAGCTAGAGCGAACGACAGAACGGAATCGAGGAATTTTCAGAACGAAATCCATCCAGAAATCCGCTCGCAAGCAGATTACACGAATTCTCAGAAAACGCAAATATTTTTTTTGGGAATCTCGGATGAAGTCGATGTTTTGAAAGGGCACGACTTTACAGGCTGCGGAAAAACTCGATAGCAGGCCTGTTTTGTAACAGGGCACGACTGGTAGGTCGGGGTTTTAACCCCGACGCCGCAAGTGCAACAAAACAAATGTTGGGCTTTAGCCCCTGAGGGAATTTAGATTCGCAAAATGAACTTGTTCAGAGATTCCCTAGGGGGCAGGATGCCCCTGGCCGGGGTGAGGCCGTTTCCCTGGTTTCGCAGGCGAGACGCTCGATACGGAGGGAGGCGGGGGTTTCAACTCCCGCAAACCTCCATCCACCGGATTTTGGAAATCAATCCACGCGGCGAAGCCGCGCTCAAACCCCTACCCTTGAAACCCGTCAGTTCGACCCTCCAGCCAACGCTCCAATACCCGAAAGGCGAGAAGAGCCCTGCCGACAAGCCGACTCATCGTTACATATTCGGCAGAGCCGGCATAAGCGGCGCGTCCCAAGGATTTAGGGTACCGACAGCACAATCCTCCATTTTCGGCAGCCTTGACACTCCATCGCTGCAAAGAATTCATTGCGCGTTGACCAGTGTGAACAGCCAGACTCCTTACGATTCCTGGACGACATCGCACATTTCCACCGTCAGGTCTGGGGAGCGATCGTTAAGTATCTAGCCCAACCGGGCGGCGGCTTTCGTTCGTGCGCAGCCTGCAACTGTTCAAGGTCACCCAGCCAGCATTCGTCCCAGGACGCGTGCCGTGCCCATTGCATCTTGCTACAGTCCTCTTAATCCGCAGAGCTGCAAGCCTGCGTCATACCACTGGAGGATTCCACCATGAAAAGATTCGGACTCACCGCATTGCTACTCAGCCTGCTCGCCATTCCCTGCCTGGCGCAATACAAAGTCACTACCGTCGACTTTCCGGGAGCGGCTCAAACCAACCTTTATGCAGTCAACAACAAAGGTCAATATGTCGGCGCATTGATTGAAGCGGGCGCCGGTCAAACCAACTACGCCATCTTTTTCGATGGCAAAACCTTCCGTCAGCTCGATCCGAACGGCCCGCTCGGCGTCAACTACAGCTTTGCGCTTTCACTCAATCTTCGCGGAGATATCGTGGGCGGCTATTTCGATGCATCCTGGGCTGGTCACGGCTTTCTCTATCACGATGGCGATGTCACGACCATCGACTTCCCAGGGGCTACTATCACGTATGCCTTTGGCATAAACGACCTGCGCCAGATTATCGGAGTCTACTATGACACCGCATATAACCGGCATGCGTTTCTTTTGCAAGACGGAGTCTACAAGAACATCGATTTGCCGGGCGGTCTTTCGACGACACCGTTCAGCATCAACGATTGGAGTCAGATCGCCGGTAAGTTCGAGGATGTTTCCAACACGACAGGACACGGGTATCTTCAGCAGAAGAACGGGAAATTCACCACATTCGATGCTCCTGGCGCGCCGGCCGATAGCACCTTCTTTATCTCTGTCAACAACTTCGATAGGATATTGGGAGCTTGGATCGACTCCGCCGGTGTGACTCACAATTTCCTGCTTTCAGAGGGGCGCTTGCATAACTTCGACCTGCCGGAATCGTTCCATGCTTCCAGCGTTTCTGCGCAGACGATCAACGATTTCGGCGAGATTGTGGGCTACTATAACGACTCTCAAGGAGTTCAGCACGGGTTTGTCGCGATCCCCAAAGATGAGAGAGAGAAATGGAAATTCTAGCGGAAGTGAGAGCGACGCGGAATTCTATGATGTAATGAATCATCCGGGATGAAGAACGCACTGGTCAAACTCGCGGCTATCTGGGGCGTCTGGACGGCGCTCGCGATTCTGCTCGCCAGCGCCAGCGCCCTGTATAGGATCAACGTGGGCCAGCCAGCCCAGCTGGCCCACAATTTGCGAATTGTGTTGCTGAATTATTGGATCTGGGCAGTTCTGACCCCGATCGTCTTTTATCTTGCCAAGAGATTTCGCTTTTGCCGCGATTCCTGGGCGCGCGCCATCGCGCTTCACTTCTGCTTCTACCTGCTTTTGACGCTAGCCCACGGACTGATCGCGCAGGCGATTAGGATTCCGGCCGGGGCTCCCGATTCCTATCACGGATCCCTGTTCCGATTCCGCGTTGTCTCCTCGCTCTACGACTCCCTGTGGATGTACTGGCCCGTGGTCGTGATCTGGAGCCTGTTTGAGTACTACCAGCGCTACCGCGAACAGAGTATGCGTGCAGCGCAGCTCAAAGAGCAGTTAGTGCGAGCTGAGTTGCAGGCCCTCCGCAGCCAATTGCACCCTCATTTTCTCTTCAACACATTGAACTCGATTGCCTCCTTGATGCACGAGGATGTGAATGCCGCGGACGACATGCTGGCCGACCTCAGCCTGTTGTTGCGTGCTTATTTCAAAAGTCAAGATGAACAAGAGGTTCCGCTGCGCCAGGATATTGCGCTGGTCGAAACCTATCTTTCCATTCAGCAGCGCCGCTTCGAGGGCCAGTTGCAGTGGCTTCTCGATCTGCCGCCGGAGCTCCTTGATGCCGCGATTCCAACGCTACTCTTGCAGCCCTTGGTGGAGAACTCCATCCTTCACGGGATAGCGCCGCGATCCGCGCCCGGACAGATCAAGTTGTGCGTCCGCCGGAATGGATCCATGATGGAACTGGAACTTGCCGACAACGGCATGGGATTGGCCGTGGATCATAAGGAGGGCGTTGGCCTCTCGAATACCCGATCACGACTTAGGCAGTTGTATGAAGATCGCCACTCGTTCGAAATCGCCGGCGGAAAAGATGGCGGAGTTCTGGTGAAGATTGCGATCCCGCTGCGGCTGCTTCCGGCTCAAAATGGGGGGTTCCTGGATGACGATACGCACCGTGATTGTGGACGACGAAGCGCTGGCCCGCCGGCGGATTCTGTCGCTGCTCCAACTCGATAACACTTTCGAAGTGATTGCCGAGTGTGCCGATGGACCCTCTGCCATTCAGGCTCTCTCCCAACACAGGCCGGACCTGGTTTTCCTCGACGTGCAGATGCCTGGCATCGATGGCTTTGGAGTCCTGGAGGCGATAGCGCCGCTGCATCTTCCGGCCACCATCTTCGTCACCGCCCATGATCGATACGCGGTCAAGGCCTTTGATGCTCATGCAGTGGATTACTTGCTTAAGCCATTCAAGCGTGAGCGTTTCGTTGAGTCGCTGGAAAAGGCTAAACGGGAGATCTTGACGGGCAACAACTTGGCGGGCGAGGAAAGGCTCATTTCACTTCTGCGGCGTGTCAGCGGCCGCCGTGGCCGCTTGGTGATCCGATGCGAGGGGAAGATCGTCTTTCTGCGAAGCTCTGAAGTTGAGTGGATCGAGGCAGCAGCCAACTACATTCGCGTCCATGCGGGATCGCGAGTTTACTCCGTTCGAGATAGAATCGGCGACTTCCATAAGACGCTTTCCCCAGACACTTTCCTTCGTATACATCGCTCTATCATCGTCAATCTCGACGCGGTATCTGAAATACAAAGCGATGGTAGAGATGAATACGTTGCAGTTCTGCGCAGCGGGAAAGAGCTGCCACTCGGTCGCACCTACCGAAACTCCTTTGAAAGTCTGCTGCATAACACGCGCTGAAAGAGATCATTCCGCGAGACGGCGGCCGGGACATCTGCAACATCGATGGTGACGACGCTTCGGGAGTGCATTTGACTACTTGCGAATAACAGTCAATTCAGAGACTCGCCTTCTGTGTGCGCCTCTCCATCGTTTGGCCTTCTGAGCGAAGCGCATCAGAGAAGATCAACGGAAGGCCCGTGGCTAAAGCCACTTTGATTGTTTGCCTGCTTTCAGGAGCCTGAAGGCCCCTGCTCCCTCCGTTCTTCAGGGGCTGAAAGCCCAGCCTGCCAGCCAGATTTACCCCCAAAAACACCCCAAAATCTGCCAAAAAAACCTTCCGCGCGCCGTTTTTGCCGCATTCCTGGCCAAAATTATGCAAGATTCGCTTCATCTCGATGCATAGGTTTCGCGTCTCGAATTTCCTCATCTTTTTGCAAAAAAGTGGGTCTGTAAGGCTACACATTGCGCCCCGATCGATCCAGCCCCTCAATGCGCCCCCGGCGGCAGCGGCGGATGCTTGACCGGCTTCTTGAACAGCCACGCGGCCGCCGCGCAGAAGAACGCCAGCAGCGCCGTCCAGCGAAAGACATCCACATACGCCATCAGAGCCGACTGCTGCTCCATCAGCCCGTAGATCAGGCCCATGGAGCCGGGGCGGCCCTGCGCGGGGCCGAGCTGGTGGCCCACGTAAGCCGCGATCGCCGCCGACTTCTGCTGCAAGACCATGTTTGACGAGCCAAGCTGCGCGCCCAGCTCGTTCTGATGCAGCGCGGCGCGGCGAATCAGCGCCGTCGTCGCCATCGAAATCCCAATCGACCCGCCGATATTGCGCAGCATATTCGCCAGGCCCGTCGCCGCGCCCATGTCCTTGTTCTGAATCGTCGCCATCATCATCGTGGACAAGGGGACAAAGACGAAGCTGAGCGCAAAGCCGGTCAGCGTAATAGGAATCAGCAGCGTGTAAGGGCCGATGTCCAGGTTGATCATGCTGAAGATCAATGAGCAGACGGCAAAGCCCAGAAAGCCGGCGCAGAGCAGTTTACGGTTGTCGATGCGCGAGCCCAGAATGCCGATAATCGGCGAGCCGATGAACGACCCGATGCCCCGCGGACCCACCACCAGCCCGGCGGTAAACGCCGTGTATCCAAGGATTTCCTGATAGTACAGCGGCAGAATGGCAATCGTAATATAGATGCACATGCCCAGCATCGCGATCAAAAAGCATCCTGTCCGGAAGTTGCGGTCCTTCAGCACGTGCAGATCGACCAGCCCCTTGGGATGCGTCCACGAGTGCCAGATCCACAGCACCAGCGAAGTCGCCAGCGCGGCCACCGTCCAGCGCACCCAGGCGGCGCCGAACCAGTCGTCCTCCTGGCCCTTGTCGAGCACAATTTGCAGGCTTCCGGTCCATACCATAAGCAGCCCGAAGCCGATATTGTCGAAGGCGCCCACCTTGGCGTTCTTGATGTACGGCGGGTCGTGCACAAAGCGTGTGATCAGGATGAACGCCAGAATGCCGAAGGGAATGTTGATGTAGAAGGCGTAGCGCCAACTGAACGTATCGGTCAGCCAGCCGCCCAGCGTCGGTCCAATCACCGGGGCCATCACAATCCCCAGGCCATAAGCGGCCATCGACATCGAGCGCTTCTGGATGGGAAAGCTTTCCAGCAGAATCGATTGCGAGAGCGGTTGCAGCGCTCCTCCGCCCGCCCCCTGCATCACGCGCGCCAGCAGAATCACGCCCAGCGACGGCGCAGCGCCGCAGAAAAACGACGCGACGGTAAAGATCGTCACGCAGATCAGCAGGAAGCGCTTGCGCCCCCAGCGCCGGGCAAACCAATTCGACGCCGGCAGAATCACCGCGTTGGCCACCAGGTAGCTGGTCAGCACCCAGGTCGCCTCGGAGTTCGACGCCGACAGCGAACCGGCAATATACGGCAGCGCGACGGAGGCAATGGCGGTGTCCAGCACCTCCATGAACGTCGGCAGCATCACCGCGACGGTCACCAGCCACGGGTTCACGCCTTGTGTGAGCGGGTAGCGGGCTTGGGCGGCGGCTGTCGTCATAAGGGCAGGGACATTTTAGAGAGTAAATGATAGGGAAGGGAATTGGCAGCCGACCTTCCGTAAGACAAACAAAATAAAGCGACTGCGCCATTAGTCAGGCGATGGATCGATCCGGGCGCAATGTGTAGCCTTTCAGGCATATATTTTTTGCGAAAAATGAGACGCGAATCCTATGCATCGAGATAGAGATAATCGTGCATAAATTTGGCCAAGGATTCGGCAAAAAACGCCGCGCGGAATGTTCTTTTTGGCAGATTGATGGGTGCTTAATGCTAGTCATCCTGAGCGAAGCCGAAGGACCTGCTTTTGTTCTTGCTTTTGCTTTTGATCAGCGAAGGCTACGCACCAGCAGGCCGGGCTTTCAGCCCCTCAGGGACGGAGGGAGCAGGGGCCTTCAGGCTCCTGAAAGCAGGCAAGCAATCAAAGTGGCTTTAGCCACGGGCCTTTCGTTGATCTTCTCTGATCCGCTTCGCTCAGAAGGCCAAACGATGGTGAGGCGCCCAGCGGGTTCCCGGCGATTCGGGGGTAGAGACCTTCCTGGACGGAAGAGCATTTGCCGGGACTAAATCTGTTCCGTTTCGTCGCCGCTGGGCGCAACGCCTAGCAGTTCTTCAATCTTTCTAATCCCAATGTTCGCCAGATAGCCGAAGAGCCCCACAACGACTACGCAGGCATAAAAAACTGGTGTGTTAAACGATATCTCAGAATCTCGTGCAATTGCGCCCAAAGCCCATCCATTCCGCGGAGTAAAAACCATCTCTGTGACGACCGCGATAATGAGCGCCATTGTCAACGTCAACCGCGCACCGAGAAACACAGAAGGTAGAGTCTCCATCACCACCGAAAATGCGCGTACTGATCCTGGCACCTTGTACGCCGCAAGGAGTTCCAGTTTTTCTCGCGAAATGCTTCGTATGCCCCTGGCAACTGCGAACGTCATCACCGGGAGGCAACCAAACACGATGGTCCAGGTGTAGGCAGGCTCGCCGTAGTTAAAAGCTACGAGAAGTAAAGGGAAAGCCAGAACGGGAGGAATGACCCTGGCGAACTCGACAATTGGCTCGGTTCCAACATATAACGAGTCCACGCTACCTACCATAAGTCCGAGGGCAATACCTCCTGCGACCGTTAAACCCCAACCTGATAGGGCACGACGAAATGTGTAGAATGCGTGGATATAGACATTTTGACCATCATCCAGATTTGAGGAAAGCGCTGACCGCGCCAATACTTCCCAGACTTCGCGTGGAGAAGCAAGTAGTGTTCTGCCTATAAGATGCCAACAGGAAACCGCCTCCCATAGGCCAACCATGAGGACAAAGGCCAGAATCCATGAGTGACGATTGAAAAACCCTACGAGTTTTAGGTACATCTCAAGAGCTTTCGCCATGGTTATCTCACACCACCTAACACCCGCCCAGCCAGCGTGAGAAAACTCACTCTATCCTCGCGTTGATCCGTAGAGAGAAACCTGTTCTGCAGAATGACAGCCGGCTCGAAGCCAGGTAGCCGCTCTGTTGAAAATGGGCGCCCTGGAATAACGAGGACTTCGTCGCACACCTCGGACAAGTCCATTATTTGATGTAGCACCACAATCGCCGTGATGTCTCGCTTCTTGACCATCCTTCGAAAGTTTGATCGAACAGTGGCGGCAATATTGAAGTCCAACGCGGAAAATGGCTCATCCGCCAGAATTAGGCTTGGAGCATTCTGAAAGGCGCGAATCATCGCAGCCTGCTGTAGCATACCGCCGCTACATCTCCTAGGGCGCAGAGACAAATCAAGGTCAAGCCCCAACTCAGTGCGAAGGGCGCGCGTTGACCGAACAGCCTGCCGCGGGTGAGACGGAAGCGATGTTGAAGTGAGCGCCAGGTTATGCTCCAAATTAGCCCATTCAAAAAACGAAGAACGATAGTCTTGGGGAACCGTCGCAACAGACCCTGGCTCTCCATTCCTCATCGGAAGGATTACATCCCCTACTTCCGCTGGTTTCAGCCCCGCAATCACTTTCAATAAAGTTGTCTTCCCGCAACCGTTAGGACCAAACAGTCCAAGAATCTTTCCTGACCCGACCTGCAAGGAAACTGACCGAAATACTTCAGTTGGCTTCTTTGCATCCAAGTAGGAGGCAGATAGATTCTCAACGATTAGGCCGGAATTCACTTCTTGCTCTCTTTTTGGTTGACGACGAGGCCAGTTAACGAGACGGGCTGATTGATAATTCCCATCTTGAGGTAAACATCTGCAAGGTGCTGATACGTCGCCTCGGTCGATTCGTCGGTCAAAAGGTACTTTGCATCTGGATAGTTCGCCACATCGTTCCGGAACTGCACTGGCAAATAAGGCACCATAGCCAGCTTCGCGTCGGCTGGATGCTCATTTACATATTCAGCAGCTTCATCAATCGCAGCGACCAGGCGGGCAAAGACATCAGGATGACTGTCCGCCCAGGCTTTGGAGACGTTGAAACTTCCAAACGGAAACGGGTCCTCTATGTACTTTGGGCATTCCACCGTCGGTGAGATCAGTTCAGCGACTCCGGCCCGAATGGCCGCCGTGGCCACGGGGTCGTTAGTAAACAGCGCATCAACTCCCCCGCTCCTAAGGGCGGCAGCCTCCTGCTCTGGCGCGATGGGCTGGATCACCACGTCCTTATCCGGGTTGAGCCCGTTCGCTTGCAGAATCGCCTTCAACCAGGCAGTATAGGCAACCGTCGGCAATGTTCCTATCTTCTTCCCTCTCAAGTCCCGCAGATTCCGTATAAGCGGCTTGCCGCCCGCTTTGGTAGATCGCCTCATCAGGAAGCTGATCCTGTGATTCTGATCTTCGATCATCGTCGTAATAAACAGCAGCTTCGTGCCGCTCCGGGCCATCCCGCTATATGTAATAGGCATCGCGGTGTAGCCCGCAATCTGTATCTTTCCCTCGACAAGAGCCTGCATCATCGGTTGTGCCGTGGGATACATCAGCAGGTTAGCATTGATGCCGTGCTTCAAAAAGATGCCCTTTTGCTGAGCCACAAAGATGGGAAGGCTGATCCGGAGTTGGCTGTAGCCAATTTCGACGGGGGCTTGGGAATCGTCTGCTTGCGTCGGCCCCTTGTGCGGTCCGCAAGACAACATCGCCAGCGAGGCGATTAGGATCAGACTGGATGCGAACCACATCTTCGGGCGAATGTAAATTCTCTTCATGTGCTCTTCTCCTCCGTTATCGAATCAACTGGTTTTTTCATGCGCTCGCAAAAAGCCTGAAGTGGCAGATCTGCCACAATCTCGGGATCACTCCTATTGGCAACAAGCGTTCCCCACCGACTCTCGAACAGGGGTCGCAATCGTTCGAATATTTCCCCCTCCCCCAACGGCTCTGTCACCAAAAGGCCGAGGTCCGGCACCTCGAACTTCTCAACAAACGGCCGCCCGAGAATATACAGAAGTACCTTCCGAGAGGTAGCGGTTTCGATGAGAAAGAACGAGAGCCCCCGCAAGTCGGTGTATTTGAACACCGGCCAGTTCTCCAGTTCCGAATGCAACCTCTCCGGATATCTATAAAGGCTGACTCGCATGTTCGCCATCACTCGGAATGTTGCGTTCTTGGAACCCTTCTCCATCAGCCATCGCTCATAAAGCTCGATGAGCCTATCCTGACCCTCCTGTCCGACTATCATCCGATATTTATGCTCGTCATTCAAGAGAAAGTACCATATCACATTCCTAAAGATCGGACTCTCGCTCGCCGTCAGCAGCGTCAGGGGAGGGTTGTATGCGCAGATACTTCGGGCGCCGCCAAAGATCCCCTCGAATTCACTAGCGTCCGTCGGGTCGATTTGTTGAACTACCGCCCTCTGGCTCACCAATCTGTGAGTTTCTTCAGCGCGGGGCTCGATCCTCGATAGCATCGCTTTGAGGGCCGAGACTTCCACCTGCTGCTCCTTGGCAGCCTCAGTGTTGTACAGCACCGACACAAGAATTGCGATGACAGTGAGGGCGAAGGCGAGCACGTGCAGCCAATGGAGGAGCGAGTCCCCCGCCCGAAAACCGAAGAAAAGATCCGGAATCACCAACGTCGATTCAGCAAAAAGGTCTGCGAGCCAGGCAACCACCGCGAGGATCGCTGACGATGTCGTTAAAAGTCTAAGAGTTTTTCCGGACATTGCTAGTTCCTTCCTTTAACACAAAGACATTCGTCATATATTGTTCGGCTTTCAAGCCAAGCGCACCGAATCAATATATGCCGATAGTGTCGCAATCGTCAGAGCTGATGCAGCGGATACTCATGGGTGTTTTGGGCCGGAACGGCGAATAAACTCAGCGCCCCAAATGGCCCGCTCGGCCCACCCACGCAAGTCAAGATCAGTCCGATAATCACTACTGTCCGATAATAATCCCTGCGGCGATCATCAGTACAAACTTGTTCTTCCTCTCTACCGAAGGAGGTATATCATAGATTACCGCCTACAAGGCACTTGCCGCCACTAAAAAGTTGGTTTAGTTTACCGACGGAAGCTTCTGGAGGTCGGCAACGGGTACTACCTGGAGTTGGCAGCACATGTCGCCAAAGTGTTTTCATGCCCTAGCACAATTAGCACCCTCATCCGATACCGGCTAGAGGAAATAGGGATTGAGGAACAGAGATCAGGGATCAGGAGCTTGCGGGTGTTGAACCCCCCGCCTCCCTCCGTATCGAGCGTCTCGCCTCCGAAACCTGGAAACGGCCTCGCCCCGGCCAGGGTCATCCTGTTCCCTGGTCCCTAGTCCCTGATCCCTAGTCCCTGACCCATGACCCCTGATCTCTGGTCCCTGAAACTTAACCAACCATAGTCAGATAAAACGCCAAATCTTCGCCCCCAAACACGCCGGCGTCCCGCCATCCGGGAAGGTTTCAAAATATTTGATGACGTCCTTGCAGCCATTCCCGTAAAAGTGGACAGCTACAGCGCACCAGTGCAGGCAAAACCGGACAGCTACAGAGCACCACTTTCTCCGAAACCGGTGACCTGTAGCTGCTCATTTTGGGGGTAAACCGGCTGCATATAGCTTCACAGTTTGCGATAAACGGTAGCCTTTAGCTCACGATTGATTTCGGTCCATCCATCCAGCCAAAAAACGCGCTACTTCTCTTCGGCGCTGTCCTTCTGTTGCTCCGCGTGGATTGATTTCCAAAATCCGGCGGATGGAGGTTTGCGGGAGTTGAAACCCCCGCCTCCCTCCGTATCGAGCGTCTCGCCTCCGAGGTTAAAACCCTTTGTATTTAAGGCCTTTATCGGCACGACTGAAGTCGTGCCCTTGCAAAACCTGACTTTCACCACAGGCTGCCAGGGAGTAGGGAATAGGGCGGATTCAATGTGCAAGTGCAACAGGCCCTAGCTGACCAGTGCTGGACGAAGTCGAAGGCGCCTTGTGGAAGGAAGAGTTCAGCGGGAGCCTTCCTCATTGTCCCGGGATTTCCAGCATGAGGTTGGCGGTGGCGCCGGGCGAGAGCGTGACTTGCTGGCCGGGGGTGGGCAGCGCCGCCAGAACCGCCGGGTTGCGGTACTCCAGGCGCACGGGGCGGTCGAAGACGTAGACGTGATAGCTGCCGGGGGTCAGGCCATCGACGGTGAGGGTTGCGCCGGAGGAGGGATGCACGGTCATCGGCGGAATGTCGGCGGTGGTGTCGAAGTCGGGAACGACGTAAACGGTGTAGAAGGGCTCGTCGCCGGGCAGGAAGGCGGCCAGCATGGGCGGCAGCGTCAGGGCCAGCCTGGCGCAATCGTCACGCAGGGTCAGCTCCATCGGCGGCGGCGAAGCGCCCAACGCTACATTCAGCGGCTCACGGGCGAGGTTGACGCCTCCCGCGCTGAAGGAATCCACGCAAAGACTGCGGTCGTTGAGCTGCACGCTGATCCAATGCGGGCCGGGACCTGCGCCAGACAACTCCAGTTGCTCCGGTTCCGATTCGTCCGCGGTGGTGTTTCCGTTGCCGCTGTCCATGGGCGCTTCGCCGGCATTGGTGGCCGTCACCGTGACCAGTTTTTGCAGTTCACGACCGGCGTTTGGATTGGACTGGGCCGGCTGGCCATTGGATCGCACGACGCGCAGATGAATCGGCCAACCTGGCGTGACCATCAGCGGAATGCGCAGATTGGAAACCGCGTGGCCATCCACGGAAAGCTCTGTAAAGCCAATGAATGATTCCTGTGCCTGACTTAAGCCACCCGGTCCGACCGGTGGATCGGGCCCGCTTGATTTTCTGACGATCGCAATCGCCAGAAGCGTATAGGTTCCATCGGGAAGATTGACCTGGATGCTGTGCGTTGCCGAATTGAACTGTGCTTTGTACGCAAGCTCGTTGCCCGCTGCATCCAAAATTGCTTCCAGAAGAACTGGCCCGGACGAGAAAAAGTTCTGCTCTGTCCCTTTTCCCTCAAACGGCTTGCCGTTGGGCAGGATCGGCGTTGCGGTGACGGTGTAGAAAGGCTCCAGCGGCAGCAGCAGGTTGGCCTCGGCTTGCTGGCCGGCCGCGAGGCGGATGCGCGTTGCGCCGGAGAACTCCCGTGCTTCGGGATAGAAAACGGTCGGGTAGCCATTGCGGACGACCTTGGCTATAGCCGCCACCGCAGTTGCCGCCGGTTCACTCTCCAGGGTGGGCTTGGTAAAGAGCGCGTAGACCCCGGCGGGCAGGCCGGCAAAGCGGTAGGCGCCGTCACCGTTGGTCTTGGTGACGCCGTTCTGCGCCCAGACAGCGCGGCCGTTGCTCACCACCTGCTTGAGCAGCGTCAACTCAATCCCCTGCGCGGGGTCGCCGGTGGAAAGCTCGATATGGCCGTGGATCGCCGATGTGGGCGTCAGCGCGAAGGCCAGATCCGGCATTACTGTCGCCACCAGCACGCTGTGCGCCGGGCCATCGCCCTGATAGCCCACGTCCTCGGTGGCGTAAGGGCGGTCGTTGAAGCCGGGCTTGCGTACGCGGATGATCAGCGGCCCGACGGGAACGCCG
This sequence comes from Acidobacteriaceae bacterium, assembly GCA_003134855.1. Classification (GTDB taxonomy): domain Bacteria; phylum Acidobacteriota; class Terriglobia; order Terriglobales; family Acidobacteriaceae; genus Telmatobacter. Next base: position 87,262 of record PLCS01000007.1, read on the forward strand.
GGAAGCTCGAAGCGGCCTTCGCCGTCGGTCAGCGCGCCGATCCCGGAGTCGCCTTCGATGCGCACCAGCGCCCTGGGCAGCGGCGCGCCGGTGGCGGCGTTCCGCACCACGCCATGCACGGCTGTCCGCGCGGGTGTGGGCACATTCTGTGCCTCAGGCTGCGGCTGCTGCGCCGGGGCCAGCGATGCGGCCAGCAGAAACGCGGCGCAGAGGGTCCGCATCGCCAGCCGGCGAGGGCTTTGCCGAGTGGCGAGCTTGCCGCCCGCGCGTTCATCGATTGATCGAGGGTCCACGCATTATTGTGACGGATTCCGGCGGCGAAGGGAATCGGGGCTGAGAGAATAACGGGGCGAAGAGCTGGCTTGGAGGGCTGCGACTTCCGTTCAGAGGTTCATCGATTCCCAGGTCTCAGAATCGAGACCTGGGCCACCCGGAGTTACAGCCGCTTGATGAAGGCCTGCGCTTCTTTCAGTTGCGGGAAGAGTTTCTCCTCGTCCTTGAAGGCGCGTGAATGCACGCACCGCCGCAGACCGCGCAACTTCACCGGGTGCTTCAGGTGCAGCATCTCGTGGTAGAGCAGGTATTCGACGGCGTAGCGCGGGCTTGACGGGCGGTCGAAGACGCGGCTCACCACGATGGTGTTGTGGGCGGCGTCGTAGTGGCCCAGCGCGCGCTTGGCGACGCTCTCGCTCCAGGTCAGCTCGGGCCGGCCCAGCAGGCCGCCGAAGAAGCGAGTGTTCAGCGAGTCGAAGACTTCTTCGAGATGGAAATAGCGGCCCTCAGGGCCGAAGAAGCGCTTGCTGCCGCGCGCGCCGCGAATCAGCTCGGTCTGGCGGGTGACGGCGGCGCTCATAGTAAACCGCTTGTAACGCAGTTCTTGCGCAGGGTCGAGCTTCTTCTTGTCGTAGAGCTTGGCCAGCAGAATGTGCGCGATAGCGTGAATCACCGGCTCCGGCGCGCCTTCCAGCAGATCAGACAGGCTGACCAGAATCTCTCCCGCGCGCAAGCGAATCCGGGTATTCAGCGAGGTATAGCGGCGGAAACGGAGTACGATGGGCGGCATCGGCGCCCTGGGGCGCAACGCCCGGTACTCCTCCTGAAAGATGGGAACAAAATCGGCGGCCACTAAGAACAGTTTACAGCTTTCAGCCTTCAGCTATCAGCTTCTTGCTGCGACTCTCAGGCACACTGATAGCTGAAAGCTGACGGCTGAAAGCTGCACCTCTCACGGTTTTCGCTCGAGAATGATCAGCCGCTGGCGCGCCTGCCACTCCTGATTGGGAAACTTTCTCGCGGACGCTTCCAGAAAGTGATGGTAGTAGGCAATCGCCTGCGGCTTCTGTAACAGTTTGTCGTAGGCCGTGGCCCATAGGAAGTAACTGGAGGGAACTTCGGGAAGATATTTTGCCCGCATGGTCAGGGCGTGGAGCGTGATTTCAGGCCGATTGGTGCGCGAGGCAGCGAAGGCCAGCCCGCTCCAGCCATCGGCATTGGCCGGGTCGAGCCGGGTGGCCTTGTCGAAGACCGTGAAGGCCGCGGCGTAGTTGAGCTGGCGCGTCAGGTCTTGTCCATGCGCCACCAGCATATCCGGATCATCGGGGGTGGTTGCGAGCAGCGTGACGTAGAGCTTGTCCGCCTCCACCGCGTTTCCGGCGTCGTCCAGCACCTCGGCCAGCATATGAGTAATGGCCTTGTCGCTGGGATGGGCGGCGTGCAGCTTTTGCAAGAGCGGCAACGCTTCGGCCTTGTTCTCAGCGGCCAGCACCGCAGCCAGTTGCGCGTTCAGAGCCTCGTCGTCGGGCGACTGCTCCAGCGCCTTGCGCAGAAGGGCTTCGGCTTCAGGATACTGTTTATGCGCAATCAACAGATGGGCCAGACCGGCACTGGCCGGGGCTGAGCTGGCGTCCTTGGCCAGAATGCGGCGGTAGGCTTGCTCGGCCAAGTCAAACTGCCCTGCCTGGTCAGCGAGTTCCGCGGCCAGCAGCGTGTCGGCCGGCGTCTCCGGCGAGAGCTTCAACGCCTCCAGCAAATCATTCGACGCCTCCGCCGGGTTGTCCGCGTGGTCAATCTGCGCCAGCGCCCGCCACGCCCGTGCCTTGGCGACAGCTCCAGCCTCGCCGGGATCAAGCACGGTGGCCGCCGCCAACTCCGTCCGCGCGGCGACGAATTGATTGAGGCGCGCCAGCAGCAGCCCCAACTCCACATGCGCCTCAAAGGATTTAGGATTCGCCTCGACAGCCCGCCGGTAGAGCGCGACCGCATCGTCCAGCCGGTTCTCGGCGTCGGCCACGTAGCCCGCGTCAAAGAGCGCCCGCGCATCGGTGGGATGAGCAGCCAGCCAGGGGTTCAGCCTGGCCTCCGCCGCCTTCCAGTCGGACTTGACGATGGCCGCCTCCGCCTCCGCCACCTGCGCGGGGATGGACTGAGGCGCGACAGCGGGAAGCTGCGCTCCTGGTTTGCGTGCGGTACTCTGGCCGAATGCGGCAAGCGAGGCGAAGAGCAGAACGAAAAATGAAAAACGAAGCACGGAATACCTCTCTGAACAGTTTACTGGGACAAAGCGTCTACCGATGCTTCGACGCGCGCCAGCCGCGGGGGGAATCAAGCGCGATATGGGTGTGGAGCAGAATAGACCAGTATAGCGTTCATTAGAAAATCCATAATTGGAATAAGGAGATCAACCATGCCCGTGCAATTTGAAAATCCACAAGAGAAAAAACTGGAAAAAGAGACCGTATTGGTTGCATCAACAGAGAAGGAGATCGAGCTAGTGGCCGAAAAGGCCGCGGAGAAATCCGCAATAACCGAGCAGAAGTTCGACAAGGAAAACAGCAGCCTTTTTACAAAGTAATCCGAATTTCTTGACTGATGGCCCAGTCTGAGGGGCAAGAAAGGAACTGTTCCATGCCTGAAATAGAGAGTGAGACCATGACCTCCGATGCCCGGCATTTCATTCCGCTTGCCCGCGCCTACCTGTGCCAGGACTGCGACTCGGTTGGCAGCAACTCGATGCGTTGCCCTTCATGCGCCTCTGAGGCCCTGATGGGGCTGGCGGGCGTTTTTGACCGCAAAGAAGAGTTCGAGACGATGAATCTCCTCCAATTCCCTTCCCTAACGGCTTGAACTCCAGGGATTCCGATGTATTGAAGGGTGGACTGCAGTCGCGCTGCTTTCTGCGGAACGGACGTGCCGCGTTCCCGTTCCCCCCCGCACCTTATAATAAAGAATGGCCGTTTGTGCTCTGAGCCTCGCAGTGGGGCCAGCAATGCAGCCGGCGCGACTTCTCACCCGGTGCTTCCCTTTGAATGACGCCATCATCATCCGCGGCGCGCGGACACACAACCTGAAGAACATCTCCTGCGAGATTCCCCACGGGCAACTGACGGTGATCAGCGGCGTGTCGGGATCGGGGAAGAGTTCGCTGGCCTTCGACACCATCTACGCCGAGGGGCAGCGGCGCTACGTCGAGTCGCTCTCCGCTTATGCCCGCCAGTTCCTGGAGCGCATTGAGAAGCCCGACGTGGACCTGATCGACGGCCTGGCTCCGGCCATCGCCATCAAGCAGAAGAACTCGACGCGCAACCCGCGCTCCACCGTCGCCACGGCCACCGAGGTCTACGACTACCTGCGCTTGCTCTACGCACGCTGCGGCACGGTTCACTGCGTACACTGCGACGGCCTGGTCAAGCGCGACTCCATGGACGAGATCGCCGAAGCCACACTAGCGCTGGGCGAGGGAACCCGCCTCAATGCGTTCTTCCCGGTGCGCCATGCAGAGCAGACGCCAGAGGCCGAAGCCAAGCCCGCCCGCCGCGTTTTGAAACCCGCGGCCAAATCCGTCGCCAAGCCGGCTCCTGAATCTCCGCTCACGGAAGCCCTCAAAGGACGCCTCATCGAGCTGCGCGCCTCCGGCTTCACCCGCCTCTATCAGCGGGGCAGAATCTTCGAGTTCTCCACCCCCGAATCGCTTCTCGATCTGGATTTCACGCTGCCCGTCTTTGTCCTATTGGACAGGATTGTCGTCAGCGACGACAACCGCGCCCGCATCGTCGATGCCGCGGAGATCGCCTACCGCGAGGCCGGCGAAGTCATCTTCGAGGAACTCCCGCGCGACGAAACTGCCCCACGTCCGCGCCATCGCTTTTCGGGCGAGTATGAGTGCAAGAGCTGCCATCGCCCCGGCCGCGAGCCGGAGCCGCGCTTGTTCAGCTTCAACAATCCCTACGGCGCCTGCCCACGCTGCCAGGGCTTCGGCAACACCATGGACTTCGACCTGAACCTGGTGATTCCCGACAAAGGCCTCTCGCTCGCCGATGGCGCCATCGACCCCTGGAACCGCCCCAAGTACCGCCCCTGGTTTACGGAGTTTCGCAAGCACGCGGCGGAGCTGGGTGTGCCTATCGACGTGCCCTGGCGCGAACTGCCCGAAACGGCGCGCGAGATCGTGCTGCGCGGCAAAGGGATCTTCGCAGGCGTCTACGGCTTCTTCACCCTGATGGAGCGCAAGAAGTACAAGCTCCACGTGCGCGTGATGCTCAGCAAGTATCGCGGCTACGCCGAGTGCCCCGACTGCCGCGGCCAGCGGTTGAGAGCCGAGGCCCGCAGCGTCCGCATCAATGGATTAAGTATTTGCCAGTCCACCGCGCTGACCATCGCCCAGGCCAAGGAATTCTTCTCGGCGCTGCGCCTCTCGCCGATGCACGAGGAGATCGCCGGCTCCATCCTCCACGAAGTCCGCCAGCGGCTCAGCTTTCTCGACGCGGTCGGCCTGGAGTACCTCACCCTCGACCGCCTTGCCTCTTCGCTCTCCGGCGGCGAGGCGCAACGCATTCAACTGGCCACATCGCTTGGTTCGCAGCTGGTCGGCGCGCTCTATGTTCTCGACGAGCCTTCCATCGGCCTCCACACCCGCGACACCGCCCGCCTGATTCGCATTCTGAAAGAGCTGCGCGACCTGGGCAACACCATCATCGTCGTTGAGCACGACGCCGACATTCTCCGCGCCGCCGATCATCTGCTCGACCTGGGCCCCGGCGCGGGCGAACAGGGCGGCAAGCTGCTCGCCGAGGGCGTACTGGCCGAGATCGAGGCCAACCCCAACTCTCTCACTGGCCGCTATCTCTCCGGCCAGCTCTCCATCCCCGTGCCCGCGCGCCGCCGTCCGCCGGGCAAGGAACGCCTCATCCTGCGCGGCGCAACGGCCAACAACCTCCACGGTCTCGATGTGGAAATTCCCCTGGGAATGCTGGTCGCCATCACCGGCGTCTCCGGCTCGGGCAAGTCCTCGCTGGTCCACCAGGTTCTCTACCGCGCGGTGGCGCGCGCGCTGGGCCAGGGCGACGGCGCGGACCCCTCCAGCGTCTACAAATCCCTGACCGGCGTCGAGCGCATCAACGACGTGGTGCTGGTGGATCAGACGCCCATCGGCCGCACCCCGCGCTCCAATCCCATCACCTACATCAAGGGCTTCGACCTGATCCGCGAGCTTTTCGCCGCGCAGCCCGAGGCCAAGCGCCTTTCGCTCACGCCGGGGCATTTCTCCTTCAACGTCCCCGGCGGCCGCTGCAACACCTGCGAAGGCGACGGCACGGTCACCGTCGAGATGCAATTCCTGGCCGACGTCGAGCTGCCCTGCGAGGACTGCAACGGCACCCGCTATCAAGCCAGAATCCTGAACGTCCAGTACAAGGGGAAGAACATCCACGATGTGCTGCAAATGACGGTGAAGGAGGCGCTGCACTTCTTCGCCGGACAAACGCGCCTGCTGGACAAGCTCGCCGTCCTCGACGAGATCGGCCTTGGCTACCTCAGGCTCGGCCAATCGGCAACCACACTTTCAGGCGGCGAGGCGCAACGCGTCAAGCTGGCCGCCCACCTCTCCCAGGTGCGCGCCGCCAACGCCGTCGCCAAGCCCTCCCAGGCCAGCCGCGTCCTCTACATCCTCGACGAGCCCACCACCGGCCTCCACTTCGACGATGTTTCGAAGCTGCTGACGGCCTTCCGTAAGCTGATCGACGGCGGCGGCTCGCTGATCGTCATCGAGCATAATCTGGACGTAATCAAGTGCGCCGATTGGGTGATCGACTTAGGCCCCGAAGGCGGCGAAGCTGGTGGCAGAATTGTAGCCGAGGGAACGCCGGAGGAGATTGCGGCCAACCTGCTCTCCCACACCGGAAAATGGCTTGCGAGGGTGCTGTGAAGCTCCGCTACTCGTACCTCAGCGCCTCGATGGGATCGAGGTTGGCGGCGCGGATGGCGGGAATCATGCCGCTGATCAGGCCGGTCAAGACCAGGATCGTGGTAGCGATGATGACCGAGGAGGGCGAGATCAGCAGTTGAATATCGGCACTCTCGGCGTTCTTGGCCAGGGCGCTATAAAACGTGATTCGCCCCACTGCCAGAGAGACCGCGTAAGCCAGCGTGATGCCCGCCACGCCGCCGACGCTGGTGATGGCCAGAGCCTCGGCCAGGAACTGGATAAGGATGTGATGCCGCTGCGCGCCCAGAGCCTTCTCGATGCCGATCTCCCGGGTGCGCTGCTGCACGGCCACCAGCATGATGTTCATCAGGCCGATGCCGGCAATGCCCAGCGTGAGCGCACCCACCAGCGAAAGAAGCACCTGCAAGGCGATGGAGAGCATCTTGAACTGGTGCAGTTGGGTCATCAGGTTGGCCACGTGGAGGGCGTTGTGATCGCTGGGGCGGAAGTGGTGCGCCTCGCCGAGCGTTTCGCGCAGCATCTTTTCGATCAGCATGTAATCGCCGTGGTAGCTGAACCAGACGCCGCCCAGGTACTTGGTATCCACCAGGTCGCTCATGGTGTTAAGGGGCACATAAATCATGCGGTTGATATTGTCGTCGCCCTCCTGCATCTTGGGCTTCAGAACGCCAACGATGGTGAAGAGAACGCCGTTGAGGCGGATGGTCTCGCCCACCGCCCATGTGCCGGAGAAGAGCTTGGTTTTGGCCTCGGAGGCGATCACGCAGACATGGGCGCGTTGCTGATCCTCTGCGCCGTTGAAGAAGCGCCCCTGATCGACATCCAGCTTGATGATATTCTGGTAATCGGTGCGGATGCCGGCGACAGTCCAGGTGTAGGTGTGCAGCTCGTTGCGGACCGTCGCATCGTAATAGACGATGGGCGAGATGTGGGTGATGCCGGGAACGCTGGCCTGGACCCGGTCCACATCGTCCAGAGTGAAGCGGACAAGGGTGCCGGCCTTGTCGCCGCCGGCCTGCTCGCTGGTGCGGCCGGGAAAGAAGCCGATGGTGTTGGTGCCCCACTGAGCGAAGATAGTTTCGATGGCGTGGCTGAAGCCCGCGCCGTAAGCCAGCAGCAGCACCACTGTAGCGATGCCCCAGGCCATGCCGACCATGGTGATGGTGGTGCGGCGGCGGTTGTAGAGCATGGCCTCCCAGGCCTGGCCGAGAATGTCTTTGAGCATGACTTAGCCTCTAGCTTCTAGCCTCTAGCTTCTAGCTAAAGACTGGCGGAATGAGATTCTAAAACGAACTGCGCACTCCCCCAAACAAAAACTACCTGAATCAAGCACATTCAAACTGCATCTTTCGAGCTTGAAGCTAGAAGCTAGAAGCTGTCTTTTTCACTCCCTCCGCAGCGCCTCAATGGGATCCAGGGCGGCGGCTTTGCTGGCCGGATACAATCCCGCGGCGACACCGCTCAGCGTCAGCGACCCTAGTGCCAGCGCGGCCGACCAGGGGACCAGCCGGGGTGGATCCCAGCCGGGCATCTTGCCGGTAAGCACCTGTTGCAGCAGCCACATGAAGCCCGCCGACGCTGCAATGCCGATCATTCCGCTGATGCCGGTCAGCAGCAGCCCCTCCCAGAAGAACTGCGCCAGGATGCTGCGCCTGGTGGCCCCGATGGCCTTCAGCAGGCCGATTTCACGGGTTCGCTCGGTCACCGAGACCAGCATGATGTTGATGATTCCAACTGCCCCCAGTCCCAGCGTAACAATGCCCACGCCCCCCAGAAAGACATCCATGGCATTGAAGATGGCCCCAATCATCTTCTCTTCCTTGATGGTGTCCCACTCATTGAAGGCGTCGTCGAGCGAGGGATCGAAGCCGTGGCGCTGGGCGATCACCCGGTGCACCGCGGCCTTGGCGGCTTCCGCGTCGCCTTTAATCGCCGGCTGGTACTGGATGGAGGTCAACGCGTCGCGGGGGATGTTGCTGCCCTTCATCGCGAAGAGCTCCTGCATGGTGGTGATAGGGAGATAGACCTTCTGGTTGTCGTAATCGTTGTTGCCGCGACCGATGGGCTGGACCTCGCCGATGATGGTGAAGGCGATGTCGTTGATGGTGATGGTCTCGCCCAAATAAGGCCGGCCGGGAAAGAGGAGTTGGGCTGCCTTTGAACCGAGCACCGCGACGCGGCGATGTTCGAGCAGATCGCGATCGTTCAGAAAGCGGCCCTGATCCATTGGGATGAAACGGACGACTGTGTAGTTCGGTTCGGTGCCCATCACGTGGCTGGAGGTATTGCTCCACTGGCTGACTTCGTAAAGATCGTTGCGGTTCAGCTCGATGGTGACGGCGCGCAACTCCGGCAGGCGGCGCATCGCTTCAACGTCGCCCAGCGTCAGTTCGTAGGGGCGCATGCCGGTGTGCTGGTTGGCCAGGGCGGGGATGGTGCCGTTGAACATCATCACCAGGTCGTTGCCAAGGCTGGCCAACTGCTTGTGCTGGCCGGAGCGGAAGCCCTCGCCGAGGCCGACCAGCACCAGCAGCGAACCGACGCCCCAGGCGATTCCGAACATGGTCAGAAAAGTGCGCAGCTTGTTGGCCACCATGGCGCGGTAGACCTGGCCGAGAGTGTCGGAGAATGATTGCATAGCTTATAGACGCCGAGGGAGGGCGCTTGGAGTAGGATACGCAGCGGTGGGGCCGCCGGTTCCAGCGACTCGCCAGATTCGCGCCCTGGACGCAAAAAAGCGATGAGGCGGGGCTCCATTGTTTCAAGCAAGAGATGCTGGATGGTCGTCCGCCGGGGATGGGATTCAGGCACGGTCCTGAATTGATCAAACTGGCATGGAAGCCGGACTGGTTGCGCCACGACGTATAATTTTATATATTCAGCTCGAATACCCTATGCGCGATGCACCACAACTCGATCCAATCCTGCGCCGGCGAATGCGCTACGCCGAAGGCAAACTCCGTGCTGCGCAACTTCGGCAGTCGCGGACAGAGCGAAGCATCCTTTACTGGACCCGTATCCTGGCGGACCTCAGGCACCAAAAAACGCGCGCCATTCAGCCGCCGCTTTGGCCGGAAGAAACAATCGAAGAGAACCGAGCTGACGCGGGTTAGGGCCAGCGCCAGCTCAATTCCATAGAGAAGACTGCCAGTTACTTGGCTGCGGCAGCTTTCTGCGCCGCCCAGCGCTTTTTGACTGCCTCGGCGATGCGTTTCCGCCCCTCGGGTGAGAGGTTCCTCTTCTTCTTCTTTTTCGCGAGTTTTGCGGGTTTCGCGGCGACGGGCGCAGCTACGACCGCGGCCTTCTTCGGCGCGGCCACTATCTTCCTGGGACGCCCGACTTTCTTCTTCGGCGCCGCTACCGCGCCGCCACCCAGCAATGCGCGTGCCTGCTGCAACTGAGCGATCTCCTGATCGATGGTTGCCAGAATCTCTGAAATTGCCATGCTTCCTCCCTGATTGTAATAGGCAACTGGTCCATATTCCGCGAGGCTAAGTCTTAACCCCAATGTGAGCCACTTGCACATAACTACAATACTCAAAGATTGGCGCTTTGACAAATGACAAGCCGCGACCGCCGGTCCGGCGCATCTAATTCAGCAACAGAGAATGACAAGGGCGGGCTTTCCGGCTGCGGGAAAACTCCTTGTTTCCAGCCCAGCGGTAAAGTCCCATCGCTGCTAAACTGAAAGCAATGATTCTCCCGTTTGTCCGCGAGGTCTTTGCGGAGCTGGAGCACTCTTCGGGATTTGAGCGCGTACAAAGGCATCTGAGCCTGGGTGCGGGGCGCAGACGTGTCTCCGGGCTGACGGCGACAGCGCGGGCGGTCTATCTGCCGCTGATGGCGCGGGCCGCAAGGCAGCCGGTGATTGTGCTGGTGGCCGATAACGAGGCCGCCGAGGCGCTGGAGCCGATGCTGCGCGCCGGCTGCGAGCTGACCGGAGCAGTGGACCCTGGTGCTGTGGTGCGGCTTCCGGCCCACGATGTGCTTCCCTTCGAAAATCTATCTCCACATCCGGATGTGCAGGAGCAGCGGGCGGCGGCGTTGTGGAAGCTGGCCACCGGAGTAGTGTCGATCCTGATTGCTCCGGTGGAGGCGGCGGCGCTCCGGCTCTTTGACCGCGACTACTACGCCGGCCTCGCTGTGACTTTGAAGCGCGGCGAAGAGGTGGATGTGGAGGTGCTGACCGGGCACCTGGCCAGTGTGGGCTATACGCAGATGGATTTGGTGGAGATGCCGGGACAATTTACGCGCCGGGGCGGAATTATGGATGTTTATTCTCCTGAGTCCGACCGGCCGGTGCGCATTGAGTTTTTCGGCGACGAGATAGAAACAATACGGAAATTCGATCCGGAGACGCAGCGCTCGCAGAGTGGCCTCGACGAAGCGCAGTTATTGCCTCTGACGGAGACGCCGGTGACCGAGCGGCTGCTGGCCGCGGTGCATGGGCGGCTTAGCCGGCAGCGGGTGGATGTTGAAGACGAGGAGATGGCTGCCGAGATGGCGGCTGCCGGTGGAGTGAGCGTTTTTCCGGGCTGGGAGTTTTTCACGGCGGTGGCCGGAGCGGATAAGTCGCTGCTGACTCTGCTGCCGAAGTGCGCGCTGTTCATCGAAGAGCCGGCGATGGTGCGAAACCAGATTGATCGCTGGTGGAACAAGGTGGAGCAGCGGCATGAGCGGTCGGCGATGGGCTCGCTGATCATGCCGGAAGACATCTATCTCCGCCCCGAGGTCTTGCAGGCGGCGCTGAATGGGCAGATGGGGCTGGATCTCGATCAGTTAGGCGTAGTGGACGTACTCGACGTGGACAACACGCTGGGCGAGATTGAGCTGAACACGCGGCCCACGCTGCGCTTTCATGGGTCGATTCCGGCCCTGACTGATCAGTTGCGAACGCTGATGGCAGCGGAGGCGCGGATTGTGCTGGCCGCGCCGCACCAGGGCGACGTCGAGCGGCTGGCCACGGTACTGCGCGAGTACCAGATTCCTTATCGGCTGGGCAGCCGCAATCCTCATCCAGGCGAGACGATGCTGAATGAGTCGAGTTATCTGGCGGGCGATTTGCGCGTACCGGTGATTGTGCGCACGCTGGTAGCATCTGGAGTTAGTTTTCTCGACTCTAATCTGTTTTTGTTCGGGGCCAATGATCTATCGGACGACGCGGATGTGGCGGCGCGGCCGGAGCCGAAGCGGTCAAAGACAGCGGCCTTTGTTTCGGACTTCCGCGACCTGAGCGTAGGCGATTACGTGGTTCACGTGGAGCACGGGATTGCCCAATATCAAGGATTAAAGGAAATCGTTCAGGACGGGCTCTCGGTGGAGTTCATGATCCTGGAGTTTGCCGAAGCTGCCAAGTTATATGTGCCGCTGACTCGCCTGGACCTGATTCAGAAGTACCGCTCGACGGACGCGGGGCCGGCGCCGGCGCTGAACCGGCTTGGCTCGCAGCAATGGGCCAAAACCAAGGCGCGCGTGCGCAAGGCCATGCAGGATATGACCGGCGAGTTATTGAAGTTATACGCCGAGCGGACCACCGCAGAGGGAACGGCCTTCTCCAGGGACAATGAGTTTCAGCGGGAGTTTGAAGACTCGTTCGATTATAGCGAAACCGACGACCAGATCTCGGCGATCCGGGCCATCAAGTACGACATGGAATCCACCCGGCCGATGGATCGGCTGCTGTGCGGAGATGTAGGTTACGGCAAGACGGAAGTGGCGATGCGGGCGGCCTTCAAGGCGGTGCAGGACGGCAAGCAAGTGGCCGTGCTGACTCCGACGACAATTCTGAGTTTTCAGCATTTTGAGACTTTCAAGAAGAGATTTGCGCAGTTTCCCATCAATGTCGAGATGATTTCGCGCTTCAGAACTCATAAAGAACAGCAGAATATTGTCGAGCGGGTGGAGACAGGCAAGGTCGATATTCTGATCGGCACACACCGGCTGCTCTCAAAAGACATCAAGTTTCAGGATTTGGGCCTGCTGGTGGTGGATGAGGAGCAGCGCTTCGGCGTGCGCCACAAGGAGCGGTTGAAGCAGATGCGCAAGGAGATTGATGTGCTGGCCATGAGCGCAACGCCGATTCCGCGCACACTGCATATGTCGCTGGTGGGCTTGCGCGACATGAGCGTGATCGAGACGCCGCCCAAGGATCGCATGGCGATTCAGACCGTGGTAGCGAAATTCGACGAAAAGATTATTCGCTCGGCGGTCGAGGTGGAGTTAGAGCGCGGCGGCCAGGTCTATTTTGTGCACAACCGCGTGGAGTCCATATACGAGATTGCCGCGCGGATTCAGGAGTTAGTTCCGGCGGCGCGTGTTTGCGTGGGCCACGGACAAATGAGCGAAACGGAGCTGGAGCGGGTGATGCTGGCCTTTATGCGGCACGAGTATGATGTGCTGGTGGCGACGACGATCATTGAGAATGGGCTGGACATTCCGCTGGCAAATACCATGCTCATCAATCGCGCGGACCGGCACGGGCTGAGCGAGTTATACCAGTTGCGCGGGCGCGTGGGGCGCTCGAACCGGCGCGCCTACGCCTATTTGCTGATTCCGCCGGAGAATGAGTTAACGGAGATTGCGCGCAGGCGCTTGGCGGCGCTGAAAGAGTTCAGCGACCTGGGCGCGGGCTTCAAGATTGCCGCGCTTGACCTGGAGCTGCGCGGCGCGGGCAATATGCTGGGCGGCGAACAGAGCGGTCACATTGAGGCGGTGGGCTTCGAGTTATACACCTCGATGCTGGAGGCCGCGGTGAAGGAGATGAAGGGCGAGGCGAGCGAGGAGCGGCCCACGACGCAGCTTAACCTGGGGATTGCGCTACGCATTGACGAGAGTTATGTGCCGGAAGAGAATCAGCGGCTGCGGCTCTATAAGAAGATCGCCGGAGCTGCTAGTGAAGCCGCGGTCAACGAAGTGCGCGCGGAGATGGAAGACCGCTATGGCGCGCCGCCAGATGCGACGGTTTACTTGCTGGAGGCGTCGCTGATAAGGCTCGAATGCGAGCGGATCGGCATTGCGCAGGTAGATCGCAAGCGTACCGAGCTGCATATTCGCTTCATGGAAAATGCGGCCATCGATCCCCAGACTCTGATGCGGTTGGTCGCGCGGCATGCAAAACGAGGCGCGCAGTTCACACCGCAGGGCCTGTTGAAGTATCCTTTGACTGCCACGCGGAGCGACGAAGTGCTGCTGGAGATTCACGAACTGCTGGCCAACCTGGCGCCCGCGCCGGTGGACGCATAAGAAGCAATGAAGTTCGATAGCAAGGAGTAACATGAGGCAATTCGTTGTTCCATTAGCGATTGGAGTGTTTATGGCTTCGGCGAATTCTGTTTATGCCGCGAATGAGAACTGGAAGCAGCAGTTCGAGAAGGTTTCCAACGATTACTTCGACCAAGTGTACTTTCCTTATGGGCCGACAAGCGGAACTCAGGTTGGCTATCACCAGTACGACACGCAGTTAGAAGATTACTCGCGCAAGAATATTGACGCGGAGATCGACGCGCTTAAGCGCTTCGAGAAACGCATTGAGGCGATTCATCCCGATGCTGCCGCGGCGGATTTTGTTCCGCGGAGCGACCGCGAAATCGTGCTATCGAATATCCGCTCCACGCTTCTGACTCTAGAAACGATTCGGCCATGGGAGAAGAATGCGGACAATTATTCGAGCACCTGCGCGAATGGGGCGTTTGTGCTGATGGAGCGCAAGTTTGCTTCACCGGATGAGCGGCTGCGGTCGCTGATCGCGCGGGAAAAACAGATGCCGGTTGTGCTGGCCGAGGCGCGCGTTAACCTGAAGAATCCGCCGCGCGTTTTCACGGAGATTGCCATCGAGCAGTTACCGGACATCGTGAGTTTTTTTGAGCACGATGTTCCGCTGGCCTTTGCCGACGCCAAAGATCCGGCTCTGAAGGAGGAGTTTGCGCAAACGAACGCGGCTGTCATTGCAGCGCTGAACAGTTATCTTGCCTGGCTGAAGACGGACCTATTGCCGCAATCCAATGGAGACTTCCGCATCGGCGCGGAGACCTTCTCGAAGAAGCTTCTGTATGACGAAATGGTGGATTTGCCGCTGGACAAGCTGCTGGAGATTGGCTGGGCAGATCTGCGCAAGAATCAGGCGCACTTCAACGAGGTTGCGAAGGAACTGGAGCCGGATAAGACGCCGGGCGCGGTGCTTGAAGAGTTAGGAGAGAATCATCCCGCTCCGGATCAATTATTGAATAGCTTCCGCGCCACCTTCGATGGACTGATCAGCTTCATTCGCGCGCATCATATTGTAAACATCCCCTCGGATGTGCGGCCCATTGTGGAAGAGACGCCGCCTTTTATGCGCGCGACGACCTTTGCCAGCATGGATACGCCGGGGCCGTATGAGAGTCATGCGACAGAGGCTTACTTCAATGTAACTCTTCCCGATCCGTCGATGACGCCCGCCCAGGTTGAAGGTTATATGCATTCCTTTAATATCGGCACGGTGATTTCAACGGCGGTGCATGAGGCTTATCCGGGCCATTACATTCAGTTTTTCTGGCTTCCGCAGGCGCCCAGCCGGGTGCGCAAGCTACTGGGCGCTAACACCGACATTGAGGGATGGGCGCACTACACAGAGCAGATGATGCTCGACGAAGGTTACGGACAGCCGGGAGCGGGAGCGAAGGACGAGCGCGAGACGAAATTTCTGCGACTGGGACAACTGCAGGATGCGCTGCTGCGCAACGCCCGCTTCATCGTCGGTATTCAAATGCACAGCGGCAAAATGAGTTTTGATGAGGCGGTTGCATTTTTCCAGAAGGAAGGCTATCAATCGAAGGAGACAGCCACGGTGGAGACCAAGCGCGGGGCTGGCGATCCGACTTATCTCTACTACACGCTGGGCAAGCTGGAGATCATGAAGCTGCGCGAGGATATGAAGAAGAAGCAGGGTGCGGCTTTCTCGCTGGAGGAGTTTCATAATAACTTGTTGCGGCAGGGATTTCCGCCGATTAAGATTGTGCGGAAGGCGCTAATGGGGGATGATTCGCCGACGCTGTGAGCGGCGTGGAATCCCACCCTAGTTCACCCCAACGACGAAGACCTGTCGTTGGGGACCCCGAAGCCGCAACAACAAGATCGCGGCGAGGGTGGGGCACCCGGCGGTATGGTATCCCAGGTCTCAGAATCGAGACCTGGGGCACCCAAGATGTTATGGAGATGAGGGCGATGAGATGAGCAAGCAGGTTCGAATAGCGGTTTTTCCGGCGGGAGGGTTAGGCACGCGATTTTTGCCGGCCACCAAAGTAATTCCCAAGGAGATGCTGGCGCTGGTGGACAAGCCCGTCATTCAGTACGGCGTGGAAGAGGCGGTTGCGTCGGGAATCGAGCACATCATCATTGTGACCGGGCGCGGTAAAGGCGCTATGGAGGATCATTTCGACCATAGCTTCGAGCTGGATGCGGCGCTGGAGCGGAAGGGGAAGCATGAGTTACTCGCCGTGTCGCGCGGAGTGTCATCGCTGGCGCGGATCAGCTATGTGCGTCAAAAGGAGCCTTTAGGGCTGGGCCACGCCGTGCTGTGCGCCAAGAATCTGGTGGGCGATGAGCCCTTTGCCGTCCTTCTGCCTGACGATGTGATCGAGGCAGAGGTTCCTTGCCTGAAGCAGATGATGGGCGTCTTTGACGAGCGGAGCGGCTCGGTGCTGGCGACGCAGACCATGGAGGGCGAAGGAATTAGCGCGTATGGCGTGCTGGCTGGCTCTCAGGATCCCGATAACTGGCGGATTTTCAACTGCATTGGAATGGTGGAGAAGCCGAAGTTTGCCGACGCGCCTTCGAATCAGGCCATTGTTGGCCGCTATATACTTACGCCGCGAATCTTCGAGTTATTGGCGAAGACAAAGCCCGGCGCGGGCGGCGAGATACAACTTACCGACGGCATCAAGGCGCTGCTCAAGGAAGAAAAAGTCTATGGTTACAACTTCGAGGGCAAACGATACGATGTTGGGGATAAGTTCGGCATGTTGCAGGCGACAGTGGAGCTTGCGCTGAAACGCGGCGATCTTGGTCCGCCATTCAGGGCGTACTTGAAAGGGCTGGCGCTGTAGAACAACTTGTCAGCGAGTTATTGGTTCCTGCATAAATAATGTCCTTGCGCCGTCCCTATGGGACTCCGTAACGAACTTGTGCAATCCCTTTTCCCCACGCTGAAGCGCGGGGCTAACAACCACTGCGCCTACGGCACGGGCGACGGCCTGTAAAGCCCGCGTAGACAGCGATTCCGCCCAGCGCAAAGAGCATGGGAAAGCACTCCAGCGTGTAACGCGCCTCGGGAGCTTCGACGGTCATCAACAGGGCGCAGCGCAGCACCATGTAGGCCACCATCCACGGCCAGAAGCTGGGCCTCCAAGAACAGGTCTTCGTTCTCGGGGTGGAGAAGCGCGGACGCAAAGAAAGCCCCGCCAGCGCCAGCAGCAGATAGAGGGCGTTCAGCCCCGCCCAGGCCCAACTGAAGCGGGTCTCCGCGTTGTGATGCGCATAGACCCACCAGTCCAGGTCGATGTCCATGTTTTCGACGCGCGGGCGCAGACTCATATCAGCCACCCGCCCCAGCGGCAGCCAGAGGTAATAGCGGAGCGGATGGGCGGCGATGCGCTCGTCGGCCAGCTTGCCGAAGCGCGCATCCACCTCCGGCACAATGTCCTTTGCGTTGTCGCGGTCGTTGTAGTCGGCGGCCAGAGCGGCGGTCTTTTCGTACTGCGCGGGCGAGTCGAAGGCCCGGCTGGGGAGTTTGGCCAGGTCGAGCGGGGCTCCCGGCACCTCCCAATAGACCTCGTAGGTGGAGACGAAGTCGAGGGACCAGGTTTTGACCCAGCGCTGCCAGCCGGGATAGGTCTCCTGGCCGGGGTCGTTGGCGTAGCGCGGGGCCAGCGGCTGGAAGACGTGGAAGACCTGCCAGTTGCGGAGGGTCCAGGCGGTAAAGGGCGCGAGCGCCAGGAGCGTACAGACCACGGCCATGCGGGCTAGGCGGGCAGCGCTATTTGAAGAACGCGGAGCATAAGCGCCGTCTCTACGGGACTCCGGAAAATTATTGGTTGCGACTACCCCACGCTGAAGCGCGGGGCTAATGACCACTGCGCCTGTGGCGCGGGCGACCTTTGGAGATTCCTCTATCCCCGGCTTTCCTTCCCCGCGCCTCAACCCAATCACCAGCGCCGGGGCCAGCGCTACGGCGACTAACGCGCCGTCGGGCCGGAGCAGGGCCGCATAGGTGACGGCAAAGGTAAAGCAGAGCGCCGTTCCCCATCCCGGCCGCTGACGGAAGCGCGCCGCGGACCACAGCGCCAGCGCGATCATGAACAGCGTCAACGACTCCGGCATCGGCGCGGCGGCGTAGATCGCCGTAAACGGGCAGAGCGCGGCCAGCCACAGCGTGGCGTGCGCGGCCCCGCGGCTGAATCCGGCCCCGCGGTTGAAACCGGCCTCACAGCCGAAGCCGCCGCCGCGGGGCGCGACCGGCGCGATGCGGCCGGCAAAATCGGCCAGCAGCAGGCAGCCGGCCAGCTCAAGCGCAATCTGCACCCAGGCCGCCGAGGCGTAGTTTTCCATTCCGAAGCCGCGGAAGCAGAGCGCCAGAAAGAAGGGATAACCGGGGAGGCGAATCAGCGTGGGATTCATTCTGCCGCCAACCCCGGTGAGCGCATATTGACCATGCAAGAGCAGGTTCTTGCCCATGTCGCCGTAGATCAGCGAGTCTCCGTTGGCTAGGAAATATGTCTTCAGCATCCACAGGCGCAAGGCGAGGCCGGCGGTCATGGCCAGGGCGACAGAGAGCCCCGGTAGCACGCGGACACGGCTCCGGCGCCAGACGGTCGATTGACTCTGGTGGTCAGCTTCCATACGATTCGTACTGTATAGCGTAGACTGTCTTATAGCAAAACCAGGGTTATAATACCCTCTCGAAAATACCGGAAGGCGGCTTTTTCTTAAGGAAAAAGCCACTTGAATTCATTGGCCCCAGGTACAGCAACCCTGATTTTGCTATAGCGGTTTTTGCCGCAGATACGGTATTCGCAACCCCGTTTTCGCACAAGGAAAAGCCAGGCCGTTCATGCCGGATAAACAGATCTTTTTCGATCCGCAACGCAAGCGATGGAAGCGGTTGCGCCGCATACTCGATGCGACGGCCGTCCTCTTCACGCTGGTTCTGGCGGTTTTCATCTTCAATGTGCTGCGCTATCAGCATCTGCCGGAGCTGTTGCTGGCCACCCCCAAGCACAATTACAAGGCATTGCCGGAGCGCATACCGCTGAAAGGCCCGCGCCCGGCGCGGCGCAAGACCGCCCGCAAGCCCTCGGAGATTCCCTTCAACTCCGGCGAGGGTTTGCGCGCGACCTATTTCGTACCCTACGACCCAGCCAGCTACTCCTCGTTCAAGGAACACGTTCATCAGATCGATCTGCTCTTCCCCGAGTGGCTGCACATTGACGCTCCTCAGGCAACGCTGCTGGCCATGAGCAGCGACAACCACCATGAGTATGCGGTGATTGAAGGCGCCGCGGTGCACGATCCCGACGACCAGAATAGGATCAAGCGGGTGATCCAGGCGGCCAAGGAAGACACGGAAATCTTTCCCCACCTGAACAACTTAAACCCCAACACCCAGAGCTGGGATCCGGCCATCGCATTGATACTTGCCGACGCCGGCAAGCGGGCCGCGCTGCGCCAGCAAATCCTGCGCTTCTTTGCCGCTTTCCCGGCCTATCACGGCCTCTCGCTGGACATCGAAAACCTGCCCGACGAAGCCAGCCCGGCGTATCTGAGTTTCGTGCGGGAACTCTATAGCGACCTGCACGCACGCAAACTGAAGCTGTACGTCAACACCCAGATCCTGACCACCGACAACGATTTCAAAGGGATAGCCGCCAACTCCGACGGCGTGATCCTGATGAACTACGACGAGCACCAGATCGAGAGCCAGCCAGGCCCCATCGCCAGCCAGGAGTGGTTCGTCGGCAACCTGCGGCGCGTCCTCACGCTGGTGCCCAAGGAGAAGCTGATCTGTGCCGTGGGCAACTACGGCTACGACTGGACGCTTTCGATCCCCGCCCCAACCAAAAACAAGAAAGAGGCCGGCAAGCATCCCAATCTTGTCCTGACGACCGAAGACCTGCACGTCTCTGAAGTCTGGCAGCGCGCCTCCGACGCCGATGCCGACCTGAATCTGGATTACGACACCCTCAATCCCCACTTCGAGTACATCGACGAGGACTTAAACCAGCGCCACGTGGTCTGGTTCCTCGATGGCGTGACGATGTTGAACGAGTTGCGCGCCGCCCGCGCCATGGGCCTGCAAACCTTCGCGCTCTGGCGCCTTGGCGAGGAGGACAGCTCGCTGTGGAACATCTGGGACAAGCCCACCAGCCCTGACTCGCTGCAATCATTAAGCTCCCCTCAACCCGGCCACGATGTGGATGAAGAGGGCGAAGGCGACATCATCCGCATCACCGGCCTGCCCCAGCCCGGAAAACGCACCATTGAGGTCGATACCGACGAACTCGATCCGCGCAGAAAGCTCATCATCGATGAGCACATGGACGTCTACCCGCGCACCTACACCATCGAGCAGTACGGCTACCACGCCAACGAAGTCTCGCTCTCCTTCGACGACGGACCCGACCCCAAGTGGACGCCCAGGATTCTCGATGTTCTCCGTGACAAGAACGTCAAGGCAACCTTCATGTTCATCGGCGCGGAAGCCGCGCAGTACATCAGCATCATGAAGCGCGTCTACCGCGAGGGCCATGAGATCGGCAACCACACCTGGAGCCATCCCGACATCAGCGAAATCTCCAACAGCCAGATCGATCTGGAACTCAAGCTGACCGAACGCCTTTACGCCAGCAAGCTGGGAATTCAGCCGCTCTACTTTCGTCCCCCCTACGACATCGACGAAGAGCCGGATACCGACGACCAGGCCGCCCCGGTGGAGCGCATCCAGCAGGATGGATACACGATTATCGGCAACAAGCTGGATACCGACGACTGGAACGAGCATCCGCACAAGTCGCCGGAGGAGATCACCGAGACCATTCTCAAACAGTTGCAGACCATGAAAACCAAGCCGCAGTTTCGCGGCTCCATCATCCTGCTGCACGACGGCGGCGGCGACCGCTCCGCAACCGTGGCCGCATTGCCCACACTGATCGACGCGCTGCGCGCCAACGGCTACACCATCGTTCCGGTCTCCGCCCTGATGGGTAAAACCACCGCTCAAGTGATGCCCAAGCTCACCTTCCGGCAGTACCTGCGCGCCCTGCCGGACTCCATCGCCTTCTCCAGCATGGCCATCATCGGCAAGTTCATCGTGCTGGTTTTCTTCCTGGGCGACATTCTGATGAGCGCGCGCCTCATCCTGGTGGGCATCCTCGCCGTTATCGACCGCCTGCTCCGCCCCCACGCCGTGGCCTCGCCCGGCTTCAATCCCCGCGTCGCCGTCCTCATTCCGGCTTTCAACGAGGAAAAGGTCATCGTCCGCACCATCCGCTCAGTGCTCAACTCGGACTACGCCAACCTGCGTATCATCGTGATCGACGACGGCTCCAGCGACCGCACCGCCGAGGTCGCGCGGACGGCTTACGCCGCCCAGATCGCCGCCGGCCGCGTTCAGGTTCTCAGCAAGCCCAACGGAGGCAAGGCCGCCGCGCTGAACTTCGCCCTCGACCGCCTGACGGAGGAGTTTTACGTCGGCATCGACGCAGACACCGTCATCGCTGCCGACGCCATCAGCAAGCTCATCCCGCACTTTGAAGACCCGCTGGTCGGCGCCGTCGCCGGAAATGCCAAGGTCGGCAACCGCGTCAACCTGTGGACCCGATGGCAGGCCCTCGAATACATCACCAGCCAGAACTTCGAGCGCCGGGCTCTCGATTTATTTAACGTCGTCGTCGTAGTTCCCGGAGCCATCGGCGCATGGCGCACCGGCCCCGTCAAGGCGGTTGGCGGCTATCCCATCAACACCGTCGCCGAAGACGCCGATCTCACGATGGCTTTGCTGGAACAAAAGTTGAAGGTCGTCTACGAGGACCGCGCGCTGGCCTTCACCGAGGCCCCCATCGACGCCAAGGGACTGATGCGCCAGCGCTTCCGCTGGTCGTTTGGAATTTTGCAAGCGGTCTGGAAGCATCGCCTGGCCTTTGTGCGCAACAAGGCCATGGGACTCTTCGCACTGCCCAACATCCTCATCTTCCAGATGCTGCTGCCGCTGGTCTCGCCCTTCATCGATATGATGTTCCTTTGGGGCATGATCAATTACTTCATAGACAGGCACTTCCACCCTGAGACCGCCTCAGCCGCCGACTTCAACAAGCTGCTGCTCTACTTCCTCGGCTTCCTGGTCATCGATTTCATCACCTCTTCGATTGCCTTCTCGCTGGAGCGCCGCCACCCCGCCAACAAAGGCGACGGCTGGCTGCTCTTCCACATCTGGCTGCAACGATTTGCCTACCGCCAGGTCTTCTCCATCGTGCTCTTCAAGACCGTCAAGCGGGCTATCGACGGCAAGCCCTTCAATTGGGACAAGCTGGAACGCACCGCCAAGATGAGCAAGAGCACCGAAGCGCTGACGGAGACGGCGTGAAGGAAACTCTGCACAAATCATTTTTGGCGCAACCGACATTCCCTCAGGGGCTAAAAGCCCGCTTGATTTTGTGGCACTAACGGCACGACTAAAGTCGTGCCCTGACACAAAACAGGACTTGCGTAGAGTTTTTTATGCGGGTGGAATCAATGCACCTCACACGGAGCTTAAGAGAGACGATCATAGAACCGCGCGTCCTCTTTCTCGGCCGAAGCACCCTTGACGTTCTCTATCGCCTCGACGGACTTCCCGCCGAAGACACCAAGGTCTACGCGCAGCAGTTCCATGCCGCGCCGGGAGGCCCGGCGTTGAACGCCGCCATCACCCACGCGCTGCTGGGCGGTGAGGCGATGCTGATCAGCGCTGTCGGCGGCGGGCCGTGGGCCGCTCCGGTGCGCGCCGAACTCGAAGGCCATGGCATCAGGCTGCTTGATCTGGCCGCGGGTACGAATTACGAAACACCGCTGACCACGGTTCTGGTGAATGCCGCGAGCGGCAGCCGAACGATTCTCAATCCGCCACTTTCCGCAGTGCGGCTTACCTTGTTGGTAGAAAGCTGGGAGAAGAGCGTACCCACCGGTTGGGGTGCTGTTCCGCCGGTTGTTCTCACCGACGGCTTCCACCTTGAAGAGACTCTACCGCTGCTCGCCGCCTGCAAGGCCGCGGGAGCCGCGATCTGCCTGGACGGCGGCAGTTGGAAGCCAGGAACCGCGGAAGTGGCCCCCCTGCTCTCCGTTGCGATTTGCAGCGAGCGCTTTGCCGTTCCGGGCCTCGACGCCAATCCGGAGTCGCTCTTTCCCTGGTTTGCGGACTGGGGCGTTGCCTGCATCGCGCTTACGCGCGGCGCACGGCCCATTCTCGGCTGGGAGCGCGGACGCCGCTTCGAGATTGAGGTCGCGCGGATTGATGCAGCGGATACGCTGGGCGCGGGAGACGTGCTGCACGGAGCCTTTGCGCACTTCTTCGCGGCTGGGGATGGCTTTGAGTCGGCACTGCGGCGCGCCGCCGGGATCGCAAGCCTCTCCTGCCAGAGCCTGGGCACGCAGAGTTGGGCAGCGGGCGACGTCCGTTGATTGACGAAAAATATCCTTCAGGGGCTAAAGCCCAACGTTTGTTTTGCGGCATTTGCGGCACGACTGAAGTCGTGCCCTGACACTTCTTGCAACCCTGAATGCATTGTTGCGCAGCCTGTAAAGCCCCCTGTTTACGACTCTTTATGACACGACTGAACTCCCATCCCATCAATGAAGACCTGTCTATGGGGACCCCGTGAAGTCGTGCCCTGACGCTTCTTGCGGCCCAGAATGCGTTTTTTTCGCAGCCTGTAATGCACGCGTTGATGTTGAAGCTTACGGCACGACTGAAGAAGTCGTGCCGTGTTACAAAGCAGGAACGCAATCGAGTTTTCCAGCAGACTGTAGATGCGGTCAGTCGGCCGCGTTGGCCTTCTTTGCCGGCGGCTTGCTGACGGCGGGCCTGGGAATGGCGCTCAACTCCGCCTTGCCCTCGGCCAATTGCATGAGAAACTCCTGACTGGAGAATGGGCTGGCGAAGGGCTTGGCGTCCTTGAGGAGCTTGCTGGCGCGCAGGTAGCTGCCGTCGGGCTGCTGGAGGCGGGCTTTTACATTGTCAGCAAGGTAAGCGGGCAGAATCTCTTCGTGAATGCGGGCCAGAGCCGCGGGATCGCGGACCGGGAAGGCCACCTCGCAGCGCTCGAAAAGGTTGCGCGGCATCCAGTCGGCAGAGCCGAGATAGATTTCGTCGTCGCCGCCGTTGGCGAAGTGGAAGATGCGCGAGTGCTCCAGGAAACGGCCGACGATGGAGCGGACGCGAATGCGCTCGGAAAGGCCCTTCACTCCGGGACGCAGAATCGAGAGGCCGCGGACAATCAGGTCGATCTCGACGCCGGCCTGCGAGGCTTTGTAGAGCGCCTCAATCACCGAAGGCTCAAGCAGCGCATTCATCTTGGCGACGATGTGGGCGGGGCGTCCGGCCTGGGCGTGTTCCTGCTCGCGGCGGATGAGGCCAAGGAAGCTCTCGGCCATGGTGAGCGGCGCCACCAATAACGGCCTGTAGTCGTCGATCTCGGCGTGAGCGGTGAGGTAGTTGAAGACCATGTGAACCCGCTCGGTCATCCGCGGATCGCAGGTGAGCAGGCTGAGGTCGGTGTAGAAGCGGGCGGTGACGGGGTTGTAGTTGCCGGTGCCCAGGTGGCAATAGCGGCGGGTGACGCCGTCTTCGTCGCGGCGGACGAGCAGGGCCAGCTTGCAATGGGTCTTGAGGCCGACGACGCCGTGGAAGACCTGCACGCCGGCATCCTCCATGCTGCGCGCCCAGCGGATATTCGAGGCCTCGTCGAAGCGGGCCATCAGCTCGACGACCAGCGTGGTCTCCTTGGTGGTGGCGGCTTCGATCAGCGCCTGGAAGACGGGCGAGTCCTGACTGGTGCGATAGAGCGTCTGCTTCATCGTGACCACGGCGGGGTCTTCCGCGCCCTGCTCAATGAAATCGACGACTGGATCGTAGGAGTCATAGGGGTGGTGGAGGAGCACGTCGTGCTGGCGCAGCTCGTCGAAGATAGTGGCGGATTTGCGGCCCAGCTTGAAGGCTCGGGGCGTGAAGACTGGGAACTTGAGGTCGGGCCGCTGCACGCCGCCATAGAAGAACATCAGCCGCGAGAGATTCACCGGGCCGTCGCCGCGGAAGACCTGATCCTCATCCAGCTCGAAGTTGACGCGCAGGCGCTCGACGATCTCGAGATCGGCGCCGGACTCGATCTCCAGGCGCACGGCGTCGCCCTTGCGGCGGTTGTGCAGCTCGACGCGAATGGTCTCCAGCAGCGAGCGCGCTTCTTCTTCCTCGAAATACAAATTCGAGTTGCGGGTGACGCGAAAGGCGGCGCGGGCCAGCATTTCATAGCCGCGGTACATGCCGGCCAGGTTCTGCGCAATCAGGTCTTGCAGCAGCACGTAGTCGTGTGCGCCTTCGGGCGAGGGCAGGCGCACGAAGCGGGGCAGCGCGCGCGGCACCGTGACGACGCCCAGGACTTGCGGGCCGGAGCTGCGCCGCTTGAGCCGCAGCAACAGCGCCAGGCAGAGCGCCATATTCAGCACGCGCGGAAAAGGGTGGGCCGGATCGATGGAGATGGGCGTCAGCAGCGGGTCAACCTCGCGCTGAAAGTACTCCTGGGCAAAGTCGCGGGCCTCTTCGTCCAGTTCCTCCCACTCCAGCAGCCGCACGCCTTGCTGGCGCAGTTCGGGCAGCAGGTGGTCGTTCCAGCAGCGGTACTGCGCATCCACAAAGCTGTGAATCTCGGCGGTCAGCGCGGAGAGGGATTCGTCGGGGCGGAGGCCGTCGAAGCCCGGCTCGCGGTATCCGTCCTCGATGCGCTGCAAGAGGCCCGCCTGGCGGATTTCCACGTACTCGTCGAGGTTGGAGGCGGTGATGGCGAGGAACTTGACCCGCTCCAGCAGCGGGTTGGCGGGGTCCTCGGCCTCTTCAAGCACACGCCGGTTGAACTCCATCCAGGAGTGGTCCCGGCCATTGAAGAGCTTTTGTTTCTGCGTAGTCCTTGCCATGGAGTCGGTTTCGTGCCGTGTTGGCAGTCTACAGCTTTTGGGAGGAACAGGGAATAGGGACGCCGTCAGCTCTCCTTGCGGTAGAGCATATCGCGGATGGTTCTACGCCTCTCCTCGTTCAATTCGCTTTCGGCTTTGCGGGCGGCTGCGTCGAGACGCTGCTTGGCAGTGGGTTCGACGAAGTCCGGCGCGCTGCACGCGGGGCAGCGGTTGGCGAAGCCGGGCTTGTCCGGGCGGAGTTCGAACTCCTCGGAGCAGATGACGCAGGTTTTGATTGGAAGTGCCATACGCATCCATGATAACGCGGGCGATTCTTCTGAGGGTTTGATTTGTTTGTTGGATGGATTGAGGCCGGTTCGGGGTTCGTGGTCTCCCATCCTAGCCGCAACAAGTGCAAGAAGCAGATCCTTCGACTTCGCTGCGCTTCGCTCTTAATGAACGGTACCGGTTTGGGTTCGAGGATTCCCACCCATTCCGCAAAAAACGCGGAATGGATGGGGCACCCAGCATAGATGGCTGGAGTTTTCCGGGATTTGCGATAATAGCTCCGCATTGACCAGCATGACCCGGCGGGTGGAGGATAAGAGCAGTTTGCTTGACCCTGAGAGAGGAGCCGACACCATGCGCCAGGAAACCGCCTTATTGAACGACAGGCCAAACGATCGCTTGACAACGCTGCCGCCGATCCTGGATGGCTCTCCAGCCTTCGAGGGGATGGAGGAGGTCTTCGAGCTGATTGCCGCGGGACTCTACAGCCTGGCCTCGATGCTGGTAGGCGAAGGCGAGCAGAGTATGCGTCTGGTGGAGGCGGCGGTAGCCAGCGCGGAGGTCTCCGTCTGCCAGGATCCGATGGTGGCGCGGCAGAGCAGCCGACGGGCGCTGGGCGCCGCGGCCTTGGAGCTGCTGGCCCAGCGCGACCCCGGCAGCCTGGCCGCGCCTGAGGGCCTGACGCCGGCTTCCGTCTGCATTGAGGAGGACGACCTGGCCGCGGCTGGCATCTCGACCGAGGAGCTGGAAGGCATGATCGCCGGGCCGGAGCGCGACCGGGTGAGGGAGTGGCTGGAAAGCCTGCCCGCATGGATGCGTACCGTCTTCGTGCTGCGCGCGGTGGCCGGGTTCAACGCCGCAGAGACGGCCGAACTGCTGAAGGCGCACGGCGGGCCGCAAGCCGCCGCATGGACCCCGGAGGTAGCGCGCGAGGTCTTCCGACAGGGGCTCTGCTCGCTGGCATCGCAACTGCTTAGAAACAGGGAATAGGGACTAAGGGACTTAGGGACTAGGGACTGAGGGACTGAGGGACCAGGAACTGAGGGAGTAGAGGACGCGCGCGATGGCTCTTGCGATTCTCCGCGACCTCCTTTCCTCTCCGTATTCGTAAATGGGACGGGACGGGCCTTGGCTTCCCAATCGGATCAAGTGTTTGCGCGGAGTCCAGACGCCCGCCCGGTTTGTTCGTTACACTAGAGATATGAGCCCTGCTGCCGGTTTTCGCCTTCCTCAAGGAGCGATGATTTCCGGGCCGCAGTTCTTCGCTGAGAGTCGAACGACCTTGATGTCCTCCATTACTTATAGCAACCGCTTGAACTGTCGCGTAGGCTGTGCTCTGGCGCTGAGCCTCGCGGGGCTGCTTGCCTGCGGGCTGACCGCGCAGGCGCCGCCCAGCCAGTCGATCGCGCCGGCCGCCTCTCCCTTTCAGGGCAGCGTGGCGACAGGTGAGATCTCGGCGCAGCCTCTCGCGCTAACGCTCGACGACGCCATCCAGCGCGGGCTGAAGGCCAACCTGGGCATCATCCTGAGCGGCGCGCAGACGGCCGCGGCGCGCGGCGAACGGCTGAGCGAGTTACAGGCCCTGCTGCCCTCGGTGGACGCGAGCGCCAAGGAAACCGTGATGCAGGTGGACCTGGCCGCCGAGGGATTGCGCATACCCGGCTTCCCCACCATCATCGGCCCCTTTGGATTTACTGATGTGCGGGCTTCGCTGACGTGGTCGCTGATCGATGTGGCTTCGCTGCGCAACTATCTGGCCGCGCGGCACAACTTCGCCGCCGCGCAATTGTCGGCCCAGGACGCGCGCGAGATGGTGGTGCTGGTGGTGGGCAACGCCTACCTGCTGGCGCTGGCCGATGAAACCCGCGTGGCCAGCGTGGAAGCGCAAGTCGCCACGGCCAAAATTTCTCTCAACCAGGCGGCTGACAATCACAAGGCCGGAACGGCGCCGCTGCTGGATGAGCTGCGCGCTCGCGTCGACTCACAATCTCTGGAGCAGCAGTTGATCGTGGCAAAGAACGCTCTGGAGAAGGACAAGCTGGCCCTGGCGCGGGCGATTGGGCTTCCGTTGGCGCAGAGCTTTACGCTGGCCGACAAGGCGCCTTACGCGGCCTTCGACCAGATTGACGTGGAGAAGGCCATTCGCGAGGCCCACGCCAACCGGAAAGATTTAGCCGCGATGGTGGAGCAGACCCAAGCGGCTGAGCAGCAGCGCAAGGCGGCGACCGCCGACCGGCTGCCCACGCTTAAATTTGCGGGCGACTACGGCGACATCGGCACGACGCTGTCGCACTCGCACGGCACCGGCGACGCCACGGGCACGCTGAGCGTTCCGCTATTCAAAGAATACGGGCTGCGCGGCGAGGCGCAGGTGGCGCAGGCGCAACTGGACACCGCGCAAGCCAAGCTGAGCGACAAGAACGCCCAGGTGGACGCCGATGTGCGCGACGCGCTGCTGGACATTGCCTCGGCGCAAAAGCAAGTCGAGGTGGCTAAATCGAGTGTTGCCCTGGCGGGCGAAGCGCTCAGCGAGGCGCAGCAGCGCTACGCCAACGGCGTCAGCGACAATCTGGCCGTCAGCCAGGCGCAACAGTCCGTGGCCCAGGCCAACGATCAATACGTGACCAGCCTCTACCGGCACAATGTGGCCAAGCTCAGCCTGGCGCGCGCGCTGGGAGCGGGCGAGAATTACAAGAATTATCTGGGAGGAAAGTAGACGTGGCGGATTTTAATCCAACACCAACGCAAATCGATCCTGACGAGGGCGACGAGATCGCGCAACCGAACACCCGCCGCAGAGTCATCATCGCTGTCGTGGTTGCGGTCCTCGTGCTGGTTGCCGTCGGACTCTGGTGGCATTCCACCTATACCGAGGACACCGACGACGCGCAGATCAACGGCCACCTGATCCAGGTGAGCGCGCGCGTGGCGGGCCAGGTCGCCAAGGTCTACGTCGAGGAGAACCAGGTGGTGAAGGCGGGCGACGTGATCGCCGAGCTGGACCCTTCGGACTACAAGGTTGCGGTCGAGAACGCCGAGGCGGCTCTGGCCAGCGCCCAGGCCAACGCCGCGGCGGCTAATGTGAATGTGCCCATCACCACCGTCAACACCGGCAGCAATCTGCGCGCGGCGGACGCCAATGTGAGCGGTTCGCAGGCCGGCGTGGGGCAGGCGGAGAAGCAACTGGATGCCGCGCACGCCCGCGTGACCCAGGCCCAGGCCAACTACACCAAGGCGCAGGCCGATCTGGAGCGCTACAAGCCGCTGGTGGAAAAAGACGTCATCAGCAAGCAGCAGTTTGACGCCGCCGTGGCCGCCGCCGACGCGACCAAGGCCGCCGTGGCGGACGCCCGCGCCAACGAGCAGGCTGCCGTCGACGGAGTGAAAGTGGCCCTGGAGCGCGAGGCGCAGGCCCAGGCAGGTTTGAAGTACGCCCAGACCGGACCCGAGCAGGTGGTGGCGCAGAGTGCCCGCGCCAAGCAGGCCGAGGCGCAGGTGCAGCAAGCCCAGGCGCAGCTCGACATGGCCAAACTGAATCTGAGTTACACGCGCATTGTCGCGCCCACGGCCGGCATTATCACCCGCAAGAGCGTGGAGATCAACCAGAACGTCGCGCCAGGGCAGAATCTGCTGATGCTGGTTTCGCTGGAAGGGCTGTGGGTGACGGCCAACTTCAAGGAGACGCAACTGCGGCATATGTTCGCCGGGCAGGCTGTGGAGATTGACGTGGACTCGACGGGCAAGACGTACCACGGCAAGGTGACGCAGATTGGCGGCGCGACCGGCTCGGTGCTCTCGCTCTTTCCGCCGGAAAACGCAACGGGCAACTACGTCAAGGTCGTCCAGCGCGTACCGGTGCGCATCGACTTCAATGACCTGGCCGGCGAAGACCCCAGCCACGAGCTGAGGCCGGGGCTTTCAGTGGAGCCGAAGGTGCGCGTGAAGTAGCAACTATTGATCCGGCCCGAAATCAGTTTGAGGTTTTCCATCCTTGCGCTTCTTATCTGGCGCAAAGGCGGGAAACCGCGAGCCAGCTTCGTTCATGAAGCCCGCGCGAATGGCCACTGCCCCAGCCGCCGCGCGCGAATCAGATAGATCAGCGTGCCGGAGACGGCGATGGCGGCAGCTACGGCCAAGCTCCCCAGCGCGTGGCGGCGGTTGACCAGCAGGAAGACAAAGCCTCCCATCGCCACCAGCGGCGCCAGCGGATAAAGCGGCATTTTGAATGGCCGTGCCAGCTCCGGCCTCTGCGCCCGGAGCAGCATCACTCCCACCTGTTGCGGGAAGAATTGCAGCAGGATGCGCGTAATCACCAACATCGTAATTACCTGCGCCAGCGAAAAGAAGCAGAAGCACGCTGCCACTACTCCCAGCGCCACCAGCGAGCGGTGGGGAATGTTGTGCTTGGGATGGACGGCGGCCAAAAATTGGAAGTAGTTGCCGTCCCTGGCGGCGGCGTAGGGCACGCGCGAGTAGCCCAGCAGCAGCGAGAAGACCGAGGCAAAGGCCGTCCAGATGATCAGCGCGGCCATCAGCCGCCCGGCCACGCTTCCAAAGGCGGAGCGCGCGATGTCGGCCACCAGTTGCAGGCGAACCGCTGCGCCCGCGCTGGCGTGCGAGGCGGCGTCGCGCATCGACGGCAGCGCGGCCAGATTCATCGCCACGTAGAACGCAGAGACGAAGAGCACCGAGAGCAGAATGGCGCGCGGAATCGTCCGCTCCGGCCTCTTCACCTCGCCGCCCAGAAAGCAGATGTTGTAGTAGCCCCAGTAGCAATACGTCGTCAGCAGCGTGGCCTGCGCCAGACCGCCCAGCGTCAGGCTCAGCGGCACGGCGGGCGACGCGGGCATCTGCCCGCCGCCGCTAATCGCAAAGCCGGAGACGATCACCCCGGCAATCGCCGCCAGCACCCCGGCAAAGAGCACCCAGGCCAGTCGCGTGATGGAACTCAAATTGCGATAGAGCAGCGCCGTGACCAGCAGGCAGGCTGCGGCGGCGGCGAAGTTCGAGCCATGCAGCGCGGGCAACGCGGCAAAGGGCGCTTGATCCAGCCCCGGCCAGAACCAGGCCAGAAAGCTCGCCAGGCCGATGCAGCCCGAGGCGATGGCGAGCGGCGCGGTGAAGCTCACCTGCCAGACGTAAAGAAAGCTGAGCCAGTTTCCGGCGCGCTCCGGGCCGTAGATCTCGCGCAGAAAGGCATACGAGCCGCCGGCCCTAGGGAAGGCCGCGCCCAGTTCAGCCCAGACCAGCCCGTCGGCCACGGCGATCACCGCACCCAGCACCCAGGCCCACATCGAGAGCCGGTAGCCCGCCGCGGCAATCACCAGCGGCAGCGTGATGAACGGGCCGACGCCAATCATCTCCAGCATGTTGAAGGCCACGGCAGAGCGCAGGCCGATGCGGCGCTGAAGGGGGGCGGCGGAGTTGGAGGAGGCCAGGGGCATGAGGCTCTTTCGCTCCCCGGATTGTACACTGGCGACAGGTATGATTCGAATCGAGCGAGCAATTCGTGCAGTCGTATTAGCGGCCATTGTGAGCCTGATGGCAGCGGGCACACTGCCCCTGATGGCGCAGCAGGCCGCACAGCCAGCGGCAATTACAGCGTCCCAGTTGGCTTCCATTCCTCTCCCCGAGCCCAGCGAGATCGCCCTCCCTTTGCCCGAAGACCGGGGCGCGGCGGCTCTGGAACAATCGCTCAAGCGCCTCTCCACCACCGCCAGCGTGATGATGATCGTCGCCCATCCGGACGACGAGGACGGCGCGCTGCTGACCTACCTCTCGCGCGACATGGGCGCGCGGGCGACGCTGCTCACACTGAATCGCGGCGAGGGTGGCCAGAACGCGATGAGCGCCGACGCGGACGATGCTCTGGGCCTCCTCCGCACCAACGAACTGCTGCGCGCCGATGAGTTTTACGGCGCAAAGCAGCTCTGGGGCACGGAGGCCGACTTTGGCTTCTCGAAAACTCAGGAAGAATCCTTTGCCAAATGGGGCCATGAACGCGTGCTCTACGACGCCGTGCTGGCCGTGCGCCGCGAGCGGCCGCAGGTGATCGTCTCCACCTTTGTCGGCGGAGTCAGCGACGGCCACGGCCACCACCAGGTCTCCGGCGAGATCGCGCAGGAGGCCTTCAAGGCCGCCGCCGACCCAACTATATTTCCCGATCAACTGAAAGACGGCCTCCAGCCCTGGCAGCCGCTGGCGGTTTATTCGATGGTCCCCTTTGCGCCCATCACCGAGAAGGGAATCTTCGACTACGCCACCGGCAAGTGGGCTCCGGCGCGCTTCAAGAATTACGTGACCGGCGAATGGACCGAGGGCGCGCTTTCGGCGGATGTGACAATCCCGGTGGGCAATCTGGACCCGGCGCTGGGCCGCAGCTACGTGCAGATTGCGCGCCAGGGGTGGGGCGAGCAGAAGTCGCAGAACGGCGGAGCGAATCCGGCGCTGAGCGGCCCGGCGACTACCAGCTATCACCTGTGGGCGGTGGCGCCGCAAGGCGCGGCCAAGCCTGGGACGAGCACAAAGAACGACGACCTCTTTCACAACAGCAAGGTCAATATCGAGACCAGCATTGCCGGACTAACTCGGCCGACGACGGGCAGTCCGCCCGCTTGGCTTGCAGATAGTCTGCGCGAGATCGACGCCGGAATGACAAAGTTTATAGCAGAGCGGCATGGCCAGACTGGAGTTACGACGGCGTACAAACTGGCGCCGATCTATGGACAGACTCTGAAGCTCTACGAGAAGGTTTTCGATAGCAATCTGAATGCAGAATCGAAATGGAAATTGCTCTCCGAGTTGGATGAGAAGATCGAGCAGTTTCAGAGTGCATTGAAGGAGTTTCTGGGCCTGGACCTGATCGCCTTCACCACCAAGGCAGAAAATCAGCCAAGCTTCGGAGGCAGGGGAAGCTCTGCCGACGAGACCCCACGCAGCGTGACGCCCGGCGAGGAGTTTCGCGTTCGCGTCCACACCACGCAAGCCAACCTGGAGCCGGGGCTCAGCCGGGTGTGGCTGGACAGCCGAGGCGGCGCCCCCTGGAAGAGTGAGCAGGCCAGCGACCCCATCGATTCGGCAGCTCCGGCCGCCGACACCATCTTCCGCGTGCGCGTACCCGAAGACGCCCAGCCCACTCAGCCGTACTTCACGCGCCCCTCGATCGAGCAGCCGTACTATGACCTGACCCAGCCCGAGTACCGCCTGCGCTCCTTTGCGCCTTACCCACTGGCGGCCTGGGCCGAGTTCACCTTCGACGGTCTGCCCATCCGCATCGGCCAAGTGGTGCAGACGATGCAGCGTGTTCCCGGCGTGGGCGGCGTTTATGAGCCGCTGGTCGTCACGCCCGCGATCGGCCTCCGCATCGACCCCGAAGCCCGCATCCTCCCGCTCGACGGCAGCGCACTGCCGGTGCGCGTCACCGTCCATACGCAGGCCGCCGCCGAAGGCACTATCGAGCTGAAACTGCCCGCCGGATGGCGCTCCGAACCAGCAGAAGCTAAATTTCATTTGGAAAGCGCAGGAGACACCGAACCGATTCTCTTCTCCGTCACGCCGAAGAACTCCGAGACAGGCGCATACAAAATCAACGCTATCGTCCACGCAACTTCAAACAGCCAATCACCAACGCTAACTCCGACAACTCCGCTAACCACGCTAACTCCGCACGAATACACAACCGGCTGGCAGAACATCGGCTATCCTGGCCTGCGCCCCTACAACCTATACAAACCCGCGCAGTTGAAGACCCGCAAGCTCGACGTGAAACTGGCGCCGGGGCTGCGCGTCGGCTACGTAATGGGCACCGGCGACCGGGTTCCGGAGGCCATCGAAGGCCTGGGCGCCGCGCCGCACCTGCTCACTTCGGCTGAGCTGGCCTCCGGCGATCTCTCCGCCTGGAATGTGATTGTCATCGGCATTCGCGCCTACTCCGCGCGCCCTGAGCTCGCCGCCGCTCAGCCGCGGCTCGACGAGTTTGTCCGCCGCGGCGGAACGCTGATTGTCCAGTACCAGAGCGGCAACTTCGCTGCCCCGTTTCCGTTGTCGATGGGACGCATGGCGGAGCGCGTGGTGGACGAGCAAGCGCCGGTGAAGCTGCTGGAGCCGGCTAACTCCCTGCTGCGCTGGCCGAATGAGATTGGCTCTGCGGATTTCGACGGATGGGTCGAGGAGCGCGGCCACTCCTTTCTCGATAGCTGGGATGCGAATTACACGCCGCTCACCGAGACCGCCGACCCCGGCCAATCTCCGCAGCGCGGAGGCCTGCTGGTGGCGCATCCCAGCAAGGGGACTTACATTTATCTCGCCTATGCACTCTATCGCCAGCTCCCCGAGTTAGTGCCTGGAAGTTATCGCCTGCTGGCTAACCTGCTCAGCGCGGGCCAGGACAGCGGGCTGCGCCCATAGCGCTTAGACCGAATAATTTGGTAATTGCTCCCAGACAGGCGCGGACGAGGACGTCCGCGCTACAGCCGGCCGGGAGGCCGGCGCTACATTCTGGCCATTAGCAATTCTTGCGTCACGGTACTAGCCGCTTGAAACCAGCCATGCGTTTATCAAATCCAGATAACTTTCTATGTTAAAAGAAGGTTAATTTATCGCCCTGCCCGAGGTGTGAATACGGACGATAACTTTGTTAAAAGTGGATGAATTCGTCAAATATTCATATTCTTCTGCGAGTCTTGAATACGAAAGCGGTCAGGAAAGCTCAGCTTGCGCGGAATAACATTCCTGGCCGTCGAAGTATGTTCCTAAAACCTGTTGGGATTCTATCCGCCAAACGAGCGAAGCCATGATTCAAACCGAATTGAAAGGAAAATGAGAGGCCCCATGAAATTCAAACTCCAGATCGCTGCCGCTGCAATCCTGGCAGTCAGTTTTGTCGCTTCCTATGGACAAACGAACAACGCCAATCCGCCGGTGAAGAAGCACGTTGCAACCAAAAAGGCTCATACGCCTGAGCCTGTGGAAGTCAGAAAGCTCAGGGCGCCTGCCGAACCTTCCGTGACAGATCAGATTCAGGAACTGCGCCATGATTTGGAGGGCCAGATCAACGACCTCAAAACCAATCTGGCCGTGAAGGACGCGCAGTTGCAGCAGGCCCAGCAAGCTGCCGCCGCCGCCCAGTCCGCCGCAGCCAAGGCGCAAGCGGCGGCCGAAGCCCAGCAACAGGTGGTGACCGACAACGCCGCCGCCGTCAGCACGCTGCAATCCTCCGTGACCGACCTCAAGGGCAATCAGGCCTCGCTGGCCACCACTGTCTCCGACGCGACGACCCAGATCAAGAAGGACTTCGAGAGCCCCAAAGCGCTGCGTTACAAGGGCATCACCCTGACGCCGGGCGGCTACCTGGCGGGTGAAACGGTTTATCGCACCAAGGCTACCGGCGGCGACATTCCCACCGCTTTCAGTGCGATTCCTTACGAGGGCGCGGATGCCTACTCGCTGAGTGAATTCTTTGGCAGCGCTCGCCAGTCGCGCGCCACTCTGATGGCCGAGGGCAAGACCAACTGGGGCACTCTGCGCGGCTACTACGAGGCTGACTGGCTGGGCACCGGCATCACCTCCAACAACAACCAGTCCAACAGCTACGTTCTGCGCCAGCGCGTTCTTTGGGCACAGGCTGAGACCAACAACCATTTGGCCTTCACGGGCGGCCAGTTGTGGTCGCTGGCCACCGAAGACAAGAAGGGCATCTCGAATCTCTCCGGCGACATCATGACGCCGCAGACCATAGACCCGAACTACGTCGCGGGCTTCGTGTGGACTCGCCAGTACGGATTCCGTGTGACAAAGACCTTCGAGCATGTCGCTTTCGGCGTGGCGGCTGAGAATCCGCAACTGCTCTACTCGGCCGCGCTGGCGGGCAGCACGCCCTATGCAATCCTGGGCTCGGCCGGCGCCAACGGCGGCAACTACAACGCCGCCATCAGCGGCTTGAGCGGCCTGTCCACCTACGTGCAAAGCTACACCGGTGTGAATACTAGGGACAGCGCCGGCAACACGGTCTACGGCTACGTTCGGAATTACAACACCGTCTCCGCCAACAGCAACATCACGAACATCTCTTTCAATCAGGCGCCCGACATGATTGTGAAGGCCGCCTTCGATCCGGGCTGGGGACATTATGAGGTCTTGGGTATCGTCGGCTTTGCGCACGAGACGGTCTATCCCGGTGTCACGCAGAACTCGGTTAAATACGGTGGCATTGTCGACAACCAAGGCTACGCCGGCGCCGCTCCGGGTACCGCTGTGGTGGCCAAGTCATCGACTGCCAACTACTATGTCGACGACATCGCTGTGGGCGGCTTTGGCGCCAGCCTCCGCGTTCCAGTCATCAAGGATAAGCTGACCTTCGGCGTCAAGGGGCTCTACGGACCCGGCATTGGCCGCTACGGCAACACGACTCTCTCTGACGTGACCAACGACTCCAACGGCGAATTGAAGCCGATTCACAACGGCTCGGGCCTGTTTACCCTTGAAGCCACGCCCACCCCGCGCCTGCTTATCTACCTCAACTATGGCGGCGACTACGCGGCGCGCGCCGACTACGCAACCACGGCCCTCACGCTATCAGATCCTACGGCCACCTTCTGCCAAACCGGAGTAACGGCCGCCAACGCCTCCACCTTCTGCTCGGCAAAGCCGACAGCGGCGATGTTCGCCGCCGGCGGCAGCTGGGGTTCGCACTTCACCGCCGCTCCGGCCATCATCCCTATCGGCTACGGATCGCGCTACGCTAGCGTCTCCGCAACCTGCGCTGCTGTGGCTAACCCCGGTCTCGCCTCCGGCTCGGTGGGATACCAGCCCGCAGGCTCCGGATGCGGAAACAACACCCGCGACGTGCAGGAAGTTACCGCCGGCTACTGGTATGACATTTACAAAGGCGACCGCGGCCGCCTACGCCAGGGCATCCAGTATGGCTATGCTGTTCGCGAGGGCTGGTCCGGCACCGGCACGGCGGGCGCTTTGTCCAGTCCTTTGAATGGCGCCAAGGGCATCGACAATATGTT
Organism: Acidobacteriaceae bacterium; assembly: GCA_003134855.1. GTDB lineage: Bacteria > Acidobacteriota > Terriglobia > Terriglobales > Acidobacteriaceae > Telmatobacter. The sequence continues at coordinate 123,952 of PLCS01000007.1, forward strand.
TTGGACCACCTTCCGCTACTACCTTCCGTAAACCGCCTACCAGCGGCTTCGGCAGCAGCAGAAGAGGCAGCCCCACTCCGGGCTGCCTCTTCTGTTTTCCAACGAAAGTGTACGTATTGCGCTGTTCTTCTAACAGAACGCAACGCATTGAGCGCGGGCGGCAACTCAGGCTGCCGCCCGCGCTTTTGCATCTCCTCACAATTTCTCAGCCGTTCGGGTCAATCAGATGTGCGCCGCAAGCCCCGCTTTTGGGAGTTGGGAATCCACCAACCCGCCTCGTTCAAAGATACCGTGCGCACCTACTCTTTCTATCACGATGAGCATACAGCTGCGGGAACAGCATGGCAGAATACTGGAAGGGCGTTGGGCCTGATACATTCCCGGGCCGGAGAAGCGGAGACCGGGAGACACTGCTTTCGTTGTTCGGGCAACGCCCGGTTTGAGAGGACGATTGATTCTGCAAGGTAAATATGCATTCTTGTTGCTTTTGCTCACAACGGGCGCGAGCCTGGCTGCGGCGCAGCAGGCCGCTTCGCCAGCCGGTGTGCCGGCCGCGAATCCGGGCAGGCCCACCGTCTCGACTCCCGCGACACTGACCCCGGTTGGATTCCTGCAATTTGAAAACGGCGGCATGAACGCATGGCATTCGCCGGAATTCTCAACGCAGTTGAACTTTAACGAGACGATTAAGCTCGCTGTTGCAAGCCGTTTGCAGCTCCTGGCCGTCACTGAACCGGTCGCACGCTCAGAGGTTGCGGGAAAGTTTGGAACTGAATCTGGCGGGTATGCTCTTGGCGGGCAAGCAGTTCTCCGCTCCGGCGAAGGCGCCAGCCCGACCGTTGCCGCGAGCTATCTGCACCAGGTCTACGGCGGCGCCGCGGCGGACCTCGACCTGGGCAGTTCAAACGACTCGGTGGTTTTTCTGGCCAGCGCCGACCTGTGTGGATTTCATTACGACACCAATGCCATGTTCAATCGAATGACGCAGAACGGCGTCAGCCGCCCCCAGTTCGGCCAGACGCTTTCCGTCTCTCACCCGTTGAGCGGGCCGTTTTCTATCTCCGGTGAACTGTGGCATTTTACCCAGCCCTTTTTGCATGGACGCGCTGTCGGCAATCTCTGGGCGCTGGGATACACGCCACGGCCAAATCTGGTTTGGGACGCCGGTTTCCAGCACGGCCTGACCGGAACATCGACACACTGGGAGGCATTCGTTGGCTTTACCTATCTGCTGCCGCACAGGCTTTGGCGACAAACGAAGTAAGCTGGCGGAGCGGACGGGACAAGGTTGAGCGCCACCAGAGCAGCCTCGCTTCCTATACTGATAGCATGGTTAACAATCTGCCTTGCGGATGGACGCTGGAAGAGGCAGCGCGCACACGCGGCGCGCTGCGCATTGCCGGAGTGGACGAGGTGGGCCGCGGACCGCTCTTCGGGCCAGTGGTTGCCGCCGCAGTGATTCTGGCGCCCGGCTACCGCTTCAATGGCCTGACGGATTCGAAAAAACTCACTGCAAAGAAGCGCACGGAACTCGACGTGGAGATTCGCGCCAATGCTGTTTGTTGGGCCATCGCCGAGGTGGACGCCGAGACCATCGACCGCATCAACATTCGCCAGGCTTCGTTGCTGGCCATGCGCCTCGCCGTCGGGCAACTTGCTCTCAGCCCCGACTATCTGCTCATCGACGGCCGCGACACCATCGATTGCGAGTGCCGGCAGCAGGCCGTCATCCAGGGCGACGCAATCAGTTTTTCTATCGCCGCAGCCAGCGTGCTGGCCAAGGTCTGCCGCGACCGCCTGCTGGTGGAGCTGGACCGCGAGTATCCCGGCTACGGCCTGGCGCAGCACAAAGGCTACGGCTGCCCCGCGCACCTTGCCGCCCTCGAACGCCTCGGCCCCACCCCGTTGCACCGCAAGAGCTTTCGCCCCGTGGCGCAGGCAACCCCACGCTGAAGCAGAACTTGTTCCCCCTATACGCAAGAGGCCCGGCGATTGGCCGGGCCTCTTGGTTGCTGAGTTGCAATGAGAACTACTGGGCTGCCGGCGGGGTGACCGTGGGCTCGTTGCCGCCCTTGGCAGGTGTGAGTCCGGGCACTACCGGCGCAGCCGTCACTTCACCCGTAACTGCCTCCTGCAGGTTGATGCCGTAGTGTTCCAGGGTGGACGCGAGCGTCTGATAGAGGCCGGCGCGATCCCTGGCGTAGGCGGCCTGCGCCGCGAGCAAGCTGTTCTGCCCATTGGCCAAATTCTTCTGCTGCAACAGAACACTGGCCGTCGTGGAGGCACCCAGCCGCAGCTTCTTTACCTCGGCGTCCAGGCTCTGCTGTGCGTAATCATGAGTGGCGATGGCGGCCTGCACCTGAGCCCGGTCGCTGGTCAGGGCGAACTGCGCGTTCACCACATTCATGCGAATCTGGGTGTAGAGTTGCTCCAGCTTTAGTTCGGCCTGGCGGTATTGAATCAACGCCGCGGCCTGCTCGGCCTGGGCGGTGCGATTGCGGATAGGAATCGTGACATTGAAGCCAAAACCCTTGTCCGGAGATGAGTTATTGTAGGCGTCGCTGAAGGCCGTACCATAACCGCCCGTACTGGGAGAGCAACCAAAGGGAGACGACTTGCAATTGGGATTCTGCGCGCCGGCCGCGCCCGCTCCGCCCAGATAGCCGTATACGTCTACTGTGGGAAGAAGGCCATTCTTGGCGCCGCGCACGCTGATCTCATCGTTCTTCAGCGCCAGGACGGCCTGCTCCAGCACCGGGCTGTTCTTGAAGGCCTGCTGCACCAGCTCATCGACGGGCTGCTTCTCCTCGGGGATCTGCTCGATGCTGACGCGGTCGGTGGGAATGACGGCAGCCGCCACGAGCGTTGGATCGTTCAGGTTGCGGGCGATGGCCTGCTTGATGATCTGCTGCTGGTAGTTCAGCGTGTTCTGCGAGCTGATCAGCGCCTGCTTGTCCGAGGCCACGGCTGAATCGGAGTTCACCACATCCAGCGGGGCCAGGGTGCCGATCTCCAACTGCTTGCGATTGTCGGCCGACAGCTTGCTGCTTTGTTCGAGCGCCTGCTGCTTGGCTTGCACATCCTCATAGGCGTTCACCAGCCCCCAGTAGATGTTCTCCACCTGATTGACGGTGTAAAGAATCTGCTGGCGGAATGTGGAGTCGGTGATGCGGCGGTTGTTTTCAGCTTGATAGACAAAGCGCTTGTTCACCCAGATGCCCGCGCCGTAAAGCAAATGCTGCGTCACTTGCGCGTTGAAGCTGGAGTTGTACAACGGGCTGTAGCTCTGGATGGCGTTGGTGTTGGTCGCCGCGGTGTTGTTGTAGGTGACCTGGAAAGCCGTGCCAGTGACAAAGCCCTGGTTGTAGGTAAAGTCGTAGGTCTTGGTGGTGCTGGTGCCGCCGGAGAAGATGCTGGTGACGGGCGTGATCTGGCGGTCATATTTGATGGCTGCCGTCAAAGCGGGGTCCATGTAGCTTTCAGGCGACGGTCCCGCGCCGGAGGCGGAGATGGTCAATCCGCCGCTGCCCGTAGCCGCGCCGCCGGTCGCGCCGCCGGGTCCGCCGCCCACGACGGTGGACGAGGAGAAACCTCCCTGGGTGAGGCTGTTGACCGTTGCGCCGGAACCTTGCAGGAACTGTCCGGCATGGGCGCGCATCAGGTCCAGGTCCGCCAGATCCATGTAGTAGCGGGAGACGGCGATGTCGTAGTTATTCTCCAGCGCCAGCGCCAGAGCATCGGAAAGGCTGAGGTAAATCTTGCCGTTCTTTACGAGGTCGCCCAGGCGCACCGAGTTCTGGAAGCTGGCTTTGGCGATGGTGGTGGGCAGGTAGGCGTTGATCGGATTGCCGAGAAAACCGCCCGCCGGCTTGGAGAAATCACGCTTCGACTGGCGCAGGTCCAGCGGCTCGGTCAGCACCGGCGCTGGCGCGGCAGGCAGCTCGGAGGCCGCTTTGTCCGGTCCCGTAGCCCCTGCTCCAATCTGCTGGGCAAATCCGTAGGGCGATCCCGCCGCCAGGGTCAGCATGACCACTGCCACGGCGCGCAACCGATAGCCCGTCTCTCCGCGCACGTTGCGCGCGGTCTTCTCCTGCTGCTGCTCAAAGATACGTTTACCGAACAATTGCATGGTTCCTCTCCACGAGTTGGTTCCTCTTTGGGATTTGATGAGGCAATTAGGGCGTCCTTTTCAAAGACGACCGGAGAGCCTCACCGGACGCAAGAATGTGACGATTCAGGACAATAATCGTTGCTTGCCTGGCGCGATTATCCGCCTATCGGTCAATACGCGCGCGACTTCCGGTTCGTTCCATGCTGCCCCGGCGGCGCAGGGTGCGGAAAGCTGAGTATAGCAACAGGGGTCAGGGATCAGCTGCATTCTTCGCTCTCCGGCGGCTTGGTCGGCTACCCTGTAGTCAACAGCGATTCCCGTGACCGAAGAGACCCAACCCGCGCCCAAGCTCCAGAACTGGAAGCTGACTCTGGCATATGACGGCACGGAGTTTCGCGGCTGGCAGGTGCAGCCGGGCGAGCTCACCGTCCAAGGCGAGCTGCAGGCGGCGCTGGGGCGGATCACCGGAGAATCGCCGCTGCCCCAGGGTTCGGGACGCACCGACGCGGGCGTCCACGCGCTCGGCCAGGTGGCCAGCTTCGCGCTGGCCGCGCCTATTCCGGCGGAGAACCTGCAACGCGCCCTCAACCGGACGCTGCCTCCGGCGATTCGAATCCTGGAAACGAGAATGGCGCCAAGCACATTTCATGCGCGGCACTCGGCGGTGGCCAAGAGCTACGAGTACCGGGTTTTTCGCGAGGCGATCTGCCCGCCGTTTCTGGCCCGATACGTCTACGCCTGCCCCTGGCCGATGGACGTGGAGGCGCTGCAAGGCGCGGCGCGGCTCTTTGAGGGCGAACACGATTTTATGAGCTTTGCGGCGACCGATCCGGAGCTGGTCAATCGCGGCTATGATCCGAATGAGAAGCCAGACCAACGGCCCCTTCCAAGGGAGGGCTTTCAAGCGGAGCCGCCGATGGCGGGAACGGTGCGCAGAATCTTTTCCTCAGGCTGGGAAGAGCGGCAGTGCGAGGCCGGCGCGCTGCTGGTCTATCGCGTGCAGGGCAGCGGCTTTCTGCACCACATGGTGCGCAATCTGGTGGGAACGATGCTGGACGTGGGCCGGAGACGGCTCAGCGCCGACGCAATCCCTGGAATTCTGGCCGCCCGCAACCGCGCCGCCGCCGGACCGACCGCTCCGGCGCGGGGACTGTTTCTTCATTCGGTGGAGTATGACGAGGGGGAATGAAATTACCGTTCGTCATTGTTGCATGAGAAGCCATTTGAGGAGGATACTCAACGCATGAAAGCTCGTTTTCTCATCTTTCTTCTGCTTACGGCCTCTATCTCTCTTGCTCAAGGAACCTCCAGCAGCGACCTCCACGCGCCAACATTCGTCGAGAAAGTCACCCTCGATTGGGACCATTCCGGGACGCCCACTACCTTTACACTTTCTTATCAGCACAGAACTGACGGAGCCGGAGACGCAGATCGGCTTGTCATCAGTCGCAAGGGGAACAAGCCGTGGATTTGGCTCAACAAAGAAGATGAATGGACTACGCTTAGCTCGGATTTTGGCCATAAACTTGTCTCCATGAATCTTCTCTCTTCCAAAAGAATGCTCTTCGTCCGTTCAGGCACAGGTCCAGATGCGCACATTTATCTGATCTTGCGGGGTGGTGGCTATGGTTGCTGCGTCGGCAGCCTAACCGTTTTAACACCCAGTGAGGATGGAACGCCGAAGATCGTTTTCCACGCCAAAGAACACCTCTTGCAGGATATTCTGCCGTTGCCTGACGGCTCTGGGATCGCCTTGGTTGGACAACCGAGCGATTCCGAGGGACGTGCGGATAACGCAGGATCCTACGATCCGTACCGAATCTACGTCATCAAGGCAGACCAGGCCGCCCATTACGACCTGGAGCAATCAAAGGAATACACCATCAAGAACTATTGCGAATGGGCCGGCCCCACCTACAACGAGAAGTTCATCGCATTAACCGTCGATCCTGGGAAGCGGGGTGCGGGGCACTGTCGCGCAGTGACCGATGAACAATTTAGAGCAAACTACTAAACGCCCCAGAGCAATTCCTTGAGTTGTGAGGCTAGCATTCCCCCAGGCGGCTCAAGCCGCACCCTGACAACTGAGAGATTCTTCGGTGATATGGCTTGTTTTCAGTCTATTTAGTCCTACCAAGCTTCAAAGGCAACCGGCTCTTCGCGATCCGCGCTGCTTGTGCTCTGGAAGATGGAGTGCTTCAGGAAGTTAGCGTCGTCGCGGCGCGGGAAGTCGTTGCGGAAGTGGGCGCCGCGGCTCTCGGTGCGGGCCAGAGCCGAAGCCAGGATGGCGTGGGCGACGCGGCTCATGGCCTGCGCCTCGGCCAGCCGGCGGCTTCCCTTCCCTTCTCCGAATTGTCCGGCCAACTCGACCAGAGCCTCCGCGCAAGCCTTCTGCGCAGCCAGGCCCAGACGCAGCGTGGACTCCTCGCGCAGCAGTCCGGCGTAGGCCCACATGGCGGCTTGCAGGCTGGTGATGATCTCTTCCAGGCGAGCTTGTTCGGCTGCCGTCAAGGGCGCGGGGGGCGTCAGAGACACCTCTGCATCCCGCCCCTGCGGCAAGCAGTCGTCGAGCATCGACTGCGCGGCGCGCGCGCCGAAGACGAGGCCTTCGAGCAGCGAGTTCGAGGCAAGGCGATTCGCGCCGTGAACGCCGGTGCAGGCCGCCTCTCCCGCCGCGTAAAGCCCCGGCAAAGTGGCGCGGCCAAAAAGGTCTGTCCGAATCCCGCCCATCAGGTAATGCGCCGCCGGGCGAACCGGGATCAGGTCGCGGCCCAGGTCGAGGCCGTACTTCGCCAGCAGGGCGCTGATGCCGGGAAAGCGATGGCGCAGGTCAATGCCCTGAACGTCTCGCATGTCGAGATGAACGACTCGGACTTCGCCCGGAGCGGCGCCCATCCCTTCGCGGGTGATGGCGCGGGCCACTACGTCGCGCGGCGCGAGTTCGAGCAGCGGATGATAGCGCTCCATGAAGCGCTCGCCGCGGTCGTTGCGCAGGATTGCGCCCTCGCCGCGCAGAGCTTCAGAGAGCAGGAAGCGCGGCGCGCCGGGGAGCGAGAGCGCGGTGGGATGGAACTGATAGAACTCCATGTCAGCAAGCTGAGCGCCGGCCTCAGCGGCCAGGGCGATGCCGTCGCCGGTGGCCACGGCGGGGTTGGTAGTGTCGCTGTAGACCTGGCCCGCGCCGCCGGCGGCGACGAGGACGGCGCGCGCGCTGACCCGCTCCAGAACGCGCTGCGGGCGGCGTTCGCAGTTGAGCAGGTCGGCGGCAATCACGCGGCCATCGGCGACGACCAGGCCGGTGACCGTGGTCCATTCGGCAAAGCGAATGCGCTTGTGGACGCGGGCAAAGGCGGCCAGCGAGCGGCTGATCTCGGCGCCGGTGGCGTCGCCGTTGGCGTGCAGGATGCGGGGCAGGGAGTGCGCGCCTTCGCGCGTGCGCAGCAGTTCGCCTGCTTCGGAATCGAAGGCCGCGCCCCACTCGATCAGCTCGGCCACGCGCACCGGGCCCTCGGCCACCAGCGCCTGGGCGGCGGGACGATAGACCAGCCCGTCGCCGGCGTTGACGGTGTCATCGAGGTGCAGCGCAACGTCCGCATCGCCCTCCATGGCCACGGCGATGCCGCCCTGCGCGTAGTGGGTGTTAGACTCGGCGACGGACTCCTTGGTGACCACCAGAACCTCGCCATGACGGGCCAGTTCGACGGCCGCGCGCAGCCCGGCCACGCCCGCGCCTATCACCAGAAAATCGACCTGCGACGATACTGCCATAAGGGTTTAGGCTATCACCTGAGAGGCAGGGACTCAGGGACTAGGGACTGAGGGACTAGGGACTGAGGGACTAGGGACTAGGGACAGCCGAAGTCCGAGGCAAGGCCAGTCGGCTGTGCTTGCAATCGGTGCTTCTTATTGCTCAGACTTAGTGGATGCTGGCGGATAAAGTCAGAAATGTAAGGATAGATAGACGACAACCCCCGACGGTGTGAGGGAGACTCTGGTAGAGCTTCAAAATCCTTATGGTAGCTGCTGTTGCTGGACTCTTCTTTACGGCTGCATACAGCATCCCACGCAACACAGGTAACCGCAGACACCTCAAGGGGGTAACTTATGCGAGGACTTAAAACACTACTCGGAACTATAGCTTTGGTTGTGGGCATGGCCATTGCGCCAGCGGCTCAGGCGCAAATTGTCGTCGATTTAGGCATTCAGCCGGTCTGTTCCTACGGCTATTACGACTATGCTCCATACGCCTGCGCGCCCTATGGCTTCTACGGGCCGGGCTACTTTTACGACGGCGTCTTCCTGGGCATGGGCCCATGGGCCGGCTGGGGCTATGGCCACGGCTGGGGCAGCCATCGCTTCAGTGACGGCGGCGGCGGAAGCTATCGCGGCGGCGGCGGCGCCATGGCCAATCGCAGCAGTTTTGTGCGCGGTGGCGGGGGCGGCGGGGCTGTTCGCTCCGGCGGTGGTCAGGTTCGCGGCAACGCGGGGGCTTACAATTCCGGCGGAGCGCGTCCCAGCGCAGGCCGCGCCTCAGCGCCTCGCGCCAGCGGCGGCGGTGGATCGCGCGCGGCGGCAGCGCATAGCGGCGGCGGTGGTGGTGGTTATGCTGGTGGCGGCGGTCATGCCGGTGGTGGCGGCGGCGGTCATGCCAGTGGCGGCGGCGGTGGTCATGCTGGTGGCGGCGGCGGTGGCGGCGGACACCGGTAATCTGAATGCTGCTGCATCATGCAGCTAATGGTTCAAGAAGCGGCGGAGCTTAACAACTCCGCCGCTTTGTTTTTGCGGAGACTCTTTGCACAATTATTATTTGGGCTAGGGCCTGTTCACACTACCCCGGCGGGTGGCGCTGCTAGTGAAAATCCGGCCAGACGAAGCCGAGCCCGAAGGCTGTGGCGGGTCCACCGTCGAGGGC
>PLCS01000007.1:133010-879525 GCA_003134855.1 Acidobacteriaceae bacterium
ATTGGCTCCCGTCGCCGCCCACCGGGGTAGTGTGAACAGGCCCTAATCGTCCTGTAACCGTGACACAGTGTAAGCTGACTAGCAGATTGTTTTTCGAGGCTCGACGCGAATGGAGATGTACAAGCAGCTACCACCGGAAGTCGTGCAAATTGTTCTGGTCCTCTTCCTGTCGTTCCTGATAGGGCTGGAGCGGGAAGAGCGCAAGGGGTCAGGAGCCTCTTACTCTTTCGGAGGAGTGCGCACCTTCCCGCTGATTGGCCTGATCGGTTATTCCGCTGCTCTGATTTCAGGCCCGCAAATGCTGCCGCTGTTTATTGGGTTTCTGGTTGTCGCCGGATTTCTGCTGGTTTCTTACTGGCACAAGATTTCCACGGTCCAGGCCGCCGGAGTTACCTCCGAGGTCTCCGGCCTGGCAACTTTCTTGGTGGGCGCGCTCGCCTGTTACGGGCATTTATGGATTGCTACCGCGCTGGGCGTCGCCAGCCTGCTGCTGCTCGATCTGAAAGCCGCTCTGGAAAAGCTCGCCGTGCGCATCGCTCCCAACGAGATTCTCACTTTTACCAAGTTTCTCTTGTTGAGCGCAGTGATTCTGCCGATTCTGCCGAATCAGGAGTTTGGCCCCTTTCACATCAATCCATTCAAGACGTGGCTGGTGGTGGTTGCGATCAGTGCCGTTTCGTACGCCAGCTATGTTTTGCAAAAGATGACCAAAGGACAGGGCGGAGTGGTGCTGGCGGCGCTGCTGGGGGGCGCTTATTCTTCCACGGTCACTACGGTGGTGATGGCGCGGCGGGCCAAGCTGGAGAAGCGTCCGCACCTCTTCGCGGGCGGCATCCTGATCGCCTGTGGAGTGATGTACCTGCGCCTGGTAATTCTGTTGGCGCTCTTCAATCGGCAACTCATGCTTCTGCTTTACATTCCCTTTCTTGTGCTGGCTTGCCTGGCGGTCGGGGGCGGCTGGCTTTGGTCACGCTGGGCGGATAAGAACACTCAGGAAGTACAGCGGGAGTTTGAACCCAAGAATCCGCTGGATCTGGTTACGGCGATTGTCTTTGCAGGGCTCTTTCTGGTCATGCTGGTAGCCACGCAGTTAGCCGTCACCTATCTGGGAAGGACGGGGGTGAATACGCTGGCCGCGATCATGGGAGTCAGCGACGTGGACCCGTTCATCATGGGGCTGACCCAAGCCGCCGGCACGCTGACGCCCTTCAAGGAAGCCGCCGCCGCGGTGGCCATCGCCGCAGCCAGCAACAACATTGCGAAAGGGTGCTACGCCTTCAGCCTGGCCGACCGCAAGACCGGGATACAAGCGCTGGCGATGCTGATCACGCTGGCAGTGTTGGGGCTTGTTCCGCTGTTCTGGCTGGGGTAGCGAACGTGCTCGTGGCAAGAGCGCAGCTTGTCGCTTTGCAGCCAGTTAGGCTATGCTGAGTGTTCACTATGCCCCACGGATTCGACTCATACCGCATCTTCATCTCGGCTCCGGGCGATTTGGAGGCAGATCGCCAGGCCTGTTACGACGTCATTGCAAGCGTGAACGATGCCACGGCCATGGCGGCCAAGATTCTGCTGGTCTCTATCGGCCTGCGGGACAACGAGCAGATCTCCGACAGTCGCTCCATCGTTTCCGACAACGTGCGCTGGAGCGCTTTTTTCATTCAGGTCTTCGCGGACGACTGGGGACCGCGCGACCTCTTCCGGAAGCTGTTTCTGCTGGCCGCCGAGTGCCGGGACGACTCATCCATGCCGATGCGCGAGGTGGTGGTCTGCCTCAAGGACGCGCCGCAGGAGACCAACCCCGAGATTCTGGCCTTTCGCCGGGAGCTGGAAGAGCGCAAGGATCTGCGCGTCTTCCATTACGCCAGCCTGGACGAATTGCGCTTGCATCTGGCGGAGGTTTGCCAGGGATGGGCGCGAGCGATTATCGACGCGGGAATCGGCTCCCCCACTATGGGCACCTGATGATATGGAACGAAAGTTGTGCGGTAACTAATCCCACCCTAGCCGCAAAAACAAGGACGCGGCGAGGGTGGGGCACCCAGTATTTAGGATGAAATAAAAGTTTAGAGCAGCGGCACGGTTCGCCATTCCATGTAGTAGTGCATCTCATCCTCGCGCACAATGGCGAAGCCCAGGCGCTGGTGGAAGCGCAGGGATCCAGGATTGAACTTGAAGACGCAACTGCGGATGGGAAGCCGCGCCTTTGCCGCCTCCTGTTGCAGCCGCTGGATCAGCACCGTTCCGATCCCCTTACTTTGCAGCTTGGGATGAACGGCAATATCCACTAGATGAAATTCAGCTTCGCCGGGGGCTACCCACAACCGGCCAACGGGTTTTCCGTCGAGCAGAACAATGTGATAGCAAGAGTTCGGGTACATCTGCGTATACGCGGACATCTGGCCGCGAAACTGCATGCGGATGAGTTCTTCCTTCTGCGTGGCGGAGATAGGCGCCAGGGCGAACTCCGGCGCGCGAACCGCCGCATACAGTTCGTATAGAAAGATTTCGTCCTGAGGAAGCGCGGGTCGAACAGCGAGAGTGGACATAGATCAAGAGGGCTGGGAACCGGTCTTGAAGCCGGTTCCCGCCAGTGCAAGTGTACTACGAGCGCGCCGGAAAGACACCCTGCATCGCGATGATCCAGTACATGCCCAGATAGGGCATCATGTTGTTGTGCGGCTGACTGCTCCCGAAGGTCGAGATGGCGGCCGGACTCATCTGTGCCACCTGCGAGGTGCTGGTGGTGTAGGCGTTGCCGGGAGTCATCTCGGCAAAGGAATTGTTTGCGGGCCCCTGGCCGACGGTGGCCTTCACAAGGCTCTTTGCGGAGGCTGTGTGGGTGTGGAGGGGGGTTTCGCTGGCGAGCAGAGTTACGGTCTGCGAGCCGCCCTGCTCCCCTATGTCGTAATTGCTGAGGCCGGCGCCCTGCCCGTAACCGATGGCCACTGAGTTCTGCAGGTTGGGAAGCGCGAAAGTGCTTGTTCCGTTGCCGCCGTAGAAGGTCCCCAGCAGCGAAAACAGAGCTGTATTTTGCGAGATTGGCAGCAACTGGCCCTGGGCGAGCGCCCATCCGACGGGAGCGAAGTTGAAACCGACCAGCGACAATTGTCCGACAAATGGATCTGACATATTGGATTCTCCTGTTGAGGGCTCTAGTTGCGAGAGGGAAAGATCCCGGAATAGGCGATGCACCAGTTCATCACCAGGAAGGGCTGGCGGTTTTCGTGGGGCTGGCTGCCTCCGTATTGGGAGAGGGTGGCCTGATTCATTGCCGTCAGGTTGGCGGCCGGCGTGTAGAAGCTTGCGCCCGAACCGGCCAGGATCGCTCCATTCGGCTTTTCTTGGGTTGCCTGGGCGCCGGCCAGTAGCGGGTGGGTGTGGATAGACACCTCGGCAGCCAGCAGGGTGTGCGACTCTCCGCCGCTGATCTGCCCGTAGGCGATTGCATTGCCCACTCCGACCGGAGTGCGCCCTTGCAGGTTGGGAAGCGCGAAAGTCTGAATTCCATTCCCGCCGAAGGTCGTTCCCAGCAGCGAAAACAGCGCCTGATACGAGTTGATCGGCAGGGTCTGCCCGTTGCACAGGAACCAGCCTTTAGGCGCGAAATTGAATGATGCCAGCATCAACTGGCCCAAAAATGGTGATGCCATTCTCTATTCTCCTTCCTTGCGTGCTCTCAATGTGTGGGGATTAACTTTGGCTGGGATAGACGCCATAAAGCGCGATGATCCAGTTCAGAGCCAGGTACGGCTGCAGATTGTTATGGGGCTGGTTTCCGCCGCTGTTTGTCCCCACCTGGGCTGCGAGCATGGCGCTGTTGGGGGCGGAGGGCGTGTAAGCCGTCAAACCCGAATTCACCACGTTACCGGTCGCGGTGTTGCCCCCGGTGGTGTTAGTGGAGGCCATCAGGGAGTGCGTGTGGGCTGGGTACTGGCTTGTGCCGATGGTCACCGTCTCCACGCCGCCGGTTTGTCCGATCACGTAGGTGCTGACACCGTTCGAACCGAAGTGGATGGGAATGCGGCTTTGCAGATTGGGAAGGCCGAAAGTGGATTGACCATCTCCGCCGTAGGTGGTCCCTATCAGGTTGAACAACGTAGCGTTTTCCGAGATGGCAACTAGCTGGCCGTTACAGATCGACCAGCTTACTGGAGCAAAGTTAAACCCAACCAGCCGGACTTCACCGACATAGGGCTGACTCATTCTTGAATCCTCCTTGACTTCTTGACTTTTTGTGAATGCTGCGGGGACTGGGGAACGGGGAGGCAGCACCTCACTAATATCACTCAATTGTTTGGGTTGGCAAGTTATTTTTCAGCCCAAGGTTGCTTCGACGCCCCGGTGGCCCATGGCAGCCTGCCCGCGCCGGTCCATGCCTCGGAGGCTTTAGGATGGAAGTACTGTGCAGACGATACGAGTAGAGACACCTTCGGCGAAGTACAACGTGATGGCGGGCAGCGGGCTGGTTGAGTCGCTTGCGCCGCGCATCGAGCGGGTCGTGGGCAAATTGCCACGACGGGTCTTTGTGCTGACTTCGGCGCCCATCTGGGGGCTGTGGGGACAGGCCTTCCTCAGATCCTTTGCCGAGGCGCCGATTGCGATGTTTTTGCCGCCCGGCGAAGAACACAAGACGCTCAAGAGCGTGGAAGGCTTGCTGCGGCAGATGGCGCAGGCGGGCGGGGATCGCGGCAGCCTGCTGATCGCCTTTGGCGGCGGGATTGTGGGCGACGTGGGCGGCTTTCTGGCCTCGATCTTCATGCGCGGCATTCCCTACATTCAGGTGCCGACGACATTCCTGGCGCAGGTGGATTCGTCCGTAGGCGGCAAGACGGGCGTGAACCTGCCCGAGGGCAAGAATCTGGTGGGCGCGTTTCATCATCCGCAGGCCGTCTTTGCCGACATCGGCGTGCTGGCCACGCTGCCCGACCGCGAGCTGCGCGCCGGGCTGATGGAGAGCGTGAAGGCGGGCATTATCCGCGACCGGGCGCTCACGCGCTTCATGGAAGAGCACGCGGGTGATGTGCTGGGGCGCGATCCCAAATCTTTGGAAAAGGTGATTGCCGCATCCGTTCGCATGAAGGCCGGGGTGGTGAACCTGGACGAGCGCGAGAGCGGGCTGCGCATGATTCTCAACTTTGGCCACACCGTCGGCCACGCACTGGAGCAGGCTACGCACTATAAGACACTGCTGCACGGCGAGGCGGTGGGCTGGGGCATGGTGGCCGCGCTCTACCTGGCGCGGGAGCGGGGGACGATTTCGAGGGCGCAGTTCTCGCGGCTGGAGAAGTTAGTGCATTTGTATGGACCGCTGCCTGCACTCAAGCTGCGCACGGCTCGCGTGGTGGCAGCATCAGGCGGTGATAAGAAGAACGTGGGCGGGGTGAGGCGCTTCGTACTGCCGGTAGGGATAGGCGATGCGGGCGTGGTGGAGGATGTAATGCCCGCCGAGTTGGAGGCGGCGGTGAGTTATATGTTGGCGCAGGCGGGGGAGTGGGGTTAGCGTTGTTAGCGGGGTTAGCGGAGTTAGCGAGTTAGTGGCGGGTTGGGGTTCGTGGTTTCCCAGGTCTCAAAATCGAGACCTGGGGCACCCAGCTTTTTTGCGCGGGACAGGGTGAGAACGAAAGGCTGTTACGCTGAATGACGACCAGAGGAGCCAAACCGCCGGGAGCGAAGGACGAAGCCAGCGCGGCGCGGGCTGTGCGGGAGATGTTCGATGCAATTGCGCCTCGGTATGACCTGCTGAACCACGTGCTCTCGGCCAATGTGGACCGGTTGTGGTGGTGGCGGACGGCGCGACGCTTTCGCACGGTGCTCGCCGACTCCGATGCGTCGGTGCTGGACATCTGCTGCGGGACCGGCGATATGACGATGGCGCTTTTGAAGCGCCGTCCGCACGATGCGCGGCCGATTCTGGCGGCGGATTTTGCGCGGGCGATGCTGAGCCGGGGGGCGCGGAAGTTCGGCGGGCCGGGGGTGGGCGCGCGGGCGGCGGGCCAGCCGTATGCGGTGCCGCTGGAGGCAGACGCGCTGCATCTTCCGCTGGGGATGGGGTCGCTGGATTTGATTGTGTCGGCATTTGGGTTCAGGAATCTGGCCAACTACGAGGCCGGGCTGCGGGAGTTTCATCGTGTGCTTAAGCCGGGGGGGCAGTTGGGGATTCTGGAGTTTAGCGAGCCGGGAGGACTTATCGGCAAGGCCTATGCGGTCTACTTCCGGCGCGTGCTGCCGGCGATTGGACGGGCGATCTGCGGCAGGAATGGGGCGTACAGTTACCTGCCCGCTTCGGTGGGCAACTTTCCCGCGCCGCCGGAGATGCTGGGGCTAATGGCGGCGACGGGCTACGAGAAGTGCGCGTGGCAGCCGTACACCTTTGGGATTGCCGGGTTGTACACGGCGGTGCGAGCGAATACGTGAGGTACATTCATTTTTCTGAGATTTTCAGATTGAGGTTTTTGGTTTCCCACCCATTTCGCATAGAACGCGAAATGGATGGGGCACGGGGCATGGTTGGGCACCCGGACGATTTTCCGAATATGCTATAGCCTGAGAAGACCATGAGTATTGAATCCTCCAGAGTGGCCGGGTTTTCCGCGGAGAAGCGGCGGGTGGCGCTGCACTCGATGCTGGCGGCGGCGGTGATGACGCTGCTGAAGCTGGCGGCGGGGCTGATGTCCGGCTCGCTTGGCGTGCTCTCGGACGCAGCCCACTCCGGGCTGGACATGGTGGGATCGGCGCTCACGTTTGTCTCCGTGCAGGTGAGCGACCGGCCGGCCGACGAGGACCACACCTACGGCCACGGCAAGTTCGAGAACTTCTCCTCCTTCGGCGAGGTTCTGCTGATGGCCGTCTCCAGCGCATGGATCATCTGGGAGGCGATTCAGCGGATTCTTCACCCCGGCAAGCAACTGCAAGACCTGGGCTGGCCGGCCGCGGTGGTGCTGGCCTCGATTGGCGTAGACTTCTGGCGGTCGAGGCGGCTGCGCGCGGTGGCGGAAAAGACCGGCTCGTCGGCGCTGGCTACCGACGCCTTTCACTTTGCCTCGGACATCTGGTCGTCGCTGGCGGTGCTGGGCGGGCTGGGCGCCTGTTGGGCGGGCGTGCATTTCGGCGTGGGCTGGCTGCTCTATGCTGATCCGTTGGCGGCGGTGGTGGTTTCGCTGATGATTCTGCGGCTGACGCTGCGTCTGGGCCGCGAGGCGGTCAGCGTGCTGCTGGATGAGATTCCAGTGGAGACGCGGCGGCGGCTGATCGACGACGTGGCGCAGGTGCCGGGCGTTCTCAGCGTGGAGCAGGCGCGGGTGCGGCGCGCGGGTGCCAACTACTTTGCCGACCTGACGCTGGCGCTGCCCAGCCGCTCCACCTTCGAGCACACCGGGGATCTGGTCCGGGCGGCCACCGAGGCCGTGCATCGCACGCTGCCCGAGGCCGACGTGGTGATCCACACGGAGCCGCGCAAGGCCAAGGCCGAGAGCATCTTCGACCGCGTGCGAGCGGTGGCCGCGCGCAACAACGTGAGCGTGCATGAGCTGAGCGTGCAGTCGCACCAGGGACGGCTGCGCATCGAGCAGCACCTGGAGCTGGATGAGACGCTGCCTCTGCTCAAGGCGCATGATTTTGTCTGCTCGATGGAGGCGGAGATTCTGCGCGAGGTGCCGGAGATCGATGGAATCTTAACGCACATCGAGAGCGAGCCGGCGACGATTGAGCAGCCCGAGGTGAGGGTCGAGGAGAATCGCCGCATCGAAGAGGCGATGCGCTCATCGGCCGCGCAGTTGCCGGAGATTGTGGATGTGCATGAGGTTCTGGTGGGCCGCTCGGCGGAGCACATTCACGTTACCTGCCATTGCACGCTGCCCGACGAGCTGACGATGCAGCGCGTGCATGAGGTGATCACCGCGCTCGAATATGGCTTCAAGCTGGCGTGCCCGGAGGTCTATCGCGTGACCATTCATCCCGAGCCGGTGACGGACAATTTGCGGTGAGGGGCGGGATGGGACTGTTGTATTCTGGCCGCAGAATTGCTTCGCACGAAAAGCATAACGCAGGGGCTGAAGCCCCATGTTCATTCTGTCGCATTAGCGGCACGACTGAAGTCGTGCCCTGATACAGAACTTTTCCGCAACAAAGTTTTTCCGCAGCCGTAAAGTCCTGACCTGCCAGCCCCGACCTACAGATGCGCGTATCGCACCAGGAGCCCGGCCAGCGCGCCGCCCAGCAGCGGACCGGCGATGGGGATGAGCGCATAGCGCCAGTTGGAGCCGCCTTTGCCGGGGATGGGCAGCAGCCAATGAACCAGCCGCGGACCCAGGTCGCGGGTAGGGTTGATGGCGTAGCCGGTGGTGCCGCCCAGCGAGAAACCTATGCCCCAGACCAGGCACGAGACCAGCCACGGGCCCATTCCGGCGGCCGGGCCGTTTGCCGAGACTCCGTGCGAGAAGATGGCTGCGGCCACCAGCACCAGCACCGCCGTGCCCAAGGCCTCGCTCAGCAGGTTGAAGGCCGGGCTGCGCACCGCCGCGTTCGTGCAGAAGACGCCCAGCTTGGCCGCCGGGTCGGGCGTAAGCCGCCAGTGCGGGCCATAGTGCAGCGCCATCAGCACCGCACCGCCCATGGCGCCCAGCAACTGCGCCGACCACAGGTTGATCACCTGCGAATAATCTCCGCTGACGATGGCGACGGCCAGCGTAATGGCGGGATTCAGGTTTGCGCCGGGGCTGCCAAAGGCCTGCGCCACCAGCACGCCGCAGAGCACGCCCAGCGCCCAGCCGGTGGAGATCACCATCCAGCCGGAGTCCTCGGCATAGTTCTTGCGCAGGATCACGCCGGCGTTGACGCCGGTGCCCAGCAGCACCAGCACCAGCGTGCCCATGAATTCGCCAAACCAGAGAGAATGCATCTTGTCTCACCCCAAAAATGGAATGTTTCTCCCAATGAACTTCAGCCCTTCCCTTGATTCAACTCCGGCTCAGAACCACGTCTTCTTTTTGTACTCCAGATACTCTGCGCCGAATTTTTCCTCTAGTACCCGCGCCTCGACCCGGCTGCGCCACACCTGAATGGGAACAAGAACGAAGATTATCAGCAGCCAGGGCTGATTTGCCCACAGCATGAATCCTGCGATCCCCAGTCCGCCAAAGATGTAGATCGGATTGCGGATGCGGGAATAGAGTCCGGTAGTGACCAGCGTAGTAGCCTTGGCCTGCACGCTGAAGGCTCGTCCCAGTTGAAGACGAGCCAATGCGAGCAGCAGAAAAGACGGAATGGCAATGGCGAGTCCGGCTATGCGCGGAGCTGTCCACGGCGGTCCCCAGAAGTGCAGAACAGCATAAGGCATAACGAAAACGATCAATGCCAGCGTAACGATATTCAGTTTCAAGAAAACCCTCCATGAGCCATGGATTCTGCCGCCCTCGCCGCGCAGACCGACTATAACCATCGAGTAGCGCGAACCATTGCAAGCTGTGCTGAATTCAGTATTCTAATATGCGGACGACGGGAGCGCGAATAGAAAGGGCGCAGCCGAAGCCGAGCCCTTGTGGAAAGCAAGAGTGGAAAGCCAGCGTTACTGCTGCGGTTGCGGCGCCGGGGCAGGCGCGGGGGCTAGCGGAGCCGGCCCCAGCGGCACGTCGCCGGTGCTCTGCTCCGGCGTCTTGGACTTCTTCTTGCCGGCCAGGCGGGTCTTGTCGCCCGTGGTGGTGGCAGCTTTTTTCTTTTTCCTGGAGGTATCGCCAGCCAGGCCCAGCGGACCGGCCTGGGTCTGCTGGTCGGCAACCTCGGCGGCATCCGGCGCTGCGGGAGCCAGGGCGTCCAACTTCGGTCCCTTGGCCTTGGGCTGCTTGATCTGCTTGGCGCGCGAGCTGTAGCGGGTCTTCTCGGTCGGCTTGGCCTTCGACTCCAGCGGATTCACCGGCTCCGGGCTGGCAGCGGTGGCTGGCTCGACCGCGCCCGCGTCCTCGGTCGGGCTTTGCGGCGCACTGGGCAGGGTCTGGGTCGGCGCCTTGCCATAGCGGATCTTTTCCTTCTTGCCGGGCTTCATTGAAGCCAGATCGGCACTCTTGTTCTTCTTGCCCTTCCCGGCCGGCGCAACGACGGGCGTTGCGGCAGGAGTCGCGGCTTCCGGCGCAGCGGATGCTGAGGAAGTCTTCTGGCGGAAGGTGCGCGTGCTCTCGCGGAAGCGCGTGCGCTCCACCTTCTTCTTCTTTTTGGGCGCGGGCGGCACATAGGCGCTGTAGACGGGCTTGGTCTGCTTGGCGCTGGCGCCGGTATCGGTATAGCCCGGCTTGATGTCAATGAAGGCTTGCTCGCGCATGGTGGTCAGATAACTGCGCATCGCCGGCTCCATGCGCTCCGCGAAGAGGTTCTGCTGGACCTGCTCCTCTACATCCTTATATTTCGGAACCCCTCCGGGGATGTGCTGCATTACTTTCATGATGACGAAGCCCTGCTTGGTGCGGATGGGCTCCGTGAATTGCCCCGCCTTCAGCACGAAGGTCTGATCCTCGAATACCTTGGCCAACTCGCCCCGCTTGTACTGTCCCAGATCGCCGCCCTCGGCGGCCGTGGTTCCGTCGCTGAAGGTGCGGGCCAGTTGCCCAAAGTCGCCCCCGGCGTGGAGTTTTGCTTCGATATCGTCGGCTTTTGCCTTGGCGGCGGCCAGTTTTGCGGGATCGTCGGGCTGTGCGCCGCCCGTCACCGAGGGCGCGGGCGTGCCGGTGGAGATGAGAATCTCGGCCAGAGTGACGTTTTCCGGCTGCACGTACTCCTGCTTGTGTTGCTCGAAGTAGCGCTCCGCCTCGCCGGGAGTGAACTGAACCAGCTTGCCCACCTCCGCGCGCATCACCTCCTGAGTGATGACGCCGTTGCGAATGTTGGCCTTGAAATCCTCATATGAGATGCCCTGCTCCTTGGCGGCCTTCTCCAGGTCTTCCATCGATTCCAGGTGGTACTGCTTGCGGATCTCATCCAGCCGCTTGATCACACCGGTCTCGCCGGTGATGCCCAGCTCCTTGCCTTTGGAGAGCCACAGTTGCTGATCGATCAGGTTGCGCAGCAGATCCTTGTGGGCCTCGGAGATATCCTGTTCCGAGGCGCCGTGCTGGCGCGCCTCCTGGTCCAGTTCCTTCATCGCGCGGTCGTAGTCCGAGCGCGTGATGATCTGATCGTTGACCCGGGCGATGATCTCCTCGACCGTGGCGCCGCCGTATGGGCTCTCGGGCGCGACGGGATGCGTAGTTTGCGCCAAAGCGGAACTTGCGAGCAGCGCCGTCAAGAACACGAAAGCCGCGGGAGTGCGAAAGATTCGTAGATTCATAGGGTCAGGACAAGCCGGAGCGGCGACGAATCGCGCACCTGATGCTTAGACGCCATTGTAAATGCCTGGGCAGCGGCAAGGCTATTGGCTGCGCGAATCCGGGCAAAACGGCGCTTCTTCCGCCCGCTTGGCCGGGAATCGCCAGGATCGGGGCCGGGAGGGCTGGCGGCGATTGCCGGTCAATCCGGACAACGGGAAATTGCCGACGATTTCCTGTAGGAACGGGAAGACCCGGCACTCCCATCGAGATGCCGAGGGCGGCTACCGCATCGCATGTGGCTCGATGCGCGAAATTCCGTCAGCGGATAAAATTGTCTTGAGCGGCGTTGTCTCTTAATGAACAAAGCTGGTTAAGGTTCGAGGTTTCCCACCCTTTCGCCAGAAAAACGGCGAAAGGATGGGGCACGGAGCTAATTTGGCTTGTTCATCTCCGGCCGTAACACGCCGACGCGGGTCGGGCTGCTCCCGATGTAAGCGCTGTCGATATTCCCTGGCCAAGGGCGGAGCATTCTATTGACGAATACAGAGGAACAACAGCGCTCTCTCAAGGACGTTCCGCTGGGCCGCCCGCGCATAGGCGTCCTGGCCATCCAGGGCAACTACGCTAGCCATGCGCAAGCACTCACCGAGGCTGGCGCGTGCCCTTCTCTGGTGAAGAACCCGCAAGACCTTCGCCTGGACGGCCAGTCCCTCGACGGCCTGGTGCTGCCCGGCGGCGAATCTACCACCATGCTTAAGTTCCTCGAAAAACACCGCTTTTTTGAGGCTTTGCAGGGTTTCTGCGACGCCCGACCCGTCTTCGGCACCTGCGCGGGAGCGATCCTGCTGGCGCGCGAGGTTCTCAACCCGGCGCAGCGCAGCCTTGGACTGCTCGATGCCATCGTCGAGCGCAACGCTTATGGCCGCCAGATCGACTCGGCCATCGTGACCGCCGAGACTGCCCTCGCCGGCGGCCCGCTGGAGATGGTCTTCATCCGCGCTCCGCGCATCGTCTCCGTCGGCGCGGGCGTTGAGGTGATCGCGCGGCGCGACGGCTTCCCCACGCTGATTCGCCAGGGCCGCATCCTGGCCGCCACCTTCCATCCCGAGCTCTCCCGCGACCGCCGCGTCCACCGGCTCTTCGTCGAGATCGTTGCTGCGGAGTGGGAAGATCCGGTCGGCCAAAACCGGCACACGCCAGGCTCTCCGGCCAGAGTTGGGAATTAGGGCCTGTTCCCACTACCCCGGTGGGCGGCGACGGGAGCCAATTTTTCTCAGATCGAGGAGTGAGGAGCGACGGATACCGGGTGTATCCGAGCGACGATGGACGAAGAGCTGGGGAAAATTGGCCCCGTCCCTTCGGGCTGCTGCGAAAATCCGTCCATACTTCATTCTCGCCCTCGACGGTGGACCCGCCACAATCTTCGGGCTCGGCTTCATCTTCACCCCACGAACGAAGACCTGTCCGTGGGGACCCAGGTCTGGCCGGATTTTCACTGGCAGCGCCACCCGCCGGGGTAGTGGGAACAGGCCCTAATCTTGTTCCGGTTGAAAAATATCCGAAAAAAACTGCGTGCGTCCAATGCAAAGTGGGAGTAATCTCAAGCTCACAGAGGCTGCGAATGCCCGCCACCTTTACCCACAAACCGGCGAAAAAACAACGGCGAGCGCCGGGGCTCGGCGGCCTGCCGCCGGTTGTCCAGCGGCCCACCGGCGGCGGCGATGGCGGAGGCGGGGGCGACGACAACTGGGACGACGGGAGTCGCGGCCCGCGCGAGCTTCTGCGGCGCGTTCGCTTCTTCCTCTTCTCCGCTCTTGCCAGCGACATGGTGATCTTTGCCGTGCTGGTCTCCATCTTCTTCGCCTTCCACGGCCACACGTACATGGACCTGCGCACGCATGAGCAGATCGGCGACTGGCATCCGGTATCTTTGCCGCCCATCCTCTATCTCAACACCGCGGTGCTGCTGCTCAGTTGCCTGACCATGGAGCTGGCGCGGCGGAATATCTTCCATGAGATCGACGCGCTGGAGGAGTGGCTGGGCATGGGCCGGCCGGCGCTGCATCGCGCCCTGCCCTGGCTGGGGACCACGCTCACGCTGGGCACGCTCTTTCTCGCCGGACAATGGATGGCCTGGAGGCAGTTTGCGGCGCGGGGCTTTGCCTTCGACCAGTTTTCCACCCCGGCCACTTCCTTCTTCTATCTCTTTACCGGCCTGCACGCCGCCCACCTGCTCGTCGGCGTCGCGGCTCTCATCCTCTGCCTGAGCGCGCTGGGCTGGTTCAAGCGCGTCGACTTCCGGCAGATCGCCGTGGACGCCACCGCCTGGTACTGGCAGACCATGAGCCTTGTCTGGCTGCTGCTGCTGGGGGTGCTGACGTTGGGACAGTAAAGCTAGAATATGTTTCTTAAATGTCCGACCTGTCCTGTTTGCAATCCCTCAGGGGCTAAAGCCCGCGTTGATTTTACGGCTTTTGCGGCACGACTAAAGTCTTGCCCTTTCAAAACATTGACTCTATCTGCTTTTGCGGCACGACTGAAGTCGTGCCCTTTCAAAACATCGACTCTATCCGAGCTTCCCTGACTTGTAACCGGCGATTGCTTGTATCTCGTAGCCCGGCCGAAGGATGCGCAACAGAAATAGCAGAAACCTATAAAGCCTGTATCCGCCATTGAGTCGAACTGCGAGGTTGGCGGCGAATCGGTCGGCTCCGTACCGTTTCACTGCGCGAGAGCGAACGGAATAGCCGCAGGCCAGCAGGAATTCATTGAGCGTCTGTACGTTCCACGAATATAAATGGTGGTTGTTATCTTGCGGGGAGATTTTGCGGGCGGGAGATTCCAGCGGGACAATCACCAGTAACTCCCCGTCCGGCTTCAGCAGCGCGCCAATTTGCTCCAGCATCCTGGCCGGCTCAAGCAGATGCTCCATCACATGCGAAAGGATCACCAGATCGAAGTGTTGCCCGGAAAGCTGCGACAGGTCAGAGACGAATTCAACCCCCTGGCCTCTCAGGCGCTCGGCATAGGTGAGCGTCACATCCATTCCGACGCGGCGATGCGCGGGTAGGCGGACCAGATTCCATCCCGGGCCGACGCCGACCTCAAGAATTTCCGAGTTTACATTCTTCAGGAACGCGCTGAACTTATTGGTTCGATAACGGGTGATTAACTCGGAGACCTCTGGACTGACACCATGCTTCTGTTCATGGTAGCCGGTCGAAGAATAGATTCTGTCCTGGGTCGATGTTGTCACCAGCAGGCATCTCCTTGTTTTTCAGTCTTGATGAAGTACTCAGCGCGATAGACCGGTTGCGCACAATCGGAGCTGCATCCGAAGCCAAAGACAAACGGTCATCTTCACCGGGAGGAAGGGTCCATGCCTCTGAAGATGGCCTTACGTGGTTGTACTCTACCAATCTTTGGAGGCGCGGGCGTCCTGAAAGCCCGCTGTAATGATTGATCTGTCCCAATTTGAGACTGAGACTTCAGGCATTCAACAAGACCGGGATAGCGGGATCAGCTTTTTGCAATGCGGCGGCGGTCAGGTAAGAATCTTTGATGCACACCCGCTCCACAGATGAGATCGGGTTGAATGATGCGCAAGATTGAACAGCATACGGACTCATGCAATGAAAAACTCATAGGAGATGTTTGGAGAGGTTCCTATGAAAATGATCCTTGTGGGTCTTGCGGCCATGCTGACAGCTCCTGGCATGCTGACAGTCAATGGCAGCGCGCAAACGCCGCAAAAGGCTACCACATTCACAATCGCGGGACACCCCGGCGAAGCGCAGATCCTTCAGATCAACGGAAAGTCGTATATCGACATTGAGGCGCTTGCGCGTTTGACTCAGGGAAGCCTTTCCTTCAAAGGCAATCTGACAATCCTGACGCTTCCACCCTCGGATGGGGAGGCGCCGGCCGCTACGCCCCATGCAAAGGCGGGATTCTCAATTGCTTTTGTGCAGGCGGGCATCGAAGAGATGAGCATGATCCGCGAGTGGCGTATCGCCATCGTCAACGCGGTCCTGAATAATAATTCAATCTCCGTGGACTGGATATCGGCGCAGCACAGACAGGCAGAGAAGTCTCTGGCTCTCACTTCCGCCGCCGCATCCACGGATGACGACCGCAGCGCGTACCCGCTGCTCTCCGCGGAATTCAACAATATGCAAAAGCTGAGTGAACTCTACCTGGCGATGCGCAATCAGGCAGCGTTTATCTCACCGGACACATTTGACAGCGGTCCTCTTGAAGAACAGATACTGACCTGCGCGCGCGGGTTTGTCTCCATGACGGAAACGCACGAGTTCCAGGATCAGGCTGCCTGCCACTAGGTCTCTGACCGGATGAAAAGGTGCTTTGCTGGGCGCGAGCGCGGGCTGGGAAGCCCGCGCTACAGCCGGCCAGGAGTCCGGCGCTACACTTTGACAGGTACAGAACCATGCGGTCAAAGAACTAGATTCCGGTCTCAGAGCGCCGGGAAATCCTGCGAAACCTACTCCATCGCGTGCGGGTCGGGCGCGGTTTTGAGACTCTTGTGGTGGCGCACGTCGTCGCCCTGCACCCAGAAGATTACGTCCTCGGCGATGTTGGTGGCGTGGTCGGCTACGCGTTCGAGGGCGCGCGAGATCATCAGAGCGTTCAAGGCCTGCGGAGCCAGGTGGCTCTGCTCTTCCATCACTTTGGTCAGCGCCTTGTATGCGGCCCGGTTCATTGTGTCCACCGCGTCGTCCATGGTGAGGATGGAGCGCGCCAGTTCGGCGTCGCCCTCAATGAACGATTGCAGGCTCTTGCGCACCATCTCCTCGGCCAGCTCTGCCATGCGTGGAATGTCCACCGGCAGCTCGGCGTGGGCCATCTGCTCCATGCTGCGCACCCGGTCGCTGATGCTCTTGGCCGCATCGCCGACGCGCTCCAGGTCCGCGTTGATCTTGATCACGCTGAGGATGAAGCGCAGGTCGATGGCCATCGGCTGCTCCATTGCCAACAGGTCGAGCGCGGCCTGGTCGATCTCGCGCTCCAGGCGGTTGATGGCCATCTCCGAGATGCTGACCAGATTGCAAATGGAGAGGTCGCGCACGCGATAGGCCTCGATGGCACGCTGGATAGATTGCTCGGCCAATCCGGCCATCACCAGCAGTTGTTCCTTCAGCTCCTCCAAACTCTGTTGAAAGCGTATGCGCGTCATCCGAACCTGCCTGTGATGTAATCCTCTGTGCGTTTGTCGCTGGGGTTGGTGAAGATCTTGTGGGTTGAGTCGAATTCGACCATGCGGCCGTTCAGGAAGAAGCCCGTCTTCTCGGCGACGCGGGCGGCCTGTTGCATATTGTGAGTCACAATCACAATAGTGTACTGCGATTTCAACTGGAAGATCAGATCTTCGATCTTGGATGTGGAAACAGGATCGAGCGCCGAGGCCGGCTCGTCCATCAGCAGCACCTCGGGGTCCACGGCCAGCGCGCGCGCAATGCACAACCGCTGCTGCTGGCCGCCGCTGAGGCTGGCGCCGGATTTCTTCTTGAGGTCGTCCTTGACCTCTTCCCACAGCGCGGAGTTTTTCAGCGACTTCTCGACGATCTCATCCAGTACATGATGGTTGCTATAGCCGTTCAGCTTCAGCCCCGCGGCGACGTTGTCATAGATGGACATGGTGGGAAAGGGGTTGGGCCGCTGGAAGACCATGCCCACGCGGCGGCGAATCTCGACCGGCTTGGCGTCGGCATAAATGTCCAGCCCGCCGATGAGCACTGTTCCGGTGACGCGGGCGATGGGGTTGGTCTCATGCATGCGGTTGAGGCAGCGGACAAAGGTGCTTTTGCCGCAGCCAGAAGGGCCAATCAGCGCGGTGGCATGGTTGGCGGGAATGTTCAGATCAATGTCCTGCAGCGTGTGGTTGGTCCCGTACCACGCGTTCAGGTTAGCGACTTCAATGCCGACGCCCACTTAGCTTGCCCCTTTCAAAACGCCGCGGCTGGTCACGTAGCGCACCAGCGACACGGCCAGCACAATCAGCACAATCAACACCAGCGCCCCCGCCCACGCCAGCCGGTGCCATTCGTCGTAAGGTGAGAGGGCATAGACGTAAATCTGCAACGGCAAGGCGGCGATGGGTTCGCTGAGCTTCTCGCTCCATCCCACATTGCCGAAGGCTGTGAAGATCAACGGCGCCGTTTCGCCGGCGACGCGCGCAAAGGCCAGCATGCAGCCGGTAATGATGCCCGCCGAGGCCGTTCGCACGGTAATCGACAGCACCGAGCGCCAGTTGGGCACGCCCAGGGCCAGCGCCGCCTCGCGCACCGCATGGGGCACCATCAAGAGCATCTCTTCCGTGGTGCGGCAGACTGTGGGAATCATCATGATGCCCAGCGCCACACCGCCGGAGAAGGCTGAAAAGTGACCCTGCGGAACCACCACCAGCGAATAGACCGCAATGCCCATCACGATGGAGGGAACACCGTTGAGCACATCCGCGGTGAAGCGAATCGCGTTGGCCAGCTTGGTGCCGCGCCCGAACTCGGCCAGGAAGATACCGCCGGCGATGCCAATGGGGATGCCGATCAGACTGCCCACTCCCAGCAGAATTGCCGAGCCGACGATGGCGTTGGCCATGCCGCCGCCCACTTCGCCGACGGGTACAGGATTGTGCGTAAAGAAGGCCCAATTCAGCGAGACAGATCCTTTATAGACGAGATAGACAAAGATCGCCACCAGCGGCGCAACGACCAGGACCGTGGCCAGCACCGCGAGACCGGTGGCCGCGCCATCCGCCAGTGTCCGTAATTTTGCCCGCAACTGGTGTTCGTCTCTCAAATTCTCTACTCCCTAACTATTCCCTATTCCCTATTTCCTATTCCCTGTTTTTAGTGCACCGACGACGGCGTGCCGCGCGTGACCATCCAGACCAGCATTCTGGCAATAGCGTTCACGATAATGGTGA
Organism: Acidobacteriaceae bacterium; assembly: GCA_003134855.1. GTDB lineage: Bacteria > Acidobacteriota > Terriglobia > Terriglobales > Acidobacteriaceae > Telmatobacter. The sequence goes on from PLCS01000007.1 coordinate 151,245, forward strand.
CGATAAACAGCGCCAATCCCAGTTCCATCAGCGCGCTCAGATGCAAATCGCTGGAAGCCTCGGCAAACTCGTTGGCGATGACCGCCGACATAGTGCTGCCGTTGGCCAGCAGCGAGCGTTGAATCTCCGGGCTGTTGCCGATCACCATGGCCACGGCCATGGTCTCGCCCAGCGCGCGCCCCAGGCCCAGTATCACCGCGCCGACGATGCCGATGCGCGCATTCCTCAGCACGCCCATGCGAATCATCTCCCAGCGCGTGGCGCCCAGGGCCAGCACCGCCTCGCGCTGCGAACTTGGCACCGCCGTCATCACCTCGCGCGTCAGCGAAGAGATAATGGGCAGAATCATGATGGCCAGAATCACGCCCGCCGTGAGAAAGCCCAGGCCGGTGGGGTTGTCATTCGAAAAGAAGCCGGTCCAGCCGAAGCTTTTGATGAGCGCGGGATTGATGTACTCCCTCAGCAGCGGAACCAGCACAAAGACCGCCCAGAGGCCGTAGATCACGCTGGGAATCGCCGCCAGCAGCTCGGTGATGAACGCCAGCGGAGCGCGCAGGAAGCCGGGGCACATTTCGGTGAGGAAGACCGCCACGCCGATGGCTAGAGGAACCGCCAGCAGCAGCGCCAGAAACGACGAGACCAGCGTGCCGTAAAGGAAGGGCAGAGCGCTAAAATGGCCGTTGACCGGATCCCAGTACATCGGCTTGCCGGTGTAGGTGTCGATGAAGGCCTTGTAGAAGAAGTCCAGGCCGAAGGCGCCCCAGGCGATGCGCGAGCGCGCCACCAGCTCGGTGGCGATCAGCACCACGATGCCGAAGATGCTCAATGCGCACAGCACCATCAGCCAGTGGAAGCCGCGGTCGGCCCAGGCGGAGTTGCCGCGGGCCAACAGGAAGGAACGAATCGCCGAAGCCTCCTGCTGAGCAGGCTGCGCAGAGGGCCGCTCGCCGGGGAGATCGGGCTCGGTCAGAAGCTGAGATTGATTGAAACGAATCTCGGGCACTTGGGCTATCACCATTCTCAGCCTACCGGGCCAAGATGAATAGAAGGTTACAACACTGCAAAATGAAGCGCATAGCAGAGGAAAAAACACCCGTCAAAGGCGGAAAATGCCGGATTCGCAGGTCCAATAGAAAATCATTGCGCATGGGATTCCAATTTTCGTTAACATAGAAAGCTGAAATCCGAAGGCCCACGCCCATGCGCTCCACTCTGACTTTCTTCGCCCTCGCACTCGTCTCCCTTTCCTTTCCCGCGCTGAACAACGCCCAAACTCCGGCCCAGCCCGACCCGCCCCACCGCGAGTGGCAGGCCTCGTGGGCCACACATCCGACGGCCCCGCTGCGGGAGCCGCTGGTGCTGCACTTCCGCCGCTCTCTAACCCTGGCCACCGTGCCAGCCAGCTATCCGGTGCGCGTCAGCGCCGACAACCGCTTCATTCTTTACGTCAACGGCCATCGGGTGGGCGACGGCCCGGCCCGCGGCGATCTGGCCCATTGGCGCTATGAGCGCTTCGATCTGGCTCCGCTGCTCCAGCTTGGCAAGAACCTCATCACGGCAACGGTGTGGAACTTCGGCGTCTATGCTCCGCTGGCGCAGATCAGCGACCGCACTGCTTTTCTGCTGGAGAGCGAGGCTGGCGGAGCAAACTCGATCAGCACTCCCGAGGGCTGGCTGGTCGAGGTCGAGCAAGGGCAGCGTCCGCTGCCGCGCGTCGCCAACGGCTTCTGGGAGTACATGGCCTGCGGGACCGGCGAGGAGTTCGATGCCGCGCGCTACGACTGGGAGTGGAATTCGCCTTCGGCTGTTGGACCAGCCTGGGTTCCCGCCGCCTCGCCGATCCGCGAGAGCATCTATTCGACGGCGAACAAGGCTCAATCCGCCGGGGCCTCCGACTCGTCCAACGCCTGGGCGCTGGTGCCTGATGCGCTACCGGCGATGGAGTTTACGGAATCAGATGCTGGCAAAATCGTCTTGAGTGCGGCTGATTTCACAAAGAGCCCTCCAGTTACCTTTCAAGCCGACCCATCTATCGCGAAAGTTGTAAAAGATCTGGGGGATTCGGATCAAGTGGCACTTAAAAACTTCGTTTGGGAACAAGTGACTCGCCAATTTCCAGAGTCGAGTATCGTAATTTATGCGAAAAGCCATGCTCGAATTCTTTTCGACCGCAAAACCCTGACCACGGCCTACCCGCGCCTGACCGTCTCCGGCGGCAAGGGCGCCAAGATCCGCCTCACCTACTCCGAAGCCCTTTACGGTAAAGACCAGCACAAAGGTGACCGCGACGAGGTCAGCGAGCGCAAAGCCCTCGGCCTCAGCGACAGCTTTCTCCCCGACGGCGGCGCGCATCGCTCCTTTGAGCCATTGTGGTGGCGCACATGGCGCTATCTCGACCTGGACATCCAGACCGGCTCCGAGCCTCTCACGCTGGAATCGCTCACCGCTAGCTTCACCGCCTACCCCTTCCAGGAGCGCGCCAACTTTCAATCCGGCGACCCGGAGTTGGACAAGATCTGGGAGATCAGTTGGCGCACCGCGCGGCTCGACGCCCATGAGACCTACATGGACACGCCCTACTACGAGCAGTTCCAGTACGTGGGCGACACGCGCATCCAGGCGCTCATCTCCTACGCAGTCGCCGGAGACGACCGGCTGGCCCGGCAAGCGATTGCCGCTTTCGACCAGTCGCGCACTTCGGACGGCCTGACGATGAGCCGCTATCCCAGCTCGCTGCCCCAGATCATCCCCACCTTTTCGCTGCTCTGGATCGGCATGGTTCATGACTACTGGCAGTACCGTCCCGACCCGGAGCCTGCCCGCGCCGCGCTTCCCGGCACGCGCACGGTCCTCGCCTGGTTCGCACAGCACGAGCAACCCGACGGCCTGCTCGACAAATTGCCCTGGTGGAGCTTCATCGACTGGGTCTCAGAACACCAGGAAATTCCCACTTACGACGCGCAAGGCGAGTCCTGCATGACCACGCTCGAATACCTGGGCGCTCTTGGCGAAGCAGCCGACCTGGAAATGAGTCTCGGCGACCCGTTGCTGGCCGCCCGCTATCAGGCCCGCGCCGTCCGCGTCCGCGACGGACTCCTCAACAAGTGCTGGTCTGCATCCCGCGGCCTGATCGCCGACAATCCTGATCAGAAGATTTTCAGCCAGCAGGCCAACATTCTGGCCGTCCTCTACGATGTGGTTCCCAAAGAGCGCCAGCAGGAGGTGCTGCGCCGGCTGCTGACGATCGAGCCCGGAACCACCCCCAACGGAACCTTGAGCGCCTCTTACTACTTCCGCTTTTATCTCTCGCGCGCGCTGGACCATGCCGGCTTGGCCGACGAGTACCTGAGCTCTATCGACCCCTGGCGCAAGTTGCTCCCGCTGCACTTCAGCACCTGGCCCGAGGTTCCCGGCAACACCCGCTCCGACTCCCATGCCTGGAGCGCTCACCCCATCTACGACCTGCTCACGCTGGTCGCCGGCATTGAGCCGGCCACTCCCGGCTTCGCCACTGTCCGCATTGCGCCCCACCTGGGCATGCTGCCCGCGCTCAAGGCCGTCTTCCCGCATCCCGAGGGGTTGATCGAGGTCGCGTATCAACGCCAGGGTGCGGGAGTGAACGCGACCATCACGCTGCCCGGCAAGCTCACCGGCGTCTTCATCTTCAATGGCCAGAACTGGCCGCTCACTCCCGGACTGAACAGGATCAAGCAGCCGTGATGCAGGGATAACGCATATTCAATTCCCGGTAATTTGTGCTGGCAGGGTGATTTTGAGCGGCAAAATATTTTAGCGGAAAGCCATTGCATTCCGTTGCGGCCTGTGTTAACTCTTATGCTAATAATCTTTTGATGGCTACCTCGCGAGTAAACGCCGGTGGCCATCGAACAGGAGTTTCACCATGCTGAAGATCGGCACCGCCATCCGCGCTCACCGGCTGCAAAAGGGGCTTTCCCAGGGAGACATCGAAAAGAAGACGGGCTTGTTGCGCTGCTATCTCTCGCGCGTGGAGAACGGCCACACGATTCCGTCGCTGGATACGCTGTCGAAGATTGCGCGGGCGCTCGATCTGCCCATCACGCAGTTCTTCACCGATGACTCGCTGGGCAAACAGGCCAACATGCAAAAGCTCTCCGACGAGGAGTTGCGCTTTCTGACCCAGATTCGCCGCTACTCGACGAACCTGAACGACAGCGACCGTAAGCTGCTGCTGGCGATGGTGAAGAAGTTCGCCGCCACGGCGACGCGGTAAACGGCAAGCCAGCGGCCAATAGCCGCCCTACACGTCATTCCCCAGGTGGAAGATGGGCTCGGCGGTCTGCGCTCCGGCAAGCAAAGTCTGCTCCTCGGCCGCATCCAGCGGCTTGAAGTTTTGCGCCACATCCATCGCCAGGCGGAAGTAGCGTTCATCTCCCGGCGGGATAGCGGCGGTGATGGAATGTCCAAGGGTCCAGCGCAGGCCGAGCGAGGCTTCATCGGGAAAAGCCGCCGGCTTATACCAGCACTTGGGAACGGGATGATTCTGCTTCTCGCCGGCGGGCCACACGCTCTTGGCCATGGCTTTGAGGGCCAGGATGCCGATCTTCTTTTCCTGGGCGCGCTGAAGAATCTGCGGGCCAAAGTTGGCCTGGGTAAAGAGAACCCAGTTGATAGGAAAAAGAATCGTGTCGAAGTGGTAACGGTCCATGGCCTCCAGCGCAGTCTCCGCCGAATGAACGGAGAAGCCGATGTAGCGGATCTTGCCTTCCTTCTTTGCCGCTTCCATCGTTTCGATTGCGCCGCCGGGGCCGAGCGCCTTCTCCAGGTCCGCCATCCTGGTGAGTGCATGGAACTGGTAGAGGTCGAAGTGATCGGTTTTGAGCAGCTTGAGGGAGTTTTGGAGGTCCGTTCGCGCGGCCTCCTTGGTGAGGGCGTCGGTCTTGCAGGCCAGGAAGCTCTTGTTGCGATAGGGCGCCAGCGCCGGTCCCAGCCGCTCCTGGGCGTTGCCGTAGCTGGGCGCGACATCGAAGTAGTTCACGCCGCGATCCACGGCCTCGGCCACAATGTTGGAGGCCGCGCCCGTCTCTTCATTCATCACCACAATCCCGCCAAAACCTATGATGGAGAGCTGCTCGCCGGTCTTGCCCAACGGTCGGCGGGCGATGGGGCTGGGGGGCGTCGGGGCTGAGGCGTTGATCTGGCTGGTGGATGCGACGGCCGCGGCGGTGATGGCGGCCTGCTTGAGAAATACGCGGCGTTCCATGGTATGCCTCCAGGGGTTGAAAATTGACGACCAGCTTACGGAAGGTATTGTTGCACAGGATGCGCGCGGCGGGCGAAGTTCTGTTAACGCGGCAACTGCGCCAGATAAAAGCCGAAGAGCACCAGGATTCCGACCACCAGGACCATGGCCACGCGCAGGCGGAAGAGAAACAGTTCGCGGGGCGAGCCAATCCGGGGCACCATTGGGGCCGCGAAGAGCAAGCCGCAACTGAAGCCGCCCAGGTGGGCCATGTTGTCGATGCTGAGCCCGGAGTGCGCCACCATGGTGCCAAAGCTGATCGAGAGGCCCAGCACCAGGTTGATGGCGGCAAAGTAGATCACCGACTTGCGCAGCTTGTGCAGTTCCTGCGGCGGCACCGGCAGCCGATGCGACTTGAGCAGGATAATCAGTGCTCCGGCGATGCCGAAGACCGCGCCTGACGCGCCCGCGCCGGCTGGAAAGACGCCCAGGTCGTGAAACTTCACCCAGTCCTGATTGAACCAGAACCAGTTCACACAGGTGGAGAGCAGGTTGCCCGCCGCGCCGGTGAGAATGTAGACCGCCAGCACGCCCGTCGAACCCATCAGCGGCTCTGCCAGCAGACCCAGGTTCCACAAGCACCACATATTCGTTGCCAGATGCAGAATGCCCACATGCACGAACATGGCGGTGACGATGCGCCACCACTGGTCCTGGAGGAGCACATTGCCGGCGTTATCAGCGCCCCAGTAAAGCAGTTGATCGGAGGTGGGGTTGCCCACGCTGACATGGTGCGCCACCATCACCAGAAAAACCAGGCAGTTGATGCCTACCAGCACGTAAGTCGCCGGCGCGTAGGACCACGAGCGGCGCGGCCGGCGAACCGGGGGTGGAGGCGGATTGAAACTGCCGTCCGGTTGCAGAAACTCCGGATCGGAAGCGGGGGGAGAACTTCCCATAACTCAACTCTAAAGCATTTCCGGCGGCAAGGCAGCCGGTTGCTGCATCCGCAACAAACCAACGTGCGCTGTACCACGATGTGGTCTGCTCTCCAGCGTTCCCGCGAGAAAATCGTCCCGGAATTCCCGGCGGAAAGGTGTCTTTCACGCCCTCAAATCCCGTATCCTTGAATCAATACAAAGAATTTGTTGGATCAAGGAGTGCAAAAGTGAGTGCGGAAAAACGGATTTGGCGGGCGTTGCTGAGTGTGACCGACAAGACCGGCCTGGTGGAGTTTGCCCAGGCTCTGGCGGGCTATGGCGTGGAGCTGGTCTCCACCGGCGGAACGGCCGCGGCTCTGCGTGCGGCGGGCCTTTCGGTTAAGGATATTAGCGAACTGACAGGCTTTCCGGAGATGCTCGACGGCCGCGTCAAGACCCTGCACCCCAAGGTTCACGGCGGCTTGCTCTACATTCGCGGCAACCCGGAGCACGAGGCCGCAGTCGCCGCGCACTGCATCGATCCCATCGATATGGTGGTGGTGAACCTCTACGCCTTCGAAAAGACGGCCGCTCTAATACCCCAACGACATGGACCCGTCGTTGGGGACCCCATTCAACCCGGCGTCGCCTTCGGCCACTTGATCGAGAACATCGACATAGGAGGCCCTTCGATGGTGCGTTCGGCGGCCAAGAATTTTGAAGACGTGGCCATCGTGACGAGCGTGTCGGACTATCCGGCGCTGATGGAAGAGTTGAAGACCAACAACGGCTCTCTCAGCCGCGAAACGCGCTGGCGGCTGGCGCGTCAGGCCTTCGCCACCACGGCAGCTTACGACACGGCTATTGCCAACACGCTCGACAAGATTGCCGACGCGCCAGAGCCTAAACTGCCCGCCGTGTTAGATGGGAGCAGCCTGCCCACTACGCTGCGCATCAACCTCCCGCTGGCGCAATCCTTGCGCTACGGCGAAAATCCTCATCAGCGCGCCGCGCTCTATGCCGATGGCTCCGGCCTGGGCATCGCAGGCGCTCACCAACTGCAAGGCAAGGAACTAAGCTACAACAATATCGTCGATCTCGACGCCTGCTGGGAGCTGGCGCAGGAGTTTGACGAGCCCGCGGTCATCATCGTCAAGCACACCAACCCCTGTGGCGCGGCCACCGGCGCGACAATCCTTGAGGCTTATACGAAGGCGCTGGCCTGCGATCCAGTCTCAGCCTACGGCGGAGTCATCGGCATCAACCGCGAGGTGGATGGCGACGCGGCGGCGGAGATCGCCAAGAACTTTGTCGAGGCCATCGCCGCTCCCGGCTTCTCCGCCGAAGCCCGCGAGCGCTTCAGTTCCAAGAAGAATCTGCGGTTGGTTGAGGTTCACTCCGCGCCGCCGAAGCCGGTCGTCAAGCACGTGTCGGGCGGGCTGCTCATGCAGGACGCCGACACCGGCCGCGTCAACGCCGCCGCGCTCGACCCCGGACTGAAGGTGGTCACATGGCGTCCGCCGACGGCCGAGGAACTGCGCAGCCTGCTCTTCGCCTGGCGCGTTTGCAAGCACGTAAAATCGAACGCCATCGTCTATGCCCGCGACGGCCAGACCCTCGGCGTCGGCGCGGGCCAGATGAGCCGCGTGGACGCCGCCCGCTTCGGCGCGATGAAGGCCGTGCTGCCGCTGAAGGGCTGCGTCGCCGCCTCGGACGCCTTCTTCCCCTTCCCCGACGGCCTGGAAGCCATCGCCGCCGCCGGAGCCACCGCCGTCATTCAGCCCGGCGGCTCGATCCACGACGAAGACGTCATCGCCGCCGCCGACCGCCTGGGCATGGCCATGGTCTTCACCGGCATGCGGCATTTCCGGCATTGACCACCTGCGGTGGGGCCAAGGGCTCGCTATCCGTTCGCATGAGGTTGGTATCTTCCCGTCCCCGCGTCAGAACAAAGGCGCGGGGTATTGTTTTGGGTTCGGCCAACTGTATGTATCAATTGTTTTGTGTCATGGCACGACTTCATTCGTGCCATGACAAAGCCGATAGATGCAACCAGACGTAGCCACTGTCCTAACCCAATCCTGACTTCGGAGCGCCGCGCACCACTCGTTATCTTTGCGGTAGTGGGTCAGTTTGGTTTTCCACAGGGCAAATTTACTTCGTCCATCGCAGCGACTCTCCGAGTGGCGTCAAAGAGATTGCGGTGCATCGGATCGCCCGGTACTTTGGGATGCCGTAATTTCGGTGGCCTCTATCGCAGGAGACTCCGTTCAGACCGATCACTTCCACGAGATCGGCGGCATCGTTGACGTGTGCGCTGAGGGGCATCATTGCGAGGAAGTGAAGCATACTCGGACATTCCTCGTTGCCGCATGGAACAACGATTTGATGCACGGCCAGAGGTTGGGAGTCTCCCAATTGGTCCGTGTTTTCAACGTAATCCCAACGGCAATCCTCGACCCAGTATCGGTTTATTTGCCAGCATGACGGGCACAGTAGTTTCGCAGAAAGAGAACCCCAGGGCCACGCCACGGAATGTGGAGATGCGTCCCCTTGGAATGGAAGGGGAAGACGAATGTAGTTTGGACAGTTTTTACAAAGGAGGAAAGGTATGAAGATCATGCAGCCCCCCAGATCAGTACAGTATAGAGAGAACAGACCGCCAACGTATATGATTTCGCGTAGGCCGTTTTCGCCCACCGATCCGAGGGTATACCGGCCCCGGAGGAAGCCTGTGACGATTGCAACAGGATTCGTCTATGACGATGGCCTTGTCTTCTGCGTGGATACAAAGGTAACCACGAACATCAAAACAAACGAATCCAAGCTCCTTTGGTATGCAACGGAGGACCGGCAGTTCTGCATGGCCTTCGCCATTGCAGCCGAAGACCTCATTTTTGCGAAGGCGGCAGCGGACTCCTGCTGGGAATTCGTGACAAAGCTGGATTTGCCATCTGCGACGATGGCAATGGTCCATAAGGCCGCTGAATTCGCCTTGGGAGAGTTCTATCGGGAGCACATCTTCACGCACCCTGACAGAACGCCAGGGGCATTTTTCTACGAGCACTTGGTCGGGATCTGGCTGAGAAGCGAGACGCGGCTCTATATGTCCCACGAGACCATTCTTGAGCCGGTGACAGAATATGAGTGCATTGGGTGCGGAGCGTATTTGGCAAAATATCTGATTCGCCAGTACAGAGAAGCCAATCCCGGCCCGGTGACGCTTGAAGACGCGGCTTTGATGGCGACGGTAGCCGTCGAAAACGCTATTGAGTACGACGAACACTGCGGCGGGGAACCCGAAACACTGATCTTCCGAAACAGCGGCGACATGAGCAACGCATACAGTACGGCGGCGTATCCAAGTCCGACGTTTGTCAAAGGTATGCAGCTTGAAATGTGGCGGTTCCTGCATGAAGTGATGCAGAACAAAGGCGATCAGGATGTCGAGAGTGTCCCATATCTCGAATCATATTTCGACAGGGTAAGGAAGCTGAACGCTTCTCACGCTTGGGTGGCTGAGCCTATGCGGGGAATGAGGAAGAAGATTTGGTCCCCTGAGCCTTAGGCAGCCTCTCCGAGTGCCCGCCGGAATAGTTCTCGGTCCTTTGTAGTCGGTTGAGCCACAGGCTTAGGCAGAAGTGCAACCAAGTCTTCGACGGTCCAGACGTGATCGGCAAGACCGGCCTCCATGGCTGGCGTAACCCGCAGGGTTTGATGAACCCGGCAGAAGTTGTAATACATATAGTGGAGAGCTACGGCGTGAGCATGGTTCTCCACTTTTTTGCTGAATCCGTTCGTCAATCGTGTAAACCGCCTCATGCTCATCCTCATGGTGAGATTCTGACGCTCGACGTAGGATGTGCTGACGTGCGCCGGGTCCGGGTCGCCAATGACGGTTTTCATATCGGAGCCGATGCACTTGGCAGGAGAATAGCGGCGCTGTTCGTCGTCTGAGGGAGCGCCGTAGATTTTGTGGAGCATGGCATAGTCAATGCCGGAGCCGAAGGCGTCTTCGACCGCTTCCAAGTAAGCTCGGTAGGCGTCGGTCGTCAGTTGGACACGGTTGCGGATACGGCCCGCGCAATCCTCCATGAAGTCTCGCGCCCATCCTCCGCCACGGCCACCGACGAGGTAGCCGATCACTAGCTTAGTGTCCGCATCGAGTCCTACCCAGGTCCAAACGTCTCCCCACCCCTCCGCCTTCTGCTCAGGAGTGGCGTTCTTCTTCTTGCAGCCGACAAAGCACCAGATTTCATCGGCTTGCATCCGGCGGACCTTGAGGTTGTGAACGTGTAAATCATGGAAGGTGGCGCAGGCTGTTCCCAAGTCCTCCAGCAGTTTTACGACCGTATTCTTTGCTGCTCCGGTCATTCTGCAAGTAGCGCGGATCGAGCAGCCTTCAATGAGGCAGCGGACGATCTGAGCGCGGGTTTGTGAGTCCAAGCAATTCATACTGACAATTATGCCATAGCCGCTTTAGCATAGCAAGAGGGCTGTGGCGAAGAATTTTCGAGAAGCCTCATTTTCCGGTAGAAAGTTTTGCAGACTCATGCTCCGATAGAACAGGAGCAGTGAATAGCTATGAGTTGGGCACAGGATAGGTCGGCGCAAGTCCGCACAGCTGGAGAGAGAGCAGGAGTGGCGTTTCAAAATGCCAAAACTGTCCACGATGTTGTCAAAAATAACGCGGATGCTCTTTGGGAAATGGTTGTGTCGGAAGTGGAGAGAATTGCCCCTGAATTCCGGGAAGGCTTACCAGCGGCGCAGACCAGCGATCTCCGCGTAGAGCGCCTGAATTTAAATAATCTGACGATTATCACGAGGGTTTATCCCATGCTGCGCCTTGAGATTATTTACCATCCCGGCATTGGGATTGATGGGGAAATCCGTAAAATCTATTCTGGCTTAGAGACCCCGCAACTTGCCAAACTAGGCATGATTCGATTTGCCGTTGACCCTCAGTTGCGTCCCTGGTTCTTTGACGGCGAACATTATTTACACCCGGCGCAGGTTGCCGAGGAATTGATGGAAGAGGTTGCGAAATTCTTTGAGGACGCGGCTTTGCGCCCAAGATTGGTTGGTTAGACCCAAGCGCACTTAATACATTTCGCATCCAATCTTCGTCGTGATTCTCACAAATATCATGGTAAGAACGTAGCCGAGAATGAACCACCAAATAAGGTGCCAAGCGCCGAGCTCGAAGTTGATAACGAGGCCAACACCGAGCAATTGCCATAAATACGGCGAGGCACTCGCTAGCCTACTGAGTCGGTTGTACCTGGTATAGCGGCTCCAATAGATCGCAGCCGAAGCGCAATAAACCACATTCAGAGCAATGAAAGCCCAGCGCATCCAGAGCATTTTGAGCGTCTTCCTTTACTGATGGTCAGTCTGCTTTCTTCTCGGTCTTTCCCCATCGTACCCCGGCAGCTTTCGCCGCCGCCGCTTTCCTTGCTTCCGGCGTCATGGTCAACAGCCGCCGCTTGCCGCCGATCTGGCCGCCCTTGCGTCCCATAGCGGCCATGTAGGCAGAGAGGCTGGGGGCTGAAGGAAGGGGAGTGGAGGAACCGGAAAGAGGCTCATCGGAGGTCGAGGAGTCCACGAGCCACTTTGCAAGCTGGTTTGGGTCACGCGGTCTCTTGCCTTTTCCGACTGTCATGGAATAATGGTCTCACAGGCGGCAATGCTAAAGCGAGACTGTGGAAAACCAAACTGACCCACTACCATCTTTGCCGGTAATATGCCCCTTCTCAGCCAACTTTAGTAAACTCACCCCAGAATGTTTCTCTTCTCTCGCACGCTTCGCCGCTCCCGTTTTGCTTTCCGTCTCGCTGCGCTGGCCGCGGCCGGGATGGCCGCTGCCTCTCTCACCGCCTCCGCCCAGGGCACGCACCTGTGGAACCAGTCGCGGTTGGAGGAGTTTGAAAAAGGCACGCCGCAAGGGGTCGCGATCACCAGCGACGGCAATCTGGTCGAGGGGCCGGGCCTGAGTGAGTTGGCCACCACGCCCTCCACCTACGTTTGGTCAGTTGCGGTGGACAAAGCCGGCGTGGCCTACGTGGGAACCGCCTCGCCGGCCACCGTGTTGCGCGTCGCGTCGGACGGCAAGCCGTTTACGCTCTTCGAGAGCAAAGACCTGGCCGTGCAGGTTGTGCGCCTCGGCCCGGATGGCGCGCTCTACGCGGCTACGCTGCCCAGCGGCAAGGTCTACAAGCTCAAGCCCGACGCCACCGCCAAACAAGACGACAGCAGCGCGACGGTCGTCTTCGATGCGGCCAAGCTCGACGATGCGACGGCTAACGACGGCAGGACGGCTGCGGAGAAAAGCGAAGACAAAGGCGCGGATAAATCCGAAGCCAAGACGCACTACATCTGGGAGATGAGCCTCGACGCGGCGGGCCGCCTGTACATCGCCACCGGCGGGCCGGGAGCCGTCTATCGCGTGGATGTAACCAAGCCCGGAGCGAAGCCGGAGCTCTTCTTCAAAAGCGACGAGGAGCACATCCGCTCGCTCGCATGGGATGCGAAGGGCAATCTGATTGCCGGCTCCGACGGAAGCGGCCTGGTCTATCGCATCAGTCTCGACGGTAAGGGGCCTGACGGCAAAGGCTACGTGCTCTTCGAAGCGCCGCGCCGCGAGATTACCGCGGTGGCCGTGGCCGCCAACGGAACCATCTACGCGGCCAGCGTGGGCGATAAGAGCCGCAACCCGCTGCCGCCTCTGCCCGTGCAGGGAACCGCGTCGATGACCATGACCATCGTTCAGCCGGGCTCGATGCAAGCAGCCAACACCAGCGCCGCGGTGCCCGAAGGCAGTGAGATTTACGCGCTGGCGGAGGGGCAGGCGCCGCGCAAGCTGTGGTCCGGCAAGGAAGAGATCGTCTACGCTCTGACTGCGCGTCCTGACGGCCTGATCGCGCTCACCGGCAATCGCGGCCGCGTCTTCCGCATCCAGGACGACGGCAGCTATGCCGACATCGCTCACCTGGAGGCGCAGCAGGGGCTGAGTCTGGCTGTGGCGCAAGAAGCGAGCGGTATCCTCATCGGCACGGGCAATACCGGCAAGCTGGTTGTCCTTGGGCGCTCCGACAAGCACGAGCACGCCAGCGATGTGCTCGATACGGGCGCGATGGCTCGCTTTGGCCGCGTCGAGGTCGAGCCGAGCTCGGCGAATTTTGATTTGCTCACCCGCTCCGGCAACGTCGAGCAGCCTATTAGGGGCTGGTCGGAGTGGCAGCCGCTCAAGGACGGCGCGGTGGCCTCGCCCGCCGGACGCTACCTGCAATGGAAGGCCGTGCTCGGCGCGCATGGAAGGCTGGGCAGCGTGGGCGTCAACTACCTGCCTGTGAATGCCGCTCCGGTGGTGGACGATTTGGTCGTCGTTCCCGGCGCGCGCTATAGTTCGCAGAACAATGCCGCGCAGCCGCCGACGGTCAACATCGCCTTTCCTTCCGCGGGCCAGAACGCCGGAATAAGTTTCGATACCGGAGCCGCCTCGCCCTTGCAGGCCGCCAAGGATCGAACCGCGATCACCGTTCGCTGGGCGGCGCACGACGACAACGGCGACGAGCTGATTTACTCCCTCTACCTGCGCGGCGACGGCGAAACCGTCTGGCGACTGCTCAAGGCTGACCTTACTGACAAGGCTTACACATTAGACGCCGCGCTGATTCCCGATGGCGGCTATCAGATCAAGGTCGTCGCCAGCGACGCGCCCTCGCACACGCCCGGCGACGCGCTGAACGGCGAAAAAGTCAGCGAGCGCTTCGAGGTGGACACTACACCGCCGGTAGTCTCCGCGCTTCATGCGGCTGTGGCCGACTGCAAGCCTTCGCCCTGCGCGAAGCAGATTCATGTGACCTTCGACGCGGAAGATGCGGCGTCGCCCATTGCTCATGCCGAGTATTCGCTCGACGCCGGCCCCTGGCAGTACATTGAGCCGGTGGGCGGGCTCTCCGACGCGCGACGTGAGCACTATGACGTTCTGATTCCCGCGCCCGCGGAGGCCAAGGCCAGCGAGCACCTGATCGCCGTGCGCGTCTACGACCGGTACGACAACGTGGGCGTGGCTAAGACGGTGATCGCCGCCCCAGAGAAGTAGACTCGAAGCAGGGAAGACTCCATGCGATTCGAGCTTTATGTTGCAGCGCGGTACCTGAGGGCCAAGCGTCGGCAAGCCGTGGTGGGCGTGGTCACCGCCATCTCCATCGCGGGCGTTGCAGCGGGCGTGGCTGCGCTCGTCATCGCGCTGGCCATCACCAATGGCATGAGAAGCGACCTGCAGGGCCGCCTGCTGGGCGCATCGGCACACGTAGATCTGATGCGCGTGCAGTCGGACGGCATTCGCAACTGGCAGCCGCTCGTCGAACGCCTACGCCGCGTTCCCCACGTCACTGCCGCAGCGCCGGGAATCTATGGACAGGTGCTAGTCTCTCGCGGCCCACGCGCCGGCTTCGCGCTGATCAAAGGCATCGTTCCCGCCGAGGAGCGCACAGTTAGCAGTTTGCTCGACACCATCACTACCGGCTCGGCACATGACCTCGAACCGGAGGCGACCACAGAGCGGCCGCTTCCCGGCCAGAGCCAGATCAACGTGCCTTACCCGCCGCTTGTGCTGGGCAAAGACATCGCAGAAACCATTGGCGCACAGGTCGGCGACTCGGTGCTCGTCACCAGCCCGCAGGGCGAGCTGACGCCGCTCGGTCTCGCGCCCAAGTACCAGCGCTTCCGCTTGGTTGCCATCTTCCATTCAGGTTTTTATCAATACGACGCGGCGATGGCCTTCATGCGCCTCAGCGACGCGCAGCGCCTCTTCAGCGAACCTGATCTGCTCTCCGTGATCAGCTTCAAGGTGGACGACCTGTACCGTGCTCCTGAGATCGGCAAGGCCATCGAGCAGGCCGCGGGCAAGGGCTTTATGACCACCAACTGGATGGAGACGAACCGCGAGCTCTTCCGTGCTCTCAAGCTGGAACAGGTGGTCACTTTCATCGTTATCGCGCTGATCGTGATCGTCGCCGCGCTCAACATTCTCATCGCGCTCACCATGATGGTGATGGAGAAGACGCGGGACATCGCCGTGATGATGAGCTTCGGCGTCGAGCCCGCGCAGGTGCGGCGCATCTTCCTGCTGCAAGGCCTGCTCATCAGCCTCATCGGCACGGTGCTTGGCCTCGCGCTCGGCTACCTCGCCGCCTGGGCCGGCGGACATTATCACTTCATCCACTTATCCGCCGAAGTTTATTCCATCGACACGCTGCCCTTCGCGCCGCGTCCGCTCGACGGCTTGATTGTCTCCGCAGTCTCCATCGGAATTTCGCTGCTGGCTACGCTCTACCCGTCGTCGGCCGCCGCAAGGATTCTGCCGGCTGAGGCGTTGCGGTACGAGTGACGGAACGAGGCACCCGCTAACGATCGGTCGTATTTCACTGTGTCGTATCAAGAACAACCTGCGCGTCCATAGATCTCATGCCGATCTGATCGGATGTACCTTCGATATCGCCGTAAGTGAACCGGTACAGAAAATTCACACGGTCCTTTTTGAACTTTGAGCAGAAATCGGCGCGGCAGACAAAATCCTTCGGGCGGTTCACGAGAATCTCTACAGGCGTTTGAAAGCCGGGCGGGAACAGCGCATGCACCTGACGTTGCGCATTGGCGCCCAGATTGCCCCGGAACTTTGTCGCAGTAAGCTTGATGTCGATATCCCAAGAAGCATTGAGAGCGACCAACCCCTGCGAGCCTGCGAAATCGACGATCATGGCAAAAGCATCCACGCGGCCGGTGGTATTAAGGATAGTGGCACGGCCCAGCGCCGAGATGCGAACCGGCCCGGCCATGTCGTGGACCTCCACAGCCGAATCGCTATGCATGGTGACGGGCGCTCCAACGGGCGCCGTCAGCAGCAGGTGGCCTTGTCCTCCGGTCAGGCCACGGGCATCGGTACGGTTCAGTGTGAGCAGACTGCCAATTCGCTGCATGGAAACTTTCTGCAGATAACCGTTGGCTTCATCGATGGTGTCGCCTTCACCCTCCGCACAGAATTGCACTGTCCAGTGATCCTGATTGACGCCGGCGATTTGGATCCAGTTGAGGGGTTCAGCAGCTATTGTCAGCGCCGGAACTTCATTGAGCGGAAGGCTGAGCGTATCGAGGCGGGTGCGTGCGTAGGGAGCCCCTGGAGAGAAAGTTGCAAAACTGCGGGTGCCCGGCGGAAGCGGACTCGGGCGATCGGCACAGTGCATTTGGAAGGGCCGTTCGTCAAAGATTGAGAAAGGCGGCCTCGACGGCCGTGAATTCTGGCTGGAGCAGGCAATCACACCGCTTATGAGCGTGCTGAAAGCAAGGATGAAGACAGGGCCACGGACGTGGATCAACGAACCCGGCAATAGCTGTTTCTTATTGCATACCCTCAAATCGCCTCGATTCGATCAATGAGATTCTACGCCTTGTGGCGTAATTCAGCATTGAAGTGCGTTCAAAAAAGACGGTCTTGGGCGTGTTACCGGCTATCCAGAGTTATTTCTCAACTATCACCAATAGCCTGAAACGCTCACCGAGAGATTCCGGCCGACTGGTAAATAATCAATGGGTTCGTGGACCTTCTCGAACGGTAGATAGATCGATTAGCGTCAAACCAAGCCATATTTTGACAATGTGCCACATTATGTGTCACATTATATTCATGCCAAGTGTAAACGTACGCCAACTCCGCGACAGCCGGCAACTCTTCAAGTGGCTTGATGCCGGTGAAGTTGTCGAACTCAAGAAGCGCAATCGCGTTGTGGCGCGTATTGTGCCCGAGTCGCCCAGAATCCAGCCCGCCGAGTGGCCGGATTTCGAAGCCCGCGCACGCAAGATCTTCGGCGACCGCATGGTCCCGATCGTGGAAGACATGATTGCGGATAGAGAGGACCGCTTTTGACGGTCTACGCGGATTCGAGCTTTGTAGCTCCCATCTATGTGATTGACGTTCATGCGGCGGAGGCGCGGCGGCGCATGGGCTCCAGGCCAGACGTGTGGCTTACTCCGTTTAATCGGGCCGAGCTTGCCAATGCGCTCTATCAGCAGGTATTTCGAGCACGCATCTCGGCGGTGGAAGCTCGGCTTGCTTGGAACAACTTCGAGCAGGACTGCGCTAAAGGAATCTGGGTTTCGGTCAGCCTACCGGAAAGAATCTGGGATGCCTGTATCCGGCTTGCGGAAAGGCATGGCCCTACACTCGGCGTACGCACGCTGGATTCGCTGCACGTTGCCTGCGCGCTGGAGTTGAAGGCGGAGCGCTTCTGGACCTTTGATGAACGCCAGGCCCGATTAGCCGAGGCCGTTGGGCTCAATACCAGCGCCTGATTCTCACTGAGGAGTTATGATTCCGCCCAGCGCATGACGGCGGGGCAGGACGATGCCGCGATGATCGACCTCCTGCGGCGGGGGCACTGCGTGAGGCGGAGCGGATTGAATTTCGGCGCGTTCGACCAGCGCGCCTCCGCAGGCGGGACACCAGTCCGCCATCGTCTTTTCGGCGAGTACCGCGCGGCACTGGTTGCAAATACGTTCCATACCTTCAAGATTACTTGATCCGGTCGTTTAGGCCTATTGGTTAGACTGAATTTATGCACCCTCCCGTACGGCTGGTGGCAATCGATGTGGATGGAACGCTGCTGCCGACCTTTGCTCAGGCGTTGACGGCGCGCGTGGCGCGGGCGCTGAAGGCTGCGCAGGAGGCGGGCATCACGGTGGCTGTCGCCACGGGCCGGCGCGCGGCTTACACGACGCCTCTGCTCGCGGAGCACGGCCTACGAGCGGATACGCCGCTGATCACGTCCAATGGAGCGGTGATGCGCACGCTGGGCGGAGATTGTATCGATCGCTGCTCAATGGAGGCGCGGGTGGCGCGGGGGCTGTGCGGGCTGCTACGGCCGTTTGGGGCTATGGTCTTCACCTTTGACCGTCCGGGACGCGGCGAGCTGGTTCTCGAAGACCTGGAAGTGGCGCAGGGGCGCGTGGCCATTTGGGTCGAGGCCAACCGCAATGCGATTGAGGTGGTCAAGCCGCTGGAGGATGCGCTCATGGACGGCGACGATCCCATTCAGGGCATGGCGGCCGGCACGGTGAGCCGGATGCGCGTGGCGGAGCAGGCGGTCAAGGCCAGTGAATGGGCCGGCGATTGCGCGTGCGAGCGGACCGAGTATCCGGCGCGCGATCTGTCGATTCTGGACCTGTTGCCGCGGGGAGTTTCGAAGGGCGCGGCGCTCAAGAAACTGGCGGCTCACCTGGGCGTGGAGCGCAAAGAGGTGATGGCCATCGGAGACAACTGGAACGATGTGGAGATGCTGGAGTGGGCCGGGCAAGGCGTGATCATGGGCAATGCGGCGGAGGAGTTGCGGGCGATGGCGAAAAAGCGCGGCTGGAAGCAGGCTCCACCCAACGACGAGGACGGCGTGGCCGTGGTGCTGGAGCAGATGCTGGCGAGGCGCGCGTCTGCTAAAGTGTGACCGGACGGTAAGATTGTGGGAGCGGGATTCCGGATGCGCGGACGTCTTTTCATTTCGGTGGTGGCGCTCGGGGCTTTGGCTCCGGCGGTGCGTGCCGGCGAGCGTGTGACGCTGCGCAACGGATTTGAGATCGACTGCCATCACCATGCACAGGTGAACAGCCAGGTGCGTCTCTACCTGAGCGCGGGCGAGGACAACTACATCGAGCGCCTTCCCGAAGATATTGCCAGCGTCGAGACGGTTCCCGACCCACCCACGCCGCCGGATTTGAACAAGACGCCACCCACGGCATCGCCCCAGGCCAGTGCGGACGGGAAGCTTTCACCGGCAGACCTGGGCGAGATGCTCAACAAAGCCAGCAATCAGTACAAGCTGGATGTGGACCTGCTGGCCAGCTTGGTGAAGGCGGAGAGCAACGGCAACGCGCGCGCCGTGAGCCGCGCCGGAGCGCAGGGGTTGATGCAATTAATGCCCGCGACAGCCAAAGAGCAGGGCGTCACGGACAGCTTCAAGCCGGAGGAAAACGTGCGCGGCGGCTCGGCTTACCTGGACGCGCTGCTCACCCACTACCACGACAACCTGGTGTTAGCTCTGGCCGCCTACAACGCCGGCCCGGAGGCTGTGGCGAAGTACCACGGCATTCCCCCCTATCGCGAGACGCAAGCCTACATAGCACGGGTGATTCATGAGTTCAACCGCCGCGTGCTGGCGCGCGAGGCGATAAAGAAACGGGCGGCGCAGGTGGCGGTCCATCAGGGAAACCCATCCCGCTAGGGCATTCTTCAAGCACAGGTGAGAAACTAGACTCTGGGCATATTCATAGCCCTGCGGAACGGAGAGCGCTTGAAGAAGAGGCAATGGATTCTGGGTTTGGCGGGGCTGGCGGCGCTGGCCGCTCTGGTGATGTGGGGGCGCGACAGGATTCACTTCGACTTTGGCGTCTTCGGCGCGCAGTTGGCACAGGCCGACTGGCGCAAGATCGCCATTGCCCTGGGCTGCATTTACGTTGGCTATCTCATCCGCTCAGCGCGCTGGGCGCTGCTGCTCCGCCACATCAAGAAGGTGGGGCTGTTCTCACTGCTGGGCACGCAGGTTATCGGCTTTACCGCAGTCGCGCTGATCGGCAGGATCGCCGATCCGGTGCGGCCTTACCTGGTGGCCAAGAAGACCGGCCTGCCGCTCAGCAACCAGGTAGCCGTCTACATCGTCGAGCGGCTCTTCGACCTTGCATCGATGGCGTTGATCTTCTGCTCCGTAATCCTGCTGGCTCCGGCGGGTGCTCTGCCCCATCCTGAGGTCATTAAAAAAGTCTGCTATGGGGCGCTGGTCGCCACCGTATGCGGCGCATTCTTTCTGGTTGCCGTGCGCCTGGCGGGCGAGATGGTCGCTTCGTTCCTCGACGGGCTCTTCGGTATAGCCTCAAAGAAGCTGGGCCACGCCGTCGGGCACAAGATTCGCACCTTTCGCGCCGGCCTGGACACCATGCGCACCTTCTCTGACTTTGCCGTTGTCCTGGCGTTGTCACTGGGCATGTGGGGGCTGATTTCGCTGGCCTATCTGGAGATCACCACGGCCTTTGTCGCCAGCCCGCAACTGGCCCATCTCACGGTGGCCAAGTGCATGCTGCTGATGGCTTCGAGCCTGGCGGTCAGCAGCTTACAACTGCCGGTGCTGGGCTGGTTCACGCAGATCGGCGCCGTGGCCGCGGCGATGTCCGGCTTCTTCGGCGTGGCGGCAGAGCCGGCCACCGCCTGCGCAGCCACGCTGCTGCTGGTGGGCTTCCTGGGCATTGCGCCCATCGGCCTCGTCTGGGCGCGCTTCGAGCATGTCAGTCTGCGCAAGATCGCCGCCGAAAGCGAGCATGCGGAAGAGGCGCTGGCGGTGGATGAGCCGGTCGGCTAAAACGCGTTCTAATAACGCTTGCCATTCTTAACGAATAGCGTTATCATTTTGCTGTGATCAGGAGCTTCGCGGACGCCGATACGGAGTTGTTGTGGGATACCGGCAAAAGCCGCCGCATTCCTGCGAGCCTCCGTACTTCGGCGCTGAAGAAACTTTTTATCCTGCGTCGTGCAACGCAATTGCTCGATTTGGCAGCCCCTCCCGGCAATCGCCTGGAAGCATTGAGCGGCGACCGCAAGGGCCAGCACAGCGTCCGCATCAACGATCAGTTCCGGATTTGCTTTAGATGGGTTGATCGGGACGCATACGACGTGGAGATCGTCGATTACCACTAGGAGACGCGATGAAGAAGATTCCCTTTGCCTACTCAATTCATCCCGGCGAGATTCTCAAGACGGAGTTCATGGAGCCGTTGGGGCTTTCCAGCTACCGGCTGGCCAAGGATCTGCACGTCTCCGCACCGCGCGTGAACGATATTGTCCTCGGCAAGCGGTCTATTTCAGCCGATACCGCCTTGCGCCTCAGCGCCTACTTCGGAAACTCCGCGGACTTCTGGCTTGGATTGCAGATGGACCATGATCTGTGGGTTGCTGCCAAGGATAAATCCCTGGCCAAGGTCAAGCCATTGGCGCAGGCGGCGTAATCTCCGCGGCGAGCGCGGGCTGAGAGAAGCGGATCGTCTCCGGCCCCACGGCGCCGCCGGTCATGATCATGCTCATCGCCTGCTCCATGTTCAGGTCGGTCTCGGTCACCATGTGAATGGGCATAATCTGCAAAAAGGCGGAGGTCGGATTGATGGCTTGGGGCACCAGGACCGCGGCCAGCAGTTCGCCGGTGGTTTCGTCGGTCAGCGTGCGTGTCAGGAAGCCGATGGACTTCTGCCCAGAGAGGGGAAAGTCCACCAGCACCACGCGCTGAATGGATTCTTTCTTGGCCCTCATGCTGTCGATCAGTTGGCGCACCGACGAATAGATCTTGGCGACCACGGGCAGCCGATCCAGCGTGGTCTCGAAGAGTTCGAGGGCCTGGCGGCCCACCACCAGGCTGGTGACCCGGCCCACCACATACAGCATCACCAGGGTCAGCACGATGGCCATGATGGATTGCAGCCACGGCTGGCTGAGCCACTCCTCAGGGAAGATCATCGCAAACAGCTTGATCACCGGCAAACCCGCCTTGGCCAGCGTGCTGAGCATGAAGCTGAAGATCAGGTAGGTCACAAACAGCGGCCCGATGGTGATGATGCCGGCCAGGATGTTGCGTTGCATGCTGCGCAGTGTACGGGCAAGAACAGGGTTCACACACGTTCTCCTGGCTACGAGGATAGCCGATCCGGGCCGCGCCGGTCTGTATGAAAGCAACAAGCTCAAGGGCGTCGGCGATAATGTTAAGTGGGCGGACGAATCGCCGTTCTGTTTTCTGATCAAGGGTTTTTCAGAGTGAAACGGCAAGAACGCATCGGCCGGCTAGGGGAGTTTGTTCATGACGCGCAGTTTGTTTGACTTGAACGGGCGGGTTGCGGTGGTGACCGGCGGGACAACCGGGCTGGGCCACGCAATCGCGCTGGGCCTGGCGGAAGCCGGAGCCGACGTGGTGGCCAGTTCAAGGCGTCTGGAGCGAATGGAGAAGGTGGCCGCGGAGATTGAGGCGCTGGGCCGCCGCACGTTGCGCGCGGCCAGCGACGTGGCGAGCCGGGCTTCGCTGGAGGCGCTGCATGATGCCGTGCTCAAGGAGTTTGGCAAGGTGGATATCCTGGTCAATGCGGCCGGGATTACCCTCAAAGGCCCGGCGCTCGAAGTAGACGAGGCCGACTGGTCGCGCGTGATGGACACCAACCTGACCGGAACCCTGCGGGCCTGCCAGATCTTCGGAGCGTCGATGCTGCACGCGGGGTATGGGCGCATCATCAACATCGCGTCGCTCTCTTCGTTTGTCAGTTTCTATGAAGTGGCGGCATACTCGGCGAGCAAGGCCGCGGTTGCGTCGCTGACCCGTTCGCTGGCCGTGGAGTGGGCGCGCAAGGGCGTCAACGTGAATGCGATTGCGCCGGGCATTTTTCCTACGCCGATGAACGTGAAATTGATCCAGGGAACGCCGCGCGGCGACGAACTGATTCTGCGCACGCCGATGGGCAGATTTGGCGAAGTGCGGGAGGTTGCGGGGGCGGCGGTTTTTCTGGCTTCAGAGGCGGCTTCGTTTGTGACCGGCCAGGTGATTGCCGTCGATGGCGGCTTTCTGGCCAGCGGAGTGAATCAATAAAACAGGGACTAGGGAATAGGGAACAACTAGTATCGTGACAGATTGACAGTGAAAAAGTGAAGATGTGAATGAGTGAAGTAAGAATAGCGCAGGTCTTTCACTTATTCACTCATTCACTTGCTCCCTTGATGATTGTTTCGCAATTCAATTGTCACCTTACTAGAAGCTATTGGAGCGCGTGAGGCCATGAAGATTACCAAAGCAACCGTGAATATCACTTCGCCGGGAAGAAACTTTGTCACTCTGAAGATAGAGACCGACGAAGGCATCCATGGCCTGGGCGATGGAACGCTGAACGGGCGCGAGCTGGCGGTGGCGAGTTATCTTACCGACCATGTAATTCCCTGCATCATCGGCCGCGATCCATTCCAGACGGAAGACATCTGGCAGTATCTCTATCGCGGGGCATACTGGCGGCGCGGGCCGGTCACCATGTCGGCCATCGCGGCGGTGGACGTGGCGCTTTGGGACATCAAGGGCAAGGCGCTGAAGACGCCGGTCTACAACCTGCTGGGCGGCAAGAGCCGCGAAGGCGTGCTGGTCTATGCGCATGCCAACGGCAAGGATACGGAGCACGCGCTGGAAGACGTGGCGCGGCAACAGGAGTTGGGCTTCAAGGCTGTGCGGGTGCAGAGCGGAATCCCCGGGCTCTCGACCACCTATGGCATCTCCAAGGGGCCGGGCCGCTACGAGCCGGCGGAGCGTGGGCTGCCCTCGGAGGCCGAGTGGTCGAGCGAACTTTACCTGCGCCATGTGCCCAGGCTTTTTGCGCGGGTGCGCGAGGTCTTTGGCGACGAACTGCATCTGCTGCACGACTGCCACCACCGCCTGACGCCCATCGAGGCGGGACGGCTGGGCAAGGAGTTGGAGCCCTTTCACCTCTTCTGGATGGAAGACCCAACGCCGGCCGAGTTGCAGGAGGGCTTCAAAATCATCCGCGAACATACCACCACGCCGATTGCGGTGGGCGAGGTCTTCAATTCGATCTGGGATGCGCATGATCTGATCCGCAATCAATGGATCGACTATCTGCGCATGACGCTGGCGCATGGCGGAGGGTTTACGCACCTGAAGAAGGTGGCCGACTTCGCCGCGCTCTATCATGTGCGCACCGGCTTCCACGGAGCGACGGACCTGTCGCCGGTGACGATGGCCGCGGCGCTGCACTTTGATACGGCGATCCATAACTTCGGCATTCAGGAGCTGATGCCGCATACCGAGGAGACGAATCAGGTCTTTCCGCATCAGTACATCTTCAAGGACGGGCTGATGACGCCGGGGGATGCGCCGGGGCTGGGCGTGGAGCTGGACGAGGCGCAGGCAGCCAGGTACCCGTACCAGAGAGCCTATCTGCCGATCAACCGCAAGCTGGACGGAACGCTGACGGAGTGGTAAACGCGGGATCGATACGGCGGTGCGCTGTGTGCCGTTGTATTTGATGGTTCAAATGGGTATGTCTGCACAAAAACGAACAGGTATTCGTGCTATCAATATGTTTTTTACTTATATAAAGCAGGATTTGACGAGTCTGGCTTTCTTTCCCCATCTCGCATCCTGAGATGTTGCCAGTCGTATTTGCGGAGGACTACCATTTTTTCTAGTCTACCCGGGTCGGCTCTGAACGCCCCGGAGTGTTGCTTGCTATGCATTTATTCCTACGTTCACTGAGCTTCACCAACAAGCGGCGCTTTACGGCGCGCGCGGACGGAGAGTCTCGTCATGGCATGGTATGCCTACTGCATCGCTGAGAAACAAGCATTTCCTGAATCGGCCCGTCATCGCAAACCCCTCCCGATGGAATCGGTCCTCGGAGTCAGCGGCAACCAGGTTTTTGTGTATCCCGCCAACGACCTTGTTGTCATTGTCAGCGAGCACAACCCCCAGGAAGCTCTCGACCAGAAATGCGGCGTGGATCACGCGCGTGTGATTGCCGACTGCTTTCAGCACTCCACGGTGCTGCCCTTCCGCTTCGGCACCGTCTTCAACGACGACGAGAGCCTGCGCCGGTCGATCCGCGCCAACCACCGCCAGTTCCTCGACCACATCGACAAGCTGCGCGGCAAGACCGAGATGCACCTGAAAGTTCTGGTAGAGTGCGGCGGCCACGCCCCCAGCAAGAATCTGTCCGCGGATGGACTGAGCCGGGAGTATTTCACCAGCCTGCGCGAGAACGCCGGCCGCCAGCGCGAGCGCCAGACCCGCGCCCGCGCCGTCAGCTTCCAAATGCACCGGCTCTTCCTGCCCCTGGACGAAGAGGTCAGTTGCCGGTTGACGGAGAGCGGCAAGATGCTGCTGGACATCGCGCACCTGATCGACCGCAAGTGCGTGGAGCGCTACCTGAGCAAGTACTCGACCAGCAGTGCCGCGATGCGGGAGTACCAGATGCAGCTCTCCGGCCCCTGGCCGCCCTACCACTTTGTCCACCGGCTCACTTGCGGCGCTCACACCCAACCGCAACCGGCGGCCGGTCCCGTCCAGATAGCTCTGCTGGCAGCCACGCCGGTGATCCGCATTCCGCAGCCTGTCACCGCGCTGGCCTGAGGCGGCGCGGACGCGAAAAGGCCATCCCGCGGG
Organism: Acidobacteriaceae bacterium; assembly: GCA_003134855.1. Lineage (GTDB taxonomy): Bacteria > Acidobacteriota > Terriglobia > Terriglobales > Acidobacteriaceae > Telmatobacter. The sequence goes on from PLCS01000007.1 coordinate 176,618, forward strand.
ATGGCCTTTTTCGGATCGGTTGGCGGCGGGAGCGCTGCTCCGGCCAGTTTTACGTGAAGGAGGCGATGGCGCTGGCCTCGTCGTCCTTGATGTCGAAGACGGTGTACAGCTTGGTCAACTGCAGCAGATCGTGAACCTTCTTGGTCAGTTTGAGCAGCTTGACTTCGGCCTGTTGATTCTTGGCTGTTGTAAAGGCGCTCACCAACTCGCCCAGCCCGGAGCTATCGATGTAGTTCACCTCTGCCAGGTTCAGCAGGATTTTCTTCTGTCCCTTGCTGATCAAGCCGCGAATGGCATCGCGCAACTGCACACTGCCCTCGCCCAAGGTGATTCGTCCGCTAAGGTCCAGAACAGTTACGCCGTTCACTTCACGGGAAGCAATTGTCAGTGCCATGGAAACTCCTCCTTGTGGTGCAATCAGAATAACATTCTTGCGGTTGCCAAAGCGCCCTATCCGCGGCGCTTCAAGAATTTTTGCCAGCCGGCGCCAGATGTTTGACCAGCGTCAACTCGGTTCCGGGATGCAGTTGTCGAAAGTGTACCTCATCCATGAAGGATCGCATGAGGAAGATGCCGCGCCCAGAGCCGCGCAGCAGGTTTTCGGGAGCCAGCGGGTCGGGAACGGAATCCGGGTTAAGCCCCTTGCCCTGATCGGCGATGGTCATCACCAGCGCCGCGCCGGTATTCTCAAAGCTGGCGAAGACCAGCTTAGCGGGGTCGTATTCATTGCCGTGCAGAATGGCGTTCACGGCAGCCTCGCGCGCCGCCATGGCAACGTGGAAGCGCTCGTTCTCGTCCAGGCCGGACTCGGCCGCCAGTTTTTCCGCCACAGCCTCAATCTCGTCGACACTCTCCATCGTCGATTTCAGCGTCAGACTCAGCCGCCCTGCCTTCGCTTCGCTCACCGGCCTGGTCTCCGTCTTCTCCGGAACTCACCCGGAAGCATATCGTCCGCCGCGCGCAGCAGCCTAAAAGGCAGTTTCACCGCTGACAAGGAACTCTGTCAAGCAGCGCGCTGAAGAGTGCGCCGCTCCCCGCCTCGCGCAGTGGGTGAAGCCCTCGCCGCCGTCAGGTATTCTTGAACGCGCGGGCTTGGTCGCGCGCTGCGTGAATGACGTGAATGATTTGGATCATGCTACGCTTCTTGCGGTAATAAATCAGATAGTCGCCTGCCAGGAAGCGGAAGACGCCGGGTGCGAGTTCGTCGCACTTCCGGCCCACAAAGGGATAATCGCCCAACAGGGCAAAGCGCCCTTCGATGGAATCGATAAGTTTGTCCGCAATGTCAACGCCTGCTCGCTGAGCCCAGTAAAGAAATATCTGATCCAGCTCCCGCTCGGCCATTTTGGTGACATGAAATTGCATTATTTTGCTTCAGCTTCCGCAAGCAATTTACGCCCCCTGGCCTTCACTCCGGCAGAGAGCTTGGCCAGCCCGGCGCGGCCTTCGTACACGGTATATTCACCGCGTTCGAGCTCGCCGATGCCTTCCAGTACGCGCTGGCGAATGCGATCGGTCTGAAGGGCCGTAAAGTCGGTCAGCACGTCCTCGACGGTGGGGGCGGCGATACGCAGGGCGCGCTCATCGGCCTCTTCCATGCGGCGCAGAGCCTCGCGCACCACCTCGCTGGCATTGTTGTAGCGTCCGCTCTTGACCCTGGCCCGCACGTACCCGGCAAGGTGGTCCGTGATTGAGACGTTCATCTGATCCATGAGAATCTCCTCCGGCCTGGAAGCCGAATCCGTTATCAAAAGCGTATCGCCGGTTGAATATAATGTCAATGATTGACATGATAGATCGACAGAAAAACCAACACTCTGTCATCCTGAGCGGAGCGCAGCGGAGTCGAAGGACCTGCGGTTGCTTTTCGGTCGCCCAATTTTTGTGGCATTAAGCAAGAGTGCCAAAACAAGCGTGAAGTAGTCTATGTAAAGCAAGGAGTTCATGGCATGAAGAAAACAAGCTGGATGACCATCGTGGCGATTTGCGTGAGCTTGTGCGCATCGGTGGTTGCAGCACAACAGAAACCGGAGAAGCCACGCGATCCGGCGCAACTGGAATTGACAATGGAAGTCGCCGCCACAACCAAGGAGGGCTACCCATCGGTTCTGCGTGTCACGGTTAAAAATGTGGGCATTGTTGCCGTGGATATGCCGATGCCGAAATTTCCATGCATTCCGGGAGGAGGAGGAGTTGAAATCAGAGTTCAGTGGCATCCGAATACTACGGAAGATCACACAGGGAGAGGGTATGGCCGTTCAGGTTGTTCGCAGGACCACTTCGCAAGCCTGGCGGTTCGTGTCAAAGAGGAATGGATTCATCTTCGTCCAGGCGAATTCATCACCGTCAGTGACAATTTCCGGTCAGAGCTGCGAAATCTCGATCCGGGAACCGTCGAATATTGGGTCGAGTACGTACCGCCCGAAGCCAACGCAAAAGAACTGGCTGAACTGCAACAGGTTGGCAACATCGTTCCCATCGAGAAGATCGAAACTGCACACCTGCGCTTTGTTGTGCATTGAGAAATCTTTGCGTGTGCCTACACAATTCGATATGCCCCTCCAGGGCGTGGGCTTCAAACTTGAACCCATTCCCAGGGTTTCACCCTGGGCTATTTTCATCACCTCCCTCCGGGAGGGCGCGCGGGTTTGAACGGTCCAAGTAGCAGATGAATCCCTCTGCAACAACAGACAATCGTACGATTGTCCTGTGTTGCACCCCCACCAGGCGCGCAGCCCGCCCCCAAAGCGATACACTCTCCTCATGCCCGCCCGCACCACAACCCGCATCAGCCTGACGGCGCTGCTCGGCACTCCGGTCACCGATTCCCAGGGCCATCTGCGCGGGCGGCTCAAGGACATCGCCGTGGCCACCGGCGAGGATGCGGGCAAGGTGGCCGGCCTGGTGCTGAAGACCCGCGCCGGGCTGTGCATCGTGCCGTCGCACCAGGTGATGGAGACTCCCGCGGGCACGCTCGAACTGCGCTCGGCCGGCGCGATGGTTCCTCTCGAAGATCAGGGCAACTACCTTTACCTGCAACAGGACTTGATCGACCGCCAGATCATCGACATACACGGCCGCAAAGTGGTGCGCGTGAACGACGTGGATCTGGAGTGGATGGGCCAGGGCGCGGCGCACCTGCTGCGCGTCTGCGAGGTCGAGGTAGGGCTGAGGGGCGCCTTTCGCCGCGTCTTCAAGGGCCTACTGCCGCGCGCCACTCTGGAGAAGCTCTCGCGCAAGTTCACAGCCCGCTGCATTCCCTGGGAGTTTGTCGACGTCATCGAGGTCGATCCGGCGCGCCGTGTCAAGCTGCGCATCGAGTATGAGCGCCTGGGAGAGATGCACCCCTCCGACCTGGCCGACATTCTGGAAGACCTGGCCCCCGCCGAGCGCGCGGTCATCTTCACATCGCTGGACGAAGAGGTGGCCGCCGAGACCCTGGAAGAGGTTGAGCCCAAGATGCAGAAGGCGCTGCTGGAAAAGCTGGGCGAAGAAAGAATCGCGGACATCGTCGAGGAGATGGACCCCGGCGCAGCCGCCGACCTGCTGGCCGAGCTGCCTGAGGAGCAGTCGGACGCCATCCTCGAAGAGATGGAGCCGGAGGAGCGGCAGGAGGTCTCGGATCTGCTCGAGTTCGACGAGGACTCGGCCGCCGGCTGCATGACCACCGACTTCGTCTCCCTCGGCAAGGACGCGACCGTGGCCCAGGCCGTTGAGGCTCTGCGCGGCTTCGACGGCGACCCGGAGAGCGTCACCGAAGTCTACCTGCTCGACGAGAAGCGCGTGCTGTACGGCGCCGTTCCGCTGGCCCGGCTGGTGATGGCGCAGCCGGAGACGCGCCTCTCCGTGCTGGCCGAAGCGCGCGTCCTCTCCTGCCCCATCGGCATGCATCAGAACGAGCTGGCCGAGTTCTTCGACAAGTACAACCTGCACGCCCTGGCCGTGGTGGACGCGCAGAGCCGCATGGTCGGCGTCGTCCAGGCCGATCACGTGATCAGCTTCCTGAGAGACAAATTATGAGAAACTGGCTCGATTCGCAGTTTTCTGTGCAGAATTGCTCACATATGTTTCCTTTTATGGCCTTAATCTCGAAGAAAAGATCGGCAAAAATCCAAATCTGTGAAAGAATCCAGAGATGATGCAGTTTCCAAAAATCATTCAGGGCGGTATGGGGGTGGGCGTCTCGAACTGGCGCCTGGCCAATGTTGTCTCCAAACTCGGTCAGCTCGGCGTTGTCTCCGGCACAGCGCTTGATTCGCTTTTTATTCGCCGCCTCGGTGATGGCGACCCCGGCGGCCACATACGCCGCGGCCTCGATGCCTTCCCCTTCCCGGAGATGGCCCAGCGCATCTGGGACGAGTACTACGTCCCCGGCGGCAAGGCCGCGACCGTGCCGTACGCGCTGCCACCGATGCATCAGCGCCGCGACGTGCGCAAGGTCGTCGAGCTGTGCATTGTGAGCAACTTTGTCGAGGTCTATCTGGCCCGCGATGGGCACAAGAATCCCGTGGGCATCAATTTCCTGGAGAAGGTGCAAATGCCACACCTTGCGTCGATCTTCGGCGCGATGCTGGCCGGCGTGGGCTATGTATTGATGGGCGCGGGCATTCCGCTGCACATTCCCGGCGTGCTGGACGCGCTGGCTGGCCTCCGTCCCGCCCAGTACCGGCTGGCGGTCACCGGCGCGGCGCTAGATCAGGACACGGCGATGAACTTCGATCCCGCCGACTACGTGCAAGGTCCGCTTCCGCTGCTCGACCGGCCGCGCTTCCTGGCCATTGTTTCTTCAAACACGCTGGCCACGACCATGCTGCGCCGCGCCACCGGCCGCGTGGATGGCCTGGTCATCGAGACTCCTATCGCCGGCGGGCACAATGCGCCGCCGCGCGGCAAGCTGCTGCTGAACGCGAACGGAGAACCAATCTACGGCGAGCGCGACCAGGTTGATATAGCGGGTCTGCGCGCGCTGGGAGTTCCCTTCTGGATGGCCGGGGGCTATGGCAACGCGAAGAGTCTGCGTTTTGCGCTCGATCAGGGCGCCGCGGGCGTGCAGGTGGGCACGGCATTTGCCTTTAGCGAAGAGTCCGGCATGAGACCCGATCTGAAGAATGAACTGATTGCTCAGGCGGTCACCAACTCCGGTGTGGTCTTCACCGACCCGCTGGCCTCGCCGACAGGCTTCCCCTTCAAGGTGGCGATCCTGCAAGGCTCATACTCCGAAGCGGCGGTGGCCGAAGCGCGGACACGGGTCTGCGACATCGGCTTGCTGCGGGAGTCTTACACCCAGCCGAACGGCAAGATCGGCTATCGCTGCGCCGCCGAGCCGGTGGCCAACTACGTGGCCAAGGGCGGCAAGGTGGAGGAGACGGTGGGACGCAAGTGCCTGTGCAATGCGCTGATGGCCAACATTGGGCACCAGCAGGTACGCAAGGACGGCTCCCTCGAGCCGCCGCTGGTCACCGTGGGCGACGATCTGAATACCGTAGCGCAGTTCCTGGCGCCCGGCCGCACATCCTATAGCGCCGCCGACGTGGTCAAGTCTCTGCTGAGCCTGACCGCGGATGCCGTCGTTGAGGAGCAGGATGAACCGGTGTATGCCACTGCATAGATCGGCATAGGCAAAGCAGTTTCGAGTTGGTCAAAGGGGTGGATCATTCCGCAAGGAATCATCCACCCCTTTCAGTTTTGGGAGCTCGACGGACAAAGAAATCCCTGATGAAGTCGATGTTTTGCAGCAACTCTTACTATCTCCTGGCCGAAGGCGTCTGCCCCACCGCAGGTGGCTTGCGCTCCTTCAGGTTGTGGCTGTCTGCGGCCTTCAACGTCATGCCGTAGATGGACTTGAACTGCTCAATCTCTTTCAGCGTTTGCGCCGAGAAGGGAACGGGCTTGCCCTCGAAGGCGTGCAGCACGATGCCTTCCAGCAGGTCGCCGAGGGTCATCTCCTTCAGTTCGGCGACGGCCTTGAGCACTTTCAACAAGCGTTTTTCCATGCGCACGCCGGTCTGGACGCGCTCGACTACGACGGGTTCGCGATTCTTCTGTTCTTCTGGCATACTGCCTCCTTGGTACAACAGTACCAATGTACCATGGTAATTATGCCTTGTCAACCCCAATTCTCCGACTCTTTGGAGGGTCGCGGCCAGCGGGTTTCGCGCCCCCCGCCCTAGCCTGTTATGGTCAGGGAGGAAACCGTAAATGAATCCCCCTTAGGAACCGGCGAAGATGTGGAAGCGTTGGCGAATCCGGATACTGCTGTTTCTGGCCGTCCTTGGCCCCGGATTCATTACCGCCAACGTCGATAACGACTCCGGCGGCATCCTCACCTATTCGCAGGCCGGCGCGCAATACGGCTACGCGCTGCTCTGGATGATGATTCCCATCACCATCGCACTTACCGTGGTGCAGGAGATGAACGCCCGCATGGGCGTGGTCACCGGCAAGGGCTTGAGCGACCTGATCCGCGAGGAGTTCGGTCTGCGCTTCACCTTTTTGCTGATGGTGGCTCTGGTCGTCGTCAACTACACCAACGTCGTCACTGAATTCATCGGCATCGCCGGCTCGATGCAGCTCTTTCACCTGACCAAGTTCATCTCCGTGCCCTTTTTCGCGGCGCTGGTCTGGTTCATGGTGGTCAAGGGCAACTACAAGACAACGGAAAAGATCTTCCTGGTCGCCTCGGTGGTTTACATTGCTTACATCTTCGCCGGCGTGCTCTCGCAGCCCAACTGGCATGAAGCGCTCAGGGCCACGGTCAAGCTGCCCGATAAATCCGTCATGCGCGACAAAGCCTACGTCTATATGGCCATCGGCATGATCGGCACCACCATCGCTCCATGGATGCAGTTCTATCTGCAATCGTCGATCGTCGAGAAGGGCGTCAGCAACAAGAACTTCTTCGCCATGCGCCTGGACGTGACGGTGGGCAGCCTCTTTCAGGATGTGGTGGCCTGGTTCATCGTCGTGGCCTGCGCCGCCACGCTCTTCGTGCACGGCATGGGCGCCATTCAGGTGGCCAGCGACGCCGCCGAAGCCATGCGCCCCCTGGCCGGCGACTACGCATTCATCCTCTTCGCCTTCGGCCTGCTCAACGCCTCGGTCTTCGCCGCCTCCATTCTGCCGCTCTCCACTGCCTACACCGTCTGCGAGGGCCTGGGCATGGAGTCCGGCGTCGATAAATCGCCCAGTGAGGCGCCGGTCTTTTACTGGCTCTATGCGCTGCTGATCGCCGGCGGCGCGGGCACGGTGCTTCTGCTGCCCGATTCGCAACTGATCAAATTCGCCATTCTCTCGCAGGTGCTGAACGGCGTGCTGCTGCCGGTCATCATCATCCTGATGCTGCTGCTGATCAACCGCTCCGACCTGATGGGCGAGCACAAGAACTCGCGCTTATGGAATGTGATTGCCTGGTCCACCAGCATCATCGTGATCGGAATGACCCTGGTGATGCTGTGGGGCATGATTCCGGGGCACTGACCACCTGCGGTGGGGCCAACAGCCTTCGGCTCACTGGACGTAAAATCGAAATCTGGGGCTCCTCGCAATGACCATGATGCACAATCCGGCCAGCCCAGGGGAACTGCTGAAGGAGTTTCTAGGCGCAAGAACCGTAACCGAGCTTGCCGAGCATATCGGCGTTGCGCGCGCCACCGTCTCGCGCATCCTCAATGGCCGCACCTCCGTGACGATGGACCTCAGCATCCGCCTCGGCGAGGCTCTGGCGCTCTCCCCTGACTTCTTCTCCAAGGCCCAGCTCCAGTACGATCTGTGGACAGAATCACAGAAGAGGCGGCAAAAGATCAGGCCACTGGCCGCCTGACCACCTGCGGTGGGGCCAACTGCCTTCGGATTGGAATGCACCCAGAGATGCCCAGACCCTGCCTCCCGTGGCTGTGCAAAAAACCGACTAAACCTCTATGAAAAGCCCAATTATGCACTGCTTTTACAGGAATTTCCAAGAAGAGTAATTGCGGACTCTCTTATCCACAAAAACCCCTCCCTCCCCCGTTGACCCTGCCCTCCAGGGACCGTAGAGTTTGAATCGGAGGGCAAGTTTTCCGCTGCGCTTTGAGCGTGGCGGCGGGTTGCCCGGACCAAGAGGATGCTCGGTCTCACACCCTTCGCAAAGAGCGCGAAGGATGGGGTACCCGCGTTCCATGACGGTAGAAAATGCAGGAAGCGCTGCCCGTACCACCCGGAGAAACGATGCTGAAACTAAAGAAGATCCACATTCTCGGCTTCAAGAGCTTTTGTGACCGCACGGAGTTGACCGTGGCGGGTACGGGGATTGCCGTGGTGGTAGGGCCGAACGGGTGCGGCAAGTCGAACATTCTGGACGGGGTGAGCTGGGTGCTGGGCGAGCAGAGCGCTAAATCCTTGCGCGGCACACACATGCAGGATGTGATCTTTTCCGGGACGAGGGAGCGCAAGGCGCTGGGCATGGCCGAGGTGACGCTGACCATGGTCGATCCGGAGGCTTACGAGGGGCCGATTCCCGTGGAACCGCTGGTACTGGTGGACCACGACGGTCCCACCGACTGGGACGAGGAGGCGGCGCGGCGCGAGCGGGCCAATGAAGCCGAGGAGATTATCGCCCAGGAGCAGCCGGGACAGGCGCTCGACGAAGACTCGCCGGAACAGCCGCAATCGATGAGCAGCGGCGAGGGACCGCAGGCGGTGGTGCTGAAGATTCGCCGTCGCAAGTTTCAGCGCACGCCGCAAAAGGGCGAGGTGGTGGTGACGCGGCGGCTCTTCCGCACCGGCGAGAGCGAGTACCTGCTGAACGGCAAGCTCTGCCGGCTGCGCGACATCCAGGACATCTTCATGGGCACGGGCCTGGGGCCGGAGAGCTACGCGATCATCGGGCAGGAGCGGATCGGGCAGTTGCTCAGCTCCAAGCCGTACGAGCGGCGGGCGATCATCGAAGAGGCGGCGGGGATTACTCGCTTCAAGACCAAGAAGCGGCTGGCCGAGTTGCGCCTGGAGAGCGCCAAGCAGAATCTGGCGCGCGTGGACGACATTTTTGAAGAAGTCACGCGACAGATGAACAGTTTGAAGCGGCAGGCGGCCAAGGCCGAGCGTTTTGCCGCGGTGCGCGACGAGTTGCGCGGGCGTCTGCGCGTGGTGCTGGCCAGCCGCATGGCGCTGATGGACGCCGAACAATCGAGACTCGACACGGAGATCGCCGCGCTCAGCGGACGGATCAACGGCTCGGCGGCGGAGATTGAGGCGGAGGAGGCCGAGCAGCACGCACTCACCGAACGGGGCTACGAGCTGGACAGCGAAGGCCAGGAGGCGCAGAACCGCGCCAACACGGCGGCCGTGGAGCGGGAGCGGGCGGCGGCGCGGGAGCGCGCCAATACGGAGCGCGTGGCCGAACTGGAGACGCGCATTGCGGCGGCCGGCGCCGAGCTGGAGCAGACGCGGACGCAGTTGGCGGGGATTGCCGAGGAGCGGACGCAGCAGGGCTCGTTCATGGCGACGGCGGCCGAAGAGGCGCGCACTTTTCGCCAGCAGGTGGAGGCGCGCCAGCAGGAGGCGCGCACGGCGGCAGAAGAGGTCTTCACGGCGGAGCGGGAGTTGGAGGCCAGCCGCCGTCAGGTCATGCATTTGCTGACACTGGCCGGCAACGCGCGCAACCACATGGCGCAAGGCCAAGAGAGTTTGGCGGCGTTGGAGCGCGAGGCGGCGCGGCTGGAAGCCGAGATGAGCCAGGCCAAGGCAGAGCTGGAGAATCTGGGCGCGCAGAGCGGAGAGGCGCGGCTGCGCTACGAATCCGCGGCGGAGACTCTGAAGCGGCTGGAGAGCGAGATTGCGGCGCTGCGCGAGGCGCTGCAGAACCATCGCTCCAAAGAAGCCGCACTGCGTGCGCACGTAAATCAGCTGAGCGGAGAAACGGCCAAGTTAACCGGGCGGCGCGACTCGCTGCAATCGCTGATTCGCAACCACAGCTACTCCACCGACACCGTCCGGCGGCTGCTAAAGCCGGGCGCGCTGGCGCAGGGCATGGCGCCGGTAGGCACGCTGGCCGACTTCATCGAAGTAAGCGGCGAGCATGAGGATGTGGTGGACGAGTTCCTGCGCGAGGAACTGAATTATGTGGTGGTGAAGAGCTGGGTGGCTGCCGAGCAGGGCGTTCAGTTGCTCAAGTCGGGCGTGGATGGCCGCGCCACGTTTCTGATTCACTCGACGGAGCAGGCCGCGCTTTTTGAGGAGAGTAACGAGACGATCAGCGCCCCCGGCGTGACCCCGCTGAAGGACTCGATCCGGGTGCTGAACGGCTTTGGGCTGCCGCTGGAGTCGATTCTGCCCAAGATCAATCACAGCTACCTGGTGGTAGACTCCAGCGAGGCGCTGCGCCTGGCCGGGCGCTACGCGTACGCATTCTTCCTGACGCCGGAGGGCGAGTGCTTCCACAACTCGACGGTGACCGGAGGCAAGCCTTCCAGCGAAGGACCGCTGGCGTTAAAGCGCGAGCTGCGCGAGGCTGAGAATCGCCTGGGCAAACTGGAGGTTGAGCTGGCGCAGGCGGAGACGGAAGCCGCGGCGCTGGTTATGGCCATCGCGGAGCAAGCCGCGCAACTGGAGGCGCTGAGCGAGCAGCGGCGGCTGGCTGAGCGCGACACCGCCAACCAGGGCGCGGCGCTGAAGCAGATGGAAGGCGAGACGCAGCGCGTCGAGAGGCGGCTGGAGGAGTGGACGGCGCAGGCCGCTCGCAATAAGGACGCCCGCGAGGCCAAGAGCGTCAGCATCAGCCAGAAGCGCGAGGAGATGCAGCGACTGGAAGCCGAGCATCGAACGGCCGAGGCAGCTCTCGATCAGTTGCAGGCGGAGCTGGCCTTGCTGCGGCAGACGCGCGAGAGCTTGCAACAGGAGGCGGCGCAGGTGACCGCGGAGCTGGCTGGGTTGGAAGAGCGGCGGCGCGGGGCCGAGGCTGTCTTCCAGCGCATCGACCGTCTCCATGCCGACCTGGAGCGCCGCGTACTCTCGATTGATCAGCAGCGGAGCGCGGCCAGCGTGGAGCGCGAGCAGCGCGTCCGGGAGAGCGCCGAGCTGGCCCAGCACGAGCAGGAGCTGGCAGCGGCGCGCGCCGAGGCGCTGGCCCTGGCGCAGACGCTAGCCGGCCAGGCGCAGGCTTTGCGTCTGCAACTGGCGACGATGGAGACGCAACTCAAGAGCGGGCGGACCGCGCTGGACCAATTGCGCGAGCAGCGCGCCAGTCGCTCCAGCGAAGGCTCCAAGCTGCTCTCTGACCTCGAATATGTGGAGGCAAGCTGCCTGGCCGAGGTCAATGCGGAAGCCGCAGCGCTGCGCGCCGATGAACAGATTGCGCGCGTGGCCGGCGAGGAGCTGGCGGCGGAAGAGGAGATCTGCAGGAGCTTGCGTCAAAGGATCGAGCAGATGGGCCCGGTGAACATGATGGCCCTGGACGAGTACAAGGAGACCGCCGAGCGCCATAGCTTCCTGGGAGCGCAACGCGCGGACCTGATGGAGTCGATCGAGAACACGCAGCAGACCATCAAGGAGATCGATCTGATCTCGCGCACCAAATTCGACGAGGCTTTTGCCCGCATCAACGAGAACTTCGCGCAGGTCTTCTCGCGGCTCTTCCAGGGTGGGCAGGCCTTTCTGCGTCTAACCGACGTGGAGAACCAGGCAGAGAGCGGCCTGGAGATCGTGGCTTCGCCGCCGGGCAAGAAGCTGCAGAATGTGCTGCTGCTCTCGGGCGGCGAAAAGTCGCTCACCGCGCTGGCCCTGCTGGTGGCCATCTTCCAGTTCCAGCCCAGCCCCTTCTGCGCGCTCGACGAAGTGGACGCGGCGCTGGACGAGACCAACGTCGGTCGCCTTGCAGAGTTGTTGCATTCGCTGAGCCGGGAGACGCAGTTCCTGCTGGTCACCCACTCCAAGCGCATGATGCAAACAGCCGACATGATCTACGGCGTCACCATGCAGGAGCCGGGCGTCTCGAAGGTGATCAGCGTGCGCCTGGGCAGCCGCGAGCAGCATCGCGCTACGGCGTAACTCTATGTTGCCTTGGGCACGAAGATCGCCTGACCCTTCGCGGTCTGAGAACTCCCCGAGTAGTTTAGAATTGTTAGAGTCAAGATATAGTTTGAAGCACGAATAGAGGCCTTCGTGGCAGATTTGGAATTTGTGCAAACCCAGGCTCAAGAGGACAGCGGAGTCGCACGACCGGCGGCGCTTCTGCGCAGCGCGGTCGAGCTGGGCATCGTATGCCCCATGGCGAACGAAGGAAACAAGGCGGTCGCTTTCTGCCAGGCGGTGCTGGAGCAATGTTCGGGCTTTCGCAAGGTTACCTTCTTCGCGGTTTTTGATCGCGTCTCGAAGGACGAGAGCCTCGATCTTATGCGCGAACTGGAGCGGGGCGAGCCGCGCCTGCGCGTGGTTTGGGCCCCGGAAAACCGTTGCATAGTGGACGCCTATCTGCGCGGCTACAAAGAGGCGCTGGATGCCGGATGCGATTGGATTCTGGAAATCGATGCCGGATTCAGCCATCAACCTAGCGATATTCCGCAGTTTTTTTGTGCGATGGAACAAGGAATGGATTGCGTCTTCGGAAGCCGCTTTATAGGCCGTTTCGAGAAGAGCTCGCTCCAGCGCCGCTTTGTCAGTTGGGGCGGAACCGCGCTGGCAAACCTGCTGCTGGGCACACGGCAGACGGACATGACCAGCGGATTCGAGTTATTTTCTAGGAAGACGCTTGCGATGGTCATCGGCCGGGGGATTCAGTCCAGGGCGCATTTCTTTCAGACCGAGATCAAGACGTATTGTAGGAATCTGAAGTTTGTCGAGGTGCCGATCACTTACCGCGCGGCAAGCCCTCGTCTTGGCTCATCAGCGCTTATGGAAGCCTTCCGGCAGCTCTGGCGCCTCTTTCAACTTCGTCTCAAGGAGCAACTGTGAAGGATTCATCATTTGCAGGCCCCGTCAGTGTTATTGTTACTTCCATCGCCGCGCCGAATGCGGAGATGCGGGAGTTAGCCAGTCAGTGCAAGGCGCGCGGGTTTTCGTTTTACGTGATAGGCGACGTGCCCAGCCCGGATGATTTCTCTATTGATGGATGCGAGTTCTATAACCTGGAACGGCAGCGGGCAACGGGTTTCAAGATAGCGGAACTTATGCCCACGCGGCATTACTCGCGGAAAAACATCGGCTATTTGCTGGCGATCCAAAAGCGGCCAAGCATGCTGCTTGAGACCGATGATGACAATCAGCCGATGCCGGAGTTCTGGAACGCGAGAACGCAGCGGTTGTTTGCACCGGCGCTCTCCGCGAACGGATGGACAAACGTCTATGGGTACTTTACCGAGGCTAATATCTGGCCGCGGGGATTGCCCCTGGATGCGATTCAGAAGCCGCTGCCGGAGTTTGAGAAGCTGCCGGAGGCCGAGTTAGACTGTCCGATTCAGCAAGGACTGGCGAATGAAGATCCGGATGTGGACGCGATTTACCGGCTGCTGCTGCCGCTTCCGATCTGCTTCAGAACAGACCGGCGGCTGGCTCTGGGGCGCGGGACGTGGTGCCCATTCAACAGCCAGAATACTGCCTGGTTCCCAGCGGCGTATCCGCTGATGTATCTGCCTTCTTACTGTTCTTTCCGCATGACAGATATCTGGCGCAGCTTTGTGGCGCAGCGCATTGCATGGGAGAACGGCTGGAGTGTGCTGTTCAAGGGGCCGGATGTATATCAGGAACGGAATGAGCATAACTTGATGAAGGATTTTGCCGATGAGATTTCGGGGTATTTGAACAACCGCAAAATCGGAACTCAACTTGATGCGCTGAAGCTGGAAGCAGGACCGGAGAATCTGGGAGCTAATCTGATTCGCTGTTACGAGGAGCTGGTTCGGCTGGAGCTGGTCGGCGGCAAAGAGATGGATTTGGTGAAAGCCTGGGTGATGGACTTGGAGAGTTTCTGAAATATTTGGAGTTTTGTAAAGGCGCGGCTTCAGCCGCGCCTTATTGCTGAGTAACTCCTGATTTCGTCCAGGGATCAGTTCCAGGCGTTATGATCATAAGATGTTGTTACAGCCTATCAAATATGCCGGACCCCCGAGTCCCGCTTTTGGGGCCTGGGAAACCACGAACCTCAGCCGGCCCCGTTCATGAAGCGCGAAAGTTGCGGATGATCTTCATGTACTCGCGCGCCGTTTGGGTGATGAGCTCCGGCTTACCATCGGCGATGGCCTGGGGATTGACCAGGTCGCCGCCCACGCCCAGGGCAAAGGCTCCAGCAGCCAGGAACTCCGCCGCGGTGGCCAGCGAAACTCCCCCGGTGGGAATCAGCTCGATCTGCGGCAGCGGGGCTTTCAGCGCCTTCAGGTACTTTGCCCCGCCCAGTGCGCTGCACGGAAAGACCTTGACCACATCGGCGCCGGCCTCCCAGGCAGTCACCACCTCCGTCGGCGTCAGCGCTCCGGGCATCACCGGCACGCTGTAGCGGCGGCAGATCTCGATTGTCCTCACATTCAGCGATGGGCTGACGATGAACTCCGCGCCAACCAGCATGCAGGCGCGCGCGGTCTCCGGGTCCAGGACCGTACCCGCTCCGATAAGAATGCGCCCCTGGGTCTCGCGCACCAACTGGCGGATGACTTCAATCGCCCCAGGAACCGTCATGGTCACTTCGAGTGCGGTAACTCCTCCGGCCTCGATAGCCTCCGCGAGAGCCAGCGCCTCATCAATCGAGTGAGCGCGCAGCACCGGCAGCAGCCCTATCTCGCGGATGCGCTTCAGTACATCTTCCTTTTTCATCGTCATTCCTTTGTTCTCTGCGGTTAAGGCTCATGCCGCCTGTGGAGCGATCATCGCGAGATGCGTGCCGCTCCGCCACCCATCAGGCGGAGCACTTCAGCAAGACTCGCCGTGCTGGTATCTCCGGGCGTGGTCATGGCCAGAGCGCCGTGCGCCACGCCGCATTTCATCGCCCATTCCATGCCCTTGCCGGCCAGCAGGCCGTAGATCAGTCCGGAAGCAAAAGAGTCGCCTCCTCCCACACGATCCAGAATTTCCACATCGCGCTGCGGCACATGCACGATGCCACCGCTATAGAGCGCGATCGCACCCCACGCGTTCTCCGACGCGGAGAGAGCCGTGCGCAATGTGGAGGCAATGACCTTCAGATTGGGGTAGGCGGCAGAGAGTTCGCGCAGCATCTTCTCGTAACTCACGATGGGAAGCTCGTCGAAGCTCTCGCTGACTCCTTCCATCTTCACTCCCAGCACTGCGGAAAAATCCTCTTCATTGCCGAAGAGAACGTCCACCTTGCACACTAAATCGCGATTCACTTCCTGCGCCTTCGCCTTGCCACCAATCGCCTTCCACAGCGACTCGCGATAATTCAAATCGTAGGAGACCACGGTTCCCGCCGTCCGCGCCGCATCCATCGCTTCGGCCGCAACGGTCCTGGTTGTATCGGAGAGAGCCGCGAAGATACCGCCGGTGTGCAGCCAGCGCGAACCCATTTTCGCGCCGAAGATTTGCGGCCAATCATAATCTCCGGGGGCAAGCTGCGAGACCGCCGTGTGGCCGCGATCCGAGCATCCCAGCGCGGCGCGGACGCCAAAGCCCCGCTCGGTGAAGTTCAGGCCATTGCGTACCGTGCGGCCTACTCCGTCGTAGGGCTTCCAGCGGACCAGCTCCTGATCGACGCCGCCTTGCAGCATCAAGTCTTCCACCAGCCGTCCGACGGGATTGTCGGCCAGCGCCGTCGCAATCGCGGTGCGCAGGCCGAAGCAGCGGCGCAGCCCGCGAGCCACGTTGTATTCGCCACCGCCCTCCGATGCGCGAAAGGCGCGCGCCGTATGAATGCGATCATCGCCCGGATCAAGCCGCAGCATGACCTCGCCCAAACTCACGCAATCCCAGCGCGCCGATCCGGCGGCTTTCACATTCAGCAAGTTATCCATACGATTCCCGTCGTGTAATTTCCCTCGATAGAATACCGTATCCAAGATTCATTAGGGAAATCACTTCCGGGAGAGAAGGGGATCTCCTTCGGCGGCGCGCGAAAGATAGATCCACAGATAGAAGATGGCTACTATCAGCAGGATCAGCGAGGCGGGCCTTATCAGCAGAACGGTCAGCATCTTTCCGAAGATGCTGGCAGTGCCGATATGAAGGTTCTTCGCGAGAATACTGAGAATCGCCAACGGAATATCCGCGGTAAAGACAAGCCCCGCTGTAGTGATCAGCAGCGCAGGCCACCGGGCCGGGCCGCCCTCGGCCCATAGCATGGCGCAGGCGGGGATGGCGAGCAGCAAGAGCTTCGCATCCCATGGCCGATGATAGGTCACCAGCATGGTGAGAGCTGTAACGGCCGCGAGCGCAAGCCAGGCGTTCGACAGCGTGAAGCGCGACCGCAGCGCGCGCACCGCGCCTGCCAGCAGAAGCGCTCCACAGAGCAGATAGCTGATGGGATTGTAGAAGCCTGGATCGTCCCGGAAGATGCTGATGGCAGCCTGCAGATCGACCACTGTGCTGGCGCTGCCGCCGTTGAGGGAAGATGGGCCCGGTTCATTGATGCCGCCGGGCGCGGAAATGGCTGACAAATTGGATTGCCAGTCCGACCTCCAATGCGGCGCTACGTGCGAAAGCCACAGAAAGGCGGACACGCCCAGGAGAGCGGTTACCAGCAGAGTTTGCAGCGCGCGTTTCCGATAGGGCGCGCCCGCCAGCAGAAGATAGAGCCAGACCAGTCCCGCATCATGGGGCTTGATGGCCAGGCTGACCGCAAGGCATAGGATGCCGGCCCACAGAAACCGCGCCTCAAAGAAACACCAGACGGCCACCACGCACAGGCTTACAGCGATTCCGGCCGTATTGCCGGTGCAAAAGATCTCCTCGCAGTTGGCCATCAGGAAGCAGATCAGCAAGAGGGTGATGTTGGGCGCATATCGTGCGCCAAGATTCCACATCAGCAGGGCGGCAAGGATAAGAACGCCCGCGGTGAAGGTCATCCACAGCACATGGGCGGGTCCCCAGGGGAGCAGCGCAAAGGGAACCGTGAAGAGGAGTGTGGTGGGCATGTTTACAAATAACGTCACGGCCTGGCGAGCCTGGATGGTCTCTGACGGACGTTCGCCGCCCTCGCTGCGGTAAACCGCCTCCAGCTCGCTAACTTTGTATGGATTGTGGTGCTGAATCAGGCAGCGCGTGCCGTAGTAAACTGCCCGGAAATCCACCCACCCGTTCCCGGTCTGCCCCACGGCGGAACCCCACAGAATGGAAATCCCGCTGGCCAGCAGAATCCAAACCAGAGCATTGCGCCGCGTCGTGGTCATCTTCCGCCTCTCTCTGGCTCGCGCCGCAGATACGCCCACAGATAGAAGATGCCCATCGCCAGCAAGATGAGCGGAGTGGGCCGCAGCAGCACAGCGGTCAGTGTCTCCGCGGAGAGCCCCGCTGTGGCTACGTGTCTGTTCCCAACGGCGACGCTGATCATTTCCAGTGGAATATCCGAGGTGAAGACAATTCCCGCGGTATTCACCAGAAGCGCGATCCAGCGAGCCGGGCCGCCCTCGGCCCACAGCATGGCGCAGGCCGGAATCGAGAGCAGCAAGAGCTTCGCATCATAGCACCGATGATAGGTGATGAGCATCGTGAGAGGCACGACCGCCGCGAGCGCCGGCCAGGCACTGCGCCGCGAGATGCGCGCCCGGAGAGTGTGGATTGCGCCGATCAGCAGAAGCGTTCCGCAGACAAGATAGCTGACCGAATTGTAGAAGCGCGGATCGTTCCGGAAGGCACTAATGGTGGATTGAAGGTTGATGATCATGCTCGGGCAGCTTCCGCTAATCGCGGAGTCAGGCCCTCGATTGATGAGACCGCCCGGCTGCGAAGCGGCCTGAAGATTGGAGTGCAGTTCCTGCATCCAATGCGGCGCAACACTAGTGACCCACAGGACTGCCGGCAAACCCAAAGCAGCGGTCAGCGCCAGGGTTTGCAGCGCGCGCTTCCGATAGACCCCGCCCGCCAGCAAAAAATAGAGCCAGACCAAGCCTGAGTCATGGGGCTTGATCGCGAGGCTGACCGCCAGGAACAAAATGCCGGCCGGCACAAACCGTTCCTCAAGAAAGCACCAGGCGGCCATCACGCAAAGGCCTACGGCGATTCCGGCGGGATTGCCTGATTTCATCAGAATTTCGCTGTTGGCAAGAACGAAGCAAATCAGGAAGAGGGATATGCCTGGAGAAGAGTCACCCGCGAGCTTCCACATCAGAAAAGCGGCAAGGAAAAGGCTCCCGGCGATGAAAGTCATCCAGAGTATGTGCGCCAGCCCCCACGGCAGCATCGCGAAGGGAACAGAAACAATGAATGCTGTCGGCAAGTACATATTCAGCGTAAGAATATCCGTGAGTTCGCCCGAGGAGGCTCCGCCATCCGCCAGATAGACACGCAGCGGCTCACCTGCTTTGTAGGGATCGCTGTGTTGAAGCAAGCATCGCGCGGAATAGTAGACCGCTTTGAAATCGAACAGCCCGTAGGGCGAGGCGCGCTCGATGGAAGAGCCCCAGAATACAGAGATTCCGCAGCACAACAGCAGCCAAACCAGAGCAGTCCGCCGCCTCCTTGTCATGTCCATGCTTGGTTTCATACTACAAGAATACCGGCCTCCTGGGACCGGAGGCAGGGTCGAGCGGGGTATGATTGCGACCAGAAAAGACGGTCGAAAAAGCATGGGAGAGAACGTAGCGGCAATCGTGATGCCCCGCGAATCTCTCCCGCGCAGCTACAAGGGGAACAGTTTTGGCGCCAATTTCGTGCCCGGCCGGAGATCATCTAGACGGTGGCACTGAACTGCGTGGCTAAATTGCTGAAGATCGTGGAGATGACGTTTGCCAACGCACGGTTAGATGCGGTGATCAATAACGCAATTAGGGAAATGACCAAGGCGTATTCAAAAATATCCTGGCCATCCACTTGCGATATCCAGCACTGCAGTCGGAAGACGAGCCTATGATATCCGGGCCACATCGGATTGCCTCATTGTGAGTTGGGCTCACCCGAACCTTAGCCGGAGAGATACGCCTTCTCGCCAAATCTGGCGGACGCATCTCTCCTGCGAAGGCGCTGGGATGGTTTGTCCTGACGGTATATTGACAGGAGTTAGACGGTGCTTGAGAACTGGGTCGCGATGTTTGAGAACGCGATGCTGATGGCGTTGGCCAAAGTTCTCATGGCAACGGTGGCGCCGAGGGCTATCAAAGCAAGAACCAAGGCATATTCAACCAGATCCTGGCCTTCTTCGCGGTCCATCAGGTCCTGGAACTTCACATACATCTTGAGAAGCATGGTGTTCATTTGTGTTCTCCCCGTAAGTTGATTTTCCCAGCCGAGGCCGGGGCACTCTATCTTGTGCAAGTGTAATGCCATTCAGCAAAAATCGTAATATTCTTATATAACAATAACTTACGAAAATAATTGGGCAAAAATGTGCATGTAAGTGTAAACAATTGTATACAGTTCAATCCCGGCCTCCCGAACCTGTATACAGGACACTGAAGTACCGAACCGGAAGACGAAAGTAATTAAAGACCGCATTGAATTCGCGCTGGGCGCTCGCCTCACAAGAACCTGATCCCGCGCAGCACAGTGGTCCCTCGGAGGAAGTAAAATAGCGTCCATGGCAACCAAGATATATGTCTCCACAAACCGGGAAGCAGATCGTGATACCCTCGCGCTGCCGCACGCCACCGAGCGGCGCATGCGCATCCAAACATCCAGCGGAATCCAGCAGTCCTGGAGTCATAAATGAGGATGACCGGAGAACGGCTCACACGGCAAAAAATACTCGGCACTGCCGCAGTACTGCCATTCGTTTCCGTTTGCGGCCTGGCCGCGGGGTTTACCGTGGGAGTATTCTGCTTCGCATTGATCTCAGTCAACGGTCCGGCTACCCGCGATTACATCTTCTTCTGGGCCACCGGCCAGCAACTGGCGCACCATGCCAATCCCTATGATGAAGCTGCCATGGCGCGGATCGAGCGCTCGGTGGGGACGCCGGCGACGAATAGAATTGGCTTCATGAGGAACCCTCCCTGGGCGCTTCCGCTGGTCTATCCGCTGGGGTTCCTCAGTCCGCGGGCGGGATGGCTGCTGTGGTCCTTGTTCATGCTCGCGTGCCTTGCAGTTTCCATTCGCCTGCTTTGGATCCTGTACGGCCGGCCGAGGAATTCCCGGTACTTGATTGGGCTTTCCTTCGGACCGGCTCTGCTTTGCCTGATCTACGGGCAAACATCTCTCCTTCTGCTGCTCGGTTTGACGCTGTTTCTGCGCCTGCATCGCACACAGCCCTTTTTGGCTGGAAGCGCGCTTGCGCTTTGCGCGCTGAAGCCTCATCTTTTTTTGCCCTTCGGCGCCGCGCTGCTGGCCTGGGTGCTGGTTTCCCGGAGCTACAAGCTGGTGGCCGGCGCCGCGGCCGCCCTGGCCGCGAGCAGTGCGATTACATTCCTGATAGACCCGCAGGCATGGGCCCAGTATGCACAAATGGCGCGCGCATCAGGAATCGAGAGGGAATACATTCCGTGCCTGAGCTATCTGCTGCGCAGTTGGCTCGGCGCAAACTCGATGAGCCTGCAATTTCTGCCAGCCGCTTTGGGCTGCGCCTGGGCGCTCGGCTATTACTGGCCTCGCCGCCAGGGCTGGGATTGGACGAAAAACGGCAACCCGCTGCTGCTGGTTTCGCTCCTGGTAGCGCCCTATTCGTGGGTTTACGATCAGGGCTTGGTGATACCGGCCCTGTTGCAAGGCGCATTTCTTACCCGATTCCGGAACCTTTTGATAGCTCTTGCGTTCTTGAGCGCCCTGGTCGAAATTGCGCTGTTCCGCAGCATTTGGCAACCCACCGCTTTGTATCTTTGGACTTATTGGACTGCGCCCGCGTGGCTGGTTTGGTATCTCGTTGCATGCACTCCCTCCACCCGGTGGGCCAAGGCCTGGTCAGCTTTGAGGGCAAGGAAGCGGTTCCGGGCCGTGCGGGCTGATATCCGAAACTACGCTGGGTGACAGCTCCGCTGCTGTGAATGCATGACTCGAACGCGCGCACAATGACATCGGAAACGTCATTCTTGAGGCGTAATCGCGAGTTCAGCCGCGCGCAGGGCCGGAACTCTCCACTCTTTGAACACTGCCAAGGTCGCAACTGCCGCCGTGAGTACCGTTAATGATTGCGTCACACCGGGGTGGACGATCAGGAACGCGTACCCAAACCGGATCGTGAGTGACCAGAATAGTACGACCCCCAGATAAAGAAGGGCGCTCCGGACTCTTCGGTACCCTACGCTTGCCGCGAAACAGCCGAATGCAAGCCCCGAAACAAGATCGATGACGTAATGTTCTCCCGTCGAGAGTGTCGCCAAGCCCGTGCCGGCAAGAAACGCCAGCGATACTCCCCGCCACAGTTTGCCTGGGGCAAAAAGCACAAACACGAAGGCCGTTGCTATGTGCAAGGAAGGGAACGCGTTTGGCATTCCACTAAGCCGAACGACGTTTGCCTGTACTGCCGGGGGGTGAAGCCACTGCGCGCCAAATGCATAGACAGGCCCACACGCTGGCAAAACGGCATATAGGATGGGTCCAGCGACTAATTCAGCAACATAAGCCAGCACCACCGACCCGCGCTGATTCCGGTATCGAGTCACCAGGAACCAGCAAATCATCATGGGAACCATCAGATGATAGATCACGACGAGCGGAACCCTGCATGCGCCTAACAATGGATGCGCGATTGAGGCAGCCGAGACGCCAAGCGACTCATCCATTTGGAATAGCACATGATCGTATTTCCAAGGAAGCAGACCACCTTCTCTTCCCATGAAGAAGTTCAGGAAAGTGCCGAAAAAGAGGTTAAGCGTCACGGCAAATACGAGCAATGGACGGGTTTTGTCTCTTTCGTCCCTGAGCATCCAAAGCACAGACAAAAAGATGGACAGAATCCCAATCATGGCGGGGTTTAAAAGAATTGCGAACTGGTGCATTTCTCGGTCCAGCCGATCGTCTGCACGGTATCGTCTACCGGCGGAACTGTCAGTATAACGCAGCCATAGCGAAACAACGAATTTCTGTCGGCTGGGGCTCCTGCTTTCACCTCAGAGAAGAAGAGTTGCCGCTCTGCGGAGAAACAGCCGGGAACTCGAGCGTGTCTCCGGGTTGTGTCTGCGTGTTGCGGATCGCGCCTTGCGGAAGCTCGAGCACGGAGTGCGCTGAAAAGCAGGCCGGCGGCCGCAGTCTTCACGGGGTATGCCATCGGCTGAGCGCCCTGGAAGCAGCGATAGCCGCTGCAGCCACCAGAAGGCCGGCGAGCACGTCGACAAAATAGTGCATGCCACTGGTCATCGTAGACAGGACAATGAGTATCGAGAGAATGGCCACCGGAATGCGCAAGGGCTTGAAGCACCATAGCGAGTTTGCGCACAGCAGAACCCAGATCACATGAAAGGAGGGAAAGCAGACCACTCCGTAGAGATTCAGGGTGTAGGGGCCGGCAGCGCGAAGATGGAAAAGGCTAAGCTGGCAGGCCGCCATGGTGGGATTTGCCGGAAGATGATAGCCGTACCACGGCCCGACCGCGGGGAACAAACCGAACAAGGGCACGGTGACCGCGAATGCGATCAGGTTGGATGTGATGAATTGCTGCGCTGCTCTGACTTTGCCGGTCAGTGCAGGTAAAAAAAACGAAATTTGAAGCATGGGGAAGAGAAGAGGATAAGTCCTGCTGACGAAGTTGCCGAACCAATGATGCGAGGACCACTCCATGATCTCCGGTACACTGACTCCAAGGGAATGATCCAGTCGCGCAAGGTACTCATCCTGTAAAGGTATGTTCATGCCCAGCCTGCCGGCAATGGCTACGGTGTATCCAAGGGTGAACCTGAAAATCAGGCACCAGGGAATGGTAAGAGCGGCGTCTCGCAGCTCGATCTTGCCCTTTTCGTGCCAGTAAATCGGTATCAAAAGAATAATGGGGATCAGTAACACCGTGCCAAGGATGGTGGTCGCGAGATCGGGAATCCGGATCAAGGTCAGCTTGCATCCGGCGAACGAAATCGCCAGGACCGTCGCGCTGGCAAACGCCATGAGCCAATCAAACCTGGGGAAGGCGCCCAAGCGGGATCGAATCGAAATCGAGGGCGCAATGCTGTTCATTGTGGAATCTCCGTCTCGATTTTGCCCTCGCTCAGTGGCCATTCCACCGCCGTCTCCGGCACGGCGACATTCGAGAATTCCAGCCTGTCCCCTTGCTGCGTCTGCGTGCCGTGGATCGTGCCCGGCGGAAGCTCGAGGACGGAGTGCGCCCAGAGACAGGCCGACAGCCGCCAGGGTCGCACGTCGCCGCTGAGCTTGCGGATACGCTTCTTGCGGTCCAGATAAACCAAGTCGATGGGAAAGCGCATCCAGAAGGTATGCACGGATGCGCAGGGGATAATCCACAGCCCCTCTCCGGGCGAGATACGCTCGCGCCCGAGCAGGCCTTTGTTGCGCATGGCGGCGCTGTCAGCTACTTCCATGCAGGTGGCCAGCACCGTATTGCGGGTAAGATTTGAAACCTGAAGACGCGTATCCCGTGGAGCATTGCGGCGCGAAATAAGCAGATTCCGCGCTCTCGATACGATCCACCTGAACGGATTCATCCGGATGTCTTCGATCCTTTCGCAGGTAATATCCACCTCTAGTCTGCTGGAATCGGAGCCAATCACGCAAGCGGCTTTCCCGCGAAGAAAAAGCCGCCTTCCAGAAGAAACGCTGTTTGGGCTCGCCGTGAAACTGCGGTTGCCGCTACACTCTGAGCAGTCCTTCCGCAAGGCCGCCGGCTGCCGGGAGAGACAGCCGGAAACCTCATTAGTACGGGGGAGCAGGTGCTGAGCTGGTGCTTGTAGTGGTCGACGAGCCGCCGCCAAAGCCGGTTGATTCGCCTTGGACCATGAGCGGCGTCTCCGGCTTCATGCTGTCAACCAACTTCTCGACAGACATGGTTGGAGGCGCGGGGGCTGGTGTGTTGGCCGCGGTCTTGGCGTCCGGAGTATTCATGGGTATGCCGGAGTTAGGCGGCAGGAACTTCGACGGAAACTTCAGCGCCGGCAAGGGATCGCCTGCCTGAATAGGAGCAACCATCTCCATCGTCACCAGGACGATCAGCTCGGTGTTTGTCCTGTTCTTCGACATCGACTGAAAGAACTTGCCGAGAACGGGGATGTCCCCCAGGAATGGAATCTTCTGTAAGGCTTCGGTCTCTCGGTTGTCGAGCAACCCGCCAATCACGAAGCTTTGGCCGTCCGACAATTCGACCTCGGTCTTCATCTTCCGCGTAGCAATGGCGGGAATCTCATACCCGGAGATCACAATGGCATTGGCGAAATCCAAAGAACTGACTTCTGGAGCCACCTGGAGACGAACGGATCCGCGAGGTGTAATGGTGGGGAGAAAGTTGAGACGAACTCCATATTCTTTGAACTCGACGGAGACGGTTCCGAGTCCGGAGGCAAAGGCATAGGGATACTCACCGCCCGCCAGGAAGCTGGCCTGTTTACCATTCATCGCCACGATATTGGGTTCAGCGAGAACCTGCACCACGCCTTTGGATTCGAGGGCCTCGATGTCGACGCCGAAGGGCAGGCCGCCGGGGCCGAGGGCAAGCAGATTCAATTCATTGGTAAAGGTCGCTGTGGCAGCTGATGGCGGAGTCACGGTCGTTACGCCATTCGTGGTCGTGACTGATCCGCCGGTCGGGCCGGTAATGGTTGGCGGTGAGAACTGCCCGGTTGTAATCCCTCCAACCGTGTTGAGCCCACCCAGACTGAAGATGTTGATGCCCAGCTGCTTCGCTTTGTTGCGGTCGACGCTGGCAAAGCGAACCTTGAGCATGATCTGCGGGTCGGATGCAGGCACATTGACGTTGAGAAGATTCACGACTTTACCGCCCGTGCCGGCGATCTTCACCGCGCGCGAGGAACTGTCGAGATCCCTGACCGTTCCGCGCAGAAAGATGTTGCCATTCTCGAGACTGACCTTCAGGGGCTGTCCGGGAAGCTCGGTACGGAGCTCGCGGCGAATCGAATCCAGGCTGTCGTTCAATGCCGTCGCGCTGGCGCGAACCGTCACGTTGAAAAACTGCCGGCCGCCGTGCGTATCCCAGACAATCAGGCTGGTTTCTCCGGGGGTCTTGCCATTCACCATGATCTCGGTCGGACTCGTCCCATGGACCTCGGCAATCTCGCTCATGCCGACGGAAACACGCTTGATCGGCCATGTAGTGTTAACCAGCACGGTCTTGCCCACCGCGACGGAAAGATCATTCGCCGAGTCCTGAGTGGAGGCGGCGGGTTCGGAAGGAGACGGTGAGGTCTGAGCCCGCAAGCCGGCCCCGGCGCAGATCATTAGAGCAAATGCGCTGAAACATGCGATGGTAATGACAGTCTTCGCTCTCACTTGTGTCCCTCGGGAGAAGCAAATTTTTCTTCACTCGTTTTCGTACCGTTGATCACCTCAATGGAAAAGGGCGGGGGTACCGCGCTCTTGGGGGCCGCGACGCGCTGCGGCTTTGGCGGCGCGGTGTTCATTCCCGTAAAGAGGCTCTTGGTGTCCGTGCCGGCAACCACATCGACCTTGGTATCAAGCGGGTTGCGCAGCACCAGCCGGATGGTAAAATTGGCAGCCAGGCTCAGCTTCTCAGCGTCTTCCGGCGTCACCAGCAGGTTGACCACCTGCACCGGCTTCGCCTTCCCTTCCGGATCCTTTTGAATTTCCGTGCCCGCGGATAAAACCTGGATGTTCTGCAGCAGTGTCTTCGATATCTGGCCTTGCTCGGGATTTGGCGTGCCCGGAGGCGTACCGAAGATCAGAACATCCACGCGCATTCCGGGAGTGACGAACCCAGAGACGTTCACCACGTCGTCAACCCTGACCGCGCAGGCTCTCATGCCCTGAGGAATGGTGGCCGCCAATCCTCCGCCGGATCCGACGGCGGCCAGGCGGTTCTCGATAATCGGCTCGCCCACATAGAGGTCCGAGATGACCCCTCGTCCAATAGCGCGGCTCATGTCTTTGACGAGAATGGCGCCCGCGGGCACCCCTCCCGCAATCTGGACCGTCGTCAGGTCGTTGGCGCTGAGAACGGTTCCGAGCTTGATGTCCGTTTTTGCCGCGACGATACCTGTAGCGGCCAACGGACGGACCGCCGCCAATCGGCTGTTCACCATCTGATAGACCAGAAAAGCGCAGACAAAGCCAATCACTAAAGCGGCCATAAGAATCGTGAGTAATCTTCGGTTCATTTGGAAACCTGTTTGAACTGGCTACCCCGCCAGCTTCGCCTTTCTGTCCCTTGTGGCAATTGCCGCGCCTTTGAAGAACCTGCTTCGACTCCATGCCGAAACGGGAGTTGCGCGGACGGATCGTCCAACAAGTTCAAATGCGTATTCAGTGTATTCCCTTGATGCCTTATCGAAACAGCAGCAAGGACAGCCGCATGGACAGGAGGTATCAAGAGGGTCATGAGTCAGAACCCCTCCATCAACCATGCTGGGAGAGATTATAATTGAAATATGCAGAGAGACGATAGGTATTTCTCGGCCGTTGATCAGGCAGAGGTTGCATGGACCGCACTTTACCCAGCAACTGGTACCTAGCGACGCGAGGAAGGAAATTCATCCGGGCATGAGGACTTCCTCAACGATATCGCTCTTTTCCGAACAACCAGAGCTGAATCAGCGGCCCTACTCCTTTGTGTTTTCGATCCTGGCGCACGGGGTCGCGTTTGGATTGATATTTTTAGGCATCATCTCCGCGCCCAAGGTCAAAGTCCAGGTTGCCGTGCAGCGCTATGAGGTGCGGCATCTGGATCTGCACACGCTGGAAGCCGAGATGCAGCGGGCCAGGAGCGATTTCAGTAAAGAAATCACGACGCCCCACGCGCCTTCTAAAGCATCCGCGCCCGCAAAAGCGCCAGCCTCTCCACCGGCCGCGAGCCCGGAGGCGCCGCGGCCGGCTTTGCGGATGGTTGTGCAAGCTCCGCGGGGAGCGCAGACGCTGGTGCAACCGGATATCCCCAAGCCTCTGGCGCTCAATGTGGAAATCCCGGTGCCGACGGTCGTGATCTGGGCGGGAAAGAAGACGGTGGTCAAGACCATCGTTCCGCCCCTGCCGGAAAAGCCTGTAGTGGCCGAAGTGAAACCTTCCACCCAGTTGCCCAATGAGGAACAGAACCTGGCGGAGATTGCCATTCCCGCCGTCGCTCTGCCGGTGGTGCAACCTCAGCCGATCCTTCCCAGCACCACGACGCCGCTGGTGGTTACCGGGCCCAAACCCACGCCGCCGGCTCCGGTCACCACCGCGCAAGGCTCCTCGCTGCCGACGCCCGCCGCGGTGATGTCGCTCTCCGAGCATCGCATGGCGAATGGCGCCGTCACTCTGCCTCCCGTGAACTCGTCGGTTGCCACGCCTTCGCCTGGAGAGCTCGCCCCGGCGGAGGCAAAGAACACTACGCCCGCGGGGCATGGAAGCCAGACCGATAAACCGGTCGAGAAGCCGGCCGATAAGGCAGTTGGTAAATCCGCCGATAAGGCAGTTGGCAAGCCCACCGACAAGCCGGCGGATACTGCAGCCGGCAAGGCGAACGAAAAGCCCGCCGACAAGCCTGCGGATCATGCAGCAGGCAAGGGCGCGGCAAAACCGGATTCCGCCAAATCCGCTGACCTGCCCGACTCCGCCAAATCCGCCCAGGGAGCCAATGCGGGTACCGCGCAAAAGACTACCGCGCCAACTGGGTACGGGATCGTCAATACGCCTTCAGGAGCTCACATTACGAGGCCGAAGGAAGGACAATTCGGTTCCGTTGTGGTAGGCTCCTCGCTCACAGAAAAGTATCCGGAGACCGCCGAACTATGGAGCGGACGGCTGTCCTATACCGTCTATCTACCCGTCGGCCTGGCCAAGAACTGGATTCTGCAGTACTCGCTTTCGCGCGCCGACAGCCCCGCGGGCGCGACCACACGCGTTGACGCGCCCTGGCCCTATAACATCGTGCGCCCCAACATCGCTCCCGGCACGATCGACGCCGATGCCCTCATGATTCACGGCTTTGTCAATCAGGCGGGCCGCTTCGAGGCGCTCTCCATCGCCTTTCCGCCGGAGTTCGCGCAAGCCCAGTTTGTCCTCGGCGCGCTCAGCCAGTGGGAGTTCAGGCCGGCCACGCAGAATGGGCAAAATATCAAGGTGGAAGTCCTGCTTATCATCCCCGAAGTGGAGGAATAAAAAACTGCCCGGCGAGTCCAACGGGCGGACTGGCCGGGCAGCGGAGCTTGATTCTCCTTCAGGAGGCTAGTTACTGGTTGGGAACCAGCCGCGGACCGTTCCCCAGGCTACTCAAGATAGCCTCGAAGATGGTGGCCAGGTTCTTCAACGGCGTATTCATGGTTGTGGTGGAGCAGCCGCCGACAAGGTTGCTGGATGTTTCAGCGTAGAAATCCCCTTGGCCCTGCGGCGAGACATAGGTATCGGCGATATTCTCGATCGTCACGCAGGGATAGATCCCCGAATACGAGGAGAGATGAAGGTTCATCGTATAGCCGCTGGCGGGATAGCCGGTGGCGGTTGAGCTGGTGGCGTTGACAACCAAAGGGGCACTGGAATTATTACTGTCATTGCCAGCGTAAGGGGAATCGCCAATCAGACATCCATTCGTTTCCGCGCCGTAGGCAACCCCGAAGACCCTGGTTCCCTTAGAATAGGCAAACTGCGCCGCCGTCATCGCCTGCTGACAAGGATCGTTGTAGTCCGGGTATAGCCCCCACGTGCTAGGCGAAGTCGCAGCCGTACTAGTGAAATTATGGCCAGTGGTGTAAGCCGTATTTCCATTATTATACACAACATTTATCCCGCCCACACCGGCGGAGCTGGCGGTGGAAGCTGTGCTTCCGGCTGAAGGAAACCTGTTATTTGCAGTTGCCGGGTTCACCTGCGCCTGACCATCGCTGATGAATATGATCCCGTTGGTCGTAGTTAACCCATACCCAGGATAAACAGTCGCTAGAGCGGCATCCGCCACCGGCTTTTCGGCCTGTAGCGCCGCCTGCGCCGCATAGATTGCGCTTGCGAAGTAGGTATGACCGTATGCTGAATCTATCTGAGTCGGGGGCTTCAAGCAACCGGCGGTAGTGCTCTTCCCAGTTGTCGTGACGTTCCCGACGGCCTTCACAAGGGTGGAATTGGGGTTCAACTGTTTCCCCCCCGAACCGGGGTAAAAATCGCTCGAGAAACCATACTTATCCGGATCGGTGGTGGAGGGTGATGCGGATGGTAATGTGATCTGGTAGGTCGCAGTCCACGCACTGCCGGTGGTGGGTGTGTACTTGATGGGCACGTAGCCGGCGTTTGCCCCGGAGGTTATCGCGGTTCCGGTAAGCTGTCCGTTCGAAGTAGGTATCTTGGGGAGGGTATACAGATCCTCTGTAGCGGAGCCTCCGCAGGTGATGTCGTTATTAACCGAGCCCGTGTCAACATTGGGAAAGGAGAACAGACTCACGCGAATCAGCGCCTGACCGCTAGCGGCGTTGCAACTCGTCACCCCACCAGCACAGGGATTGATTTGAGTCAGCATCTGCATAATGCCATTCAGCGCGCACTGTTCATACGTCATGCTACTGCAGTTTGGATCTGTACTGGACATCGAATGCGTTGCGTCCAGGATGATCGCCAGGTTCCAGGGCTGCGTTGCGCCCCCTGGGGATGCGGTCGCAGTCGCGCCTACAAGTAAGGTCTTGGGACCGCCGGGAATCAGGCTCATGAAATACGTCGGCACCTGGGCCTGCAAATTCACTACCACGGCGTTTGGGACATTGCCGGTAGCGCTGCAGGTCGTATTTGCCAGCAACGTATCCATGCAGGGCGTCGTCACACTGGGAGTAAGGGTTCCCATGGATGAGTTATAGTTGTAATCCGTTGACACAGCGCCGCTGTACTGTAACGCCACGTTTTTCAGTACAGTTGATGGCGTGGAAGTCGTGTTGACAGTGGTGAACAAATAAGGCACGGAGGCTAACGCCGCCGCATTGGCGTCGCTTTGGAGCGCAGTGCGGACCATATAGGCATGACCGACGTCGACCGTTAACCCGCCCGTTGTCATTATGGTAACGGCTGCTAACGCCACCCAGGCCAGCATCTGCCCGCGCTGGTCATTGAACACTTTTCCGAGAAAAGAAACATGGATCGTTTTCATTGAATTTGCCTCGATGATTCTGGTTATTGAGCCGGCTCCGACTGAGATACTTTCAGCGAACAACTATGTTGGAAGTTGAAGACTTTCGCGTAACTGCAAGGATAGGTGAGTGCCACCGTAAGCTGGGTTCCCTTCGTAATTCCCTCACAAGTACTCCCCGGAGTAATGACGGCGTCGCCCACGGAGCCGTTATAGAACGTGATGCCGATCTGACTCGGATCGAGGTCCGTCGCCTGGGTTATAGTCGTGGTAGCAGCAGTACAAGGGTCCGCGATGCCTGGGACGTTCTGGCTTAACGCCAGAGTCTGTACGCCTTGGCTTGCGGCTGTTTGCAGTAAAATCCATTGGTGCATGGTAGACGAGAATACGAATATTCCCGTCATGATCATCAGCATAATCGTCATCGCCAGGGCCGCCTCCATCAGGGCTTGCCCCTCGTCGCCGCGGCGAAGCAAAGCGAGAAGCCGGACGCCTGCGGGCCGGGCTTTGCCGCTGACGCTTCCCGGCGCCGCGCTATGCTTGCTCCGCCGCGCCGCCGCCTGTCCGTCTCGAACCCTATGCATGTTCATCGCCCATTCTCCGCTTCTCCCACCCATTATCGTTCATCTTTCCTTCAGAATTGCCTTTTATGACAAAACATTATACACAAAAGTACCAATTATTTCCTACACAAAAGTACCAATTATTTCCAGGGCGCGCACACGAAGCTTAATCGGTTTCCTTCCGCAGCAGCCGCTCCAGAAATTGCTCGAGTTCCTTCTTATCCACGCCATGCTTCAGCTCATTCATCCCTTTACGCGCTTCCGGGGCATCCTGGGGGATGAACTGCAGGCCGACGCCGTCGCTGCCCCAGCGGACAGTCCTGGAGTGCACGGAGATGGAACGCTCGGCGCTGTCTTCCTCGCCATCCTCCTCTTGCAGTGTCATCAGGATCAGGGTTCCGGGATACCAGCGTTCCTCGGTCACCACGTACAATCCCGTCGAGCTGATGTCCCGGACACTATGCGCCTTTGGAGCGGCGCCCGTCCAGTAATAGGCGGCCAGTCCGGGCAACGGCTCCCGCGGAGCCTTTCTCAGCTCCGGCACTTTTCGCGAAGCCGCGGACCACCAGCGCTCCAGCCAGCTCTTCGGCTGGCTAACGTCCTCCGTCCTCGACTGGGAAGGGTCTATCTCCTTCGGCGGTGAAGAATTCGGGCGCTCATTGGTGGAGAGATCCTCCAATTCCGCCACATCCGAACCGCCGCTCCAGGGCGTTTTCCCCTTCAACAGAACGCCGCTTTGCACTCCGCCGGCAGCGCTGTTTGCGCTGAAGAACTGCTCGAGGCGGAGCTGCATCTCCTCGGCGACGCAGAGCACCAGCTGATCGCCCGGCTGGGTCTGCGAGGAATAGATCGAGTGTGTGGGCAGCGCCAGAACGCTGGCCGCCTGCGAACTCGAGGTGGCGGAATGGAAGGTGGGAAATGACTCGACGGTTTCGATGACCCGGCAATCCTCGTCCAGATAGAGCAGATCGAGCGGAACGCGCAAATTGGAATCAGGAATCCCCCGGAACGGTTTCATCCAAAGGCCCTCGCCTGACTTGAGCGCAAGCTTCCCCAGCAGAACCTTCAGTTCCGGCAACGAGAGATCGGCGGGCGCGACCTCAAGGCCGAGGAAGCATTCGCGAGTCTGGTTGTATGCGCAAAGTCGTTGCAATTCCATGGTGCCTCCGGCTGTCTGCGAGAACCCGGAAACCGGGCTTGTCCCGGAGTCCAAGTTGTCGATTCAACCACACCCATCTGAAACACTCATGACAAGTCCTTTCCCTGCGATCGCCGGCGAAAACAAGCCATGCTTCTAGCGGCGCGGAGGAGGCCAGGCCATCTGCCCGGTATCCACGCCAAGACACACCTCATCTCATCCGCTGCCGGGGCAACGCGCAGAGACATCCAGCACCGTAACAACGGCGCCCCGGCCAGCGGACTGATCGAGTTGGCCAGCGAAACACGCGCGGCTTCTCCGCGCCGCTGGCCCGCCCGCGGAAGAATAGCTACTTGATCCGTGTGCGGCGGCGCTGGATCAGGACAATCAGAATGACAACGACGAGCACGCCGGCAACAACCCGAATGATCAAAGTGGTATCCATATCGACTCCTCCTTCCTTCAATGATTGAGACCCTTGAATGAATCCAAGATGGAAAGCAATGCGGGCCCCAGAACGACTACAAAAAGCGAGGGAAAGATGAAAAACACAAGCGGGAAGAGCAGCTTGATAGTGGTCTTTGCCGCCGCCTCCTCCACGGCTTGCACTCGCTGGGTTCTGAGGGTGTCACTATGAATGCGCAGTGTCTTGGCGACGCTGGTACCGAACTGTTCGGCCTGAATCAGCATGGTGACGAGATTGCGCACGCAATCCACATCGGTGCGTTCCGCCATATGTTTCCAGGCATCGGTGCGCGGACGTCCGGCCCGTTGCTCCAGCACGACAATATTCAATTCATCGCACACTTCCGGCTGGGCATTCTTCAATTCCACCGCCGTGCGCGCCGTCGCGTGGTCCAAACTGAGACCGGCCTCGATGCAGATCACCAGCAGATCCAGCACATCCGGCAGGCCGCGGCGAATCTTGCTTTGGCGTTTCTTAATTTGCCTTCCCAGCCAGAAATCCGGCGCCAGGAATCCCAGCGCCGCGGCGATGAGATACATGAAAAACCCTCCCATGTCGCCGAGTCCCGAAACCAAAACCAGGATGCAGAACAGGAGAGGAACTAACACTTTGGAGCCATAGAAGATTTTGATCGCTGATTCATCACGAAAACCGGCGTGCTGGAGGCGCTGCAGGACGATGGATACCTCAGCCTGGCTCTTGGGAAGGACATTCTCGAAGTGCTCGATCACGCCGCCGATCGAAAGGCCGGTCTGCTGAATGGTAGTCAACAGGGATTTCTCTTTTGGTTGCGGATTGATCGCGTCGGAGATGCGCTGCAGCATTTCTTCTCGATAGAAGAGAAGCAAGCCGCCGCTGACGATCATCAGAAAAACGCCGCAAAAGGCAAAAATCGCATATCCCATAGGTCACCTAAACGTCCATGTTGACGATGTGGCGAATGATCAAACCGCCAACCACGAGCATGCCGAAAGACGCCCAGAGCATCTTGATGCCCATGGGATTCTTCCACAACAAGCTCATCATGTCGGGGTTGATAAAATATAAAGCGGCTCCCAGAAATACCGGGAGAAGAGAGAGCACCCACCCGGTCATGCGTCCCTGGGCTGTATGGACACCGACCTGCCGCTTGAGGCGGAAGCGCTCACGGATCACATGGGAGGTCTTGTCGAGTACCTCGGCAAGGTTTCCTCCGCTCTCCCTCTGGATCATGATCGCGGTGGAGACGATGCGCAGATCCTGGAGGGGGACGCGGTTGATCATATTCTCCAAGGCCGTCTTCATTTCCAGGCCGTAGTTCTGCTCCTCGAAGCACGCCTTGAATTCGCAGCCGAGGGGGTCGGCGCACTCCCGCGCCACTGAACCCATTGAAGCGATCAGGCTATGCCCGGCGCGCAGAGCGTTGACCATCAAATCCAGCGCTTCCGGCAGCCCCTCTTGAAACTTGTCCAGGCGCTTGCCGCGTTTATAGCGCGCCCAGAAATAAGGCATGGCGCCCGCGAGCAACCCCACCGCCAAACCGATAAGAACGGAATTGGTACGCCAGTAAGCCAGATAGCCCGTCAACACAAAGCAGAGCGCGCTACCGGC
Source organism: Acidobacteriaceae bacterium (assembly GCA_003134855.1). Taxonomy (GTDB): domain Bacteria; phylum Acidobacteriota; class Terriglobia; order Terriglobales; family Acidobacteriaceae; genus Telmatobacter. The sequence goes on from PLCS01000007.1 coordinate 210,586, forward strand.
CAGCATGCCTCCGGCGCTCCACTTCAGGTCAGCCTGATACAGCAGGGACTGCACGCGCGGCGTGAGTTCAAAACTGAGTAGCTTGCGATTGAGCCAGGGGATGCTGCTGAGCCGTTCGGTCTTGCGCAGATCGAGGATGGGACCGCGCTCTTCCGGGCTGTCGGTGGCGAGGGCGGAATCGAGCGTGGCATGGACCTGTTTAGCCTGCGCGGAGGCGCCACTCCCGCTGGCGATCGCAATCAGCGCGACGACCGAAAAGGCGCCCAGGAAAACCAGAACAATGATCAATCCCATATCAGTTTCCCTCCCTTCCGCTCAATTGACCTGCGTTTCGCGCTCAAACAGAACCGGCGGCAGGACAATACCCGATACGCGCAGACGTTCGAGGAACCGGGGACGGATATGGGTTGGCTGGAATACGCCGATGACCTTGCCATCGGGCCCAATCCCCTTCTTCGTGAAAGTAAAAATCTCTTGCATGCTGATAACACTCTCTTCCATGCCGGTGATTTCGGCGACGCTGGTCACTTTGCGCGTGCCGTCGCTCATACGGGTAGCCTGCACGACGATGGTAATGGCGGAGGCGATCTGCTGGCGTACGGATTTTTCGGGCAGATTCATGCCCATGGCAACCATCGATTCGAGCCTGGAGATGGCATCGCGGGGAGTGTTGGCGTGAATGGTGGTCATCGATCCTTCGTGGCCGGTATTCATGGCCTGGAGCATATCGAAGGCCTCTTCGCCGCGCACCTCGCCCATGATAATGCGGTCCGGGCGCATGCGCAGGCAGTTGATCAGAAGCTGACGCTGCTTGACCGCTCCCTGGCCTTCGATGTTGGGCGGACGGGTTTCCAGGCGCACGATGTTTTCCTGCGCCAGGCGAAGTTCGGCCGCGTCCTCAATAGTGACCAGGCGTTCGTTGCGCGGAATGTATTGCGAGAGAATGTTGAGAAAGGTCGTCTTGCCTGCGCCGGTGCCGCCGGAGATGAGGATGCTGATGCGGGCTTTGACCGCCGAGGAGAGCACTTCCATCATCTCCGCCGAAACGCTCTTCAATTGCACCAGCTGATTGGCGGCCAGCGGGCCTGTTCCAAAGCGGCGAATGGACAAAGAAGGCCCGTCGAGCGCCAGCGGCGGAATGATCGCGTTGACGCGCGAGCCGTCGGGCAAGCGGGCATCCACCATCGGCGAGGACTCGTCGACCCGGCGTCCCACGCGGGAGACGATCCGGTCGATGATCTGCAACAGATGGCGGTCGTCGCGGAAGGTCGTATCGACCCTCTGCAGCAGCCCGCCTTTCTCGATGAAGACATGATCCTTGTCATTGACAAGGATGTCGGAAATCTTCGGATCCCGCAGCAGCGGCTCCAGCGGCCCAAGGCCAAAAACTTCGTCGAGCAGGTCGGCTTGTATCTTCTCCTGCTCGTCGAAATTCAAAGGCACGCGCTGGTCAGAGATGATCTCCTTCACGATGCCGGCTACCGCCTGGCGCGCCTGACTGGAATTGACGCGTGACAGTTTCTCCAGATCCAGCTTGGAGATCAGGGTTCGGTGAATTTCCGCTTTATACTTTTCCAGATTCAGAAGTTCCACATTCTACCTTCCATCGGGCGAGGATACTCATCCACAGTAAATCATTGACCCTGCCCGGAAAACGGGAGGGAGGCAGAGGACTCGTCAACCACCCAGAGAGAAATTCACGTTCACCGTAGTCTCCACTTCCACCGGCTCGCCGCTGAGCATATAGGGCCTGAAGCGCCAGGTCTTCACAGCATCCAGCGCGGACTGCCGCAACATCGCCGGTCCGCTGACAACGCGGGGATTTTCGATCGTTCCGTTCCTGGAAATGGTAGCCTGAATCACCACTGTTCCGGAGACGCGGGCGTTCTTGGCCATGGGCGGATAAATGGGCGTAGTCCTCTGCATCAGCAAACCGACCGCGATGCCCGACGAGATGCTGACCTTCTGAGGAACCGCGACCTTCACCTTCGGCCCGCTCTGTCCGGTGAAGACGCCGCTGCCAGCATTGCCCAAACCGTCCATGCCGGTCGCGCCAAAGCCTGAAGCGGGAGCCGCATCTTTTCCAGCCAGCATCTTGAGGTCGCTGGAAATCTTCGAAGGAGCGGTCAGTTGACGGTTCATCAACTCCGCATTCGGACGAACGGTGTTCTCGGCCGGAGTGGTATCGTTCGTGGCCTCCGGCGTCACGTTGGTGGTCTGCGTCGAAGGCGACGGCTTCATCGCAGTCGCCGTCGAAAGCGCCGTCGTTGCCCCTGCCGACTGCGGTGCAACCGCAGGCTTCGGCGCGGTCACCCCGGAGTGCAAGTGAGGATAGACCAGCACGCCAGCGACGAGCAAAACCGCAACCGCACCGATGGCGGCAAACATCCCCGTCTTCTTCGGCTTGCCCTCGCTCTCGGCCTCAGCCTTGTATTTCGCACTGGCCGAACGCTGAGGCTTCTGATACACATGCTCTGCTTCAGCGTAAGTCGGAGCCGGCTTGCGCGGAGCGGCGGCTGGCGGCTTGGCTGCCACAGGTAATACGGCGACGCGCGCCGTCGCCGATTTCGCAACCGGCTTGGGGGCAACGCCGGAACCAGGGAAACCATCGAATCCGCTGACGCTGGCTGGTTGCGCTGCGGTATTTTCTCCGCCATCCCATTCGCCGAAATCTGCGGGTAGCGTTGTGGGTGCGTTCAATTCTAATTCTTCTGGAGGTACCATTGGCCGTCGGCTCCCTTCACGTAGGTAGCACCTTTGTAAGTGCGTGTTTCAAGTTTGCTCTGCTGATCGGAGGCGCCGCTTGACTGCGTCCCCTGTTTTGCGTCGGCGAGGTCAGTGGAATTCGTATCTGAATCGGCCATTGCCGGCATGAGTGATGCGATATTCGGCAACCCTTCCACCACCACCGACACGGTGGCTTGCGCCGTCGTGTAGTCCGCGGTGTCCTTGGGGGTAAAGGTTACTGAAAGTGTTTGTGTTCCTGCGGTAAGCACGGTGCCCGCGGCAGGCGTGTAGACGAATGTTCCCGGAACCAGCGCCGTGGCATTGAGCTGAACCGCGCTGAGCGCGTTGCCGTAGGAGATGGCGGCGGGCGCCGGCCAGGTGATGATGGGCGTTGCTTTGGCGACTGTCAGCGACACGGTGGCTTGCGCCGTCGCGACGTCTTTGGTCTCCGTCGGAGAGAACGTTACCGAGAGCGGATGCGTTCCCGCCGGCAGCACTTCGCCGGCCGCTGGAGTGTAGGCGAAGGTCCCCGGAACCGAGGCCTTGGCATTGAGCTGCGCGGCGCCGAGCGCCGTACCGTAGGAAATGGTGGCAGGCGCCGGCCACGTGATGGCGGGGATTGACTTGGTGACAGTGAGCGAAACCGCAGCCTGTGCCGGGGGAAAGTTGCTGTCCGTCGGAGTGAAGATGACCGAGAGCGTTTGCGTTCCCGCCGCCAGCACTTCGCCCATAGCAGGCGTGTAGACAAACTTGCCCGGAACAGGAGCCGTGGCATTGAGTTGCGAGGCGCTGAGCGCGGTACCATGTGAGATCGAGGCTGGTGTTGGCCACATAACAAGGGTTGGCTTGGCCTTGGTCACAGTTAGTGACACGGTAGTTTGCACCGAGGCGCAGTCCGTGCTGTCGGTCGGAGTGAAGAGTACCGAGAGCGTATGCGTTCCCGCCGGGAGCACTTCGCCCGCGGCAGGGGTGTAAACGAATTTGCCCGGTACCGATGCCGTGGCATTGAGCTGAGCGGCGCTGAGCGCGTCGCCATAGGGAATCGGCGCGGGCGCCGTCCACGTGATGGCTGGTGTCGCCTTTGTCACTGTCAGTGACACCGCCGCCTGTACGGGGTTGAAGTTCGTCACGTCCGCCGGAATAAAGGTGACCGAGGGCGTATGCGTTCCCGCTGCCAGCACGGCGCCTGCGCCCGGAATGTAGGTGAATTTGCCCGGAATCGAAGCCGTGGCGTTGAGTTGCGTGGCGCTGAGAGCGGTGCCGTAGGTAATCGGCGCGGGCTTCGCCCACGTGATGACTGGCGTCGCCTTGGTGACCGTGAGCGGCACTTCGCCTTGCACCGTCATATAGTCCGTAATGTCGGTCGGAGTGAAGGTGACCGAGAGCGTCTGCACTCCTGCTGTCAGCACCGTGCCCGCGGCGGGAGAGTAGGCAAATTTACCCGCAACCGAGGCCGTGGCATTGAGCTGTGTGGCGCTGAGCTCGGCGCCATAGGCAATCGGAGCAGGCTTCGGCCAGGTGAGAGATGGCGTCGCCTTGGTGACCGTGAGCGAGACGGCGACCTGCGCCGTCGTGTAGTCCGTGGTGTCGGCCGGTGTAAAGGTTGCCGTCAGCGTATGCGTCCCCGCTGTCAGCACCTCGCCCGCGGCGGGAGTGTAGGCAAATTTGCCCTGAATCGATGCCGCGGCATTGAACTGAGTGGCGCTGAGCGCGGCGCCATAGGAAATCGGAGCTGGAGTCGCCCAGGTGATCCCCGGCGTTGCCTTGGTGACCGTAAGCAAAACGGTAGACTGCGCCGTCGTGTAGCCCGCGGTGTCATTCGGAGTGAAGAGGACCGAGAGCGTATGCGTTCCCGCCGGGAGCATCTCGCCCACTGCTGGAGTGTAGGCGAATTTTCCCGGAGCCGACGCCATGGCCCGGAGCTGCGTGGTCGTCAGCGGGGTGCCATAGGCAATCGGAACGGGCGTCGACCAGGCGACGGCCGGCGTCTCCTTCTCCACAACCTTGTTCACTACCGGCTCCACTACCTTGTTCACGACCGGCTCTACAACCTTGTTCACTACCGGCTTCACAACAGGAGCGGGGGCCTCAGTGATGGCACGGGCCGGAACTTGCTGCATATGCCATTCGCCATCCGGGCCCTTCACGTAGGTAGCGCCTTTGTAGGAGCGCGTTTCCAGTTCGCCTTGCCGGGCGGGGGTGCTGACGATTTGCGGCGTGTCCCGCTTGGCGGGCGCCGGGGCAGGGCGATTCGCGCTGACTGTTGGCGTGGGTGCTGGCGTTTCCACCCTGCGAGGAGCCTCCGCCGGAGGAGCATAGACATGCTTCGCCGGCGTACTCGCCGCGGCGGCAGGCTGCGCCGCACTTGGGGTATCCTGATCGGCGCCCAACCCCAGTTGCGTAAAGCTCGAAGCCTCAGGGGCGGAAGACCTGCCCGAGAGGCTGCGGCTGAGACTCTTCAGGCTGAAGCCCGTCTTCTTCTCAGGAATAGCGGGCAGCCCGCACTCGCTGCGGGTCATCTGGCGGATCAGCCGGGAGATGGGCGAATCTTCGAGCGCTAGCGGAATGGCAGTGGTTTGCATGCGCCGCACGGCGTTGTAATCGTTGGGAATCTTCCACTGCGCCGGCCGGGTGAGCGCCTTGGTAATCTGGTCTTCGGCGACGCCCATCGTGCGCGGCTCATAGCGATTGAGTACGATTTCGAGCTTGGGAATCCCGGTGGTGAAGTACTGCGAGATGAGGCGATTGGAGTTGCGCAGCCCGGCGATGCCGGCCTGGATCACCAGGTAGACCGTGGAGCCTTCCTTGAAGAGGCTGGTCCCCATCAGATCAAGCCGCGACCCCATATCAATGACTACGTTCTCGAAGTCCTGGCGGGCGACGGCCAGCAGCCTGTCGATGGCGTCGTTGGTGGCGGGAAACTGGGGAAACTTGCCGGGAGCCGCGAGCACTGAAACTCCCGAGCTATGCTTGACCAGCAGCTTGGAGAGGAAGGCCGAATCCAGCCGGGCGGCATTCTGAAGAGCATTGATGGTCGAGTATTCGGCGACCACTCCCAGGTTGAGCGCGGCGTCTCCCAGGGGAAGATCCAGATCGATCAGCAGCGTACTCTGGCCTGACTCCTGGGCCATGGAAACCGCAAAATTGCAGGCCAGCGTGGTGACGCCGTCTCCGCCCTTTGCGCCGAGAAACGCCAGCAGCCGGCCGCCCGTCTTCTTCGCGGGGCGCGCCGTAGGCCGGCGAGCCGAAGCCCGCACCAGAGCCTCGGCCACGGTGCTTTGCGTGAAGGGCAAGGTAAGAAACTCGCGCGCTCCGGCGCGCATGCAGCGGACCAGCAGCTCCGAATCGGCCTTCATCGAATAGACCATCACCGTCGCCGTGCCGTTGGCGCAGATGCTCTCCACCAGCTCCAAGGCGTATTCCGGATGGCTGTCCAGGTCGATGATGATGACGTCGTAACGCTGCTCCAGCAGTTTGGGCACATCGTCCAAGCTGGGCGGATAGGTGGAAAACTCGCGGATATCTCCACCCTGAGCTCCGGCTATTGCGCTGGCTGCCGCCTTGCGGCGCCCCTCATCCGGGCCAATCAGCGCGATCGTCAAAACGTCGCTGCCGAGCGAGTCCGGATACTGATCATCGAGATACTGAGAAGTGTCTGAATTCACGGGATTGCTACCCCCTGACGCGCTAAACTTACCTTGCGGGTTATCCAAGAACCGATAGGTCAACGGTGAGTCGGACATAGTAACTGCTCCAAATGCTCAACCAGCAAAAAAGGACATGAACGTTCCAATGGCAATGGCTGGAGCGTAAGGCATCTTGCGCTTCAGTAATTCAGCCAGTGAAGGCTCCGGATCGGATTGTATCCCGCGCCGCTGCCTGCCGAATACCAGATCGCCCGCGCCCAGAAACATCTTTCGTAACAATCCGCGCCAGGCAAGCCAGCCGAGAACCATGATACCCCCGGCCAGGCTGGTGATGACCAGAGCTATGAACAACTGCATGGGGCCAATCCAAGCCCCGATCGCGGTGCACAGCTTCAAGTCCCCTGCGCCCATGCCGCCCATCCAGAAAAGTAAACCATACAGCAGAAAGCCAAGCCCCAGGCCGGCGCAGCTTTGCCCCAGACCATGCCAAGCGAAGCTGTGGCCGCTTCCCGGCCAGAAGCCTTGACGGATACTGGACCAATCCCTGGGCAGCCAAAAGCCCCGGCGAATGCCGGACCAATCCATACGCAACGGAGAAACCACGATCCCCGCCAGAAGAAAAGGAAGCACCAGCCAGTTGGGTATGCGGCGGCTGCGCAGGTCCGTGAATGTTGCCACGGCGAGTACGATCAGTGTCGGCCACCAGGCTAACCAGTGTTGCATACCCTGCGCTCCTTTTCCCCCTCCCGGTGTTCCGAGAGAGCTACGGTATGACCTTGTTCCATTGTTATTGCAATTCCCTGACCAAAGTTCCTAAAGCCTAAAATGCCCGGATTCAGGCCAAAATTGACTGAATTCAGAATGGTGGGCGGCATTCTGCCCCGGCGGGTGTACACAGATGTTTACGGGGGCGGCGCTCCGGAGTGAAGCGGGCGGTATACACCATGCGGGAGCAAACCGATCGCGTTCTTTATCCATGTGTACGGCCGAAGCAGAGCAAATCCGCAATGAAATCAGGGAGGTTTTGCCACTTCCTCGCGGGGTGCCTAAATGATAAGTACCCTGATGCATAGTTACTAATACTCACTTTCCATGCACGAATAGTGGGCATAATTTGATTCCGTCCGATTGGCCGGCCTTGCGCATCTTCCTCGCTTCGCCTCCACGTCAGCGGAGTGGTGTTGAATATACAACAGATTCTATAGGATGTTATGCGCATCTCAGTGCTGGGCGGATGGGGCGGATGGGGTAGACGGAAAGTTCATCCTCCTGCCATTTCTTCCTTCCGGAGCGCCGGGGTAAACAATTTCGTATTTGGAATTTTGTTACCAAAGTTCTCTCGACAGAGCCTTCATCTGGCCTTAACATGAATGATCTGAGTCGAATATGGCCGATGAGCCAGCTAGGTATTGTGTCAACGGGAGGGCGTCATTCTCCTGACGCAATGCAGTCGTTGGCGGTTCATGCGCGGATTCAGGAAGATGGCTGCTTCTCCACTTTTGCTCCGAAGACGGTTGAGAAGCGTATAGTTTGAGTGCGGGTCCATCGATGATCAAAGTCGGGTTGTATTCAGAAGACCGAACGCTCCACACGCTGCTCGCGTCCGCTCTGGGGAAGGAATTCGAGATCCTTCAGGAGCCGGATGAAGACGGAATGCGTGTTCTGCGCGCCGCCGGTGACTGCGATGTGATGATTCTGGACCTGAATTCGAATCATGATTCATTGCAGGAGCGCGTTGGCTGTACCCAGCGACTGATTGCGACCCAGGTTCCTGCCGTAGTCATGGCCGACGATGGCCTGCGTTCGACGGCCTTTGAACTGGTTCGCACCGGCGCTTTTGGATACTGCCGCCGTCCGCCCTCGATTCGCGATCTCAAGACCATGCTCAGCCGGGCGTTCGAGAACTCCACGCTGCGGCAGCAACTGCAGACCGTGCAGCAGCAACTGGGCGTGCCCTCCAGTTGCGACCGGTTGATCGGATCGAGTCCGCAGATGCAGCGGGTCTATCAACTGGTGCATCGCGTCACCAATCTCAATGCCGCGGTCCTGGTCACCGGTGAAAGCGGCACCGGCAAGGAGTTGATCGCCCGCGCCGTCCACAACCTGGGTTCGCGCGCCGCGCGTCCGTTTGTGGCTGTCTCCTGCGGCGCCATTCCGGAAACGCTGATCGAGGCCGAGCTCTTCGGGCATGAAAAAGGCGCCTTCACCGGCACTGTCGGGGCGCGCGAAGGCTACTTCGAGCAGGCGGCGGACGGCACGCTCTTCCTGGACGAGATTGGCGACCTGAGCCTCTTCACCCAGGTCAAGCTGCTGCGCGTCTTGCAACAGATGGAATTCAGCCGTCTGGGCAGCAACCGGCTCATCCCCTTGCGGGCGCGCCTGATCTTCGCCACGCACCAGGATCTGTCCAAGTTGGTGGCCGAAGGGAAATTCCGTCAGGATCTTTTCTACCGCATCAACGTGATGCGGATTGAATCACCGGCTCTCCAGGAGCATCCGGAGGACATTCCTCGCATCGCCCGGCACTTCCTGCGCCAGTATGGGCAGATGTTCCAGAAGCCGATGGACGATATTGAGCCCGATGCGCTCTCCCTGCTACAGCATTACCGCTGGCCCGGAAATGTGCGCGAGCTGGAAAACGTGATGCAGAGGGCAATCATCCTGGCGGCGGGAAAGACCGTTCGCGCGGAAGATTTGAGCATCAGCATCGACGAAGTGGAAAGCGAGCTGGGCGACATCGGCGACGTTGTCGATATTGGCGATTACCATCCCGCCGGCTCCTTTGAGCGCCAGCTTCGCGACTATAAGATCAAACTCGCTGTAACCGCCGTTCGAGAGAACAACGGCAATAAGACGCTGGCTGCCCGCAGCCTGTGCATCTCCCGTGCTTATTTGCATCGCTTGATCCGGCTGGCCGAGCCCGATGCGGTCTTTGAGCAGAACCTGCACGAAGAAACGGCCTGACCTCCGCGGATCAGGGCCTGTAGTTTTCCCGCAAACGCATCCCCTCTTCTTTGCTGATCCTATGTGTGCGAGTTATATTCCGGCGGTCCGGCTATGACCAGGCCGCTGTTCTGCCGTCCGTGAATATACCAGCAGCACCAGTTGGTTTCATGGGCCGGGCTGTCGGCGGGTGAAATCAAATCCCGATAGAGGACATTTCCATAGAGAAAGACCTTTTCTTCCCAGGTTTCGATGCGCTTGTATCGTTCTTCGGAGTCGCAAAGCCCTTTCACATCATCCCTGCTGAATGGTTTGATGGCCGTAAATTCACCCGGCAGCAGAATGATGGGGGTAAACGGGGCGCTCCGCTCCACAATCTTAAATTCAGGAGTGGCGGGAAGGCGCTTTTCGTCGATGACAATCTTGTTCCGGTCCGTGGTTTCGATGATGCGGGCGGGGGTGCGGCCGCGGTTCGTGGCCATCACGGTAAAACTGTTCTCGAGGCTCCGCGAGGGTTCGACCGTGATCAGTATCCAGGGTCTCTCCGAATGGATGACGGCTTGAGCACTCAACAAGGCGGCCTGCGCGCTGGCGGCGGCGGCATCGGCGGCCGTTTCCGCGTAAGCCGTTTGGCGGGCAATCTTCTTGAGCAGGGAAACGGCCATCATGATGGCCACGTATCCCAGCAGGACGAGCACCAGATTGGCGGCCCAGGCAATCTGCTCGTGCAGGCTCCAGGGCGCTGGCGCGGGAGCCGGCGGATTGGCAACCGTGATGTGCGGCGGCTGAAGATCGCGGGCGATGCCTTCGTTCTCAGTTCCGGGGGCGGCGCTTTGCGGTTTAGCGCTGGAAGAGGACGAAACCGGCGGAGTCTGCGGCTTCGTGCCGGCATGATTGCCTGTTTGGGCGGCAACCGCCAACGGCGCCTGCAAGAGGACCCATAGCACCGCAACGATCGCTAAGCCCTTGACTCCCATGGCGCAAATGTATCACACGACGCTTTGGAATTCCCATGAACGGCGGAGCGCCGCGAAACCGCAGAAGCGGCCTGCTATTTCTCCACCTCGACGCCCCGCCAGAAGGCCACGCAGCCCTTGATCTTGCGCGCGACGGGCTTGGGATCGGGATAGTACCAGGCCGCGTCCGGGTTATCCTCCCCATCGATCTGCACATTCAGATAGCGGGCCTGCCCCTTGATGGGACACAGGGATGTAGTGCTGCTGGGGCGAAAATACTCGCGCTTGAGGCTGGATTCGGGAAAATAGACATTTCCCTCCACCGTCTCCGTCTTCTCGCTTTCGGCAAGAACCTTGCCGTTCCAGATTGCTCGCGCCATGGGAATACCGGTCAAATCCGCTTCAACTCTCTATCGGCCCAAAACCTGGTTCAATGAGAGTATCGGATACACACTAGCAGAGATTGGCCGGAAGGTCGAGTCCGATTGCGCTTTGTAAGACCTGTACGTTCCTATTTGGCCTCGGCAATCGCGTCGATGTGAACGCTCTTTTTATCCGCATCGGCGGTTGCGGTCACGGTCACATGGTCTCCGTAGAAATCCTTCACCGCGTCGGGATTGTCAATTGTCCAAACTTCCTTCTTGGCTTCATCCACAAACACCGGACTCATGCCGCCCTTGATGCACTTCTTCACGCAGGCCGCACCCGATCCTGCGTGCTTGGCGCCGCACATCGAGTCTGAGATCCAGCCGTTGATCTTGGTTGATTCAGTCGCGCTGGCCGCAATCGCGGTCAGGCAAAAAGCAGCTACCAGCAGGGAAAGAACACGCTTCATCGAAAACCTCCAGGGGAATGGGAGTCTCGTACAATTTCCATCATGCACCCGCGGCCCGGAATTCGGCAACAGAATTCCGGCTCACGGCTTCGGCGGATAAAAATACTGCCCGTGCGCCTCCTGCCGGGCAGGCAGGCTGTTGCGCCGGGCTTCCACGTTCTTCAGCACCGCCTCGTAACGCTGCGCGCCGGCGGAAAACCGGTTCACCAACTCCGCGGTCTTGGTCAGGAAATATGGATTTTTCTCCCGGATTACCTCCAGGATTGGGGCAAACTTGGCCAGCAGAAAAAATCCCTCGGCGTTGCAATCGACAAACAGCTCCGCCGAAACCGCCCCATGCAGCACCATCGCGGCGGCCATCTCCCAGTAGGTGAGCACCTGGCGCAGCCAGGCATTGTGCGGGTCAGAGGGGTTCTCGGCCACGGCAAAGAACTCCTCGGCTGTCACCGGCCAGAACTCGCCGGTGATCCACGCGCGCGCCTTGCGCATCTCCGCCTCGGTGCGCAATTCATAGAGCCTAAGAATGATTTCGGCATCCGCCGGGGTTGCTAGCATCCGTTCCATAAGGGTTTCTCCACTGCTTCATCTTACAGGATTCAGCGGGAAACTGCTGCGCAACCACTTCCCGGCCAATGCCTGTTCGACGGCATCCAGCATTTGCCGCTATATCATTTTGCCAACTGATTTTTTGCGTATCACTTTCCTACGCCCGCTGCAGAACCTTCTTGCCGCTCTTCTTCGCGGTCTTTGTTGCGGCTGGCTTCGCAGTTGCCTTCTCTATTACTGGCCCGTGTGTCTCGGCCGTGGGCAGCGGCGGCGCATCGCCAATCCGTTTCGAGTAACTGCACGACACGGCGTTCTCCGCCAGCGTACTTCCCTTCCCCGCGCTCTTGGCGGCGCGCTTCTTGGGGATAACTTCTTCCCCGGCCGCCTTCTTCTTGTTAGGACATTCGAGATAGATGCCCGACCGTAGCGTCTTCTCCACCAAGTAACTGCTGCCGCACACCGGGCACTTCTCGGCCACCGGCTTCAAATTTGAGGTAAAGTCGCACTTGGGATAGTTAGTACAGCCCCAGAAGATGTTACCCCTGCGCGCCTTGCGCTCGGCTAGATCGCCCACGCCGCACTTAGGACATTTAAGGCCTTCGATAATGTTCTGCTTCACGTACTTGCACTTGGGATAGCCGGAGCAGCTGACAAACTCCCCATAACTCCCCTGGCGCAGCACCAATGGCTTGCCGCACAGCGGGCAGGCTTCACCCGTCGGCTGCGGAACAGCCTGCTTCTGCTGCTGCTTGCTGCTCAGCTTGCGGAAGGTCTTGCAGGGCGGATCTTCATTGAATCCAGGGCAGGACATGAACATTCCGAAGGGCCCGCGCCTGAGCACCATCACCCGCCCGCAGTTATCGCAATACTCCTCCTGCTCGCTGGCCTCCTGACCCTCGGGCGTATTCATCTCCGGCTTGTCTGCCGTGTTTTCCTTGGTGAAGGTGCAGCTCGACTTATCCTTCTTGTTATACGCCGAACAAGCAAAGAAACTGCCGAACTTACCCCATTTCAATAACAACGGCGAGCCGCATAAGTCGCACTTCTCGTCCGTCTTCTTCTCCATGCGCTTGATGTCTTCCATCTGCTCGCCGGCGTCCTTCAACTCCTCGACAAAGTAGTTATAAAAGCCATTCAACAGGTCGGTCCACTTCTCGTGGCCCTCTTCGATCTCGTCCAGCTCCTCTTCGAGCCTGGCGGTGTACGCGACATCGAAGATATACGGAAAATTCGTCACCAGTAAGTCGCAGACCACCATTCCGATCTCGGTGGGATAGAAGCGGTTGCTGATCTTGGTTACATATTCGCGGTCCTGGATGGTGTTAATAATTGAAGCATAAGTCGATGGGCGCCCGATGCCACGTTCTTCCAGCACCTTCACCAGCGAAGCTTCGTTGTAGCGCGGAGGCGGCTGCGTGAAAAGCTGGCGATCCAGCAGCTTTTCCAGCTCCAGCGTCTTCACATCGTCCAAATTCGGCAGCTTATTGCTTGCCTCATCGTCCTCGTCTTCTTTCTTATCCTCAAGAACCTCGTAGACCTTCAGGAATCCATCGAAGCGCACTACCGACCCGCTCAGCCGGAAATCATAGGTCTTACCGGTCTTCGCGCTCACTGCGGCTATCTTGGCCGTAGTTACATCAAAGATAGCCGGAGTCATCTGCGAAGCTACAAATCGCTGCCAGACGAGTCTGTAGAGCTTCAGTTGCTCTTCGGTCAAATAGCGCGCAATGGACTCCGGCGTGCGCGCGGCATCGGTGGGTCGAATCGCTTCGTGCGCGTCCTGCGCGGCCTTCTTGCCCTTGTAGACATTGGGCGCGGCGGGCAGGTACTGCGCTCCCAACTGCGCGCCAATCCACGCCCGCGCCCCTTCAATCGCCTCCGGCGCCACGCGTGGCGAGTCGGTTCTCATGTAAGTAATGAGGCCGGTAATGCCCTCGGCGCCCACGTCGATGCCCTCATAGAGCCGCTGCGCCACGCCCATCGTGCGTCGCACATTGAAGCCCAGCTTGCTGGCCGCGTCGCGTTGCAACTGGCTGGTGATGAAAGGCGCCAGCGGCCGGCGCTGCTGCTCGCGCGACTGCACCGAGACCAGCGACCACCGCGCCTGGTCGAGCGCCGCGATCACTTCGTCCATCGACTTCCGGTCGGGTAGCGCATTGGCGAGGAATTGCTCCTTGCCATCCTTGTCCTGGCCGTTGGCCACCCGCGCGGGCTCGCCGTCGATGCCCACAAAGCGCGCCTTGAGCTTGGTCTCCGGCTGCTTCTCCGGATAGAGAATCGCGTCCAGCGTCCAGTATTCGACCGGCCCAAAGGCCCCAATCTCCCGCTCCCGCTCGACGATCAGCCGCACGGCGACTGTCTGCACTCGGCCGGCCGAGAGGCCCCGCCGCACCTTGTCCCACAGCAGCGGCGAAATCTGATAGCCCACCAGACGGTCCAGAATGCGCCGCGTCTGCTGCGAGTCCACCAGGTTCTGGTCCAGGTCGCGCGCGTGCTTGAAGGCCTCTTGCACGGCCTTTTTGGTGATCTCGTTGAAGGTAACCCGGCGAATCTTTTTCCGCTCTTTGGCAGAGGTTCCCAACTGCAGAGCGAGGTGGTAGGCAATCGCCTCGCCCTCGCGATCCGGGTCAGGCGCCAGAAAGATCGCGTCCGCCTTGGCCGCTGCCCGCTTCAGTTGCGCTACAACCTTTTCCTTGCCTGGCGACACGATGAGCGTCGGCTCAAAGGTCCGCTTCTCCAGCTCCACGCCAATCTCGTTTTTGGGCAGGTCCATGATGTGACCCACCGAGGCCAGAACCTCAAAGCCAGCGCCAAGATATTTCTCAATCGTCTTGGCCTTGGCGGGCGACTCGACGATGACCAGTGATTTGCTCATTACCATCCTTGTACACCATGACCACTCTAACCTGTCTGGCCAGTTGGACTCGAAAACAGAGCCTTGCGCTTCTCCTGGACAGTTCAAATTCCGCCCGTGCGCAGGGCCGTTCTCTCTCTGCGGGAAACACCACCCGCAAAAGTTGCACACTACCACGGAAGACCCTGTCGTTTCCACTCGGAGCGGTATTTCTTCGTCTTTTGTTCTCTTCGAGGGCGTGTGGAATGGCTCTTACGGCGACTAGAAACTCCGTTGGAGCTCGCTAAATAAAGTTGAATTATTTATTCATAGAGGTTGCAGATTCCATCTATCCGGCTGCCGAGCGCCCATGACTGAATTCCAGCGATCTGCAGATCAATGCGTCCAACCCGCAGCCTGTTCCTTGATCCCTTATTCCCTGTCTTTTCACATCGTCCGCACGTAATTCTTCCCCGGCAACTGCCGGATGCGGCCGGTAATTTCCAGCTCGAAGAGCGCCATAAACACCTCAGAAGAGGTCAGTTGCGTCTCCAGCAACTCAAGAATCTCGTCGATTTGCAGGCTGTCGTCGGTGCGCAGAACCTCCAGCACCATCGCCTCTTCCGGCCGCAGAACCGGGTCAGGCAATAGAGATGCGGTGGTGGCTGATTTGGATTCAAGCGGCGCCGCGGCCTCCAGCTCCAGCCGCACCTGCGAGGGCAGGTCCTCCCACACATCCTCCCAGGTGGCCACCAGCTTGGCGCCCTGCTTGATCAGCGTGTTGGGCGTCCACGATCCCTTGCTGGTCACGTTGCCGGGAACGGCGTAGAGGTCGCGGTTCTGGTCGGCGGCGCAGCGAGCGGTCACCCGCGTGCCGGAGTTCTCCGCCGCCTCCACCACCAGCACGGCCACGGCCAGCCCGCTCAGGATTCGGTTGCGGCGGGGAAAGTTCTGCGGCGCGGGGAAGGTCCCCATCGGCAGTTCGCTCACAATCGCCCCGCCGGTGGCCAGAATCTCCTCGGCCAGCTTCTTGTTTTCTTTGGGATAAATGACGTCGATGCCCGTGCCCCAGACGGCCACAGTGGGCATGCGCGCGGCCAGCGCCCCTTTGTGCGCGCTGGAGTCGATGCCCCGCGCCATGCCGCTGATTATGAGCAACCGCCGCACGGCCAGATCCCGCGCCAGCATCTCCGCCATCCCCGTACCATACGGCGATGGGTGCCGCGTACCCACGATGGCAATCCCCGGCCGGCTCAGCAGCGTGGCCGCTCCGCGCACCCACAGCACCGGCGGCGGGTCGTAGATCTCCTTGAGCCGTTCCGGATAGTCAGGGCAGCTGTAGGTCACCAGCGTCGCCCCCTGCGCCGTCACCCGTGCCCATTCCTCTTCGGCTGCCTGGCGCGCCTTGCCGTCGAAGATAAACTGCGCCGCCTCGGCGGGGAAGCGCAGCCCTTCGAGCGCGGTCAAGGGCAGCTCGAAGATCTGGCCCGGCGCCTTCAACTGCTTCACCGCATCGAGAATCCGCTTCGGGCCCAGCCCCGGCGCCAGCACCAGAGCCAGCCACGCCAGCCGGTCTTCATCCAGGGAAGGCGCGGAGGGCTGGTTCACGGTTTGGGGCATCGTCGCCATGGGAGGGCCAATCTCCGAGAATTGTACAGATTAATTTCCTCACAGGAAAGCTAATCCGGCACAGATCGGTAATCTCGCTCACGTTATCCCGCTTGATTAGTGGAAGTCAAGCCGGACGTATTGGCGCTGCGGATGCGCCCGTCATCGTTCGCCCCAGATTGGTACTCTATGAGACAGTGACTCCCACACCGCAATCCCGCCTGCGCGTCGCCGCCATCGGATTCCTCAATCCCGCGCCTCTGATGTGGGACTTCGAGCACAAGCCGCGGATGGCCTCGCTCGCCCTCCGCTACCAGATTGACCGCATGACGCCCGCGGAGTGCGCCGGCCGCCTCGCCTCGGGCGCGGCCGAGATCGGCCTCATCCCCATCGCCGCGCTGGCCATCACCCCCGGCCTGCGTATCCTGCCCGGTTGCGTGATCGCCGCCAAGGGCCCCGTGCGTTCGCTGCTGCTGGTCCGCCGCGCCACCCGGCGGCTGCATGAGCTGCGCACGGTCGCCGCCGACATCGCCAGCCTCACCACGCTGGCCCACGCCCGCATCCTCTTCCGCCACTGGGGCAACCCGGATGTGCCCTTCCTGCCTGCGCCCGCCGACCTGGACGCCATGCTGCGGCGGGCCGATGCCGCCATCCTCATCGGCGACCCCGCCCTGCTCGCCTTGGAAGAGCGCGCCAACCGCTTTGAACGCACTGGCGAAGAGTTGGTCTACCACGACATGGCCGAGGAGTGGCACACCCTCACCGGCCTGCCCTTCGTCTCCGCCGTCTGGGGTGGCACTGCGTGCAGCAGCCCTTTGGATGAGAGTATTGGAAACGACTTCATCCAATCCCGCATCCACGGACTTGAGAACATCGATGCGCTGGCAGCCGAGTGGTCCCGCCGCATCCCCATCCCCGAGCCGACCATCCGCACCTACCTGACCACCAACATTCACTACGTCCTCGACGATGAATGCGTAGAAGGCATGAAGGTTTTCTTCCGCATGGCCGCAGAGGCGGGCGTTCTGCCGGAGTACAGCTTCTCCGTTGATGAGCGGCCCTGAGACTTGCATCGAAGGCGGGTTATCTCTTCTCCCGCCTGTATCATATTCGTGTTCAAAAAGATTCCGATAGTCATGCAAGGCAATTTCATATAATATATTTATGCTATGTTTACGTTCGTCAGGCACCGCAAAGGATGAAAAACGCCATGAAGGCAAGTTCTGTTTTCTCCAGACTCGTGTCTATTTTGTTGTTATGCGCAATCGCGGTTACTGCGCAGAGGCCAACTGCCAAGCACACTACCCCTTCGCCTCGGCAGCCCGCCGACCAGGCCTCTCGCGCTCAGCTCGCGGCTTACCTGGCGGATTTCCAGAGCCATCCCGATGATGCCGCCCTGCGCGGCAAGATTATCGAGTTGGCCAAGAGCTTGAATCCAGCTCCGGAGATTCCTCAACGTGCGCATGATGACTTTACCAAGGCTATAGCGCAGATGACCTCCTCTTCGTCCGAGGATGCTTTTGAAACGGTGGCGCAGCTATTCGAGCACGTAGCCGTGCAGGCTCCCTGGTTCGCCGAAGCCTACTACAACGCCGCCTTTGCCCACGCCAAGTCCAATACATTTGATGGCGCCAGACGCAATCTGGCGCTTTATCTGGCGGCCGTGCGTCCTGGGGTTGACATCCAGAACGCAGAGCAGTTGCGACGCGATCTTGACCGTAATCAAGCCGAGCAGTTTCAGCAGGCGCTGCGGCTGTTTACCGCGACTCCCACCGACTCCGCCCGGCTCCATGTCATCCAACTGGCCCGGGCCATGGAAACTCTGCCTGAAATTCCCGAGGCAGCCCGCGGGCATTTCGTAATGGCAGTCGTCTTCGTGAACACAGCTACCGATAATTCCGACTACGATCGCGCAATCACGGAGTACAAAGCAGCCTTGCTGGCTGCTCCCTGGTGGGGGGAAGCGTACAAAAAGCTGGCCGGCGCGCAGGAACTCGCGGGCCGGTATGACGACGCCATCACCAACCTGATCTTCTTCCAGGCCATCAATCCCGCCGACTCCCGCTCCACTTTGGACGAAATATACAGGCTCAAAGCGCTCGGGCAGAAGACGGCAGACGAGCAGGCAAAGCAACAAGCCGAAGACCAGAAGCACGCACTTTTACAGGAACAGCAACAAAAAGAGCGTACTTCCAATGATGCTATAAACTATTCCATCGAGGGAAGGTGGTATCTGGTCTCCGAAGCTAACGAAAACTTCTATGGCGGCGAGTCCAATCCTGAATGCGACTATCTTATCAAGCAAAACGCCGGACACTGGGAGATCAAAAATAGCTGCTCCGCTTCGAAACGGAATATCCATAATGTCGAAGCTCAATCCAGGCGGCTCAGTTTCAAGCTCTCTGGACGAGATCCAGGATTCCAATTCTCGGAGGTGGTTGTTACGTTGGCGCTATCCAATGACGGGCAATCCCTGGAGGGGACAGCAGTCACTTACGATAAAAATTACCTTCCGTATAGTAACTACCATCTCCGCTGGATACGGAGAAAGTAACCGAAGGAATCATCGACAAGGGGCAAGAATTCGAGTCGATGCTCCTTCCGATAACCTTTCAGAACGATAGGGCCGATCCCCGAAGGAATCGGCCCGCTGTCTTTTGCTTACTCCGCTAACTCCGCTACTTCTATATCTCCCACCTGAGCAGCACCGCGCCCACTGAGAAGCCCGCGCCCACCGCGGCCATCAGCACCAGGTCGCCTTTGTTCAGCTTGCCTTCCTCGACGGCCGTCTCAATCGCCAGAGGAATCGTCCCCGCGGAGGTATTGCCGTACTTCTCAATGTTGATGATGACCCGATCACGGGGCATGCCCAGCCGGTCGGAGGTGGCCGTGATGATGCGCATATTGGCCTGGTGGGGGATGAAACAGCCCAGGTCCGCACCGGTGACGCCGTTGCGCGCCAGAACCTTGGTCGTAGCCTCCAGCATCTTGCGCACGGCGAACTTGTACACCTGCTGCCCATCCTGGTAGATGTAGTGCATCTTCTTGTCTACCGTCTCGTGGCTCGACGGATTCAAGCTGCCGCCGCCTTTCAGATTCAGCACCGAGGCGCCCGACCCGTCGATCTCGTGCACATAGTCGATGAAGCCGATCTCGCCCTCTTCGCAAGGCTCCAGCAGCACCGCGCCGCCGCCGTCACCAAAGAGCACGCAGGTCGTCCTGTCGGTGTAGTCGGTCATGCGGGTGTTGGCGTCCGCGCCGCAGACCAGAACCTTTTTGTGCGCCCCGCTCTCGATCATCTTCACACCCGCCTGCAAGGCGAAGACAAATCCCGAGCAGCCGGCCGAGACGTCGAAGCCCCACGCGCCCTTGGCCCCGATCTTGTCCTGCACCAGGCAGGCCGTTGCCGGGAACATCATGTCCGGCGTCACCGTGCCGACGATGATCATCTCGATCTCTGTGGCCGGAATGCCGCGCATCGCCAGGCATTTTTTGGCCGCTTCGGTGCAAATGTCGCTCACGCCCAGCCCCTTGGCCAGCACGTGCCGCTCGCGGATTCCGGTACGCTCCAGAATCCACTGGTCGTTGGTATCCACCAGCTTTTCCAGGTCTTTGTTGGTCAGAACTTGCGGAGGGACGTAGGTTCCAAAGGCCGTGATCTTGGCGCGGCAGCCCACGATGGGACGAACACTCAGGGTCAATGCATTTCTCCTTGCGGCTATTCGCAAACGCGCCCGTGGCGTCAAAAAAGCGCCGGGTGACCTACTGCGCCCGTACTAGCCCGTTACCGTTGCTTCCTTCCGGACCTGGCGGGGTTGGCGGGATTACGTCGCGTAGGACCCGGCACTTGTCGATTTTAACACTCCGTGGCGAGCCGCCGGCTTCCATGGACGTAGACCGCCCAAACGTCACGCCGCACAAAAGTCAAGCACTCTTATTGAGACTGCCGGGCGCTGATCCTTGCGATATTTTCGTTGCCAGGCGGGATCGTCTCTCTACGCGACTTTCCCATTCCCCGCTTCATCGCAAATCAATCAGCCGGATGGTTTCCAGGAATACATCCCCGTCGATCATCAGGCTATGGGCGCTGATCTTGTCCATCGTGTCCTTGTCGGTGTGGTGGTAGCTGTTATTCGGTCCGTAGTTCAGGTCGATGATGTCGATCGACGGCACGCCGCGCTGGACGAAGGGCAGATGGTCGTCCTCGACCTCCATCTCCTGCTTGAAGAAGTATTTCTCGTAGCCGAACTTCTTCACCGCTTGCCGCACCAGGCCGACGAGCCAATCCGCCGAGCGGCTCTCGCGCTGAATGACGAGGTTCTTGTCGCCGATCATGTCGGCCAGAATGAAGGCCTTGATCTTTCCCAGTGTTCCGTCGCGCGCCCATTTGGCGGCCAAGTGCTTGGTGCCATAGGTCGAGTCGGAGCCGGTCCAGCTTTGAATCGCCTCTTCGCCATCGTCGAAGAGCAGCCAGACCGAGTAGCCGTCCAGCTTCCTGCCTCCGGCTGTCTCGGCGCGCAACTGGTCGGCAATGGCCATTAGCAGCCCGGTTGTCGAGCCGCCGTCGTTGGCGCCGACGAAGTTGATGTTCTTGAGCCAGTAGTTGGTCTCGTAGTGCGTGGCCAGCACGATCACGCCGTCCTTCTTGCCGGGGAAGCGCACGATGAAGTTGCGCATGGGGACGGGGCCGATAGGCGTATTCGCTGTGAAGGCATCCTCCTCGAGCTGATCGTGCTGAAAGTGATTGCGCAGAAAGGCTTCGGCCTGAACGTGCCCCTGGCTGGTGGGCCAGCGCGGGCCGATGGCGACGAACTGGCGGGCATACTCCAGCGCTTTGGCGCCGTTAAAGTGGGTCTGGGCGGGGGCGGCGAGCGGAAAGAGCAGGAGTAGCCCGAGAAAAACTCTCATCAAGATTTGTGGTCTCCCAGGTCTCAGAATCGAGACCTGGGGCACCCAGGGTTCGTGGTTTCCCACCCTAGCCGCAAAAACTAAAACGCGGCGAGGGTGGGGCACCCATGACTTTATACTCTTCAAAACCGAGAAAAAACTCACTTTGCCGCCTCCTTGGCTTCCTTGGCCTTGCGCCGCGAGGGATGCACCCACCACGCCACGCCTATGCCGATCAGATAGAGTCCCAGCATGGGGATGGCGTAGATGCACATCGTCCAGGGGTCGGGGCTGGGGCAGATGATGGCCGCCACAACAAAGACCGCCAGAATCGCGTAGCGAATGTTCTTCCATAGAAAGCGCGGGCTGACAATGCCGAAGAGCGCCAGGAAGAATATCAGAATCGGCATTTCAAAGCTGATGCCCAGCCCCAGGATGATCGACAGAAAGAAGCCGGTGTACTCCTCGATGGTGACCATGGGGGTGAAGTTGTGGCCGAAGTTCACAATCAGGATTTTGAGCGCGCCGGGCAGCACATAGAAGTAGCCGAAGGCCGCGCCAGTCAGAAACAGCCCCACCGTGGCCGCCATGAAGGGAATCACAAACCGCTTCTCTTTCTGGTAGAGCCCCGGCGCAATGAAGAGCCACACCTGGTAGAGGATGAAAGGCGAGGCGAAAATCGCACCGGCGACCAGCGAAACCTGCAAGTCCAGGTTCAACGGGTCCATGGGATGGGTGAAGACCAGCGTCTTGCCGATGTGGTTGAGCGGGGCCTGGATGAAGCCGACGAAGCGGTCGTGGAAGGCCCAGGCGGCGACAAAGCCCAGCGCCAGGAAGATGGCCGAGCGGACGATGCGCTTGCGCAGTTCGTCCAGATGCTCCATCAGGCTCATGCCGGGCAGCTCCACGCGCTTGGCCACGGCCTCGCGCGCCATGCCGATTGCATCCGCTGGATCAACCATGGTTAGCCTGCTCCGTTACCGGGTTCGTAACCGGGGTGGTCTCGCTCGCCGCCTCTGCCGCGGGAAGATCAAGCGGCGCCGCCATGCGGCCCGGCCGCTCGGCCTCGACCGGCTCACCGGTCGAAGGCGGCTGAATGCGCGGATAAGGCACTTCGCGCTGAAACTCCGCCGGAGAGACCTCGGGATACACAGCCTCCCCCGGATAAGGAGATTCAACGCCGGCTGCTCCAACGACTACGGGTGCCCCAGGTCCCGAATTTGGGACCTGGAAATCCACGACTGGCGGAGCCGCCAGCGCCTGCGCCGCCACCCGCTCCTCATCCTTTTTGCGCCGGTCAACATCCTCGGCCTTGCGCAACTCCTCTTCCATCTGGAACTTGAAGTCGTTGGAGGCCTTGCGCACCTCATACATCAGCTTGCCGATCTGGCGACCGATCTCGGGCAGCCGCCGCGGCCCGAAGACCACCAGCGCCATCACCATCAGGATCAGCGAATCCCACATGCCCAGGTTGGCGAGTTCGATTCTCGGCGGCATCATCATGAAGATTCATGATACCCGCCCGCGCATAGCCCTCACAAACGCTGCGTGGGGCATGACATTTTCGCTGTCGAGGGAAGCCCCTTCGCATCGCTGAGGCGCGCGCCAAAAACTGGGCGCGACCACGCTGCTCTCCGGTCACCGAGTGTAACCGGCGTCACAGCGCAGGCTCTTGCGGCGCTCGTAGGCTCTGGAACGGAGTTGGGGAGGATTTCTCATGTCAGGAATTGCCGCGGAAAACGCAGTGACCGTTCAAAATCTGTTGGCCGCCTTTGAGGGCGAGTCGAATGCGCACGCCAAGTACACCGCCTTTGCCGCCAAAGCCGACGAGGAGGGATTGCATGGCGCGGCCAGCCTCTTTCGCGCCGCGGCGCGCGCCGAGCAGATTCACGCCGGCAATCACGCCCGCGTCATCGGCCAGTTGGGCGCCCGCGCCGAGTGCGCGATTCACCCCGTCGAGGCGAAGAGCACTCTCGACAACCTGAAGGCCGCGCTGAACGGCGAGAAGTACGAGATCGACATCATGTACCCCGGCTTCCTGGCCGAGGCCACGGAGCGCAAGAACACCGCCGCCATCCGCACCTTCACCGGGGCGCTGGAGGCGGAGAAGACCCACGCACGGCTCTACAGCGAGGCGATTGCGCTGCTTCAGGCGGGAAAGAAAGATTCCTGGATCGGCGAGGCGCGCGAGTTCTACGTCTGCCCGGTCTGCGGCTACACATCGGAGACCGAAGAGGAACACGAGCGCTGCCCGGTCTGCAAGTGCCCGTGGGAAAGATTCGAGATAATCCGGTAAGATCAAGTGAACCGATGCGCGTGCCTCAGTTCACTCTCGACGATTATGAAAGAGTTTTTGCCGATCGCCATCTACTGCACGAAGTAGTCGCGAAGTGGGCGAAGGCCCGTCCGGAGGCTCTTGCCCTTCTCAGCGCGGAGGGCGGCCGCACCGTCACCTGGCGCGAATTCGACCGCATGACCGCGGCGCTGGCGCGGGAGCTGTCGCGCCTGGGCTTCGTGAAGGGCGATTTTCTGGTCACGCTGCTGCCGCTCACGGTGGATCACGTTTTGCTGGAATACAGCTGCTTCAAGATCGGCGTGATAGCCGCTCCGCTGGATCTGCGTTTATCCTCCGCCGAGATGATTCGCGCGCTGGAGATTCTGCGGCCGCGCGGATTTGTCTCGCTCGGCGTGAAAGCTCCCTTTGATCTTCGCCCGCTGTGGAGCGCCGTGCAGGCGCAGTGCGCGTGGATTCAGCATTGCATCGTGATGGACTCGGAAGAAGCGATTGCCGGCACGCGCTCCTTTGCGTCGATCGCCGAGCAGGCGCTGGGTGCCGCAACGGATGGAGACGCAGCCGCCCTGGCCGGGGTCGCCGAGGACGATGGCGCGCTGGTCATCTTCACCACCGGCTCGACCGGCTCGCCCAAGCCGGCTCTGCTTTCGCATCGCAATATCACGGTGCAGAATATGTGCATCTCCGGCGCATTTTTTGGCGGAGACAGCGGCGCTCGCTCTCTGATCAATCTGCCTCCGTCTCATGTGGGCTGCCAGACGGAGTTATTGATGAGCACGCTCTTCGGCGGAGGTACGGCGGTTCTGCTGGAGCTCTTCGACGCCGGGCGTTCGCTGCGCGCCATAGCTCAGCATCGCGTGGAGATTCTCGGCCAGATTCCGGCCATGTTCAACCTGGAGTGGATGCAGAAAGACTATGATCGCCACGATCTCACCAGCCTGAAATTTGCCGCCTATGGGGGAAACACGGTCTCGCGGCCCTTCGTGGAGCGGCTTGCCGCCATGGCGCCGGTGATCGGCAGCGGGCTGGGGCTGACCGAAGCCGCCGGTTTCTGCACCTATGTGCAGGCGAGCGCGGACGATCATGAGACGATTCTCGCCGGACTTGGCGAGGCCATGCCGATCTATCCGTGTACCATCCGCCAACCCATGCGCGCCGATGGCCACACCGGCGATGAGCTGCCGCCGGGCGAGATAGGCCACCTCTGCTTTCGCGGGCCGCAGACTTTTCTTGGTTATGTCAACGATCCGGAAGCTACCGCCAAGGCGATCTCGCGCGACGGCTTTCTATACACCGGCGACCTTGGCTATAAAGACACTGCGGGTTTGCATCTGACCGGGCGTGAGAAGTGGGTGATCAAGTCGCTAGGCTACCAAATCTTTCCCGGCGATGTGGAACAGCATATCTGCGCGCTGGCGGAGAAGGTGGCCAACTGTGTCGTCGTCGGCGTGGCGCATGAGGTCGTCTCCGAAGCGGTGGTGGCTGTGGTGGAGAAGAGACCCGAAGTTGAAGTGAGCCGGCAGGAGCTGGATCGGCACGCGCGTTCCCTTCCCTCCTATATGCGCCCACGCCATTGGATTATTCTCGAAGCCGGCCAGATGCCGCTGAACCGCGTGGTCAAGCCGGACTATGTGCGCGCCCAGGAGATGGCTCGCCAGGAGATCGCCGAGTTGCGCGCTCGTGGCGAGTGGGACAGCGGGTATGTTAAAGACTGAGTAAAACGAATGAATAGTAAATCGTATTCAGTAGTATCTTGTGTTCGTGCGGATTTCAGTCGAATTGCCCGGTGAGATTGCCCGGCAGATGATCTCCACTGGCCTGATCCCGCGCGCACTGCATTGGAAGAGATGCGGTGGAATCCTATTCCTTCAGTGTCACGGTAATCCTGCGCGCATCGCCGCCTGTTGAAGTAATCACGATCTCGCCTGTAGCTTTCTTGCGGATGCTCTTGAACTTCTCGCCCCACTCCATCAGCACCAGAGCGTCCGGAGTTAGTAACTCATCCAGGCCCAGAGTTTCTAACTGCCGCTCGCCTTCCAGGCGATAGACGTCCAGGTGGAAGAGCTTCACCGGCTGGCCGTTGCGCTTGCCCTCGTACTCGTGAATCAAGGTAAAGGTCGGGCTGGTCACCTCGTCCGCCTCGGCAGCGTCCAGCGCCTCGGCAATCCCTTTCACCAGCGTCGTCTTGCCGGTGCCCAGGTCGCCGCGCAGAATCAGCAACTGCGGCGGCGTGAGCAGCCGGGCCAGCTTGCGGCCTGCCTCGATCGTCTCCGCTCCGCTCCGCGTCGTGAACACGTGGGTAATGGGTGCGGTTGGGTTCACTGAAGTCATCCTTTGGCCTCAAAAAGGGCTGCCGTCTGCAAGACCTCCGCCGGCAGCCCCTGCAACCAAAGATACCCGTTGGGACCGATTGCGCAAAATCGAAAGGCCCGTGCAAGCTGCGCCAGACTGTCCGTGGCCAGCAGCGTGTGCTCATCAGCCTCACGCACCGCCAGGTCGGCGGCCAGCCCGTGGAGATAAACCGCCGCCTCGACCGCCCGCGCCGCATCCGCCGGATACTGCGCCAGCAAGCCGGCGATCAGCCCGGTGAGTAGATCGCCGCTGCCCCCTTTGGCCATGCCCGGATTGCCGGTGGTGTTGACGGCCACGCGGCCGTCGGGGTGGGCGACGAGCGTGCGCGCGCCCTTGAGCACCAGCGTGACTCGTGTGCGCTGGGCGAAGTTGCGTGCCACCTCCAGCCGGTTGGCCTGCACCTCGGCGGTGGGGATGCCCGCCAGCCGCGCCAT
Organism: Acidobacteriaceae bacterium; assembly: GCA_003134855.1. Classification (GTDB taxonomy): domain Bacteria; phylum Acidobacteriota; class Terriglobia; order Terriglobales; family Acidobacteriaceae; genus Telmatobacter. Next base: position 236,647 of record PLCS01000007.1, read on the forward strand.
CTCGCCCGGATGCGGCGTCAGCACCAGCGTGCGGCCCTTGGCGAGCTTGGCTAGCAGAACCGGCTCCGCCGCCAGAATGTTGAGCGCGTCCGCGTCGATCACGGCTGGCATTTTAGTAGCCGAGAGCAGGCCGGTGGTGAATTTGACGGTCTCCGGATCCTTGCCCAGGCCGGGGCCAATCGCCAGCACGGTCTTGCTCGCAGTGAGCGCCGCCAGCACTTCCGGGGCCAGGTTCTCCGCTGAGATGCAGCCTGCGAGGGTTGCTGCGAGCGGGAAGGTCATCAACTCCGGCGCGATGGCCGCCACCAGCGGCAGCACCGGGGCGGGAACGGCCGCCGTCACCAGGCCGGCTCCGGCCCTGAGCGCCGCCAGGGACGCCATCGCCGGCGCGCCGGACTTGCCGCCAGCCGTCCCGAGTGTCCCGCCCACCACCAGCACGTGGCCGAAGTTGCCCTTGTTGGCCGCAGCCGTACGCCGCGCCTGTGTGAGCGCCAGCGCGGAGCCGGTCCAGTGCAATCCCAGCGCGGAGATCATCGCCTCCTGCGGCGAGCCGATGGGCGCCACTACGATGGGCTGTTCCCAGCGCCGCGTCAACTGGCCGAAGAAGTGCGCCGGCTTGGGCGCGGTAAAGGTAATGACGGCATCGGCGGGCCAGACGGGACCGGCAACGGTCGCTGTGGTCGCGTCGGCCGGCCAGCCGGAGGGCAAGTCGATTGCCAGAACGGGCGCCTTGCTGGCCTTCAGCCATTCGAGCGCCGCGGCGGCCAGGCCCCTCAGCGGAGGCTTGAAGCCGGTGCCCACCACGGCATCCAGAATCAGATCGGCTTCGAGCGCGGCTTTATGTCCAGCAAGGTCTTCCGCCGTCTCGATGATGTGGATGAGGCCGTGCGCGGGGCTGGTCAATTCGCGCCAGGCAATAGCCGCATCGCCGGCGAGGCTGTCACGCGCGCCCAGCAGCAGCGTGGTCACCTCCAGGCCGGCCGAGGCCAGCAGCCGCGCGGCCATCATGCCGTCGCCGCCGTTGTTGCCGCGGCCGCAGACCACTGTCACCCGCCGAGCCAGTGGAAATTGCTGGCGCGCGAAGGCAGCCACAGCCGCCGAGGCCGCCCGCATCAGGTCAATCGACGGAATCCCGAACCGCTCGGTCGTCAAGCGGTCGCAGGTCTGCATCTCGGCTGCGGAAAGAACGTTCATGCAAGCTATGGTAGTGCATTCGGGCTGCGAGGAATTTCCCATCGAGGACTGTGCGCTCTGCGATCTATCTTCTCCCTGCGCCTAAGGAGTAACTTCGATGGGCGTGACCTCGGTTGCGGTATGTCCAAACTCAAAGCGCAGAACCCACTCGCTGGAGACGGGCTGGCCATTCACTTGCGCGGGCTTAAATCTCCACTGCTGCGCTGCTTGCAGGGCTAATTTGGCGAAGTACTTGCTCGGTCCCGGCGAATCCACCGCCGCATTTGAAACATTGCCGCCCGGATCGACCGTGACCCGTATACTCACCTGGACTTTGCCGTGGATGGTCGCACTGACTTTTTGGGGTACGTCAGGCATCACTCGCTCAGCGACATCACCCTTCACCATCGCAGCTTTGGAGCTTTGAGTTGCCGGAACTGGAGATGAAGGCGGCAGCGCGGTCATCGCGGGCGCGGGCTGCTCTTCCGCGGCTGGCGGCGACTGTTCAACCGGATGAGAGCGCAGCAGCAGCACTGCGACGGCCGCAAGCAGGACGAGCGCCATAGCAACGATTGCCGGCACGCGGAGTTTGGCAAGCGCAGATCTGCCGGTCTTGCCGGCCCGTGCGGCTTCGAGACGAGCCTTCACGCCGCCAATGGTGCATCGGCGCTCAGGAGCGATGCGCAGGCACTCCCGCGCAATGCCGGCAAAGGGCTGCGGGATGGACTGGGGCACAATCGGTTCCCCATGGGCCGCTCTCTCCCAAACCGGAGGGTGCTGAGTCAGCGCTTCGACCAGGATGACGCCCAGCGACCAGAGGTCGGCGGCCGGAGAGATCTTGCCCGAGGCGGCTTCCGGCGCTAGATGGACATCCGGCGCCAGAAGGAGTTTGCCCGGCTCGCCCGCGCGCTGAAGATTGTCACAAGAGAGCTTCAACTGATCGTCGACGGCCATGATCTCCGATGGCTGGAGGCGGCCATGTACGTAGCCCTTTCCATGAAGATAGGAAAGCGCATCGAGGAGCGGGTCGAGCATCTCCGCAGCCTCGGCGGGCGTGAGTGGCCGCTCCAGAAGAATCTGTGACAGGATTTCATCGGCATATTCCGTCACCACATAAAACTGCCGGGCCGCTCCGATCTGGCAGCGCCCAGAGTGAAAGATGCGCATCAGGTGGGGATGAGAGAGTGTGGAAGCAGCGGCCCAGCCGGCCATGCGGGCTTCTGCATCGGCGGCATCGGCGGGAATGAGCTTGATGGCGGCCTTCCGCGATCCCTCTCCCGGCACTTCCGTGAGGAAGACGGCACCCAATTCGGAGCCGCCTAGCCATTGGATGAGGGTGAATCTCCCATCAACGACCCGCCCGGTCCAATCACTGCGCATTGCCTCAGTAATCATGTCGTTCCCCATTCTATCCGAGCATGGCGGGAAGCACCGGCGCGAAGGCGCGGCTTGCCGTTGCCAAAGGCTGGGCGCGCCCTGGCTTCGGCGGACGTGCGCTCTTCCAGCGTATAGTTTGAAGGGAGTCCAGCCATGAAAGACGCCCTCTATGTCTCCAAAGAGAACTATCTGAAGGCCATCCTCGAAGCCGAGGCCGAAGGGCGCGAGGTGATCCCGGCGTTGCTGGCGCATTGGCTGGAAGTTTCGCCACCGGCGGTGACGATGGCGCTGAAACGGCTTAAGCGCGACGGCTTTGTGGAGGTCGGGAGGGGCATCGTGCGGCTGACCGCGGCCGGCCGCGAGACCGCCTATCGCACCGCCCTGCGCCACCACCTGATCGAGCGCATGCTGAGCGAGATCTTCGGCATGGAGTGGCACGAGATTCACGAGGAGGCGGAACGGCTGGAGCACGCCGTCTCGCCGGCCTTTGAAGCCAAACTCAGGGAGAAGCTGGGCGAGGGCGGCGCCTGTCCGCACGGCAATCAGGTGCTGCCGGAGAGCCCGGCCCAGCGCAAGCACCGCGGCGAAACGCCGCTCTCGGAGGCCGAAGAGGGGCGGCGGTACGTCGTCGTCAGCCTGCACGAGCGCGACCACAAGCTGCTGCTGTTTTTGCATCGCAATGGAATCGGCCCCGGCCAGAGCCTGCGCGTGCTCCGCCAGAACTACGACCAAACCGTTTCGATTGATTTGCCTGCGGGAACTGCCATTCTGGGCCATCCGGCTGCCGAGGCGGTCTGGCTCCGGCCGGAAACCTCTTGAATGTAGTAGCTCAATGGGAGGGATCATTATCCTCGTTTCCCATCCTTTCAGCACAAAACGCTGAAAGGATGGGGCACCCAGCATCCTCATGTAATTAAATTTAAGAAAAACTATTAACCATAGTTAACAACTTGTGGCATACTGGTTTTGTATGAGCACAATTGCCGAACCCGTACTGCCGGTCCTCCCCGGCCTCGCGCCGGGCCCTGAGCACCAGGTGCCCTCGCTGCCGGAGGTTCATGCGACGGTGCGCATCTCCCGCTCGCCGCACTACTGGCGGCGGCTGCTCGGCTTTCTCGGTCCCGGATTCCTGATTTCGGTAGGCTATATGGACCCCGGCAACTGGGCGACCGACATTGCCGGCGGATCGCGTTTCGGCTACACGCTGCTCTTTGTCATCATGGCCTCGAACCTGATGGCGATTCTGCTACAGAGCCTCTCGCTCAAGCTGGGCATTGCCACCGAGCGCGACCTGGCGCAGATGTGCCACCAGAGCTACGGCCCCAGGGTGAGCTACGCGCTGTGGATCGGCGCCGAGATCGCCATCGCCGCCTGCGATCTGGCCGAGGTCATCGGTTCGGCCATCGCCCTGAACCTTCTCTTCCACATTCCGCTCTTCTACGGCGTACTCATCACCGGCCTGGATGTGCTGCTGATTCTTCTGATCCAGCGCTGGGGTTTCCGCTACATTGAGGCGCTGGTGATTACGCTGATCGCCACGATTTCGGGGTTGTTTCTGGTGCAGGTTCTGCTCTCCCACCCCAATCATTGGCTGGTGCTGAAAAACCTGTTCATCCCGTCGGCCTCCATCGTTACCAACCCGGAGATGCTCTACATCGCCATCGGAATCCTGGGCGCGACGGTGATGCCGCACAACCTCTATCTGCACTCCTCCATCGTGCAGAGCCGCAAGTACGAACGCACGCCGGCGGGCAAGCGCGAGGCCATCGGCATGGCCAACATCGACTCCGCGCTGGCGCTCACGGTGGCGCTGTTTGTGAACGCCGCCATTCTGATCGTCGCCGCGGCGGTCTTCCATCAGCGTGGCCTCTTCGACGTGGCCGCCATCCAGGACGCCTACAAGCTGCTCAGCCCGCTGTTGGGCGCGGCCGGGGCGAGCACGCTCTTCGCCATCGCGCTGCTGGCCTCGGGGCAGAACTCCTCCATCACCGGCACGCTGGCCGGGCAGGTGGTGATGGAGGGCTTCATCCACCTGAAGGTTTCGCCGTGGCTGCGGCGGTTGATCACGCGCTCGCTGGCCATTATTCCCACCATCATTGTGGTCGCGTTCACCGGCGAGCAGGGCACCGAGAAGCTGCTCATTCTCAGCCAGGTGATTCTCTCCCTGCAACTCAGCTTTGCCGTGGTCCCGCTGGTACTCTTCACCGGCAACCGCAAGATCATGGGCGAGTTCGTGAACGCCCCCTGGCTAAAGGCGCTGGCCTGGTTCACCGCTGTGTTGATCGCCGGATTGAATGGCTGGCTGCTGGTGCTGATGGCGCGGTAGGCAGGAGACCAAAGAATCCCTGATCCCTTCGGCAAGCCCCTTTCCCACCATGCGGTCCGGATGGCACAATAGTCCATGGCTCATTTCTAAATTTTTCTGGGGCGGAAGGAGTTCTCTCGATGGCGGAAGTTTCTGTGTTGGAGTCTGTCAAGGCGCTGGCGGCGGGACCGCGGGTGCATGCCAACCTGCCAGTGGCGGAACTGGTGGAGACGTCGCTGAAGCGCGGCGAGGGGCAACTGGCGGCCAATGGCGCGCTGGTGGCCGTGACCGGGGCACGCACCGGGCGCAGTCCCAAGGACAAGTTCACCGTGGACGACGCGGTGACGCACAATGTTGTCGACTGGGGCAAGGTGAACAAGCCGTTTGCGCCGGAGAAGTTTGAGGCGCTGCTGGGGCGGGTGTTGGAGCACCTGAAGGAGCGCGAACTGTTTGTGCAGGACTTGTATTGCGGGGCGGATGCGGCATACCAGTTGCCGATCCGGGTGATCAGCGCGTATGCCTGGCACGCGCTCTTTGTGCGCGATCTCTTTGTCCGGCCCGATGCCGCGGCTCTGGCGACGCATGTGCCGGAGTTTACCGTGGTGGCCGCGCCGGAGTTTCAGGCGGTGCCGGAGCGGGATGGGACGGCTACAAGCGCCTTCATTCTGGCTGATTTTACACGCAAGATTATCCTGATTGGCGGCACGAAATACGCCGGAGAGATCAAGAAATCGATCTTCGGCGTGATGAATTTCATTGTGCCGAACAAAGATGTTCTGCCCATGCATTGCTCGGCGAATGTGGGCGCGGATGGGGTGACGGCGCTGTTCTTCGGGCTCTCGGGGACGGGCAAGACGACGCTTTCGGCCGACCCGGCGCGGCGGCTGATCGGCGACGACGAGCACGGCTGGGGGCCGACGGGAATCTTCAATTTTGAGGGCGGCTGCTACGCCAAGTGCGTGGACCTGACCGAGGAGAAGGAGCCGCAGATCTTCCGGGCGATTCGCTTTGGGTCGGTGCTGGAGAATGTGATTCTGGATGCGGCGCGCAAGCCGGATTATTTTGACATTCATCTGACGGAGAATACGCGGGCGGCTTACCCGGTGGATTTCATTGAGAACGCGGTGATTCCGGGGGTGGGCGGGCATCCGAAGAACGTGCTCTTCCTGGCGGCGGATGCCTTTGGCGTGCTGCCGCCGATCGCGCGGCTGACGCCGGATCAGGCAATGTACCACTTCCTCTCGGGGTATACGGCGAAGCTGGCGGGGACCGAGTTGGGCGTTATTGATCCTGAGCCGGAGTTCTCGGCCTGCTTTGGCTCACCTTTTTTACCGCTGGCGCCGCCGGTGTATGCCGAGATGCTGGGCAAGCGGCTGACGCAGCATGGGGCTTCGTGCTGGCTGGTGAATACCGGCTGGAGCGGGGGCAAGTTCGGCGTGGGCAAGCGCATGAGCCTGAAGATCACGCGCGCACTGGTCAATGCGGCGCTCGATGGGCGGCTGGACAAGGTGGAGTTTGTCACCGAGGCGGCTTTCGGGCTGAGCATTCCGGTGAGCTGCCCAGAGGTTCCGGCGGAGATTCTGAACCCGCGCAATGCATGGGCCGACAAGGAAGGCTACGACAAGACGGCGGCCGACCTGGCGGCGCGTTTCGAAGCGAACTTCAAGCAGTTCGATGCTTCGGAGGCGATTCGCGCGGCTGGACCTAAGGCTAAGTAAGGGAAAGCGAGAAAAGAGGGGCTTCGACCGGGCTTTGGCTTGGTCGGGGCCCCTTTTGGCTAGGGCGGCGTGTGGGGAGGACGCTTCCCACACGCCGACTTTCCGGAACCGACCTGCCCCCGATCAGTGAGTTCCGAATGCTTTCCCAGGTCGCGGACTACTCCAAGTAAACCTCTCGTCCTCCCTTTCGCATCACATGTACCTGACCCTTATTCGAATCTCGATAGAACAGCGTCCAACGGTCTTGAAGATCGACTCCCTTATATTGCACAGTCAAGGAATCCCAATCCTCTGGAATCGAAACATAAACGCATCTGTCAGGCGCAAGTGTAGAGGGCTCAACTGGGAGAATATTTCTAACTGTACCGGTTCCCGTCAATTCAATTCCTCCACGCCAATAATGGACCTGAAACGCCAGTCCAGGGCCACGATTGACTATCCTCTGACCGGAACCCATCGGCCTATCGTCAGGCTCCACTACAAGCAGGGGTGCTGTACTCAATTCCAATTGGCTCGATAGCAGGTCAGCTTGTCGCCTAGTGGACTCCGCCGCGTCCCTTGCAGCGTTAGTCTGCTCAACGGCAGCCTTCGTTAATGCACGGGCTGCATCGGCCTGTAATTCGGATGCAGTGGCCTGCCTCTTGATCGCAAACCAGGTAACTGACAGGACAAGAATAGTCAGAACCGCCGAGATGCTCCCCAGTGCCTCCGAGTTCGCATTTAACCAACACCACACGATCTCAAGATGTTCAATCATGAGCGCATTATACAGGAGAACGGAGGCGCTGGTGACGAAACCTCAATGATCGGCCACGAGAACTGTGGTCGAGGTTTTGACTTCAAAAGATGGGACATGAGCGATCTAGGGTCTTTGGTGAACGATTGCACTGTTGGCGGCGGCCGAACTCCTCGTCTAATGTTATTGAAAAGCGCTCGCCGAATCATCGTTATCTTTTCCCAAGCCTCGATGGTGCCCGAGCCGGGAACTGATATAATGTCCTCCAACTGTCATAAATGGGGTGCAGGCCAAAGGTAGGCTAAGCCTCCATGATTCCTGGAGGTGATGTGAGACAACGACCTAATGCCAACAACCTAGGGAACTTTTTCGGGATCGATCCGCGGCCAAATGATCTATATCGATCTCTCCAACCAACTTTTGACCATCTCTTGCAAAGCGGAGATCCGGACCAATCTGCGCTTCGAGGGGATCTTTACGTAACTCATCGAAATATGGAACAAGCAATCAAGGATTACTGCTCCGGCGCAACTAGCGACGCTGCCTTTTTGATCGGCGCAACAGGGATAGGCAAGTCTACACTGATACGACACAGCCTCCAAATGAATCGATCACCATTACTCTCGAATGGGTCTCTATTCATTCCGTTCTCACTGAATCAGCGACACATTGAAGACGGTAATGAAATGCGGCGGAAAATGGCGTTGGTTTTCCAGCAGGCAGTGTGGCTGGCAAAGGGTGAGCCTCATCAATTCTCGCAGGATGACATCGAGCAGATCGCTGCTTTCATTGAATTGACTTCGCCTGATCTTCTAAACGATCCGGTACTGGACTTGACAAAATCGCCCATCGCACGAACACAGGCCCTGAGTAATAGGCGTGAGGCGGCATATGAGTTTTCGCAAGTTGCACTTAAGTATTTCGCTGCAAAGAATAAAAATATCGATCGACTTGTCTTAATTATTGATGACCTTGAAGGTAAGTTGGCGGAATTTCAGGAAGCTGTAATAATGAATTCTCTCGAAACGCGAGCTTGTTTGTTGAACACGTCGACTGAACGAAGAGTCCCAGTGCGTCTCATTATTGCGCTCCGTCCGGAAACGCACATTTGGGCTTCGCAGCTTGACCAGGTGAAGATTACAGAGTTTAGAGAAATTTTTTATACGAAGCCAGTGAGCCTGTTTGATATCTTCAAACTGCGATTCGATGCTGTATTCAATTCAAAAGATTATGCTCTTATTCAAGACGCCGCGAACCTCGAACAAGCGCTAAGTGTACTTCAAGCAGTTGGCAACGCGCTGTCGACCAAGTTCTCATCGCGGCTTGTTCGCCTAAACAACTACAATCTACGTTCATCTCTCGAAACGTTTCGCTTAATCGTGAGTAATAGGCGCTGGCTGCAAAAAGACCCGGATTGGCGGACACCCTCCTTTTTCGAAGAGAAAGATTTCGCGATTAACCCAGCCGCAGTGATCCGGGCAATAGGAATGGGCGAACGAGGCATTTATCCGCAGGGCCGGACATGCATACCAAATCTTCTATACAACACACGGGAACCCATCTCTGACCTGCTTCTGTTGTATATCACGAAGTTTCTCCGACTCCAAAATGAGGGGTATGCAAGTACGAAAAGCCTGACTGATACATTCAAACGTCTCCTCGATAACCACTTTAATCAATTTGTATTCGACCAGTTGATCGATTACGGGTTCTTGCGCGGTCTTGTACATAAGGAGATGGCCAATGGCCGCGAGCGACTGTCAGAGACCATCCGGTCAAAGGAGTTGTATGGCATGTTGGAGGAATCATCGCTCTTGCTCGAACTTTTTCGGGATGATATCTGTCAACCGCTCGACAATGGTCTGCCACTCAGAGCCACTATGGCGCTTGGAGGAGGTGCTGACCGCTTTGTCGCAGTAGCCGCTCTCATCAAGCAATTATGGAATGCCGAGATTCAGCTTCGAAAGCTCTTCGCCTTGAACGGCCCCGAGAGCGGCTCTTCTGACTTCGGCAACATATTTGAATGCGCAAGGATGCGCGCGGGTTTCCTGGGATCACTCGACGCCTTCTATAAAACTCGGGATGATCGGCCGATTGGCGTTGCGAACGTCGTTGAATCGCTTCGATTGCTTACTATACCGGAAGGACTGCAATAGGCTACGATTTAGCTGACCTAAAGCTTACCTTTCCGACCTGACCTCGGAGCGAATTGTGGAGTCTCGGGGATTCGCGTTATGCTGTCAGCCAAATTGGCCATCCGGTTGAACGCACGCGGCCCCGACGGTGGCTTGGCACTTTGACGCATAACGTACAATTTGCCCTCCCGACGGCCCTTGCGGGACCGCTGTGGATTAATCCCAAAAAACGCCGTAGCGTCCGGGAATGAATTCGTTCCCTGATCGCCGGCAATTAGGAAGCTGGCCTACTGGTGGTATCCCACATCTTGCGTGATGGGACAGCGCCAGATATGGGGCACCCGACTTCTTTCACTGCATAGTGTGGCGCTCTCGTTTGTCTCAGTTTTGGGGTTCACTCCACCTCACACTATCAGTGAAAATGCTCCAGAGTGATGGCTTTGGGCGCGGCTATCACCGCAGCAGGTCTTCGAGCGCGGTGCTCAGGTCTGTTTTTTCGTCGCGGTACTTGACGATCACCGGGGCGTAGAGGCTGAGACCCCACTTCTGGCTCCGTTCATGGCCCTTGCCTTTGCTCACCGGGCGGGAACCGGGGACCACCACCGCATTTTCCGGGATGATGAGCGGCATCTCGCCTCGGGCGCGCAGGATTTCGCCGTTGACCAGGTCGAAGACCGGGGTTCCGCGCGTGAGGATGGTTCCGGCGGCCAGCACCGCGCCCTTGCGGACAATAGTGCCTTCGTAGACGCCGCAGTTGCCGCCTATCAGCACGTCGTCCTCAATGACCACCGGGCAGGCGTTGACCGGCTCCAGCACGCCGCCGATCTGCGCCGCGGCGCTCAGGTGCACGCGCTTGCCAATCTGGGCGCAGGAGCCGACCAGGGCGTGCGAATCCACCATCGTGCCTTCGTCCACCCAGGCGCCGGCGTTGATATACATGGGTGGCATGCAAACGACGCTGCGGGCCACGTAAGCCCCGGAGCGCACCGCGGAGCCTCCGGGCACCATGCGCACGCCGTCCCCCGAGCTGAAATGGCGCATCGGGAAGGTGCTTTTGTCCACAAAGGAGAAGCCGGCGGCGGGAAACTCCTTCAGGACGCCCAGGCGAAAGCCGAGCAGAATGCCCTGCTTGACCCAGGCGTTGACGCGCCAGCCCGTCGGCGAGGCGGGGTCGGGCGAGGCGGCACGCACTTCGCCGCTCTCCAGAGCCGCTCTGAACAGGAGAAAAACCTCCATGGCGGTCTGATCGCCGATGGCGTTGGGACCGGCGGCGAAGTGGCGCTCAATGTCGTTTTGCAATTGTGTGCTGGTCATGGCACTTTGAGTCTATCAACAGAGAGGGAATAGGGAACAGGGCAATCGCTCCCAAAGAAGGCTTCAAGCCGTCGGCCGGGTCAGAGTCCAGCCTTGTGCCGGGCGGGCGAGTTCAACGTTGCTGCCGAAGCCACGCGCATTGTCGATGAAGCGGAAGAAATCCGGTTCTAAGAAATACAAGGCGCTCCGGCGAATGGCCAGGCGAAAGACGGTTCCCAGCTGGAATCGTTCGCAGTAGGCATTGACAAGCGCTCGGCGGCGCTTCGGCTCGGTGATCTTGCTGACGGCTCCGCGCATCTGTACGCCTCGAATCTCCTGCCAGCAAGTGGCGCTGCCATGGACTGCGGCGGCGGCGCGGGGCGTTCTGAGCAGGTTCCGGCCGTGCTGGCTGCTCTCAGAAGAGAGCCAGTAGAGCGAAAGTTCTTCATCCACCATGTAGAAGAGCGGCGCTACGCAGGGTTCGCCGTCTTCGCCGGTCGTGGCCAGCGAGAGGGTCGTTTGTTCGCGGAGGAGCGCGGCGATTTGCTCCAGATGTTGCTGCGGTTTGTTCATGAGTTCCTTTGCTGAGCTTACGCCCTGCTGGAGTAGTCTGGTTGCTTAGGAGATTTTTACAGAAGATGTTGAATCCCAATCGCGTTTTCTTCGCCTTTCTGGCTGTTCTCGCCCTTCCCTTTCCCGTTGTTCGCGCCCAGCAGCCTGCGCCGGACGCGCTCCTGGATGAATACGTCCGCGCCCATTACACCAAGTACGAGTACCGCATCCCGATGCGCGACGGCAACCGGCTATTTACTGCGGTCTATGTGCCCAAGGACGCCGCCGCCGGCCCATACCCGTTCCTGATGGAGCGCACGCCTTACAGCGTCGGTCCCTACGGCGAAGACCAGTATCCGCGCCGCCTGGGGCCCTCCGAGGAGTTCGAGAAGTCGGGCTACATTTTTGTGTACCAGGATGTGCGCGGGCGCTGGATGAGCGAGGGCGAGTACCTGGAGATGCGTCCGCACATCGACGAGAAGAAGTCGCCTCAGGACGTGGACGATTCCACTGACACATACGACACCATCGAGTTCCTGCTCAAGCACGTGGCCAACAACAACGACAAGGCGGGCATCTGGGGGATCTCCTATCCGGGCTTCTACACCTCGGCCTCGATCATCGACTCGCACCCGGCTCTGGCAGCGGCCAGCCCGCAGGCGCCGATGACCGACCTTTTTCAGGGCGACGATGACTCCTATCATGGCGGCGCGTTCATGCTCTCGGCCACCTTCGGTTTCTATGCGCCCTTCTTCCATCCGCAAGACGGGCCGCAGACTCCCAAACCCACCATCCCCTTCGACTATGGCACGCCGGACAGTTACAAGTTTTTCCTTCAGGCGGGCAACATCGCCAACCTGGACAAGCTCTACCTGAAAGGCTCCAACTGGCTCTTCAACGACCAGGCCAAACACAATACTTACGACAGTTATTGGCAGGCGCGCGACCTTTCGCGGCACATGAAGAACGTGCATTGCGCGGTGCTGGTGGTGGGCGGCTGGTATGACGCGGAGGATTTAAGCGGCCCCTACCGGACCTTCAATGCCATCAGCAAATTCAACCCGCAGACGCCGGCGACGCTGGTGGAAGGCCCATGGGTGCATGGCGGCTGGGCGCGCAGCGATGGCTCTCACCTGGGCGATGTGCAATTCAACGCCAAGACCGGCGTGTACTTCCGCACCAACGTGCAGTTTCCTTTCTTCGAGTTCTACTTGAAAGGCAAAGGGAAAGCGCTGCCGCGCGCAGTGGTCTTCGAGACCGGCGCGAATGTGTGGCGCAACCTGGACGCATGGCCTCCCAAGGCCGCCGCGGCCAAGACGCTCTACTTCCACGCCGGCGGCAAGCTGAGCTTTGATCCGCCGACGGAGGCCAAAGGCGTGGACGAGTACCTGAGCGATCCCAACCGCCCTGTGCCGTTTGTCGGCTATACCACTGACACCGTGCCGCAGCGCTACATGGTGGACGACCAGCGCTTCGCCAGCTACCGGCCGGATGTGCTGGTCTACCAGACCGAGCCGCTGGAAGAGGACGTGACGATCGCCGGGCCGATCTCTCCCAAACTCAGGATTGCCAGCTCCGGCACGGACTCGGACTTCGATGTGAAGCTGATTGACGTTTACCCGGAAAACTATCCCGACCCGGACGGAACCTCGCAGGGCAACAAGCGCATACTGGATGCGCCGCCGCTGCACATGGGCGGCTACCAGCAGTTGCTGCGCGGCGAGCCCTTCCGCGCCAAGTTCCGCTCGAGTTGGGAGAAGCCGGAGCCGTTGACGCCGGGCAAGGAGACCGAGATCGACTTCACCATGCCCGATCTTTTCCACACCTTCCGCCGCGGCCACCGTATTATGGTCCAGGTGGAGAGTTCCTGGTTTCCGCTGACGGACCGCAATCCGCAGACCTTCACCGACATTCCCAACGCCCGGCCGGAGGAGTTCCAGAAGGCGACCGAGCAGGTCTTCCGCCAGAAGGACGCGGCCAGCGGCGTGGAAGTGCTGGTGATGCCGAAAGACTAGCTGTCAGCGATCAGCTATCAGCTTTCAGCTCAGGTGACTCTCAACAAATGGCCTGATTGATATTTCAAGGTACACAAATGACTGATAGCTGAAAGCTGAAAGCTAACAGCTGCATTTCATGAGGTTCAAAATGTTCATTCGCAAACTCCGTTTCGTTGTACTGCCGGTCGTGCTGCTGATGGCCGCCACGCCTGTGATTCACGCCGAAGAAGGCATGTGGACCTTTGACAACCCGCCGCTGAAGCAGTTGGCTGCTAAGTATAACTTCCATCCCACGCAGGCGTGGCTGGACCATCTGCGCCTAGCGAGCGTGCGCCTTAACGACGGCGGGTCGGGGTCGTTTGTCAGCCCCAACGGGCTGCTGCTGACCAACCACCACGTGGCGCGCGGCCAGTTGCAGAAGAACTCGACGTCCGAGCACGACTATCTGCGCGACGGTTTTTATGCGGCCACGCCGGAGGCTGAGATGAAGTCTCCCGACCTCGAAGTGAACGTGCTGGTGGGCATGGAGGACGTGACTGCGCGTGTGCAGAGCGCGGCCAAAGGCATCGGCGACCAGGCCAAGGCGCTCAAGGCCCGCGACGCCGCGATTGCGGCCATCGAAAAGGAGAGCAAAGACAAGACCGGACTGCGCTCCGATGTGGTCTCTTTTTACCAGGGCGGCGAGTACTGGCTCTACACTTACAAGGCTTACACCGATGTGCGGCTGGTCTTCGCGCCGGAACAGCAGGCGGCATTTTATGGCGGCGACCCGGATAACTTCACCTATCCGCGCTACGACCTGGATATGGCTCTCTTCCGCGTCTACGAGAATGGCAAGCCGCTGCGCACGGACAACTTTCTCAAGTGGAGCGCGAAGGGCGCGGCGCCCGGCGAGCTGATCTTCATCAGCGGCCATCCCGGCAGCACGGAGCGCGACGACACGGTGGCCCAGTTGCTGATGGAGCGCGACGTGAGGGGCCCGGCAGTGACCGAGTATTACCAGCGCCGCATCGCCACGGCGCAAGCCTTTGCCGCGCAGGGGCCGGAGCAGGCGCGGCTGGTGGGCAGCACCATCTTCGGGCTGCAAAACAGCCTGAAGGTCTACCTGGGCCGCGGCGAGGCGCTGGCCGACCCAGCGATCCTGGCCAAAAAGCAGGCCGACGAAGCCGACTTCCGCGCCAAGGTGAACGCCAATAAAGAGTGGAAAAAGGAATATGGCAAAGCCTGGGATGAGATTGCCCGCGCGGAAGAAAAGGTGAAGCCGGAGATCAAGGGTCAGATCTTCCGCCGCACCGACAGCAGGCTGTTCACGCTGGCGGTGCAGATCGTGCAATACGTGGCCGAGATCAAAAAGCCCGATGGCGAGCGACTGCCACAGTATCACGACGCCGGGCTGGACACGCTCCGCTTCCAACTGCTCTCACCGGCCCCGATCTATCCCTCCACGGAGAAGCTGTACATGGCCGCCGCGCTTAAGCTGTGCCAGGAGAAGCTGGGCGACAACGACGCTTTCGCGCAGGCCCTCGTGCAAGGCGGCGAGGTGAATGCGACGGTGAACGCGCTGGTGGACGGCACCAAGCTGGCCGATCCTGCGGTGCGCAAGGCGCTGCTCGATGGCGGCGAGGCAGCCGTGGCCGCATCCGCCGATCCGATGATCGTGGCCGCGCGCCGTGCTGACCCCATCCTGCGCGAGGCTCAGCGCCGCATCCACGACACGGTAACCAGCGTGCTGACCCCGGCCGGTGAAAAGCTGGGCAAGGCCCGCTTCCTGATCTACGGCAAGGACGCCTATCCCGACGCCACCTTCACGCTGCGACTGAGCTACGGCACGGTCGAGGGCTACCCATATAACGGCACCATCGCCCCGCCCTTCACCACCTTCTACGGGCTCTATGACCGCGCGGCCAGCTTCAGTAACAAGCCGCCCTTCGATCTGACGGCCAAGGAAGCGGCAGGCCGCCACAAGCTGGACCTTTCAACCCCGCTCGACTTCGTCGCGACTGGAGATATTATTGGCGGCAACTCCGGCTCGCCGGTGGTCAATCGCGACGGCGAACTGGTGGGACTGATCTTCGACGGCAACATCGAGTCGATGGCCGGCGATTTTGTCTATGACGGCGCCAAGAACCGGGCGGTTGCGGTGCACTCGTCGGGCATGATCGAGGGGCTGCGCAAGCTCTACAGCGCGGGCGCTCTGGCCGATGAACTGGAAGGCAGGAAGTAACTCAAGCGCAAGCCGACAACTACAGGAAAGCCTGGGTGCCCCAGGTCCCGATTCTGGGACCTGGGAAGCCTCGACACCCAACCGGAATCTCGTTCACCTTAACCACGAGTTCCTTCCGGTCAAAAACACCCGTTTCGACGTACAATCGAAGACAGCCCTGCGGAGAGCTGGCCGAGTGGTTGATGGCTCCGGTCTTGAAAACCGGCATACCTGAAAGGGTATCGGGGGTTCGAATCCCTCGCTCTCCGCCATCATTTAGAATCAATAAAATACGGTCGCTTTTACGATAAACTGTTAAGAATCGCCGACCTCTGAGTATTAACTCTCGGACGATTTCATGGTGAACACTACTACACGACTCTCCATTCGCAGTGCCACAGGGTATACCCGCATTCGTTCTGGCTGGATATGTAAGACTACTCACAACTCTCTCAAGCCCAGAGGAAGCGCAGAGCGAACTCACGCTGCCCTGACATCTGCGACTCCTCTCTAGATGATTTTCCGCCGGGGACTAAACATGATCGAGAGTAGAATGAATGCGCCTCTATTACCACGTAATCATCTGAAAGTAAGATAGATAGCATATTCCAACAGTAGATGTTTGATGTGTACCTTTAAGTTAATAAAATGATTACCTAAGTACTTTATATACAGGTTACGATAGTTTATTGACACCTGTGTGTGGTTTGTGCTGATGTAGACAAAGTTTCCCAAATTCAGGAAGAGTTTCAGGCCTGAGTCCACGGCGCTGTCAAGCGCGTCAGAGTCACTTCTTGAGGAGTGTTCCTGATGCGCTCCAATGCTGGTGCAAGTTCTATTGCGTTCGTTTTTCGATGTACTGCGTTCGACGTCGGCATTGATGTGGCGTTGTCCATGCATAGTGAAGTTCAGAGCCGCGGGCGGATATCTTTGCTTGAGTGGCGACTGTTCCACCTATGATGTGCTTTTCCCTATATCCCAGGTTGCGAGGATCGAATGAAAGTCTCCCGTTCCGCCCGTATCGTGTTTTTCTGTCTAGCCGTAATCCTCTTTCAAACGGATCGATTCATGGCCTTGGCTGCTACCCCGCCGCCGGGCGCATGTCTCTACGCTCTGGACCCAACGGCCGACCGCGCATTTCAGATCGCGGGCGCACAGTCGGTGTACGCCGCTTGCGGAGTCGTGGTTGAATCAAGCGCGAGCGACGGCTTTGAAATGGAAGGGGCGGAGACTCTCTACCTGCAGAATCATGCTCAGGTGAGCGTCGTAGGCGGTGCACAACTCAACGGGCAGACCAAACTCTGGGACACGATCAGTAACAAGCAGGTGCAGTCGGTGCGGGTTTCCAGTCCAGGCGATCCATTGGCGTCGATCGCGCCTCCGGCCAGCGGAACCATTGTGAGCAAGACGCCAGCCCATTTCGACATGAATGCAAAGCCGGCGAATAACACGCTTTCGCCGGGCGTGTATTGTGGCGGTCTCACGATCGGAAATACCAACGGCACGGCCTTCACCATAAATCCCGGCACTTATATCATGGCCGGCGGCGGGCTAGTGTTGAACTCGCAGGCGGTGGTTAAGGGAACTGGCGTCACCGTATACAACACATCGAGCGCGGGTTGGGGTTGCTCCAGCAGCTACAAATACACGCCTGTCACAATTAGCGGACAAGTTACGGCAACCTTGTCGGCGCCCACGACTGGAGCGTACAACGGAATCCTGTTTTTCGGTAACCGCAGCGGCTGCTCGACGAAGGGATCGTGTGTGGATCAGATCAACGGTGGTTCCACCGTGGTCCTGAATGGCGCACTGTATTTTCCCAGCGATGAAATCCAAATTACCGGCAATAGCAGCGCCAGTGGCTTCATGATGCTGGTTGCGGACAAGATATACATCAACGGCAACACGACATTTGGCAACAACGGCAATCCGTTCGATGGCATTACAGTAAGTGTCACTCCCTCGACAGTCACACTCTTTTCCGGCCAGACGCAGCAATTCACGGCCATCGTAAGCAATAGCGCTAATTCCGCAGTTACCTGGACGATCACTCCAGCGGGAGTGGGCAGCATCAGTTCGTCGGGTCTCTACACGGCCCCGTCCATTGTAACCGCTCTCCAGACAGTGACGATTACGGCAACCAGTCAGGCGGACACGAGCAAATCGGGCACTGCCGCTGTTACTCTTGCAGTGGCCAAGACGACGCCAACGATCACCTGGACGACACCGGCGGCCATAACCTACGGCACGGCGCTCAGCCCGACGCAGTTGGATGCAACGGCAAGCGTTCCGGGCACCTTCGTCTACATGCCCGCTGCCGGTGCGGTGTTGACAGCCGGATCTCAGACGCTCTCGGTAGCATTCACGCCCACCAATACCACAAGCTACAACACCGCCGCTGCCACAGTCATTCTGACGGTCAACAAAGCAACGCCTGTCATCAACTGGGCAGTGCCGGCGGCGATCACCTATGGCACGGCACTGAGTTCAACTCTGCTTGATGCCACGGCAAGTGTGGCTGGGATGTTCGTTTACACTCCGGCCAGTGGAACGGTACTCGCCGCCGGAGCGCAGACGCTTTCGGTGACATTTACACCCACCACCACGGCTGAATACAAATCGGTCACGGCCACTGTCCCGCTGGCGGTCACTCTGGCGGCGCTGACGATCACGGCGTCCAGCCCGACGGTGAGCTACGGTGCGCCGGTTCCCGCGATCAATCCGCTGTACAGCGGCTGGGTGAGCGGGCAGGGCAGTTCTTCGCTGACCACCCAACCGACTTGCACCACGGCCTACACGCCGGCGAGCGCAGTGGGTTCCTCTCCCTCGACAAGCTGCTCCGGGGCGGTGGACGCGAACTACACCATCAGCTACGTGGCCGGAACGGTGACGATCACCCAGGCCAACGTGACCCTCAGTTGCTCGCCGACCCCGATTACTTATGGGACGGCGTTGAGCGTCTCGCAGCTGGGCTGCAGCTCGGGCGGAGTGTCGGGCAGTTATACGCTGACGCCGGCTGCGGGCACAGTGCTGACGGCAGGTTCGCAGAGCATCTCCGTAAGCTTCACGCCCGCTGACACCACCGACTACGGGACAGCCACGGCGACGGTGACGCTTCCGGTGAATCAAGCTGTACCGGTCATTACCTGGGCAACCCCCGCGGCCATCAACTCCGGGACGGCATTAAGTGCCACGCAGCTTGACGCCACGGCCAGTGTGCCTGGAACATTCGCCTACACGCCCACCGCTGGCACGGTGTTACCTGCCGGGGCGCAGGCGCTATCCGTGACCTTCTTACCAACCGACACCATCGATTACACCACAGCAACGGCCTCTGTCAGTTTGACGGTCAATGAGACGCAATGCACATCGAACGGATACAGCTACCAACGCGCAATCGTAATCGACCACACGAAAGTCCCGAACACTGACCAGGTCAACTTCCCGTTCTTGTTCAACACGACCGATCCCACTCTTGCTCTTGCCACGGCAACAAATGGCGGCCATGTTACGAGTCCTAACGGCTACGACATCATCTTTACGTCGGATCCTGCCGGCCAGAACATCCTGAATTATGAGATGGAGGAGTACGATCCCGTCCACGGTCAGGTCATCGCCTGGGTGCGCATTCCAACTCTCTCGCACACCACGGATACTGTGCTGTACGTGTTCTATGGAAACCCGAGCATTACAACATCGCAGCAGAACCCGACAGGCGTGTGGGATAGCAACTATCAAGCTGTCTACCATCTGGCGAATGTCGGGACTGGCACCGCAGCGGATTCAACTGCGAATGGCAACAACGGAACGCTCAACTTGGTATCGACCGCTACAGGCGAAATCGATGGAGCAGTGGGATTTAACGGTGCATCCAGCTACATTCAGATTCCTGAACAAGATTTTCAATCCTTCTTTCCGACCAGCGACGCTGTGTTTTCTGAATCGTTTGAGGTATGGTTCAAAACAGCATCGAATGGTGTAATCCTCAGCGTTGATGATGGCACAGAACCAAATAATGCCCCTGGTTCCTATGTACCAGCGCTATATATAGATAATGCAGGTATGTTAAGAGCATCATTCTATTGGCACGGCAGCGCAAGTAATCAGATTGTTACGATAGAACCCTATAACGATAACAAGTGGCATTATGCTGTCGACACTTACAATGGCAAAAGTAACAATTATAATGGAAGTGAAACTGGAACAGAAACTCTGTTTGTTGACGGGAATGCCGTAGGAACGCAGACCGTTACGGATTATTCCTGGAGTAATGGTACGCAACTCGGAGTCTTCCTTGGAACCGGCTGGACTGGAATATGGCCGTCAATGAATGGTTCGTGGTATTACTTTAACGGCGCGCTGGACGATGTCAAATTATCGGGTATCGCCCGTTCCGCCGACTGGATTGCGACAGCGTACAACAACCAAGTTTCACCCTCGACGTTTTACACGCTCTTTCCAGAAAACGCGGTAGAGGTTTTCCCGGCAACTGTGAACCTTTACGCGGGGCAGAGCCAGCAGTTTGAGGCCGCTGGTGTGTGTGGCTCGGCATTGACTTGGTCAATGCCGATCGGAGCACTAGGAATGCTCACATCGAGTGGTCTTTATACTACGCCTGCCAGCATTAACACGAAACAAACTGTGACCATCACCGCGACCAGCCAAGTGAGTAGCACAACAGTCGGATCGGCGATTGTAACGTTGTTGCCTCCTCCTCCTCCAATAACTCTCACTGCTGCCAGCCAACCGCCCTACATGACCGGAAGCTCCCAGGGGTTTGTGGCAACCCTCCAAGATCAATTCGGAACTCCAGAGTCCGGCGTGGCCGTTACTTTTACAGTCGCCGGCGTAAACAACAACACGGGCATTATCACAACCGATAACAACGGTATTGCCTCGTATGCATACATTGGCTCCAATTCAGGTAGTGACACGGTTCAAGCCACGGCAGTAGTTAACGGTCAACAACTGACGTCGAATAATGTCCCTGTTTCATGGGCTTCGCCGATTGCTGCCAATGCAGAAGGAAGCGTTACGATACAAGCTGGTGTCAACGTTGGGCTTACTGGACTGTGCGGTGCTTTTACTGACAGCAACGGGGCTGTGATCGAACCAATAGCCATCGGGGCCTCACCTAGAGTGTTTGTAGTGCCATCGGGAGCTACTCAACTTCAATTGGGAGTTGTTGACGACAGGTATGGAGATAATTCTGGATCAGGATTTGTCGTTGAGGTAAATAAGGTGATAACGACGGTCCTTCCCACGACAATGCCGTGGAATTGGGTCGCAGGAGGTCTGAATACCAATTACAAATTCGGTATTCTTGATGGTACGAGTCCGATTGTTCCGTTGACAGGTCTCACGCAGGGCGCGGAAGTCTCGATCGCCTATCAGAGCGGAACAGTTTCGGCTGGTGGGGGCTGGCCGTATGTCAATGCAGGCAGCGAGCCGCAGATGACTACTGGCGTAGGTACAGGCTCAACGGGAACCTACTTCCCGACATTGTATTTGACTGCCTCAAATTACCCCGTCGGTGAGCCGATTCCGATTACTGCGGTTGTTACGAATAGTTCTGGAGCGCCAATTGCGAGCGTCCCAGTGATGCTCCACATTTCCGGGGCGAATGCGCAAGAACTTGAGACGACGACCGATTCCACGGGGACGGCCTCATTTACCTACAGCGGAATCAATGCCGGAACGGATGTTCTTGAAGCACAAGCGTACCTCACAGGCGAGGCAGACCTTGTATCCAGCCAAACTTCAGTAACGTGGTCTGCTTTCACAAGTCTACCGCCGTCAGGCACAATCACGCTCACTCCGAATACGATCCAACCACTACCCGCAGTAGGACAACAAGCATTTACAGTTTACGCAGCTGATGCTGCTGGAAATCCAGCAGCAAACGTCAAGCTTGAGATGGCAATCTCAGGTGTTGACAATATCGACCTGTTTAAAACTACCGATTCTACAGGTCATGCCAGCTTCACTTATCAGGATGTTAATCCAGGCGTAGCTTCAGTAATTGTTAGTGGTCTTATCAATGGAGTCATTGCGTATTCCAATCAGGTCAGTGTTTCCTGGACGCTTCTTGCAACTATCACGACCACGCCAATACCTGGAAACGGCACGATGAGCGGCAGCATTACTGCGTTACCGGCGGTGACGCTGCCGAATACGCTTTCTTTGACAGGCACAATTACCGACAGTAACACTACAGCAACAATAACGACTGCCTGGAGTCAGGTCAGCGGTCCCGGTACCATCACCTTTACAAATCCACTGCAACTGGTGACTACGGCGTCCTTCAGTCAAGCCGGAATCTACGGAATACAACTGAGCGCTAGCGATTCAGCGGGAAATAGCACATCGGGGCAGTTATCGGTCACCGTAAATTCTGTTCCCAACACTCCGCAGGGATGGATCGGAAGTCCAGTATACGGCTCCGCAGTTTCCGGAGTCGTCCCCATAACGCTCGCATCAGGAATTACGCTCCAGAGCGGCACGCAAAATCCACAAAACATGTTATTTTACTATCCAGCAAACAATCCCAACAACATCACGAATCTTCCAATCACGTCCGAATCGGGCACGATTGCAATGCTGGACACCACGACGCTTGTCAACGGTTCTTACTGGATTCAACTTCAAGCCACGGACACGAACGGCGATCAGCAGTACGCTCTTGTCCTGGTCACTGTTGCCGGCAACTACAAGCCGGGCCGCGTCACGGCAACAGTGACGGACCTTGTTGTTCCTGCCACCGGGCTGGCCATCAACATCCAACGCACTTACGATAGCCTCAATGCCGGCACAAGTGGCGATTTCGGCTATGGCTGGAATCTCGGCATCAATGTCAACCTCGTGGTGGACAACGCAGGCAACGTGACCTTTACGCTAGGTGGACAACGCAAGACCTTCAATCTGGCGCCCACGATGCCTCCCTGCACGATAGTGGGTTGCCTCTTCCCGTATTACTTTGTGGTCTATACTCCTGAGCCGGGCCTTTACGGAACGCTCACAGATGGCGGGTCGGGTTGTGCATTAGACATACTGATTCCCGACGGCTCTCTGTGGGATTGCCAGGGAGGAGGCCAGTATAGCCCGACCTCCTACATCTACACCGATCCCAACGGAACCGCCTACACCATCAGCGCTGCTGGTAACTTGCAAGCCATTCAGGATCGCAGCGGTAACGGGCTGACAATTACGCCCAACGGCATCACCAGCACCACCGGCCTCAACGTGCCCTTCGTGCGCGACGCGAATCATAGCAATCGCATCACGAAGATCACTGACCCGCAGGGCAACGTCTATCAGTATGGCTACGATACTAACGGCAATTTGGCCACTGTCACGTACCCTGTCTCGGCTCAGTCCACTTCTGCTTGCCCCGGCACGACAGCGTCAGGCACAAGTACGTACACCTACGATCCAACCTTTATCCATCTGTATGCCGGCGGCACCGATGGTCGTGGCTGCCCGCTGCCCACCACGGCCTACTACCCAAGCGGAGCAACCGATGCCAATGGAAATTCATTGAGTGGGCGCTTGCAGAGCGTGCAGGACGCGCTGGGCGAGACCACGAGCTACGCCTACATCCTGTCGACCACCAGCATTATCAATGGCGTGAGCGTCCCCAACACAGGCGTGACCACTATCACTTATCCGGCTGACGCCAGCGGTATTGCCGGCACGGCGACGATGATCTACGACAGTTATGGAATGCTGCTCAGCTCCGAAGATCCGCTCAATAACACTACCCTAAATGCCTACGACACCAACCACAACCTGATCTCGACGACCGACCCGCTTGGCAACATCACCACCTCCACCTACGACGCCAACAGCAACAAGACCTCCTCCACCTACCCGGCAACTTCAACAAGCCACAACACGACGAGCTACACCTACTACAACCAATACAGCGAGCCGACCTCGACGACCGACGAACTGGGCAATGTGCGCTCCTTCAACTACGACGCCAACTACAACCCGCAGAGCGTCACCGACTCCATCGGCACTTTGGCCAGCTTCATCTTCAACGCCAACCAGACCCTTGCAGCCGGCGCCATCGGCTTTGACATCACATCGCTGCCTGCCATGGCCTCGCAATTCTCCTACGACGCCAACGGCAACATGGCCAGCCGCACCGACGCGCTCGGCCGCACCACCTCTTATGTCTATAACTCCCTCGGCCAGAAGACTTCGATGGTTACGCCCACTCCGGCAATACCCACCGGCGGCCCTGGCTCGACGACCAGCTACACCTACGATCCCTTCGGCAACCTGACGCAGACCGCCGCGCCGCTCAACCGCATCACCAGTTCTACCTACGACGCCAACGGCAACAAAACCTCCGACACCGATGCGCTTGGAAATGTCACGAATTACCAGTACGACGCCTTGAACAGGCTCATCGAAACCGACTATCCGTCGAATGCAACGACGCCGGCGACCAAATCCACCAAGTCCTACGATTTCCGCAACAACGTGATCGACGAGATCGATCAGGCCAACAACGACACGCACCACGAATACGATCCGGCCGGCCGCCAGACCAAGGTTACGCGCGGCTACGGCTCATCGACCCCTAGCGCCACCAGCTACGCCTACGACAACGCCAACCGCAAGACCAGCGAGACCGATGCTCTCGGCAACACCACGAACTACAACTACGACGCCGACAGTCGGCTCACGGCCATCTCCGGCGTTGCGGGCAACTTCCAGTACGCCTACGACGACGCCGGCAATCGCATCTCCTCGACCGATGGCAAGGGCAATAAAACCAGTTACCAATACGATGCCCGCAAGCGGCTGATTGAGACGGATTATCCCGACGAAACTTCAGTCAAAAATACTTACGACGGCCCCGGCAATCTGGCCTCCGTCACCGATCAGGCAGAACACCTGGTCCAGTACACCTATGACGCCGCCAATCAGTTGGCCTCTGTCATCCAGCACAACTCTCCCTATGCTTCACCGCAAAACACTAACTCCTTCGGCTACGATCCACTCGGTAACCTGACCGGATTGACGGATGAGCGCGGCGACACAACCAGTAACCTCTTCGACGTGCTCAATGAGCTGAAACAGAAAACCCTCCCCGATCAAACGCATATCGAGTCGCGGACCTACGATACAGCCGGAAATCTGATCACGCTCACCCACTTCAACGGCGTGACCACCACCTACACCTACGACGCGCTCAACCGGCTGCTCACACGCGCCACTCCCGGCGAGGCGACGGTGAGCTTTACCTACACGGCTACCGGCAAGTACAAAACTTCGACTGCCCTGGACGGCACGGTGAGCTACAGCTACGATACTTTGGACCGGCTGACAACCAAAACGACGCCCGAAGGCACTCTGAGCTATACTTACTACGCGGACGGCAAAGTGGAAACGATCACCTCCCACAACGCGAACGGCGCATCGGTCGCCTATACCTACGACGATCTCAACCGTCTCAGCACGGTTGTCGATAACAATCTGCCCGGCCAGAACACCACCAGCTACACTTACGACCCAGCCAGCAACGTCGCCACGGTGAAGATTCCCAACCAGCTCCAATCCACCTTCAACTACGACGCGCTCAACCGGCTCACCGAGCAAACTACCTCCACGTCGCCGGTCACCAGCTACACATATGCGCTCGGGGCCACCGGCAACCGTACGAAGGCCGTCGAGTCGAACAACAGTCGCACAGTCAACTGGAGCTACAATGACATCTACCGCCTAACCGGCGAAACCATCACCGGCGATACGAGCAATAACGGCGACAACAACGGCAGCGTGACCTATACGCTCGACCCGGTGGGCAATCGCAGCTCCGCAGTTTCATCTCTTGCACCGGTTCCCGGGGGAAGCTGGGGCTACAACGCAGACGACCAGCAAGTCTCGTCGGAGAGCTACGATCTCAACGGCAACACCACCAAAGAAGCTAATGGCAACATCTACACCTACGACTCCGAGAACCACATGCTCACGGCCTCCGGCAATGGCAAGTCGGTCACGATGATCTACGACGCCTTCGGCAACCGCGTTGCAAAGACGGTCAACGGAGTTACCACGCAGTATCTCGTCGAAGACGACGTCAACCCCACCGGCTACCCGCAGGTGATCGAGGAGCTGACCGGCCCCATCGGCGCGGGAGTGGTCACGCGCACCTACACCTACGGCCTCCAGCGCATCAGCCAGCTTCTAAGCCCGGCTGTGAGCGGCAACAGCACGTGGACGCCCAGCTTCTATGTCTACGACGGCGCGGGCAGCGTCCGCCAGCTAACCGACTCCACCGGGACGGTAACCGACGAGTACGAGTACGACGCCTACGGAAATTCGTTCACCAAGTCAGGAACCACGCCCAACAACTACCTCTACCGCGGCGAACAATACGACTCCGACCTCGCCCTCTACTACCTCCGCGCCAGATACTACAACCCAGCTACCGGTAGGTTCCTGAGCAGAGATCCAGAGGACGGTAAGGCCCACGATCCAAAATCGCTGCACAAATATCTATATGTAGGCGGGGATCCGGTAAATGGAATCGATCCGCGCGGACGGGCATCAATGCTCGAAACCGGGAGCCTCGATGCGATGATCGGCCCATATGTGGTGACAACAATAATGAAAATAGGTCTTGCTGTCGCTTGTGTTGAAATCGCGGTACAGGCTGCTCTCGATAAGGCCCTACATCAGGACCTTACAAGCATAGTTCCATGGCCGCTAGATATAGCGTGCATCTTCTTAACACTTTGAATCCAATGTGGCTTAAAACGAGGAGGAAATTATGGCCCAGCGAAATGTGTTTGAGAAAAGACTAGGACTGTTTGTTTCTGGTGCAATCTGTTACAAGTATGCAGATCGGGCAATAAGCTATCTCCTACATCAACAAATAGAAGGCGGCCCTCCTTGGGGTACGTTACATATGGATATATTTGGATGCTGGGTCGGTCTTCTATGCCTCGGACTCTTGCCATTTGTGTTTGAAATTGCATTGCTGCGAAAGTTGGGTTACCACCGATTGTGGCCACTGCCGTTTCTTGCTGCAACGACCCTTTGCTCTTTTGTAATGCTTTGGCAAAGACAAGTAGACTCCAGGATTGCTTTTGCGATTTATTTTGTACCGGTATTGATTCTGCTCTTCGTTAGAGAACGACGGGCGGGTGGCCCAGGTCTGACTGACCCAAAATGATCGGGCGGCGGGTGGCCCAGGTCTGACTGACCCAAAATGATCGGGCGGCGGGTGGCCCCGGTCCCATAACCAAAAACTGAGGGTGGCCCCGGTCCCTCGCATTTGGGGACCGGGGATGGAAGCCACGCTGCCCAAACCGGCGGGTGGCCCCGGTCCCATTGACCTTTCCAGATCATGATCCGGGTGCCCCCGGTCCCTCGCTTTTGGGGACCGGGGAGTGCATGAACCCCGCCCACCCGTTCCCAGTCCAGCGCAGTGAAGCCCGACCATGCTCCGCACGGGAATGATAGGGACACGTCACCTTCTCCGCGCCCATCAATGCGCGAATCAAAGCGCAATAGCCATCGCAATCAATCGCGAATCGGCGGGTGTGCGGATGCGCATTGATTGGGGCAGACAACACGGCGACGTAGTTTCCAGCCCAGGAAGCCGCCACGTTGAAGATCCCAACCCCGGAAGAGGCCACGGACCAGAAATACATGAAAGAAAAATCAGGCTGATCCCCCACAGGTCAGCCCGAGCCCGTTCGGTTAGAAATTTGGTAGAAAAATGGTAGCATTTAGCGCCCATTGGGCCGGTTTTGCCGACTCATCCGACTTATAAGTCCTTTGCCGTCAACATAACGCCATGTTGGAACTTCCATGGCATGGAAGAGGTCGTCGTTCGCTCCTAACCAGCTCCACTATTCGATTCGACGCATTTTGGTGGTCATTTTGAGCATTGTTCGCGTCTGTAGGGCGCACTTGCCGGGAGGCCTGCCGGCCAATGCCGAAAGAGCTTCATGGCCATATTCGCGGGGAAAAGCAGAGTTGTGGGCAGATGTCTATGGGAGAGAGGACGTGGACTGAACACCAGTCAATTCTTGAAGGGTGTACTTTTGGATGTATTCATTCGATGTGAATTTATATCCACTTCATTTGCGATGGTTTATGTGTCGATGTGAATCCCTCGCTCACCGGAACTTACCGGAGCCTTCTGCGGATCAGGTCGAGGGCTTGCTGGGTGGTCCACTCTCTAACTCGCTGGCGGTCGCCGCGGATGTTTTTTTCTGTCACTTCGGTTTTCTGGTCGTCACAGAGGGCGATGTAGACCAGGCCTACCGGCTTGGCTTCGCTGCCGCCACCGGGACCGGCGATGCCGGTGAC
This sequence comes from Acidobacteriaceae bacterium, assembly GCA_003134855.1. Lineage (GTDB taxonomy): Bacteria > Acidobacteriota > Terriglobia > Terriglobales > Acidobacteriaceae > Telmatobacter. The sequence continues at coordinate 264,472 of PLCS01000007.1, forward strand.
GCCCAGTCCCAGAGTTGCGCCGGTGTAGCGGCGAATGCCGTAGGCGAGGGCTTCGGCTGCCTCTTGGGAGACTGCGCCGTAGCGGGCGATCAGCTCTGAAGGCACGCCGGCGAAGGCGGTCTTGAGTTCGTCGGAGTATACGATTGCGCCGCCGAGGAAGCTGCGCGAGCTGCCAGGAACTCTGGTGACGCGTTCGGCGATCATGCCTCCGGTGCAGCTCTCGGCGACGGCGAGGGTGGCCTGGCGCATGCCGAGATGGTAGAGGACGATCTGCTCCAGAGAATCGGCAGCTTCCGCGCCGGAGGAGTAGAGCCAGTCGTCCAGTACTTCTTCGAGGCGGCCGGACAACTCGTCAATGCGCGCCTGAGCGGCGGCGAGTTTGGGTTTGGTGCAGAGCAGCGTGAGCTGGATGTCGCCGACGTGGGCGAGGATGGTGGTTTCCACATCCTTGTACTCGGTGTAGATGGGGGCGAGCAGCTTGTCGGCCTGCGACTCGGGGATCATGGCGGCTCTCAAGGTTCGCTTGGCGATATGGCGCGTGGGCACAAGGTCGCGCAGGCGGGGAATGCATTCGGCGTCGAAGAGCGGGCGGCACTCGCTGGGCGGTCCGGGAACGAGCATGAGCAGCTTGCGATAGCCGTCAAAGGTGGTATCGAGCCACTGGCCGGGGGCGCTGCCGTTGGGGTTGGCGAGGATGGCCGCGCCCTCCAGCACATCGGCCTGCTTGAGGTTGTTCGTGGGCATGGGGATGCGCCAGGAGGCGGCGCGGGCGGCCAGAGCGACGACCTGCTCGGCGTCGCGGCGCAGCGTGAGCGAAAGCGCTTCGGCGACGGCCTCGCGGGTGAGGTCGTCTTCGGTGGGGCCGAGGCCGCCCATCACGACGACGATGTCCGTGCGCGCGAGGGCGGCGCGGATGGCGCTGACCAAGTCCCGCTGGCGGTCGCCGACGATGGTCTTGAAGGCCACGGTAACGCCCAGTTCGTTGAGTTTTTCGGTCAGATAGAGGGAGTTGGTGTCCTGGCGAAAGGGGGTGAGCATCTCGGAGCCGACGGCGATGATTTCGGATTTCATAAAGGCAGTTCTCAGTTCACAGTTCTCAGTTCACAGTTCTCAGTTCACAGTTCTCAGTTTAAGATTGATAGCTTGTCATCGTCAGTGTATCGTAATCGCGATAAGACTGTGATGAATGGGCCACCTGCCGAGACCTGGGGCATTCGAACAATCTTCGCCAATTCATTGTTGGCGACTCCAGGAGATAAACTTCCTGTCACTTAGTGCTATACTTCTGACTGTGGGCAAGGCTGATTCCATAACGCTTTCGGTCTACAAGGGCAAACCGTTTGCCCGTTTTGCCCGGAGGGCAGGAATTTCAGACGCCGATCTATGGAATGCCGCTCAGCTGGCTAACCAAGGCGTGGTTGACGCCGATCTCGGCGGAGGGGTGATCAAGCAGCGCATTGCACGCGCCGGAGAAGGAAAGTCCGGCGGCTCACGCTCAATCATTCTCTTCAAGAAGGATGATCGCGCCGTCTTTGTGTATGGTTTTGAAAAGAAGGACAAGGACAACATCGGAAAGAAAGACCTGATAGCATTTCGTGATTTGGCAAATGATGTTCTTCATTGCCCGGATTCAACGATCGCGCATCGCGTAGCAAGCGGATCGCTCATTCTGGTACAGCCAACTGAAGGAGGGAAAGATGCTTAAAACTTATCGAAATAAGATGATGGCCTCGGTTCATGAAATGGCAAGCGATTTTTACCGCGATGGCTCGCTGGACAAGAAGACGATGCGCGAGTTCGATGTGCTTTGCCTGACGCCAGTGCAGAAGATGACGCCGGAGAAGATTCGGGCGTTGCGCGAGCGCGAAAAGACCAGCCAGACGGTCTTTGCCGCCTACTTGAATGTAACGCCAAGCCTGGTGAGCAAATGGGAGCGGGGAGAAAAACATCCGCAAGGCGCCTCGCTCAAACTGCTCACGCTGGTGGAGAAGAAGGGGTTGGAGGTTGTGGCGTAAGGAGGATTGACTCCCAGGTCCGAAAATCCGGACCTGGGGCACCCAGTTTTTTGATTATTGAACCCTATGGGACACGGGCCACCTGCCCGCTCATCGCGAAAAACGCGATGAACGGGGCACAGCTTTTCAAGGCTCATCGCTATTCTTCGGGGTTGATGTACGAGTTACCTGCCCCAACTGCAAAGGCCAAATGCTTAAGAATACCGCGACACAACCAAACCATTGGAAGATCACAAATAGCCATAGGGACACCATCGCCCATGATAACTGCCCGAGAAAGGAGTAGCAATAATATCGATAGTAGATCGTAAGGCAAGTCCAGAGAGCAGCTTCAAAAAGACAAGTCGCGACAAAAGAGAATCGCGCCCAAGCGCTCATATCCCTCCAGAAGATGGTACTCGGCTGGTGTGCTGTGATCACATCGGACCATAACTCACTGTATCGCTGATTGTCTACGATTTCACTTTCACGCCAAGCAATGAATGACTTGTAGGCAAATCTAAAGAGGTAAACCAGAATATACAGAGCGCAGACAACTATTAATACTTGTAGCGCGTACGCCTTTCTTTCGACCTGCAAACGCTCTAAAGACACTTTCGAAATCAATGCGATGATACCCAATAATAAGAATTTGGGCGCTCCCATGACCCACAGCACGGCACAAGGAGTGATGTCCTTTTTTGATTGTCCCAATCTCCTAACAAGAGCGACCATTGCTAAATATATAAGAGAACTGGATATTAAGATGAGAATTCCATAATAGCCAATCGAATCGCGAGTTCTTTCCATGACCGATACAGCACCATGCACGAAGATATATGCTACTGTGAGCAATATAACCATTCCCATAAGCAGCCGCATCCGGAGTTCAGGCTTGAAAACGCGCTTCACATTAGGTTCATGATCTGTAATCACTTCGCCTCTCATTCTTCCACTTCCAGGCAATATTGGCGGTTGGCCCTGGTCTCATACATTGTTTTATCAAGTTGAGGGTGCCCCCGGTCCCTCAACGAAACTGAGAAATGATAACTGCGAACTGACAACTGTCCACTGTCAAAACAGATTCAGTCCTTCGACGCCCAGGTCCACATCATAAACGGCGTCGTTGGTGGCAAGGATGGTGGTTCCGAGGGGAGAGAAGGCCACGCCGACCAGATTTGCGCCGGAGAGCACGAGACTGGCTTCGCCTTGGGGCGTGACGCGCACCAGCCCGCGCTGGCCACGGAGGCAGGCGGCCAGATAGACGTCGCCCTCTTTGGAGAGCGCCAGGCCCTGCGGACGGCCGAGGCCGCGGAACCAGGCGCGGGCGTCGCCGTTCGGCTCGATGGCCCAGATGGCGTCGTTGGAGGTGAGCGAGGGGGCAGTGACATAAAGCGTGCCGGCGGCATTGACGGCCAGATGATAGGCCGCGGCGCTAGGCTCGAGCGTGGCGTGAACGAAAATCTCGCGGCGGGGATCGATCTTGAAGATGGTGCCGCTACGGTCGCCGACAAAGAGGTTGCCGGCGGCGTCGAAGGCCAAGCCGGTGGCCACGCCCATGCCCTCGACGTAGAGGGTCGGCTCGCCGGAGTTGTCGATGCGGTAGACGTTGCCCTCGGCGCGGGAGGTGACGAAGAGTTCGCCGTCGGGGTTGAAGGCCAGGCCGGTGGCGTTGAGGATGCCGGAGACAAACGGGGTTCCGCGGCCGTCGGGACTGATGCGCACGATGGAGATGGGGGTCTGCTTGCCGCGCTGGCCGGAGATGGTGGCGTAGATCATGCCGGAGCGGCTGACGGCGGGGTTGGTGACCGGATGAAGGCCCTCGGAGAGCTGGCGGGCGACGCGCAGCGGGGCGGCATTGCTCAAGCCGGCTGGGTTGCGCACCTCGATGAGGCCCGTGCTGGCCTCATCTGGGACGCGGAGGGCGAGCGAACCGGGGCGGCTCATCAGCACGTGGGCCGGGTGGCCGGAGACCAGAACAGTGGGCAGGACAAAGCTGAAGGGGCCGAGATTCGCGCCGGTCAGCTCGATCTCGCCGCCGGGCAGCGCGGCGGCAGGGACGATGTCGTCGATGCGCGGCGCGAATTCGGTGGCGGATTGGGTGCTGGCGATGGGCATGGCTAAATCCAAATGTGTAAAAGAGATGCTACACCCAAAGCATACAACCCCGCGCCCACATCATCGAGGACGATGCCCCAGCCTTCGGGCAGATCTTCGAGCCGGCGGACGGGAAAGGGCTTGGTCATGTCGAAGAGGCGAAAGAGAACGAGCGCGATGAGGGCGTGACGCCAGTTGGCGTGGCTGCCGAGCAGCGCGATCCACTGACCGGCGACCTCGTCGATGACGACGATTTGCGGATCGTGGCGGCCGGATTCGCGGGCGACGATGGTGGCGGCGGGGATGCCGATCAGCAGCGTGAGCGCGATGCCGATGAGCAGGGCGATCAGCAGGGCTTGAGCGGTTGGCTGGAAGGCGAAGGCGTAGGCAGCCCAGAGGAGGACGGCGGCGACCGAGCCCCATGTGCCGGGTCCGGGCTTGCCGAAGCCAGCGCCGAAGAAGGTGGCAACGGTCCATGCCCAGAGGGTTCTTTTCTGGGTGGGCGCGTCAGTTTTCATAGTCGCCTCCGTGGCTGCCGCCGAGAGCGCCGAGGTCTTCCAGCACTTCGGGGTCGAGGATCGGCGAGCTGATCTTGTAGACTCCCATCGCCCACTTGCCAAGGTCGATCTTGCGGCAGCGGTCGCTGCAAAAGGGAAAGTCCTCGTCGTTGAAGCGCACCAACATGCCGCAGGTGGGGCAGCGGAGCAGCTTGGCGGATTTTTTCTTGGTTGCCATAAAGTTGTGGACTCCCAGGTCCGAAAATCCGGACCTGGGGCACCCAGGGTTGTCGCAGCCTGGAAGCGGCAGTCAATGATTATGGTACAGCGCGGGGTCGATGGATTTCTCCTATTGCTGTAGAGTGCGGCGTGGACCAGGAGGTCCACGCGACAGCCGGTCAGGAGGCCGGCGCTACCTGTTCTTGCAGTGACCAGCTACTGCACGATCAAGTGACGCAGTTATTTGTGTACAAGGCCTAAGCTGGCAATTTGTGCGATGCATCGGGCGCAAACTTCTCAAGGAAGCCTGTGCAAGCTAACTGAATCTGTTGCTTGAATGCGCGTTTTCCCCGTGTTCTGATTTTATGGCCATGCTTGATGAATGTGAGCGGCTTCTCCTGAAACGGAAGAGGAATGCGGAAGAATCCGGCTGCGCTTTTGGGTATCCCCAGTTCAGTAAAGAAATCGTCGTAGGCTTCCTTGAAGTCAGCAGCATCGTCTTCTCTGTAGTAGCTTTGCATGACGCCGGAAACAGCCGCGATTTCGCTGATTCCGAAGGCGTTCGCAATGCCCTGCAACGCGGCGAAAAGCAGTGCGTCAGGGGCTACATCATGCAGGGTTTTGGTTGCATAACTGATCGGGGGATAGGCTCCCTTGACGCCCTGGAGCCGGGTAATCAACAGAATCTCCTCCGCCTGGGATTTGACCACCCATCCGGCAACGATGGTGAAGGAGAGAACAAAAACGATTTCTCCATCCACTCGCAGATGGAGAGACAGTTCGCCTTCCATGAAGCTGGGCCTGGACATGCCCATCGTCAGGACAAAGCAATTGGCGCCCTCGGGGATTTCAAGGATCGCAACATCCTCTTGCAGAGTCCGGCGCAAGAGGCTATCGGGCAACGCCGAAAGCAAGCGCTTGTAATGATAGAGAAAGCAGGCGGCGCGTTCGGCTACGGTAAAGCCCCGGACCAGGTAGTTTTGGGTGAGATATTTGCAAGCAAAACTTGGGTTGCTGAAAAGAAACTCAGTCAATGGCGGAAACCTGAGGAGGAGGCGAAGAACTTCACGATGCGTTCTGATGTGGGTGAAGCCACGCCACACTACACCTCCCAGCAGGAGAGGCGACCAGGTTCCACTCTGCCCTGCGGGAATCGATAATTGCGCGGGAAGCAGGCTGCTTGCGGTGAGGGTGCGAGTCGGGTTTACGGCCGTGCAATTGACTGTCATGGTCATCTTTCGGTCGACCTTTGAGGCGTCCGTCCGCTGTCAGGCCTTACCGATGCGTTTGTCGCGGCTGAGCCATCCTTACCGGACCGCGGCGTCAAAAGTCGCACAGGATGAGTTTAACATTGCCGAAGCAGGACTCGATTCCTTTGAGAGTAGAACGACTGCCGGACGAGGCGAATTCCTGAAGGGCAAAGCGAAACAAATTTATAGCGGCCCCGAGAGGATACGCGCGACTACATCGTAGTCGTGGGCTTCGGTGATCCGGGCGCGGTAGAAGCGGCTGGGCTCCAGAGTGGGCAGGTCGCCGAAGTCGTTGATGTAGAGCTTGCCGTCGATCTCAGGGGCGTGGAACTCGGTGCGGCCTTCCCAGAGCAGCGGCGTCTCTTCGCTTTCGCCTTCGGCGAGCACAACCAACTCGCGGCCCACCCACTGCTGCTTGGCGCGCTTGCTGATCGATTGCTGCGTCTTCATCAATTTGCGCTTGCGGGCTTCGATGGTACGCTTGCTGACTTTCGCGTCGAGCGAGAATGCGCCCGAGCCTTCTTCGTCGGAGTAGTTGAAGACGCCTAGCCAGTCGAATTTTGCCTCGCCGATAAACTCTTGCAAAACTTCAAAATCGTGCAACGATTCGCCGGGAAATCCGACGATAAACGAGGTGCGAAGGGCGATTCCTGGAACTGTCGCGCGGACTTTTTCCAGGGTTTTCAGGAAGATTTCCGGGCCGCCGCCGCGCTTCATACGCTTCAAAACCGCGGGCGAGGCGTGCTGCAGCGGCAGGTCAAGGTATTTGCAGATGTTGTCGTGGCGGGCGATCGTGTCGAGCAGGCGACTGGTGATGCGGTTGGGGTAGGCGTAGAGGAAGCGGAGCCAGCGCAGGCCTTCGATTTGGGCGAGCGCATCAAGCAGCAGTGCGAGGCCGTCCTTGAGGCCGAGGTCTTCGCCGTAGCAGGTGGTGTCCTGGCCGATGAGGGTGATCTCGCGGACGCCGCGGGCGACGAGTTGCCGCGCTTCGGCGACGACGGATTCGAATCTACGCGACCGGAATTTGCCCCTCAGGTTTGGAATGACGCAGAAGGAGCAGGGGTGGTCGCAGCCCTCGGCGATCTTGATGTAGGCCGAGGATTTGGGCGTGGTTAAAAAGCGGGGGGTAGTTTCGTCGTAGAGGTAGGTGGGCAGCAGGTGGGTCGCGCCCTGCCAGTCGTCGCGACGGAAGCGGCCTTGCTGCTCGCGATGGTCGCCTTCGGGGCGGGAGCCGTGATCGTGTTTGTGCGTTGCGGCGCGGGATTCGACGCCGGGGCGAACCTCTGCCGAGCCGCCGCCGCTGAGAATATTAAAGGGCGAGGGCGCGGCGATGGGGGCGAGGCCGGCGGCTTCGAGGATCGCCTCCAGTTCGCCGGTGCCGACGACCGCGTCCACTTCGGGGATGGTCTTGCGGATTTCGTCGCGGTAGCGCTCGACGAGGCAGCCGGCGACGATGAGCTTCTTCGCCCGGCCGGAGCTCTTGTGCCGCGCCATCTCCAGAATCGTGTCCACCGACTCCTGCTTGGCCGTGTCGATGAAGCTGCAAGTGTTGACGATGAGAATTTCGGCCTCTTCGGGACGGGCGGTCAGCCGCGCGCCGGCGCGGTCGAGCAGGCCCATCATCACCTCGGAGTCGACGAGGTTTTTCGGGCAGCCCAGGGAGATGAAGCCCACGGAAGGGGCCGTGGGTGAGAAAGTTTTGGTCACTTTTCTATTGTATCGGGGATCAACTCCGGCTGCCGCGCAGAGCTTTGCGGCTTGCCACAGAGATATTTTTTATCCGGCGCGCCGAGTCGAAGCGTGCAGGCGTAGCCTGTTTCTAGTAGTCGTAAGGATTACAGATAGGAGCTATAACCTGATGAAGACACTTTTGGCAACGACGGCGGCGTTTATTCTCTGCTCTGCGGCGGGCGCGCAAATGCAGCCGCAGGTGATTCCACTTTGGAGCCAGGGCGCTCCCGGATTCGAGAGCCGCAAAGATATTCCAGAAGAGGCGCGAGATTATTGGGTACGCCGGATCAATAACCCCACGATCACCGTCTTCCTGCCGCCCAGGGAAAAGGCGACCGGAGCGGCTGTCGTGGTGGCGCCCGGCGGCGGCTTTCATGAGCTGGTCTATGTGAACGAGGGCGTGCGCGCGGCCGAGTTTTTCAACAGCATCGGGGTGGCGGCCTTTGTGCTGAAGTATCGCCTGCCGGGCGAAAAGGAATCTCCCTATACGATGGACAACGTGCGCCAGGATGCCTATCGCGCGATGCGGCTGGTGCGCAGCCGCGCGACGGAGTGGCAGATCGATCCGCATCGCGTGGGGATGATGGGATTCTCCGCCGGTGGCGCGCTGGTTTCGCTGGTGGCCTATGCGCCGGGCAACGGCGACCCGTCCGCGCCCGACCCCATCGACCGGCTGAACGGCAAGCCGGACTTCCAGATCCTGGTCTTTCCCGGTGGCCCCGAGCCGCAGACGATCGCCGCCGATGCACCGCCTTCCTTCCTGATTGTGGCCAACGACGATGAGTACGGCTGCGACAAGGTGACGCTGAATATTTTCGAGAAGCTGCGCGCCGCCGGTGTGCGCACCGAGGCCGTCTTCCTCGCCCAGGGCAAGCACGCCTTCAACATGAACGAGCGCCCCAACCTGCTCACCGTGATGCACTGGCCGCAGCAATTGGCCGACTGGATGCACGACAGCGGCTACCTGGCGCCGGCGGGGGCGACGGCAGGGAAATAGGGCGACGGCAATTATTACGCCGCTGTGCGAGAGGCAACATCCTGCACATCCTTCGAGAAAATCAGGGAAGCCTTGTAGATTCTCCAACGGATGATTTTGCCAAAGGATCGCCCGGCCGCCATGGGTAAAATCAAAACATGACAATCACAGCCCAGGAGCGCGCGCGGCGCATCAAAATCATTCTCTTCGACGTTGACGGCGTTCTGACAAACGGCGGCATCTGGATCATTCCTGTTCCGGTGGCCGGGCCGGACGGGGCCGTCACGACCAAAATGGTGGAGGCCAAGGGCTACAGCGCGCACGACGGAGCGGGCATGACGCTGGCGCGGCTGGGCGGCATGAAGGTGGGCATCATCACCAAGCGCATCAGCGAGACGGTGGCCCTGCGCGCGCGCGACCTGAAGCTGGAATTCGTCTACCAGGGCGAGGCCTTCAAGATGCGCCCGGTGCGCGAGATCATGGAGCGGGAAGGCGTGACGCTGGAGGAGATCGCCTTCGTGGGCGATGACGTGATCGACCTGCCGGTGATGCGCCAGTGCGGATTCGCGGTGGCCGTGGCCAATGCGCGGGAGCAAGTGAAGGCCGAGGCGCACTACGTGACTCCGCACCGGGGAGGCGAAGGCGCGGGGCGCGATGCAATCGAGTTCATCCTGGAAGCCAAGGGGTTGCTGCAACAGTGCATTGAGGCTTCCATCGATGCCGGCAATCCGCTCCCGCCCTCGATGGACATCGGCAAGGGCGGGGATTTGGCCGACTCGAATTTCAGTTCCACGCAACCCGGAGAAAGCCAGTGAGATTTTGGGACGTGGTGATCGTCACGGCCTCTTCGGCGCGTCAGGCGGGGCTCTACCGCGATGAGATCGAGCGGCGGCGGCTCTCCGGGACTCTGCCGGAGGAGACGGAGTTCCTGGTGGTCCCCGATCCCGACGACCGCAGAGTGGGCAGCGGCGGCGCGACGATTCACGCACTGGGCGTACTGGGCAAAGACCGGGAGTGGTGGGGCTGCCACCGGGTTCTGCTGGTTCACTCAGGCGGCGATTCACGCCGGCTGCCGCAGTACTCGCCGGGGGGCAAGCTCTTCGGCGTGCTGCCTTCGCGCACGCAGCCGCGCGGGACAACGACGGTCTTCGACGAGACCATGCAGCTCTCGGCGGCGTGGGCGGAGAGAATTCCCAACGGCCTTCTGGTGGCCTCCGGCGACGTGGTGTTGCGCTTTGACGCGAGCCTGGTGGAGTGGGACTGTCCGGGGGCAACGGGCGTCGCGATGCGGCTGGATGCGGAGACGGGAAGCCATCACGGCGTTTATGTGGTGGGAGCCGGGGACCAGGTTTATACCTTTCTGCAAAAGCCCACGCCGGCGGAGGTGAAGGCCGCGGGTGGAATGTTCGAAGATGGGCGGGTAGCCGTCGATATTGGATTGCTGCGCTTTGACGCCGACCTGACCGCGGCGCTGACGGGTTTGGCGGGATTCAGAAGGCTACCGGCGGTTGATCTATACGATGAAATCACGCGCGGGCTGACGGGCCAATGGAAGCCGAAGAGCGGCGCGGGAACCTTCTGGAGGAAGCTGGAGAGAATTCTGCGCGGCCCGGAGCGGCCGGCGGCCTTTCACTGCGCGGTGGTGGAGGGCGAGTTCATTCATGCGGGGACGACGCGCAACTTCCGCAGGCTGGCGGCGGCCTCGGGCGGAGTGCTGGACAGCGTGATCAGCGGCGCGTGCAAGGCCGGTCATGAGGCCGTGATTCTGGAATGCGACCTGGAGGGGGATGTGCACGCCGGCCGCGGCGCCATCCTGCATGGACTGACCGGGTTGAGCGGGCCGGTGGAGGTTCCCGAAGAGACCGTGGTTCATCAGTTGCCGGTGGAAGCGGAGGGCGGCAACGGCTGGGTGATTCGCGTCTACGGCGTCGAGGACGATGCCAAGCAGGCGTTGGCGAACGCTACGTGGTTCAACCGGCCGATTCTGGAAACGCTTGCTCTGCTGGGGTTGACGAGCGAAGAGGTTTGGGGCGCGGAGGAAGAGCCGACGCTGTGGAACGCCCGGCTCTTTCCCGTGGCGACGCCGGACGAGGCCTGGGCCTGCGCGCGGTGGATGATGGGGTACGCAAGCGGGTACGGAGTTGCCCAGTGGCGCTCAGCACGGCGGCTCTCGCTGGCGGAGAGCGCGCAGCGCGCCGATGGCAAGGCTCTGGCCGAGGCGCGCAATCGGCGCTTGCAGGGGATTTGGCAGGAGACGGCCGTCGAGTTGGCGGAGTCAGGCACGGACCTGCGGCCGCTACTGGCCAACCTGCCCGGTCTGGCGCCGGCCGCTGCCGCGGGACGCTCGCTGAGAGCGCGCGCCAATCAGTTGCGCAAGGGGCGCGCGGAAGAGCTGACTCATGCGGCCAGCCTGCTGATGCAGGCCGAGCGCTTGCTGGAGCGCGCGGGCTTTGAGCAGGAGGCCGGGTTGGCGCGGGCCGAGGCCTTCACCTGCATTCAGGATGCGGTGCGCGAAGGGACAGCCGGGGATGCGAAGACCACGCCGTCCGCATGGCGCTTCGAGCGGGTTCACGTCTCCGCGCCGCCGCGCATCGACCTGGGCGGAGGATGGAGCGACACGCCGCCCTTCTGCTTCGACTGGGGCGGCACGGTGCTGAATTGCGCGCTGGAGATCGACGGCGCTTATCCGATTGAAACGGAGATCCGGCGCATCGACGAGCCGGTGATCCGCTGCCGCGCCGACGGTCATGAGGCGATGGCCGAATATCGCACTGCGGAAGAACTGTTGGAGCCGTGCGGGCCGGGGAGCGTCTTTTCCATTCCGCGCGCCGCGCTGGGGCTGCATGGCCTTCCAGTGAAGGGGCAGCCGTTGCACAAGACTCTTGCGGAGCTAGGCGGGGGGCTGGAGATTCGCTGCCGGGTGGGGTTGCCGATCGGCTCGGGGCTGGGAACGAGCAGCATTCTGGCGGCCACGGTGATCCGCGGGCTGGCGGTGATCTCGGGGCGCGAAGTGGGCGATCATGCTCTTTCGCAGGCGGTGATGCAACTGGAGCAGCGCATGACCACCGGCGGCGGCTGGCAGGATCAGGCGGGCGGCATCTTTCCCGGTGCAAAGCTGCTGATTACCGGGCCCGGCTTGCGGCAGCGGATTCGCGTGCAGCCGGTGACCTGGACGGAAGCGCGGCAAGCCGAGTTCTGCCAGCACATGGTGCTTTACAATACCGGCATTCAGAGGGTCGCCAAGGATCTGTTGCGGCAGGTGGTCTCGCGTTATCTGGCGCGCGAAACGGCAACGATTCAGGTGCTGCACAGCATCAAGACGCTGGCGGTGGAGATGTCCTACGCGATGGCCGAGGGCGACTGGAAGCATCTGGGCGAGTTGCTGGACCGGCACTGGCAACTGAATCAGGTGCTCGATCCGCATACCACCAATGCGCCGATCCATGCGATTCTCGAACGCGCCCGGCCATTTATTTACGGCGCCAAGCTGGCCGGGGCTGGCGGTGGCGGCTTTCTGATGCTGCTGGCGCGTGACGTGGAGGCGGCGGTGAAGTTACGGGCGGCGCTGGCGTACGAGGCCGGCGCGGTGGTGCCTTACCGGATTGCCGAGGAGGGGTTGCGGGTGCAGACTTATGGCGACTGAGAAGAAGCGCGCGGTGGTGCTGCTGAGCGGGGGCCTGGACTCGGCCACGGTGCTGGCGATTGCCCGAAGCGAGGGCTATGAGCCGTACGCGCTTTCCTTCTCTTATGGTCAGCGGCACATTGTTGAACTCGATGCGGCCCGGCGGGTGGCTGCCGCTATCGGCGTAGTGGACCATCGCATTGCGAAGATCGATCTGCGGGTCTTCGGCGGCTCGGCGCTGACGGGAGATTTTGCGGTTCCGAAGGGGCGCACGGCGGACGAGATGAGCCACGATATTCCGATCACGTACGTTCCGGCGCGCAATACAATTTTTCTCTCCTTTGCGCTGGCATGGGCCGAGGTGCTGGCTTCGAGCGACATTTTTATCGGCGTGAATGCGCTGGACTATTCGGGCTATCCCGATTGCCGTCCGGAGTTCATTGCGGCTTTCGAGCGGATGGCGAATCTGGCCACCAAGGCCGGAGTCGAAAGCCGCCAAAGACTCACGATCCACACGCCGCTGATCGCGCTGACCAAAGCGGAGATCATCGCCAAGGGAATCGCGCTGGGTGTGGATTACGGGCTGACCAGCAGTTGCTATGATCCTTCAGCGTCTGGCGAGCCTTGCGGGGAATGCGATTCCTGTTTGCTCAGGCGCAAGGGATTCCGCGAGAATGGGATTGAGGATCCGCTACTGTACCGAGCTTCTAGCTTCTAGCTACTGGCTACTAGCTATTAGTTTTTCTATGCAGAGGTTCGGATTCGCGCAAAACGAGCTAGAAGCTAGTAGCTAGGAGCTTGTTTTCATGAGCTACGCGGTCAAGGAAATCTTTTATACGCTGCAAGGCGAGGGCGCGCAGGCGGGCCGCGCGGCGGTCTTCTGCCGCTTTGCCGGCTGTAACCTCTGGTCGGGGCGGGAAGCGGATCGATCGGCTGCGATCTGCCGGTTTTGCGACACCGAGTTTGTGGGCGCCGATGGGCCGGGCGGCGGCAGGTTTGATTCCGCTGACGCATTGGCGGCAGCCATCGAGTGTGCATGGCCGGCAAACTCCGCGCTGGGCAAGCGTTTCGTCGTCTGCACCGGCGGCGAGCCGCTGCTGCAAATGGATGCGGAACTGATCGCCGCGCTGCATAGGCGCAATTTTGAGATTGCCGTCGAGACCAATGGAACGATTGCCGCGCCGGACGGGATGAACTGGATTTGCGTCAGTCCCAAGGCAGGAGCCGCGTTGGCGCAACGCAGCGGGGATGAGCTGAAACTGGTCTATCCTCAACAGGGCGTTGAAGTTGCGGATTTTGAATTGCTGGCTTTTCGGCATTTTTTCTTGCAGCCGATGGACGGTCCTGATCGCGCGGCCAATACAAAGCTTGCGCTGCGCTATTGCATGGAACATCCGCAGTGGCGATTGAGCCTGCAAACACATAAGATTCTCGGCATTCCATAGCTCCGGCGAGCTTCGTTTTGGGATGCCGGCGGGAAAATGCTGCAATCTGCCGCGCCGCGCAAGCCCATTGGCAATTAGAATCGTCTTTACAGTAGGCAGAGTTGCTCCCACCGGCTGCCTGCATTGCCTCCCGGCTCTCCGTTTGGAAGTTCTTTGCCAGACGGTAGGACTGAAGAGGCATGGAATCCCAAGGATGATGACAAGAAACCTGCGTTTGCTGCCCCTCGGTCTCATATTTGCCGCCGCCATCGCCTTCGTGCTGCCGGCCAGTCTCTCCCTCGCCCAGAGCACCCCCGTTCCGATCGCTCCGGGAAGCCCGGCTCCGTCCATGCCGGAGACAGCCGCTCCCGCGCAGGGCAGCCCTGCCAAGACGCCTTCCGCCAGCCCGATCCAGATTGATGTAGCGAAGGCGGGCGAAGCGGCCAAGGCCGACGGCTCCGCCGCGCCGCTGCCGGATCGCGCCAAGGCGTATTATCACGCGGCGCTGGCCAGTGCTTACGAAGAAAAGGCCGTCAGCGAGGGCCGCCAGGATCTCATTACGCGGGCCATCGAGGAGTTCAAGCTGGCGCTGAACGCCGACCCCGCCTCGCCGCAGTTGAACCTTGCGCTAGCCGATTTGTACTTCCGCACCGGCCACACGCGCGAGGCCGAGAGCACGGCGCGGGAACTGCTGAAGAGCGCGCCCGGCAACATCGGCGCGCACAAGCTGCTGGGGCGCGTCTATCTGCGCGCGCTGAGCGAAGGGCAAAACGCCCCGTCGCCGGCCTCGCCCGCCGGCAACGTGCTGGACCCGGCGATTGCCGAGTACGAAAAGATCGTCGCGCTGGAGCCCCGGAACGTGGAGGATCGCATGGTCCTGGGCCAGCTTTACACCGTCAAGCACGACGCGAAGAAAGCCGAAGAGCAGTTCAAGACCGCGAAGGCGATTGAACCCGACTCGGAGGAGGTTGTGCTGAATCTGGCCCGGCTGTATGCCGAGAGCGGCGACTATGATCATGCCGCCAAGGAGATCGAGGCGGTTGCGGTCGCCGACCGGACGGCCAAGATGGAGGCTGCGATGGGCGCGGCCTACGATCAGTTGAAGCGGCCGAAGGAAGCCATCGAGGCCTATCAGCGCGCCGCCGACATGGAGCCGGGCGATCTGCGCACGCTGGAAGCGCTGGCCCAGGCGCTGCTCATCGACAACCAGCTCGACGAGGCGCTCAAGCAGTATCGGGAGCTGGCCGCGGAGGACCCGGAGAACTCCAGCGCCCTGGTTCACATCGGCGAGATTCAGCGCCGTCAGGGAAAGTATGAGGATGCGCTGGCGACGATCCGCAAGGCGCGCAAGATGAAGCCGGAGGATCTGGAAGCCGGCTACAACGAGGGTCTGCTGCTGGACGTGCTGGGCCGCTACGACGAGGCCGCCACGGCCTACGAGAAGATGGTGGACCTGACCTCGCACGCCAACGGCGCTTACAAAGAGGATGAAAAGGACAACCGCGCCATCTTCCTGGAGCGGCTGGGGATGGTCTACCACGAGCAGAACAAGACGGCCGAGGCTATTGCCACCTACCAGAAACTCATCGACATGGGCGGCGAGCCGGCGGTGCGCGGCTACCAGTACCAGGTGGACACCTGGCGCGACGCCCGGCAATTCGACAAGGCGGTCGAAGTGGCGCGCAAGGCGGTCGAGGCCAACCCCAAGGGACGCGACCTGAAACTGATGCTGGCCGGGGAGCTGGGGGACCTGGGCAAGACCGAGGAAGGGCTGGCGATGGCCAAGGCGCTGCTGGCCAACACCGCAGACGACCGCCCGGTCTGGCTGGCGCTGGGCCAGATGTGCGTGCGCACGCACCGCTGGAAGGAGGCCGAGGAGGCCTTCAACAAGGCCGAGGCGCTGACGACAAAGACAGACGAGAAAAAAGCAAAGGAGGAGCACACCACTCTGCTCTTCATGCGGGGCGAATGGGCGGAGCGGCAGAAGCACTACGAGCCGGCTGAGCAGTTCTTCCGCCAGGCGCTGGAGCTGGACCCGGAGAGCTCGATGACGCTGAACTACCTGGGCTACATGATGGCCGACAAGGGCAAGCAGTTGCCCGAGGCCCTCAAGATGATTCGCAAGGCCGTCGAGCTGGAGCCGATGAATGGCGCCTACCTGGATTCGCTGGGCTGGGTGTACTTCAAGATGGGCGAGTACGAGCTGGCCGAGGAGAACCTGCGCCGGGCCGTCGAGCGCGATTCCAGCGACCCCACGGTCCACGACCACATGGGCGAGCTCTACGCAAAGACCGGGCGCATCCGCCTGGCCACCGCGCAGTGGGAGATTTCGCTGGCGCAGTCTGCCAAGTCGGCCGCGGCCGACGTCGATCCGGCGGAAGTGGCCAAGGTGCAGAAGAAGCTGGAATCGGCCCGCGTGAAGCTGGCCAAAGAGGAGAGCGCCGTGGGCGTGACCAAGCCGGAGTGAAGAAACCAGGGAATAGGGAATAGACGACGGCGAGTGATCCAGGATTGGAGATTCAGAGTTAAAAACGGCGGCCTTTTCTTGCCGAAAAGGGCGCCGTTCTTTTGGTCTCGCGATGCAAAACGCATCGGTCAACCGGGAGTGGGTCAGTTTCCGGATTGTCCGGCCCCGGCCCGGAACCCGGATTGCTGGGTTGCTTCGTTCTTTGGCGAGTGCCTTGGCGGATTTTGCGTCAATCGAGGATTCCTCCTGACGGCATGGGCGTTTTTCCGTTACTGATTCCTTGGCAACTCCATCGCTGGTTATCGACTGCAATCAGCGTTCGAATCAGATTTAGAGCCAACCCCGGCTACGAGCGATGCGGGCAGCGTCGATACGGTTGGTTGCGCCGAGTTTGTTGATGGCATCCGAGAGATAGTTGCGGACGGTTCCTTCAGAGAGACGAAGGTGAGCGGCGATTTCAGCGGATGAATGGCCCTCACCGGCGCGATTGAGAATCTGGCGCTCGCGATCGGAAAGCGGATCTTCACCTGCGTTCCAGGCATCGGCTGCGAGGGTGGGGTCGATAACGCGCAGTCCAGCGTGGACACGCCGAACGGCCTCCGCCAGTTCACTCACTGGCCGCTCCTTGAGCAGGTAGCCACAGGCGCCGGCGTCAAGTGCGCGGCGCAGATAGCCGGGGCGCGCAAAGGTGGTAAGAATGATGACGCGAGCTTTGCCGTTGCCGGACTTAAGATCAGAGGCTAGTTCCAGGCCGGAGCGCTCCGGCATCTCGATATCGGTGATGACAATGTCAGGAGCGAATTCGCTTGCGAGCCTGAGGGCCTCACGGCCATTTGCAGCCTGGGCGACTACGGCGATGTCGCGTTCCAGATCGAGCAGAGCGGCGAGCGCTCCGCGTAACATGGTTTGATCCTCTGCAATCAGGACGCGGATCGGTTTTTCCGATTTGCTGACGATGCTCATGAAGAAGCGTCCTCACGGAGCGGGAGTTCGAGAATAAGCCGTGTTCCACATTGATTCTCGATAGCGTTTTGGAGTAAAAAATGACCTCCCAGCGACTCGATGCGCTCGCGCATACCGCGCAGGCCATTTCCTTCACGAACGACGCGGTTTGGGCCGTCATCTTCGATCACCATGCGGCGATGGCCCGCTTCCGCGATAAAGCGCAGGCGGCAAGATTTGGCGCTGGCGTGGCGAACGATGTTGGTGACCGCTTCACGCAGGGCCAAAGCGAGTGCGGTTTCCTCTTGCGCGCTGAGCGAGGCGGCGTGAAATGAGTCGCCTTCAGCAACCATGGCGACACCGGCAGCATCCAGCGTGCGGCGCGCGGCTTCAATTTCGGCGGCGAGGCCGCGAGCACGATAGCCCGCGATGGCTTCACGAATCTCTCTGAGGGCAGCACGCGCAGTATGCTCGACATCGCCGATCTCGGCTGTAGCGCGCGCGGGATCAAGAGGCACAAGGCGTCCGGCGAGTTCAGACTTCATGAGAATGACGGAGAGAGTATGCCCGAGGACATCATGGAGGTCGCGAGCAATGCGTTCGCGTTCAGCGACGGAAGCCAGCGCAATGTTCTCTTCCTGTGCCGCGAGCAGCTTGTTGTCAGCGCGCTTTTGTTCCACAAAAATGAAGTTGCCGCCGGCGATGACCACGAAAAGAAAAAAGGCAATCAGGAGGATGGGCCATCTGAGATGAAACCAGCTGTTGGAGGCGCTGAAGCATAAGATACAACCTTCGACGAGAATCAGGCTGCATTCCAAAAGGAAGAGCTGGAGAATGCGCCGGATGGATTCGATGCTATAAGGAAGGAAGACTGCGGCATAGACAAAGAACGTGGAACCGCCTGGGTTCCATGGGAAGGTCAATAGACCGAGAGCAAAGGTTGCTGCGACCATCCAAAAGCGCAACGGGCGGCCCTGGCCGACGGCGCGAACGTAGCCGAAGAAGATTGCTAAGAAGAGACCAAATACCGTGATGGTGGCGATCCAGAGCGTAAGGGACGGCGCCATGAAGGGCTGGATAAAGAGAAAGCTGGAGTAAACCAGCGAAGTCCAGGCCCAGTTGCGCGGGTTCTGCTTCGAGGGAGAAATGGCTGTAGGCATAGCTCTCACAATGAAGTGTACGTCAGGAGTATGGCATTTTTGACCGCTGCGTTTTCATGACATTTGTCATGAGTAATGAAATTCATACTTGCTAGAATCGCCCCATGATTGATTCAGCGGAACTGAAAAAACTGTTATATGCCGATCGTCAAGCAGCCTTCTTCCGGCTTAGAGGCGGGTACCCGATCCCACTTGCAGGAGCAACCTGGTGGGCTGCCTTGGGCACGATGGGCTACTTCGTGCAGGACGCCAACTCGTGGAACCTTCTCGCCTTTTACGCCAGCGGACTGCTCTTTCCGCTGGCCCTGCTCTACGCCCGTATCTTCAAGATCGACTTCATGCACGATAAGCCGGCAGCCCTGGACGTGCTGGTTCCCACCTTCGTCTCAATGCTGCTTTTCTGGCCTGTGGCGATCGCGGCTTTTTGGAGCTATCCGCCTCTTGTCCCGCTGGTATTGGCGATAGGCCTGTCGCTCCACTGGCCGGTCATCGGCTGGTCCTATGCGCGCACTGGCATCTACGTTGCCCATGCCGTGTGCCGGACCATTGCCTGCTTTGTGCTCTGGAACTGGTGGCCCTCGACTCGCTTCACCCTGCTTCCGTTCACAGTCGCAGCCGCCTATCTTCTGACCGTAGTGGCGATTCTCATCTCCTCCTCTCCTCGAAGGCAGAAGGCGAGTCTCCAATCCGTCGAAGTGATACATTCGTGAAGCTATGAGATTCGTGCGGGTGGCCCAGATCCCATAGTCAGATCAATATAATTGAATGGGTGGACCGGGTCCGAGATCACCACGGACAGGTCTTCGTCCGTGGGGTGGAGATCCGGATTTTCGGAGCTGGGAATCCACGAACCCACGCGCCGTTTTTTTAATCGGATCGCGGTCTGCCGCCCCATCCCGCGCCGATCAACACAAATCCTCAGCATTACTGCAATCGTTTGCAGAGATTTACTCTCCGCCGTCGCACAATAGAAAAATGACCAAGGACCAAAGAGCGAGCTTTCTATTCTCTATTCCCTATTCCCTGTTTTTTTGACCGACCCCCACCCCCCTGCCCTGTGGAGGCTGCGTTTCGGCTCGCGTGTGTAGTGTAACAGTCATGGTATCATCAACTTGCAATTATTACATAGTAACGAATTGGTAACTGAAAACCCTGGATTTTGCCCATTTCTTGGGCTCTTTTGGGGCCAAATAGCAGAAAATAGGCCAGTTTTCGTGGATGGATTCACCATTGCGGCCAACAGCCCAATGCACTCACGGAGACGCGAAGCTCTCCTCGTCTCCGCGCTCCGGGTGTGGATTCGGCTCTTCGGGAACTGGCTTGCTGATGAACAAGCGCGCTACTTGGCTTGTTCGGCTGCGGCGGTGATGTAGTAGTCCACGTTGGTCTTGTCGACCAGCGAGGTGCCTGTATCGACGAAGACCGGGTAGGGGGCGAAGGCGTCGGCGCTGTAATCTCTGGAGAGCTGTTTGGGCGGCGCGTGATAGACCTCATCGAGAGCCTTCAGTCCAAAGTAAGCCATGGTGAAGGGCTTTTGCACGACTGTGGAATCAATGCTCCCGGCCTTGATCGCATCCAGCGTACTGGGGTCCACGTCCCAGGCCATCACCAGACGGTCGGGAACGCTGGAGCGCTTGAGCGCGTCGGCCACCGCCTTGGCCGAGGACGATTCCAGGCTGATAAAGGCATCCACCTTCTTGTCGCCGGTCAACACCATCGCCTCCTGCGTCCAATCGAAGGCTTTGCTCGTTTCACCTTTGATGTCCACCACATCCACGATATGAATCTCAGGCCGGGTGGCAAAGACATCTTTGAAGCCCTGGAGCCGCGTCTCGGTGTTGGCCTGATGGGCAAAGGTGAAGAAGACCACGTTGCCGCGGCCGCCCAGTTTCTGGAGGACGCGCTGTCCGCCCAGCCGTCCGGCCACATAATTGTTGGTCCCGATAAAGAAGAGCCTGCGGCTTCCCGGCGCATCGGAGTCAATGGTGATGACCGGAATCCCGGCGTTGACGGCCGCGTCGATCTCCGGCTGCAGCATGGTAACGTCGGCCACCGAGATCAGAATCCCGGATGGTTTGGCCGCGATCGCATCATGGAGGGCGGCCAGTTCGGCCTGCGGATCATGGCCGCGCGGTCCCGACACTTTGGCGGTCACCTTGAACTCCTCCGCGGCCTTGTTGAATCCCGCCGCGGCTGTCTGCCAATAAGGCAGAGCCATGTCCGACGCAATCAGGTAAAAGACCTCGCTGGTCGAGTGCCTGGCGCAACCCGACGTCGAAACCATGGCCAGCGCCAGCACCGCCGACGCAACGCTCTTACTCGCTTTCATGCTTGCCTCCGTGTTGAAACGTGAAGTGCCCACGGGGCGCGCGGGAGATTGTTTCCACGTCTGCCCCATTCCTATAATTCCGGTTGGATGATACGCCTGCAATGCTCGCTATGTCCAACGCCTTCTGTGGACTTTATCACTTGATTGAGGCGATATGCCGCCGGGAAAGCCGCTATCTGCTGCGAGAGATTTCCGATTGCGGTATAACCGGAGAGGGAGTGCAAAATGCGGAGCAGAAACCCCGGAGATGACCGATGATGGACTCGGAGACCAAATCGCCCTTCGCGCTGCCTGCGGGGATTGCCGTCCGCGCCGACGGCGAGCTGAGCCGCCGCGCGCACGCCGAGCCGCCGCACCCCTACCGCTCGGCCTTTGCCCGCGACGGCGCCCGCGTTTTGCACGCGCGCGCCTTTCGCCGCCTGGCCGGCAAGACGCAGGTCTTCGCGCGTCTGCCCGGCGACTCCCCTTCAGACCACTTTCGCAGCCGGCTGACCCATACGTTGGAAGTGACGCAGATCGCCCGCACGCTGACGCGCGCGCTGGGGCTGAATGAGGAGCTGGCCGAGGCGCTGGCGCTGGCGCACGACATCGGCCATCCGCCCTTTGGCCACGCCGGCGAAAAGGCGCTGGATGAGTGCCTGCGCGGCTTGGGCCTGGGCTTCGACCACAACCTGCACGCGCTGCGCATCGTTACTTGGTTTGAGGAGCGCTACGCCGGCTTTCGCGGGCTGAACCTGACGCTGGGCGTGCGCGAGGGCATCGTCAAGCACTCCCGCGACTACTCCGCCGCGAGCCACCCGGAGCTGGCCGAGTACTTCCTCGATCAGTTTCCGCCGCTGGAAGCGCAACTGATCGATCTGGCCGACGAGATCGCCTACACCACCGCCGACCTGGACGACGGCCTGGACTCGGGCATTCTCACGCTGGGGCAGGTGCGCGAGGGCGTGGCGCTCTTCCGAGGCTTTCATGACGCCGTGCTGGCGGAGTATCCCGCCGCGCCGGAGAGGCTGGGCGCTTACGAGGCCCTCAAGCGCCTTCTGAATGCGCTGGTCACGGATCTGCTGGAAGAGGCGCGCAGGCAGACGGCCGCGCTGGGTGCGGAAACGCTGGAAGAAGTTCGCCGCGCGCCCCATCGGCTGGCCGCGCTCAGCCCGGAGATGGAAGCCACGCGCGCCGCCGCCAAAGAGTTCTTGCACGCCAGCCTTTATAACTCGCCGGTGATGGAGGAGGCGCACGCCCATGCTGTCGAGGTAGTGCGGGAATTGTTCGCCGCGTTGATGAGCGACCCCGGCCTGATGCCCGGCGACGACCAGGCGCTGATTCCCAGCGAGGGCCTGGCGCGTACGGTGGCCGACTACATCGCCGGCATGACCGACAGCTACATCGAGCAGGCGTGGAGAAAAGCAGGGAATAGGGAGTAGGTCAAGCGCCGCCGCTCTGGCTTGGCGCTGGCGGAGCGTGATCCGCTAAAGTGAAGTCAGCGCGATGAGCGAATCTCGATCCATTGATCTTCACAACTTCACGATTGCGGAGGCGATCCGGGAGTTTGTGCGCTTCTACAACGCCTGCGTAAGGAGCGGCTACCGGGGACGGCTGGAAGTGATCCACGGCTATGGAAAGTCGGGAAGCGGCGGGGTGATCCGGGAGGAGCTGCGCAAGTTTCTTAAGGCGCACGAGGAGACCTTCGGGGAGTTTCTTGCGGGCGAGAGCCTGCGCAACCCAGGCGTCACGATTCTCTATCCCAGGGAAACCCAGGCGGTTATGCCTCTCGGTCTGGGAGGTGGTATCTCTTCCGTGGGGTACAAGAAACCATTTCGTAAACCCTCGTAACCGCCCCGGCCAGAGCCCAAAACTTCAGAGCCAGCCAGCCGGTTGTACTCTTGTAATGTGGAAACTTCCCTGATGAAGAACTGGTTACGGCGGGCTGCGTTCGCGATTTGCGCGGCGCTGGCTGTGCTTCTCACTCCTGGCTTGTTGCCGGCGCAGAGCGCGCCGGAGAAGGCAGCTGCGCCTGCCGGACCGCCTGTGGGGGGCGGATTCTTCCCGCTCAAGGAGGTGCATCGCGGGCTGATTGGGACCGCCTGGACGGTCTTTTCCGGCAGCCAGCCGGAGGCGATGCAGGTGGAGATTCTGGGCGTGCTGCGGGGAGCGCGCGGACCCGGCCACGACATGATCCTGGCTCAACTGCACGGGGCCAAGCCGGAGTACACGGGAGTGGTGGCCGGCATGAGCGGCAGCCCGGTGTACATCGGCAACCGGCTGCTGGGCTCGCTCTCTTACCGCATCGGGCAGTTCAGCAAGGACCCCATCGCCGGCATCACGCCGATTGAGCAGATGCTGGAAGTGCGGGATCTGCCTCTCGACAGAGATCAGAGATCAGAGGTCAGAGATCAATCCCCGCGAGCGCCGGCGGAGAATACCATGCGGGCGATGGAGACACCGCTGGTGATGGGCGGTTTCCACTCCGAGGCGATCCGGCTGTGGCAGCAGAAGATGGCCGGAACCGGGCTGGAGACGGTGGCTGCCGGAGGGATGGGCGGGATCTCCGCATCGGCCGGGGAAGCCGGCGGGGCAGCTGATACGGCGCCCTCGGCCAAGGCGATTGCCAGCATCATTCCCGGCTCGGCGGTGAGCGCGCAACTGGTGCGCGGCGATCTGGAGATTGCCGCCACCTGTACCGTGACATATGTTGACCGCAAACATTTGCTGGCCTGCGGGCACGCCCTCTTGCAGGCCGGGCTGGTTTCGCTGCCCATGACCACAACCGAGGTGGTAGCCACGCTGGCGTCGCCGTTGAACGCCTTCAAGATTGTGAATACCGGAGCGACGATCGGCGCCTTCAACGAAGACCGAGACGCAGCCCTGCGCGGCGTCTTCGGAGCAAAGGCACGGATGATCCCGGTGCAGATCAGCGTGCATGGAGCGGATCAGGAACGCAAGATCAATGTGGAGGTACTTGACCTGCCCGCGCTGACTCCGCAGGCGGTGCTGGTGGTTCTGTATGAAGCGCTGCTGCAGACCAACGAGAGCACGTCGGAGACGAGCTACCATCTGACCGGGAGCATCGACCTGGAGGGCTACCCGCCGTCGCCGCTGAATCTGTGGGCCTCGGCTGGAGACGCGGGGGCCGCGCCGATGGAGTTGGCGCTGGGGACGGCCGTGCAGTTTGCACGGCTCTACGCGAACGGAAGCCGCCGGGGATCGGTGCGCTCGATCCATCTGGATGTGGAGGCGATACCGCGGCGCGTAGATGTGGCGCTGGTGGCTGCGCGGCTGGTCTCCGGCAACGTGGTCCATGCCGGCGACACAGTAGTGGTGGAGGCGACGCTGCGGCCATGGCGCGAGGCGGCGCGCAATGTGCGGATTTCGGTGAAGCTGCCGGCGCGGCTGGGAGCGGGCAATCTGCGGCTGCTTGTTTCGGATGCCGGCACGCTGGACAGGGCGCTGGACCAGCCGCGTCAGCCCAGCCACGCGCCGGACCTGGAGACGGCGCTGGCCCAGGCGCGCCGCCAGCACCCGGCGGACCGCATCTATGTGAGCCTGCTGGTTCCGGAGACGCAGGTCGGCATGGAGGGCCAAACGCTTTCCAGCCTTCCGCTCTCCGTCGCCAACGCACTGGAGCCGCTGCGCGCCGCGCAGGACGCCAGCCTGAACGGCGAGTCGGCGGAGGTGGAAGCCGATGCGCCCGCCGGCGGAGTTCTCAGCGGTTTTCAACTGCTCAACCTGCGCATAGAGCCGGGAGGCGGTTTAGACTAAGGATGGCGGAGAAGTTCGATGCCGACAATCAGGACGGCGGATGGGGCAAACGCGCCGTTTTGATTGCACCCCTATTAAGGATTCAGGACTGACGATGAGCCTCATTCAAGGACTTGCAGCGCACGCGGCGGGAGCAGAAGTGTTGCCGTTCAAGTATGACCCAGGCAATCTGGGCCTACAGGAGGTGGAGATCGCGATTACTCATTGCGGTGTCTGCCACAGCGACCTTCACCTGATCGCGAACGACTGGGGAATCAGCCAGTACCCGTTCATTCCCGGCCACGAGATTGTGGGTAAAGTGACGGCGGTGGGCACCGAGGTGCGGCTGCTCGAGGTGGGCCAGCGCGTAGGCCTGGGCTGGCAGTCCAACTCCTGCGGAGTCTGCGAGTGGTGCAGCCGGGGCATGGAGAATCTTTGCCCGGCGTCGGAAGGGACCTGCGTCCACCGGAATGGCGGCTATGCGGACCGTGTGCGCGCCAATGCGCGCTTTGTAATTCCGATTCCCGAGGCGCTTAAGAGCGAGCAGACGGCTCCGCTGCTGTGCGGCGGCATTACGGTGTACAACCCGATGCGCACCTTTGGCGTGAATCCGTCGTCGCGGGTGGGGATTGTGGGCATCGGCGGGCTGGGCCATATGGCCATCCAGTTTGCGCGGGTCTTCGGCGCGGAGATCACCGCGTTTTCGACTTCGGCCTCTAAGGAAGAAGAGGCGCGGGCGCTGGGAGCGCACAACTTTGTGAACAGTCGCGAGTCAAAGGCATTGAAGGAAGTGGCCGGCTCGCTGGATTTTGTTTTGAGCACCATCAACGCCGACCAGGACTGGGGGGTATACGTGGCGACGCTGCGGCCCACTGGGACGCTGTGCTTTGTGGGGGTTCCGCCCTCGCCGGTGAGCGTTCATGCCTTTCCGCTGATCAGCGGGCTGCGCTCCATCAGCGGCAACCCGACGGGAAGCCCCTATCGCATCAAAGAGATGCTGGATGTGGCGGCGCGGCACGGGGTCAAGGCCACTACCGAGTCCTTCCCCATGGCCCAGGCCAACGCGGCCATCGAGAAAGTGAAGAAAAACAAGGTGCGCTACCGGGCGGTGCTGGCGAATTAGGCTTGGTTTGCTGTCTTGAGGTTGATTGGCTTTGAAAGGCTGTTTTGCCGGCGAGATTGCCGGTGGAACGGCCTTTCGCGCAGGCAAACAAATATTTATTGGGCAAGACCGCAACTATTGCCTGGGAATGCTGTCTGAGAGAACAGAAGCCGGTTGAGAAGCAAGAACCGGCAGTGCTGAGGACGGAGATCGCACCCGGTCCGGAAGAAGAGCGGGACAGGGCAGTGCAAGTCAGCACGAGGAGGATTGTATGCGGAATACACGCATGGTTCTATTGGCAACGCTGCTGGCTCTGCCGTTCGCGGCAACGGCCATCGCCCAGGACGCAGTGGATCAAGGCGCGGTGGATCAGGACACGGTGCAGGATGTTGGAGTCGGTCCGGCGGTCGTTGCCGCTCCCGTGGATTACGGTCCCCCGGTCTGCGATTGGGGCTATTACGCTTACTACCCCTATGCCTGCTCACCTTACGGCTATTACGGACCGAATTGGTTCTACGACGGTGTCTTCCTCGGCGTCGGGCCGTGGTACGGCCGTGGCTGGGGCGGCCGTGGCTGGGGCGGCCGTGGCTGGGGCGGCCGTGGACATGACGGCTATGGCGGCCATAACGGCTATGCGGGACGCGGCGCCTATGGCGGCGGCGCCGGACGTGGAGCTTATGGCGGCGGCGCGGGTCATGCATTTCCAACTGCCAGAGGTGGACCCTCCGCCCCGCGCGGCGGATATGGCAGAGGTTTTGCCAGCGGCGGCCGAGCAGGCGGTTATAGCGGCGGCGGACGCAGTGGCGGCTTCAGCGGCGGCGGTCGCGCGAGCGGTGGTTTTAGCGGCGGCGGCCATGCCAGCGGCGGATTTAGCGGCGGCGGCCACATGGGTGGCGGCGGCGGCCATGGCGGCGGCGGTCACCGGTAAGTTTATCTTTGGCTCCTCCCCAAAGAGCCCGTCTGCTTCGCCAGCCACCTGCGGTGGGGCAGACGGCGCTTGCGCGCTCTTCGGCCTGCCAGCATCCTAACCTCTTGCTCACCCTGCAGCATGAATTCTCGCGTCCCTGTTCTGGCCAGCCGCCGGGTCAGGCGTACAATCGTGCTGTTAGCGAATTCAACCGACAATCGTTGCGGAATCGAAGTTTGAGAAAGGGATTATCTAGATGAAACAGAATTTTATACTCATTGCTGGTTCGAGTTTACTGGTTTTGCTCACCGCTGGTTGCGCCTCAAAACAAGCATCCACTGCGTCTTCCTCTTCATCTGCGCCTGGGTCTACACCCGTCGCAGCATGCGTGCCTTCCTCCACACCGGAGTTTGCCTACGTGCTAACGGGCTACGCGGTTTCGATGTACACCGTGAACTCTTGCTCCGGAGCATTCACGGCGACGACGCCGGCTACCATCGCCACCGGCTATGCATATCCGCAACAGGGCGCCGAACAGATGGTAGTTGATCCTTTGGGTAGATTCGCCTATGTGGCGAATCTGGTTTCCAATGCCACGGACCAGGCCACGATCTCGATGTTCACGATCAATCCCACCACCGGCGTGCTGACCCCGACGATACCGGCCACGGTGCCAACGGGATTCTTCCCTCAGGGAATCGCGATTGATCCTACCGGCAGTTTTGTTTATACGGGTGACAGTGACGACAATGCGGTCTCCATGTTCACAGTCAACCAGACCACCGGCGTTTTGACCCCAGTTTCCCCGGCAGAAGTCCCGACAGGATATGAATCGAGCCCCGGATTCGTGACCGTTGATCCCTCCGGAAAGTTCCTCTACACATCTGGCGACGCCTCGGACGACTCCACGATTGCGATGTTCACCATTAACTCCACGACTGGGCTCCTCACGCCGATGACACCGGTCAAGGTGTATACCGGACCAATACCTTTTGACCTCGCCGTCTCTCCCAACGGCAAATTCGCTTACGTAGTGAATAATGACTCTGGAATGGGAAACGACATTGGCGTTGCGCAGTACACGGTCGATTCCACTACGGGAGTTCTGACCCCGAGTACGTCAGAATGGGTCGCGACAGGAGACGGACCCACCGCGATCGCCGTCGATCCTACCAGCAAGTATGCCTACGTGGTGAATCGACTCGACAACACTGTCTCGATGTACACCATTGACCCCACCACGGGAAACTTGAGGCTGAATGCCACCGCCGCAAACCCGTCTGGCGCCATTGGCACCGGAACTGAACCCTTCCGCATCACCTTCGACCCTTCCGGTAAGTTCCTTTACGTGACCAATGAAGGCGGCGTCGCGGCTTCAATCTATACGGTCAACAGCGATGGCACGCTCACCTCAGCGGGGATGACCGGACCCTCGACCTTCGGCGGCTTGTCGATTGCCTTTGCAGCCGTTAAGTAGCTGTAGCGGATCGATCACCGCAAGCCATGATGATTGGGTGCCCCATCCTTTTCGCGTTCTTCGCGAAAAGGGTGGGATACCACGAACCCCAACCACTCTTCTTCTGAAATATCTATTTCTGCGCCAGAGCCGCGAGGCGGTTGGCGATGCGCTCAGCGGCGTCGGGATGGGCCTGGGTGCGGGCGGCGGCGGCCATCGCGGCCAGTCGCTCCGAGCTCGTGAGCAGGCCGGTGAGCGCGGCCAGCAGCTTGCCGGGCACGTCGAGGTCGGTCTCTTTGAGCAGCAGGGCCGCGCCGGCCTTGACCATCTCCTCGGCGTTGCGGCGCTGGTGGTTGTCGGCGGCGGCGGCAAAGGGAACCAGCAAGGCGGGCTTGGCGGCTGCGGCCAACTCAGCCACCGTGGAAGCGCCGCTGCGGGCCATCACCAGCGTAGCCAGGGCAAAATGCCTCGGCATATCGTCGATGAAAGGCTGCACATCCCAACGTTCCGGGTCCGCGCCGCTGGCTGCATAGGCTGCCTGGGTCGGCTCGAAGTGGCGCGCGCCGCTCTGATGAAGAACGGTGAGGCCAGGAACGGCGTTGAGCAGCTCCGGGAGAATTTTGGGCAGGTGGAGATTGAAGATGCGCGCTCCCTGCGAGCCGCCGAAGACGAGCAGGTGAGGATTAGGCGCGGTGGGCGGAGGAGTGAGCGCGAAGAACTCCGGGCGGACGGGAATGCCGGTGACCTCGGCGTTGCGGAACCACTTGGCGGCCGATTTGAAGTTGACGGCGGCGGCCTGGACGCGCTTGCCGACGAGGCGGTTGGCGAGGCCGGGCATCGCGTTGGGCTCAAAGGCCATCGCGGGAATTCTGAGGCGCAGGGCCGCCGCCATCGCCGGACCGGAGGCGTATCCGCCCACGCCGAAGACGACATTGGGTTTGAAGTCGCCGATCAGCTTGTTGCAGGTCCTCACGCTGAAGGGCAGGTGCAGCAGGGTGCGCAGGCGGGTAACCCAGGAGACGTTCTTGAGCTGGCCGACATCGACCAATTTCAATTGGAAGCCGGCCTCGGGAACCAGGCGCGACTCCATGCCGCGCGCCGTGCCGACGAAGAGGATCTCAGCTTCGTGGCTGGCGACCAGCTCGCGCGCCACGGCCAGCGCCGGAATGATGTGGCCTCCGGTGCCGCCGCCGGCGATGAGTACGCGCAGTTGGGACAAGCTAGTGCCTTTCAGGATAAGTTGTTCCCTGGATCGGAATCATTTGTCTTAGGTTTTATTTTGTAGCGTCGCAAGAATACAATCAGCCCAATAACTCCTATAGACAGTTCAACCCCGGGAATCCCCCAGTCCGATTTCGAACTATTAAAGAAAACCCAAAGTGAATACAGAACAAAGGTCAGGCTCGCGGCAATTCCACAGCGTCTCGCTGAGAGCTTTTCCCTCCAATTGGTCCACCATGCAACCCCGAAGATGATGGCAAAGGCTGGGCAAATCGTATTAAAGAGCAGGATAAGTAACCATATCCTGAACTTCCATAATGCGAAATTTTGTTGTTGCAACGCTTGAATTGTCTTGTGAAGGATAATATACGTCCCCAAAATACACAACAAGGACGAGATTCCGAAAATCCATCCCATGATTTTTCTGAGACTTTGCATAGTTTCATGCTACCTTTCCGATACTTTTCACTGTTCCCTGATCACTGTTCCCTGTTTTCCCATCAATCCGCCTTCCGGCTGATGTTGAGCAATATGCCGATGCTGGCCAGCGTGAAGAAGAGTGACGTTCCGCCGGAGGAGATCAGCGGCAGCGGGATGCCTTTGGTGGGCAGCAGCGAGAGCACCACGCTGATGTTGAAGAAGGCTTGCAGCAGGAGCGTCATCGTAATGCCGAAGGCGGCGAGGCGGGCAAAGGGGTCGAGCGAGCGGAAGGATGTGCGCAGGCCGCGCATGCCGAAGACGACGAAGAGCGCGACGAGAGCGATGGCGCCGATCAGGCCCATCTCCTCGGCGATATTGGCGAAGATGAAGTCGGTGTGGGCCTCGGGAAGGAAGAAGAGCTTCTGCTGGCCATCCATGTAGCCGCGGCCGGTGATGCCGCCTGTGGCGACGGCGATCAGCGATTGGTTGATGTGAAAGCCCGCGCCCTGCGGGTCGGCGTCGGGATTGAGAAAGGCGAGGACGCGGCGCAGACGCCAGGGAACCATGATGATCAGCCACGCCAGCGGAGGCAGCATGGCGCCGATGCCGATGAGCAGGTACTTCCAGGGCATTCCGGCCAAAAAGAGCATCAACAAGGTGACACCAGCCAGCACCAGCGCGGTGCCCAGATCGGGCTGGCGCACAATGAGGGCGCAAAAGACCAGCGGAATCAGCGCGGCGCGCAGCAGGGTGCTCTTGCCCTCGGTCATCTTGTCGAGGCGCGTGGAGAGAAACCAGGCCAGAAAGAGAACCAGTACGGGCTTGGCGATCTCCGAGGGCTGGAGGGTGAAGAAATCGCCAAAGCGAATCCAGCGGTGGGTGTTGTGCGAGCCGGGCATGAAGAAGACCAGCACCAGCAGGAAGGTGGTGACGGAGAGCGCGGCGTAGATGAAGCGCGGGGATTTGTAGTGGGTGTAATCGATGTGCGAGAGCAGGAGCATGGCCAGCACACCAAGTACCGCCCATATGGCCTGTTTGCCGACAAAGGTAAACCCCGATTGGTAGCGCGCCTGGGCCACTACAGCAGAGGCGGAGTAGACCATCGCCAGTCCGGCCACGATCAGCAGCACGGTGGTGAAGAAGAGCCATTTATCGACGCCGGCGCGCTTTGCCATGTTTCAATCCCGTAAATCTTTGACGAGCTGCTTGAAGACTTTTCCGCGCTGCTCGTAGTTTTCAAACTGGTCGAAGCTGGAGCAGGCGGGGGCGAGCAGCACCACCTCGCCGGGACGCGCGGCGGCAGCGGCGGAGGCGACGGCCTTGTCCAGAGTTTCGCAGGTGTAGATGGAGACCACGCCGCGCAGATGCGATTCGATCTTGGCCGCCGCCGAACCGATGGTATAGACAGCGCTGACCCGCTCGCGCAGCAAGTCGGCGAGCAGGGTGTAATCGGAGTTCTTGTCCTTGCCGCCGAGGATGAGATGAATGCCGCCGCTGAAGGCGGCGATGGCCTTGGCGGTGGCGTCCACGTTGGTGGCCTTGGAGTCGTTGTAGAACTGGACGCCGTTGTGAGTGACCACGTACTCGAGGCGATGCTCGACGGCCTGGAAGCTTTCGACGGCGCGGCGAATCACACCCGCCGGCACGCCGACCAGGCGAGCGGCGACCACCGCGGCCAGCACATTCTCGATGTTGTGCCCACCCTTGAGGGGAATTCCGCGCAACGGCATTACGTGTTCCGTGGGCGCATCCTCGGCGGAGCGATAGACAACAGAGCCTTGCTCCAGCCAGGCTCCTTGATCGACCGGGTGCTCGATGGAGAACCAGTAAACCTTGGCGGCCGAGCGCGCGGCGGCGTCCTCGCAGGGCGTATTGTCGGCGTTCAGCACCAGGCAGTCATCGGCGGTCTGCGCGGCAAAGATGCGCTCCTTGGCCGCGCAATAGTTTTCAAAGCTGCCGTGGCGGTCGAGGTGGTCGGGGGTGATGTTGAGAATGACGGCGATCTCGGGATGGAACTGCTCGGTGGTTTCGAGCTGGAAGCTGGAGACTTCCAGAACCGACCAGGTGTCCTCGGTGCTGTCGTCGATGAGGGCGACAACCGGGAGGCCGATGTTGCCGCCGACCAGCGTGGGCAGGCCGCCAGCCTTGAGGATTTCGCCCAGCAGCGTGGTGGTGGTGGTCTTGCCGTTGGAGCCGGTGACGGCCAGCGTGTGGCCCTTGAGGAAGCGCGCGGCCAGTTCCAGCTCGCCGATGACCGGCAGGCCGAAGTGCTTCACCTGGGCCAGCTCGGGCGTGTCCAGCGGCACGCCGGGGCTGACGACGATCAGATCCTGGCGGCGGAAGGTAAGCAGGCCGTGGCCGCCGGACTCGACCATGATGCCGGCTTCGATCAGCGCGGGAATCTCCTTGGCCAGCGCCTCGGCCGAGCGCACGTCGGAGACGGTGACCTGAGCGCCGCGCCGGCGGAGAAACAACGCCGCCGCCAGACCGGATTTGCCCAGTCCGACGACGAGAACTTTTTTGCCTTTTAAGTCCATCATCGAGTCTTGTCCTCTTTTTATTGTGCGCCGCGCGGAGCTTGCTTACCGCAATTTAAGCGTGGTGAGTGCAAACAATGCAAACACCAGTGCGCCGATCCAGAAGCGAACAATGATTTTGGATTCACTCCAGCCCAATTGCTCGAAGTGATGATGCAGGGGCGCCATCTTGAAGATGCGCTTCCCGTTGCGCAGCTTGTAGCTGCCCACTTGCAGGATCACGGAGAGGGTTTCCAGCACGAAGATGCCGCCGATAAAAGGCAGCAGCAGCTCCTGGCGGATGATGATGGCGACCGTGCCGATGGCTCCGCCCAGGGCCAGCGAGCCGACGTCGCCCATGAATATCTCCGCTGGATGGGCGTTGTACCAAAGAAATCCAATCGACGCGCCGACCATGGCTCCGCAAAAGACGGTGAGCTCGCTGACCAGGGGCATGCGCTGGAGTTCGAGGTAGTCGGCAAAGACCACGTGGCCGCTGACGTAGGTGAGCACGGTCAGCGCGCCGGCGGCGATGATGGTGCATCCGATGGCCAGGCCGTCGAGGCCGTCGGTCAGGTTGACGGCGTTGCACGAACCGACCAGAACGACGACGACCCAGAGAACGAAGGGCAGAAAGACAAGGAATCCCAGGTAATGAATCGTGCCCGGCCAATTCCAGAGCATATCAGGGCGCAGGCTCTTGATGAACGGCACCGTCAACTGGGTGGAGAACTTTCCAAACTGCTGCATCACCACCAGCGCTACGGCCACGGCGGCCGCGGCCAGACCCTGCCAGAGAAGCTTGGCCCGCGTCGTCAGGCCCAGGCTGCGCTTCTGGACCACTTTGATGTAGTCGTCGGCAAAGCCGATGGCTCCGAAGGCGAGCGTGGAAAAGACCACGATCCAGACAAAGGGGTTGGAGGGCACCGACCAGAGCACCGTGGGCAGCAGAATGGCGATGGCGATGAGCACGCCGCCCATGGTCGGAGTGCCGGACTTCTTCAGGTGCGTCTGCGGGCCGTCGTCGCGGACGTACTGGCCGATCTGGAACTCGCGCAGCTTCTGGATCACCCAGGGGCCGATGAAGAGCGCAATCAGCAACGCAGTGCCCGTGGCAAATGCGGTGCGAAAGGTCAAATAGCGGAAGACGCGGAAGGGGTGAAAGAACGGAAAGAGCTTTTCGTAGAGCAGCCAGTAAAGCAAGTGGCCTCCAGAGCCGGGGTAGGGCGGATTCAGCTTGATTTTACTAGGCCGGAGTGAGGCGAGGCTGTGGAAGCCGCGCTATCGCTTTTCCACCTCTTGCCGCTTCAACTCCGCCTCGAAGGCCCGCTCCCTGTCAGCAATGTAACTCTTGTAGCCCTCTGGGTCGATGAAGGTATTATGGTCGCCGCGCTGCCAGCGTTCATACTTCTCTTTCAGCCCATAGTAACCGCCGTGCGCGCCGAGAAAGATGTCGCAGGGCAGGCTCTTGAGCACCTGAAAGCCATGCGCGTAGTCGCTGGCGATATGCGGGTAAGTCTTGTTGTTCACCAGCTTGTAGCCTGGATTCACATTCGGGCTGCCTACGATGACCACGTGGAGAGTGCGGCCGGCTTCGGTTTCATCGAAGGTCCAGGTAGTGGTTCCTCTGGTGTGGCCCGCTGTGAGGTGCGCTGTGAGGACGGTATCTCCCAGCTTGACCGTATCGCCGTCGTGCAGCACGCGGTCCACCTTCACCGGCGGAAATCTCATCTCCGGCTGGGCGCCGTATTGAAAGTCCTCTTTGCCGCCCGACTCCACCACCGGCACATCGGCGTCCATCACAAAATACTGCGCGCCGGTGAGCTTCTTCACCAGCGCTGCGCCCGCGCAGTGGTCGTTGTGCGCGTGGCTGATAAGCAGGATCTTGATGTCACCGAAGCGGAAGCCCAACTGCTCAACACTTTTTTCCATGAGCGAAACGTTCTCTTCAAAGCTGCTGTTGATGAGAATGTTTCCCTGGGGCGTGACGATGAGATACGAGGCTAGATCTTCGCTGCCGACGTAGTAGAGGTTGCCCGCGATGTGGTGGGGCGGAAATGGCGTGGTCCAGGAAGGCGGGTTCTGCGCGGCAATCCGCGCGGAAATCGCGAGAAATACAAACAGTGCAACACTACCGCTCAATCTGCGAAGATTCACTTTTCCTCCTACGCTTTCGGTTTACTCTTAAGCGCCTCAATCGCCCGCTCCAGATGGACGCCGCGCGAGCCTTTGACGAGCGCCACGTCGCCTTTGCGGAGATTCTGCCTGAGCCAGCGGCCAGCGGCTTCGGCGTCGGGCAAAAACAGCGCGGCGACTCCGCCCTTGCAGGCGGCGGCGGCCAGATGCTCGGCATTGCCGCCGACACCGACCACTACATCGAGCCCAGCTTCAGCGGCGGCGCGTCCGCAGGCCGAGTGCAGCGCAGGGCCTTGCTCGCCCATCTCCAGCATCTCGCCGGCAATGAGAATGCGGCGCTTGGCGGGGCGCGCGGCCAGCGTGCGGATCATCGAGCGCAGCGCCTCGGGGTTGGAGTTGTAGCTGTCGTTGAGGATCGTCGCGCCTTTGACCGCGAGCACCTCGCCGCGCTTGTCGCCGGCGGTGAGGGTTTCCAGAGCGGCGACCGCGGCATCCAGATCGACGCCCGCTTCCAGCGCAACGGCCAAACCGGCCAGCGCGTTCAAGGCGTTGTGCGCGCCCAGCAGATGCAGCGTGAAAGCGCCCTCGCGCTCGCCGGCGCGATAGCGGACATGCAGGCCGGCAAGGTCTTCGGTTGCTGCCAGCAGTCGCGGATCGGCGCAGGGGCCGGCGCCGAAGTACACCGCGCGTCCATGAAAGTCGCGGCCAAACTGCGAGGCGTAAGAGTCGTCGCAATTGAGAAAGACAACACCGTTGGTGGGCAGCGCGTCCACCAACTCGAATTTCGCGCGGGCGATGCCGGCGTGGCCGTTGGCAAAATTCTCTACATGCGCGTTGCCGACGTTGGTGATCACGCCCCAGTCGGGCGCGGCAATCAGGGCCAGCGCGGCGATTTCGCCGGGGTGGTTCATGCCCATCTCGATGACCGCAACCTCGTGCTCGGCATTGAGGCGCAGCAGTTGCAGGGGCAGGCCGAAGCTGTTGTTGAGGTTGCCCTGCGACTTGAGCACGTTGAACTTTGCGCCCAGGGCCGCGGCAATCGCTTCCTTGGTGGTGGTCTTGCCTGCCGAGCCGGTGACGGCCACCACGCGCTTGCCCCATCGGCGACGAATGTGCGCGGCCAGAGCTTGCAGCGCACGCAGCGGGTCTTCGGCGATGAGTAGCGGTACGGCCAGCGCGGCGTCGGGCAGCGTGGCCACCCGCGCGCGAGAGACCACCGCGGCCACGGCACCGCGTTGCACTGCGGCGGCGACAAAGTCGTGGCCGTCGTGGCGCTCGCCGCGCACCGCGAAGAAGAGCTCGCCCGCGGCCACGGCGCGCGAGTCAATCGAGTAGCCGCTGACGATGAGCGCGCCGGCGTTGACCACGCTGGTTGGCGCTTCCAGCACCGCGCCCGCACCGATGGCCGCTTCCGCAAGTGTGAGTTTCATTGCTCACCACCATAACCGATTTCGCCGAGCGCGGAAAGGGCAATTGCAACGTCGTCGAAGGGAATCGTGCTAAAGCCGAGAATCTGCTCCTTCTCGTGGCCTTTGCCGGCGATCAAAACCACGTCGCCGGGGGCGGCCTCATGGAGAGCGAGGCGGATGGCGGAGGCGCGGTCCGGCTCGATGGCGTAGCGAACAGGATTGCCGAGGGGGCTCGCCTTCAACCCCGGCTCGATCTCGGCCAGAATCGCCAGCGGCTCCTCGCTGCGGGGATTGTCGCTGGTGGCGACGACAAAGTCGCTTCCCTGCCCCGCGGCCAGACCCATCCGGGGCCGCTTGGTGCGGTCGCGGTCGCCGCCGCAGCCGAACATCGTGATCACGCGCCCACCGGTCTGCGCCGTCATCTGGCGCGCGAGGGCGGTCAGATTGCGCAGCGCATCGTCGGTGTGGGCGTAGTCCACAATCACCGTGAAGGGCTGGCCCGCATCGACGGATTGAAAGCGGCCGGGAACAGGCTGGAGGCCGGGAACGAATTCAACCAGATCAGCAAAGGGGACGCCACGCGCATGGGCTGCGGTGAAGGCGGCCAGCAGGTTGAGGATGTTCACCTCGCCGGCGAGATGCGAGACGACTTTGGCCGCGCCCGCCGGGGTTTCGAGTTCGAGGAGCGCGCCCGAGGGTGTGAGCGTGTGTCGTGCCGCGCGCCAGTCGCCCGCGCCGATGCCGTAGGTGCGCACCTCTGTGCCGGCTTTCGCGGCCGCATCGGTGAGTGCCATTGTGTGCGGGTCGTGCGCATTGAAAACCGCGACGCGCGGAGCGGGGTAGACCGCGCCGTCGAAGAGCAGCCGCTTGGCCGCGAAGTACTTCTCCATCGTCTGGTGATAGTCGAGGTGGTCGCGGGTGAGATTGGTGAAAACGGCCACGTCGAAATTCAAACCGATCGCCCGGCCCTGGTCGAGCGCGTGGCTGGAGACTTCTGTCACCAGCTCGGTTGCGCCGCGAGCAACGCCTTCGGCCATTAACTCAAACAAATCTCTGGATTCGGGGGTGGTGTGCACCGAGGGCCGCACTTCGCCGGCGACGTGATATTCGATTGTCCCGACCAGAACCGTCTTGCGCTGGGCGGCGTTGAGCAGCGCTTCGATGAGGTAGGCTGTGGTGGTTTTGCCATTGGTCCCGGTGATCCCGGTGGCCG
This sequence comes from Acidobacteriaceae bacterium, assembly GCA_003134855.1. Lineage (GTDB taxonomy): Bacteria > Acidobacteriota > Terriglobia > Terriglobales > Acidobacteriaceae > Telmatobacter. Next base: position 301,295 of record PLCS01000007.1, read on the forward strand.
AGAGCTTGCGCTCCGGATGGCCGAAGAAGGCGGCTGAGGCCTCGGCCAGCGCGCGCCGTCCGTGCTCGACCTCCAGCAGAGGCAGGCCGGGCGCGAAGACCAGTAGGTGGTCAAAGGTCTGCGCGGAATCGGTAATGATTCCCAACGCTCCAGCCGCGCGAGCCTTCTCGACGTAGCGATTGCCGTCGGTCGAGCCGCCCTTCATCGCGACAAAGACCGCGCCCGGCTTCACCTTGCGCGAGTCGTATTCGACGCCGGTGACCGGCTCGGCTGAGTCGCCGCCCGCGCCTACCGCCGTCACTTCCGCAATTAAATCTTTCCAGTTCATCACGGCTCTAATTGTAGATGGTTGCGGGACGGTCTCTTCGGATTGGCGGTAAGATGCTTTCATGGATTTCGCACGATCCCCTGACAGAATATGAATTGGAGGTAACCCAATGGCCGAATCGCAATTTGTCTACGTGATCTACATTCGTACCACGGCGGAGAAGCTATGGCAGGCGCTGACAGAACCGGAGTTCACCCGCCGGTACTGGTTCGACACCACGCAGGAATCGGAGTGGAGGCCGGGCGCCTCATGGAAGATTGTATTTCCGGACGGACGCCTGGCCGATAGCGGAGAAGTGGTGGAGATCGACCCGCCACAGCGGCTGGTCTTGAAGTGGCGAAATGAACTCTTTCCGGAGATGACCGCGGAGGGTTTTTCGCGCATGACCTATGAAATTGAAGAGAAAGGCGATTCGGTCAAGCTCACCATCACGCACACCATGGACGTGAGCGAATCGAAGTTCATCGCGGCGGTCTCAACCGGCTGGCCAATCATCCTTTCCAGCCTAAAAAGTCTTCTGGAGACGGGCCAATCGCTGGAAGCAACCCGCTGCTCACCGGAGGGAATGTAGACAGCCCGATTTGCATGGATGCGATTCAGCGTCCGCAGCGAACCACTATCTTCGTTCCGGGCGCGACCATGGTTCCGGGCGCGGGGGCTTGTTCGCGCACCGTGCCGCTGCCGATGATTTCGACTTCAAGGCCTGCGGCTGCGGCTTGCTCGATGACCTTGCGCACCGGCAGGCCGAGCAGCGAGGGAACGCGCAGGGTTTTTGCGCCGGCGACGAGGACGGTCGCAGTGATTGGCGGCGGAGCGGTCTGTGGCTGCGCGCCGGAAGGCTGCGGCGTGGTTGTGGGAGCATTGCCGGGAGCGGCGTTTGCGGCCGCGTTTGCTGGCTGTGCGCTGGTTGGCGATGGGCCCGGGGACGCGGACGGGGTTGCAGCCGCGGGCTGACTGGCTTCGCTGCGCAGCGGATCGTCGCTGGGCAGATCGTTGGCCGCGGCATAGAGGGCGTTGATGTCGGCGGTCTGCTCATGGGTGTCGTCCTCGGCCACCTGTACGTTCTTCGAAGCGCGAGGGCGGCGCAGATCGATGTCGTGGGGCACGGTGAGGTACTCAAGCACCTGCTGCGCCACCTCGGCGAAGACCGGCGCGGAGACAGCGGCGCCGTAGTACGCTCCCTTGGGCGAGTCGAGAACCACGGCCACGGCGATCACCGGGTTGTTGACCGGAGCGAAGCCGGCGAACGAGGCGATGTGCATGGTCTTCGAGTAGAGGTGCGTGGCCGGATCGATCTTTTGCGCCGTGCCGGTCTTGCCGCCGGAGGAGTAGCCGTTGAGCTGCGCCGCTTTGCCGGTGCCGTAGAGTACCACGCCCTCCATCATCTTGCGCATCTCGGCGGCGGTCATCGTGGAGAGGACACGATGCGCGCCGGGAGGCAGCGGATTGGGCAGTTCGCCACCCGGCTTGAGCACCTGCGGTGCGGCCAGCGGCGCCTTCAGCGCGGTTCCCGTGCTTCCGTCAGAAGCATGCTGTCCATCGGCGGCGCCATTCACCTGCCCCGGCAGCAGCACGCGCGGGGGCAGATAGACGCCGCCGTTGGCGATGGTGGAAACCATGGAGACCAGTTGCAGCGGCGTGACGGCGACCTCTTGTCCGATGGCGATGGAGCCGATCGACGATGCGCCCCACTTGCTCACCGGGCGCAGCAGGCCGCGAGTCTCGCCGGGCATCTCCGCGCCGCTGCGCTGGCCAAAGCCGAAGTCGTGGATGAATTGATAGAAGCGTTCGGGGCCGACTTTGAGGGCCAGCTTGACGGCGGCCACGTCGCTTGACACCTCCAGCGCCTGGTGGACTGGAATCACACCGTAATGTTCGCCCTGGTTGTCGTGGATCACGCGGCCGGCCAGGGTGATCTGGCCGCCCTGGCAATCGATGGGATCGTCGGGCTTGGCCACGCCCTGCTCCAGCGCCGCCGAATAGGTGACCAGCTTGAAGACCGAGCCGGGCTCGTAGACGTCGCTGACCGCGTGGTTGCGCAGCAGCTCAGGCGTGGTGCGGCGGAAAAGGTTGGGGTTGAAGGTGGGGCGAATGGCGAGCGCGAGAATCTGCCCGGTGTGTACGTCCTGCACAACGGCGGTGCCGCTGGCCGCCTGGGTGCTCTGCATCGCGTGGTCGAGCGCGCGCTCGGCAAGAAACTGGATGTTCTCGTCGATGGTGAGCGTCAGGTTCTGGCCGGGCTGAGGCTCGCTCTCGCTGGAGCCAAGCACGTGGCGGCGGGCATCGAGGGCGGTGTACATGCGGCCCGGGACGCCGTGCAACTGAGGCTCGAACTTCTGCTCCAGGCCACCCAGGCCGTTGTCGTCCAGACCCACATAGCCCAGCACCTGCGCGGCGATTTCGTTGTCCGGATAGAAGCGCTGAAACTCTTTCTGGAAGTAGATGCCTTTGAGAGCCCCGGAATCGATCAGCGCTTTCACGCGGGCGGCGGTTTCTGGGGTGACGCGGCGGGCGATCCAGGCAAAGCTGCGGCCGGCCTGGAGGCGGGCGGCAATCTGCTCCTCGCTGCTCTGCGCGTCGTCGGGGTCGGTATGGACGACCGCGGCGAGGGCGAGAGCGACCGCCTGCTTATCGCCGATCTCGCCGGGCACGGCGAAGATGGAGTCCACCTGCACGGTGATGGCCAGTTCGCGCTGGTTGCGGTCATAGAGGATGCCGCGGCGCGGCGCCACCTCGGAGGTGCGCTGCTGCTGCTTCGCCGCGCGTTCCATGAACTCCTGATGGCGCACCACTTGGAGCCAGAAGAGGCGAAAGGCAATCAGGAGAGCCCAGCAGAGAAAGAGCAGGCAGACCAGCCAGAAGCGCGCCCGCTTGAGCGGCATGGCGCGCGGCGCGGGGTTGGGTATGGGGCGAACGGTGGACGGCATTGCATCGCTCCGATGATCACAACTAGGAGCTAGAGGCTAGCAGTTAGTAGCTGCTAGCCGGAGGAACGGCTTGCGCGAGAACCGGAGCGGAGGTATCGGACGGTGCGGCGGGGTTGACCATCTGACCCGGCTGCGGCTCGGCAAAGCCCATCTCACGAGCCATCCTGTCTATGCGGACCGGATCGGTCAACTGCGCCTCACTCAGGCGCAACTGGCGATTCTCCTCGCGCAACTGCTCACGGAACTGCTTCTCCGACTCGACGCGATAACCGCTCTCGATGGCGCTGAAGTGCTGCAAGCCATAAAGCATGGTCAGCGAGAATAGAACGGTGATGGCCGCGGAGAAGAGGCGAATCTGGCGGGCGCGCGCCGGATCGGGCGCCTTGATCAGGCGGCTGTTGTCGAAGCTCTTGGGAAAGCGGAACTCCGGCGTGCGCGAGCAGCGCCGGCGCAGGGGTTGCTCGGCCAGCAACTCGGCGTTGCGCTCGGCAACGCGCGCGCTCCAGCTTCTGCCCGTTTCATAATAAGTTGTTGCACATGCCGCCATCTTTCCCTCCCCGAGCTTTTAGCTATTAGCTTCTAGCTCCGTCTTGGTTGCTTAAAACTTCTTTGCCAATTCAAAAACATTCATCCAAGCCGCAAACGCTCAAATCTTAGAAGACAAAGCTAGTAGAAGGAGCTAACAGCTAGAGGCTAAAAGTTGTTCTTTCCCCCGCCCTCAACTTCGCGCTCCTTGAACGCGGATTGCGTTCTAACTCTTCTTCACCGGCGGTAACCGGCTTCTTAGTGAGAATCTCCCAGATTCCCTCCCGCGCGCCTTCGCGCAGGCTGTCTTTGGCGATGCGATCTTCCAGCGAGTGAAAGCTGATGACGACCAGCCTTGCGGAGGGCTTGAGCAACTTGGGTGCGGCCTCCAGCAATGCACGTATTTCATCTAACTCGCGATTGACATAAATACGAAGAGCCTGAAAGGTCCTGGTCGCCGGATGAAGGTGAGCTTGTTTCATTGCCGGGGCGGCTGATGTTACAATCCGGGATAACTGCCCGGTGGTTGTAACAGGCCGCCCGCGAACAATGGCTCTGGCGATTCTCCGCGACCTCCTTTCCTCTCCGTACTCGTAAATAAGGTCCGCTAACTCACGTTCGCTCGCCTCATTCACCACTTGACTGGCGGTTGGGCCGGAGCGCGTATCCATGCGCATATCCAGCATTCCATCCGCCATGAAACTAAACCCTCTTGAAGCCTCGTCCAATTGCAGGCTGCTGACTCCGAAATCCGCCAAGAGTGCATCGACCGAGGCGGGCTGCAAATGCCTGCAAATGGAACTGAAGGCCTCGCCTATCAAAGTAACTCGCGGCGCCTGGCTTTCTAACTCCCTGCAAAGCTCATTCAGCTTGCCTTTTGCCAGATCGAGCGCTTCCGCGTCCCTGTCAAAGCCGATCAGATGCCCATCGGGCCCGAGCAGCCTTGCTATCCCGGCGGCGTGCCCGGCCAATCCCATCGTGCAATCCACCACAGTGGCTCCCGGTCGCACCCGAAGCCATTGCATCGATTCCTCAAAGAGCACGGGCGCGTGACGCGGTTTCGATTCGGTCATGCGCACCCCCTGGGGGGTACTTGTGAATACGAGCTACACATCGTATTCCGTTGCTGCTTCATCATCCTGCGCGGTGTAAGGATTGTTCCTCACGCTCTCCCGCAAACCTGTCAGGCTCTTCACCCGCAACAGAGCGCCTTCGCCTGAAACCTTCACGTCGATATTGACCATGCCCGCTTTACGCAGCTCCTCGGGCATCAGCAGGCGGCCCTGAGGGTCCATATCCGCCCGTTCGCCGTAGAGAGCGTTGCTGGCCATGAGCTTCTTGCGCAACGGCAGGCCTTTGGGCATTTTGAAGATCCTGGCCTGATACTGCTGCCACTCCGGCATGGGATAAATTTCCGCGTCCATCCCCTCCCGGCTTGTGATATAAAAAGCGTTGAAGTTCTTGCCGTACTTTTTTTCGATGAAGGCCTTGAACTCGGCCGGCATCTTCAAGCGTCCGCGCTCATCCAGCTTGGCTTTTGGACTGCCGCTAAAGCCGATTTGCAGATCGTCCCACTCACCCGTGCCAGCGCCGCCCGCCTCGATGGAGGTCTCAGCTTCGTTGACCGGATTGGTTTCAGGCGTCTCTGCCATTGTTTTCTCTCGACCGGGCCGGATGAAACCGGACGGCTAACAAAAAGTCCCATGCTGGCCCACTTGGACCCGCTTTGACAAAGATCGCATAAAAAGCCGCTGTGTGCACGTGGAAAACGCGTGTCAAGGGGAAGAGGAATTTACGGAGGGGAGCGGGCGGAGAGTGTGGCCGGGGAAAACCACTACTAATTGCGACTTTATGAATCTAAACCACTACAAATAGCGCTAGTTTACTCTCATGGTTCCGAAAAATAATCTTATGCCCGGAAGCGCAGGATTTATGATATAGCGAACAAAAAGCGAATTAGTTTTCTTCCATGGGCAGCGATTCTTTTTTGCCCCGCTGCCGCTCCGTCACCAAGTTCAAAAGATAAAAGAAGACCAGCACGTTGACCATCAGCAGGCCTGCCCTGAACCACGTAACTCGGCGCAGAATCTCAAGGATCTCCCAAGGCAGAAATGAGGCGGTGATAGCCAGGGTGAGGTACTCGGCCCAGGCCTTTTCCAAATAGAGGCCGGTCCCTTCGAGGATGCCAAGAGCCGCATAGGCAAAAGCAGCCAGTCCGATGCGCCGCAGCAGCGGATCATTGAGGAGGGAGGCCTTGTCGAGGATGAAATCAACCAGCCGCCATTCGGAGTTGAAATGCAGGTGGTCAGCCACGCGGCCCAGAACATCGGCGGCGTCCTGGTGCAGCAGCTTGACAGCTCCCACGCCGAGGGCTACAAAAAGGAGGGCCTGCAGTAGCTTGTAGGCCGCAATGAGCACCAGCCCCTTGTCGTGCCGGCGTTGCGGGGAGAGCGGGGATGGGGAATCAGTCATGGTTTGAGGGGAACCCGTGCAAAACTCCTGCTGTCTTTACGTTAACCGATGCACGGCGGTTCTGCTTGCTCCCCTGCCCGGGAAGCGGTGAAATCTGAAAGAACAGGCGTCAGTGTTTCAAGTTCAGCAGCGCGTTGCGGTCGATCAGATTGCCGTCCATGATGAGGGCGGAGATGCGGCGGGCGTTCCATATGTTCTGGGTGGGGTCGCCGTCGACAACGAGGATGTCGGCGCGGCGTCCTGGGGCGATCTGTCCCAGCTCGTCCCAGCCGAACTGGAGGCTGTAGTTGTTGGTGGCGGCGGCCAGGGCCTCGCGCGGTGAAAGCCCCAGGCGAACCAGCAGCTCCAACTCGGTGTGCATGGAGATGCCGGGCAAGGCGCCCTGGTCGGGTGCGCCGGAGCCAGCCAGATAATGCGGGAAGGCGGCGAAGAGGGTCTCGTTGAGGCGCCACAGGCGGAGGGCCGACTGCTCGGCCTTCTTGCGCTGGCTCTCTACCATGTAGCGCTGCGCTGCTGCGGGCAGGCGGCGTGTCCAGGATGCGAGCGGATAGTCGATTTCGCCCGTGGAGCGATTGACGGGCTCAAAGACGCGCGCCGGGTCGAGCAGCGTGGCGGCCGGCTCCTTCCACAGGTTGCGATGGGAAGGCAGACGCGCGAAGTCGATGCTGAAGGTTGGCATGAGCGCGGCGTGATGGGCGGCCAGGAAGCGAGCGTAGGTGCGCAGATGCAGGTCGGTGGGGGGCAGTCGCTCGGCGTAGTCGTAGGCAGTGGTGGCGGCCGTACCGTCGGAATCTTCCACCAACGGCCGCTCCAGTTCGTCAGGAATCACGCCCAGCTCGTAGCGGCCCATGTGGGGCAGCGCATCCACGCCGGCCTCAACGCCGACATTGTAAGGGGTGGCCACGAATTCGCCATAGGTGATCAGGCCCATCTGGTGCGCGCGGGCGATGATCCACTGGACATTGGCGGCGGTGAGGTTGTGGCCCAGCCAGATGGCGCGCGTTCCCAGCCGGGCGGTGTCGTTGAGCTGGCGGAGGGAGTCGTCGGGGCTCAGTTCCCTGGGATGGTCCAACTGACGGAGCTTGAGCGCCCACTCCGGGCGCTTGGCCAGCAGGCTCCAGTTGTCGGTCGAGCCGGCCGAGTCCATCAGGTAGAGGTGGGGACTGGGCGCGGCGTTTACATCGACCGCGCCTCGCCGCGCGTCGCTGACGGCGACGATTGTGGTGACACCCATGTAGAGGTAGGCGTTGGCCTGGCCCTGGGAGTTCATGCCGGCAAAGCCGTCGATGAGGCCGGGGATGAGGTATTTACCGGAGCAGTCGATGACCCGCGCGCCCTTGGGGATGGAGACCGCCATGCGCGAGCCGACATCGGTGATGCGGCCGTCGCGCATAATGACGATAGCGTCCGGCAGGTCTTTTGCCGAGCCGCCCCAGCCGGTTACGTCCACGACAGTGCCGCCGGCCAGTACCAGCGGAACCGAGGGTGAGAGCGCGGATGGCGCTTGCGCCCCGGCAGCCTGTGCAGCCAGAAGCAATCCCAGAGCGCCCGAAGAAATGATACGAGAGAGTCGCATAAGAAAATAAGCGGTCTTGAATGGATTGTCGCACAAAGGCTTGAAGGCTCGGAGGCTCGCCGCCGGCGCCTCCCTGGGCGGCAAGCGGAGGACGTTAGATTTCCGCCTTCAATTGCCGCTGGGCACACTGGCTTTTTTGTTGCGGCTGAGCACGAAAGACTTCTTGCGGCTGTCTTTGCTGGCGTGGTCGATCTTCTTCCAGAAGCCCACAAAATAATCGATGGCCGAGATCGTCGAGACCAGCAATGTGAAGTAGAGGGCGGCAACAGCTATCCACTTGACGGGGACAATGAGAAAGCCGAAGTGCCACTCGTACCAGTGATGAGCCAGAAGCGCCGAAACCACGGAAACAATCTGAGTGACGGTCTTGAGCTTGCCCAGGTCGCTGGCCTCGATGGTGAATCCCTCCGAGGATGCGATGGAGCGCAGGCCGCTGATGAGGAACTCGCGGCCAATGATGACGACCACGATCCAGACCCTGACCACATCGTTGTTATAAGCCACCAGGGCCACAAAAGCGCTGGTCACCATGATCTTGTCGGCCAGCGGGTCCAGCAGCATGCCCATGGTGGTGATCTGCTTGCGCTTGCGTGCCAGGTAGCCGTCCAGGCCGTCGGTGATCGAGGCCAGCACGAAGAGCACAGAAGCGGTAATCTCCTGCGCGCCGTAGGCATGCCAGGGAAAGTGGGGAGTGAGAATCCATAGCAGCAGCGGGATCATGACGATCCGGCTCATCGTGATGGAGTTGGGCAGGTTCATGCGGGTTGCGTTCGCCGGAAGGATGCTTGCGGCCTGACACCATTATTGCATCGTGAATCGGGCCGGCGTCTCGCAACTCCGCCGCGCACGGCAGGCGTAAGCCAAAGCGGGATGAGCCAATGGCCTATCCCGCTTTGGCTCCCAGGCGCCGGTCGCGGCAAGCGAAGGAATGCTTCAGAAGATTGGAGTGACGGGCTGAGTGGGCAGGGTTGGCATTTTCAGCTGCTGGCTATGCACTTCATGAAAGCCGACAATGGCAGCCGTGGTCACGGCCGCAAATCCAACGCCGGTCAGGATCCAGAAGCCCTTGACCGTCATTCCCGTTTGCAGATAGACGACATCGCTGTAGGCCACCGGCGTGATCTCCGGATCGCCATACAGTTGCATGCCAAAGGAATTCTCGTCGATGCTGACGATTCGGCCTGAAAACGCTATCCCGTTCTGCAACTGCACGCCGGCCCAGTTGCCCATGCCGAGCTTGAGAAGGCGCGCGTGAACAACGTCCGGAGTCAGCGGATTGCGCGAGGAGCTGGCCATCGGCATCCCCGTCTGAAGGTCGAAGATATCGCGGTAAGCCACGGGCGTAGCCGCCGTATCGCTGTAGCGTTGCAGACTAAAGGATTGCTCGTCGATGCTGATGATCTTGCCTGAAAATGCGACTCCGCTCTGCAAGCGCACTCCCACCCAGTTTCCCAAGCCGAGCTTGAGGATGCGCGCGTGAGCCTTTTCGGGAGTAAGCGGTTTCGACGCGGCATAGGCCATCAACGGCGCCAGCAGCGCGCACACCAGAAGCGTGGCAACGCATTTTGAAAGAGTACGGCTGAGAGAGTTCATCTTCGTTCTCCTTGGAATTCGGACTTCTTCAGATAGGAACAGCGCCGCGCGGAAATAGTTGCGCCGCATTTAAAATAAATGCGGGATGAGCCGGAGCGCCTCCCGCTTCATCCGCCCATTCCTGCCTTTCATCCGCTTTTTCTACCTTTCGTCTGGAACCCCGCGCGCGTCGGCATCGTACCGTTTACATTCCAACAAGAGCAAAATTCTGAAAGGGAGCGGCTCATGGAAGAAATCGTCAACGTCGAAGCAGTCAGCCGAAGATTTCCCCTGGATAACAGTCCAGCGCATCACCCGGCGCACAGATTTGTCAGCGCCCTCACGCACGCCAACCTGCGCGTCACCGCCGGCGAGTTTCTGGCGATCGCCGGGCCCAGCGGAAGCGGCAAGACGACCCTGCTGAATCTGATCGGTTGCATCGATCAGCCCACCACCGGGCGCATCCTGGTCGATGGCGTGGACACCTCGCAACTGAAGCCCGCCGGCATGAGCAAGCTGCGCCGCGAAAGAATCGGCTTTGTCTTTCAGACCTTCAATCTGATTCCCGTCTTCACCGCCGCCGAGAACGTCGAGTACCCGCTGCTGATTCAGGGTGTCAGCAGTGGCGAGCGCCGCGAGCGTGTCGCCCAGGCGCTGGAGAGCGTTGGCCTCTCGTCGCGCGCCAACCAACGCCCCGACCTGCTCTCCGGCGGCGAACGCCAGCGGGTCGCCGTGGCGCGCGCCATCGTGCATCGTCCAGCGCTGGTGCTGGCCGACGAGCCGACCGCCAACCTGGACACGCACAACGCCACCCAGCTCATCGACCTGATGCACGGCCTCAACCGCAGCCTCGGCCTCACCTTCATCTTCTCCACGCATGACGCGCGCCTGCTCGAACACACCGAGCGCATCATTCGGCTTACGGATGGCGAAGTGGTTTCCGATACCGCGAGCGAAGGAGGCAGCCGTGGCTAAATTTCTTCTTCTTGCATTCAGAAACATCTTCCGCAACCGCCGTCGCACGCTGATGACCTTATTCATGGTCGGCGGAGGCGTCGCCGGATTACTACTGGCCGGCGGCTACTTTGCCTTCATGACGCACGGCCTCCGCGAAGACACCATCAACAGCGGCCTCGGTCATATGCAGATCTTCACCGCCGATCACTTTAACCGCGACGAAAATCGTGTCCTCGATACCGGCATCGACAACTGGCGTCAGGTGGCCGCCTCCGTCAAGACGGGCAGTCATGTGCGCGGCATCGCACCCCGCATCGATTTCTACGGCATGGTCTCTAATGGAACCAAAGCCGCCGGATTCATGGGCAGCGCCGTCGATCCGGAAGCGGAAAAATCCCTCGGTTTCATCACCCACATCGAATCGGGACGCAATCTCGATCCGAAGCCCAGCGGCGAGGTCGAGGCGCTCATCGGCAATGGCCTGGCCAAGTCCATGAACGTCGGCATCGGCGACGGCTTGACGGTGCTGGCCATGACCTCTGACGGCGCGCTCAACGGCGTCGATGTTCAGATCGTCGGCATCATCAACTCCGGCGCAGCGGAAAGGGACGCGCGCTATCTGCGCATCACTCTGCCCGCCGCGCAGCGCCTGCTGCAAAGCGATCGTGTTACCAACCTCGTGGTAGGTCTCGATTCCACGGATAACACTGATCGGGCCTATGCCGAGATGATGCCGCACTTGAACGGCCTCTCCCAGCGGTTGGAACTCAAGAAATGGATTGACCTGGCCACCTATTACAAGCAGGTCAACTCCATGTTCAACGGCATCTTCCTCTTCATGGGCATCATTGTTTTCTTCATGGTCCTCATGTCCAGTGTCAATACGCTGCTGATGAGTATGTTCGAACGCACGCGTGAGATCGGCACCATGCTGGCCATGGGCACGCCCCGCGCATGGATCGTGGCGCTGTTTATGGTCGAGGCCACGCTGCTCGGCGTGATGGGCGCGGTCCTTGGCCTGGCCGCGGGCAATCTCCTGGGCGCGCTGCTGAACTCATCCGGACTGCACATGCCGCCGCCCCCCGGCTACAGCGTTCCCATGCCCTTCAGAGTCCGCTACGTGCCGTTGGAGATGGTAGGCTCGTCCTTGCTGGTCATTGTCTCGCTGGCTCTTGCATCCATCTTGCCGGCGGTCCGCGCATCCCGGCTCAGAATTGCGGAGGCTCTTGCTCATGTCTAAAATCAACAGCATTCTGCGCACATTCCTGCTGCTCTTTGTTGCGAGCTTTCTGCTGGCCTGCGGGCTGGTCTGCCGCGCCGCAACTCCCGACGCCGAAGCCCTGCTCAAGCGCTCCGACTCGTACCGCAACGGATGGCCCTCCTATGTGCTGCGGGTCAAGATCACTCACTATGAATCCGGCAAAGCGGACGAAGATAAACTCTACGAGGTCTCGCAGAAGGGAACGGAGAAGACCTACGTCGAATTTTTGAGTCCGCGCGAAAAAGGCCAGCATCTGCTGATGCTGGGCGACGATATGTGGGTCTATCTGCCCGACACAAGCCGCCCGGTGCGCATCACCCCGCTGGAACGGCTGAACGGCGACGCCTCCAACGGCGACGTGGCCCGCACCAACTATGCCGTCGATTACTCGGCCGTCTATCTGCGCACGGAGAAGGTGGGCGCGGAAAATTGCTACGTGCTTGATTTGACAGCCAAGCGCAAAGGCTCGACCTATCAACGCATTCTCTACTGGCTGCGCGTGGTAGATGCGCGCCCAGTGAGGGCGGAGTACTATCTCACCTCCGGCAAGCACATCAAATCCGCCACCTTCGACGATTATTATATCGTCGGCGGCAGACCGATCCTCCATCGCTGGACCCTCTACGACGAAATTCGCCACAACTCGCACAGCGTGCTGGAGTACTCCGGCGTCGCCCCGCGCGAGCTGCCCGACAAGCTCTTCTATCAGGGACGCACGGATCGTTTCTGATGCATCGACCTTCACTCTGGAATGAAAGGATAATGAAATGTTCTCGACAATCAAACTGATCGCCGCGTTGCCCCTGCTCTCGTGCGCACTGCTCATCTCCTCCGCCGGCCGGCTCAGCGCGCAGGCGTCAGCAACGTCCACACAAAGCGCCTCCACGCTTACCGTTCGCGTCACAGGAATACGAAATGCGAACGGAAAAATCCGCCTTGCCCTGTATCGCGATTCCAATTTCGTTGAAGGCCGTGAGGTTGAGATCGACGCCAAAACATTGAGCGCTACAACCGTCTTCGCGAATTTGCCGCGGGGAGAGTACTCGGTGAATCTATTCCACGACGAAAACATGAACGGCAAGATGGATTCGAATCTCTTTGGAATGCCGGTGGAAGGCTACGGGTTCTCCAACAATCCCGCGAAAAGAATGGGAAAGCCGGGATTCGATGAAACAAACTTTCAGTTGAATCAGCCGGAATGTTCCATCGAAATCATTATGATTTATTGGTAATGAACGCAGGTTGGGTGTGAATGCGGATGCCCCAGGTCTCGCTTCTGAGACCTGGGAAACCACAATTCCTGGCAGTATTTATTGAAGTGATCCACAACGCCCGAGAGCAAGCCCGATGAAACTCGCACACACATTTCCGGCAATTCTGTTCCTCGCCATCGCGGCCATCGCCGCTGCGCAGGATGAACCTCCGCCGGAGCCCCGCCATGACTTCCGCTATGCCTTCTCGGCCATCGATGATGCAACCTTCGATAGCAGTCTGCAACCGCCGCTGCCGCCGTCGGCGTCGATGTTGAAGGAGCCTTCTGTCACGCTCTTTCAGAATCAATTGCTGCTTGAGCCTTCTTTCACGCTTCGCTACCGCTCTCGCTGGAGTCTTGCGTCGAGTGTGGTGGGCCTCTCGCAGACATTTCGCGGACTATCCGCAGCGGACTTCGATCTGCCGCCGGGCAACGCCGCCGCCTCCGCCGCGCTGAACGCAGCGCTTGAGCCATACACTGGCACACATTCTCAACTGCGCGTCAAAGAGATGTATGGTGGCCTCTCCGCCGGAGACTTCGACTTCATGCTGGGCCGGCGAATTGTGCGTTGGGGAACCGGCTATGCCTTCACGCCCGCTGGCTTTCTCGACCCGCCCCGTGTTCCCACCAACCCCACCGACCGCCTCAATCTCAACCAGGGGCGCGACATGGTCAAGGCGGACTTTGTTCACGGCCCGCACGCTCTTTCGCTGGCCTGGTCCACTGCCGCGCTCGCCCCCGCCGGGTCAAACCTGCGCGACACCACCGCTTTCCGGTATAACGTTCTTGTGCATGGATTCGACACTTCGCTGATCGCCGGCGACGACCGCGGCGGTGACAGTTTTGGCGGCCTCACCTTCACCCGCGTCTTCGGCCAGGCCTGGGAGCTGCACGGCGAGGCAGCATGGCGCGAACAGGGCGCGATCCTGATGGGCGCAAAATACACCACCACATGGGGCATTTCCTTTATTGGAGAGTTCTACACCCCGCCCAATACTGCGTACTATCGCGATAGCACCATCTCGCCATCAGCCGGCCGCCAGCACTATGCTTTCCTGTACGCAGGTAAGTCGCGGCTTCGCGAACTGCCCGGTTGGAAGCAGTGGGATCTCTCCGCCTCGATGGTTGAGAATCTGAATGACAACAGTTACGTTGTAATCTTCGATGCCAACCGGCGCTTCGGCAATCACTTTTCCTCTTACCTGCACCTGCAAGTTCCGCATGGTGGCAAGACAACGGATTACGGCGCCACGCCTTACTCCGCGGCAACGTCAGTGGGGGTTCGTTTTCAGCTATGATCTCCGAGATCAATCCGGCAACGAACAATCACTCCGCGAACCGCGGAGTGAAGTTCAGCTACGCTTCGGCCCTGCTCAGAGTCTTTGTTTATATTTGCGCGGCCACGCTGCTGGTTGTTGCGCTCCTCCTCTCGCTGGGACTCATGCGACTGTCCCAGAGTGGCGGCCATTTTGTGGCTGCCTTTGTCTATTCCACGACGATTTCCGTGCTGTCGATATTGGTCCTCAACTGGATCAGCCACCGCTATACGGAGAAATACCCACGGCTCGTGGTTCTCATGCAGGCCCTGGCCCTGGTTTGCACGGCCATCGCCGGCGACCTCGCAGCTGGAGTCATCTTCCAGATCGTTCGACTGATTCCGCCCAGCGGCTATTGGGCAGAATTCAAAGCGTCGGCGCCGTTCAGCGTTGTGGTCACGCTGGTCATTGGCCTCAGCATTACCACTTATGAGACGCTGCGCTACAAGTTTCAGGAGGCCCAACTCGAGCTCCGCACGAAACAGGTGGAGCAGGAGCGCGCCTACAAGCTGCTGGCCGAGGCGCAGCTTTCTTCGCTCGAATCCCGCATCCATCCCCACTTTCTCTTCAACACGCTCAACTCCATCGCGGCGCTGATTCCCAGGGATCCGCAGTTAGCCGAAGATACGGTCGGCAAACTTGCCTCGCTGCTGCGCTTCTCTCTCAACGCCAATCACAGCGGCCTGACGCCGCTCAGCCAGGAACTCAAGATTGTCCGCGACTATCTTGAAATTGAAAAGACGCGCTTCGGCCCGCGGCTGCGTTATGAGATCGCGATTCCCGAAGCTCTGCAGGACACGAATGTGCCGCCGCTGGCGCTGCAATCGCTGGTGGAAAACGCCGTGAAGCACGTGGTCTCAGAGCGCAGCCAGGGCGCCACGATTCACATTCGTGGGTCGGAAGAAGCCGGCCGCATCCTGCTCGAAGTCAGCGACGACGGACCCGGCTTCTCGCTCGATGCCATCACGCCCGAACACGGCCTGGGCAATCTCATTGCGCGCCTCGATCTGCTCTTTGGCGGCGACGGCAGGCTGGAAGTCGCGCGCGAAAATGATCGAACCGTTGTACGGCTCTCCTTTCCCGCATAATGGAGTAACCCATGGAATCAGAACCGCCGCGCGCCTATCTCGTCGATGACGAACCGCTGGCCATTGAGCGCCTGAGTCGCCTGCTCGCGAGCGCCGGCGGCCTGCGCATCGCCGGCAGCGCCACCGATCCGGCCGAAGCTCTCGATTTTTTGAATCGCGAATCCATTGACGTTCTCTTCCTCGACATTCAAATGCCCGGTATGAACGGCTTCGAACTGCTCTCGCGCCTCAACGAGCAGCCCTTCGTGATTTTCACGACCGCCTACGACGAATATGCGCTCAAGGCCTTCGAGGTCAACTCCATCGATTACCTGCTGAAGCCCATTGAGCCGGAGCTGCTGGCGCGCGCACTGAAGAAGCTCGAGCGGCTGCGTCTGCCCGTCCAGCAGGATTGGCAGCGGAATCCGGAGCTGCCCGCGCTGCTCAAGGAGTTAGCCGCATCGCTGCGCGGTGAACGCGCCGAGTATCCGCGCCGCATCGCCACGCGCGTGGGCGAGCGCATTTCATTTCTCGATCTGGATGCCGTCACACACTTTATCGCCAGCGACAAGCTCACCTATGCTGTGGCAAACGGACGCCAGCATTGCGTTGACCAGACGATCACCGAACTGGAGCGGCGGCTCGATCCGGCAAAGTTTCTGCGCGTGCACCGCTCCGCGCTGGTGAATGTGGAGTGGATTCACGAGGTGAATTCGTGGTTCGCCGGCAAGGTCATCCTCTCACTCAAGGACGCCCAGCGGACGCAGATTCCCGTCGCCCGCGATCGCGTCCGCGCTCTGAAAGCGCGCCTGGGCATCTAGCGCGTTTTTCAATCATGACTTGAATCTGAACTGATCTTCCTTACTGCACGGTGAGCGTGACTACGCCCGAACTCGTCACCTGATGAGTCTGCGTCCCACCACCACCGCCTCCGCCGCCTCCGTCTGAATTCCCACGACCGCCGCCGCAGCCGGTGCAGAGAGCCGCTCCAGCCAGCAGAACCAGCCCCAGGCAGGCGGTCACCCAGACACCGCGCGCCGCCAGCCGCTTGCGCATAATCATCAGCGGAAGCAGAAGAATGGGCAGCAGAATCCACGAAGTCGACGCGTCTGAGACTGTCTCAACAAGGACGACCGTGATTTGATAGGTTCCCTTGGGGGTTGTTGAGGTAGTGGTAATTGTCAGCGTGCCGGAGGCGTAACTGCAAGTTGCTCCGGCGGGCAGATTCAGGCAGGTGACCGAGACGGATGTCACGGAGGCAGGCAGTGTAATCGTATAGATCGCCTTGGAACCGGCGGTCACTGTCGCTGTCACTGCGGTGATCGCCGGCGCTGTCGAACCCGATCCGGAAGTATCCACTTCAAACTGCAATGCGTTGGAAGTGCCGCCGCCAGGAGTGGGCGTCTGCACGGTAATGGCCGTGATTCCAGCGCTGGCAATCTCCACTGCGGTCACCGATGCCGTAAGTTGCGTCGCGTTGACGTAGGTTGTAGTGAGCGCGGTCGCACCCCAATAGATTGTCGAGCCGGAGATGAAGCCCGTTCCGGTGACGGTCAGTGTAAAGGCCGCGCCGCCCGCGCTCAAGAATGCAGGCGACAGACTGCTGGTGACCGGTACAGGATTGTTGATGGTGTAGGCGGCGGTTGCAACGGAGCTTTGGGAGTAGCCGCTGGCCGTTGCAATCGCTTCAATCGTCTCTGTGTTGGAGACGGTGATCGGACCGCTGTACACGGCCGAAGCTATGGTCGGCGTGGTTCCGTCGGTGGTGTAGTAGATCGCGGTGCCTGCCGTCGCATCGCTGATCGTTACCGTCTGCGGCGTGGTGTAAGTGCTGGCTGGCACACTGAAGGTTGGGGTGGCGGCTGGGAGCAGATTGATGGTGTAAGCGGCGGTTGCAACGGCGCTGGTGGTGCAGCCTGTGGCCGTTGCAATCGCCTTCAGCGTTTCTGTGGACGAGACGGTGATTGGGCCGCCGTATACCGTCGAGTTCGTCGTCGGCGTGGTTCCATCGGTAGTGTAGTAAATGGTTGCCCCAGCCGTCGTATCGCTGATTGTTACCGACTGGATCGTGGTGTAGGTCCCGGCTGCCACGCTGAAAGTTGGTTTCGCGGTTGCCGGTGGTGGTTGATATTTCCAAAGGTCGTTGAGATCGCCACCATAGCCGTTGCCTGCGCCCCCAAAGAGCCAGAGACTGCCGCTGCTGTCGGTCCAGCTCATAGCGGAAGAGCGGCCTCCGGGGATGATTCCGGCAGGTGGCACGCCCAACGTGCCGTACACACCGGACTGGTTTCGAACACTGCTTCCGCCCATCCAGGTCCATTGGTTCATGGAAGGATTGAACTCCCAAAGGTCATTGAGTTCGCCGTTGTTTCCGTTTGCATCGAAGCCTGCGCCCCCAAAGAGCCAGAAGTTGCCGCTGCTATCAGTCCAGCTAGCAGAGCCCTGGCGGCTTCCAGGGTTGTTTCCCGCGGCGGGCGTTCCCAACGTGCCGTACACACCGGACTGGTCATAAACGCTGTTTCCGCCCATCCATGTCCATTCGTTCGTGGAAGAATTGAACTCCCGAAGGTCGTTGAGATAAACGCCATCTTCGTTATCAACGGTGGAGTAGAAGCCCCCAAAAAGCCAGAGATGGCCGCTGCTGTCGGTCCAGGCCGAAGCACCATCGCGGGCTCCGGGGATGTTGCCGGCAGCAGGTGTTCCCAACGTGCCGTACACTCCGGGCTGGGTGACCGTGCTGCTTCCGCCCATCCAGGTCCATTCATTTGTAGAAGGATTGAACTCCCATAGGTCGTTGAGATAGCCCCAATTGTCGTTGGCATCGTAGCCCTTGCCGCCAAAGAGCCAGAGGTCGCCGCTGCTGTCGGTCCAGCTCGCAGCCGAATAGCGGCTTCCGGGGATGTTTCCGGCAGCAGGCACGCCCAACGTGCCGTACACTCCGGGCTGGCCACTCCCGTTGGGGACCGTGCTGCTTCCGCCCATCCACGCCCATTCGTTCGTGGAAGGATTGAACTCCCAAAGGTCGTTGAGGTAGCTGCCTTTTCCGTAGGCATCGATGCCGAGGCCCCCAAAGAGCCAGAAATTGCCGCTGCTGTCGGTCCAACTCGCGGCTCCCTCGCGGCCTCCGGGGATGTTTCCGGCAGCAGGCGTTCCCAACGTGCCATACACCCCGGCTTGATTGCCCGTGAAGCTCCCGCCCATCCAGGTCCATTCGTTCGTAGAGGGATTGAACTCCCAAAGGTCGTTGAAAAAGCTAGAATTATAGCCGCCGCCAAAGAGCCAGAGATTGCCGCTGCTGTCGGTCCAACTGTTCGCCGAATCGCGGCATCCGGGGATGTTTCCGGCCGCGGGCACGCCCAATGTGCCGTATACTCCGGTCCCTTCATATAAATAGCTGCTTCCACCCATCCAGGTCCATCCGGGTGTGCCGCTGGCCATGGGAGTCACAACCTGACTCACCGTATTCGACGTGCTGCCGGTAAAGTTCGCGTCGCCGCTATACGCCGCCGAAATCGAATCCGTACCCTCCGGCAGCGCCGTGTTTCTTAATACAGCCTGTTTGCCACTCAGGGAGACGGTCCTCAGCGTCGTGCCCCAATTGCTGAACAGGACCGTACCGGTGGGCGTACCGCTAAACTGCCCTGAGACGGTCGCCGTGAAGGTCACGTATTGTCCGGCATCGGACGGATTCTGCGACGAAGTCAATGTTGTGTAGGAGTTGGCTTTGCTGACCGTCAGGCTGACGGCTGTCGAGGTGCTGCGAGAGAAGTTGTAATCGCCGCCGTAAATTGCGGTGATCGTGTAGATCCCACTCGGCAGCGCAGTGGTGGTCAAGCTGGCCGTGCCGCTGCTCAACGTCCCTGCTCCCACTTGCGTTGCGCCATTCATGAAAGAGATGGTCTCTCCATTCGGAACCATGCCTTTGCTGGCAGAGACCGTCGCGGTCAGCGTTACCGGCTCTCCATAGCTAGAGGCAACCGTATTGGATACAAGCGCAGTCGTCGTCGTCGCCCACGCCGGGTTAATGGTGTAGGCGGCGGTGGCCAAGAAGTTGGTGGAATAACCGCTGGCCGTCGCTATTGCCTCCAGCGTCTCCGTCGACGAAACGGTGATCGCGCCGGTGTACACACTCGAAGCAGTCGTCGGGGTGGTTCCGTTGGTGGTGTAGTAGATAGTTGCGCCAGCTGTAGCATCGCTGATCGTCACCGTCTGCGGCGTGGCATACGTGCCTGCCGGCACACTGAAGGTCGGCATCGCGGTTACCGGTATTACCGGTAGTTGATATTTCCAAAGGTCGTTGAGAAAGTCAAAATTGAGGCCTTCATCAAAACCGAGGCCGCCAAAGAGCCAGAAACTGCCGCTGCTGTCAGCCCAGCTCGTAGCGTAAGAGCGGCCTCCAGGGATGTTTCCGGCGTCACGCACGCCCAACGTGCCGTACACTCCGGGCTGGTGGCCCGTGCTGCTTCCGCCCATCCAAGCCCATTCGTTCGTGGAAGGATTGAACTCCCAAAGGTCGTTGAGATAGCCGCCATTGCCGTTGACGTCAGTGCCGTTGCCGCCAAAGAGCCAGAGATTGCCGCAGCAGTCGGCCCAGCTCGTAGCGGAATCGCGGCCTCCGGGGATGTTAGCGGCAGCAGGTGTTTCCAACGTGCCGTACACTCCGGGCTGGTTCGCCGTGCTGCTTCCACCCATCCAGGTCCATTCGTTTGTGGATGGATTGAACTCCCAAAGATCGTTAAGATAGCCGCCATTGCCGTTGACGTCAGTGCCGTTGCCCCCAAAAAGCCAGAGATTGCCGCTATTGTCGGTCCAACTCATAGCATCACTGCGGCTTCCGGGGATGTTTCCGGCGGCAGGCACGCCCAACGTGCCGTACACTCCGGGCTGGCTGAGCGTGCTGCTTCCGCCCATCCACGCCCATTCGTTCGTGGAAGGATTGAACTCCCAAAGGTCGTTGAAATAGCCGTCATTGCCATTAACGTCAGTGCCGTTGCCGCCAAAGAGCCAGAGATTGCCTCTGCTGTCGGTCCAACTCATAGCGTCACTGCGGCTTCCGGGGATGTTTCCGGCGGCAGGCACACCCAACGTGCCGTACACTCCGGGCTGGCCGAGCGTGTTGCTTCCGCCCATCCAGGTCCATTCGTTCGTAGAGGGATTGAATTCCCAAAGGTCGTTGCAAAGGTCGTTGAAACCGCCAGTAAACTCCCGGCCGCCAAAGAGCCAGAGATTGCCGCTGCGGTCGGTCCAACTCGTAGCGGAATAGCGGCTTCCGGGGATGTTTCCGGCAGCAGGCACACCCAACGTGCCGTACACTCCGTACTGGCTGTGTATGCTGCTTCCGCCCATCCATGCCCATTCGTTCGTAGTGGGATTGAACTCCCATAGGTCGTTGAGATCGCCAAATCCAAGGGTACGGGTATTTGTGCCATCCATACCCTTGCCGCCAAAGAGCCATAAATTGCCGCTGCTGTCGGTCCAGCGCGTAGCGGAATAGCGGCCTCCGGGAATATTTCCGGCAGAAGGCACGCCCAAAGTGCCGTACACTCCGGACGGGCCGATCATGAAGCCACTCATGTCCCATCCGTTAAAATAGCTTCGTCCGCCCATCCAGGTCCATTCGTATTGGGCGCTCGCCTGGGCGCTCATCGACCCTGACGTTACCGCGATGAGTCCCGCCACCAGCAGAACCCGCAGACGCGACATTGACAAAATTGCAGACATGACCGTACACCTCACCGGCCGGACTGTCTGGCTTGGAGTGAGTTGGGCAAGTCAACGGCAGTTCAGCCACTTTCAGGCTTGAATTGGCGGAATTTCCTGAAACAGGCCGCGGAGTGGGAACAGATTACACGACCGCAAGAGAGCCCTACAGGAAGCCGACAAAATGGTATGCCTGCAAGAATGAGTGGGGAGGTGATGGTTGTCACGGTTATGAACGCCAGATTCACGGCAAAAAAAGAACCCCCGGTGGGGCCGGGGGCAGGAAAGCAATACAAGCGAGTTTATTTTGCGAGATTGTCGAGGGCGCGATTCAGCGCGAGGACGTTGATGCGAGGCTCGCCGAGGATGCCCAGTTGGCGCGGAGTGATCTGCTGCGCGACGAGATTGCGGACGGCCTCTTCGCTCAGGCTGCGGGCCTTGGCGACGCGCGGGACCTGATAGTAGGCGGCGTCGGGGGTGATGTCGGGATCGAGGCCGGAGGCGGAGGTCGTCACCAGATCAATCGGCACCGGCTTGCCGGGATTTGCGGCGGCCAGTTTATCGATGTCGCCCTGTATGCGCGTGACCAGCGTTTTCGAAGACTGCGCCAGATTGGTGCCTCCCGAAGCCGTGGCGTCGTAGCCGTTGCCGGCGGCCGAGGGGCGGGGATGGAAGTAGCGGTCGCTCACGAAGCTCTGCGCCAGCAGCTCGGAGCCGATGACCGTGCCGTCGTTGAGCTGAATAAGGCTGCCGCCGGCCTGATGCGGGAAAACCGCTTTGGCGATGCCGGTGACCAGCAGCGGATAGCCCAGGCCCAGCAGCAGCGCGGTCACGAGAGTGAAGCGAATCGATGTCTTCCAGACGGAGTGCATTTTTTGTTTCTCCTTCGGGAGCCGGTGAAGGCTCTTTCAAACCTTTATTGGCGGAGCTAGCGGTGTTAGCGGAGTTAGCCTCGCACATCGTGAATCCTTCTAACTCCGCTAACTCCGCTTTCTACGCCAGATGCAGCGCCACCAACGCCAGGTCAATTGCCTTGATGCCGATGAACGGCACGATAATGCCGCCGACGCCGTAGATCAGCAGATTGTTGCGCAGCAGAATATCGGCTGCCTTAGGCTCGTATTTGACGCCCTTGAGGGCCAGCGGGATCAGCGCCACGATAATAATGGCGTTGAAGATGACTGCCGAGAGAATGGCCGACTCCGGCGAGTGCAGGTACATGATGTTCAGCACGCCCAGCACCGGGAAGGCGACGGAGAACATCGCCGGGATGATGGCGAAGTACTTGGCCACGTCGTTGGCGATGCTGAAGGTGGTCAGCGCGCCGCGCGTCATGAGCAGTTGCTTGCCGATCTCGACAATCTCGATCAGTTTGGTGGGGTTGGAGTCGAGATCGACCATGTTACCGGCTTCCTTGGCGGCTTGCGTGCCTGAGTTCATCGCCACTCCAACGTCTGCCTGGGCCAGCGCGGGCGCGTCGTTGGTGCCGTCGCCGGTCATCGCCACCAGCTTGCCCTTGGCCTGCTCGCGCTTGATCAGGTCCATCTTGTCCTTGGGCTTGGCTTCTGCCAGAAAGTCGTCGACGCCGGCCTCGCGGGCAATCACCGCGGCGGTCAGCGGATTGTCGCCGGTGATCATGATGGTGCGGATGCCCATCGCGCGCAGTCGCGCCAGGCGCTCCTTGAGGCCGCCCTTAACGATGTCCTTGAGATGAATCACGCCCAGAGCCGTCGAGTTTTCCGCCACCACCAGCGGAGTTCCACCTTGGCGGGCAACCTCTTCGACCTGCTCGGCGACCTTCCTGGGCAGCGAGGAGCCTTGCTCTTCAAGGAAGCGGGCGATGGCGTCCACCGAGCCCTTGCGGATGCGCACGCCAGGCAGGTTGACGCCGCTCATGCGGGTCTGCGCGGTGAAGGGCACGAACTCGGCGTGGATGCCGCCAATGTCGCGCCCGCGCAGGTTGTACTTTTCCTTGGCCAGCACAACAATGGAGCGGCCCTCGGGAGTTTCGTCGGAAAGCGAGGAGAGCTGCGCCGCGTCGGCCAGCCGCTCGTGGCTCACGTCCGGCGCGGGAATGAACTCGGTGGCCTGGCGGTTGCCCAGCGTGATGGTTCCGGTCTTGTCGAGCAGCAGCGTGTTCACGTCGCCGGCGGCTTCCACGGCGCGCCCGCTCATCGCCAGCACGTTGTATTGAACCAGGCGGTCCATGCCGGCGATGCCGATGGCCGAGAGCAGTCCGCCGATGGTGGTGGGGATCAGGCAGACCAGCAGCGAGACCAGCACGAAGACCGTCTGCGGAGCCTTGGAGTAGATGGCGAAGGGTTGCAGCGTGACCACGGCGAGCAGAAACACAATGGTCAGGCCACTGAGCAGAATGCTCAGCGCGATCTCGTTGGGCGTCTTCTGGCGGGTTGCGCCTTCGACCAGCGCGATCATGCGGTCGAGAAAGGTTTCGCCGGGATTGGAGGTGATGCGCACCTTGATCCAGTCCGACAAAACTTTTGTGCCGCCGGTCACGGCCGAGCGGTCGCCGCCGGCCTCGCGGATCACCGGGGCCGATTCGCCGGTAATCGCCGACTCGTCCACCGAGGCCACGCCCTCGATCACCTCGCCGTCGCCGGCAATGTAACTCCCAGCTACAACGTAAATAATGTCTCCGGCGCGCAGCAGGGCGCTGGCTACATCTTCCAGGCTGCTGTCCGCTCTGTAGCGTTGCGCAATCGTTTCGCCCTTGGCCTTGCGCAGCGTGTCGGCCTGAGCCTTGCCGCGGCCCTCGGCCATCGCCTCTGCGAAGTTGGCGAAGATCACCGTGAACCACAGCCACAGGGTGATCTGCAGGTTGAAGCCGAAGCCGGCGCTGTGGTGAATGGTGTTGTCGATCAGCAGCGCGGTGGTCAGCACACTGCCCACTTCGACGACGAACATCACCGGGTTCTTGGCCATGCCGCGGGGATCAAGCTTGCGGAATGCGTCCACAAGCGCCTGGGCCATGATTTCCGTATTCCAGAGACTCTTTTTTTCTAGCATGACAGTCCGTTTCGCCTTGTCCTGATGCGGTTTCGGTTGGAGTTAGAAAAGCTGCCCCGCATGAAGCTGCAGGTGTTCCAAAATCGGTCCCAGGCTCAACGCCGGGAAGAAGGTAAGCGCGCTGAGAATGACGATCACGCCGACCAGCAGCACAGTGAAGAGCGAGCCGTTCACCGGGAAGGTTCCGGGCGAGGGCGGCACAGACTTCTTCATGGCAAGATTGCCTGCCAGTGCCAGCACAGGAATCATCATGAAAAGCCTTCCGAACAACATATCCCAGCCCAGCGCCACGTTGTACCACCAGGTGTTGGCGTTGAGTCCCGCGAAGGCCGAGCCGTTGTTGCCCGCGCCGGAGGTAAATGCGTAGAGAATCTCCGTAAGACCGTGCGGACCCTGGTTGTTCAGGCTGCTGAGGCCAATGTTGGGCGCCATCACAAAGGCGGCCGTCAAAGAGAGAATGATCAGCGGGAAGATGAGCACGTAGAGCATGGACATCTTCACGTCGTAGGCCTCGATCTTCTTGCCCAGGTACTCCGGCGTGCGGCCCACCATAAGGCCGGCGATGAAGACCGCCAGTACCACCATGATGAGAATTCCGTACAAGCCCGAACCCACGCCGCCGAAGACCACCTCGCCCATCATGATGTTGATCAGCACCACCATGCCGCCCAGCGGAGTGAAACTGTCGTGCATGCCGTTGACAGCGCCGCAACTGGCGTCGGTGGTGATGGTGGCGAAGAGCGAGCTGGCCGCGATGCCGTTGCGGACTTCTTTGCCTTCCATATTGCCCGCCGGAGCGGTGAGGCTTCCGGTCTGCGCCGCGCCATGAATCAGCAGGTGGGGATGCGACTCAGCCCAATAGACCGTTGTGAATCCGGCGGCAAAGAGCACGAACATCGCCGCCAGCACCGCCCAGCCGTGGCCCGGCGAGCCGGTCATGCGCCCCAGCGTATAGGTGAGTCCTGCCGGAATCACGAAGATCAAAAAAATCTGGAAGAGGTTGGTGAACGGCGTAGGGTTTTCGAAGGGATGGGCGCTGTTGGCGTTGAAGAAACCGCCGCCGTTGGTGCCCAGCATTTTGATGACTTCCTGCGAGGCAACAGGTCCCTGGGCAATGGTCTGCGCCTGGCCCTCAAGCGTGTGCGCGGTCGTGTAGGCCGACAGGTTCTCCGGTACACCTTGGACAACCATCAGCAGCGCGCCGATGATCGAGGCTGGAAGCAGCACATAGAGCAATGTGCGGGTCATGTCCACCCAGAAGTTGCCGATGGTGCCCGAGCTGGTTCGTTTGATGCCGCGGATCAAAGCAACAGCCACTGCGATGCCCACAGCCGCAGACCAGAAGTTGTGCGTCGCCAGACCGGCCATCTGGGTCAGATAGCTCATCGTGCTCTCGGGCGTATACGACTGCCAGTTGGTGTTGGTAGTGAAACTGGCGGCGGTGTTCCAGGCCAGATCTGGACCCACGGCGGCCAAATGCTGCGGATTCCACGGCAGAAAGTTCTGCAACCGCTCGATAGCGTAGGTCAACACCATGCTGACGGCGGAGAAGCCCAGTACCGCAAAGGCGTACTCGCGCCAGTTCATCTCCTGGCCGGCTTTGACGCCGCACAGCTTGTAGATGAGCCGTTCAATGGGACGAAGCAACGGACTCAGCCAGGTGCGTTCACCCTCCAGCACGCGGGCCAGGTAAATGCCCACCGGACGAACGCTTGCCAGAAGAATCAAGCAGAAAAGCGCGAACTGCAACCAACCGTTGGCGGTCATCTTAGAACTTCTCCGGGAAGAGCAGGGTGATGGTCAGGTAAGCAAACAGAAGAATGGACAGAATCAGGGCAACGGCGGTGATGATGTCGGTTTGCATGGGTTACCTCAGCTTCTGGCAGGCCTTGACGTAGAGAAACGCCAGGCCGAAGAAAACTACCGTGAACAGCAACATCGCAACATCTTGCATCGCAGCTCCCGCTTTTCGATGAGCAGGCCATTGGGGAAGCCGCCTGCTCAAGAATGATTCTGGCTCTCGCCTCGTTTGAGTATCGAAAATATTTCCTAAATAAAACGTAAGGATATGAGATTGCAGATCACATACCTATAGCCATTTTCGAAGGGAATGAAAAACGGCATGCCCAATCATCGCGGCAATGATGGCGATCGAGAAATTCGTGACCGTAAAAATATCGCTGAAGGCGAAGGCCAGTGTTTTACCGTGTCCGCTGATCCGATTGAACTCTCCCATTAGAAGGTTTGAATAAAAGAGGAAGATGATAAACGCGACTTCAATCAGGGCGCGGCTGATTCGGGCGAGCGGCCGTCGATCTTTTTGGTCCGGTTGCATGGAGGGATGATAACACCAATCGCACTATGGGTTTCCGGGGCTGACGGAGGTCATTCTTCGTTGCCGGTCCAGCCCTCGGGAACAAAGCGATAGCCTACCCACGGTTCGGTCTGGATGTACTGCTTACCGGTCTCGGCTTCGAGCTTCTTGCGCAACTGGCCGATGAAGACGCGCAGGTACTCCGGCTGGTGGGCCGATTGCGCGCCCCAGACTGTGGTCAGCAGCACGCGATGGGTCATCACCTTGCCGGCGTGGCGGGCCAGATGCAGCAGCAGATCGAACTCCGTGGGCGTCAGGTGAATCGCCTTGCCCTGCACCATGATCGAATGCGCCTCCGCATCCACCACGAAGTCGCCGGCCTCAATCGCCGAGGTTGTCCGCTCCGGGGCGCGGCGCAGATGGGCGCGGACGCGGGCCAGCAGCTCCTGAATGTTGAAGGGCTTGGTCACGTAATCGTCGGCCCCGGCGTCCAGCGCCTCGACCTTAGAGCGCTCGTGGTCGCGGACCGAGAGGACCAGAATTGGGACGGCGGAGTGGACGCGGATGGCGCGGCAGACCTCGACGCCGCTCAGGCCGGGCATCATCAGGTCGGTGATGACCAGGTCGGGCGGCCAGTCCTTGAAAACCTGCAAGCCCTCCTCCGGCTCGTTGGCGGTGCGCACGTCAAAGCCTTGCGCGGAGAGGGAGGCGCGGAGCACGCGGGTAATCTGCGGCTCATCGTCGATGACCAGAATTCTGCCGGGCATATTTATCTTCTTTCCAGAAAAGATTACATCATCCGGGCTGGCCGGGTATGATTTTTGGCATGAAGATCTTGGACGGGCTCTCCGACTCGCGGGGAATTCTTCACTGGTTCGTCGGAACTCTGCTGGCGGCTTTGGCCACCTCGCTGATGGTCGGTCTGGGCGTCAATTCGACAACCGCGGGGATGGTCTTCCTGGTGCTGGTGGTGTGGGTCTCCGCCCAGGCGGGAATCCGGCTCTCGCTGTATGTCACCCTGCTCTGCTCGCTCTCCTTCGACTACTTTTTTCTTCCCCCGGTGGGCACGATGCGGCTGGAGGGTGCGCAGGCGTGGGTAGCCATGGTCTCCTTCCTGCTGAGTTGCGTGGTGGTGGTGCGCGTCGCCGAGCGGGCGCGCCGCCAGGCGTGCGAGGCCGACGAGCGCCGCGCCGACGTCGAGCGCCTCTACGAACTCTCCCAGGAGATGATGCTGCAAGAGGATGCCGCCGGGATGATCCGCGACCTGCCCCGGCTGATCGAGCGCATCTTCGCGCTCGACGGGGTGGTGCTGTACGTCCGCGACCAGGACCAGTTCTACACTTCGACCGGCGATCTGCCCATGAGCATCCATGCCAGCCTGCGGGCGATGGCCCTGGGCGAGAATCCGACCCAGGTCATACCGGGAGCCTTCACGGTGAGAACGCTGATGATGGGCCTCAGGCCGGTAGGGGCTTTAGGTCTGCGGCCGGCGCGGCTTTCCTACGAGGTGGCCACGGCGGTCAGCGCGCAGGTGGCCATCGCGCTCACTCGCGGCACGGCGGTCGAAGCCTCCGCCCACATGGAAGCAGCGCGCGAGGGAGAACGGCTGCACGCCGCGCTGATCGACTCGCTGACCCACGAACTGCGCACCCCGCTGACCGCCATCCGCGCCGCCGCCAGCACACTGGTTGCGGGCGAAGGGCTGGATGAACCCGTGCGTCGGGAGCTGGCAGCCATCGTCGATGAGGAGAGCGCGCATCTGGACCGGCTGATCGGCGAGGCCGTCGAGATGGCCGAAATCGACGCCAACCTAGTCGCTGTCCGCCCTGTGCCGCAGCATCCGCGCGCGCTGCTGGAGCAGGCTGTCGAGGAGTCGCGCAAGACGCTGGCGGGGCATCGAGTGGTCATCGCCTTCGAAGAGATGAGCGAGCCTGACAAGCAAGACAGCTCCGCCTGGTTCGATCCGCATCTGCTGGGCCGTGTGCTGCATCACCTGCTGGAGAATGCGGCGCGGCACACGCCGCCGGGCGGCCGCATCCTGCTGGGCAGCCGGCGCGTGGGCGGCCGCCTGGAGTTTCGCGTGGAGGACGACGGTCCAGGCATCGACGCCGTCGATCTGCCCTTCATCTTCGAGAAGTTTTACCGGGGCAAGAAGGGCTCCAAAAAAGGCAAGGGAACGGGGATGGGCCTGGCCATCAGCCGCGCCATCCTGGCTGCGCACGGCGGAGGAATCGAGGTCGAGAGCGCGCCGGGAAAGGGCGCCTGCTTCCGCTTCTGGGTGCCGCTGGTGGAGAAGGAGCCGAAGGGCGCAGTGGAATGGTCGAGTCTCTTGTAGTCGCTTACATGAAAGCACAATGATGTCTATTCCGGCTCCCCGCTCCAGTCGCAAGGAATTTCGTGTCCCACTCAAGCGCCAGTGCCGTGCTCAAACCGGATTCTCTTCGACAGCGTTTTGCGAACGGGACACGCGCGGGAGGCTTGCAACAGCCTGTTCCGTTGCTCCTCTGTCAGTTCACCGTCAACTTCGAGATCATAGCGGAAGACAACTTCGTCGGGATGAGTTCTGTCCAGGCTCACTTTAGTGGTCACGCCGCGCAGGGGAATTCCGTGGTGATCCGCATACATGCGCACCGACATATTCACACAGGCCGCCAGAGCTGCCTCCAGCAAGTCATGGGGCCGGAAGCCGGAATGCTCCCCGCCTTTGTCGGCAGTCGTGTCGGCGACGCCTTCGTGTTCGCCGTCGGTGAATCGAGTTTGGTATCGAGCCAATTGGCTCTTGGCGCAAATCATTTCTCTATTATTACCGGGTCCGTCCGGTGTTGAATGCCCTGATCAGCCCTCGAGTTTATACCGCGTCTCGGCCAGGCGGTAGAGCCGCCGCCAGACCAGGCGGTTCATCGTGACCACCATCGTCGCCATCAGCACAGTGGCCAGCAAGAGCGTCGAGAAATTTCCACTATCGCTGGCGGCGCTGATCTGCGCTCCCAGGCCCAGCGTTTGCAGAGTCTGATCGCCGATGTGGAAGTATTCGGAGACAATCGAGGCATTCCATGCGCCGCCCGAGGCGGTGATCATGCCGGTGACGAGATAAGGAAAGATTCCCGGCAGGATCAGCCGCGTCCAGCGCTGCCAGCGGGTGAAGCGGTAGACCGCGGCGGCCTCTTTCAGGTCGGAGGGGATGGCCATTGCGCCGGCGATCACGTTGAAGAGGATGTACCATTGCGTTCCCATCAGCATGAGAGCAATCGCGCCGAAGCCTAGCCCGCCGCCGATGCGGATCAGCCCGAGCATCAGGACGGGAAACAGAGCGGTGGCCGGCACCGAGGCTACGACCTGCGTGATGGGCTGGAGATAGTGAGCCAGCCGGGGATTGGAGCCGATGGAGACGCCGACGGGAATCGTCCACAGAGCGGCGAGGGCAATGGCCGTGTTGACGCGCAGCCAGGTGGCGCCGGCGCACAGCAGCAGAAGGCGAAGATCGGCCCAGGTGACGCCGTGGACAATCAGGATTGCCTGGGAGAGTCCCCAGAGAATGACCAGAGCGGCGAAGCTGCCGAGAAGGATAGGGAACAGGCGGCTGCCTTTCGCGGCGTTGTCGTCGATGGGCTGAATGACGCGGCATTCGCGGGATTTGGAGAGCCGGCGATAGACGCCTTCTTCGATGCTGCCCCAGACGCGGGCGGGCAGGCGGGTGAGCGCGCTGGGCCGCTGGAAGAGAGATAAGATGGGCGAGGTGACGCGGGTGGCGGATTCAGTCTGCTCAAATTTGAATTTGTCGCTCCAGGCGATCAGCGGCCGCCAGATCAACTGGTCGGTGGCGACGATGATGAGTACCAGGACGATGAGTCCCCAGAGCAGGGCATGCAGATTTCCCGCGTCGGCGGCGGTTTGCAAATAGCTGCCCAGGCCGGGGAGACGGAAGCTGGTTCCCTTGAAGGCGAACATCTCGCAGACGATGAGGAAGAACCATCCGCCGGCGACCGAGACAATGGAATTCCAGATGAGGCCGATGGCGGCAAAGGGCATCTCCAGTTGCCAGAAGCGCTGCCAGGCTGAAAACCGATAGACGCGCGTGGCTTCGATCATCTCGCGGGGAATGCTCTTGAGGGAGGAGTAAAAGCTGAAGGCCATGTTCCAGACCTGGCCGGTGAAGATGAGCAGGATGGAGCCCATCTCGATGCCGAGCTGATGGCCGGGAATCAGGGCCATCATCGCCAGCATCACGCCGGGCAGAAAGCTGAGCACGGGGATGGATTGGAGAATGTCGAGGACGGCGATCATCCAGGCTTCGACGCGGGGATTGTAGGCGGCTATATAGCCATAGGAGACGGCGAAGATGAGGCTGAGCAGGTAGGCGATGGCGATGCGCGCGACGGAGTAAAAGGCGTAGAGCGGCAGCGCGCGGACGGAGAGGGAGATGACGACCGCCGGCATCGGCCGCGCCATCCAGTAAGTGCCCAACTGGATCATGGCGAAGAAGAAAGCGAGGCCGCAGAGGATGACGGTCGCATCGATGAGAAACGGCCAGGTGCGATTCGTCACAGGTGGGCGGGCAAGGGTGTGTTCGATCTTCACTTGCGGTCCTCGCTGGCGGCAATCTCCTCGTCCTGCGCATCGGCAAGGACAAAGCGGCGGTGTCCGGCGTCATAGTCGAAGAGTTCGGCGTAGCGGCCCCAGTTGACAGCGGTTTCGATCTGGTGCTGGCACTCCTCCTCGCTGAACTGCTCGTCGAGCATATCGAGGAAAAACTCGTCCGGTACGGTGTGGTCGCTCTTGGCTTCCAGGGCGCGGCGAATCTGGCGGAGCAGCAGGACATGGGCCACGGCGGCGTCGCGGAACAACTCCTTCTGACGAAGAATCTCGGAGTTGGCGAACTCCGTGCCGCTTTCCGTGATAGCCGCGTCGCCTTCCTCGACAGTCAGATAGCCGAGCAACTGGGCGGCGTCCACGATGGGCAGCAGGTCGTCGATCTCGAAGCTGAGGTCGTCGGCCAGGCGATAGATGTCGTCGCGGCCACCCTTGTCGAGCAGCAGTTCGAGCAGGCCGGCGATGCCGCCGGGACGGGCGTGGGGCAGCATCTGATAGTGCATCTGACGCTGGTCGCGGATTTTGGGTCCTACTTGCTGATCGGGCAACTCGGCGGGGACAACATCGGGCTTGGTGAGCACCTTGTAGATGTAGTCCACCAACTGCGTGAACGGCTCCGATTTGCGGTCGCGGGGCTGCGGGAGCTGGACCTTGAAATCCGTCCGGATGTGGCCGGGATTCTTTCCCAGTACGATGATACGGTCGGCTAGCAGCACAGCTTCTTCGATGTTGTGGGTGACCAGGAAGACGGCCTTGGTGGGCATGGTTTTGTTGGCCCACAATTCCAAAAGCTCACTGCGCAGGTTCTCGGCGGTGAGCACGTCGAGGGCGCTGAAGGGCTCGTCCATAAAGAGGACTTCCGGCTCGACGACCAGGGCGCGGGCAAAGCCGACGCGCTGCTTCATGCCGCCCGAGAGCTCTTTGGGGTAGGCGGCCTCGAAGCCGTCCAACCCGACCGTGTCCAGCATCTTCATGCTGCGCTCCAGGCGCTCACCGGCGGCAACGCCGCGCGCCTGCAGCGGGGCTTCGACGTTTTCCAGAACCGTGAGCCAGGGGAAAAGGGCGAAGCTCTGAAAAACGATGGACACGTTAATCTCCGCATCGGCGATGGGCTTCTCGTGCCAGTAGACCTGGCCGGAGGTGGGCGTGGAGAGGCCGCTCAACATACGCAGCATCGTCGATTTGCCGGAGCCGGAGGGACCGAGCAGGGCGACGATCTCTCCGGGGACGATGGAAAGATCGGTTGCGGAGATGACCTGGATGCGATTCTGGCTGGGCTGCGCGTAGTACTTCTCGATCCGCTCGGCGCGAATGATGGCGTCAACAACCGGGGCCGCGGCTGGGGGCGTGGCTGGGATGGATTCCTGGATCGGGCTGGGGATGGCGGCTTCCCGCATGGCTGGTTCTCCGGTCCGCCTGGCCAAGAGCCGCGGCTGGTGATTGTTTTTAAGTGTAGTCAGGCCCGGTTTCACCCAGATGAATCGAGATTCGCTGCCGGAGGCCGGGTTCGCTGAGCCGATTTGCTGCCGCCTGCCAGAATTTATGTTGGCTAGAGGCAAAATCTCTGTTGGAAAAAACACTCAAACTGAGCGTATCATTCAAGGAACGCATCTTGCCAGCAATGGGATTCTCATCGGTCGCCGCCGGGGCGGCGTTGTTCCGATGCAAGGCAGCACGTTGCGCGGCCGATTCCATCGAGCGTTGGGGAGAGAAATGCCGGAAACAGCCAAACCGAGGATCCTGGTCGCCGACGATGAACGGGTGATCGCCGATTCGCTGGCGATGATTCTGAACCAGAGCGGCTTTGATGCGCGCGCCGTTTACTCGGGCGAGAAGGCGGTCGAGCTGGCCGTAACCTTCAAGCCGGAGATGCTCATATCGGATGTCATCATGGCCGGCCTGAGCGGAATCGAGGCAGCGATCCGGATTCGCGTTTTGTTTCCGCAGGTCAAGATTCTGCTATTTTCCGGGCAAGCCGCCACGGCCGATCTGTTGGAAAAAGCGCGCGCCCAGGGCCACGAATTCGAGATTCTCTCCAAGCCGGTCCATCCCCAGGATCTGTTGGCGCGGCTGCGCGGCTAAAGCTCCCGCCGCCCCTCCATCGCCCGCGCCATCGTCACCTCATCGGCGTATTCGATGTCGCTGCCGGCCGGAACGCCCGTGGCGATGCGCGTGATCTTGACCGCATGGCCGCGCAATGCGCCCGCTAACCAATGCGCCGTGGCCTCGCCCTCGAGTGTGGGGCTGGTGGCCAGGATCACTTCGTCCACCTCGCCCAGTTCGACGCGGGATAAAAGAGTTTGAGTCCGCAACTGATCCGGCCCCACCCCATGCAGCGGCGAGAGCGTGCCGTGCAGCACGTGATAGACGCCCTGATAGCCGCGCGTCCGCTCCACGGCGCCGATGTTCGTAGGCTCCTCGACGACGCAGATCAGGCGGTGGTTGCGCGTGGGGCTGGCGCAGTAGGCGCAGGGATCGACATCGGTGACGTTGTTGCAGACCGAGCAGAGGCGCAGATTGGCCTTGAGCCCGCGCACCGCCTCGGCCAGCGCCGCCGCATCCTCGTCGCTGGAGCGCAGAATATGAAACGCAAAGCGCTGGGCGCTCTTCGTGCCCACGCCGGGCAGCTTCTTCAACTCTTCAATCAGCCGCGCCATCGGCTCGGCATAACGGGTCA
Source organism: Acidobacteriaceae bacterium (assembly GCA_003134855.1). Taxonomy (GTDB): domain Bacteria; phylum Acidobacteriota; class Terriglobia; order Terriglobales; family Acidobacteriaceae; genus Telmatobacter. The sequence continues at coordinate 334,856 of PLCS01000007.1, forward strand.
CGAAATGTGCCTCCTGGAAACAGTGAACAGTGGACAGTGAACAGTGGACAGTGAACAGTGAAAAAACTCAATCGTCAAACATGATCTAGGTGCCCCAGGTCCCGGTTTTGGGAACTGGGAATACCACAAACTTTGGGTGCCCCACTCTCGCCGCGTATTTGTTTTTGCGGCTAGGGTGGGATTCTGTCAATTTGCCCGCCTTGTTTCGTATTTTTCAGCCCAGCCCCGGCAGATTGAGTCCGCCGAGCACGCCTTTGACGCTGGATTGAATCACTTCTTCGGCCTTGCGCCCGGCCTCGTTGACCGCGGCCACCACCAGGTCTTCCAGCATCTCCACATCCGGCTTGTCGCCGCCCAGGCCAATCACCGCCGCCGGCTCGATGCGAATCTTGAGCAACTGCTTTTTGCCGTTCATCGTCGCCGTCACGGCGCCGCCGCCGCTCGTTCCCTCCACCACCGTCTGGCCCAACTTGCGCTGGACCTCTTCCTGCATCTGGTTCGCCTGTGAGAGCATCTCGGCCATTTTGAGCGGGTTTATCATGGGTTCTTACCTCATTTGCCGCAAGATTTTACTTCTGCCGCAGATCGACGACGCTGCGCACGTCGGCCTTGAATATCTCCCGCGCCCGCTGCACCAAAGGATTCGCCAGCGCGGCTTCCTGAATGCTGCCTGCCACAGGAGTGGCCATCGGCGCAGCAGACTGCGCGGCGCCTTCACCGGGAATCACCAGAAAGCGGCTCGGCGCGCCCAGCCGCTGCAGCTCCTGGCGGATGATCTTCTCCGCCGCGGCATTGATCGTAAGGGCGAGCATCTTCTTGCCCATGCCGGAGACCTCGATGCGCAGGCTGCCGCCGTCCAGCGCCCACGCGCCCGCGCCCAGCAACTGCGCCGCCGAAACGTGGCCGCCCTCGACCAGCGCGCAGCCCACTGCGTGGCGGATTGCCTCGATACTGGGAAGACTGGTTGCCGCAACAGCGGCCCGCGGAGCCACGGCCAGCGCGCCTTCGGTCAGCGTTTCTCCGGAAGCGAAGCCGGTGGCCTGAGCCGTCGCGGCAGGGAAGGGCGTTGCGCCTTGAAACGCGCTGACCGCAGCCGGCGCGCGCTCCATCGTTGCCACCGGCGAAGCAGACGAGCCTGTCTGCGAGCTGGATTCCATCTTCGCTCCCGAGCCCCATCCTCCGCCCGCAGGCCCAAAGGGTGAAAGCGCAGGCGTGGCAGCCGGAGCAGACGCTGGAGCAGCAGACGCAGCCGGCCGAACCGGAGTTGTCGGCGGCCGTAAGGCCATATTCGCTGGGCGCGCAGCCCCCACGCTGCTTAAGAGCTCTTCAATCGGCAGCAGCCGCTGCGCATGAATCAGCTTGAGCAGACCAAGCTCCAAATGGAAGCGCTGCTCCTGGCGGTAGTTCAGATCGTCGAAGGTGCGCAGCACAATTTGCAGGTTGCGTGTAATCTCTTCCTCTGTAAACAGCAGCGCGGTGCGCGTGGCTCGCGCCCGCTCATCGCCGCTGATTTGCAGCAGCTCGGTCTCCGCGCCGCCCAGCTTGGCCATCAGCGTGTTGCGCAGGTAGCGGACCATCTGCCGCGCCAGCGACGATGGGTTGTGCCCGGCATTCACCAGCAGGTTCAACTGCTCCATCAACTCGGCGCTCTGCCCGGCGGCGACCGCCTCCAGAAGGCGCTCGAAGACCGCGTTGGGAACCGCGCCCATCAGCTCGCGAATCTGCGCCGACGAGAGCACCGCCCGGCCGTTCTCGACCGGCGCGGAGGCAATCGCCTGGTCCATGATCGACAACGCGTCGCGCATTGACCCGTCGCCCGCCTCGGCCAGCAACGCCAGCGCGGCCTCCTCGGCCACCACTTCTTCGTTGGCGGCGATCATCTTCAATTGCGCCAGAATGTCGTCGAATTTGACGGCATGAAAGCTGAAGTGCTGGCAGCGCGAGCGGATGGTCTGCGGAATGTCCTCCGGCTGTGTCGTCGCCATCATGAAGATCACGTGCGCCGGCGGCTCTTCCAGCGTCTTGAGCAGCGCGTTGAAGGCCGCGTCGGTGATCTGGTGCGCCTCGTCGAGGATGTAAATCTTGTAGCGGTCGCGCGAGGGCGCGTAGCGGGCGGCGTCCCTCAGCTCGCGAATCTCGTCGATGCCGCGATTGGTAGCCGCGTCAATCTCGATCACGTCCACCGCGTTGCCCTGACGAATCTCCGTGCACGAAACGCACGTGCCGCAAGGCTCCGGCGTGGGGCGCTCCGCCGTCCCGATCTCCGTCCGGCAATTCAGCGCCTGCGCCACAATGCGCGCGATGGTGGTTTTGCCGATGCCGCGATGGCCACTGAAGATGTATCCGTGGGCGATGCGGTTCTGCGAGAGCGCGTTCATCAGCGTCCGCGTGACGTGATCCTGCCCGGCCACGTCGGCAAAGCGCTGCGGACGGTATTTCCTGGCTAGAACCTGGTAACCCATGCGAACCCGCTCCCTGAGGCCCGTCCTGTTGCGAAAGGGCCTGGTAGAGATTCTATCGTTCCGGGCTGGGGGCGTTCAGCTTGCGCTTAGCCCCCGTCCACAACTCCTCCAACTCAGCGGGCGCAAGCTCTTCCAGTGGCCGCTCGCTGGCCAGCTCCATCTCCCGGAAGCGCTGCCGGAAGCGCAGGTTGCAGCCGCGCAGCGCCATCTCCGCATCCACGCCCAGATGACGGCCCAGGTTGACGACCGTGAAGAGCAGGTCGCCCAGCTCCGCTTCGACCGCCGGCTTGCGCGCGGGATCATCCGAGGCGGCCTCGGCCTCCAACTCCGCCGTCTCCTCGACCAGCTTGGGCAGCAGATCGCGCCACTCCGGCCAGTCGAAGCCCGCCTTGCGCGCCTTGGCCCCCAGCTTGGCCGCCTCGGCCAGCGCCGGCATCGCCCGCTGGACCGAATCCAACCGCGAGGAGTGCCGATTCCCTGCCCCGTCGGCATTTTCTAAATCGGGCTGAAGGGCGTGAACGCGTTTTTCCGCTGCCTTGATCTCGTCCCAGTTGCGCAGCACCGCCGCCGACGATCCTTCGACCGCCGCATCCACATCGGCCCGGTTGCCCGCCGCCCGCGAAGCCTCCTCGCCGAAGACGTGCGGATGCCGCCGTACCAGCTTGCTGTTCAAATGCTCCAGCACATCGGCAATGGTGAAGTGGCCGTCGTTGGCCGCCATCTCGGCATAAAACAGCACTTGCAGCAGCAGGTCGCCCAGCTCCTCGGCCAGGTGCGGCCAGTCGCGCCGCTCAATCGCGTCGAAGACCTCGTAGGTCTCCTCCAGCGTGTACTTGCGAATGGAGTCGAAGGATTGCTCGCGGTCCCACGGGCAGCCGCCGGGAGCCCGCAGCCGCGCCATAATCTCGACCGACTGCGCAAACAGCGCCGCCGCCCGCGCCGTCTCAGTGGTGAGCGGCGCGGTGGCCTCTGCGTTCGAGCTGTCTGGCGAAGTGTCCATGCACTCCAGTCTACCGTGCGCCAAACAATCTACCGTGCCCCATCCTTCGCGCACTTGGCGAAGGGTGGGAAACCATGAACCTTGACCCGCCCCGCACATGCCAAGCGATATACTCAACCTCGTCTATGATGCGCATCCTGGGAACGATCTTTGCGGGACTGCTCGGCCTCGCCTTCGGCAGCTTTCTGAACGTCTGCCTGAGCCGCTGGCCCGCGGGCGAGAGCGTGGTCCGGCCGCGCTCCCACTGCCGCCAGTGCGGACGCACTCTCACCTGGTGGGAGAACATTCCGCTGGTCAGTTGGCTGGCTCTACGCGGCCGTTGCCGCACCTGCCGCGCCTGGATCGGCTGGCGCTATCCGCTGGTGGAGTTGGCGGTCGGGGCGCTGTGGGCAATATCGGTTTGGCATTTCTCTGACTTTGATCCAGAACTGCCTCCTATCGCAATTTATGCCGGACTCATCGCTGTCTTTGGGGGAATGCTTCTCTGCTGGCTGTTGGTAGCCCTTGCCGTTTTCGATCTTGAAAACCTCTGGCTCCCTAATTGGCTCACCATTCCTGGAACGGTGACCGGCTTTCTTTTCGTCCTCTTGAGAACAGGCCTAGAAAGCCTCCTGCCGACTCCATACCGGGCACAGGCAACACTGCGTGCAATCGGACGGGCTGGACTCTACGATCTGCTTGGCATCCTTGCCGCCGCCGGCCTGATCCTGCTCATCCGTTGGCTCTATTGGCTGATCCGTCGCCGCGAGGGCATCGGCCTGGGTGACGCCAAGCTGATGGCCCTTATAGCCGCATGGCTGGGCCTGCCCGGCGCGCTGCTCGCCTTTGGGATTGGGATTGTGCTGGGCGCTCTGGCCGCCGTCGTCATACTGACAGTCCCGTCAGCGCGGCGTGGTTCCGAGACCTGGGCGATGAGCAAGCTGCCGCTGGGCACATTTCTCTGCATCGGCGGCATCGTCAGCAGCCTGTGGGGGCAGCCAATCCTCGCCGCCTATCTCCGCTGGGCTGGCTTCTAATCCCTACTTAGCCGTCTCTGCTGTGGGCTGAGCCGACGCGGCGTTCTTTCCGTTGGCGATCTCGGGTTCTTTGAGCGCCTTGATTGCCTCTTTACCGTGGCGGCTGTCGGGATCGAACTCGGCCACCTTCTGATAATTCGCGCGGGCATCCGCTAAGTTGCCCAGGTGCCGATCCGCCTCGGCCAATCCCCAATAAACATCGGGATTCTCCGGGTCCAGCACCAGCGCCGACTCGAAGCGCGAAAGCGCTCCCTTCCAGTCCTTGGTCTGCAAATAGTAGCCGCCAACCTCAATGTCCTTGGAGGCGGCCTCCTGGTGGGTAGGCTCCTTGACGGAGAGTTTTTTCTTCTTGCCGGGCTGATCGTCCTCAGGATTGGGCAGCAGACTCTCCAGGCCCGCCAGGCTGGAACTCGAATCCTCCTCCGGCCCGCTCGCGGCCTCTGGCGCAGGGTCGTCCGGCGAGCGTACCGGGTCCAGATCCTCGCCGGGCAGCGGAAGCCCCGCGCTTTCCGCGCCGAAAGTCCCTTCCGGCAGCGCCGGCGCGGTCTTCGAAGGCATCACCGGAACCGTGCTCGTATCCTCAGGAAAGGGATTGGCGCTGGAGGTCTTTCCCGGCTGCGACGCGCCCGTCGCCGGCTTCTGGCCCTCGCCCGCCGGCTTGCTCTGCCCCGTTGCCGCCGCGTCGCCCCCAGCCTGCGCCTGCGCCAGCAGCTGCGGAACCACCGCCAGACAGCCCGCCAACAGCAGCACGAGATAAACCATCCGTCTCATCTTCATCCGCCTGATCTCTGATCTCTGACCCCTGATCTCTGTTACGATGCGATTCATACGCTCCAAGGAAAGCATCGCACACTTACATGGGACTGATCATCTGCTCCTCCGCCATCCACGCCGCAGGCTGCTACACCACCACGCCCATCCGCAAGGGCGCGCGGGTGGCCGAGTACACCGGCCACATGCTGACCAAAGCCGAGGCCGACCAGGCCTACGAGGCCTCGCCCATCACCTATCTCTTTGGACTCGGCGACGGCTCGGTGGTCATCGACGGCCATTCTGCCGCCATGTTCATCAACCACAGTTGCGACGCCAACTGCGAGACCAGCGAGGAGAAGGGCCGCATCTGGATCAAGGCCATCCGGCCCATCGCCGCCGGCGAGGAGATCACCTACGACTATTGCCTTTACGACGGCGGCGTAGATGAAGCCCTGTGCAACTGCGGCGCGAAGAACTGCCGCGGCACCATGTACTCGAAGGAAGAGGTCAAGCGCCGCAAGGCTGCCGCGAAGAAGGCCCTCAATAAAGCCGTGAAAAACTTTGGGAAAAAGATGCGCAGTCAGAACAAGGCTGGATCGAACGGATAGTGTAAGTTGATGGGTGGCCCCAGGTCCCGCTTTTGGGACCTGGGAATCCAGCCAAATTGTAGCGCCGGTCTCCAGACCGGCTGTACTGGCGGCTTCCATGTCGCCGGAGGCGATGGGTGTAGGTCTGGAGACCTGCACGACAGCCGCTCTGGTGAGCGGCGCTACAAAACTCGCAATTTACGGATAAGCTCTGATATAAAACAGCAATTCCTACACAATCCATCCCCCGCCGACTACCTCATCGCCGTCATAGAAGACCGCCGACTGGCCGGGGGTGACAGCGCGCTGCGGCTCGTCGAAGGTGGCTAGCGCCTCGTCCGCGCCAGCTGGTTCCAGCGTCGCCCAGGCCGGTTCGTGCCGGTGGCGAATCTTGATCCGCACGCGCATCGGCGCGCTCAACGCGGGGATCGAAATCCAGTTCAGGCCACGTGCGCGCAGCGTGTGTGTGGCCAGCTCCTCGTCCGCACCCACGGTGACGCGATGGGTGGCCGGGTTAATGCTGAGAACGTAGAGCGGCGTGGGCGAGCTGACGCCCAGCCCCTTGCGCTGGCCGACGGTGAAATTGAAAATGCCCTCATGGCGACCCAGCACCTGGCCGTTGGAGTCAGCCAGTTCGCCGGCGGTCTCCGGCAGTTGTTCCCCCTGTTCTTCGAGGTAAGCCGTCAGGAATTGCTTGTAGTCGCCGCCGGGGATGAAGCAGATCTCCTGCGAGTCGGGCTTTTCGGCCAGCGCCAGGCCGTGCGTCCGCGCCACCTCGCGCACCTCCGGCTTGGTCAGGCGACCGAGCGGAAAGAGCGTGGCTGCAAGCTGCTCCTGCGTCAGGCCGAAGAGGAAGTAGGTTTGGTCCTTAGCCAGATCGGCGGGGCGCTTGAGAATCCAGCGCTGGCGTGCGGGGTCGTACTCGTTCACCGCGTAGTGCCCCGTGGCGATGCGGCTCGCGCCGATGCTCTGCGCGGTCTTCAGGAGCTGGTCGAACTTCAGGTGATTGTTGCAGAGCGAGCAGGGGATGGGCGTGCGCCCGGCGAGGTATTCGGCGACAAAGGGGCGGACGACATCGGCTTCGAAGCGCTCCTGCTGGTTGACGACGTAGTAGGGAATGCCCAGGTGCTCGGCAACGCGGCGGGCATCATACACATCATCCAGCGAGCAGCAGCGTCCGGCCTTGGGCGCATCGGGAATGCCGTGCTTACCAGCGAGACGGGTCTGATCCCAAAGCTGGAGGGTCAGCCCGACGACGGAATTATGCGAATCGGTACCGCCCTCGCGGGCGAGCATCGCCGCCACCGTCGAGGAGTCCACCCCTCCGGACATGGCTACGGCAATGGTTGTGCGCTCGGTCATGGAGCCCTCCCGGCAAGCGGGGTTAGCGTTGTTAGCGGAGTCAGCAAGGCTGCAGTAACTAGCTCCGCTAATACCGCTCCCACAAGATTCACCCCAGTGTTCCCGCTGCTACCGGCGAGATCGCCCGCAGGTGAGCGACGGCTTCGGGAACTACCTTCAAAACATAATCCACATCGGCCTCGGTCGCCGTCTTGAGCAGGCTGAAGCGGAGGCTGGCGCGGGCGCGAGTCTTGTCCAGGCCCATCGCCATCAGCACATGGCTAGGCTCGGTGGCGCCGGAGTGACAGGCCGACCCGCCGCTGACGGCCACGCCCTTCAGGTCGAGAGCGATTACCAGCGCCTCGCCCTCCAGATGGTCGAACCAGATGTTGGTGGTGTTGGCTACGCGGGGAACGAAAGCGCCATTCACGCCGGTGCCGGGAAGCGCGAGAATGCCCGCCTCCAGCCGGTCGCGCAGAGCCGCTAGCTGGACGAGAGTTCCATCTTCCAGCGAGCGCATGGCCAGTTCGGCGGCCTTGGCCAGGCCCACAATCCCCGGCACGTTTTCGGTTCCAGCGCGGCGGCGGCGCTCATGGCTGCCGCCCACCAGCAGCGGATCCAGCGGCGTTCCCCGACGGACGAAGAGCGCGCCGACGCCCTTGGGCCCGTGCATCTTGTGGGCGCTGATCGAGCAAAGATGGCAGCCGAAGCGGCGCACGTCCAGCGGCACCTTGCCCGCGCCTTGCACCGCGTCGATGTGGAAGAACGCGCCAGCTGCCTTGGCGATCTTGGCAATCTCTTCAACCGGTTGCAGCACGCCGGTCTCGTTGTTAGCCAGCATCACGCTGATCAGCCGCGTCTCCGGGCGCAGCGCGCGCTCAATCGCCGCCGGATCGATCAAGCCACTCGGCAGGGGTGCGACGTAAGTCACTTCAACGCCAAACTTCTCCAGCCGCTCCGCTGTCGCGAGGATTGCCGAATGCTCGATAGAAGTGGTGACGAAGTGGTCGCCGGGGCGGAGCAGGCCGAAGATCGCGGTATTGTCGCCCTCGGTGCCGCCGGAGTTGAAGACCACCTCGGCGTCGTGGCAGTTGAAAAACTCGGCCAGCGTGGCGCGGGCGCGGTCCACGGCGGAGTGAGCCTGCTGTCCGTCCAGATGAATCGAAGAGGCGTTGCCGAAGCGCTCGATCCAGTAGGGGCGCATCGCCTCCATCACCTCCGGCAGCAGAGGGGTGGTGGCATTGGCGTCCATGTAGACTCGCGTCATCGGTGGGCGGCTCCTGACTCGATTGTACGGGAGCCGGGATTTTGCGCCCCCTTTGCCGCACTCAACGGCAGATTCACAACCCTGTGCTGTCGAAATCTGCTCCTATTCTGATAAATTGCTATCAAGCGGCTATAGCCGCCGGAGGTCTTCCCATGAACAAAACTCCCTTTATCGCGCTCAGCTTGTTCGCCTCAACCCTGCTTACCATCTCCTCCACGCTCGTCTTTGCCCAGGCTACCCCAGCCGCTACTCCCGCCAAGCCCGCCGTGGGTACTCCTATGCCGCCGGCGCAGGTTTACAACAAACTGCTCAGCATTATGGAGCAACAGTTCGTCTCGGCCGCCGAGGCCATGCCGGAAGACAAATACAATTTCGCGCCCACCCAAGGCGAATTCAAAGGCGTACGCACCTTTAGCCAGCAGGTGAAGCACGTCATCGAAGCAAACTACGTCTTCTTCAGCGGCCCGGACTTTAACGAAGCCCAAGACAAGGCGCTGGCTGATGCGACGGAGAAGCTCACCACCAAGGCCGATATCGTGAAGGCCCTCAAGGATTCCTTCGCCAAGGCCCACGCTTTCGTGGACACAATCACCACGGAGAACGCCTTTGTACAGACGGCGCATGGCACGCGCGCGGGCATGGCAGCCTTTGGCATCGCGCACGTCATGGACCACAACGGCCAGTTGGTGGTGTATCTTCGCATGAACGGGATTGTCCCCCCGGCCAGTCGCGGAGCGATGTAGTTCTCGCACCATCGAGCAACTGTTTCTGCGCGTTTACTTCTCGCTGTCCAGCATCTTCATCTGGCGCTCGTCGTAGCGCGTGCCCACTACGGCCCCGGCCGGAAACACCACTTGTGTCGTTGTGCGGTACAATAGCTCAATTGGTAGGGTTGCCGCATGATTCTCGGATTCCGGGACCGCTGGTTGCGCGAGTTCTTCCTTCACGACCTGTTCAGCCGGAAGATACCACCGAATCTGGAGTTGCGGCTATTCAGGAAGTTGCAATTGCTCGACGATGCTATGTCGGATGCCGACTTGCGCGTACCGCCGAGCAATCATTTTGAGAAGCTGAGCGGGAATCTTGACGGATGGCATTCCATTCGGGTCAATGATCAATGGCGGCTGATCTTCCAATGGAATGGCGAGATAGGCGAGGCTGCCGAAGTTTATCTCGACAATCATGATTATCAATGAGGTGTAGCGATGCTGAACACGGAGCGCAAACCCGTAAGCGCGGGAGAAATGCTGACGGAGGAGTTTCTAACTCCCATGAAGCTGACGCAGGGCGCGTTGGCCGAGGCGATGGGGGTTGAGCGCAAGCTGGTCAATGAGCTGTGCAACGACCGCCGCGCCGTCACTGCCGACACGGCGCTGATGTTGGCGCGGGTCTTCGGCAACTCGCCGGAGTTTTGGCTGAATGTGCAGCGCAGGACGGATCTGTGGGAGGCGCTGCATACGCCCAAGCGGCGGCGGCGCATCGAACAGGCACGGGCGTTGCAGGTGGCCGGGTAAATGATAATTGTCCTATGAGTTTCAATGATTCACAAATAGGCGCTCAACTACCGTAATTGATAAGTCTTGCCGTGCGGAACCAGAATCGAAGTATTGTCACTTTCGAAGCGCCCCATGATGAGACGATATGGCTTCGGCCGTGGAGGACCAAAAGATAAGCCCATATATTTCAGGTCTAGATCTGGCACAACAAATGCAGGGACAACTGCTTTCGAATCAAATGGTCCATTGAAAACCAGAAGCGTGAATTGATGCGTTGATTTTGTCTTGTCGATCACCACGGCGGCAAAATCACGGATGCCATCTCCGTTGAAGTCGCCGGTGGCGAGATAGGGATGATAATCCGGTACTGGACGCCAAATTCCTCCGTCGCCCGCTTTCATTTGCTCAATATCTTCAGCACAATCACAATCTTGGTCCGTTGCAACGCGGAATTGCGGATGTAGGGTCAGCCATTTCTTCATAACTATTTGCTCCTGCGAGGCCAGTGTGTGGCCTGCCCAAGCAGGCATAGCAAACGCAAAACATATCGAGACTACGAATACAAATCGATAGTTGGACATGATGAATCCATTCTTGATCGCGAATCGCTGATTTGTCCAGCATATCGGCTTTTCGTGTGCCTTCCGTTTACACTAGAAGGGATATGGCGGATGAAAACGAACTGCGTTACGACCCGGCGGCGATTGAACCCAAATGGCAGCAGCGGTGGGCTGCGGAGCCCGCGCTGTACGCGGCGGAGCCGGTGGACTGCGGCAAGCCCAAGTACTACGTGCTGGAGATGCTGCCCTATCCCAGTGGCCAGTTGCACATGGGACACGTGCGCAACTACTCCATCGGAGACTCGCTGGCCCGGCACATGTGGATGCGCGGCTACAACGTGCTGCATCCGATGGGCTGGGACGCCTTCGGGCTGCCGGCCGAGAATGCCGCGCTCAAGAACAACACCCCTCCGCGCCAGTGGACGCTGGCCAACATCGCCGCGATGAAAATCCAAATGGACCGACTGGGGCTGGGCTACGACTGGGCTTGCGAAGTCACCACCTGCCTGCCGGAATACTACCGCTGGAATCAGTGGTTTTTTCTGCGGATGTACGAAAAAGGCCTGGTCTACCGCAAAAAAAGCAAAGTGAATTGGTGCCCGGAGTGCGCCACCGTGCTGGCCAACGAGCAGGTCGTCGATGGCTGCTGCTGGCGGCACGAGACGACGCAGGTGGACCAGCGTGATCTGGTGCAGTGGTTCTTCCGCATTACGGCGTATGCGCAGGAGTTGCTCGACGGCCTCGACAAGCTGGACGGCTGGCCGGAAAAAGTCCGCACCATGCAGCGCAATTGGATCGGGCGCAGCGAAGGAACGGATGTGGACTTCTTCCTGGAAGAAGTCCAGGGACCAGGGACTAAGGGACTAGGGACTCAGCCGACGCGGATACGCGTTTTTACTACCCGCGTGGACACGATCTTCGGCGCAACCAGCGTGCAACTGGCTCCGCAACACGAACTGGTTGCGGCCTTTACGGCAGCCGATTCCAAGCTCAAGGCGCAGGTCGATGAGATGATCGACCAGCAGAAGAAAGCGCGCGAGGCGGGCGACCTGGGCGCGATCGAAAAGCATGGCGTGCCCACAGGCCGCTTCGCCGTCAACCCCTACAACGGCGAGCGCGTGCCGATTTGGGTGGCTAACTACATTCTGGCCGACTACGGAACAGGCGCCATCATGAGCGTCCCGGCGCACGATGAGCGCGACTTCGAGTTCGCCACCAAGTACGGCCTGCCGATCACTCAAGTGATCAAGCCGACAGACCCCGCAGTCCCGCAAGAGCTCCCATTTTGCTTCGAAGAGGGCGTGCTGGTGAACTCCGGCGCGTACGACGGTTTGAGTTGCGAAGAGGCTCAGAAGCGCCTGCAGGAGATTGCAGAGCGCGGCGCATTCGGTGAGCCGAAGGTCACCTTCCGCCTGAAGGACTGGGGCGTGAGCCGGCAGCGCTTCTGGGGCACGCCGATTCCGATCATTCATTGCGAGAGCTGCGGACTGGTGCAGGTGCCCGATGACCAATTGCCGGTGGTGCTGCCCGATCAGATCGAGATTACCCAGCAGGGCGGCTCGCCTCTGAGCCGCGTGCCGGAGTTTGTCAACGTCGCCTGCCCTAACTGCGGCAGGCCCGCGCGGCGCGAGACCGACACGATGGACACCTTCGTCGATTCCAGTTGGTACTTCTACCGCTATACCGACGCAAAGAACGCCAATGCGCCCTTTGATTCGGAGATCGTCAAGTACTGGTTCCCCATCGACCAGTACATTGGCGGCGTGGAGCACGCGATTCTGCATTTGATCTATTCGCGCTTCTGGACCAGGGTGATGCGCGACCTGGGGCTGATCGTCAACGACGAGCCGGCCCGCCGCCTCTTCACGCAGGGCATGGTGATCAAAGACGGCGCGAAGATGTCCAAGTCGAAGGGCAACGTGGTCTCGCCCGACGAGATGGTGGGCCGCTACGGCGCTGACGCCACGCGCATGTACGCGCTGTTTGCCGCGCCCCCGGACCGCGACCTCGACTGGCAGGAGGACGGCGTGGCCGGGGTGAGCCGCTTTTTGAGCCGCGTTTGGCGGCTGGCCACAAAGTATGCGCCGGTGGCCCGCACCGGACGCGGCCAGAGCGTAGGAGTCCCCACCGGCCTGTCGCTGAAGTTGCTGCGTAAGCTGCACCAGACCATCGCCAAGATCACACTGGACTTCGAGGGCCGCTGGCACTTCAACACTTGCGTCGCGGCGATCATGGAGCTGGTCAACGAGATTCAAGCCGCGGACGCGCAACTGGCGGCGGGCGAAGTTCCCGCGCCGGTGATGCATGAGTTGCTGCGTTCACTGGTTTTGCTGCTGGCGCCCTTTGCGCCTTATCTTGCGGCGGAGTTATGGGAGGAACTTGGCGAGGAGGGTTCTATCCTGCGCGCTCCCTGGCCGGTAAGCGACCCCGAGCTGGCCAAGGAAGACGAGCTCGAAATCCCTGTCCAGATCAACGGCAAGCTGGTCACCGTGGTGCGCGTGGCCGCCGGCGCCGACGCCAGAGCCATCGAAGCTGCCGCGTTGGCCGGAGAAAAGATCCAAATGCGCACGGCGGGCAAGACAGTCGTCAAGGTCATCGTGGTTCCCGGCAAGCTGGTCAACTTGGTGGTGAAGTAGCCGTGGCTGCTCCGCTGCGCGGAACCCAATCGCTGGTCGGCCAGATGGGCTGGGTCTTCGCGCGGCCGTCGCTCACCGCGATTGAAGTCGCCTGGCGCTGGCTCTTCGGCGTGCCGCTGCTTCTACTCTGCCGGATTGAATTGCAGAAGATTCTTGTCGCGCTGCCGCCGGAGTCCGCCGGCCTCACCACCCTCGATCCGCAGAATCCCTGGATAGCCGCCGTGCAACTGAACAGCACCTGGGCGCTCTATCAGTCTCGCGTAGCGGCTGTCTTGTGCTGGCTGCTGCCGCTTGCTGCGCTCGTCTGGGTGGTTGTCTCCGGCCTGGGCCGCAGCCTAATCCTGAAACGTATGGAATCGAGTCCGGCCTCGTCGCTGCGCTTCCGCCCCGTTGCGATGATTGTCTTGCAGACCGCCTGGCTGGCTTTCTTTGCCCTCACCTGCTGGGGCTGGCTCCGCTCCATGCAATGGGTTGCCTCAACGCACATCACCCCCAACGCCGAGCCGGACCTGATTGGATTCTCGGTCTGGTTGATCTTCCTCTCGCTGGGCTTCTTCACCGCCTGGGCGCTCCTCAGTTGGACGTTCTCGGTCGCGCCGCTCGTCATGCTGCTGGAGAATCGCTCCGCGCTCTCCGCTCTCGGTCAATCTCTCCGCCTGGGAAGGCCCATGACCGCCAAGCTGGTCGAGATCAACATGGTGATGGGCATCGTTAACCTGGCGCTGCTGGTGCTGGCCATGGTACTCTCCGCCGCGCCGCTGCCCTTCAGCGACCAGCTTGGCTCGGAGGCGTTGCACGCCGTGTGGACTGTGGCCACGGTCTTCTACTTTGTGGCCAGCGACTACTTCCAGGTGGTGCGGCTGAAGGGCTTTCAGGAGTTCTGCAAGATGTTCAGAGGCAGAGAATCAGCAAGTTAGCGGGACGATTTATCGCTGCATTTCATGCCACTTTGGATCTGCCAGAACCACCGAGGTTTCTATCTGCCGCTCGGGAATCTTCCAATACTTTTTGAGCAGCCGGTCTTTCTCCTGGGGACTCACTCTCTGAAAGCCATGCTTCTCGTAAAAGCGGATCGCCCACGCCGCATCCGCCCAGGTGCCGATCATCACCGGACCCTGCGCCCGTTCCCGCAGATGGGAGAGCAGGCGCCCTCCAATCCCGCGCCTCTGCTGGCTGGTCAGCAGATAGGCGTGGCGGATCAGCGTCACATCCAGAACCTGTTGAATGCCCATGACGCCCACCAGCGCCCCCGCCTCTTCATAGCCCCAGAAGATCACTCCGTCGTCGATCTCATGGCGCAGTTTCTCCGCGGACATATACGGTTCCGTCCAGCGATCGGCGGGGATGATCCCTTTATAGGCTTGAGCGCCATCGTTGATGATGGCCCAAATCAGATCGAAATCGCGGTCGTCGCAGCGGCGAATCATGAAGAATCAGACCCTCAGAAGACCTTCATGCGAATGACCAAATACTTCTTGGGGTCTTCGCGGATGCTCTTCACCAACTGCTCGGCCTGGCCCACCATCTGGTCGGTATGGTCGTAGAGCGCGCGGTTCTGCGCCAGTTGCCCCAGCGTGCCTTTGCCTTCATCCAGACCCTTGAGGAAGCCGTCCAGCCGGGTGACGGTGTCGTCCAGTTTTGCGGCGAAGGCCGGATCCTTGGCCAGCATGCCTAGCGCGCCATGGCCGGCGTTGATCTCGGCCACCATCTGATTGGCATTGGCGGCGGCGGCGTTCAGGTTGTTATAGAGCGCATCGTCCTTGATGAACTTGCCCGCGCTGCCCTTGCCCTCGTCGAGGGCGATGGTGATCTTGTTGAGCCGGTCGATGGCCGCGTTGGCGCGGTTATACAGCGTATCGTCGTTGACCAGCTTACCCAGCGAACCCTTGCCATCGGCGACGGCGCTGGAGATGGTTTCCAGATCGTCGGCGATGCGGGAAATCTTATGGTAGAGGTCGGGATTGTTGATCAACTCGCCCGCCGTGCCGCGCCTGGAGTTGACCGCATCGATCGTGATTTCAACCTTATGCAATAGCTTGTTGGTTTCGATGAGGGATTCATTACTGTTGCGGACCACATCCTGGATGCTGGGCGCGCCGCCAGCCTTCAGTTCGGCGTTGTTGGCCGGAGGGGGTCCGCTGGCGTGGGCAGAGCTGAGATCGACGTAGCTGTCGCCCAGCACGCCCGCCTGGGAGATCGTGGCGGTCGAATCGACGTGCAGATTAGGCACAAACTCGTGGCCCACCCGCATCGTCACCTCCACCGGCGTGGGGTTGCGGTCGGCAACCACGCGCACGTGAATCACGTTGCCGATGGTGACGCCCTCCAGCGTCACCGGCGCGCCATCCTTCAGCCCCGCGGCATTTTCAAAGTAGGAGCGGAGCACCAGCTTGCGCTGAAACAGTCCGCCGCTCTGCCCGGACATGAGAAGGATCAGCCCGACCAGAACGGCCATGGCCAGCAGAACCAACGCGCCCACTCTCAGTTGCGACCACTGAATTTCTTTGCGGCTTGGCACGGCACTCCTCCGGCGAGAAAATTACCCGGATTATGCATTGAGGATAGCAGATGCGCTGGCGTCAGCGCCCGTCCTCGAGCACCACGCTGGCCATGGCGAGCGTAGCGGTATGGGTGATGGAGAGCGCGGCGCGGGTGGCGCCGAGGCGGGCGGCAAACTGCGCCGCGCGCCCGTGAAACTTGAGGGTGGGCCTTCCGCCGGATTCGCGCGCGACCTCGATCTCCAGCCAACTGACGCCGTGGCTGATGCCCGTTCCCAAGGCCTTGGCTCCGGCCTCTTTGGCGGCAAACCGCGCGGCAAAGCTCTCCGCGGACTTGCGCTTGCGCAGGCAATAGGCCTGCTCCGCCGCCGTGTACACGCGGTCGAGAAAGCGCTGCCCAAAGCGATCCATGGACTGCTGGATACGCCCGATCTCTGCCAAGTCGATTCCGGAGCCGATAATCATGCTTCTCTGAAGCTACATCGGTAGCCCCTCCAATTACCAGCGCAAGCCACTCAGAGCCTGTAGCCAGCTATGTTGTCTCAAAGCCGGTCATGCGCCGTGCGACTCCGGCACAATTTTCACGCTGCGCTCGATGTTTCCGATAAGGCGAGTGTGAGGCTGACAATGCAGACCCTAAACGCAGAGCGGATGATGAGCACCCCCTGGGCCATGCAGATGAAGGCCAACTCGCTCGAAGAGCCGTCGCGTTTGGTGCAAACCCTCACCGGAGCGATTCTGGGCTGTGGCGGCTGGGTTCTCAGCCGCGGCGCAAACGATGCCGGCACCATCAGCATGTTGTTCGAGTTCGAGCGCCAGGCCTGCGTCGAGATTTACAGCGTGATGATTGCCGCAGGCCTGGAACTGAGCCAGAGCGGGCATATCCGCTTCACCGAACTCTGCCAGTGCACCCGCAACCACCTGCGCGATTGCGAGACCGAGATTGCCAGCGTCGATCTGGAGATCCATACCTTTCCTGTCGAGATGATGCACGGCGTCCGCGCCCAGGGGATCGCTTGACCGGCTGGATGGCTGCTTTTACTTCGTAGCCTTAGTCAGCAGATCGACTACTTTCTGGTATCGCTCCGCCGCGTTAGGATCCGTCGCGCTCTTCAACAGCGCCGGATCGTCCAGTCCGCTCTCGCGCAGATTCGCCTCAATCAGCGGGGTCTGAATTTGGGTGACCACCTCCTGCATTCCCTGCGCCAGCGACAATGGTCTCAAGGCCTTGGCTGAATTCGCCTGTCCATCCTTGACTCCCGCGTAGTTGGCATCGGCGCCGGCCTTGAGAAGCGCCTGGACGATCTCCACATTGCCATTCATGGCTGCGTAATGGAGCGCGCTCCAGCCGTTCGGCGAGGTGCGGCTATTGGCGTCGGCGCCCTTTTCGATGAGCCTCACTGCTTCCGCGGAATTGTCGGCCTTGACTGCCGGCATCAGCAACGACGGATCGGGCTTGCAGCCGGTGATGGGGATAAGAGTAAGTGCGAGAACTAATAAAAGGAGCAGCTTATTTTTCATGTAGCGTTACGTCCTTTGAACGCCTCTGCCGATCCCGTCGTGCATCGAATCTTTCCGAAGGACAACCCTAATCTATCCTTTGGATTCGCCTGTCCTGGATGGCAGAACGTTGCATTTATGGTATCAAGAGGCCGTTTGCGCGGTCAACCGGCCTCGACCAGGCCGTAGCGCCGCTGCCAGGCCTCTTTCAGCCGCGCCCAGACGCGCGCCCGCTCAGCTTCGGACGCCTCGTTGCTGCCTGCGCCCGTCACGTTGGCAAAGCGTGCAGCCTCCATCTTGGCCAGCTCCAGCAACTGCCGGTCGCGCAGCAGGTTGGCCACGCGGAAGTCGGGCAGACCGGCCTGCCTTGTGCCGAAAAATTCGCCCGGTCCGCGCTGACTCAGATCCAGTTCCGCCAGCTCGAATCCGTCCTGCGAGCGCACCATCGCATTCAGCCGCTCCTCGGCCACGGGCGTTACCCGCTCCCCAGTGATCAGAATGCAGTAGCTCTTGGCCGCTCCGCGGCCCACCCGGCCTCGCAACTGATGCAACTGGGCGAGTCCGAAGCGCTCGGCGTGCTCCACCACCATGACCGTCGCGTTGGGAACATCGACGCCCACCTCGATCACCGTCGTCGCCACCAGCACGTCGATCTCGCCGCGCTGAAAGCGGCGCATGATGATCTCCTTCTCGTCGGCGTCAAGCCGCCCGTGCAGCAGGCCCACGCGCAGTCCGGCCAGCGCTCCCGCGCGCAGCTTTTCGTGCATCTCCACAGCCGACTTCAGCCCCGACTTAGCCCCCGGATTGGCCTCCTGCGCCGCCTTGGGGAATAGATCCGCTGTCTTGCCCTTGCGAGCGGGTGCCCCAGGTCTCGATTTTGAGACCTGGGATGCCATGATACCGGGTGCCCCAGGTCCGGATCTTCGGACCTGGGATGCCATGAAAAGTGGCGGCTCAATCCCCGCCTCCGGATCGTCATGCGAGAAGTCCAGCTCCGGCTGGTCCTCCTTGCTGCCCTCGATTACCGGGCAGACGATGTAAGCCTGACGGCCCTTGGCCACCTGCTTGCGCACGAACTGCCACACCTCATCGGACCTCTCTCCGGAAACGCGCCGCGTGACGATCGGCGTCCGGCCCGGCGGCAGCTCATCCAGCACGCTCACGTCCAGATCGCCGTAGAGCGAGAGCGCTAGGGTGCGCGGAATCGGCGTCGCCGTCATCACCAGCACATCCGGCTCCGCCTGATTCGGTTTCTTCATCAGTTTGAAGCGCTGCATCACGCCAAAGCGGTGCTGCTCATCGACCACCACCAGGCCCAGCCGGTCGAACTCCACTTTTTCTTCAATCAGCGCATGAGTTCCGATCACCAGTTGCGCCTCGCCGCGGTTGATCTGCCCGCGCGTGTGGCGTTTGCGCTCCTCGCTGAGCGAGCCGGTCAGCAGAGCGATCTGGTAGCGGCGCGAGGAGCGCTCCAGCAGCTTGCGCACCGCCAGATAATGCTGTGTGGCCAGAATCTCGGTGGGCGCCATCAGCGCCGCCTGGTAGCCGTTCTCCATCGCCACCAGCATCGCCTGCAGCGCGACGATGGTCTTGCCCGAGCCCACATCGCCTTGCAGCAGCCGCCGCATCGGGCTGGACTCGCGCATATCGGCCACAATCTCGCCCAGCGCCCGCTTCTGCGCCTTGGTCGGATGAAAGGGCAGCACCTCGCGGATGGCCTCCCGCACCTTGTCCGTAGTCGCGAAGCTGATCCCCGCGCGCTCCCGCATCCGCTTACGCTTCAGTTCCAGACCCAACTCCAGAAAGAACAGCTCCTCGAAGATCAGCCGCCGGTGAGCCGGCGTCGCCGAGCTTTGCAACTGCGCAAAGGGCGTGCCTTCGGGCGGATAATGCGCCTCCCGCAGCGCCCTCTCGCGGTCGGGCAGCATCAGCCGCTCCAGCATCGCCTTGGGCAGGCACTCCGGCACCGCGCCGCGTAGCCCTTCCAGCAGATGGAAGATCGTCTTGCGCTGCCAGCGCGAGGCCAGACGCGCCCCGCCCAGCGATTCGTAGACCGGCGTGATGCGCCCCACTTCGAGCAGCCGCGTCTCGGCGTCGTCCGAGGCGTCGGGCAGCAGCTCCCACTGCGGCTGAATCATTTTTAGATTGCTGCTGGAGCGCGACGGCTCAACCCGCCCGAAGACGGCCACGGTCTGCCCGGCGTGGAATTTGCCTTCCAGGTAGCTGCCGTTGAACCAGATGCACTTCAGAGCCAGCCGTCCCTGGCCCACGGTCAACTCGAAGATCGGCGCTTTGCGCGTCTTCATCAGCAAGGAGCCGCGCACCTCGGCGATCACCGAGGCCGTCTCGCCCGGCTGCAACTCATCCAGAGAGCGCGGATTCTGCCGGTCCTCATAGCGAAAGGGCAGGTGGTAGAGCAGATCCTCGGCGGTAAGGATGCCTTTGGGCGCGAGCATCTCCGCCACGCGCGGCCCCACGCCCTTCACATACATCACCGGACTATCGAGTTCTGCCACACTCCGGATGCTAAATGGCGCGCGTCCGGGGGGACAAACACAACGTGGAAAATCATGAATTGGGTAATGGCGTGATTAATTCTTCCGGAGGGAGCAGGGGCCTTCAGGCTCCAGAGCGCAGGCTTGTAATCAAAGTGGCGTTAGCCACGGGCTCTTGGCGGGGAAAAGGCCCGTGCCTAAAGGCCCTCCTTATTACCACTTTATTCATGGGCCTGAAGACCCATGCTCCCTCCGCTGGGTGCCCCATCTTTTCGGAACCATTTTTCGCAGTTTTTGCGGAGAATATGCACCCTAATCTCCGCAAAACCTGCGGAGATTAGCTCATTTCCCCAAATTGCGCCGAGTTTACGACCTGGCCAGGAAGTAAGCCTCGACCGCCTGCGCCATAGATACATGGTCCAGATGCGGCTTTTTGCCTTCGTAGCGCGCGGCCCACAGGACCTGGTTCACAATGTCCCTGGGATAGCACTGGCGCAACTCCAACTTCAGAACGTCGCGGATGAAGTCGATGAGATCTGCGCACACGCCGGGATCAAACGTGACGCTATGCTCGTTGGCCACGCGGCGAAAAATCTCGCAGAACTGCTCGTCGGTCACCCCGTCGATCTTGATCTTGGTTTGAATCCTGCGCAGGAAGCAGGCATCCACCAGTGTGGCCGGATCCATGTTGGATGCGAAGACCACCAGCATTTCAAAGGGAACCTCCAGCTTCTTTCCTCCCGCCAGAGTCAGAAAATCAATTCTGCGATCCAGGGGAACTACCCAGCGGTTCAACAGATCTTCCGGGCGAAGCCGCTGCCGTCCAAAATCGTCGATGATCAGAACCCCGTTATTGGCCTTCATCTGCACCGGGCCGACATAGAACTTGGTCGTGGGGTTATATTGCAGGTCCAGCATCTCGGCCGTCAGCTCACCGCCCACCAGAACCGCGGGGCGCTGGCACAGCACCCAGCGCTCGTCCCGGTCCTTGGGCTCCGACTCCGCCACCCGCTTGTGAATCGCTGCATCGTAGACAGTGATGATCTCGCCTTCCACCTCGACCGCGTACGGAATCCACACCGCATCCTGCGAAATCACCTGCGACAAGGTCTCGGCTACGGTAGTCTTCCCTGTTCCCGGAGGGCCATAGAGGAAGATCGAGCTGCCGGAGTTGAGCGACGTACCGAATTGCCGCAGTAACCCATCGTCGATCACAAGATGCGCAAAGGCGCGCTTGACGTCGTTCGCATGCACCTCCACCTTGCGGACGCTCTGTATTCGCACCTGATCCACGTAGCTCGCCAGAGAGACCGGCGCCGGACCCGTATAGTGATTCTGTGTGAGCAGGTCCGCCGCCCGCGAACGCCCCTCCGAGGTGATGGCAATCTGAGGGACATGGCCATGCATTCCGGTCACCTGGCAGAGCAATTCCGTGCGCAATTGAAAGGCCAGTTCCTTGGCCACTTCGAAGCTGAGCCGGGTCTTCTCGGAAAGCTGAAGGACGGAGAGGGTACCGGACATATAGAGAGTCTTTAATGCAAGATCCTCGAGGATGGATTGACGCACGTCAACTTCCTCGATGGACTGCGGCCTCAGCGTGGGCCCGTGAACGGGCTCAGTATTAAAAAAATCGTAGTTGGGCATCGCTCATTAGGCTAACATCAATCCCCCGCCTGATTACAAGTCCTCTGCGCCGCTGGATGTACACTTTGGTCCCCATCATCTGCCTCCCTTTGGGTTTAACTTTGTCTCATTTCGGCGCACTCTTGTTTCGATTTTTTCCGCAAAAGTAATCGGGAAATTGAATCAGACCGGCGTCACGGCGGAAAAGACGTTTGAGCCGGTGGCCAGGGCGCATTTCAGCGCGCCGGAACCTTTTGCGCTTCCTGCGTATTCGGCTGTAGGCGCCGTCCGCGCAGTGTGCTTTGCTACACTCCTTGCAGGCTGGCCCACGGTTTCAGCGGGAACCAGTCTGCACCCAGACTGAAATTGCACGGCGGGAGAATCCATGCCAGTAGTCGAACTCGCGGGAGTGACCAAGGCCTACGAGAACAAGGTTGCCGTCAACAACCTTAGTCTTTCCATTGAAGCGGGCCAGATCTTCGGCCTGCTGGGGCCGAATGGAGCGGGCAAAACCAGCTCCATTCGCATGATGATGGGCATCACCATGCCCGACTCGGGCCAGGTCAACCTTTTTGACAAGCCCTTCGAGCGCCAGAGCCTGGAGCGGGTGGGCTACCTGCCCGAGGAGCGCGGCCTCTACAAAAAAATGAAGGTCGTCGACCAACTGGTTTTCTTCGGCTGCCTGCATGGACTGAGCGCGGAAGAGGCGCGCCGGCGGGCCGACACCTGGGCCAAGCGCATGGAGATCGCCGACGCACTCCAGAAGAAGACCGAAGAGCTTTCCAAGGGGATGCAGCAGAAGATTCAGTTCATTGCCACGCTGCTGCACTCGCCCGGCCTCATCGTGATGGACGAGCCCTTCGCGGGCCTTGATCCGGTCAATGCGGTCCTGGTCGAGCGGACGCTGCTGGAACTCAAGGACCAAGGCAAAGCCATTCTGTTTTCCACGCATCGCATGGACCAGGTGGAGAAGCTGTGCGACTCCATCTGCCTGATCAACAACGGCGAAGCCGTACTGGCCGGCAACCTGCGCCAGATCAAAGCCGGTTACGAGCGCAACCACGTCATCGTCGAGTTCGAGGGAAGTTCCACATTCCTGCTCAGCGAGGAGATCGCCGAGGCCAAGAACTTCTCCGGCCACGCGGAGATCAAGCTCAAGCCGCACGGCAATGCGCAAAAGCTTCTGCACGAGGCGGCCGGCATGGCGACGATCTACCGCTTCGAGCTGGTCGAGCCGTCGCTGGAAGAGATTTTTATCGAGACCGTGGGAGGCCAGAACAATGCGTAATATTCTCCTCATCGCCAAGCGCGAATACCTGGAGCAGATTCATGGCCGTGCCTTCAAGTTTTCCACGGTCCTGGTTCCGTTGCTGATTGTTGCGCTGCTGGGCTGGAGTTCGATCACCTCTCACAAAGCCGCATCCGGCAAGCATATAGCGATTGCCGCGGACAATGCGGAGATGGCCGGGCAGGTTCGCCGCGAGATGCTCTACGACAAGGAAGCGATGTACACTGTGGACGTGGTCGCTCCGGCCACGCCGCAGGATCGCGCGGAACTGCAGAAACGGGTTCGCTCGAAGGCCATTGACGGAGTACTCGCCCTGGAAACTTCTCCCTCAGGAGAGATCACCGCCACCTATACATCGCTCTCCGCCGGTGATTTTGCCAATATCGGCGGGATGCAAAATGAGATGAACCGCGGGCTGGTGCGCGAGCGCCTGACCGCCACCAATCTGAAGCCGGCTGAAGTCGATGCCATCTTCAAGTGGGTCTCGGTCGAGACCCTCCAGTTGGACCAGAGCGGCAAGACGGGCAAGACCAAAGGCGCATCGCCCTTCTACAAGGTTTTGATGATGATGCTTTTGCTCTCCATGCCCATCATGCTCTACGGCCTGGATATGGCTCGCGCGATCATCGAGGAGAAGACTTCGCGCATCTTCGAGGTCATGCTCTCGGTGGTCCGTCCCGACGATCTGCTCGCCGGAAAAATGGTCGGGGTGGGGGCCGTGGGCCTTACGCAGATCGCCATCTGGGTGGTTGCGGCAACTCTGTTTTTGGGCTCCGCGATGGCCGCAACACTGATGACGGGCGATTTTTCCATCCATTTTTCCCTGCTAGAGGGCCTGCTATTTCCGGTGTATTTTGTGCTTGGCTTCGCTCTCTTCAGCGCGATGTTCTCCGGCCTGGCCGCTACCTGCGAAACTTCGCAGGATTTACAGAAGTTCATGCCGGTAGCGATTATCCCTCTCTACCTCAGCATGGGCCTCCTTCCGGTGCTGCTCAAGGATCCCAACTCGGCCTGGTCCGTTGCCGCAACGCTCTGTCCGCTGACCTCTCCTTATGTCATGCTTCCCCGCATGGGTTTGGAAACGGTGCCGCTCTGGCAGTTGGCCGTCTCCATCGGCCTTCTGATCCTGAGCATCTGGGTAGCACTCTGGCTCTCCTCGCGCCTCTATCGCGTCGGCATTCTCATGTACGGCAAGCGAGCCACCCTGCCCGAGATCGCGCGCTGGCTGCGGTACAGCTAAAATCAGAAGAGTGACCGCCGAAGACCAACCCAGATTCACCCTCGCCCAGCGCCTGGTGCTGGCCGTCGTCCCGCGTCTGGTTTGGGCGCTCTTCAGCATCTGGGGTCGCACCTGGCGCTTTGAAGTCATCGCCGAAGAAGGCGTCACGCCCATCCTCTTCGGCCAACAAGCGGGGCCGGAGATCTACTGCTTCTGGCACCAGTGCGTGCTGCCCTGCACCGTCTACTTCCGCTACTCCCGCGCCGTCATCATTGTCAGCCAGAGCTTCGACGGCGAACTGATCACCCGTATCCTCATGCTCTTTGGCTTCGATGCCGTGCGCGGCTCCAGCAGCCGGGGCTCGCGCGAGGGGCTTCTGGGGCTCAAGCACGTCATCGAGACCGGTCGCACCGCCATCTTCACCGCCGACGGCCCGCGCGGTCCCATCTATCAAACCAAGATGGGCCCCATCAAACTGGCGCAGATGACCGGCGCGCCCATCGGCGCCTTTTATCTCCTGCCTGAGCGCGCCTGGGTCATGCCTTCCTGGGACCGCTTCCTGATCCCCAGGCCCTTCACGCGCATTGTGGTCAGTTGGGCGCGACAGACGCATGTCCCCGCCAAACTCGCCCCAGACCAGTTCGAGCCCAAGCGCCAAGAGCTCAACGCCGCCCTGGAGCGCGCCCGCCTGCGAGCTCTAGATCATTTCAAGAAGGCCAACGAATGAGCGGCCTGCGCGTCGCAGATTTCGATTTTGCCCTGCCCCCGGAGTTGATCGCGCAGCAGCCGCCCGCCGAGCGCGGCCAGAGCCGTATGCTGGTGATGAGCCGCGCAACCGGCGCTCTGCGCGACGCGAACTTTGCCGAGCTTCCCGCGCTGCTCCATCCCGGCGACCTGCTGGTCCTGAACGACACCCGCGTGATTCCGGCGCGCCTTTACGCCCGCCGTACGCTGCGCCGCGAGCGCGAGAAGCCGATCGGGCGCATCGAAGTCATGCTCACCGAGCCGGTTGAGCAGGGTGCCGGCGAAAACCTCTGGCGCGCCCTGGTCCGGCCGGGCAGAAAGATTGCCATCGGCGAGATCCTCGTCTTTCCCGCGCCCGACGGCGCCATCGCCCTCGAAGCCGAGGTGCTGGAGCGCGGCCTCTTCGGCGAGCGCCTCCTGCGCTTCAACCCCGTCGACGATTTCTTCGCCACGCTCGACTGCATCGGCCACGTCCCTTTGCCGCCTTACATCCGCCGCGACGATGCCACCACGGACCGCGAGCGCTATCAGACGGTCTTCAGCCGCGAACGCGGCTCCGTCGCCGCGCCCACCGCCGGCCTGCACTTCACTCCGCAAATCCTCGAAACGCTTACCGCTCGTGGCGTCGAAATTGCCCGCATCACACTGCATGTCGGCCTGGGCACCTTCGCCCCGCTGCGCGTGGAGAGCCTGGACGAAGTCCGCCTGCACCGCGAGCGCTACACGCTCACTCCATCGGCAGCAAATTCCATCAACTCCGCCGCACGCAGTGCCCGCCGCATCGTCGCCGTCGGCACCACGGTCGTTCGCACGCTGGAACACTGCGCGCTACAGGCTGCCGGCAATCCGCTCGAACCCCACTCCGGCGAAACGGCGATCTTCATCTCCCCCGGCTTTCAATTCCGCCTGGTCAGCGCGCTGCTCACCAACTTCCACCTGCCCCAGTCCAGCCTGCTGATGCTGGTCAGCGCCTTCGCCGGGCGCGAGCAGGTCCTCGCCGCCTACAGCCACGCCGTCCAGCAAAACTACCGCTTCTTCAGCTACGGCGACTGTATGTTTCTTGAGTGACGTGAAGAGATGGGTGCCCCAGGTCCCGCTTTTGGGACCTGGGAAACCACGAACCCCAACCTGCCTCGTTCGTGCTAAGGTTTCGTCGCCAGAATCAGCGGCGACGGCCCATGCGTTGCCAGCGTGCGCGCGTCCGTGAATCCGGCCTCCGCCAGCCAGCCGCTGATCTCCTCAAAGGAGAAGGTGTCTCCACAATCGGTGTTCACCAGCATATTCAGGGCGAAGGTCAGGCCGTTCAGCGGGCCGGTCCTCTCCGCATTCACCAGGAACTCGGCGATGGCAATTGTTCCGCCCGAGGCAAGCGCGGCAAAGGTTTTGTTGAGCAGCGCCTTGCTGCGTTCCGCGCCTTCGCTGTGCAGGATGTGGCCGAGCGTCGCCACGTTGTGGCCGCGGCCGAAGTCCGCTTCCAGCAGGTCGCCCTCCTGGAAGGTGAAGCGCTGAGTCAGTCCAAAGCGGGCAACTGTCTTTTGCGTCACCGGAATCACACCCGGCCAGTCGACGGCGGTCACGCGCACCTCATCCGAACTTTGCGCCAGCGCGATACCCCATACGCCCGAACCCGCGGCAAGATCCAGGACGCTGGCCGGACCCGCCAGAGCAAGATGCCGCGCCAGCTCCTGTGCCACTGAATAGCTCATCGGAAAGATGTCGTTGACGAACTGCTGAAAGAACTCGCTGCCCGGACCCTGCTGGTTGACGGACTTGGCCGGCCGGCCGGTGGCTACCACTTCATTGAGCTGCAGCCAGTTGGGCAGCAGTTGTTCGCTGGTGTGGCGAATCAGCCCGCCCTGGAAGCCCGGCTTGGTGCTGACCAGGAAGGCCGCGCTCTCCGGCGCAAGTGAGAACTTTTCACCCTCCCGGCGCAGAAAATCAAAGCCGACAAGAAAGTTCAGAATCGCGCTCAGGCCGCGCGCCGAGGCGCCGGTTGCCGCCTGAATCTCGCTCAAAGACTTTGGACCGCTCTCCAGCGCGTCAAAAACATGGTGGCGGATGGCCGCCTCGAGCACCAGTGGGGGTGCATAGCCGAAGGCAAATTGATAGATGCGCTCGGGCGTTACCGGAGCGCCAACTTCTGCTGGCATTTTTTCGACCTCAATTTTGGGAATCGGTTGGGGGAAACCGTGGAAAATGTTCGCAGAACGGGGATTTTCTACGGTAGGACTTCTTGACCTACAATCGAGATGCAGCATCTTCGACTTTGATTCATTTTCCCTCTTCCCTGCTACACTCATTTCGTGCCCGCTCAACCCAAGCCGCCCGTCTTTCTGCTCGACACGATGAGCTTCATTTTCCGCGCCTACCACGCGATGCAGCGCTCGCGCCCCATGTCCACCCGCGCGGGGCTGCCCACGGCGGCCATCTACGTTTTTGTCAACATGATCAAGAAGCTGCGGCAGGATTTTCAGCCGCTTTACTTTGCCGCCGTCTTCGATGTAAGCGGCGAGGTCTTCCGCGACGAGCGCGCCCGCGCGATGAAGCCACTGCGCAAGTGGAACGGCAAGACGCAGAGCTTCGACGAGGTCAGCTACGAGGGCTACAAGGCCAATCGTGCCTCCATGCCCGAAGACCTGCGCCGCCAGATCCCCTACATCCGCCGCGCGCTTGAGGCCTTGCGCATTCCCATCCTGGAGGCCGAGGGCTTCGAGGCCGACGATGTGATCGGAACACTTGCTCGCGAGGCCGCCGGCGAGCAGCACGAAGTCTTCATCGTCTCCGGCGACAAGGACATGATGCAGTTGGTCACGCCCACGGTCAAAATCCTCAACCCGCAGAAGGACAACCTCATCCTCGACCCCGCCAAGGTCGTCGAAGTTCTGGGTGTGCCGCCGGAGAAGGTCGTCGATGTGATGGCTCTGCGCGGCGACTCTGTCGATAACGTACCCGGCGTACCCGGCATTGGCGAACTCACCAGCTTGAAGCTCATTGTCGAATTCGGCAGCGTCGAAGCTGTGCTCGATCATGCTGCCGAAGTCAAGGGTAAGATCGGGGAATCCCTCCGGCAGAACCGCGATGCCGCACTGCTCTCCAAAGAACTCGTCACGATAGACTGCCACGTTCCGCTCGCGCTAGACCTCGCGGCGATGCAAACGCAGCCGCCCGACCTCGAAGCCTGCCGCGAACTCTTTACCGAGTTGGAGTTCACCTCCATGCTGCGCGACCTCGCGCCCTCGGAAACCGCGCAGGTGGTTGAGCTGATCGAAGCGCCGAGCGACGAGCAAGCCGCCCACTTCTACGCTGCCGCGCAGACGGGAGGCTTTGCCTTCGCGCTCAATGCGAAACCGCCCGCGCCGGAAGTGGAAGACGATGCGCCGCAGAACCTCTCGCTGCTCGACGTAGCCGAAGCCGCCGAAAAGCAGGCCTGCTTTACCGTGGGTGTCTGCGCGGAGCCGGCGACCGCTCTCGATCTCTCGCTGACAACACAACTCCGCGCCCTGCTCGAAGACGCCGCCGTCCCTAAGCAAACCCACGACTGGAAGACCGCTCTCCACCTGCTCACCGCGCAAGGCGTGGCGTTGCATGGAGCAGTGGACGACACCATGCTGCTTTCCTACGCGCTCAATCCCACCCACTCGACGCAAGCGCTGGCCGATGTGGCCGCGCGCCACTCGCAGCCCGCGCCCTCCACGCTCGCGGCCGCCGCAGCCACGATTCGTGCGCTTGTTCCTGCCTTGAAGGCCGAGGTAGAAAAAGCCGGCGTCGCGCGCGTCTACGCGGAAATCGACCTGCCTCTCGCGCCGGTGCTCTTCCGTATGGAGCAGGCCGGCGTGCGCATCGATCTCGGCGTTCTCGATGGGCTTTCGAAGCGCTTCGCCATCGAGCTGGAGCGCGTCGGCGAACACATCTTCGAGTTAGCCGGCCGCCGCTTCAACATCAACTCCCCCAAACAGCTCGGCGAAGTGCTCTTCACGCACTTGGGCCTGCCCGCACCGGCCAGCCGGGGCAAGGGAAAGGCCGTCTCCACCGCGCAGGATGTGCTGGAGTTTCTGGCTGAAAAGCATGAAGTTCCGCGCCTGGTTCTCGAATTTCGCCACTTATCGAAGCTGAAATCGACTTATATCGACGCCTTGCCGCTGCTTGCCGATTCTGACTCGCGCGTCCACACCACATTTCAGGCAGCGGCCACTGCCACCGGACGCCTCTCCTCCGTCAATCCCAATCTACAGAACATTCCCACGCGCACCGAACTTGGCCGCGAGATTCGCGCTGCTTTCATCGCCGCGCCGGGCACGCAACTGCTCTCGGCGGATTACTCGCAGATCGAGCTGCGCCTGCTCGCGCACTTCAGCGGCGACCCGCTGCTCGTCAACGCCTATCAGAACAACGAGGACATTCACACCCTCACCGCCAGCGAAGTCTTCGGCGTGCCCGCCGCCGGGATGGACAAGCAGACCCGCAATCGCGCCAAGGCCGTCAACTTTGGCATTGTCTATGGCATCTCACCCTTCGGCCTGGCCGCGCAGTTGGGCATTCCGCAAGCCGAGGCCCGCGCTTACATTGAGCGCTACTTTGCGCGCTACTCCGGCGTGCAATCCTTCATCGAAAAGACCCTTGAAGAGACCCGCAAGACCGGCAGCGTGCGCACGCTCTTCGGCCGCGTCCGTCCCATCCCTGACATCGAGAGCCGCAACCCAAACCAGCGCGGCTTCGCCGAGCGCACCGCTATCAACACGCCGCTTCAAGGCACCGCCGCCGACCTCATCAAGCTGGCGATGATCTCCATCGACCGCCAGCTCGCTGAGCGCGCGCTCAAGACGCGCATGGTCCTGCAAGTCCACGACGAGCTGCTCTTCGAGGTTCCCGCCAGCGAGACCGCCGAAGTCGAAGAGTTAGTGCGCACGGAGATGGAAGGGGTGGTCAAGCTCAACGTGCCATTGATCGCCGACTTGAAGTCCGGCCCCAACTGGCGCGATATGAAGTGATCTTCTCTTCGCATCTATGCGCAAACGCGTATTCATAAATGCCATTTGATGACGTGCAATAAATTCGAGAAATCGTCTGTCCATATCTCGGTTCCGGAAGGCACGTTCACGGAGATCCAGCGAGGATCCGTAGCCAACGCGCCCAGATCGGCTTGGCTTCGCGCCATGACTAACCACTCCGACGGGGATTTTCCCGTGTCGATCTCTGCTTTGCTAACGGATAAATCGTTCTCGTTGAGGCACACCAACCCGGCATTGCGGGCCAATGCGCCGAAAATGGGCGCAAGCTTCAGATGGCCGTTGCTGATATGAAAGGCAAGAATTCCCCCGGGAGCGAGCTTGCGCAAGTACAGCGCCAAAGCTTCCCTGGTCATCAGATGCATCGGAATCGCATCTCCGCTAAAGGCGTCGAGGACAATGAGATCGTAACTTCTGTCCGCGGAGTCGCGCAGCTTAAGCCTCGCATCGCCGATAACAATCGGCGCCCTCGGCGCGCATTGGCTGAGGTAGGTGAAGTACTGCGGATCCGAGGCGATGCGCTGCACGGCAGGGTCGATCTCATAGAAAGTCAAAGACTCGCCCGGTTGCAGATAGCAGGCCATCGCTCCCGCTCCCAGACCCACAACTGCCCACGCCGGCTTGACAAGATCGCCCGTGCTTCCGAAGCTGGTCTTAGCCTCCATGGCTCGCAGAATGCTCCCTGCGGGACCGGACTTGGTGTAGTACGCCAGCGGCTCGCGGCTCTTTGCGGGGTCAAGGCTCTGCTCTCCATGAATGATAGCGCCATGGAGAAAATACCTTAAATTGCCGGCCGCGTTGTCACTGATACGCAAAACACCAAAGAAGCTGCGCTCTTGAAGAAGGAGCTTTCCATCAAGGCCGCCGAAGAGCGAACCGGCAGCGACAATCGCCACAAGGCCGGTAGCGAAACGCATCGGCCGTTTGGCAAAACTCAGACACCAGACCATCGAGTAGCCAAAGAACAATACAGTAATCGTGCTGTTCGGCTGAAGGCCGAAATGCGCGAGGCCGAGAATGATCGCAACCATGCTCAGCCCTAGTGCTATCGGCAACAGCAAGTCATTGCGTCTGAGCTTGACGGCCTGAGCTGGCGGGACGGGCTTTTGGTCGATGGCCGGGAGTAAATAAGCCGCGAAAATTAGAACCAGCGGAAACTCAAAAACGGTAGAGAAGATTTGAGGAGCAAGAAGCGCATTGAATATGCCGCCGAGCACTCCGCCAAAGGAGATCCACAGATAGAACTCCGCCAGGCGGCTGACCTTAGGCCGGCTGTGCGCTATCTCGCCGTGGCAAACCAGGGCAGCGACAAACAGCACCGAAAGATAAAGCGGAAACAATATCACTAGCCCCAAATTCTTCTCGGAAAGGATTGGAAAGAGCGCAAAAAGAAGAAGAATAGGCAATCTGAGAATCAGATTTTCATGCGAAAAAGGCGGCCGCTTGGCGAAGACAAGCACGAAGCTCAGCAAGTAAAGCGCAAGCGGCAATACCCAGACAAGCGGGATGGCGGGAACGTCCGTGGTCAACGCTGTAGTTACGCCCATCATCAGGCTGGAGGGCACAAAGGCTAGGGCAATCCAGCGCAAGCGCTGGCGGCCTGCGGCGCGATCTACTTTGCCGTCTTCTTCGCTCGGAGCGCCGTGTCCTGCAATGATGCCGGGTGGTGTCCGCCAAACCAGCACGCCACAGGTTATGGTCAGGACAAGAAACACCGCGTATCCATAACTCCAGAGATAACTCTGCCCGCTCAGGCGCAGCGTGGGTTCCAGTAACAGCGGATACGCCAACAGCCCCGTCAAGCTTCCTGCGTTGCTGGCGGCATACAAAAAATAGGGATCGCTCGCGGATTTGTGGCCCGACTGCGAAAACCATCGTTGCAGCATTGGCGTCGAGCTGGAGAGCAGGAAAAACGGCAGGCCCACTGCGACCGCGAGCATACCGAGGACCCACAGGACAGGACTGCTCTGTGCCGGCGGCTCCCAGCCAATCGGAATATGCAGCGGCAACACGATAAGGGGCGTGATCGCGAGGGCGATCTGCAGGACAATCTGCGCAAGGCGGCTCAGCCATTTCGTCGCTGCGTAGGCATACAGATAGCCAGCTAGCAGCGTCGCCTGAAAGAAAACAAGACAGGTATTCCAGACCGCTGGCGCGCCGCCAAGCATGGGCAAGGCCATCTTGGCCATCATTGGCTCGACCAGAAACAGCAGCGCTGAACTGACGAACATGGAAATCGTGAACACAATTAATAGCACTTGGCTTCCAGCTCTCCCGGGCGCGTTCTCCAATAATAACTAAAGAAGTAGCATCGTGAATAGCCGTGAAATTAACTCTCAAGAGATCTGAAATCAACTTAGCTAACCCCAAGCTCGGCGCGTATCGCATGGGCAATCGCATCCGCGTGCCGCCGCATTGCCTCTTCACTCTCCGCCTCGATCATCACGCGCGCCAGCGGCTCGGTGCCACTATAGCGAATCACCACGCGGCCTGTGTCCTTCAACTCCACTTCGGCGGCGCGGATGGCGGCGGCTACGCTGGGAATCGACTCCAGCGGCTTGCGCTCGCGTACTCGCACATTGACGATGACCTGCGGGAAGACTTTCAAGTCAGCGGTCAGTTCGTCAATGCTCTTGCTAGAGCGAGCCATCAAATCCAGCACCACCAGCGCGGTCAGCAAGCCGTCGCCGGTGGTGGCCAGATGCGGCAGCAGGATGTGCCCCGATTGCTCTCCGCCCAATGCGGCGTTGCGCGCCAGCATCGCTTCGAGGACATAACGGTCGCCGACCTGCGCGCGCAGCATCGTAATTCCAGAGCGCCGCAACGCCGCCTCCAGTCCCATATTCGACATGGTGGTGGCGACGACCAGATCGCCAGTCAGCAGGCCCCGCGCCTTCAGGTCGCGCGCGGCCACGAGCAGGATCGCATCGCCGTTGATGACGTTGTTGTGGCTGCCGGCCAGCATACAGCGGTCGGCGTCGCCGTCAAAGGTGAGGCCGAGATCCGCTTCGCGGGCGCTCACCTCAATGGCCACATAGGCCGGATGCAGCGCGCCGCAGTTCAGGTTGATGTTGCGGCCGTCGGGCGCGACGTTCAGCAGCGAGACCTCTCCGCCCAGCCGGCGAAACAGCTTCGGCGCAACCGCCGCCGCCGCGCCATTCGCGCAATCGGCCACAATCCGCAACCCATCCAGCGAAAGCCCCGGCACACAGTCGAGAAGGAATTGAATGTAGTCGGCCTGGAAGGCGGCGTTGTCTTCGACTGCGGGCAGTGTTGACGGATCGGGCGCGGCGGAGTGAGCCGCGTGATGGAGAATCTCCTCCTCCATCGCCAGCTCCATCGCATCAGCCAGCTTGAAACCGTCCGCGCCGAAGAGTTTGATGCCATTGTCCTGCCAGGGATTGTGTGAGGCAGAGATGACCACGCCCGCCTGAAATCCATGTGTTCGCGCGAGGAACGCGACGGCCGGAGTGGGCACAATGCCCGCGCTTTCGACGCGGACACCTGTTTCGATGAGGCCGGCGGCAAGCGTGGCGGCGATCCAGGGGCCGGACTCGCGCGTGTCGCGGCCCAGGATCACCTTGGGTTTTGTGGCCGTCTTGCGCAATGAGTGGCCGAGGGCCAGGCCGGTGGCGTATATGGTGGCGGCGTCAAGCGGGTATTCGCCCGCCACGGCGCGAATGCCGTCGGTTCCGAAGAGTTTGCGTGCGTTGGTCATGGTCTCATTTCTTGGTTGATTGGTTTGAAGCCGCGGATTCCACGCGGCTGATGAAGACGCCGTCGGAGAGGCGCGTGACAAGCTTGTCTCCGGGCGCAACCTGAAGCGTGGAGCGAACCACCCCGCCCGTTGCGGTGAGCACCTGCGCATAGCCGCGATCGAGCACGGCCAGCGGCGAAAGCGAGTGCAGCCGCGCGTCAAGAGAGCTGAGATGGGCTACGGATTCGTGCATCATCCGCGCCATCGAATGGACCAGGCGAGTCCGCCCGGAGGTAAGCCGTTCGCGGGCCTGGGCAAGCCCCTGGCGCGGATCGTGGCGCAGGACGGCGGCGGCGAGGCCGGCGACATTGCGCTGATCCTGCCGGAGTCGTTCGCTGACGACTACTTCCATGCGCAAGGAAGAATCGTCCAGGCGCTGGGCCAGCCGATGCAGCAGCGAATTCACGCGCCCCTCGGCGCGGCTGACGGGCAGGCGGCTGAGACGCTGGCGGGCTTGCAACAACTGAAAGCGGGCGGCGCGTTCAAGCCGATGCGATTGCTCGGCCACTCGCTCGGCAATCTTGTGCTGCGCCTCGGTAATCAATTCGGCGGCGGCCGATGGCGTGGGAGCGCGCAGGTCGGCAACAAAATCGGCAATCGTAAAGTCGGTTTCGTGGCCGATGGCCGAGACCACCGGCAGTCGCGAGGCGGCGATGGCGCGGGCCACGCGCTCGCTGTTGAAGGCTGCCAGGTCTTCGAGCGAGCCTCCGCCGCGGGCGATAACGATCACGTCCACCAGGCCTGAGGCGTTCAGTTCGTGGATAGCAGATTCAATCTCTGACGGCGCTGAATCCCCCTGCACGCTGACCGGGCAGACGAGCACGCTCAGGCCGGAGTGGCGGCGGGCAACAATGTTGAGAAAGTCGCGAATCACCACGCCGGTGGGCGAGGTAACGATGCCGACGGCGCGCGGAAAGCCTGGCAGCGGCCGCTTGCGCTCCGTGTCGAAGAGGCCCTCGGCCTTAAGCCGCGCCTTCAGTTGCTCGAAGGCCAGTTGCAGCGAGCCCGCGCCGACCGGCTCCATCGTCTCGGCCACCAACTGCATCTGGCCGCGCTGCTCGTAGACGCTCACGCGGCCGCGCACCAGCACGTGCAGGCCGTCCTCGGGGCGGATGCGCAGCAGCATTGCCTGGCGGCGAAAGAGCACCACCGGCAGTTGCGCGTCGGCGTCCTTCAGCGTGAAATAGACGTGTCCGCTGGGCGCGGGGCGGAAGTTGGAGATCTCGCCCTCGACCCAGACGTCGCCGTACTCCTGCTCGATCAGTTCGCGCACCTGGCCTACCAGCTCGCGCACCGGCCAGATGCGGCGGCCGGGTCGTGGCTCCTCAAAACTGAGGTCAAGCTGCGGCGCGAAGGTGGCTTCCCTGGTCACTCATAAAGTGTAATTGCGCGGGCCTGTCCGGAGTTGCAGGGAGGATCGGGGCGCCCGCATCGATTATGCGCTTATTCCTGCGGCCAGCCCGGCCAGGCGCTCGGCAACGGCTTCGACGATCTGTTCGTGGACCTCGTCGATGCTCAGGTCGCCTTCGATCAGCACGACACGCTCTGGCTCGCGCTGGGCGATCTCGCGGTACTTTTGCCAGACGCGGCCATAAAAGGCGTCCTGCTCCGCCTCGAAGCGGCCTTCGTCCGGGCCGCACAGCTCGGCGGTGCGCTGGTTGCGGCGGCGCGCGCGGTGGAGCGAAGCCTCCAGTCCGGGCAGTAGCAACAGCGTCAGGTCGGGCTGAAGGTTGGCACAGAGCAGCCGATGCAGTTCAAGAACAACCTCGGAGCCCAGCTCACGGCCGCCGCCCTGGTAGGCCTCGGTCGAGTCGGTGAAGCGGTCGCAGAGGACGATTCTTCCGGCGTCCAGTGCGGGCTGAATCACCTCGGCGATGGCCTGGGCGCGGTCGGCGAACATCAGCGCCATCTCGGCCATTGGCGCCAGATTTGTCGAGCGCGAGTCCAGTACCAGGGCGCGGATGCGGTCGCCGGTTGCCGTGCCGCCCGGTTGGCGGGTCACCAGGGTGGCGTGGCCGCGTTTCTTGAGCCAGGCGGCCAAGCGGTTGATTTGCGTGGTTTTGCCGGAACCATCCAGACCTTCGAGGGTAAGAAACAGTCCGCGCGCCATGGGCTGAGTCTACCACTGAAATAAAGTTGAAGACGAGTCTGCTTCTGTTGTGTTACAAGGGGTTGAACAGCAAACCTCACCGGAGGCAGGCGACTGCGCTCCACAGGAGTTCAAAAAAAGTGAATCTTCGCATCGTTCACAAACTCTCCGTCTGCGGCTTTCTCGCGGTAGCTCTGCTCGCCACCCGGCAACTCAACGCCCAGCACCTGACGCTCGAAGGCCAGACCGGCGGCTTTTTGACGCCCACCGCTTACGTCGTCGAATCGGCCAAGGGCCATGTGTTTTCCCACCCCGCCGTCGGCTTCCATTTCATTAGCGCCAAAGCGGTGATCGGCGATTTTGAGACTTTCAGCGTCACCGAAGGCTTTGCCAACCGGGCCGAGGTGGGCTACACCCGCAGCGTGCATCAATTAGGCAACGCTCCGGTGGCCACTGCCACCAATGCCGCGACCAGCAACCTCTGGGATGTCAACGGCATGAACATCTTTCACGGCAAAGTCGTGGGGATCAAAGACGGGCAATTTGGTCCCTGGACGCCGGGAATTGCTGTCGGCGGCGTGGTGCGCACCGGCGACAAGTTTGTCACCGGCGAGGCAGGCCCGCTTGCCGTGGAACTTTACGATCAGTACTGCCTTCAGACCTCAGCGTGTCCACTGATGGCCGTCCCGGCAGCCAAGGCCTACACCAACGGAGACGTTTACATCTCCGTTACCAAGACCTGGGCGCATCCGCCCGTGCCGTTTCTGGTGAACCTCGGCTGGAAGGCCACCAATGCCGCCATCTTCGGCATCGGCGGCCAGTCTACCCGCTTTGGCGGACGATTCTACGGCGGCCTCGGCATTCCGTTGCCCATTGCCTTCGGAGTTGTAGCCGTGCCATCAGCGGGATTCACTCAGGAGCCACGGACGGTCCAGGGTCTGGGTCCCAACCCTCCTGCCGGCATCCCTCTGGTGAGCGGCAGGGCTGACTTGCCGACCACGCTGGACTATGCTGTCCGCGTGACTCAAAGGGAGCATCCGCACTTCAGCTTTGATATTGGTATCGGCCAGGTGGCCGGAAATATCGGCGCGGTCACTGTTGCAACCGGCTTGCCCGCGCCCTATCCTGCCACTGTCAATGTGCCGGTAAACCTGGAGGCGCGCCGTGTCGTCGGCATGGGCCTCAGCTACCGTTACTGAGCGGTCGAGTTTAAGTAAAGTATCTGTGCAATTGTGAACAGTGCGGGATGAGGGCTGGCGGGTAGCCTTGCTGCGAAGTACCCAGGCCCTCGCCCCGCGCAGGGAAAATCGATTACTATAGCGGAGCGGGCGCCAAAGAACCAGGAGGTTCTTTCGATGCAAATCTTCCGCTCCGCGCGTTGGCTCTTGCTGACGCTTCTGCTCTCTCTGCTTCCAGCCTCTTCGTACTCTCAGATCGAAATCAGTGTCGGCTTCGCTCCGCCGGAGCTGCCGGTCTATGTGCAGCCGGTCTGCCCCCGGCCCAACCTGATGTGGACGCCCGGCTACTGGGCCTACGATCAGGAAGAGGGCGACTACTACTGGGTTCCCGGCGCATGGGTCGAGGCGCCCTATGAGGGCGCTCTGTGGACGCCCGACTACTGGGACTGGTCCGACGGCCACTACGGCTTCCATCGCGGCTATTGGGGCCGCCACGTCGGCTACTACGGCGGCATCAACTATGGCTACGGCTATGGAGGCAACGGCTTTGCCGGCGGCGAGTGGCGCGGCGGCTCCTTTGCCTATAACACCGCGGTCGTTCATGTGGATCGGACCGTCATTCACACCACCTATATTGACCGGACGGTTGTCGAGAGAGGCATCGTTGCCAACCCCCGTCACGTGGCCTACAACGGCGGTCCCGGCGGCATTCAGCACACCGCCAGTCCCGCGGAGCGGGCGGCCGAAAACGAGCAGCATGCGTCTCCCACCAGCTTCCAGACGCAGCACCTGACCGCGGCCAGAACCGACAAGACCTCCTTTGCCAAGGCCAATGGCGGCCACCCCAAAACCCTGGCTGTCCAAAAGCCTCTGGCCGAGGAAAAGCACGCCGCGCCCGCTGCGGTGAAGACAGAGGCCAAGCCGAAGGCTGAACCGAAGCCTGAGTCCCGTCCTGCCCCGGCAGCTCACGTTGAGGCAAAGCCCCAATCGCATCCGGCTCCGGCAGCGCATCCGGCTCCGGCAGCGCATCCGGCTCCAGCAGCGCGTCCAGCCCCAGCGTCTCATCCCGCGCCGGCCGCGCATCCCGCGCCCCAACCGCGTCCGGCCCCAGCACCGGCAGCGCATCCGGCTCCGGCAGCGCATCCGGCTCCAGCAGCGCGTCCAGCCCCAGCGTCTCATCCCGCGCCGGCAGCGCGTCCCGCACCAGCACCGGCAGCGCATCCAGCTCCAGCAGCGCGCCCCGCACCGGCACCAGCAGCGCATCCAGCTCCGGCAGCGCGTCCCGCACCAGCTCCAGCGGCGCGTCCGGCCCCAGCGTCTCATCCCGCGCCGGCAGCGCGCCCCGCACCGGCACCAGCAGCGCATCCAGCTCCGGCAGCGCGTCCCGCACCAGCTCCAGCGGCGCGTCCGGCCCCAGCGTCTCATCCCGCGCCGGCAGCGCGTCCCGCACCAGCACCGGCAGCGCATCCAGCTCCAGCAGCGCGCCCGGCCCCAGCACCGGCAGCGCATACCGCTCCAGCAGCGCGCCCGGCACCCGCACCGGCAGCGCATCCAGCTCCAGCAGCGCATCCCGCGTCCAAGGAAGAGCCCAAGCACTAGTAGAGCGGTTGCTCACTTCAAACTAAAGAGGCCCACGGTCACCCGTGGGCCTCTTCGCGTCAGGATGACAGAACCAAGCTGGGTGCCCTATCCTCGCCGATGTCATCCTGAGCGAAGCGCAGGAAGTTGAAGGATCTGCTTCTTTCAATTTTTGCGCCAAGGGTGGGAGACTAAGAACCTCAACCAGCCTCCATTCGTCCTGAAGAATGGAGCCTTTGCAGTCTCCTAAAAAACGGAAAGAGCCGCCCGGCAACAGGGCAGCTCCTTCCTCAGGGAGAATAGTTCCAACGGAGGCAAAACCATCAGAACTTTCTGGCTGCATAGTAGGTGCGATGGAAGGGGGTGTCAAGGATAAATCTATACAGAAATAAGTACATTATAATCAATAACATACAATATTACGCCAAAAGGATTCACAGGGGTTAGATTCGACTTTTCTTCGCCTGTTAACTTCCGTAGTCTCAGATCTTTCGGGGTGTATCCTAGGGTTTATCAGTAGTTTCTCGGCGATTTCTCCCGCCCTGTTAACTCATCGGGTACTGCTTGGTCCTTCCCGGCAAAATCCCCTCAGTCCCGCAGATTCAGCCGGATGAACTCCACATCGAAGACCGAGGAGACCGGTTTGCCCCGCGCCATGCGGTAGAGCGCCCGGAAACCGCCCAGAAAAAATGCCAGCAGGAGCGACGCGCCGCAGCAGATGAGCACCAGAAAGGTGATCCCCAGCAGCAGCTTTCCTGTCTTCGCCACCTCGGATTCCATCGGCTGCGGAATCGACGTCAGATCCGATTCGTAGTGCACCGTGGCCAGCAGTTTGTGGCTTTCGTCGGGAACGGCGTCCCCGGCTACCACCGCCACCAGCGGCCCGCTGCGCCGCACCTCCAGACTCACCAGGTCCGACTCCTGCAACGCCTTGGTCCAGCCCGCCTGCGTCTGCTTGTCTGCCTTTTTGCATGCATCGATGTAGGCGCGAATCGCCGTCTCTTGCGCCGCGGCCATCTGCGGCGTCGGATAGTCGATAATCGTCAGCGTCGCCGGCCCCGAGCGCAGCGAATAGTTCGCGGTCACCGCCTCCGCGCCGCGATCAAAGCCCACCAGTTCCGCCGGCAGCACGCCGCCCGCGCCGCTGTAGCTCGCCGGGCCGACAGCATAGTGCGTCGTCTGCCCATCTAGCTTGCTCTGCGGAAGGTTGGCCAGGATCGGAGGCGTCAGCGCCTTTCCCCCCTCCGGTAGCGGCAACCCGGCAGCCAGTTCGCGCAGCTCCGAGCCGGACATGGGACTGATGTGCGAAAAATTCGCATCCACCACGGTGTTGCCCACCCAGAAGAGCACCTGGTTCTTGTTCGATGTAGCCCCTGAGCCGATCTCCTCTTTGGGCCAGCCGTTCTGCCGGTAGAGCGAATAAGCCCCATAGGCGCCGCTGGCGTCGTGAAAGCGCAGCGCGCGCAAGCTCAGCGTCTCGCCGCCTCGCTTGAACTCGCCCAGCGCGCCGTCGGTAAATTCGTATTCCTTGAGCGCCGCCGCGTTGGCCGCGTCCGCCAGCGCCGCCTCGGTCAGTTTCTTCGCCGCGCCCGCCGACTCCCATCCGGCAAACGACTCCGGCAGCAGCGCCTTGGGCACGGGCGGCAGCACCAGGCGCGTCACCCCTTGCGAAGCTGGAGCCTTGGCCGGCGCACTCTGCGCCAAAGCAGCGCCCGCACCCCCCGCCAGCATCGCCGTACCAACCAAAATTGCAATCCAACGCATCCCAAATGCTCCCATCTTCAGGGTACACGCAGTCACCACCGCCCGTTGCCCGCGGCATCCCCTTTCTACTTGGACACTGACGGGACCAAAAATGTTCCCTGGATGACTACTCAATCGCGTTTCATTTGTTGGCTTATCTTTGCAATAGATGATGCTTTTGCCGCGCATCGCTGCTGGAAAGCTGTACAATTCGAGCGAATCTCTTCTGGATGAAGGAAGGTCGCTAATCGATGCCGATCAGAGCAAAATTCATGAGCATGGCTGCGGTCCTATTGCTGCTCGGAACTCCACTGATAGGTGGTGCGCAGGCATTGGAGGCATCGTTGGAGAGTTTTGTCTCCCAAAGTGCCAACGAGGCTGAGAGCCTGAATTCTCCGACCATCGTCGAATGGGCAACCCACCATCCGGACGAAAAGGTAGATGCGCCCGCGGAAAAGGACAGGGATTATGATCAAGAAAATTCGCGGGATGTGCACGACAGGGAATTGGAGGGGCGCTGGTGCCTGCGATCCACCGCCCATATTTCCGTCGCCGACGGCATACAAGTTCGCCGCGTCGCGCTTTTCTACCAGCCGCTGGTCGAAAAAATCTGGGACAAGCCCCTACCGCCCTTGCCAACCGAATCCGGCGACGCTCTTCGGCGGCACGGATGCAAGCTCACTGAGGTTCTTTATGAATTCGACGGGGTTACCGATCCGCAGAACTTCGCGGAGACCATCGCCAAGCTGATTCCTGGAAAGCGTTCTGAGGAGCCGGGCAATTTCAATAAGGACTCAAATAATGATTACTGGAAGCCGGTCTCTCCCTTCTCCAGCTACGGTGACTACTCTCTTTTCATCCGGAATTCGTCCGTTAGCATCCCGAAAAAAAGACGTCCCGAAGATCAGCCCTCCGTTCTTCTGGAGTGGGATGGAGGGGCCTCGGGTTACGGTCAGCCGTCCAAGGATTCAATCAACCCCGAAGTAGGTCAGCCCTGGCTCGTCCTGCGCGCGGCAATGCTCGCCCGGCTGCCGGAGGAACCCACGCTCGCCATGCTCTCGTTCCTGGCTCCTCAGGTTGGCGATCAATTCGAGCAGCCCCCTCTCTATTGCGACAAGCAGCTTGTCCCCGTGCTGCGGAAATGGATGGCACTCGCGGCAAGGAGTACGCCGGAGCAACACGCTGCCGCTCTGCTGCTCGCTAATGAAGTGCTAGGACGCCTTTCAGAGTGTGACGAGTTCTCCGATAGTAATGACTATGTCCCACCCGAAGTGGAAGATGCTGAGGCAGGTTCATACGATGCCTTGAAAAAGGATCTTAAAGAACTTGGCATCGAAACAGATAAGTCCGCACGGCCTGGGCCAGAGTATTACGCCGGAAATTTGCTCAAACAGGTACCCAAACTGGCGCCAACTGGAGCTGTGAATGAGCTTTACCGAATGGCCATCCTCGATGATCGATGCCAA
Source organism: Acidobacteriaceae bacterium (assembly GCA_003134855.1). Classification (GTDB taxonomy): domain Bacteria; phylum Acidobacteriota; class Terriglobia; order Terriglobales; family Acidobacteriaceae; genus Telmatobacter. The sequence continues at coordinate 376,158 of PLCS01000007.1, forward strand.
TGGTCTCAAATTACCGAATTGGACTGTTCGAACATCATCAAAGAGGGCGAGGGCTTCTTGTCGAGCTTTCCACAGGATGAATGGACGCCCAGCGTACATCTCATCCTGGCCGAGGCGTACGCGATTACCGCGGCGGACATGGATCAGGGCTACAATGATCCCAAGAAGACCGAGCTGGAGAAGAAGGCATCGGCGCAGTATCGTGCATGGTACGCCAAGAGCGTGAACGAACGGGACCGCGCACTGGTTTGGCAGGAAATCTGGACTCTCGAAGCGGGCATGGGGCCATGGTTGAATATGCCTTGGGTTTATCAGCAGTGAAGCCCATTTCCCACCCACCACGCTTCAGAGGCCCCCACTGCGCCGTCCGCCTCACCCGTTCCTGTGAGAAAATCAGAGCTTGCGGACGCACTCCAACTTTCGCTTGCTTGTGGTCCGGCTGGGGGCCATGGGCGATATTCTGCACGCGCTTCCGGCGGTGACGGCGCTGCGGATGGCCCATCCCGACTGGGTGATCGACTGGATCGTCGAGCCGCGCTGGCGGGCGCTGCTGGCGGCGGAATCCATGCCCTTGCAAAGCGGTCGAAACCCCGCTCAACCGCTGATCGACCACCTGCATTTCGCCGCAACCAAGAACTGGCGCAAAGCTCCGTTCAGCCGCCAAACCTTCCATGAATTCAAGGCCTTGCGCTTTGCGCTCCGGGCCGGCGAGTACGACGCGGTGATCGACCTGCAAGGGGCGATCCGCTCGGCGCTGCTTGCGCGGCTGGCGGGTTGCGGCAGGGTGATCGGGGAGGCGGAACCGCGCGAGCGGGCGGCGCGCTGGCTCTTCCGTGAGCGCGTGGCCACGCGGGGCACGCACGTGATCGAGCAGGATGTGGAACTGGTCTCAGCCATCGCCGGCGATGCATTGAAGTCCGTCCAGCCCTGGCTGCCCGTGGACCCCACAGCCGAGGCCTGGGCCGACGAAATCCTGCCGCCTGTAGCAAATTCGCCCGCCGTTCTCATCAATCCCGGCGCCGGCTGGGGCGCCAAGCGCTGGCCCGCAGAGCGCTATGCCGCCGTGGCGCAAGGGCTCGTCGAGCGCGGCTGCCGCGTGCTGGTCAATGCCGGTCCCGGCGAGGAGCCGCTGGCGGAACTCATCGCAAGCCGAACCGGCGGCGCGGCCACACCGCTCGCCTGCTCGCTCGCCCAGCTCATTGCCCTCACCCGCCGCCTGGACCTGGCTATTGCCGGCGACACCGGCCCACTACACCTGGCCTGCGCTCTCGGACGGCCAGTGGTGGGCATCTACGGCCCGACTGACCCAAGCCGCAACGGGCCTTTCGGGACTCAATTCAAAGTTCTGCGCAGCCCCCGGAGCCGCCGCGACCACACCCGCTACGAAGCGCCAGAGGCCGGCCTGCTGACCATCCAGCCCGAGGACGTGCTGCGCGCGGCCACTGCATTGCTTTATCCTTAGACAGCCCCAGAACTTCGCTATGACCCAGCCCGCGAACTCCCAACCCGCACCGTCCCAACCCGACTGGATCGCCCGCTGGCAGCAATCAGCGCGGCGCATTCGCGTTCCGCTGGGCTTTCTGACGGCGGCGCTCTATCTCTTTGAACTCGTCCGGCGCGCGCCCCATCCGCAGGCCGTGGCCTGGAGTCTGGCGCTGGTTGTCCCTGGATTATGGCTGCGCGCCTACGCCGCCGGCACGGTGAAGAAGAACCGCGAATTGACGGTGATCGGCCCCTACGCTTACACCCGCAACCCGCTCTACCTGGGCTCCATGCTGATTGCCGCAGGCTTCGCCGTGGCGCTGCTCAGTTGGCCGGTCGCGCTGGTGCTTGCCCTGGGCTTTGCGGTGATTTACGTGCCGGTGATCGCCTCGGAAGAGCGCTTTCTGCGCGCCAGCTTCCCCGGCTTCGACGACTATTGCCGGCGCGTACCGCGGCTGATTCCCCGGCTGACCCCGGCCAGCCACCCCGGCGCTGGTGCGGGAAGCTTTTCCTTTACGCTCTATCTCCATCACCGCGAGTACAATGCAGGGATGGGGGCAATGCTGCTCTATCTCTGCCTGCTCCTCCTGCGGCCGCTGCTCGCCGCGCATATAAATCTGCCGCGATGAGCGGCTCTCGAACCAGTAATTCATTTAGTAAGGAGCCAGCCTGCCGGTGAAGACGCGCTCAATCGCAATGGCTATTCTTGGCGCGCTCGCCCTGGCCGCCGTGGCTCACGCCCAGCAGACGCCCCCGCTCCCGCCCCCGCGTCCCGGCTTCAGCTTCCCGCTCAAGCAGACCCTCACCTACGAGGTTGACTGGCGGGTCTTTACCGCCGGGATCGCGGTGGTGCGCTTTGAAGCGGCCGGCGACCGCGAGAACCTCACCGCCAGCGCGGACACCAGCGGCGCCATCAACCTCATCTATCACCTCAGCGACCGCTTCCAGTCCAGCTTTGATCGCGCCGGGGGTTGCACCGACGACTTCAACAAGCAGACCGTCGAGGGGCGCCGCCAGGTCAGCTCGACGCTGCACATCGACTACGCCCAGAAGCGCTCCGTCCTCAACGAAAAGAACCTGGTCACCGGACTGAGCAAGCTGGTGGAATCGCCCATCCCCGGCTGCGTCACCGACCTGCTCACCGGCGTCTTCTACGCTGCGTCGCAGCCCATAGCGCTGGGCCATAACTTTGTGATTCCGGTGGTGGACGCGATGCACATCGTCCCCGTGACGATGAAGGTGGAAGGCCGCGAGGTGATCAAAACCCCGCTCGGCGTCTTCAAAACTCTGCGCGTCCAGCCCATGGCCGACACCGGCGTGGTCAAGAATCGTGGCAACATCTGGATCTGGTACACCGACGACGAGCGCCACCTGCCGGTGCAGATGCGCGCCCGCTCCTTCTGGGGCACCATCACCTTCCGCCTCACCGGCAACGAAAACAAATAGGTTTTCCCGGCTCCAGCCTCTGCCGTCCGTAGGTAACTCCTGTTGCTCTTTTTTTCACAAGGTCCGAAAATTCAATATTCTATGAGTGTCAACTCGTGGTAACATTACTCGAATGCCCCATAAGAGGGCTTTGTTGCATCGGCTGATGTCTCCGGTTGTAACGCTTTCCCGATTCCAGACACTATGAGCAGAGATCAATTCTATGTCAGGATTCTCAATTCTCCATGGAGGACACATTTCGTGAAGCCAACCGCCGTATTATTGACTCTTCTCCTTCTCGCCGCGACCTCGACCCTCCCCGGCCAGTCGTCCAGCACGTCCAGCACGCCAAATACCCCGGCCGCCGCCAAACCCGCTGCCAACCCTGCCAAAGCCGCCGCCGATGCCAAGGCCGCCAAGAAGGCCCGGAAGGCCGAGGTTCAACTCAAACCGTTTTCCGCGGTCGCCTTTGGCGGCGGAATGTCGCTGATGGGCGTCAATCTGCAGGCCGCAACCAACGTGAACCGCTATTTGAACCTGCGCGGCACCGGCAACTTCTTCAATTACACCACTAACAATATCTCCACCAACGGCTTCGACCTGACCGGCAAGGCGAATTTTGCCACAGCCGGCGTCTCGCTGGACTATTACCCCATACCCCGGATGGGCTTTCGCGTGAGCCCCGGAATGCTCTTCTATAACCAGAACGGGATATCGGCTACCGCCACCCCCCAACCCGGAAAATCCTTTTCTCTGAATGGCTATGATTATTATCCAGATGCGGTAACAGAAACGACTGATCCTTTCCAGGTGACCGCCAACTTGGGGCTGAATACCCACAAACAGGCTTTCACGCTCACCACCGGCTGGGGCAACATGATTCCCCGCAAGAGCAAGGACTTGCTCTTCGGGCATCTCTCCTTCCCCTTTGAGATCGGCGCGGCTTTCACTGGCGTGCCCACGATCAATATGCAACTGCAAGGCTGGGCATGCGACAACAAAGGTGCTAATTGCGTGAATATGGCCACCGACCCCACGGCGCAAGGCAACCTGAATGATCAGCTCGTCAAGTGGAGGAAGGACCTGAATCCGTTGCAGGTCTACCCCATCTTCTCCTTCGGGGTGGCTTACTCCATCCGCACCAAGTAACCTCCGGCACAACAAAACCAAGGGCTGCTTCCGGATCGGAAGCAGCCCTTTGCATTGACCTATAAGCGCTTGGGTGCCCCAGGTCTCGATTTTCAGACCTGGGAAACCACGAACCCCATGGCGCGCAAGCGCCTTCTGCCGCACCGCAGGTGCCCGTCTGCCGCACCGCAGGTGCTTATCCCAGCAACTCCCCGATAATCCCCGCCGCCGCCTGGAGCGCCGCGTCGATCTGCGACTGCTCCTTGCCACCGGCTTCGGCAATCTCCGGTTTGCCGCCGCCTGATCCACCGACCAGCTTGGCAACCGCACCAACCAGTTTCCCGGCCTGGATGCGCTTGGTGAGGCCGGGCGTGACTCCGGCGATCAGGGCGACCTTGCCCTCCGGCTGCGCCGACGCCAGCACCACCACGCCCTCGCCCAGCTTCTGCTTGAGGTTATCGACGAGAGTGCGAAGCTGACCGCGCTCCAGCGAGTCGGCGCGCAGCGTTACCAGGCGCACGCCCTTGACTTCGACGGCACGGTTCACGGCCTCGTCCAGCGCCCCGGCGGCGGACTTCATGCGCGCCTCTTCCAACTCGCGGCGCAGGCGCTTGAGTTCGTCTTCCTGTGCGGCAAGCTTGGCGCGGAATGCTTCTGACGGGCTGCTGCCCTCAGGAGCGGGTGCAAGCTGCGCGACGATTTGAGCGACAGAGGAATCCTGCCGGAAGGCGGCCAGAGAGCCGAAGCCGCTGATCGCCTCCAAACGGCGCACGCCGGAGGAGACCGACCCTTCGCTGACGATTTTGAGGAGACCGATCTCGCCGGTGGCGCGGGTATGCGTGCCGCCGCAAAGCTCCGTTGAAAACCCATCTGCCAGCTTCACCACCCGCACTTTGTCGCCGTACTTTTCGCCGAAGAGGGCCATCGCATGGTACTCGCTGACGGCCACGTCGATGGGTACGTCCTCGATGGTGACGACCTCGGCGTTGGCCAGCACCTCGCGGTTGACGATGCTCTCGATCTCTTCCAGCTCCTCGTCGGCCACCTGGGCAAAGTGGGAGAAATCGAAGCGCAGCCGATCCGGATGCACCGACGAACCAGCCTGCTTCACGTGCGTGCCGAGGACCTGGCGCAGCGCCGCGTGCAGGAGGTGGGTTCCGGTGTGGTTGCGGCGGATCGCGTTGCGGCGGTCGGCATCCACGACGGTGCGGACATGATCGCCGATGGCCAGCGGCTCCTTGAGCAGAGCCTTGTGGGCGCGGACGCCTTGCACGGGCAGCACGCAGCCCTGAATCTCGGCGACGGTGGTGTTGCCGTCCGGCGAAGTGAACCAGCCGGTATCGCCGGTCTGGCCGCCCGAGTCGCCGTAAAAGCTGGTCTGATCCAGCACAACCTCAACCAGGTCGCCTGCATTTGCAGCGGGAACGCCAACGCCATCCTTCACAATCGCCAGAACCTCTGCGCCGGGGGCGGTGAGCTGCTTGTAACCCAGAAAATCAGTCTTGGGCAGTTCACGATAAGCCGGGCTGGCCGATTTCTGGCTGCCGCCCTTCCAACTGGCACGCGCACGGGCTTGTTCTTCGGCGCGGGCGGCTTCGAAGCCGGCGTCATCAAAACCAATTCCGGCGTCATGTGCTGCATCCTTCATGAAGTCGAGCGGCAGGCCAAAAGTTTCGTATAGTTTGAAGGCTTTGTCGCCAGGAAAATTGACCCAACGAACCGATTGTCCCCGCTTGACCTCGCGATCATAAGCCTGCATCTCCTCGGAGCCAATTATCGCTTCAAGCTCTGAACGAAATTTAATGTCATCAAGGCTGATTTTATTGTTGATTGCTTTTTCTACTAATTCATGTACTTCTGGGAACGATTCCGCTCGATGCATGAGTGCAATAGGAGCAGACTGTCGTGCTGGCCAGTTCAATTCCGCCTCGAATTCGTTCTTTCCGGTTTGGAATTTGCTGAATTCTGATTGAAGTTGCTCTGCGCCAACAGAGAGAACTCTTGCAAACTGCTTTTCTTCGGCTTCAACAACATTAGCGACACGATTTGCGGAATCGATGAGTTCTGGATACGCGCCTTTCATCAAATCACGGACAGCATAGACCATCTGGTATAGGAAGGGCTGTTCTTCGCCGAGAATGCGACCGTGCCGAATCCCTCGGCGGAGAATTTTTCGCAGTACATAACCACGGCCATCGTTTGAAGGAAGCACACCATCATTGATGAGGAACGTTGCAGCACGTGCGTGATCGGCGATGATGCGGAGAGAAGGCCCGTGTTCTTCCATCCAACGAGCAACCACATCTGGAGGAAAGGTGGTAAGGCCATGAGCATCGGGGAATAATTTTGTTGGCTTGAAATGAGTAAGCTCGGCAGCTCGCTCAGTTAATGGAGTGAATAAATCTGTCTCGAAGTTAGAGACTTTGCCTTGCAGCACTGCGGCCAAGCGTTCAAGCCCAGCGCCGGTGTCGATGGAGGGCTTGGGCAGCGGGGTCAGCGTGTAGGTGGTGGCCTTGGTGGCGGGGTGTACGATGGCCGAGCGGTCGAACTGCATGAAGACCAGGTTCCAGATTTCGACGTAGCGCGCTTCGTCCTGGCCGAAGGGCAGGTCCACTCCGGGCGTCTCAGCAGCCTCGATGCCCATGTCATAGAAAATCTCCGAACAGGGGCCGCAGGGGCCGGTTTCGCCCATCTGCCAGAAGTTGTCCTTGAGGCCGTATTCCTTGATGCGCTCCTTGGCGACGCCGGCCTCTATCCAGTACTGCTCCGCTTCGTCATCGCGCGGAACGCCATTTGACCCCGCGGACGAAGACCTGTCCGCGGGGGCCCCCATATTCGCGGGGTCACCTTCGAAGATCGTCACATAAAGGCGGTCCTTGGGAATGTTGAACCACTCTTTGCTCGTGACCAGCTCCCAGGCAAAGGCAATCGCATCTTTTTTGAAGTAGTCGCCGAAGGAGAAGTTGCCCAGCATCTCGAAGAAGGTGTGGTGGCGGCGCGTGAAGCCGACGTTCTCCAGGTCGTTGTGCTTGCCGCCCGCGCGGACGCATTTTTGAGACGTAGTCGCGCGGGAGTAGTCGCGCTTCTCGGCTCCCAAAAAAACGTCCTTGAACTGGTTCATCCCGGCGTTGGTGAACAGCAGCGTCGGGTCGTTGACGGGCGCCAGCGAGGAAGAGTGCACGCGGCGGTGGCCCTTCGACTCAAAAAAGCGCAGAAACGCTTCGCGGATTTGGTTCCCTAAGCGGATTTCCATAGCTTTATCAGTGTATCCAATGCGGCCCACGCCCTACACGTGGGAGAATGGAGGATAGACCGCTATGACCAACGAAATCAACGAAGAATCCCTGCCCACCCCCGAAGCCACGTCAGAGCCTGCCGCCGAGGCCGTCGAAGAAGTCGCGCCTGAGCCAGCCATTGAGCCAGTTCCTGAGCCAGCCCCTGCGGCCGTTCTGGATGCGACTACCGCGAACGTCCCGGAATCTGTCGCCGCTCCTATCGCCGAGCCAGCCCCTGAGCCCGTGGTTGCCCCAATCGTCGAGCCAGCTCCGGAGCCCGTCGCCGAGCCTATCGAAGAGCCTCAGGAGTCCTTCGCCGATCAGCTCCGCGCCTTCGAGAGCAGCCACTCGCACCGGGGCGAACCCGGCCAAAGGCAGCTCAAGGGCGTCGTTATCTCGCTCACCGCCGAGCAGGTTTTCCTGGACATCGGCTACAAGACCGAGGGTGTGCTTCCCCGCTCGGCCTTCGACAACAACGCCGACGGCGTAAAGCCCGGCGACAGCTTCCCGGTCTCGGTCACAGGACGCAACGAGGAACACTACTACGAGCTTTCGCGCTTCAAAGTGGCGCAGCCCCGCGACTGGTCGGCTCTGGAGACCGCCTTCGCCGAGAAGCTGGCCGTCGTAGGCACCGTCACTGAGGTCATCAAAGGCGGCGTTTCCGTGGATGTAGGCGTGCGCGCCTTCATGCCCGCCAGCCGCAGCGGAACCAAGGACGCGGCGGAGCTGGAAAAGCTGGTGGGAACGCAGATCACCTGCCGCATTACCAAGCTTGATGTCACCGACGAGAATATCGTCGTAGACCGCCGCGTGGTTCTTGAAGAGCAGGCGCGCGGCCTCACCGAAATCCGGCGCGGCGCGATGAAGGAGGGCGACACGGTCACGGGCAACATCCGCACCATCATGCCCTACGGCGCATTCATCGACCTGGGAGGCATCGACGGCCTGCTGCATGTCAGCGACATCTCCCACATCCGTGTCACCAAGACGGAAGACGTGCTCTCCGTCGGCCAGGAACTCCAGCTTAAAATCCTCAAAATCGATCCGGAGACCAAGAAAATCTCCCTCGGCCTCAAGCAGCTACAGCCCGAGCCCTGGCAAACCATGAGCCTCGTCGCTGGGCAGCGCATCACCGGCACGGTTACACGCCTTATGGACTTCGGCGCCTTTGTCGAGATTGAACCCGGCATCGAGGGCCTCATCCACATTTCGGAGATGTCCTACGGCAAGAAGCTGCGCCACCCCAGCGACATGCTCAAGCAGGGCGATCGCGTGGACGCCGTCATTCTCGGCATCAAGCCAGAGGAGCGCCGCATCTCCCTCGGCCTGAAGCAGACGCTCACCGACCCCTGGACCGAAGTCTCGCACAACTTCGCCGTCGGCTCGCAGATCGAAGGCCCCATCACCAAGCTGATGAACTTCGGCGCATTTGTGCAGTTGGCGGACGGCGTCGAAGGCCTGGTCCACATCAGCGAGATCACCGCCGAGCGCCGCCTCAATCACCCCTCGGATGTGCTGCGCGTGGGGCAGATCGTCAAGGCGCAGGTCCTGGCGATCGACCCGGAAAAGCGCCAGATCAAGCTCAGCATGAAGGTCTTTGTCCCCACCGAGATCGACGAGTACATCGCCGAGCACAAGGTTGGCGACTCCGTCTCCGGCCGCGTCATCGGGCAATCCCCGAGTCTCATCCACGTCGAGCTTGGCGACGGCATCCGCGCCATCTGCCACGTTGGCGCTGGTGGTGAAGCAGCCGCGCCTATCGAAGCTGCGGCCGCATCCTCGAAGCCGAAGCCGAAGTCCAAGGCGAAAGCAGAGGCCAAGCCCAATATGTCGAGCCTTTCATCGATGCTGAAAGCCCGTTGGCAAGGCAACACCCCCGCCGCCCAAGAGAAACCTGAAGCGCTGAGCGAAGGCCAGATCCGCAGCTTCAAAATTACCAAGCTGGAGCCCGAAGCCAAGAAGATTGAGGTGGAGCTGGCGTAAAGCGTTCACTCTGCTCTCCGCCAACTAAGTTGGCCTCTGCTCACGCGCTCCAGCCCTTGGCCCGCTCGACAGCTCGTTGCCACAGCCCGCGCCTCTCGGCTCGCTTGGCAGCGTCCATGCGCGGTTCAAAGCGAGCGTCGCCCTGGCGCTTGGCACGCAACTCTTCCGGATTGGCCCAAAAGCCTGTCGCGAGGCCGGCCAGATAGGCAGCGCCCAGCGCGGTCGTCTCCGTCACCTGCGGACGCACTACCGGCACGCCCAGCACATCGGCCTGGAACTGCATTAAGAGGTTGTTCACCGCAGCGCCGCCGTCCACGCGCAGCGCCGCCAGCGGCGTCGTCTCGCTCTGGACCGCCTCCAGCACGTCAGCCACCTGGAAGGCGATGCTCTCCAACGCCGCGCGGGCAATGTGGCCCGGCGAAGTGCCGCGGCGCAGGCCGATCAGCATACCGCTGGCGTGCGGGTCCCAGTGCGGCGCGCCCAGGCCGACAAAGGCCGGCACAAAGACCACTCCGCCCGAGTCGGGCACGGAGGCCGCCAGCGCCTCCACCTCGGCTGAGGAGCCGATGAGCTTGAGGTTGTCGCGCAGCCATTGCACCACAGCGCCGCCGATGAAGATGCTGCCCTCCAGCGCGTACTCCAGCCGATGCTCGGCGCTGGCCGCGAGCGTGGTAATCAGCCGGTGCTTCGAGCGCACGAAGCCCGTGCCGTTGCCGTCCACTCCGGTGCCGATGTTCTGCAATAAGAAGCAGCCGGTGCCGTAGGTGTTTTTGGCCTCGCCTGCCCGCCAGCACAATTGCCCGAAGAGCGCCGCCTGCTGGTCGCCGGCGATGCCCGCGATAGTCACGCCGCCCAGGCCGAGGGTGGTGGTCACCTCGCCCACCCGCTCGCTCGACCAGATTACTTCGGGCAACATACTTTCAGGAACGCCAAAGATGCGTAGCAGCTCCGTGTCCCACTCGCCCTTGACGATATTGAAGAGCAGCGTTCTGGAGGCATTGGTCGCGTCGGTCACATGGCGCTGCCCGCTGGTCAGGTGCCAGACGAGCCAACTGTCCACGGTGCCGAAGGCCAGTTCGCCGCGCTCGGCCCGCGCCCGCGCGCCGGGGACGTTGTCCAGAATCCAGGCCACCTTGGTCGCGGAAAAATACGGGTCCAGCACCAGCCCCGTCTTGGCAGAAACCGCATCCTCGACGCCGCTCGCGACCAGCGCCTCGCACTGCGCGGCGGTGCGGCGGTCCTGCCAGACGATGGCGGGGTGAATCGCCTTGCCGGTGGCGCGCTCCCAGACGATCACCGTCTCGCGCTGGTTTGTGATGCCGATGGCTGCGATGTTTTTGGGCAGTGCGCCGGCCCGGCCCAGCGCCTCGACCGCGCAGGCGAGCTGGCTGGTCAGGATTTCCGTGGGGTCGTGCTCCACCCACCCCGGCTGCGGGTAGAACTGCTCGAACTCATGCTGCGCCGTGGCGGCTATCGCGCCCGCCTCGTCAAAGAGTATCGCGCGGGAGCTTGTGGTTCCCTGGTCGAGTGCAAGGATGTAAGCCATTCTGTCGAGTCCGCCTTCGGAACTCAGTCAATCACGGCTGGCTACTCTACGGCAACAGGCCTGAGTCGATAGTGGAAGCCAGATTCCGAATCAACAGCGATTTAGCTCATTGAGAACAATCTACGGGCGAGCAGTCGGCGAGCACCCGCGCGCGATTGCTTCACGGAGCACCTTGCGCATAGCGCCGATGGCCGCGGGAATCTCGTTGCCGCGGGAGACGGGCCCATGGCCGCCGACGATGAAGCCGGGCTTGAGCCGTTCAATCCGATCCAGCGATTCGAGCCACCATTGCCAGTCCGCGCTGCTGCCCGCATCCAGATTCGGAAGATACTCGCGCACCACACAGTCACCCGCGAACAAGACGCCCTCCTCTGGAAGCCACACCGAGAGATTCGTCTGCGTGTGCCCTGGAGTTAGCAAGATCTCGGCTTTCAGGCCACCCAGATCGAAGGTGGTCTCGTTGTGAATCGGGCAGTTCGGATTGTTTAGATTGGTCCGATAAAAAAAAGCCTGCGCCTCATGGCGAGCGCGGCGCGCGGGGTCGGGAATCGCATCGTTGAACTCGGCGATCTCCGCTTGAAATTCATCGGGCGCGCGCGCGATCCCCACATGGCCCCACACGTCAATCCCCAGCTCGCGGAAGTAACCGTTGCCGCCGATGTGATCGAAATGCTTCTCGGTGTTGATGACGCGCAGCTTGTTACCGGGCCGCGCGGCGCAAGCATAGCCGTGAATAGTTTGCGCGGCCAAGGTGTTTCCGCCTGTGTCCACCACCAGAGTTATTGCGTCGCCCGCGATGAACCCAGCATTGACGCACCAGGGCAACGAGTATCCCAGTCCGGTAACCGTATAGCAATGATCGGTGAGCCGCATACGGATAGATTATCGCGTTCCTCCAGAATTATCCGGCGAAATATACTCTGCGGAGATATTGCAGGATGATGAAAATCGCCGCGTCTGATCACTGAAGGGATACGCCCATCGCGTCAGGGGATAGCTTTTATCGCAGATTCCCTGTATCATGAAGATGATGCCCCGCGTGTTGGCGGCAAATCCAACGGAGGTACTACACAATGGCAGATACTGTGAAGAAAACTAAGGCTACAGCGAAACCACGCAAAACCGCAACCAGGAAAGAGAAAGTTGCTCAGCCTCCCAAGCTGGCCATGCCCTCGCGCGCTGAAATCGAGAGGCTTGCGCAGCAATACTGGGCGCAGCGCGGCTACACCGATGGATACGCGGAGCAGGATTGGCTGCGAGCCGAGCAGGAATTGCTCCAGATGGCTTCCTGAAACAAACAATCAATCCGGATTTTCTCTCACTCACTTTGCTGTGATTACAGGGTCAGTGTGAGTTACACAGAGACGGGCTTCTTCATATCTGCGCCGTATGCGGAATGCGAGGCCTGCTGCCCAAAGACTGATTTCAACTCACGGAGGCCAGCTTGCTGCCGGCTGCTTCCATCAGGATGCAGAAGGCCTGCGCCTCGGTCGAAGTTCCGGGGCTGTCGATGTTAGTGGTCTCCCAGGTCTCAATAACAAGACCTGGGAGACCCTAGGGAAGCAACTCGCGAGAGAAAGGGCGGATGCTCCATCAGCTATTCGCGCGCTGCGCCACCACCATCGACTCCATAATCTGCTCCGAAACCTCCTTGACAGAGCCCGGCGAGTGCGAGAGAAACAGCGTGTTGGTCTTGTCGCTTTCGCCGATGGACTTGAGCGTGTCAAAGTACTGCGTGACCATCACCAACTGCATCACGTCCTTCGACGATGCTCCGTCCACCACCTTCTGGAACTGCTCGATGGAGACCTGCAAACCTTCGATGATCGCCTTGCGTTGGTTGGCGATGCCTTGGCCTTGCAGCGCCTTGCTCTCGGCCTCGGCCTCGGCCTTCTTGACGACGAGAATCTTCTCCGCCTCGCCGCGGGCGTTGGCGGCCACCTGCTCGCGCTGGGCGGCGTTGATGTCGTTCATTGCCGACTTCACCTTTTGGTCGGGAACGATGTCAGTGACCAGCACGTTGACAATCTCGAAGCCGAAGGTGGCCATGTCCGCGTCGAGCTCCTGCTTGACCGCGGCGGCTATCGAGGACTGCGAGGCGAAGACCTCATCCAGCGTCATGCCGGGCACGTGGCCCAGAATCACCTGCTCGACGTAGCTCTTGATCTGCGCCGTCGGGTCGGAGAGTTTGTAGTAAGCGTCGTAGACCTTCTCCGGGCGCACGCGATTCTGCACCGAGATGGGGATGGTGACGAAGACATTGTCCTTGGTTTTGGTCTCCATGGTCAGCGAAATCTGGTTGACGCGCAGGCTCACGATGCCCGCCATGGTGTCGAAGAACGGGCGCTTCCAGTTCAGGCCGGGATCGGCGACGCGCAGAAACTTGCCGAAGCGCGTGATGATGGCGACTTCCGCCGTGTTGACGGTGAAGAAGCTGCTGAGAAAAATGATGAGTACGATGAGAGCTACAACTCCCACGGGTATCAGAAACATCGGGTCCATTCAAAGCCTCCGTTGCCCCGTTTTGAGGCAACGGAGAATTATACAGGTGCAGGAGGGATGCACGTCAGGCAAGCGGATTTGAAAGAGCACGGCTTCAGCCATGCCGTTGGATTTATCGCTGCAAGATCTTCCCGACGAAAACCCCAAACGGCCCCAGTTGAATTGCTTTGAGCGAGTCGGGATCGGCTGCGCCGGGAGTCTTCAATAGCGTCTTGAGCTTGCCGTTGAAGCCGGGGACGCTCAAGGATACCGTCTGCGGCTCGGCGGTGAAGTTGACCGCGACTAATACCGGCGGACCGCCCGGAGCCTTGCGCATCCAGCTCAGGACTTTGGTGTTCTTCGTGTCCAGCATGGTGTTGCGGCCGCGCGCAAAGGCCGGGATCGTCTTCTTGAGGCGGATCACATTCTCGTACCAGGCCAGCAGCGAGTCAGGATCGGGGCTCTCGGCGGCGACGTTGATGGCGGCGGCGCTGGGCGGCACGGGCAGCCAGGGCCGGCCGCGCGAGAAGCCGGCGTTCGCGCTTGCGTCCCACTGCATCGGCGTGCGCTCACCGTCACGGCCCTTCTCGTTGGGCCAGCCGGTGATGCCGATGGGGTCTTTCACATCCTCCTTGCGCGTGGGCGGCGTGGTCAGCATACCCAGCTCATCGCCGTAATAGAACTGCGCCGCGCCCCGGCTCAAAAACAGCACCGCCGCCAGCGCGCGCTGAATATCGAGGTCGTGGACGCCATCGCCGTAGCGAGCCTGCACGCGCGGATTGTCGTGGTTATCAAAGAGCAGCAGCGGCGTGTTATCGCCGATCTTCGTCTCCACGTCATTCAGTTTGGCGCGGAAGGCGGCTACATCCAGTTTGTTGATGAAGGCCACCTGTGTATCCATCGGCAGATGAAACTCCGGCTTGCCGGCCGGTCCGTACATCTTAGCCAGTTCGGCGACGTTGGGCAGATAGGTCTCGCCGATCAGCACGCGCGTGCCGGGAAAGGCCGCCAAGCTGAAGGTGTCGGTGTGCGCACGCAGCTCCTGCATCACCACATGCACGCTGGGCAGGTTGTCGGTCTTCGAGTCGTTTAGCACCGGATCGCCGTAGGCGTTGACCAACGGCTGGCCGTCCTTATCCTTGAGAATCTCCTCGTCGGCCAGGCTGGGGTCTTCATAGAGCGCGGTGACCGCGTCGAAGCGGAAGCCGGCTACCCCGCGCTTTAGCCAGAAGCTGATGATTTCCTTAAAGGCGTCGTGGACTTTGGGATTGTTCCAGTTCAGATCCGGCTGCTGAATGTAGAACCTGTGATAGTAATATTGCCGCGTGGCTGCGTCCCACTGCCAGGCCGAGTGGCCGAAAAGCGACTCCCAGTTATTCGGCGGCGCGCCCTGATCGGTCGCCGTCTCGCCCTTGCCATCGCGCCACATATACCAGTCGCTGTAGGGATTCACGCGCGAGGAGCGCGACTGAAGGAACCACGGATGCTGGTCCGAGGTGTGGTTCATCACCAGGTCCATCAGGATGCGAATATGCCGCTTGCCAGCCTCGGCCACCAGGCGGTCAAAGTCGTCCAGGGTGCCGTACTTGGGGTCGATATTCTTGTAGTCCGAGATGTCATAGCCGAAGTCCACCTGCGGCGAGGGATAGCAGGGAGTGAGCCAGATGGCGTCAATGCCCAGCTTCTTCAGGTAGTCCAGCCGCGCCGTAATTCCGTTCAGGTCGCCGATGCCGTCGCCGTTCGAGTCCTGAAAGCTGCGCGGGTAGATCTCATAGATGACGGCGTTCTTCCACCAGTCGCGCTCGCCGGCGGAGGATGCGCCGGCGGGATGCCGGGCGGGATGGCCGGGCTGCGCGCCCGCGGTGAGCGTTGCGGCCCCCAGATACAAAACCAGGGCGGCACGGAGGATGGCTTTTGTCCTGTGCATAGCGGTCTCCTTGGAGCGCCTCCGCTGCCCGCGGATTGGGCAACGGAATTCATCAGCAACGCCCGATTATATCGGAGCGCGAGGCCGGTCGAAAGCAGATTCCAGCTGGAGGCCTGCTAGCGGAAGCCGGAGGATCGTAGGAAACCGCTTGACGAGGCCAGTTTTTTTCGTTTGGATTTGAACTGAAATAATTCAAATTCACTTGCGCGCACTCAGGGATTGATATATAAAATATATAGTGTTCTAACATAATGTGACGTGTATCAATCCCAATGGGGGAATGTTGTCTCGGGGCTACTTAATAGACTTACGGCGGTGGAAGCCATTTCCTCATCATTCTAGTTGGGATTCTGACCAGCGGTTTCCGGATGCCGGGTTGGGGCGCAAATCGTCGTTGTATCCACGGAATCCGTTATACCATCTTTTGCTTTTAGACTTTAGCAACCTCCCCTTAAGATAAGAGGTATTAATGTCTTCTCTCAAGTGTCTGGGCGCTGTCGTCGCATCGCTTCTGGCCATCATCTGCGTATCTTTGGGGTGTTCCTCTCTGACGAGCACGGCGGCTCTGGCGGCGCCGGAATCATCGATCGTGACCCGATCCTTAGTACCGGCATTGGGCGTTACGAACCACTTGTAGTGAACAGAAACAAGGACGACCGGCGCCGGACTTCTTGCAAGTCCGACACCGGAAGGGCGGCAGTTGTTCGGTGGACGGCTTTTTGGTGGACTGATTCAGGAGTGGAGCAGGACAATTGAGCGGCACAGGCTGCATCGACAAGGCGCTTGGCAACTCAATGGCTGTGCAGCAACGAGTTGACGAAAGAGCGATTCATTCGGAAAAGGAATTGAGAACCATGCACAAGCGGATGGCAGGATTGGCATTTTGTTTTGCGGCTTTCGCCATGAGCGCGGCTGCGCAGATCGTGTTTCCGGCTGACGGGAATATCAATACTATCGTCAACACTTCCGGCACAGCTGGCCACACCGGCGATGGCGGGCAAGCCACAGCTGCCGGACTTCATCTACCATTCGCTGTTGCAATCGGCCCGTCGGGCAACCTCTACATCGCCGACTACTCCAACAGCCGCATTCAAATGGTGACGGCCAGGACAGGAATCATCACCACGGTCGCCGGCAGCAGCATCGGCGCTAGTGGCTACGCCGGCGATGGCGGACTAGCGACCAGTGCGGATTTGTCTTATCCCCAGGGTGTCGCCGTCGATTCTTCCGGCAATATCTTTATTGCCGACACGAGTAACCAGCGTATTCGCATGGTAGCGGCTTCCGGGGGCAATGGATACACCACCAGCTACATCAACTCTGTAGCCGGTGGCGCACCCCTCGCAAGCTACATCTATACGATAGCCGGCAACGGCACTGCGGGCTTCGCAGGCGATGGCGGACTGGCAAACAGCACTAGCGCCGAGCTGCATACGCCCGTCAGTGTTGCAATAGAAACAGTCAACGGAATCGAGTACCTCTACATCGCCGAATTCGCCAATCACCGCGTTCGCGTGGTCAATCTTTCGACGGGAATCATCAGCACGGTGGCAGGCCAGAGCTCTCATGGCACCGCCGGAGTCCCTGGACCGGCCGGAAGCGCATATCTTTATTCGCCTGGCGGGGTTGCGCTAGATCCGTCCGGCAATCTCTACATCGCGGACATGTACAATTCGCGTATTCTCGAGGTGACCGCCAGCACCAGCAGTAGCACTAACTATATCCCGTCTGGAGTCGCCAACTCGACAGGAACAATTAGCTTGCTGGCCGGCAAAGTCAACGGAGCTGCCGGATACCAGGGCGATGGCGGATCGGCCACGAGTGCGTTGTTGAATCTTCCTGACAACATTGCATTGGATTCGGTGGGCAACCTCTACATTACGGATCGAAGCAACTGTGTGGTGCGCAAGGTGACTCTCTCGACGGGGATCATCACCACGGTGGCCGGCGATCCCACGACGTCCGATACTGCCACTACGGCCGGCATGCCCTACTGCGGATACTCAGGCGACGGAGGCCTGGCAACCAGCGCCGCATTGAACACGCCCACCGGCATTGCCGTGGATTCGTCCGGCTATATTTACGTCGATGACGAGACCAACAATCGCACTCGCGTATTTGTCCAGGTCAAGTCGACGCCCACGATCACCTGGACGGCTCCAGCGGCGATCACCTCTGGCACGGCATTGAGCGCAACACAGCTCAACGCGAGCTTCAGTGTGCCGGGGTCGTGCGTCTATACGCCGGCCTCGGGAACAGTTCTACCCCTGGGCACACAGACACTTTCAGTGACCTGTACACCGGCGGATACGGCCAACATCAACACGGTATCAGCGACGGTTCCTTTAACGGTCACGGTGATTACCCTGTCGTCATCGTCGATATCGGCCTGCGTCAGTACGACCACCGGCGTGGTTCGCGTTGTCAGCTCAACCTCCCTTTGTGTTGCGGGTGAAACCGGGACAACCTGGGCGGTGACGGGCCCGGTCGGCGCCACCGGCGCGCAAGGCCCGGCCGGACCGCAGGGGCCGGCCGGAGGCGCCGCGAATATCGCCGCAGCCACAACCGGCCAGCCAGCCGTCTACACGGGCAGCGGAACCATCGGCGGCGTTGCCTCGCTTGGCGTGACCGTCGGCGGCACGGGCGCGACCAGCGCAGCGGGGGCGTTGGCGAATCTGATCAGCGCAGCGGGTGGGGCAGGCCCGTGCCCCGGAGTCGTGAACGACTCCCGTACGGACAACACGGCCGCGCTGAATGCTTGTATTGCGGCCGGCCAGGCCTACACTCTGCCGACGAATTGCCAGGGTTCGCATGGCCAAATTCTGGTTGCAGGGCAGTTGAATAGCGGAACACTCGGCAATAACGTGTCTGGCACAACTCTGATTGGGGGTGGGATGGGCAACGATTCGGGTTGCTCCACGACTCTCAGATTCACCGGGACCACAGCCGCCAACAGTGGATTTGCGTTTAGCTGCGCAAACAATTCCAATGCGAACTGGTGCTATCCCGCAGCGAACCTGCAAAACATGAACATCTACGCGGTGAATGGTTCATCGGGCGCGGGTATAGCAATGGAGGGTTCAAGCGCCTCCATGAATGGCAGTTTGCTGGAAATGAACAATGTCTATATCTGGGGATTCGCGCAGTGTCTAACGGCGCAGGGGTATGGGAACGGACACTTGGGAAATTTTGTTTGCAATGGAGGGAGCAACAGCGCGGGGCTGTTTCTCGTCGACATTGCTCCAGGTTCGTCCAATGCCTGGATCATTGAGAAGATGATGGGCAGTTGCATCCTAGCCGGCACCGGCCCATCGGTTGCAGCGGGCATGCTGCGCTTTCAGGCTGGAGTAGGAAACATCGCGTACTTGGGAGAAGTGGATAACTGTGCCAACGTCGCCACTCTTGGTGCCATTACAGGGGGTAAAATTCAAGCCACCATATCGGAGATATGGCTGGGCGATACCGAAGTTCCTACCGGCCCATTGGTTGTGGTTGGAGTGAACAGTCAAGCAGCGGTACATTTCCTAGGTGCGGAAAGCATAAATTTTAATACGACGAGCAGTCCGTTCGTGATGAGTGGTTATGGGTCGCTTACTCTTTACAATCCGCCGGGAAATTGGGTCGCCAGTACGCCGTACCCGCTCGTTACAAAGGGATCCACCGACGTGCTTACCGTTGTTGGCGGTAATTTTTATACAACCAGCCAGGCGAACCAACTTGGCTCCATGGCTCAGGATTCAAGCGGTAATCAGTATTTTGCCGGGACTCCGCTCACCGAGGTTCCCGGCAGCGCGCTCCCAGCGGCCAGCTTGTACACGCGCTTCCGCTGTTTTGGCGGGGCCAGTACCAGCGGCGATACCATCGAGTGCGGCTACCGGACCGCGACTGGAAGTTACGCCTACACGCCGAATCTGGCTCAGGCTGTAACTTCTACCGACACCAGCAATTTAACTTTGGCGGCCGCGACGGCAGCCACAAGCGGCACAAACCAAAGTTCGGCAAGACTCTATTTCGACGGCAATGCCTACTCGACGGTCTACAACAATTCTTACAGCTCCGGACTCTACATGCAGAACATTCTTACCAATACGGCTCAAAGTCCGGTTAACACGTTGACCCTGGGCGCTGCGCAGAGCGGAGCGCTGACAGGCACCTTCGCCGTTGATTTTTCCAGTGCAACGGGCGGATTCAAGGCAGCGGGATTGACAGACACCGGGATTACGAGCGCAACCGTTTTGGGAACCAACAGCAGTGGCGTTGTGGCCGCGGCCTCCACAACGGGATCCGGTAAAGTCGTGCTGGCCACCTCGCCTACCGTGAGCGGCCTTACGGATATGGGAAGCACGAGTCTCACCAATCTCACCGTGAGTGGAACCTGCACCGGTTGCGGTGCGGTTGGACTACAAGGTCCAGCCGGACCTGCGGGCCCCGCTGGACCGGCTGGCTCACCGTACTACTCGACGTATTCAATTCTTCCCAGCTATACAGCGAGCGCCTGGAGCCCCGTCAGCGGTCTGGCTGCGTATGGGAACGGCACATCCCCCATAACTGCCATGAATGATATTACGCAGTCATCCCTCGCCAGTGCATGCACATTGCGGAATTTGAATATCCGGGTCTCGCCGAACATTGGCGGCCACGGCGGAAACGATACGTTGAACTTTTATGTCATGCATAATGGCGCGGTCACAGGGATAACCTGTAGCGTTACCGTATCAAGCTCTGAGATTGAATCGTGCAGCGATACGACGGACACGATCTCCGCTTCCGCAGGGGACTTGTTCGCGTTCTATTTAGTCGATACAAATGTTGTCGATGCGGACAATACACCATATGTGTACGTCGCTTCGTCGGTGGCTTGCGATTGAGGCTGCCGCAAGCGGAGGGAATACGGCAACAATGCGCGTCCGCGGTAAGCGTTGCGGCCCCCAGAAACAAAATCAGGGCGGCACGGAGGATGGCTCTTGTCCTGTGCATTACGGTCACCTTGGATCGCTTCCGCGGCCTGGGGATTCGGCAACGGCAATTGTAAGCAAGGCCCGATTATAGCGGACCGCCGGGCCGGTCCGAAGGCAGTCCCTGCCGGGGCCGGCAAGCGGGAGCTGGAGGATTGTGCGAAACGGCTCAGCGGGGGAAGAACCTGATGGTTTAAAGGGGAAGGAAAATATTATTCAAAAAAGACTTGCGCAACGCAAGCGGATTAGGATAATAATGATTTGTTAACTGTAAAGATGTGACGCACATCACATTTTGAAGGTTTTTCTGGAGCCTATTCACCGACGCAAGCGGCGAATGCCGATTTTTGCCTTTGAACAGAGGATTCGGCCTGCGATTTCCCTGTGCCGGGCAGGAGCCTTGTTCACCCCGGCCGGATTCACTGATTCAAGTACATCGTTCCCCATTCCACGCACCGCAACCTTTCCCGGAGGTATCAATGTCGACTCTCAAGTGTCTGGGCGTTTTCGCCGTTTCGATTTTGGCTGGCACGGCGGCCATGGCCGCGCCCACATCGACTTCGATCGCTGCCTGCGTCAATAATTTGACCGGCGCGGTTCGCATCGTCAGTTCGACTTCCGCCTGTGTCGCGGGTGAAACCGGCCTAACCTGGGCGCTCTCAGGCGCGACCGGGCCTCAAGGGCCGGCTGGTCCTGCCGGCGCCACAGGCTCTGCGGGAACGCCTGGCGCGACTGGCTTAGCAGGCGCGACTGGCCCACAAGGCACGCCTGGCGCGACCGGGGCGCAAGGAACTATTGGGAACACCGGCCCAGCCGGGGCGACTGGCTTAACCGGCCCTGCCGGAACGCCTGGGGCGACCGGCGCGACTGGTCCCGCCGGAACGAATGGAGCCACTGGCCCGGCCGGGGCTGCTGGCCCACAAGGCACGCCTGGCGCGACTGGCGCTACCGGTCCAGCCGGAGCCGCTGGCCCGCAAGGCGCAACGGGCGCAACGGGCACAACCGGGAACGCTGGCTCGGCAGGCGCGCCTGGCGCAACGGGCGCAACCGGCCCCGCCGGCGCAACCGGTAACACCGGCCCGCAAGGAAACATGGGGAATCCCGGCGCGACTGGCGCGCAAGGTGCGCAAGGCCCCGCCGGGCCGGAGGGGGTGCTGTGGATTGCACAATACTTGAATGGGGACATAACAGGCGCATACTACTTCGCGCCTAACTCTAATCTGCCCGGCGGACCAAGCGACACCTATAACGAAGCCTATACGGTTGCGGACTCTCCGGGCCTTATCATCAATGGCACACCTTCTCCCATTGCCTGCACGATGAGATTTCTCAAGGTCGGCGCGAACAACTACCATGTCCCTGGCGCCGAGACCGCTGTATTCTCCGTCTTGAAGAACGGAAGCTCAACATCAATGCAGTGCACAGTGAGTACCGGTTCCGGCGCCTCGAGCAGTTGTTCCGATACGACGCACACATTTTCCGTTGCAGCCGGAGATTTCATCACCATCGAAACCACACAGAGTACAGCGGTTCCGTATGTGATGTATTCGATTGCAACTGACTGCTATTGAAGCTCAGCGGGGGAAGAATTTGCACGCCTGATGAGACGCGCTCGCATACGACATCACACAGACGAACCAGGGGACATCATTTTCGGGCAGCAGCTGAACTGGATGGCTCATCGGCAGACAGCTGCGATAGAAAGATTTCGCGGCGAAAAAACCAACGCAGTACCACCAAAGGAGAAGAAGCATGGATCCATTTTTAGGCGAAATCAGGATGACTGGGTTCAATTTTGCACCCGTAGGCTGGGCTTTGTGCAACGGACAAACCCTGCCCATCTCTCAATATTCCGCGTTGTTTGCGCTGCTGGGAACCACCTACGGCGGCAACGGCACCACGAACTTCAATCTGCCTGACTTGCAGGGGCGGCTTCCGATCCATTGGGGCAACGGGACTGGCCTGAGCCCGTACGTGATCGGCGAAAAGGGCGGCACGGAGAACGTGACGCTGCAGAGCAACCAGATGCCGATTCATAACCACCTAGTCAACGTGAACAATCAGAACGGCGGCGCTTCCGATCCCACCAACGGGATTCTGGCGGTAGGCAATACAGGCGGCGGCAGAACCCCGACTATCAACCTCGACTACACGACTGCGGCGGCCACCGGAACACTGGCGCCCACTGCGGTTTCCGTGGCCGGAGGCAACGTGCCGCACCCCAATATCCAGCCATTCCTGACGGTGAACTTCATTATCGCGCTGGTGGGAATCTTCCCCTCGCGCAGCTAAGCAACGGCGCCGGCGGTTGCACCTGCCAACGCATTTATCCGATTCGAGAAGGCTCGCATGACACAGATCATCGAGAACGGACCGGCGACTTGTTTCCTCAGGCCCGCGCAGCCGGAAGACGAAGAGTTTCTCTTCCGGCTGTTTGCGGATTCGCAAGAGCATCTCGCGGTTTTTCGCTCGAATGAGGCGCTCTATAAGTCGCTGGTGGAGATGCAGTACCAGGGACGCAAGCTTCATTATGCGGCAGAGTATCCCGAGGCTGTGAATGCGATCCTCTGCATCGAGGATGAAGCGGAGGGCGCGATGCCGGTGGGGCGGCTGCTGGTGGATTGCCAGCCGGATTGCTGGCGGATTGTGGATATCGCCCTGCTTGCCGTGTATCGTGGAAAGGGCCTGGGAGGCTGGGCGCTGAAGCAATGTCAACAGCAGTGCGGCGAGGCGGCGGGGAAGTTGGCGCTTGAGGTCAGGCCGGACAATCGCGCGCGTCGGCTTTATGAACGGCTGGGCTTTCACGTGACGCATGAAGATTTATTGACAGTGGAAATGGTATTGGATATTGTTAACTTAGCCAATACTACGCGGATAGAGCCATCGGTTGCGGCTCTCTAACAGCGGGAAGATCGAGGAGAAGAAGATGAAGAAATCATTGTTCGCATTCCTCGCATTGGCAGCGGCCCTTGCGATCGCCCCGGCTGCAAAGGCCGACTCGTTCGACTTCGTCTTCACCGCTCCCGGCGGCGTATATGGCTCGGGTACGCTGGTCGGCACGGATCTCGGCTACAACGTTTCTTTAGCCTCCGACGAATGGCTCATCAGCAGCGTTATCGACGGCACATTCAACGATGGCACCAACAGCGGCTCTATCAGCCTGATCCAGAACCCGGACACTATCAACGGCTCTCCCCAATCGGACCCATATTCGTACTTCGTCTATGACGATCTGCTCTATCCGACCGGGAGCGGCGGCCAAAACCTTGATTACGACGGCCTGCTCTTCAATTTCGATGGAATGGAACTCAACCTTTGGGAGGGAAGCTTTCCCTACACCGAAGGATGGGCTGAATACAACCCGGTTACTACAGATACGAATTTTGGATCGGGGATCTTTTATATCACCCCGGAGCCGGGAAGTTTTCTCTTGCTGGGCACCGGACTCTTCGCTTTGGCGGGCCTGCTGTTGCGCCGGCGCGCGTCCGCTTTGGTCATGAACGCGTAGTCCTGTTGTCTCTTTTACCCTTCCCCGACAAAGGGCGCGGAAACGCGCCCTCTCCTTTGCATTTCTTACTGCGCTGCCTGGATTTCCTACTGTTTCTCGGCCGGCTTTGTCCGGTCAACACCGATGCCGAACTTCGGCTCCTTGCGCGTTCCCTCGATGTGGATAGGAACCTCGGTTCCCGCTCCGTCTTTCTTGAAGCGGCGGTCGACCGGCTTGAGCAGCATACCCTTCCAGCCGCCCACCATCCTCGAGACCGAGGCCTCCATCTTCGCGGTCCCGTCAAAGTTCAGCGCGCCGCCCTCCAGGCCATACGTGCCCTTGAGTTCTATCTTCGCTCCTGGCACGGTGTACTCGAGTGCCGGCAGTGTGATCACCCCGCTCGCCAACTGGAAGCTGCTTTCCATGTGCGAAAGGATGCTTGCCGGATCGATGGTCTTCACATCTCCCGGCCGCCCCTGGCCGCGCAGGCTCAGATCCGCGATGCGCCCCTGGATCTTCTCGCTGGTGAAGCGCGCCTTGTCCAGCGCAAACCAGCCGTCCAGATTCAGCCGTTCATGGATCGGCGCCGTCCCCGGCGGAATGTGCAGTTTGGTCTTCACCGTCACATCGCCGGTCAGAATCACGTTGTTTGATCGGCTGGCCAGGCGCAGAAAATCCTCGATCCGCGCCCTGTCCACGTTGACCATGAGCGCAATGTCGTGGCCGCCGTACTGCTGCTTGCCCTCGACTACCGCCCCCCGCACGCGCACAATCGCCCCTTGAGCGGTAAAGTGCGAGTGGCCCAGCGTCGCATCCACCGGCTCCAGCCAGGTGTCGCCATTGGTCCCGTCCACCCGTGCGTGAAAGCGCGTGGTGAGCGCGAGCGTGTTGCCATAGTGAGTCAGCCGGAAATCCGGTGTCCGGGTTTCGCCGTCCACCGTCAGGTCGCGCAGCGTGCCCTCGAAGTGCCCGGTCGAGTCGAGAATCCCCGCAATCCCTTTGAAGGTGCCCAGGTCGGCGTGCTCGAAGCGGTAGTCGCCGGCCAGCGGCGACTCGCCGGGATCGGTCTTTTGCCACGGCCCGAAGGTGCCTGTGGTATGGATCGTTCCCAGCGGCTTCGGATTGGTCAGCTCGGCGTTAAAGCCGATCGCCCCGCCCGATGCGATATTTGTCAGGCTGAGGTGCGCAATTGCAAATTCCAGCGGCAGCTTGCCCGGCTTGTCGGTTTCCATGATCAGCTCGGCGCCGGTGCACTCGATTCTGTCCACGTCAAAACTCACCAGCGATGCCGCGCCCGTGGGCTTGACGGCGGCTTCGGAGCCGCCCGCGCTGGTCTCGGTGGGATGCTCAAAGTGCGACCTCGGCGGCATTTGGATGCTCAGCCCCTTCAGCTCCACCACAGAAACATGAATCGCCTCGCCCGGCCGGTAGCGCAGCGGCGCGTGAAAGCGAAAATCTTCGAGGCGAATCAGCGGCTCGCCCTGCCCCACTGGAACTCCCACGCCCTCCACCTGCGCTGGCGGCCAGATGCGCAGCCCCTTGCCCTCGGCCCACAGCCCGTTGACCAGCGACACATGAAAGCTGTCCAACTCCACCCGCGCATGAAAGCGGCTCTTGAGTCCCTCCACGATGTGTGCGCGCAAATACGGCTCCACGCGGCGCAGCCCCAGGTCCACGACCACGGCCGCCACGGCCAGCATGAGCAGCAGCCCGGCCGCAACCCACTTCGCCCACCCGTGCCTGCGCCAGAACGATTTCCGCTGCTCTGTCACACCCGCCTCCCGATTGGCTATTATTGTCGCAGAGTTGCCCCATTTTCCTCATAGCCGCCCCATGCCGTAAACTTGCAAGCACGGATGCTCGCGCAAATTGAAAACCTCGTAAAGCTGCAAGCGGTGGAGCTGGAGCGCACTCGCCTGGCTGTAGCCTTGCGCGCGCTGCCGGCGGAGGTCGCCCAGGCCGAAGCGCTGCTGGCCGCCGCCCAGAGCCAATCCGCCAAGGCTTCCGATGCCCTGAGCCGCGAGGAGTTGCTGCGCACCCGCCTCGATCGCGAGATCGCCACCCACCGCCAGAAGACCGCCCGCTTCCGCGTGCAGCTTGATTCCGTCAAAACTCCCGAGCAAGCCGCTGCCATCGAGCATGAACTCAGCTTTGCCGAGGCCGAGGCCGCACGCCTGGAAGATGAGGAGTTCGCCAGCCTGGAGCGCTCCGAAGCTCAGGAGACCGCTCTCGCCGCCGCCCGCGCCCAGGTCGAGTCGCTGGCCGCCACGCTCGAAAACACCCGCGAGCGCATTAGTCTCCAGCTGAAAGAAGCCGCCCGCGAGCTGGCCACGCTCAACGCCGAGCGCGAGGCCCTCCGGCCGCTGATCGAGCCGGATGTGCTCAACCGCTTCGACCGCCTCTGCGGCTCGCGCGTTACCGGCCTGGCGCGCGCCGAGAATCAGCAGTGCACCGGCTGCCGCATGGGCGTCCGCCCGCAGACCTGGAACCAGCTTCGCGAGGGCGAGCTGCTCACTTGCGACAGTTGCTTCCGCCTGCTCTACTGGGACCCGGCCATGGCCCCCGCTCCCGCGCAGCCGCAGCCAGAGGCCAAGCATAAGCGCAAAGCCGCCAAAGCCCAGCCCGAAGACTAGAGCCTCCACCCTTTCCCTGCTACCCTTTTCTCAGGCGATCATCGCCCAGGAGACGAGCCGTGCAGCGCATTTGTGTCGATATGGACGACGTGATGGCGGACACGCTCGCCGAAGAAATCCGCCGCTACAACCAGACCTTCGACGAGGAGGTGACCCCGGACGACCTAGTCGGCAGGGCCCTCTCGGAGATCGCGCCCGTCGACCGGCGGCAGCAGTTGCGTGCCTTTCTGCACGCCGAGGACTTCTTCGAGGATCTGGCCCTGATACCCGGCTCTCAAGAGGTGCTTCAGCAGCTCTCCGAGCGCTTTGAAATCTTCATCGCCACCCAGGCCATGGCTGTCCCCAACTCCCTCGGTCCCAAGTACCGCTGGCTGCAGCGCCACTTTCCATTCATCCCGCCCAGCAACTACGTCTTCTGCGGCAACAAGTCCATCCTGCGCGCCGACTATCTGATCGACGACCTGCCCAAGAATCTCCTTCGCTTTGCAGGCCAGGGCCTTCTCTATACCGCCCCGCGCAACCTGGCCGAGACCGGCTTTGTGCGCGTCAACAACTGGGCAGAGGTTGCCGCTTACTTTGCTGCAAAGCAATAAGAAAGCCCCATCGCGAGCCAATAATACTGCTTGTAATGGGGCTTTGCTCTTCGTAAAATCAAGTCGCCTATCTACGGATTGCTAGGCGTATCCGGCGCGCCGGCCGGCGCAGCCAGCGGCAGACCCAGGAAGTTCTTCACATCGAGTGTGCTGTTGCCCAGCACCTCGCTGTAGGCCTGGCCCGGCTTCACCGTATAGCCGTTGTTGTTGCCGCTGATGCCGCGATGGAAGAACTGGAGAGCCTTGGGCGCATGAACGCCGCCCGCCAGTGACTGCAACGCCGACAGCGTGTAGATCAGCGGGTTGACGTTGCCTAGGCGGCCGCCATTCAACTCGACGGCCAGCGCCAGCACGCCGGCGATCTCCGGCGCCGAGGAGCTGGTGCCGATCAGAGCATAGGGCTCGCCGCCGATCCAGACGATTGCGGCGCTGCGCGGCAGCGTGGTGCAATCCTGCGCGGTTAAATCCGCATCCGACGGGCAACCGCCCATCATCAGGGAAACGTCCGGCACCGAACGGTGCGTATTACTCCCGGTATTCACCAGATACTGGTAGAACGGCTTGGCGAAGACCTTGCTGAATCCGCCGCCCGATCCCCAGGTATTGTTATTCACGGTCACAATCGTGCTGGGGTCTAACTGGAACTCAGCAGGCAGCTCCGGATCGAAGTTGGCGTTCTCTGCCTGGTAAGCAGCGTCATCCACCCCCGGCGTCGGCGTCGTGGAGAGGTTGGTGCCGCCCACCGCAGTCACATTCGGGTCGTCGGCCGGATTCTCCACGCCGGGGACAAAGGAGGTGCCGTTGGTTGGGTTGTTGGCAAAGGCCGCGGAGACGCAAGGCACGGCGCCATTGTCGCCCGAGCTGGCCACAAAGGTGATGCCCTGGGCGTTGCCCTGCTGGAACAAAGCGTGGAAGGTGCGCAGGATGCTGGTGTAGTCCACCCCGCCGTTATAAGCCGCGGTAAAGTCCAGCTCGCACTCGCCGAAGGAGGAGCTGACCACATCCACCGCATTGTCTTCGTCCACTGCCGTATAGGCGGCGGCGATCGAATCGTCGGTCAGGTCGGGAATATTGTAGAGCGTCTCATGTGCGCCGGGGGCGGTTCCCAGCGACATCTGCGTATCCAGAGAGGCTTCCGCCGCGTCGCCGGTTGTGGGATCGAAGGTGCCACTGCCGCCATTTACCGCGCGGATGGCCACCGACGGAACCGGCAGGTTGGAGTACGTCGAATAGGCCTGAATCAGAAAATCTCCGCCGCCCAGATTTAACGACGAGTTGAAGGTATCGTCCAGATCGCTGGGGCTGATCACCGACGAGATCACGATGCCGATGCGCGCCCCTACTCCCGCGATCTGTGCCGGGCGGCGTGAGCCGAAGGGCGCAACCTCGGTGCGGAAGGAGGGCAGTTGATAAGCCTCGTTCAGATCGTTGGGATAGTACAGGCTGCTGCTGCTGAGCCGGAAGAGCGGATCGTCCAGCAGCAGCGAGTGGCTGACCGCGCGGGAGTGAACGTGCGCGGCCAGGTGCGGCGTGAACTCCGGAATCACCGCGCCCGCCGACGCCAGCGCATCGGGCAGAATCAAGCGCCGCTCGGCGGCCGCCAGCCTGATATTGCCCTTGGTGGTTCTCACCTTGTGCAGATGCGCCGTAAACATTGCCTCCACGGACCGCACTGTGCCCTCCACTTCGAGGTTCTGCGTATGCTCGGCGATTACGGTAAATCCGGCGGCCTGAAGCGCCGCTCTTACCTTGGCCACATCCGCGGGAGTGGGCCCGAACTGCGCCTTGAACTGTGCCGGCGTCAGCCATTGATGGTAGGCGGGGGAGGTGGAATCTGTTTGCGCGCTCAGCAACTGTTCCAATGCCTCCTGATGCGTCAGGGGAAGATAGACGTTGAAATGCACCACGGCGTTTTGATCCGCCGGGCCCAGTGTTTGCGGCGTTGTTGCCGCCGCTGCAATGCTGGGAGAGAGGGAGGTGATGGCCGTCAGTGCGAAGAGCACGACGCCTGCTGCGAGAGAGGGGGATCTCATAGGCATCCTTTCATTTCATTGATTCGGTCGATTGATCTGGATCATTCGGGAATACAGCCACATATCCCGCCGCGGGGGCGAGATGCCGCTGTGCCAATCACTATAAATATCTATTCCGGCGTTGTAAACATAAAAAGCACGCGGCCGGCGTCCGCACTTGCGACGGAAGCCGGCCGGGAAGGATTCGCGGCAGTTGGAGGATCTGCATGAAACCCTGGATTCCCGAGATTAGATCGGATGCGGAGAGGTGTTGCGCGCGCCAGTGACGTTATCGGCCGCGTCGGTGAAGGATTTGCCTTCTCCGTAGGCGGACTTCTGATAGCTGGAGCCGGCCTTGCGGATCGCGTCGTGCCAGCCATCTTCCCAGGTCACGCGCGCCTCGCCGTCAACATACTCCCACCGGCCGTGCTTGCCGCCGATTGACTTCAGAGCGTCGCCATTGTCATAGAGGGTGATGAAGAAGTTGTTCCCCGATCCATCGCCCACCTCCCACTTTCCCAGGTAATGCGCACGGGACGGCCACGAGGGGTTTCCGGGTGCGCTGGCGACGGTAGCGGCCGAGGCTGAGGGGAACTCCACCCGCTCGATCTCTCCAAGATTGAAGCTCTGCCGGTGGCCATCCTTGAAGACGATCACCATCGTACCGTGGCTGCTTTTGGGGGCTGGGGGAGCGGCGGCAAAAGCACTGGGAACAGCGAGACAAAGCAGGGTTGCCAAACCGGCAACGCGGACGATTGTGCGCATGAAATTCTCCTTTGCAGTCAGCGGCGCGACAATGTTTCAGGCTCGGCCGCGTCCATCTGAAACTACGCGGAATAAGTATAAATAGTTCCCGGAAATCCACATATCGTGCAAGTATACGCAGGATTATTGCGGAAGAACTTCGATTCCGGTCACGGTCGCATAGCCCTCCACCGGAATGAAATTCAACAGCAGTTTCCCCTGGGCGTTCGGCTGAAGGCCGGTGAACTTGCGCATGACCACGTCCGCCTGGCGCGCCTCTTGGGGAAGGTTGAAGTTCTTCAGCAGCGCATTTCCATTGCAGAAGACATTGAAGAGATGGGCGACGGCCGCCCGGGTATCGTCCGGCGCGGATGAGGGCTGGTCCCAGTCGCCGTGTCGCACCGCGAAGTAGAGCGTCACCGAGTATTTCCCCTGCGTCACGGGAATCGCATAAGAGAAGTTTCCCCAGCGCTCGGTTTCGTAAAGTTCAGGATCGTCGGTCCCTTTCACCGGAGATGTATACGTCGCCAGTTGCCCGCCCTGGAAATAGTTATCCGGGCTCCACCAATGGCTATCGTTGGAGTAATA
Source organism: Acidobacteriaceae bacterium (assembly GCA_003134855.1). Lineage (GTDB taxonomy): Bacteria > Acidobacteriota > Terriglobia > Terriglobales > Acidobacteriaceae > Telmatobacter. The sequence continues at coordinate 406,417 of PLCS01000007.1, forward strand.
CGGCGTCTGCCGGGCGAGCACGCGCTCGGGCCGGATGTGTCCCCGGAATCCAGGCAGAATCTCGATCGCCGAGAGAATGGCCTGCTTGCCTTCTTCGCCGGCGAACTCCAGATGCAACTGCCCATCCGCCGCCGGTTGAATGTCGGTGAAGACCTTCACATCGGCGGTGCGGCTGGCTCCGGCATCGGCCACCACATCGAAGCGGGTCAGCAGCGCCTTGCTGTTGGCACGCACCATCATCAGGCGGCTGCCTTCTCCGCCCGTTCCGGTGGACTCCGGGTCATAGACCGTCTCGGCAAAGTGCAGACGCAGTTCGTAGATGCCCTTTTTCAAAGGAATGTTGTAGCGGAAGCTGCCCTGCCGGCTGGTGCGGTAGAAATTGGGATTCTGCGTGCGCCAGATGTTCTGCACGGAGCTTTTGACAGCCGTGCCGCCCTCAAACCAGGTATCGGCGTTCCACAGCTTGCCGGCATGATCGACAAAGCTGCGGCTCGCGCCAGCCAGAATGCGCAACTCCTCGCCCACCGGCGGGCCAAGCTCGGATTCCGCAGGCTGGGCAGAGGGCTGATTCGATCCTGACGGCGGCGGACTCTGTGTCCTTTGCCGTAGCATCAGCAAGGCGAAACCGAGCAAGACAGAAAGAAGCGAAAGCGCCACAACCGGCCACCAGTTCCGGGCGCCGGCAAGGCGGAAACGCGCTTCCGCCTTACCGGTGGGCGCGCCCTCCATCCCCAACGGCGTTGCCGCGGGTGTATCGGCGCCGGCAGTCTCCGCCTGGCACGGAGCCGCCGAGATGAATTCAGGGACATATTGCCCCAAAGGGATGGAAATCTGGAGCCGGTGTGTCGCGCCGTCGCCGGCGTAGTACGCTGCCAGGCGCTTGCGCAGGCGGTTGGCCTCCACGCGCACAATCGAGTCTGCGTTCTGATCGAAGGAAGAACTGCGATGAAAGACTTCCACGCCGACGGAGTATTCCTTGATCTGGTAGGCCTCGCCGGCAAAGAACTTCTCGCATAAGTAGGACAGCAGATGGGCGAGCGTAGGCGCGCGCGTAAAGTGCTCCGAATGAAGCACCGCATCCAGTTCCGCGCGCTGCGCTCCGAGATCGGTTGGCTCTGTTCCTGCAATCGCCATCGTTTCCATCCACGGACTGATTGTAATGTAGCCCTCTCAGACGATTTGGGAAGGGCTTAACGGTTGCCGGGGCGGAAAAAACTGGCGTGTAACGGCGCGTAACCTCTGCCGCCTGCTGCCGTTGAGTTGTTCTATGCCAGATTATAGGTAGGCGTAAATAGAAGCAGAACAATGAGTTCGCGCGCGACAGCCGGAGATTTAACCCCCGCGGAACGGGCAGGTAGCAGGTATAGCGTTGCGGGCTGCCGAAAAGCGGTCTCTACTGCAATCGTGCACAGAGCAAATCGCAGGAGCGGCCAGTGCAGGAACTGCCTCTCGCGAAATGCCGATGCGCAGGAGAGGTGACCCAATGAAAAAACTGGTGCTGATGCTGATTGCGGGCCTGCTGATTTACGCGAGCCCTTATGGAAGAACAGACCCCACCCCGAATCCGGCTGCGAATGACCCGCAGGAGGGCGCAAAGAAGGCGGAAGAAAGAGGAGACCTGGCGCGCCTTCATAACGAATATTCGCTGGCTGCCGCGTACTATCAGGCGGCCCTTCGCATCTCCCGTCAGGATGCCAATCTTTATAACAAACTGGGTATCGTCCAGCTCCAGCAGAACTCGCGAGGAGCAGCGCGCAAGAACTTCACGCTGGCGTTGAAGTACGACCCAAAGCTCATTCCTGCGATGAACAACCTTGGAGCCGTGGCCCTTATGGACAAGAAGTACAAGGCTGCCGTCACCGATTTCAAGCAGGCGCTGGCGATGGATGAGACGGTTGCCGCCACACATCTCAACCTCGCCGAGGCCTGGATGGGCCTGGGCGAGACCGATCGCGCCATGACCGAATACGGTCGTGCTCTGGAGCTCGATGCCGACATCCTGAGCAGCACTCAGGAAGGCATAATCGCCCAGGTGGCGACGCCGGAGCAGCGCGCCCGCATCGCATTCCTGATTGCGAAATCGTATATGAAACGCGGCAACCTCGAAGGCGCCCTGGACTCTTTGCGCAAGGCGAAGGAGTTGCGCTACCCCGAACTGTCGAAGGTGTATTCCGACCCGGTCTTCACCGCTCTGTGGGAAGATCCGCGTCTGGCCAAAATCGTCAAGCGATAGACTTTGCTGCCTAACCGGGGCAGCGCCGCCCGTCGCCGTGGGCCGTCACGGCGCCGGGCGGTTATTTGTTGATCCCGCCCGCTGGCGCGGGATTCCCGGTTATTGATGCCCCCGTCGCCGTCCGCGCCGCACTCTGCGACCGCAGCGGCATCGCCGCCGGCGCCTGGTGCATGGTCACGATGATCGCTTGGGCCGGCTTTATCCCGGCGCAATGATAGGAGTGCGGCGTGCTGGAGTCGAAGTACACCGCATCGCCCTCCTCCAGCGCACAGTCCTGCTCTCCATGACGCAATTTCAATTCGCCTTCCAGCACATACAGGAACTCGAAGCCGGGGTGCAGATGCGCCGCGGGCGCCATCTCCTGTGTCAGCGGCACAAACTCGGCAAAGTAGGGGTCCATCGGCCGGTCCGGCACCATGTAGCCCAGGCTTTCAAAATAGTAAGTCGGAAACTCGACTCCGGTCTGCGGCAGCCGGACACGCTCCTTGCGCCGGTGAATGCGGAAGACCGCCGTCGCGTCGCTCTCGAAGAAATAAGAGAGGTCCTTGGAAAAGACCATCGCGATCCGCGCCAGGTTGCGCAGCGTGGGCACCACCCGCCCGGTTTCCAACTGCGATAAAAAGCTGGCCGAAAGCCCGGTGAGCTTACCAAGCTCCACCAGGCCCATCGATTTTTTCAGCCGCAGCCGCCGGATGCGCTCGCCAATGCATTTTTCGGCAATCACCCGCGCCGTGGTCTCCGCGTCCACCTGCGACATTTGCGTCTCTTCACTCTTCACCACCGGAAACTCGCTCATCGACCCTCCTGCCAGCATGGATATCAGGCGCAAATCAGGGAAATGTTGCGCGCATCAAAAACAATTCCCATGCTACCAAAAGTGGACTGCTGCTGCAATGCCCAATCCGCGCAGGAACTAGGCTGTTTTCGTGAAATTGGCGATACGCTTTTTAGATATGTGTAAAGCAAAATGCATTTTACTTTGCACATCTTTTGACTTGTAATGCATATGAATTACAATAACGACGGGAGTATTTCATTATGGCTGCAAATGCGTTGGTGCAAACACGGATTGATCCCGCGGTGAAGGAACGCGCGGCGGTGGTGCTGGGCGAGATGGGGATCACGGTCTCAGATGCGGTACGGATTCTGTTGACGCGCACGGCGAATGAGGGGGCACTTCCCTTTGCGCTGATGACGAATGCCGCCGAACACGACACGTGGTTCCGCGCCAAGGTGCAGGAGGCTCTGGACGATCCACGGCCTGCGATTCCTCACGATGAGGTTTCGGCCTATTTTTCTGAACGGCGGGCTGCCGCATTGCGGAAGGTGTAAGGATGCTCATGCATCTGGAATGGTCGGTTTTTTCTCAGGCAGACCGCACAGCTATCTTCGATTACATCGAGGCGGATAACCCGCGAGCGGCAATTGCGGTTGACGATCGCATTCAGACACGCGTGGAGGGTTTAGCGCAGTTCCCGGAGATGGGCCGGCCTGGACGGATTGAAGGGACGCGGGAGTTGGTTATCTCCGGAACGCCCTACATTGCCGCCTATCGAATAGCGAGCGAGACGGTGCGGATATTGCGCGTGCTGCACGGCGCGCAGCAATGGCCGGATGAGATGCCGGGGTGAGGTTCGTGGCATCCCGCCCTTCCCGCGAAAACAAGGACGCGGCGAAGGCGGGGCACACGCTGATATGCACAAGGAAAACCCCAGTTTCGCTCTACTTCGCACGGCTCGCTAGAGCTATCAGCACTTCATCAGTGACGAAATTGTACAACTGGGAGATTTCGTCAATGTCCATGAAGATTCCTCGCTTCGGTTCTCCGAAAATTACGAACGTGGAAATCTTTGGCTGGAGGTGCTTATACGCTCCTCTACACACCAAATCGAAACCATAGTCGGTTCGTTCTTCGCTTACTTCTGCGAAATCTGCGGCGGGAAGCACAAGGCCGAAGTGTTCCCTGGTGGCGAGAGAAATCTGCGCGTGCACGGAGATTCTACGATGCTTGTCGATCCGGTTCAATTCGTGAAGGCACCAAAGAGGACTCGCGGAAAGTGGAAGCCCTGCCGGTCGATTGTATGGTTGAATCGATTTGATGTAATCGATGGCGGAGGGGCTGAGCCCATTAACTTTCTTATTGAATCTTCTCTCCGATTTAGGTTCCAACGGTTCCTCAAAAACAGGGAATTCGCTCGATTCGGAATCGGCACTGGTTCGATTGTTAATGAGGGACCATACAGCCTGATCCAAAGCGGTGCGCAAACACTGGAGGTAGTCTCCGCAGATCAAGTAGACGGACACATGGGGCTGCTTGAGATAGACGCGATATCGGACCTGATCCCGTTCCAATTCCTCCTCGGAAGTGACGGTATGGGAATCCGCACTGAACGCGCCGACAGCTTCTCTCAAGTCGTCCAAGTGACACTTTGCCCACTCGGTCTTCCAATGAGCATTGGTTAGTGGATATGGCTCTTGTGGAGGCATTCCCCCATTTTATCGCCTACTTGACATGGGGGAATAATTGCCATAAAAAATTCATTCCGCAACGCATCGGCATTCCCTCAGGGGCTGAAGCCCAAGTTCTTTTTGCTGGCATTGCGGCACGACTGAAGTCGTGCCCTGACACAAAGCTGGCCCTCGAAAGAGGCTCTAGTACACTGGAATGTTCCCTATTTTGCAGTGCAAGCCCGCAGGAGGCCCTTATGGCATCGATTATTCTTCCGGCAGTTCCGTCTGAGTCGCGGCCGGGGCGGTTTGGCGTTTATGGCGGGCGGTATGTCCCGGAGACGCTGATGGCGGCGCTGGTGGAACTGGAGCGCGAGTACGATCTGGCCAAGGCCGACGCGGCCTTTCAGGCGGAGCTGGCCGATCTGCTGCACAACTACGCCGGGCGGCCGACGGCGCTCTACTTCTGCAAGCGTCTGACCGAGCAGTTGGGCGGGGCGAAGATCTATTTGAAACGCGAAGACCTGCTACACACCGGCGCGCACAAGATCAACAACGCGCTGGGGCAGGGATTGTTGGCCAGGCGGATGGGCAAGAAGCGCATCATCGCCGAGACCGGCGCGGGGCAGCACGGCGTGGCGACCGCGACGGTCTGCGCGCTGCTCGGCCTGGAGTGCGTGGTCTACATGGGCGATGTGGACATGGAGCGCCAGGAGTTGAACGTGCTGCGCATGAGGCTGCTGGGCGCGGAGGTGCGCGGGGTTTCGTCGGGATCCAAAACCCTCAAGGACGCGATCAGCGAGGCGATGCGCGACTGGGTGACCAACGTCCGGACTACTTATTATTTGTTGGGCTCGGCGCTGGGGGCGCATCCTTATCCGACGATGGTGCGCGACTTCCACCGCTGCATCAGCATTGAGCTGAAGGAGCAGATTCTGGAGCGCGAGGGGCGGCTGCCTACGGCGGTGATCGCCTGCGTGGGCGGCGGATCGAATGCGATTGGCGCGTTCTATTCCTTCATTCCCGACCGCGAGGTCCGTCTGATCGGCGTGGAGGCCGGTGGGCGGGGACGCAAGCTGGGCGAGCACGCGGCGCGCTTCAGCGGCGGTTCGCCAGGGGTCTTGCAAGGGACCTATTCGTATGTCTTGCAGGATGAGAACGGGCAGATCGCGCTGACTCATTCGGTGTCGGCGGGCCTCGACTATGCGTCCGTTGGCCCGGAGCACGCGATGCTGCACGACCTGGGGCGCGCCGAGTACGTGGTGCAGGATGACGCGGCGGCTCTGGACGCGGTGGTGCGGCTGGCGCGAACGGAGGGGATTTTGCCGGCGCTCGAAAGCGCGCACGCCGTGGCCGAGGCGCTACGGATTGCTCCCGCGATGCACGCTCGTGACATACTGGTGGTGAACCTCTCCGGACGCGGCGACAAGGATATGGGCATCCTGGCGCGCGAGTTGAATCTTCAGGGAGCGTGAGCTTTTTTCGATGGCGATACGATTCGATCACAAACCGGGGCTGGTGATTTATCTGACGGCGGGCGACCCGACCCTCGATGCCACGCGCGCGGTTGCCATTGCGGCCATCGACGCGGGCGCGGATGTGATCGAGCTGGGTGTGCCCTTCAGCGATCCGCTGGCCGATGGGCCAGTGATTCAGCGCGCGATGGAGCGGGCGGTGGCGCGCGGAGTCAGTTTGCGCGATGTGGTCAAACTCGCGCGGGAGATACGTGCTGTCAGGCCCACGGCGGGCATCGTCCTATTCAGCTATTTCAATCCGATTTTGCATTACGGCCTGACCAAATTTGTCGATGACGCGGTGGCGGCCGGCGCGGATGGCGTACTGGTGACCGACCTGATTGTCGAAGAGGCGGGCGAGTACCTCAATGAGATGGCTCGCGTGGGTCTTGCGCCGATCTTTCTGGCCGCGCCCACCAGCCCCGACGAGCGGCTGGAAGCGATCGCCATGCACTGCAAAGGATTTATTTACGCCATCTCTCGCGTGGGCATTACCGGCACGCAGCAGACAATGACCTCCGACGCGGCGTCGCTGGTGGCGCGCATCCGGCGCCTATCGGAAACAAACAAGCCCACACTGCCGGTGGCCGTCGGCTTCGGCATCAGCAACAGCGAACACGTCGCCCAGGTGGCGGAGTTCGCGGATGCCGCGGTGGTCGGCAGCGCGATTGTCGAGCTGATTGAATGCTCGACAGCGGAGACGGCGCCCGGCGCAGTGGCTCGATTTATCGAGGGCCTGCGCTTGCCTCAGGCGGCGCTGGCCCGGTAACGACTCCGTAGCTTCTAGCCTCTAGCTTCTAGCTTGTCCGCCGCCAGATTGAGCTGGCAAGACTCGCAGCAGCACAACGAAGCTAGGAGCTAGAAGCTAGCAGCTAGGTTTTCAACACGAGGATGAAATGACGCTGGAAGAATTGCGAGATCAGATTGATGTTCTGGACCGCCAGCTTGTCGAACTGCTGAGCGAACGAGCCCGCGCGGCGCAGATGATCGGCCACCTGAAGGTTGCCACCTCGCTGCCGGTCTACGAGCCGGCGCGCGAGAAGGTGATCTACGCCAACGTGCGCGCGGCTAACAAGGGCCCCCTGCCGGACATCGAGCTGACGCACATCTACGAGCGCATCATCGACGTGATGCGAGCCTTGCAGCGGGACGAGTTGGCCTCAGAGAGAAACGCCCAGGCGATTGCATCGGGGTCCCCGGCGACAGGTCTTGGTCGCGGGGGTGATGTTGTGCCGGGCCATGCCGCTGGCGCTGAGACGCCTGAGACTGGGACGAAGCAATGATCGTAGCGATGCAGGAGAGAGCCACCGAGGAGCAGATCGATGCCGTCCTTGGCGCCATGTTGGAAGCCGGAGTTAATGTTCATCGAACCACTGGCACAACGCAGACCATCCTGGCCGGCGTAGGCCCCACCGCCAGCATCGACCTGGCGAAGTTCGAGCTGTTTGCGGGTGTGCTCTATGTGCTCCGCATTACCGCGCCCTACAAGTTGGCCGGCCGCGCCTTCCGCCCGGAGGGCACGGTGGTGGAGTTTCCCAACGGCGTCAAGGTTGGCGGCGAGCATGTCGCGGTGATGGCCGGGCCGTGCGCGATTGAAAGCCGCGAGCAGATTTTCACGATTGCCAAATGCGTGAAGGCCGCGGGTGGGGGCTTTTTGCGCGGAGGCGCCTTCAAGCCGCGCAGTTCGCCCTACGCCTTTCAGGGCCTGGGCATTCCGGGCCTGAAGCTGATGCACGAGGCGGCCCAGGAACAGGGCTTGCTCACGGTCACCGAGGTGATGGAGATCGCGCAGATCGGCGAGATGCTGCCGTACACCGATCTCTTCCAGGTGGGCGCGCGCAATATGCAGAACTTCAACCTGCTGCGCGAACTGGGTCTGGCGCGCAAGCCGGTGCTGCTCAAGCGCGGCATCTCCGCGACGCTCGAAGAGCTGCTGCTGTCGGCGGAGTACATCATGGCCGGCGGCAACTACGACATCATTCTCTGCGAGCGCGGCATCCGGACCTATGAGACATCCACGCGCAACACCATGGACATCTCGGCGATTCCGGTGCTGCACAAGCTTTCGCACCTGCCGGTAGTGGCTGACCCTTCGCACGGCACGGGCCGGCGCGACATGGTTCCTCCGATGGCCAAGGCAGCGGTGGCCGCGGGCGCGGATGGGATTCTGGTGGAGATTCATCCCAACGCCGACAAGGCCGCCTCGGACGCCGCGCAGACGCTATACCTCGATCAATTTGAAAAGCTGATCGGCGAGCTGCGGGTGATTGCGCAAGCGGTGGGGCGGACGCTGTAGTACATATGGAGCGGAGTAAGCGGGGTTAGCGGAGTTAGCATAAGCCCACACGGCTAACACCGCTAACACGCGCGAAGCGCGGCTAACTCCACTAACCACGCTAACAGGAGCAAAGAACCCATGATCGAGCGCATCGCAATTCTGGGCACGGGGCTGCTGGGCACGTCGGTGGGCCTGGCGCTGCGCGCGGCGGGCTTTCGCGGCTCGATTGTGGGCTGGAACCGGGGCGCGGAGGGGGCGCGGCTGGCGCTTGAGTCTGGCGCTATCGATTCGAAAGCCGCGGACCCCCTACAGGCCGCGCGCGAAAGCCAGGTGGTGCTGCTGGCCGTGCCCATCTACGCAACCCTCGACTATATGGAGAAGCTCTCCGGCGTCCTGGGCTCCGAGCATCTGGTCACCGACGTGGGCAGCACCAAAGGGGCGATCACCGAAGCGGCTGGGCGGCTGTTCAATACGCCCGAGCGGGCAGCGTTTTTGCCGGGGCATCCCATGGCCGGCAAGGAGCGCGGCGGGGCGGCGCTGGGCGATGCGGAGCTCTTTCGCGGCGCGGTGTGGCTCTTTACCGACGACGCTAGCTGGCAGCGCTCGGCGCGCTCTTTGGAATTGGTCAAGGGTTGGCGGGAGTGGGTTGCCGCCATGGGCTCGAAGTGCATTGATCTTGACCCCGCGCGACACGACGAGATGGTGGCCTGGGTCAGCCATCTGCCGCAGTTTTTGGCCACGGCGCTGAGCGCGCTCTTGCAGGAAGAGGTAGGCGACGCGCCGGAGCTGAAAGACGTGGGCGGACGCGCACTGAGGGAGATGACGCGCCTGGGGGCGAGCCCTTATTCCATGTGGCGCGACATCGCCTCCACCAACACAGAGGCTATCCAGGCGGCGCTGCACGCGCTGGAGCAGCGGCTGGCCCATCTGCGCGAAAATCTGCGCACCCCGGAGTTGCGCGCGGAGTTCGAGCAGGCCAACCGGTTTAGGCGGGAGTAGGGAATTGCCGAGGCAGACGTACCACCATGCGGGATGGAATTCAATTCGGACTGGCGATGTCCATAATGGTGTGCTACTTTGTACGTAACGGCTCATTTTCCGGCGCACAAGGCCGGAGTGAAGAAGCGGCTTCCCCCTCCACCAGTTTTCTCACAAGCGGTATTCTTTCAGTGAATTACAAAATTGTGTGACCGCCAGCTCCGTGCGCACATCAAATAAACGCCAACCAGGCAAGGGAACGACGTATGGCGCAAATATTTGACCGCAGTTCCAACGCCTTGGCTCGTGCGAGCCTGGTTTTGACGGGGCTGATCGTGATCGCTCTGGGCGTTACGCTGAATGAGTTGCAGCGCTCGCCCTGGGTGACGCGCCAGGGTCAGCGTCCCGACCAGCCGGTGCCCTTCAGCCACAAGCATCACGTGCAGGGGCTGGGCGTGCAGTGCCAATACTGCCACGTCACCGCGGAGACCTCGAGCTACGCCGGAATCCCGCCGACAAAGACCTGCATCAACTGCCACGCGCAGATCTGGACCAACGCGCAACTGCTGGAGCCGGTGCGCCAGAGTTGGGCGACGGGGCAATCGTTGCCCTGGATCAAGGTGCATGACCTTCCCGATTATGTTTATTTCAGCCACGAGATTCATGTGAACAAGGGCATCGGCTGCGCCAGTTGCCATGGCCGCGTGGACCAGATGCCGCTGATGTACGCGCAAAACACCTTGCAGATGGAGTGGTGCCTGGACTGTCATCGCAACCCGGCGAAGAACCTGCGCCCCACCAGCGAGATTTACAACATGGCCTGGGAAGCACCGGCGAGCGACCGGCCGGTGTGGTGCGCGGTAGGCGATGAGCAGAGCGGCTTGCCCACCGCGCAGAGCGTGAACTGCGTGACCAGGGAGCCGGGCGTCGAGGTTGCATCGCTTGGAATGCCGGCAAGCGGCGTTCTTCCTCAGGCGAAGTACGAAAAATTCACCAGTCAGGACGAGTTGGGCCACTTCCTCGTCGATCACTACAAGATTCGCACGCCGAATGAATTAGCCAGTTGCGAGGTCTGCCACCGATGAGCGAGATGAAAAACAATCTGGTTGGCACAATCGAGCCGGCGCCGATGACGCTGGAGCAGGTGCGCGAGAAGTTGAAGAACGTGCGCGGCAAACGCTATTGGCGCTCGGTGGACGAGCTGGCCAACACGCCGGAGTTTCAGGCCGCTGTCGAGAAGGAGTTTCCCGGCTCGCCGCATGGGTGGGGCGATGAGGTCTCGCGGCGCGGCTTCCTCAAATTCATGGGCGCGTCGGCGGCCCTCGCGGGCCTGGCCGGTTGCACCAAGCAGCCTGACGAGCCGATCTATCCCTACATCAAAGCGCCGGAAGATTTGATTCTCGGCAAGCCGATGTACTTTGCCACGGCGCATCCGTTTGTCACAGGCGCGGTGCCATTGCTGGTGAAGACTGACCAGTTCCGACCCATCAAGATCGACGGCAACCCGGAGCATCCCTACAACCAGGGCTCGTCGGACCCGTTCACGCAGGCGACGCTGCTCGACCTTTACGATCCGGACCGCTCGCAGCACGTGACCTATCGCGGCGAGAATCGCGAGTGGGCGGAGTTTGCCGTTGAGTTTCGCAACAAAGTGATCTCGACCAAGGATGGAACGGGAATTTATTTCCTCAGCGAGACGATCACTTCGCCAACGCTGGCGCGGCAGTGGAAGGCTGTGCAGGCGAAGTACCCTATGGCGACGCTGGTGCAGTACGACCCGGCGATTGCTGGGACAGCGCTCTCTAATGGGTTGAATGTTCAATACGATTTGGCCGAGGCCGATGTCATTCTTTCACTCGACGCGGATTTTCTTTCGGGCGCCGGCTTCCCCGGCTTCCATCAATTAGTGCGTCAATATGCGGAGCGGCGTAAATCGCCAGAGAAGCTAAACCGGCTGTATGCGATTGAGAGCACTCCGACCACGACGGGACTAAAGGCCGAGCATCGGCTTGGTTTGCGTGCCAGCGAGATTCCGGCCTTTGCGGCGGAGTTGGCCAAGGCTGTGGGCGTAGAGGGCATTGAAGCTCCCAGCTATGTGTGGACCGACGAACAGAAGAAGTTTCTGGCCGCACTGGCTAGGGATTTGAAGGCTCATGCTGGTAAGAGTGTGGTGATTCCAGGGCTTTACCAAGATGCATCGGTAGACGCGCTCGCCCTTGTAATCAACACCGCTCTTGACAGTATTGGCAAGACCGTCAATGTGCGGAACGGTTTAATTACACAATCTAGCCAGATACGGGATTTCAAGGGATTGTTAACTGACCTGAATGCGGGCAAAGTAGACTGGCTGGTGATTCTGAATGCCAATCCTTTTTACAACGCCCCTGCCGATCTGAATTTTGCAGCAGCATTTGAAAAGGCGAAGATTACTGCGCATCTCGGCTCACACATGGATGAGACCGGGCAGAATGCGCAGTGGCATATTCCGGCGGCGCATTTTCTTGAGTCTTGGTCTGATGCTCGCGCTTATGACGGAACGGTTTCGATTGTGCAGCCGATGATTGATCCGCTCTATGGCGGCAAGACAGCACATCACTTCTTCCAGGCATTGCTCGATGAGCCGGGATTGAGTCCGTATGATGCAGTGCGCGAGACTTGGAAGCTGGTCATCAAGGGGGATTTCGAGACAGGTTGGCGGAAGACGCTTCACCAGGGGTGGGTTGAAGGAACCGCTGATCTTTCTGATATTACTTTTTCTGCATTGCAGCCCGGTGTGTCCTGGCCAGCTCCAGCACCGTCGCCGAAGGATTCGCTGGAGATCATCTTCCGTCCTGATCCGAATATCTATGACGGGCGGTGGTCGAATGTCGGCTGGCTACAGGAGCTGCCCAAGCCGGTTACCAATCTTAGTTGGGACAATGCGGCGCTGATTTCAGGCGCGACGCTGACGAAGTACGGACTCGAAGAAGACGACATTGTTGAGTTGACGGTGAATGGCCGCAAGGTCAACGCGCCGGTAATTGTTGTGCCGGGGCATCCGGATAATTCGGTCACGGTTCATCTGGGCTATGGGCGCTCGTTTGCGGGGCGCGTCGGCTCGGGTGCGGGCTTCAATGCTTATTTGATTCGCACCTCGGATGCTCCGTTTTATGCCGTCGGTTCGATGAAGAAGGTTGAAGGCAAGTGGGGCCTTGCGGTAACCAAGAGTCACTTCCAGGACCACCGGCCGAAGCTGTTTGGAGGACAGGGCAACGGCAACAACTCGCTGGAAGCCGATGAGGCAATCAGCGAGCGCGGCATCATTCGCTATGCAACGCTGGATGAGTACAAGGCTGATCCGGGCTTCGCCAACGAGGGCGAGACGCACTCGACGACCGACAAGAGCAACACGCTCTTCCCCAACTGGGAGTACAAGGACAACGCCTGGGGCATGTCGATCGACATGAACAGTTGCGTGGGCTGCAACGCGTGCATTATCGGCTGTTATGCGGAAAATAATATTCCGGTCGTCGGCAAGCAGCAGGTACGCATCGGACGCAATATGCAGTGGCTGCGCATCGACACTTACTTCGAAGGCGACCTGGCCGCGCCGCGCGCCCACTTCCAGCCGATGGCCTGCCAGCATTGCGAGAACGCGCCCTGCGAGCAGGTTTGCCCGGTGGGCGCCACGGTGCATACGCCCGAAGGCTTGAACGCAATGGTCTACAACCGCTGCGTGGGCACGCGCTACTGCTCGAACAACTGCCCCTACAAGGTGCGGAGGTTCAACTTCCTGCTTTACTCGGACTTCGAGACAGAGAGTTTGAAGCTAATGCGCAATCCCGATGTGACGGTGCGCTCGCGCGGTGTGATGGAAAAATGCAGCTATTGCTTGCAGCGCATCTCGGCGGCGAAGATCGAGGCCGACAAGGAGAACCGCGCGATTCGCGACGGCGAGGTTGTGACCGCCTGCCAGCAGGCCTGCCCGGCTCAGGCGATCAGCTTCGGCAACATCAACGACAAGCAGAGCAAGGTGGCGAAGTTGCAAGCCGATGAACGCAGCTACCAGGTGCTCGCCGATCTGAATACGCGTCCGCGTACCAAGTATGTGGCCGCGGTGGTGAATCTGAATCCTGAGTTGCAGGCTGGGCCGGTGGAGCATCCGGCGAAGAGTTGAGGGAAATGCAGTGAAGAAGTGAATGAGTGAAGAAGTGAGTCTTAAAGCAAGTTAGCGGAGCCAGGATGGCAGTCGAATTGAAAGACAACCCGAAGCTCGATCCAGCGACTGGCGAGTACCGCGTCATAGCGCCGGGGCAGAGCTTTCGCTCGGTTACCGAGAAGATCACGCGCATCGTGCTCACGCCTACTACGCCACTGGGCTGGTTTGCTCTGTTCGGCGTGGCCGGCGCGGTGGCGACCGCGCTGCTGGTGGCGGTGACCTGGCTCTTTCTCGTCGGCGTAGGCATCTGGGGCATCACCCAGCCGGTGGCCTGGGGCTTTGCGATTATCAACTTCGTCTGGTGGATCGGCATCGGCCATGCCGGCACGCTGATCTCGGCGATCCTACTGCTCTTCAAGCAGGGCTGGCGCAACTCCATCAACAGATTCGCGGAGGCCATGACCATCTTCGCCGTGGTCTGCGCCGGAATGTTCCCGCTGATTCATGTGGGCCGTCCGTGGCTGGCGTACTGGATGCTGCCGGTTCCTCTCACGATGAACGTGTGGCCGCAGTTCCGTTCGCCGCTGCTGTGGGATGTCTTCGCGGTCTCGACCTACGCGATAATCTCGGTGGTCTTCTGGTACATCGGCATGGTTCCCGACTTCGGCACCATGCGCGATCGCGCCGAATCGAAGCTGGCCAAGTATGCCTATGGCCTCTGCTCGCTGGGCTGGCGCGGCTCGGCGCGCCATTGGGCGCGCTACGAGACGTCTTCGCTACTGCTGGCAGGCCTGGCCACGCCGCTGGTGCTCTCGGTGCATACGGTGATCAGCTTTGACTTCGCGGTGGCCGTGCTGCCCGGCTGGCACACGACAATCTTCCCGCCGTACTTTGTCGCCGGCGCGATTTATTCCGGCTTTGCCATGGTGCTCACGCTGGCCATTCCGCTGCGCAAGTTCTATCACCTGGAGAGCCTGGTCACCGAGCGGCACATCGACAACATGGGCAAGGTGATGCTGGCCACTGGCTTTATTGTGGCCTATGGCTACGCGATGGAAGTCTTCATGGCCTGGTACTCGGCCTCGCACTGGGAGGCCTTCATGATGTGGAACCGCATGTTCGGGCCGATGGGCTGGGCCTACTGGGTGCTGGTCACCTGCAACCTGGCGATTCCGCTGACAACGCTGTGGTCGCGCAAGCTGCGCACGAACATGGCCTTCATGTTCTTGCTCTCCATCGTGGTGAACACGGGCATGTGGTTTGAGCGCTTCGTCATTATCGTGACCAGCCTCTACCGCGACTTCCTGCCCTCGTCGTGGGGAACGTACCGCGCCACCAAGTGGGACTATATGACGTATGTGGGCACGCTGGGATTGTTCACGGCGCTGTTCCTGTTGTTTGTGCGCTTCCTGCCCATGATACCGATGTCTGAAATTCGCACCATGCTGCCGGGCGCGAAGATTACGCCCAAGAAGGCGGCGGAGGCTGGTGACTGATGGCCCCACGCGAAGGAACCTACGGCCTGCTGGCCGAATTCGATACGCCGGGCGACCTGATCCGCGCCGCGCAACAGGCGCGGCTGGACGGCTGGCGGCGCATGGATTGCTACACGCCTTATCCTGTCGAAGAGGTAGCCGAGGCCATCGGCTTTCATCGCAACAAGGTGCCGCTGGTGACGCTAATCGGCGGATTGATGGGATTGGCGGCGATGTTTCTGCTGGAGGTCTGGATCTCGGTGTGGGCCTATCCGCTGAATATCGGCGGGCGTCCGACGTATTCATGGCCGGCTTTCATCGTGCCCGCGTACGAGTGGACGATTTTGTTTGCGGGATTGTCGGCGGCCTTCGGGATGCTAGCGCTGAATGGATTGCCGGCGCTCTATCATCCGCTCTTCAACGCGCCCAACTTTTGTGACGGAGCGACGACGGACAAGTTCTTCCTTTGCCTGGAGGCGCTCGATCCCAAGTTTGATTTGGTCGAAGCGAAGAAGTATTTGCAGAGCTTTCAGCCGGTCTCGGTGGTGGAGGTGGAGTACTGATGATGGAGAGCCGCCTCAAAAACATGGAACAGGGATCAGGGATCAGGGATCAGGCTCCGTGCCCCATCCTTTCTGTCATCCTGAGCGCAGCGCAGCGGAGTCGAAGGACCTGCTTCTTGCCTTTCTGGCAAAAGGGCGGGAAACCACTGGCATTCGCATGCATATCGGCAATGCTCCTCGCTGCCGGCTGCCGCCAGGACATGCAGGACCAGCCCAAGATCCGCTCGCAGCGCGGCTCGGAGGTCTTCGCCGATCATCGCGGCGCGCGTCCGCAGGTAGCCAACACGGTGGCCCGCGGACAATTGCATGATGACCGCTACTTCTATACCGGCGTGGTTCAGGCCGCCGACGGCTACCGCGAAGAGAAGAACGAGATGCCCTTTCCGGTGACGCTCGATGTGCTCAAGCGCGGGCAGGAGCGCTTCAACATTTATTGCTCGCCCTGCCATTCGCGGGTGGGCAACGGGCTGGGCGAGATTGTGCAGCGCGGCTACAAGCCGGCCGCCAATTATCACGATCAGGTGCGGTTGTCGCAGCCCATTTCGCACTACTTTTATGTGATGACGCACGGCTACGGAGCGATGCCGGATTACTCGGCGCAACTGACGCCGGTGGATCGCTGGGCGGTGGCGGCCTATATTCGCGCCTTGCAGTTGAGCCAGGCGGCCAAGGTCGAAGACGTTCCTTCGGGCGTGCCGGTGCGCAGCCTGAAAGAGATTGCGCAGGAACAACATTTGCCGGAGGGCTTTGCGGAGCCGTGGACGCTGCCGGCGACGGCTGTTCAGGCGCTTCCGAACGATGTGAAACAGGGCAACCCGGCGCTGGCTCCGACTGGTCCTGCTGACACGAAGATTACGATTCCACAAAGTAAACCGGCCGCGCACTAGGGATTAAGGGACTAGGGATAAAGGACGAACGGAATGGCTCACGAGACGCACGCCAACACGCTTCCTGCCGATCTCGGCGCACCGGCCTTTGTGGACGGCTGGAGAACGCGCGCGTTGACGGTCGCGTTGGTCTTCTCGGTGATCGCCGCCGGCCTGGCCGTGGCCGACAAATCCATCGATCATCTGCTGCGCGCATGGCTGCTCGGCCTGATGCTCACCTTTGGCTTCGCGGTGGGCGGGCTGGCTTTGCTGATGCTTCAATACTGCACGGGAGGCAAGTGGGGCCTGCTGTTGCGCCGGCCTCTGGAAGCGATGAGCCGCACGCTGCCGCTGGTCTTCCTTTATTGGTGCGTGATCGCCATACCGGCATCGATGAAGAAGCTCTACCTGTGGGCCGCGGTCACTGACGTGAACGCGGCGCTCAAATCGGGATGGATCAACGAGGTTCAGGCCCACGCAATCGAATTCAAAAGGCCGATGCTGAATCCGGAGACCTTCATAATTGTAAGCGTTGTATGCTTTGTAATTTGGGGTTACTACGCTTGGCGGCTCAATTCGCTGGGACTCGAACGAGATGCGGCTTCCCCCGCCACCACGCCCGAATGGATCAAGCGACTGGAAAACATCAGTGGCCCCGGCCTCGTGGTCTACGCGATTACCATGAGCGCCGCGGCCATCTACTGGGTCATGTCGCTCGATCCCACGTGGTACTCGTCGGTCTACGGCCTGCTCTTTCTGGTCGGGCAGATCTACTCGGTGCTGGCGCTCTCAATCATTGTTGTGATTTCGCTCTCGAAGGCCGAGCCATTCAAGACGATTCTTCGCCAGACCGAGCAGCACGACCTGGGCAAATTCGCTTTTGCATTTGTCATGCTGAACATCTATCTGGCATTCGGGCAGTTCCTCATCATCTGGTCGGGAAATTTGCCGGAAGAGATTCCCTGGTACCTGGACCGCATTCGCGGCCACTGGGGCGTCATTGTCACACTCGATTTCATCTTTCACTGGCTGATTCCGTTCACGCTCCTGCTCTCGCGCGATTTGAAGCGCAATAAAAAACGATTGGTCTGGGTTTGCCAGTGGATGGTCTTCGCGAGAGCATTCGATTTGTTTTGGCTGATCGAGCCCAACTTCAAGGACGCGGCGCGCAACCTGCATTTCAGTTGGGGAATTCTCGAATACGTGGCTGTACCTGTTGCGATGATTGCTATTTGGGTTGCCTACTTCTGCACGCAGTTGAAGACGCGCCCGCTGGTGCAGACCAACGATCCGCACGTGGCGGAGATTCTGGAGGCGGAGCATGTCCACGCATAAGAACGATGGCTCGGATCATGGCCTCTGGCAAGAGCCGGAAGATCACTCACCCGAAGAGATCGACCGCTCGAAAGGCTACGAGGCGACGGATGTGCGCATCTCGGGTGTTGTCGTCTTCATCATTGCGCTGAGCATCTTCGCGGTGGTGACGGCGGTGCTGGCTTATGGAGTCGGCAAGGTGCTGGATGCGCGCATGAACAAGGAAGACGGGCCGCTGAGCAGATGGGCGCATCCGGTGGATGTGCGTCCGTTGGGCAACATGGCCTCCAACCCTGAAATGCAAAGCAAGATGGCGGAGATGACGCAGAGTTTTCCCGTGCCGCGCGTGCAGACCGATGACGGCAACCAGGATGTGGCCGACCTGCATTTGCGCGAGGATCTGTTGCTGAACAACTACAGTTGGGTGGATTCGTCGCAGGGCAAGGTTCGAATTCCGATTGATCGCGCGATGGAGTTGCTTGCCGAGCGCGGACTTCCGGTGGCGCCGGCGGCGGAACAGGCGCCGTTGATGACCGGGGACAAGAAGCCTGTGATGGCCGTGCCGCTGACCAATGGATTTGCGCGCACCGGCTATGAGCTGGATCAGGCTGCGGCTGTTGCGCATGGACGTACGGAGCAGCGCAAGTAGAGAGGGATGAACGGAGCGGGGCTGAGGTTCGTGGTTTCCCATCCTTTTCGCAAAGAGCGCGAAAAGGATGGGGCACGGAGCATTTGTTGGGACAGAGCGTAAGGAAAGAAGGCATCATGCAAGGCACAGAGAGAATGCGGAGAAGCTGGCGAGGCGCGGGGTTGATCGTGGCCGCGATGGCGGTCTGTTGTTCTGTGATGCCGTTGGCGCGGGCACAGGTCTCGCGCTACGACGAGAAGCAGATGGCGCCGGTGAGCGACAAGCCGCCGGCGATCCTGAACAAAGTTGGAATTGCGCAGCGGCTGAATGAACAGCTCCCCCTCGCGCTCACCTTCACCGACGACGCGGGCCAGCAGGTGCAACTGGCCAGCTACTTCGGCAAGAAGCCGGCGATACTGGCGCTGGTCTACTATCAGTGCCCCATGCTCTGCTCGGAGGAATTGAACGGCCTGACGAGCGCCTTGCAGATGGTGAGCTTCGTTCCCGGCAAGGACTTCAGCGTGATCGTGGTGAGCATCGATCCCACCGAGGGTACGGTGCTGGCCGCGGCCAAGAAGCGCATTTACCTGAGGCGCTACGGCCATCCGGAGACAGCGGCGGGCTGGCACTTCATGACCGGCACGCAGGCGAACATCGACGCGCTCACCAAAGCGGTGGGCTTCGGCTACGTGAAGATTCCCGGGCCGGATGGAAGGCTCACGCAATTTGCGCACGCCAGCGCGATTCAGATCGTGACGCCCGAGGGCAAGCTCGCTCAGTACTACATGGGCGTTGAGTACTCGCCCAAGGATTTGCGGCTGGGGCTGGTCGAGGCTTCGGCCAATCGCATCGGCTCGCCGGTGGACAACATTCTGACCTACTGCTACCACTACGATCCGCAGACCAACAAGCACTCGCTGATCGTGGCGCGGGTGGTGCAGATGGGCGGGTTTGTAACCTTCGTGACGCTGGGCGGATTCATGCTGGTGATGTTTCGCCGGGACGCGCGCAAGGACGATAAGCCAGGGACTGACAAAAAGGTGAACGGATAACGGAATGAACCATATTAGTCCAACAATCTGGCAGTTTCTCGTCAAGTGGCTGACGAACTTCGCGCTCTTTCCGCCGGAGGCCTCGAAGATTGCGCCGCAGATGGACGCGCTGCTTTTCTTTATGGTGTTGGTGAGTTTGATCGGACTGACGATTGTGGTTCTGCTGATCGTGAGCTTCTCGATTCTCTACAACAAGAAGCGCCATCCGGTAGCCGTGCAGGTCGAAGGCTCGACATTGCTGGAAGCAACATGGACCATCATTCCGCTGGGCCTGTTCCTGGTGATGTTCGTATGGGGCGCGCTGATTTATTTTCGCGTCTATACGCCGCCGGCCAACTCCATGAACATCTACGTGGTGGGCAAGCAGTGGATGTGGAAGGCCGAGCATCCGGGCGGGCAGCATGAGATCAACGCGCTGCACGTGCCCACGGGCCGCGCCGTGCAGTTGACGCTGATTTCGCAGGATGTTTTTCACAGCTTTTCCGTTCCAGCCTTCCGCGTGAAGCGCGAGGCGATTCCCGGGCGCTATACAACGGTGTGGTTTGAAGCCACCGTGCCCGGCACCTATCACCTCTTCTGCACGCAGTACTGCGGCACCAACCACTCGCAGATGACCGGAGACATTGTGGTGATGACGCCGGAGGATTTTCGCAAGTGGCTGGCCAGCTCGACCAGTGGTGCATCGCTGGCGCAGAATGGCGAGCGGCTCTTTGCGAGCTTGAGTTGCGCCGCCTGCCACAACACGCGCCCCGATGCGCGCGGTCCGAATCTGTCCGGCGTCTACGGTGCTAAACTGCCGCTGGCAAGCGGCGGGACCGTGATCGCCGACGATGCTTACCTGCGCGAGGCGATTCTGAATCCATCGCAGCACGTGACCCAGGGCTACGCGCCCATCATGCCCACTTATCAGGGGCAGATCAGCGAAGAGGGAGTGATCGCGCTGCTTGAATACATCAAGAACCTCGACTCCGATTATCGCGTCCAGCAGACGCTGAATACGACCGATATGCTGCCGGGGAGCGAAGGCAAAGCGCCCGCCGCCGAAAAAGCACCCGCCTCGAAAGGAACGGTGAAGCCATGAGTACCAACGCCATCATCAGTCTTCCCGATCAATCGACGGCGCGGATTCCCAAGGATAACTTCATCACGCGGGAGAACGGCCTGCTCAGCTGGCTGCTGACCGGCGACCACAAGCGGATTGCGATTCTCTACCTGATCTCAATCACATTCTTCTTCTTTATAGGCGGCGCATTGGCGGGGCTGATCCGCCTGGAGCTGCTGACGCCGCAAACCGATCTGATGGCCACCGACACCTATAACAAGGTGTTCACGATGCATGGCATCATCATGATCTTCTTCTTCCTGGTGCCGTCGGTGCCGGCCACGCTGGGGAATTTTTTCATCCCCATGATGATCGGCGCCAAGGACCTGGCGCTGCCCAAGATCAACCTGCTCAGCTGGTATCTCTACATGGCGGGCGGCATTCTGGCCGTTTACACAATGGCCTCCGGCGGCGTGGATACGGGCTGGACCTTCACTACGCCGCTGTCCACACACTATGTGAACACCAACGTGCTGACTACCGGTCTGGCAGTTTTCGTGGCCGGCTTCAGTTCGATCCTCACTGGGTTGAACTTCATCGTCACCATCCACAAGATGCGCGCGCCCGGCATGACCTGGTTCCGGCTGCCGCTGTTTATCTGGGCGCACTATGCGGCCAGCATTCTGATGGTGCTGGCGACGCCGGTGGTGGCCATCGCGATCGTACTGGTAGCGCTGGAGCGCACCTTCGGCATCGGCGTCTTCGATCCCATCAAGGGCGGCGATCCGCTGTTGTTTCAACACCTCTTCTGGTTCTATTCGCATCCCGCCGTTTACATCATGATTCTGCCGGGAATGGGCGTGATATCCGAAGTGATTTCGACCTTCAGCCGCAAACGCATCTTCGGTTACACGGCGGTGGCCTTCTCCTCGGTGGCCATCGCGGTCTTCGGTTTCTTCGTCTGGGCGCACCACATGTTCATCATGGGCATCTCGAATTACGCGGTGCTGGTCTTCTCATTGCTCACCATGCTGGTGGCCGTGCCCTCGGCGATCAAAATTTTCAATTGGACCTTCACGCTTTACAAGGGTTCCATCACCTTTGAAACGCCGATGATATACGCCTTCGGCTTCCTGGGCCTGTTCACCATCGGCGGCATGACCGGCGTCTTCCTCGGCGCTTCGGGCACAGACATTCACCTGACCGAGACCTACTTCATCGTCGCCCATTTTCATTTCGTCATGGTGGGCGGAATGCTGATGGCCTTTCTCTCGGGTATTCACTTCTGGTGGCCCAAAATCACCGGGCGAATGTATCCGGAAAAGATCTCGCAATTTGCTGCCGTGGTCACCTTCATCGGCTTCAACCTGACATTCTTCCCGCAATTCATTCTGGGCGTGCTGGGCATGCCGCGGCGCTACGCATCCTATCCGCCGGAGTTCCAGGTGCTGAATGTCTTCTCGACCGCGGGCGCGACCATTCTGGGCGTGGGCTACCTGCTGCCGGTGCTCTACCTGATCTGGTCGCTCAAGTACGGTGCCATTGCGGGCAACAATCCATGGCAGGCGACGGGCCTGGAGTGGCAGACGCAGTCGCCGCCGCTGACCGAGAACTTTGCGGTGATGCCCATCATGGACCACGAAGCCTACGACTATGAGTGGCTGGAGCAACAGCAGCAGGCCCATAAAGAATCGGAGGCGACCCATGCCGGATAATCCTGTGACTTCCCAGGGCGCCTCGGGAGCTGCAAAACACGCTGGCAGTGCTGACAATGCTGACATTTTGCACGCCGGGCACCCTCCCTATCTGCGCCATCACTTCAATTCGACCGAGCAGCAGGCCGACACCGCCAACTTCGCCATGTGGCTTTTTCTGCTAACCGAAGTCATGTTCTTCGGCGGCCTCTTCACTGCTTACCTGATCTACCGCAACTGGTATTACCCGGCCTTCGTCGCCGGCTCGCACCAGTTGAATGTGGTTTGGGGCACGACGAATACGTTTGTGCTGATCCTCTCCAGTTTCACGATGGCCATGGGCGTCTGGTGCGCGGAGACGCGGCGCAGGAAAGGGCTGGTGCTCTGCCTGACGCTCACCTTCATTCTGGGGTTGTGCTTCCTGGGCATTAAGACCATCGAGTACCGCGAGAAGATCGAGATGCATCACGTTCCCGGCTTCCACTACAGCCTGCAATCGTTCCTCGATCCCGCATCCAACCCCGAAGTCTTCAAGGAATATCACGACCAGCCGCTGGCGCTGGACATGGCGCGCCACACGGAGATTTATTTCTCGCTCTACTTCCTGATGACCGGCATGCACGCGCTGCACATGATCATCGGCATCGGAATTCTGGCATTCATGATCTTCCGCGCCCGCTCTGGGGCTTACACTGCGGGCCACGTGACGTTTGTGGAGAACTTCGGGCTTTACTGGCACTTTGTCGACATTGTCTGGATCTATCTCTTCGCACTGCTCTACCTGATCAGCAGGCATCAGTAGAGACAGTGAAGAAGTGAACAGGGATCGATTGAGGAGTACGGCATGAGCGAACCGAACGAACACGCGCATCACATTGTCGGCCCCGGGGTCTATGTGGCCATTCTCTTCGCGCTGCTGATCGGCACCGCGCTGACGGTCTGGGCGTCGTTCATCGACCTTGGCCCGTGGAATCCCATCATCGCGCTGGCCATCGCCACCAGCAAGGCCACGCTGGTGGTGCTCTTCTTCATGGGAGTGAAGTACAGCTCCAAGCTGACCAAACTGACCGTCTTCGCCGGCATCTTCACCTTCATGATTTTGATCTCGCTGACTTTGGCGGATTACATCAGTCGCGCGTGGGGAAGCTGGTAGCCACCTGCGGTGGAGCAGCCGGCGCTTGCGCGCCATGGGGTTCGTGGTTTCCCACCCTAGCCGCAAAAACAAAAACGCGGCGAGGGTGGGGCACCCAGCGTTCTGAGGCTACGGGCAAGGAAGAATCCTACCCTGCGCCAGCCGAATATGCAACTGTTCCATTAGTGGTCTATAATCCAACCAATTCATTTCCCGTACGCTGCGTGTTTCGCACGTTGTGAGCTGCAGGATTTCGCGTCAAATCCTCCTCGGAGTTTGCCGTTATCAGAGAGGGGATACCGGAATCGCAGTCAGGATGCGTGTGAGCATTTGGGCCATTCCACGGCTTTACGGTGAATCTGCCCTTGGCGACGAGGCAGGGGAGTGTGCCTTCGCGCGCCGCAGATGGCTGATCCTGCTGGCTTTGGCGGCGCTGCTGTTGCAGGCTTCGAGTCACGCGCAGGGCGGCGCAACTTGGCAGCCCCTCGGTGCCGCCGCTGTCGTCTCGCAGAACTATGGGCTGGTCACCGGGCGCATCACCGCGCTGGCGCTGGACCCGTCGGATTCGACCGGCAACACGCTCTTCGTGGGCGCCACCGGCGGCGGAGTCTGGCGCTCGCAGAATGCCGATACATCCAGCCCCGCCAATATCAGCTTTATCCCCCTCACGGACGACTTGCCGGCGATGAACGGCGCCGTGAACGCTTCCATCAGCATTGGCGCGCTGACCGTGCAGCCGGGCGGAACGGGAGTGATCCTGGCCGGCACCGGCGACCCGAACGATGCTCCCGATTCCTACTATGGCGCGGGCATCCTGCGCTCGACCGACGGAGGAACCACCTGGAGCCTGATCCCGTCCACCGCGGATGGTCTCTTCAGCTTTACCGGGGAGGCATTTGCCGGCTTTGCCTGGAGCACGGTGAACCAGCAGCGGGTGGTGGCCGCGGTCTCGCAGGCCTACGAAGGCACGCTGGTGAATGCGGGCTGGCCGGGCGTGAGCTATGAGGGGCTGTACTCCTCCTCCGACGGCGGAGCCACCTGGTCGCTGGCGACGATCACCGACGGCGCCGGTAAGAACGTGCAGGGGCCGAACGGCGGTACGGGTCCTCTCGAAGGAAACGCAGCTACCTCGGTGGTGTGGAATCCGGTGCGGCAACTGTTCATCGCGGCGGTGCGCTACCACGGCTACTACCAGTCCCCGGACGGCATCACTTTTACACGCATGGCCAACCAGCCGGGCGCGAACCTGGCGGCAAGCGCGGGCCTATGTCCGCCATATGCCAGCAAAACGGGGTCGCCCGGCTGCCCCATCTTTCGCGGCGCGCTGGCTGTGAATCCGCTCACCGGCGACACCTTTGCCTGGACGGTGGATGGCGAGAACCAGGACCAGGGAATCTGGCAGGATCTGTGCGCGGTGAGCGCCGGCGTCTGCGCCAACCAGACGATCACCTTTGCCCAGCCATGGGCGGCGGCGGCGCTGGAGACGAACACCTTGCTGGGTCCGGCCACTATCGCGAACGGCGACTATAACCTGGCGCTGGCCGCGGTTCCCTCCGGTCAGGAAACCATCCTACTGGCCGGGGCCAACGACCTGTGGAAGGCCACCTGCCCCTACTCGCAGGGCTGCCCATGGCGCAATACCACCAACTCCACGGTTGGCTTCTGCGCTAAGGTGGGCGAGTATCAGCATTCTCTTGCCTGGAATGCGAGTAATCCGCTGGAGATTTTTGTGGGCAACGACAGCGGGCTGTGGCGCTCGACCGACGCCATCGGCGAGAGCGGATCGGTGTGCGCGGCGAGCGATGCGACTCATTTTCAGAATTTGAATGGGAGCCTGGGCTCTCTGGCCGAGGTCGTCAGCATCTCCCAAGCGGGCGCGACGCCTTACACGCTGATGGCCGGCCTGGGGGCAAACGGAACCGCCGGTGTGAACAGCGACACCGGGCCGACCGCCAACTGGCCAGAAATTCTGGGCGGCGAGGGCGGCCAGGTAGCCATCGATCCGATTACCCTTACGAACTGGTACGTGAACAATGGGGCTGGAGTCTCCATCTACCTGGGCTCGCCGCCGGCGGGAGGCACGCCGGGCGCATTCAATCCGGTACTCAACTACACGACCGATGCGAACGCGGATGTGGTCATGGATGGGTACACGATGACCGCTCCGGCGCCCTTTCTGGTGGACCCGCTGACCAGCTCACAGTTGCTGATCGCCACCTGCCGGGTGTGGCGCGGGCCGGCCAGCGGCGTGGGCTGGAGCGACGCCAACGCCATAAGCCCCGTGCTCGACGGCGAGACTGGCAACGCAACCTGCAACGGCGACGCTCTCATTCGTTCGATCGCCGCGCTCCCGATTGCTGTTTCCGCGGCGCTGCCCTTGGGCGGTGAAGTGGTTTATGCGGGTATGTACGGCTCAGCACACGGCGGCGCGACGCTGCCCGGCCATCTGCTCACCGCGACCTACAACACAGCGGCTGGCAGTTGGTCCAGTTGGACGGACGCGACCTTGGGCCCGGTCGCCAACGACACCCGCGCGATGAACTACTACGGGCTGGACATTTCCAGCATCTTCATCGACCCGCACGACACCACCGGGAAGACGGTGTACGTGACCGTTGCGGGATTTCATAACCTGCTGGAAAATGTGCAGGCGGTCTACGGCTCCACCGACGGCGGGGCGCATTGGACAGTATTGACGGCCAACCTGCCAGTGGCTCCGGCCAACAGCCTGGTGGTGGACCCGCAGGACGCCAAAACGGTGTATGTCGCCACCGATGCCGGAGTCTTTTCGACGCGGCAGATCGCCAACTGCGCCGTCGCGACTTCCGGTTGCTGGTCGGCCTTTGCCAGCGGGCTGCCGGCCTCGCCGGTAGTCCAGCTCAGCGCCGCCCCCGCATCCGCTACCGTGCACGATCTGGTTGCGGCCACCTACGGCCGCGGCATCTGGATCACACCTCTGTGGACAGCCACCGAGGACATAACGACGGCCACCGCGGCTCCCGGCTCCTTGACCTTTGCGAGCCAGGTCTACGGCAGCTCCAGCAGCGCGCAGACGGTGACCGTCAGGAACACCGGAACGATCGCGCTGACTCCAAGCTACGTCAACACCAGCGGCGACTTCAGCGAAACCGGTAACTGTGCGGGCAGCATTGTGCAACCGGGCCAGAGCTGCACAATTCAGGTCACGTTTACGCCCACCCAGGCCGGCAGCCGGACAGGCGTTTTGACCATCTTTACCAACGTGACCGGAGGAGAGCTGACGGTTTCGCTCAGCGGGACTGGCGCATCCTCGGGCGTATTCAGCCTGACCCCGGCCTCAGTCGGCTTCGGCAGTTGGGAGGTGGGAACCACTTCGACGGTTTTGCAGGTGACGGCCAATAACAGCGGCTCGCCGGCGCTTTCCTATACCAGCGCCATCACCGGGCCCTTTTCCATCGCCAGCAACGCCTGCGGCGCTTCGGTTCCGGCTGTCACCGCGTGCAATTTGGCATTGACGTTTACGCCGGTTCAAGCGGGAGCGGCCAGCGGAACGCTGACATTTACCGACGCGTTCGGAACGCAGACGGTGGCGTTGAGCGGAACTGGGCTGGCCCCGCCAACCGATACTCTATCGGTCAGCGCACTGACCTTCCCCGGCACCATCACGGGTCAGCTTTCGGCTGCGCAAACCGTGACGCTGACCAACAGCGGCGGCGTCTCGCTGACCTCCATCGACGTCTCGATGAGCGGAGCATTCCAGCAGACGAATGCATGCACCGCCATCCTGCCGGCAAACTCTAGCTGCTCGATCAGCGTGCAATTCGATCCCACGGTGGTGGGAAATCAGAGCGGCACGCTTACCGTCTCCGACGTGACGCGCGCGCAGCCCCAGACGGTAGCTTTGAGTGGGGTGGGCATCGCTCCGCCGGCCTTCGGCGTCAGCCCGTCGAGCCTGAGCTTTGCGGCGCAGCCACTGAACCAGGCCAGTGCGCCGCAGACGCTTACGGTGAGCAACACGGGCGGCGCTCCGCTGGCCAATGTGGGCTTCCAGATTACCGGACTCTCCGCCGGCAGCTTCTCCACCGGCTCAACCACCTGCGGCGCCACCCTGGCCAACGGTGGCAGTTGCACCGTGCAGGTCATCTTCACACCGATCGCCTCGGGCGGAAGCACGGCCTCGCTGGCAATCTCCTCATCGACCTCCGGCGTTACGGCGGTCACCGTGCCGCTCACCGGCGCGGGGCAGTCCCTGGCCGGACTCAACGTGAGTCCCGCGCAGCTTCTCTTTCCCACCGTCGTTCCCGGCCAGTCCAGCCTGTGGCAGACGGTCAGCCTCACCAACTCCGGCGGCTCCACGACCAGCTCGCTCACCCTCACGGCCACGCCCCCCTTCAGCCTTGTTCCGGTTGCCCAGAACAACTGCGGCGCCACTCTGGCCGCCGGGGCAAGCTGCTCCACCGGGGTCATCTTCTCGCCCTCTGTCAACGGAGCGTTCACGGGCACGCTGACAATCGCGTCTCCCTCGCTGACGGCTTCGGCCAGTGTGCCGCTCAGCGGGACCGGCGGAGTGCCAGGCTCGGTTCAGTTCCAACCCAGCCTGCTCATCTTCCAGCAGACGGGGGTAGGCCTGGTCAGCGGCTCCAGCACTGTCACCATCACCAATCCCGATAGCGTGATCAGCCTCGGCAGCCTGGCTCTCACGGTCACGGCGGGCTTTCAGTTGGTCAGCAGCACCTGCATGGCAACGCTCGCCCCCGGAGCCAGTTGCACGGCCGTCGTCGCCTTTGCGCCGGTCAGCGCCGGAGCGCAGAGCGGCAGCCTGAATGTGGCCAGTAGCGCGCTGCCGGCAGGCTCGTTTCTGGCGCTCTCCGGCATGGGCTTCGACTTCACCCTTGCGCCCTCCGGCTCATCCACCCAGACCATCACCAGCGGCCAGATTGCCTATTTCACTCTGCTGATCAACCCGCTCAACGGCTCACAGGGCGTCTTCACCTTCCAGTGCGGCACGCTGCCCACTTCCGCCTCCTGCGCCTTCAACCCCGCCAGCGAAGGCATTCCCGCCAACATCACCGGCAACGAAACGGTGGAGATTGCCACCGGGCTGACCCAGGCCACGGCCCGCTCCTCGCGCCCGCCGGCCTGGCCCGTTCTTCCGCTGGCTTGCGGGCTGGTGCTGCTGCCCTTTGCGCTGGCGCGGCGGCGCAGGGCGCTGCTGCTGATCGCTGTGCTGGCTATTCTCACCGGCGGCGTCTCCAGTTGCGCGTCATCCAGCGGCGGCGTCACCACGGTCCTGACCAAAACCGGAACTGGCATCACGCCTCCGGCAACCTATACGATCCCCGTCACCGCAACCTCGAACGGCGTCTCGCACCAGGTCACCCTCACGCTCATCGTGGACTAACAAAGGCTCAAGCGAAAAACGCTATACTCTACTTTCGGGCCTTCGCCGGGAGCGCTCGCAGCGTGCCGTTCCCAAGGCCGCGAATGGGGGAAAGAGCAGAAGATGACCGCCAGAGTGACCGTGGAAGAAGTGCAGCGCGTGGCCGAGTTGGCCCACCTCAAACTGACGGCGGAGGAGACTCCGCGCATGCTCGACGATTTGAACGCGATTCTCGACTATGTGGCCGAGTTGAACGAGCTGGAGACCTCCGGCATTGCGCCGCTGGCCCAAGTGAGCGAGTTGCTCGATGGGGCGGGTAGCGGCGTACTGCGCGAGGATTATCTACAGCCCTCGCTGGACCGCACCATCGTCTTGTCGCAGGCGCCGGAGACCGACGGGGTCTTCTTCAAGGTTCCCAAGGTGATTGAGCGGTAGCTGCATTTTCATGAAGGAACTGGGCCGGGAACACGTCAGGAAATGAGGAAGAAACTCTTGGACAGCGCATCCAAACCAGTCGAGAACTTTGTGGAACATCCAAAAACTCTGGCCGAGCTGCGTGCCGGCATCCTGGCGGGCACAACCAAGGCCGCCGATCTCGCCGCCAGCTACTACAAGCGCATCGCCCAGAAAAATCCGCGCCTGAACGTCTACCTGAGCCTGACCAAAGAGCGCGCGCTGGCACAGGCCGCCCGCGTAGACGATGCGGCTGCCAAGGGCGATCCGCTTGGTCCGCTGGCCGGCATTCCGATGGGCATCAAGGACGTGCTGGTGATGCGCGGCGCTCCGGCCACGGCGGGTTCCAAAATTTTACAGGGCTATCATCCGCCATACGATGCGACATCGGTAGCCAAACTGGAAGCGGCGGGCGCGGTGTTGCTCGGCAAGACCAACTGCGACGAGT
Source organism: Acidobacteriaceae bacterium (assembly GCA_003134855.1). Taxonomy (GTDB): domain Bacteria; phylum Acidobacteriota; class Terriglobia; order Terriglobales; family Acidobacteriaceae; genus Telmatobacter. The sequence goes on from PLCS01000007.1 coordinate 436,032, forward strand.
TCGCGATGGGTTCGTCGAACGAGAACTCCGCCTACGGGCCGGTCAGGAATCCGGTGGACACGGAGCGGGTTCCGGGCGGCTCCAGCGGCGGCTCGGCGGCGGCGGTGGCGGCCAATATAGCCGTGGCCGCGCTGGGCTCGGATACCGGCGGCTCGATCCGCCAGCCGGCCAGCTTTTGCGGCGTAGTGGGCGTGCTGCCGACCTATGGCCGCGTCTCGCGCTACGGCCTGATCGCCTACGCCTCCTCGCTCGACCGCGTCGGCCCCTTCGCCTCGAACGTCCGCGACGCGGCGACTCTGCTGTCGGTCATCGCCGGCCACGATCCCCACGACGCCACCAGCTCCCCGGCCCCTGTTCCCGACTATGCTGCCGAGAGCGATAAAGGCGCGGATCGCCTGCGCATCGGCGTCCCGGCCGAGTACTTTGCCGAAGGCCTCGACCCCGAGGTGCGCGCCTGCATCGAATCCGGCATCATCGCGCTTCAGGCGGCGGGCTGCACCGTGAAGCCGGTCGCGCTGCCGCATACAAAGTACGCGGTGCCGGTGTATTACTTGATTGCGACAGCCGAGGCCAGCGCCAACCTGGCTCGCTTTGACGGCGTGCGCTACGGACCGCGCTCGAAGGATTCGGCGACTCTGGCGGATATGTACCGGCACTCGCGCGACGAGGGCTTCGGCGCCGAGGTCAAGCGGCGCATCCTGCTCGGCACTTATGCGCTGAGCGCGGGCTACTACGACGCCTATTATTTGAAGGCCCAGCAGGTGCGGCGCATTCTCGCCGAGGAGTATCTGCGCGCCTTCAATGATGTGGATGCGATTGTAACTCCCACCGCGCCAACGCCGGCATTCAAGTTAGGCGAGAAGACCGGCGATCCTCTGGCCATGTATCTCGCCGACATTTATACGGTGACGGCGAGTTTGGCGGGCATCTGTGGAGTAACTGTTCCATGCGGCGTAACGAAGGCTGGATTGCCGGTGGGAATGCAGGTGTTGGCCAAGCACTTCAATGAGGCTGCGGCGTTTCGCGTTGCAAGGGCGGTGGAGAGAGGCTAGGGATCAAGGGTCAGGGATCAGGGATCAGGTCGCCGGATGGGGTTCGTGGTTTCCCACCCTTCGCAATAAGCGCGAAGGACGGGGCACCCGGCGTAGAATTCCCTAAAGGGGGTGAACAATGTCCGCTGATAATTATTCACTATTCTACTGTTTATCGGAAGCAGGTTGGGCGACCATAGAGGAAGGGAACACTCCAGTCGGCTGGGTCCGTATTTACGAACTAAAGGTGTATCAAGGTTCTCCGTTTGGCCGCGAGAGCCGGAATTGGCAGCAACCAAAAACGCATCCCGATTGGACGGACGTCGCAGCAGACGAACTTGAAAAGAAATTTCCGAGGCCAGATAGATCAAACGAACTCTTTCCCGAAACGTTGAAGGCATTAAGGACAACCGCTCACTGACGACGATGGGAGCAGACGTAACACTTTTGCTCTCTTGCAAAATTCAAGAAGGGGGCCATTCAGATGCGGTTCATGGAGCATTTGAAGCAACGCTGGATGAACGGTAACGCTCGATTCTGGGGGAAAGAGTGTGTCCGAGTCATGTTCTTTGCGTATGTCGTAAAGAGCAAGCAATATGAAAGAACTGCACCTAGTGTTGCTTGGATCATCAGGCAAACGGTGTTAACAAGGTCCGACTGGGGTCAGGTAAGTGACACTGCTCTGGTACATCGACCAACAGGCACGACAATTGAGATGGGGGAAGATACAACTCTCAACTTCGCAATTCATGCAGTTATTCAAATAGAGTACCTTGCAGAACTGTCCAAGTTGATGCCTTCTTGGGAAGCCGAGGCAATGGTACGCGAAGCTCACGACGCTGCGGAAGAGTTTATTGCTAAGAAATACGGTCCTAAGTAAGACGACTAAAGCGCAGGGTGCCCCATCCTTCGCGTTCTTTGCGAAGGGAGAGATACCATGAACCCTAACTGGAACTTAGTCTAACTGGAGCAGATTTCATGAGCAGAAAAGCGTGGTTTGCAGCTATAGCGATTGCGGCCCAGGTCGCCATCTTTCCAGCGGCTCAAGCCGCTCCGCGCAAGGCGCACGTGGTGGTTCTGGGCGCGGCGCGGAAGGTGCCGTATTCCAAAATCGGCGACCCGGCTGGCGCGGCTCCCGGCGAAACGGAACTCAAGGTGCGCGCCCTGCTGGTGGATGGCGTTGTGAAGGAATGGACCACCGGCGAGGCCCACGATGTGACCGACCGCAGCTTTGTGGTGCGGCGCGTGATCAAGCTCAACGACACCTTACCCAATGACAAGACGGGGCCCAGCGAGGGCTCCGCGCCCAGCGGGAATGTAAGTCCCAACGACAAGCCCAACCCCGGCGACAATGCGGGAGCCGGTAACAAACCAACGCCCGGCGAGAAGCTCGTCGGCAAACCTGGCCCTGTCGGCAAACCAGCGCCATCCGGCACGCAAAGCCCCTGGGTCTGGCAGCGCGGGCCGTGGCTGCTGGTGGACCGCGTGACCGGCCACATCGTCGCGCTCAAGCTGCCCGACTATGATCCCGGCGTGAGCCAGGTGATCTGGTTTCGCGACTATGGCGCGTACTGCGGCGTGACCGCCAGCGGCAAGAGCCTCTACGCGGTCGTCGCGCAGGTCGAGGCGCGCAAGCCGGTGCTGGCCAAAAAGCTCTCCGCCTTCGAGCCGGAGAGCCATCCCAACCCGGTCTGCGGCCTAGCCGAGTGGCAGCGCGAGCCGCTACGCGTCACCTTCCATCCCACCGGCAAGGATGCGGTCAGCTTTGACGTGATTCCCGGCTCGGCGGTACTGGTGGAGGATGCAGGCGGCGAGGCGGAGAAGCCGAAATAGGGGTTAGGGATCAGGGGTCAGAGGTCAGTCAAGTGCAAGAACTGCCCGCCGGGGTTCGTGGTTTCCCACCCTTGCGACAAAAACAAAAACGTCGCAAGGATGGGGCACCCGGCTTTTTTGGGGGCACCCATGCTGTAGTTGTTTGCATTCCTAGCTCTGAAAATTTAGAGCTGGGGCGCCCTCAGTTTGTTGGGCGCTTGTACTGATGATTGACGGTAGGAAACTGACTACTGGCGCTCGACCGCCGCCGGCCGGACCTCAACAAATTCCACAACGTCCAAATCATGAAGGCCTCGGCAAGACCGAAGAAACTGATCAAAAGCAAGTCGCGAACTGTACTGTCCATGAGTCGTCCCCTATCCTGCTTTGCGGCGCGCGATTTCAAGCCGCGCCAGCCGAAAAGCATCTCCATTCCAGAAGAATCCAGCAGGCATAAATCAGGCATAGACGATGTGTAAATACTTTATAAGCGGTAGGGAAGCGCCCCTGACCCCTGATCCCTGATCTCTGATCCATGGCGCCGCTCCTTGACAGCCCCCCGCCCGCGCGTATCTTATCTATTGAGGCACTCCTTTTGGATTCCGGGCAGTGTGTGCGCAAAAAATGGCGCGGCCAGCGAAAACGGACTTTCAGAGGAAGGCTGTGTCGAACAGGAAGCAGACGGCAGCAATCAGAGGCCCAGGTCAGCAGCACGGACCAGTCTGGATCGTTCCCGGAGACAAACTTTTTTGTGGGCGCGCGGCCGATGGACGGGTGCGCCTGTGCCTTGAAGGGCGGCGGAGTGCGCGGCTCAGGGGCGAGTAAAGGATGAGCGTGGCAACAAGTTTAGCTTTGTGGGTCTTCCAGCAGGCAGCCGGTGGCGGAAACGGCATTATGATGCTTCTTCCACTGCTGTTGATTCCGGTCCTGTACTTCATGATGATCCGCCCGCAGCAGAAGCGGCAGAAGCAGTGGCAGGAGATGCTCTCCAGCATCAAGACCGGCGACCGGATCACCACCGCGGGCGGCATTCGCGGCATCATCCTATCCATCAAGGACGACGTGATCGTCATCAAGGTGGCGCCGGACGGCATCAAGCTGGAAGTAGCCAAGAACGCGATTGCCTCGGTGACCACGCAGGATGGGCTTTCGGGGTCGTAGCTGTAAAGCAGTTCTCAGTTCTTAGTTCTCAGTTCTCAAGCGCTGAACACTGAAAACTGAGAACTGACAACTGAGAACTGTTTCGAGAAACGGGACGATGAAGAAGAATCTCAATAACAAAATTGCTCTGATCGTTGCGGTGCTGGTGATTTGCGTCTGGGGCATCTTCGGAGCCTCATCGGGCTTCAGCGGCAAGGCTCTGACGGAAGGCCTGACCAAGCGCATTCACCTTGGCCTGGACCTGAAGGGCGGCGCTCACCTGATCTTGCAGGTCAAGGTTGAAGAAGCGGTTAACGCCGAAACCAACAATACGGCGGCGCGCATCCAGCAGGATCTGAAGAAGGCCAATCTGACCTATTCCCAGGTCTACGTGCCCGATGCGGCCAAGCCGCAGGTGATCCGCGTGGAAGGCACCGCGACGGCCAGTTCCAGCGCTGTTCAGACGCTGCTGGACAGCAAGTATTCCAACGAATACAACCTGGACAGCGTCTCCGGCAATGCCTGGACGCTCACCATGAAGCCGATGGTGATGGCGGCTCTGGAGAAGAAGACCGTCCAGCAGGCGATTGAGGCCCTCGGCGACCGCGTCAATGCGCTGGGCGTCAGCGAGCCGGTGATTCAGGAGTACGGCCTGGGCGCCAACCAGGTTCTGGTCGAACTGCCGGGCGTGGAAAATGAAAGCGATATCGAGAAGATCATCCAGGGCACCAACCGGCTGGAGATTCACGCCGTGGTCGGCGGTCCCTACAAGGACGAGCAGGAGGCGGCCGCCAGCCTGGGCGGCAGCATTCCGGCCGAGGATGAACTGAAGACCTTCACGGGCGTCATGGCGACCGGCTCCGATCAGCAGAGCGTCTACGTTCTGCAGCGGCTCTCGATTGTGGCCGGCAACGACTTCCGCTCCGCCGACCCGGGCGTCGATGCCAACACCGGGCGCAAGGAGGTCAACTTCACGCTGACCAACGAGGCCGGCGACCGCTTCTACGAGTACACCAGCAAGAATGTGAACCACAGTATGGCCGTGGTGATGAATGACCAGGTCAAAGAAGTGGCCAACATCGAGAACGCCATCCGCGATACCGGCCGGATCACCGGCAGCTTCTCGCAGGATGAAGTGATGGCGCTCTCCAAGCTGCTCAGCACCGGCGCGCTGCCGGCCTCGCTGTCGCAACTGGAAAAGCGCTTTGTGGGCGCCTCGCTGGGTGCGGATTCCATCAACAAGGGCGTCACTGCAGCTATTGTGGGCGTGGTGGTGGTCATGATCTTCATGCTCATCTACTACAAAGGCTCGGGCATCAACGCCGATTTGGCTCTGTTTCTGAACCTGCTCATTCTGCTGGGCATCATGGGCCTGTCGAGCGCCTTGTCGGGCGGAGCCAATGCGCTCACCCTGACTTTGCCGGGCATCGCCGGCGTCATTCTCACCATCGGCATGGGCGTGGACTCGAATGTGCTGATCTTCGAGCGCATCCGTGAAGAGGTGCGCGCCGGCAAGGCGCCCGCGGCGGCCGTCGATCAGGGCTTTGCCCACGCCTGGGTCACCATCGTGGATACGCACGTCACCACCATCGTCTCGGCGGCCTTTCTGTTCGTCTTCGGCACCGGGCCGGTGAAGGGCTTCGCGGTCACGCTTACCATCGGCCTGCTGGCCAATCTGTTTACAGCGGTCTTCGTCTCGCGCGTCATCTTCGACGCCCATCTGAACAAGTTGAAGCCAGGGGAGCCTTTGTCGATTTAGGGACCAGGGACTAGGGACTAAGGGACTAAGGAAGTACAAGAACGCTGGAGCCAGAAGGCTTCCAGCCCCAGGAAGCGGAGAGAACCAGTGGAACTGTTTCGCGGCGTAAATATCGATTGGCTGAGGTTGAAGTGGTACTTCCTCGCCTTTTCCATGATCTTCAGTGTGGCCGGCCTCATCTCAATGGGCATTCACTGGAAGCAAATCGGCAGCCCGTTGCCGCTTGGAGTGGACTTCAAGGGCGGCACGCAGGTGCATGTCAAGTTCAAGCAGACGCCGGATATCAACCGGATTCGCGAGGCCGTTGCGGCCGCCGGCATCAAGGACGCGACCATTCAGAGCATTCAGTCGGAGATCAATGAGTCCGGAGGCAACGAGGTGCTCATTGGCCTGCCGGAGCAGCATGATGAGAGCGCGCTCGATTTGGGCCGCCAGCAGGTCGTCGATGCGCTGCAGGCCCATTACGACAATCCCTTTGAAACGCTCAACGTGGATGTGGTCGGCCCCACAGTGGGCCATCAGCTTGAAACCAAAGCCCTTCTGGCTACGCTTTGGTCGATGATGGGCATGCTGGTCTACCTCTGGTTCCGTTTCCAGTTGATCTACGGCGTGGCCGCGGTCGTGGCCTGCTTCCACGACACGCTGATCACCGTCGGCGCCTTCGCGCTGCTGAACAAGGAGATCAGCCTGACCGTCATTGCGGCCATCCTGACCCTGGTCGGCTACTCGATGAACGACACCATTGTCGTCTTTGACCGCATCCGCGAGAATCTGCGCCTCAACCGGCGCGAAGCCCTGCCCGACGTGGTCAATCGCAGCATCAACCAGACCCTGAGCCGGACCGTTCTTACCTCGGGACTGACCTTCCTGACGGTGCTTTCTCTGTATATTTTTGGCGGTCAGGTGCTGCGGGGCTTTTCTTTTGCGCTCGTAGTAGGTATTCTTATTGGGACGTACTCCTCCATTGCCGTGGCGGCGCCAATGCTGGTGGCTTGGCAGGAGTGGCGGACGAAGCGGGGTAAGGCTGTGGCCCTTCCGGCCGCAAAACGCGCCCGAGTGTAGGGTTCCCCCGGCTCTTTCGCCGGGTTTTTGTGTGTGTTTTTCGAGGCGATGTACGGTTCTGCTCAGTAGTAGAGCTTTACTGTGATAATGTTTTGATGCTGGGAACATTTTTGGTTTCTCCGGTGTCTAAGTAAGTGGTAAGTAAACACCCGATTCGAGGCTGGCCATGTTTGAAGATTCCACGTTTGAATCAGGAGGCAGGATCAAGAGCGGGAGCGGTCGCTATTCGCTTTTGACAGGCTCCATCGAGATTATCGTCATAGTGATTGTGATCCTGATTCCACTGCTCCATCCCGAGGCGTTGCCCATGGCGGCCATGCAGATGGCCCTGGTAGCTCCGCCGCCCCCTCCACCACCTCCGCCGCCACCTCCGCCGCCAGAGGCCGTGCATGTGGCTCCGGTGAAGTCGGAGATGATGAACAATCAGCTTACGGCGCCCACCCGTATTCCGCATGACATCAAGATGGTCGCCGAGAAGGAAGCGCCGGTGGCTTCGTTTGGCGTGGCTGGATCAGACTTTGGCGGCGCGAACGGCGCCATGGGCAGCCTCTTCGGCGATGCCGCCAAGACCCAGGTAAAGGCCGCTCCGCCCAAGGTGGTCAAAATCTCGAGCGGCGTCATGCAGGGCATGGTGCTGCTGAAGACGCAGCCCATTTACCCGCCCATCGCCAAGGCGGCTCGCGTTCAGGGCGTCGTGGTCCTGCAGGCAACAATCTCCAAAACGGGTTCCATCACGGACCTGCGCGTCGTCAGCGGACCGGCCATGCTGCAATCGGCCGCTCTGGACGCCGTCAAGTCCTGGCGTTACAAGCCCTACCTGCTCAACAACGAACCGGTGGAAGTGGAGACGCAAGTCAACGTGATCTTCACTCTGGGCGGATGAGGAACATTTTGGCTCTTCCCGCCATCCCGGGGGAAGGGCCTCGCTTTTGACCTGAATGCGAATCCGGGAAAAACCGCATTCGTATCAACCGCAAGACAGTAGCAGTCCACAAGAAAACTCCTTAGGAGGAATGATTCAGTGATTCTCGCTCAACTCACGTATTTCGCTTCGCATTCGGCCGCCAACCTGGCCTTTCTCTTTGACGATGAAGCGGTCAGCTTCAACCTCATGGGCCTTTTGCATAACATGGGATGGGCGGCGCGTTGCATCGCCTTCGTCCTTTTCGTCGAGTCGATCTGGTCGTTGGCCGTGATGATCGACCGTTACCTGTACTTCTCCGCCGCCCGCAAGCAGTCGCGCGAATTCGCGCCCAAGGTTGCCGGCGCGCTGAAAGACAGCAAGCTCGAAGAGGCGATCAAGATCGCCGATCGCAACAAGAAGTCCCACCTGGCCGAGGTTGTGACGGCCGGCCTGCAGGAGTTTCGCGCATCGGGCGGCGCGCCGACTGATGAGTCCATCGCCAGTTCCGGCCGCGCGCTGGAGAGGGCCGAGGCCATTGTCCACGCCAAGCTGAAGAGGGGTCTTGCGGTTCTGGCCACCATCGGCGCCACCGCTCCGTTCGTCGGGCTGCTCGGCACCGTCATCGGCATTCTGAACGCCTTCCAGGCCATCGCCACCCAGAAGACTTCGGGCATCGGCGCGGTTGCCGGCGGCATCTCGGAGGCCCTGGTGACCACCGCGGCCGGCCTGTTTGTAGCCATCCCGGCCGTTATGGCCTTTAACTACTTCACCGGAAGAGTTGAATCCTTCGACGTCGAGATGGACAACTCCTCCAGCGAACTGATCGACTACTTCATCAAGCAGAGCCACAAGCGCTAAGCGAAGCGGCTCACGGCGTGAGCGAGAGGCTGCGGGGGCGGGAGAACTCAACTTCTCTCCCGCCCGCCGGTTTCTGCCTCGCATCATCCAGGCGGTTACCGAGCAATGCCGAAAGCCGTCCGGAGTAAAAATTTTCTGGCAATGGAGCACACGCAATGTCAATCGCAGTCCGCGACGAAAGCAAAAAGGTCAGTTCCAACATCAATGTCACCCCCATGGTGGACGTGATGCTGGTGCTGCTGATCATCTTCATGGTCATCACCCCCATGCTCCAGAACAAGGTGGCCGTCGATATGGCTAGGGTGGATAACGCCATCAACATGCCCGACGCCGACAAGGAAGATGCCATTGTCGTGGCCGTCACGCGCGATGGAGGGGTTTTCCTGGGACAAAACAAGACCTCCCTCGATGAACTGGGCGTGCAGGTTCGCGAGAAGCTGGCCGACAAACCCGGCAAGACGATCTTCATTCGCGCCGATGCCCGCGCGCAGTATCTGGCGGTGGAAAACGCCATTGACGCCGTGCGCACCGCTGGCGTGGACGACGTGGGCTTGCTGACCCAGAGAAAAGAATCCGGCGCTATCGGGGGCGAGTAACTTTTCCGCTGTCCCTTTAATGTTTGTTGAACCAACGAGGAGTTTGAAGCCATGGCAATGACAATGGGGGGCGGAGGAGGCTACTCGTCCGACATCAATGTGACCCCGATGATTGACGTTCTTCTGGTGCTGCTGATCATCTTCATGGTCATCGTCCCAGTGACGCCCAAGGGCCTGGATGCGCTGGTGCCCCAGCCGCCCAAGGATAAGCAGCAGCAGAATCCGACCGATCGTACCATCGTGGTGCAGGTTCTGCACGAGGCGGGCAAGGCTCCGTCCTACAAGATTAACGATACAGTCATCAACAACGGCGTCGGCGGCCCGGCGGCTCAGAAAGAACTGCTCGCCCGCCTTACCGAGATCTACGCCAACCGCGCCGAGCGCGTCATGTTCGTCAAGGGCGACGACAATGTCGATTTTCGCAATGTCGCCGAGGTGATTGATATTGGCCGCTCCGCGAACGTGGATCACGTTGGGTTGATGACGCCCAAGATCATGGCCGGCCAGTAGCGGGCCGCGTTGCGGCCGCTTCCCTCAAGAGGGAGGTTGCAAACGATTGGCGCCGGCTAAGGAACGTGCAAAGTTCAGGCTGGCCAACGGCGCGTCTGGGGTGGTATGGGATCCCCGGTATGCTCCAGGGTTGCCAGCCCCGTCTGGAGGCGGTTTTTCCGGACGGAAAACAGGAGTAGAATTTTTCCATCCTGGTTGCGGTCTCTCCCGCCCGCTGCCAGAAGAAGCAGAGATTCCAGGCGCGCGGCCGATAGGCTCTAGCCTGAAGGAGAAGGATACGAAAATGAATAGACTCGCGCGTATTACGGCGCTCGCGATTGCCTTGGCCGGCATGGTGTTTTCCATGAGCGGGTGCGACAAGCTTGCAGCCCGCGACCAGTTGAACAAGGGAGTGGAAGCGTACAAGGGCACCCACTACGAAGAGGCGATTAATCACTTCCAGCAGGCGATGAAGCTTGATCCCACCCTGCCCATGGCGAAGAGCTATCTGGCCACCGCGCTGTCCCAGAATGTGGTGGCCGGACTGGATACCCCCGAGAACCTCCAGACCGCGCAGCAGGCCATCGACATCTTCATGGAGGTTCTGGACAAGAACCCGCACGATGTCAATAGCATGAAGAATATCGCCAGCATCAACTTCCAGATCAAGAAGCTGGATGAAGCCAAGAAGTGGCAGAAGAAGGTGCTGGCCGAGGATCCCAAAGATCCCGAGGCGGCCTACACCGTTGGCGTGATTGACTGGATGCAAGCGCACCAGAACACGCTGGCGGCGCTGGTGCCCGAGGGTATCAATGACGACGGCGAAGGCAACGTCAAGGCCCCCAAGAAGGTCATGGACACGCTCATCGCGCAGAATGCTCCGCTGGTCGAGGAAGGCCTGCAATACCTCACCCAGGCCAATGACAACCGGGCCAATTATGACGAGGCCATGGCCTACCTGAACCTCATCTACCGGCGCAAGGCCGATCTGGACTACGGCAACGAGGCTGCCCGCAAGGAAGACGTCGCCATGGCCGACGAATGGCGCGCCAAGGCGATGGAAACGCGCAAAATCGTCGAAGCGAAGAAGAACGCCGGCCCCGGCGGCATTACCATGGGCGACAACGGCGAGTTGAAGTAAGCCGCGGACTTTTCACGTACACAAACGGCCTCCGCCCTGCGCGGAGGCCGCTTGTCTTCCGGATAATTGTGCAAGAGGCTGCGTAGTCGAATACCTCATCTGCTTCATGCATATCTTCGATTTGACATTGCCCACGCCCGGAATTCTGACCAGCGGGTTCACGCAGATGGTTGAGGTTCATGGATCCCAGGTCCGAGAATCCGGACCTGGGGCACCCAGATTTCTTATCCCCCGGACCTGTGCCACCCGCCAAACAGAAGAGGCTGCCATTGGCAGCCTCTTCTGTTTGCGGCATCTTGAAGCGGGTTCGGCAAGTATCAGGCGGCGCGCTTTATTGCGCCCCCTGCTTGAAAATCTGTTCGGCAAAGTAGTTGCGAACCTTGGCTTCATCGTGGAGCATCTCGAAATAAGCAGTTTGGAGCAGTTGCCCGTGGCTATCGCGCAGAGTCTGGCGGATGGCCTGCTGTACGCGCGGGTCGTTCAGTTCGCGCTGCCCGGCCGCTTCCTTGGAGATCAGCTTGTAGATGGCGTAGCCGGCAGCGCGGCGTCCGGGAGCCGTGCTGTTGTAGACGGGAAGAACCTCCGTGATTTGTCCCGGCTTGAGCTTGCTGATGGCGTTGTAGACTTCCGCCTCGGCGCGCAGTTGCGACTCGAATACGAAGCCCATGTCGCCGCCATTCGAGGCGGTGTTCGGATCCTCGGAGAAATTCATGGCCACGGCGCCGAAGTCCTCGCCGTTCTCCAGCTTGCTATGGAGTGTCTCGATCTTCCTCTTCGCATCGGTGTCGCCGGAGGCCTTGTTGTTTTGCAGGTTGCCGGTCTGCTGCGCGGGTCCGCTGGTGACCAAGATCCGCGCCACGCCGTACCGGGGCTCGATCAGATTGAACTCCGGCTTATGGGCCGCAAAGTAAGCGCCAATCTCGGTATCGGTGATGTTGATCTTGGACTCGATCTCCTTGTTGAGCAGCTTGGTCTTGGTCAACTGGCGGCGCAGTTCGCGCTTGTAATCGTCAAGGGTGATGTTGTGCGCTTGGAGCTGTTTGTCGAACTCTTCCTGCGTGAAGGGAGCCTTCATCTCAGTCAGCTTGACGTTCACGTCCTCATCGCTGGCGGCAAGGTTGAGCTTGGCCGCGCGCTGCCAGAGAATCTCGTCATCGATCATCTGTTTCAGGAAATTGAGGCGAACAATGTCGGCCTGCTCGGCGGAGGGCTTTTGGGCGTTGTCTGCAAGATAGGCCTTGTAATACTTTTCCATCTCCGAGCGCTGAATATCCTTGCCGTTCACGGTCGCCACCACGTCCGCGGCGGGTGCGCGATGGCATGCGCTCACCGCAGTCAACAGGGCTCCCCCGCAAAGAACGAGTACAACGAAACGGAACGGCGTGCGGCAAAAAGCTTTGCTTTGCAACTTGGTATCTCCTGGGGGGCGCAAAAGCCCCCGGCAATCAAGCATAAATCCCCAAGCCGGTCTGGGGATACGATTTTTCACAGCCCGACCGCCATTTGCTATCTCCGACCTGCGGGAAGCGGCAAAAAGCGAGGCTGTGTAGCGCCCGACTACTGGACCGGCGCCGCGGGCTGAGCTTGCGGAGGCAAGACCGTTGCCGGCGTTGCCGCCGCGGCTGGCGGTTCCACTCCAGCGGCGCGTAGGTCGCGGTCAATCACTGTCCACAGTTGCGCCTGGGGAATCACGCCGTTGATGCGCTCACCATCGACAAAGAGGGCGGGCACTCCATCGACGCGAAGCGCTTCGGCCTCCTTCATCGAGGCGCGCACCTGGCTCTCATCCTGCCGCGCCAGGCAGGCATCCAGCTGCGTTGCGTCGAGCTTGCCCAGTGTGGCCTGCTGGCGGGCGATGCTGTTCAGAGCGTCGTAACTTCTGGCCAGATTGCGGTCTTCGCCGCTGACTTCCTGTCCGTGGGAGTGGATGTAATCGACGTAGGCCCAGTAGACATCGGTGCTTTGCGCGGCCAGGCAGTTGGCGTCCACGGAGGCGCGCATGGCCCAGGGGTGCATCTCGGGAGGGAGCGGATAGTCTTTGTAGACGAAACGCACCTTGTCCTTGTAGTGATCCAGGGTCGCGGGAAAGAGCGTCCGGTGCATTTGGGCGCAGTAGGGGCACTCAAGATCGTCGAAGCTGATGACGGTGACCTTGGCCGCGGGATTGCCGCGGATGGGCCGGTCGGCCACATCGATCGAGAAGAGCGGGTCGTTCAGCAAGTCAAACTTCTCCAGGCGGGCCAGGGTCTTGCTGTCGGACGAGATCAGAAAATCGATCACAGTAGATTTGGCGCCGCGCGAGAGCGTGACGGGCAGCGTGTCATAGCCGGGAATCTGGCTTGGCTTGCGCGCGCCGAGGGTTACGGTGTACTCCGAGGGAACATTGAACTGGGCGCGGACCATGACTTCAATGCGGCGGTTCAGCGTCTGGTCCGGCTGCGGGGCAGGCTGGGCTTTGCAGCCCACGGCCATGCCCAGCGCGAGCAGGCCAGTCAAAAAGTATATGCGGGTCAAAGGCGACTCCTCTCTGGAAAGGATACTCCAGCCACCTGCGGTAAGGGGACTGGCCCCTTCGACTTCGCTCAGGGCAGGCTGTCCAGGCGGAAGGCGCTTGCGCGCCATGAATTTTGTGGCTTCCCACCCTTCGCCAGATGGAAATGAAACGCAGGTCCTTCGACTCCGCTACGCTCCGCTCAGGATGACATGGCACGGAAGATTTATTCTATTCTCTGTTCCCTATTCCCTGTTCTTCAATACGCCGGCGGCAGGCTGGGGTCGCGGAAGGCCGAATTGGAGCGGCGTATGTCGCCCACCGAGCCGAAGTTGGCCAGCGTAAAGCTGTAGAGCCATTGGGTCTCGTTGCGCACCGAACCCAGCTCGAAGCGCCGGTATCCAAAGCTGAGGCCGCAGCAGTTCCAGTTATAAACCGCCTGCGCTCCGGCGTATTGCAGCGCGTTGTGGTCATAGTCATAGCCGCCATTGGCGGCCAGGTTGAAGCCCTTGCCGCTGGGCTTCCCGATCGAGAGAAAAGGCTCTACCTGCTGGCTCTTGATGGTCGTGGCCGCGCTGCCGTTCTCATCGACGGCGTTGAGCATGGCATGGCCCACGCCGACCGTGGCGCGTCCCCAACTGTAGCCGGCATAAAGGTTATCCGCACCGAACTGGCCGGCCTTGGGGTCGTAGTCCAGATCCCACTGCACGCGCAGGTTGTCGATGGCCTCGAAGCGCAGCCGCGAGATGATCGGCGCCAGATTGCGCGGCAAGGTGAGAAAGGCGACCCCGCTCTGGTCCAGCGTGGCGTCGAAGACGTTGCGCCGATTGTGGATCAGCGCCCTACCGAAGTGACGGTCGATAAAATACTTCTGCGCAATCTGCCAACTGGCCCACTCGCGCATCCGCGATGGGCAGTACTTTTCTGCCGCTTCGCCGTCCGCCCCGGCGCAGGGCTGATCGCCGGCGGGGCGCAGATAAAAGCGCTGCGTCAGCGAGAATCCCGTTTCGTTGGTGTTGGTGACGATGTCGGCGCTGTCGATCAGCAGCACATTCCGAGCCTGCTCGCCGATGCCGGCCACGTAGTGGTAGGTGATCTCGGGTTCGACGACGTGGCGCAGCTCGCGATTCCAGCGGGGGAGCGAGAAATCCCGTTCGAAAGCCGGCGGCCGAAGGTCCACCGAGGCTTCGAAATCCGTTCGATTGAGCGGATCGTGGCTGATCGTGGGAACGCCGCCGTTCGAGCCTTTCAGGTCGGGAGTCTGGCTGATGGTGTAGGCGGTCTCGCGCAGCGCGGCCTCGGCCAGCACACTCCAGCCGCCGCCAGTCAGCGGCAGCGCCAGATGCGGATAGAAGTCGATGCGGCCGGCGTTGCGGGCGTGGAAGCTGGTCCCGATAGCGCCTCCGGGCGAGATTGGTTCTCCGGGCTCGGAGCGGCCCAGATAGCCAAGCGACGACCCCAGGCCCCAGTAGAGCGGCGACGCGCCCAGCGGCCGGTCCAGCACGTCGAAGCGCAGGCTGGGCAGATGAAGAATCCTCGCCTGGTTACCGTTGATCGATGCCGTGCTGCTGCCGGTGGCAGTGCCGGCAAAGGTCTGAAAGCGCTCCAGCGAGAGGGAGGGAACAAAGCCCTTGTGCGCGTGGGTCAGCGAGATGTCGCTCTTCACCTCGGAGCTGACCGCCTGCCAGTAGTTGTCGTTGAAGACCAGCCGGTAGACGTAGCTGGAGAGGTAATCGACGCTGCCGGCCAGCCGCGTCTCGGAGGTAATGTCCTTGCGGCCCAGGACAGTGATGTCCAGGCCGCCCTGGTCGGTGAGCGCCATCTGACTCGGATCGGCCGCGCTGGGCAGCTCGATGCCGCGGTCCAGCAGGGCATTCCAGCGAGCCGTCAGGTGGTCCAGTCCATGGCCTCTGTAGCGGAAGTCGCCGTTGGGCGCCCAGCCGCGCTTGCTGTAGTACTCCGTGCCCACCGTCATGTCCATGCTGCGGTTGATCACCCAGTAGGCCTGCTCGCCAAAGGTGTAGCCCCGAACGGACGATCCCGTGCTGAGGACAGGGATCAGAAACCCGCTCACGCGGCCCGTCTCGTCCACCGGATGGCGCAGATAGGGCAGATAAAAGATGGGTACTCCGAGAAAATTGAACCACGCATTGGTCGTGGAGGCCTTGTTGTCTTCGAGTTTGATGGCCCGGGAGATGATCTCCCAGTCCGGCTTGGGCAGACGGCAGTTGGTCATCGTGCCGTCGATGATCCTGTAACGGCCCTCGCCCGTCTGCAGGACGACCCGCGCGGTAAACAGAAGCGGATTCGTCGTGGAATAGACCGTCGTGCGGCCGAAGTGGCGCACACCCTGCGATCCATGGACGTTGAAAAAGCGCGCGGTGTGCATATTCAGCCGCATATCGCCGTGATCGGCGTAGATGAGAATATCGTTGGCTCCGCCCGTAACCTGCAAATTACCTTCCGCCTCCAGTTCCGTGGTGGACTGGCGATAGACAACCTTGTCGGCGCGCAGAATGTAATCGCGGTAGTGGACTTCAACCCTTCCGGCGCCGGTCCAGATGTTGCCTGCCCATGATTGGTGGTCGGCACTCAGCTCAACAGGATAGCCTGTTTCCGGTACAGGCTCCGGCTGGGCCACGGGCAGAATCTGCTGGCTCGGGTCGTCCGGCAGAGCGGACGAAGCGGGACTGTTCAGGCCGGCCTCAGCCGCCTGAACGGCCTCTGGAGCAGCCGGGGGTGCCGCATTGGTCAACGCCTGCCCCCGCATTTGCAGGTGACAGAGGGCCAGCATCGTGATAAACACTAAACAGCGAGGACGCATCCCAGGAACCAAGGTCAGCATAGCAAAAATGGCTGCCTTGGCATCCGATGCGCCGCGCGGCTCTGGCAGCAGGCAAAAATCGATTGGTTTTCACCGCGCTCGGATCCAGCGATCCGGGCTCTGCCTGTTTTTTCTTGCGCAATCTCCCTTCTCTTTTGAAATCAACGTTCTTCAGACCCGTTTTTCGCGGGCTTGGAGAACCGGAACCGTCGCTCTGGGCCGGGAATATCTGTCCGAAGAGCGCGTCAGAAGGGAAACTGGAGCCATGAGCACATCTCTTGTTCAGCCCCACTCCGCCACCTCCTGGAAGCAGGAAGTGAACCTGCGCCTTGCCGCGCACAGAAGCCGCAGAGGCTTGTCAAAGGCGCAGCCGCCCGCCCCTGCTCCCAGTAGTTGGCCTAAAGCCGACAGCCGCGGCGCACAGGCCGCCGCCCGCGTGGCCGCGCGCTATGCCCATGCCCCCAGCTACAGCCAGTTGCAGGCTATCGAAGATTTTGCCGCGGATCAACTTCCCGCAGTGAAGGGTCCGAGCTTCAGCCCGTACATAAGCCCGGCAAAATCAACGCGGGCTTTATCCCCTGAGGGATGTTTTTCGGACTTTTCGCAGGCCATTTTCCCGATTCCCGCAGCCGTCGCGGACCAGGCCGTTGCAGGCTTGTCGTCGGCCCCCGTCGCCCCGCGTCCGTGGGAGCCCGAAGCCCCGCCGCTTGTGCCCCCCTCTGTGCCCGAACGGGAGCCAGCCGCTGCGCCACCGCTGCCTGCGCCGTACGCGCTGCCGGTCTCGCTGGAGGCCTGGGAGAACGAATACTCTCACATCCGCCAGGAGCCTGACCTTCGTCTGCGCCCCATCGAGCCGGATTCAGTCTCAGCCGCTGCCCACGCCTCGCGGTATGAGGAGGGCTTTGCGTCTGTGGATGAAGACGGCTGGGAGCAGCATGAGCCGGCCGAATACTCCAGTGGTATTCATGCAATAGAGCCGGTCGAGCCGGAAGAACACATCCACGCCAACCTCATCAAGTTTCCCCGTGAGCTGGTCGCCGTCCGCAAGCTGCGTCCGCGGCGGGTCGAGGGACCGTTAGCGGTCGAGGGCCTGGAGAGGCAGTTGAGCATCTTCGAAGTGGACCCCGGCCCCCTCTTTGTCCAACCCGAAACGGCCCGGACCGAGCGCGCCGCCGCCTGGCCGGAGCCTGCATGGTCGGGCCTGAAGCTGGAGGCTCAACCCCACGACGAACCGGAGTACCAGGACGAGCCCGCCGCGCAGCCGGAGGTGCAATTGGCGCCCATTGGCCACCGGCTGATGGCGGCCCTGGTGGATGGCGCACTCATTACCACGCTCTTCCTTGGGTCGGCTAGGGTGGTCGTGGCTGCCATCGCAACTCTGCCCGCGACCCGGATCATGGAAATCTGCGCGATATTTGCCTTCCTGCTCGTCGCCATGGTCTACCAGACGCTCTTCCTCACCCTCGCCGAGGCCACGCCGGGCATGAGGTTTGCCGGCATCTCCCTCTGCACCTTCGACGGCCAGATCCCCACCCCCGCGCAGTTGCGCAGCCGCCTGGGCGCGCTGCTCCTCTCCGTGGTTCCCGTGGGCCTGGGCCTGGCCTGGGCGCTCTTTGACGAAGACCACATCTGCTGGCACGACCGCCTTTCGCGAACCTATTTGCGCAAAAACTGAGCCGTTGCCTGGAAACCCACTGGAGAATAGGCCGTAGCTCGCAACAAAAACGCTGCCGGAAGGAATCCCGGCAGCGGTGAATGGGAGGCGATTCTCCAAGGCCGCTCTTGATTCCGGTAGGTCTCTGTGGCACAGTGGTGATATGGACAGGGGTTCTGTGCTTCAGACGTTGCGACAGCATGAACCGGAACTGCAGGCGGCCGGTATCCTGCACCTGCGTTTATTTGGCTCGGTTGCGCGCGGCGATTCTTCGCCCCACTCCGACGTGGATCTCATTGCCGATTTCGACCGCTCAAAGCGTCTCACACTGTTTGACATGGCTCGGCTGGAAGGCCGACTCAGCGACTTGCTGGGAGGGAAGGTGGATCTTTCTCCCGCCGGATCGATGAAAGAGCGAGTCCTGGCGCGTGCTTTGCGGGAGGCTGTTCATGCCTTTTGAGGATGCGAGATCCCACCTCGAAGACATCCTCGACAGCATTCATTCCATTCAGCAATTCGTCCATGGCATGGACCGGGAGGCCTATTACCGGGACGAAAAGACCCAGGCCGCAGTGGAGCGAAAGTTGCTTATTCTCAGTGAGGCAGCTATCCGTCTGAAAGATAACGCGGAAGTTCTCTGCCCTGAGGTTCCCTGGCGCGACATACGCGGGAGCGGCAATTGGCTCCGCCATCAATACGACAGCGTGGATGTGGAAACAATATGGAACACTGTCCAGGATGGATTGCCTCCTCTCAAGGCTGCCGTTGAAAAGGCGCTTGCATTAGCCGGGGATTAAAGCTGTTTGGACATGACAATGCAGTGGCATTCGTTCCCGGGTTTGAGAGGGCGAGGGGAGTGGAACTCCTCGGCGCCGGTTTCGACGTAGCCGTGGCGGCGATAGATGGGCGGCAGTTCGGGGCGGAGGCTGAGGACAAGGATGTCAACGGCTTCGCATCCCTGATGGCGCAGATGCTCCTCGGCGGCCTCCATGATACGCATTCCGAGGCCCCGGTTCTGGCGAGCGGGATCGACGGCCAGCTGGCCCAGATAGCCGCGCTTGCCGCGCACCTCCGTGTAGACGCAGCCGAGAAGCTGGCCGTTGCCGTCTTCGGCGGTCAGGACAACGCCCTTCCGCATCATCGCCGCCAGACGCTCCTCGTCCGTACGCGTTCCGGCAAAGAAGGTTTCGATGGAGTAGGCGGCGTTGATCAGCGGAATCAAATGCGCACGGTCGGCGGCCGTGGCCGAGCGGATGCGGAGGGCGGGGGCAGGGATCACGCATTCTGACATTGGGAGCGGTCCTCTCTATCCATTTTGCACGGGCGGCGGCCGGAGCCTGAGGCCGGTTCACTGATTACCGGAGATATATGCGGAACTTTTCAGCATATTTGTTCGTAGCTCCCGGTGACAACTCGTTCAAGAGGTAGAAGGAATGAAGATATCCGCCATCTTGCTTATGACATTGTTCCCGGCTCTGGCCCCGGCTGCTTACGGGCAGATTGAGAAGACCAACCCGGTTTGGATCACCGATGTCATCATCATTTCGCCAGAGAAGCTGAACCATATCGACAAGGGCAGTGTGCTGATCAAAGACGGGCGCATCGTGAGTGTCGAGCGAAATCCGAGAGCGAAGAAGCCTGCCGGAGCAGCGGTTTTCTCAGGGCATGGAGAATATCTGATTCCCGGACTGATCGATTCACACGTTCACCTTGCTTCAGTTCCTGGTATGCCGTCCGGTCTGAGCACAGATGAAAAGAAGATCGTCAATGAATACTTCCAGCAACTTCCTCGTTCGTACTTGTACTTTGGCTATACGACGCTAGTAGACCTGGCCGTCGTTGACCAACAAGTGCTGGACGATTTTCGCCAGGCTCCCCTGCATCCGGATTTATATGATTGCGCCGGATCGCTGCCGATTGCCAACGGATACCCGATGTCGTTTGCACCGCCAGCCGTACGGTTCAAGTCTTTCCCAAATTTCATCTACGACGCACGGCAGGCGGACCACATTCCGCCTGAATATAAGCCCGAGGAGCACACGCCCGCCGCGGATGTCGCCCGCGTCAAGAGCGCCGGTGGAGTTTGCGTGAAGACCTACTTCGAGCGCGGATTTGCCAGCGACAAGAACCTGCCGGTCATGACTGCGGATACCCTCGCTCAGATACGCAAGGCGGCTAGCGATAACGGCCTGGTGCTTATGATTCATGCCAACGGCTTTGAGGCGCAGAAATTCGCCGTCAATGGAAACGTAGACGTGATCGCACACGGTATGTGGAAATGGGGAGAGTTCAACGCGAAGCCCGCATTGCCCGACCAAATCAAGCAGTTGCTGGATCAGATCGTGGCCAGGCGCATCGGCTACCAGCCGACGATCCAGGTACTGTACGGCGAGACGGCGTATTTCGATCCCGAATACCTGAAAATGAAGGCCGTGACAAAGGTCGCGCCGAAAGAAATGGTGGAGTGGTTCCAGTCTCCGGCTGGAAAGTGGTTTGGAAAAGAAGTGAATGAGGACAATGAGCCGGATGCCGCCTTTGTAGGCGAGTACGAGCAAGGCCCATTTCGCCGGGTGCGACAGGTGGTTGCGTATCTGGCCAGCAAAGACGCTAATTTCCTCTTTGGCACGGATACGCCGTCGAGCCCTACCTATGGAAATCTACCCGGTTTGAATGGGTATATGGAAATGAAGCAACTGCTCAAGGCGGGGATGTCACTTGAGCAGATCTTCAAGGCCGCCACCATCAGCAATGCGCGGGAGTTCAAGTTGGAGTCGCAAGTGGGCAGCATCGAGCCGGGGAAAGTCGCCAATCTTGTGCTGATGAAGCAATCGCCATTGGAGACAGTGGACGCATACGACCGCATCACCATGGTTTGGGTGCATGGAAAGGCGATTTCCCGCGACAGTTTGGCCGCCGATGCAAACAAATGATCCGTTGTCTCAAACGGCATCCAAGTGTTCCGGTTGCGGGCAGTTGGCCGTCAAGCCGGAAACAGACGTGGAGGCTGGGTGCAAGAGGCCTGGGGTGTCTTCTTCGGCTGGGCGGGGAGTGGGTTTGTGCATTGACTCTCCGCCGCCAGCGCCGTAGGCTCATAGCATGGAATTCAAGGTAGGTGAACTGGAACGGGAGCCGATCGACTTTGACCTGCAAGTGGCGCCGGGAGCGGTCGATCTGGGCGAGGAGGCCGAGCAGCAGGGGCCGCTGGCTGCCTCCGGCCATGCCGAGGTGCTGCACGAGCACCGGGGTCCGAGGGAGATTGTGGCCGACATCCGGCTCCGGGGCCGCTTTGCCGGCCGCTTTCAGGTGCCCTGCGCGCGCTGCGTCGAGCCGGTCGAGATTCCTCTGGCCGCCGATTACGACCTCATCTTCCGCCCCGCGGCCGCCGACGCCGATGCCCCGGAACGCTCCATTACGGCGCAGGAGACCGAAATCGGGTATTATTTAGGAGACAGTCTTTCGCTTGAGGATGTGCTGCGCGAGCAGGTGCTTTTGTCCCTGCCGGTCAAAACATTGTGCAAGCCCGACTGCAAGGGACTTTGCCCGCGCTGCGGCGAAAATCGCAACAGCCGGCCTTGCTCCTGCGACGTGGGTCCGAGCGACCCCCGCTGGGCAGCGCTGGCCGGTCTTCGCAGCCGGATTGAGTCCACAGAGAATAGCCCCAAGACGAATTGAGGGTGCTCGCCCGCGCCATTCGGCTGCCGGAATTCGCGTCGGTTGAAGCGGGTCGAGTGACGAAAGGAATTTTGCAATGCCGAATCCGAAGAGGCGCCATTCGACGCGCCGCACCGCACTCCGCCGCAGCCACGACTTTCTCACCGCCGTGGGCGTCTCCGAGTGCCCCGCCTGCCACGAGAAGAAGCTGCCCCATCGCGCCTGTCCCAAGTGCGGCGAGTACAAGGGCCGCGCCGTGATTGATGTCAAGGAAGAAGCCAAGTAGTCTTCGCTCCCATGCTCATCGATATTGCGCTTGACGCCGTTGGCACCGACAAAGCTCCGGAAGCGGAGATTCGCGGGGCCATCCTCGCCTGCAAGGCTCTGCCCGTGCGGGTCCACCTGGTGGGGCCGGAGGCGGAGCTGCGCGACCTGCTCGACGAGGCTCTGGGCAACGATGACCTGCCCATCGTCATCCACAATGCCACGGAACGCATCGGCATGGAAGAGAAGGCGGCGCACGCGGTTCGTACCAAAAAAGACAGCTCGATTCGCGTAGGGCTCAAGCTGGTGCGCGATGGCGTGGCGGCTGGCTTTGTCACCGCCGGAAACACCGGCGCGGCCATGGCCACCGCCAAGATGGTGCTGGGCGCGCTGCCCGGCGTGGACCGGCCGGCGCTGGCGATACCCATGCCCAGCTCCAAGGGCAATCCCTGCGTGCTGCTCGACGTGGGCGCCAACGTGGACTGCAAAGCCAACAACTTGGCGCAATTTGCCGTGATGGGCGAAATCTATGCCCGCAGCGTGCTCAAGATAGAGTCGCCGCGCGTCGGCTTGCTCAATGTCGGCGAGGAAGAATCCAAGGGCAACGACCTGACCCGCGAGGCCTTTCCGCTGCTCAAAGCGCTGCCCATCCGCTTCGTTGGCAACGTCGAGGGCCGCGACATCTTCTCCGGCCAGGCGGACGTGATTGTCTGCGACGGCTTTGTCGGCAATGTGGCGCTGAAGACCAGCGAGGGCGTGGGCCGCTTTGTGCGCGATGTGCTGCGCGAGTCGCTGAAGCGCACCGTCACCGCCCAGGTGGGCGCGCTGCTCTCGCGCAAGGCCTTCAACGAATTCCGCCAGCGCCTGGACTATCGCGAGTACGGCGGCGCGCATCTGCTGGGTGTGCGCGGGGTCTGCATCATCGGCCACGGCTCCTCGAACGACCGCGCCATCTACAACGGCATTCGCGTGGCCTATGAATCGGCCAAGGGAGGCACCATCCAGAGCATCGAAGCCGAGTTCGCCAGCCGTCCCAAGGTTGCCGCCCCCACAGCCGGCCCGGAAGTTATTGCGGATGCGGCTGCCAAACCAGGCGTGCCCATCCAGTAAAGGCCTTATGCCAGATGATTCCAAACAATCCTTCGCGTTGGCCCCGTCCGTGATGAATCAGTTGGCCTGCCCGGCCTGCCTGGGCGCTCTTCGCCTGGAAGAGAGCAAACTGCTTTGCGTGGAGTGTGGCCGCGCTTATCCGATTGTGGATGGAATTCCGGTGCTGATCTCCGGGCGCGAGAATCCGCTTCTCTAAGAAATATTGATTTCTGGTGCTTTGGCCATCTTCTCGGCGTAGATTTTCAGCCATTCCTCGGTGGACACAAAGCGCCTATTTTCCTCATTATCCGCCCATATCCACCAACCGCCGGCCATCTCATGCAAATGCTTGAGGCGAGTCAATTCGCGCTCCTGCATCCCCCACCCGAAATCCACATTGCCGGTGATTACGGCTGTCCAGAGTGAGTATTCGAGGTCATTCAGCCAACCGGCGCACCAGTAGTCTTCACTCATATCCTCCATCATCCGAAGAAGCGTTTCCCGGACCAGTTCATCGTGGGTTGGGTGTTCGTAGCTCATGAATTGATTATCGGCGCTATTTCGGTTTATCAAGCGGACTGCCGCAAGAATTATGCATCTACCGTCGGTGATAGAAGGGCAGCACAATCATCAGGGCAAAGCCGATCGCCGCGGCCAGCGCCAGAACCAGCAGCCCATAGAGCAGCACAAGATTCGGACCTTTGCCTGGGTCTTCCTCGTGATCGTCGCCGGAGCGGGCCGGCTCGCGCTCGCGCTCACTCATACTTCAGCGACTCCACAGGGTCCATCTGCGCGGCGCGGGTGGCGGGAATGGTACCGAAGATCACGCCGACCAGCATTGCCGCGGCCAGAGCGATGGCCACCGACCAGGGCGAGATCGGCACCACGTAGTCGGAGAAGAAGCGAACGGCCAGTGGCGCCGCCAATCCGACAGCGGTGCCCACCAGGCCGCCGATCAGCGAGATGATGATCGCCTCGGCCAGAAACTGGTACTTGATCTCGCGGTAGGTGGCGCCCAGAGCCTTGCGGATGCCGATCTCGCGGGTGCGCGCCCGCACTGTGGCCAGCATGATGTTCATGATGCCCACCCCACCCACCGCCATCGTCACCGCAGCCACGGCCACCAGCAGCAGCGTGAGATACCACATGATCTTGTCGGCCATCACCAGCAGCTCCTTCATGGTTTGCGCCTGGTAGACGGAGTTGGGGCGGTGGCGCGCGCGCACGATGCGCACGATCTCCTTGGCCGCGTCGGGAACCTCGTCCATCGTGCGCATGGAAAAGTAAATCTGGTTCACATTTTCCGTCCCCGTGAAGTAGCGGGCCACGGAATAGGGAATCAGGATCGTCTGGTCCTCAATCTCCGATACGCCAAAGTCGGTCACGCTCTCCTTGAAGACGCCGATGATGGTGAAGGGAATGCCGCTGATCTCGAAGTTCGAGCCGACGGCCGCGTCGTCGCTGCCGAAGCGATCGCGGGCAAAGAGCTCGGTGACCACGGCACATTTAATGTGAGCCGTGTCGTCGGTCTCGTCCAGAAAGCGGCCCACCGGCACCACCAGGTTGCGGATCTGCTGGTACTGCGGACTCACGCCCAGCACCAGCGTGTCCTTGTTGACGCCGCCGCCGAAGTTGATGCGGTCGTGCATGGTGAGAATGGGCGAGGAGTAGAGCACGCCGGGAACCTGCGCCAGCACGGCCTTCTCGTCGTCGCGGGTGAGGTAGTCGTCGTAGAGCACGCGCTCCGACGCGGTTGAGCCGCCGCCGGTATATTCCAGCTCGACCGAATTGGTCTCGACCTTCTGGATCTCCTCCATGATGAAGCGCCGGCCGGTCAGCCCGATGGTCACCACCAGGATCACCGAGGCGGTGCCGATCACCATTCCTAGTGCCGTCAGGGCAAAGCGCACCTTGTTGGAGCGGAAGCTGTCCGCGGCCAGCTTCAGAATCTCGCTCAGCACCATGGTGTGGCGGGCGCTCAGCAGAGTCTCCTGAAAGGCATGATGGCGGGCCTGTTCGCTCGGTTGCATAACTACAGCTTACAGTTGTCAGTTCTCAGTTGTCAGTTCTCAGTTCTCAGTTGTCGGTGGTCAGTGAATTGGGAGAATGGGCCGTACGAAGAGCAATCTTTTAGAAATGATGTACAGAATGCCTGCTGTGTGCTGATTCCAGCCAATTGACATCTGAAAACTGAGAACTGTCGTAAAAAAAAGACCCCGGCCGGAGCCGGAGTCGTCGTGCAATAAAGCTGGAGAGGCTTACGCCTTGGCCACAACGCGGCCCACTTCCTTCAGGCGGGCAGCCTTGCCGCGCAGTTCGCGCAGATAGAAGAGCTTGGCGCGGCGTACCTTGTAGCTGCGAATCTTCTCGATCTTGTCGATAACCTTGGAGTTGAACGGGAAGATGCGCTCCACGCCCTGCCCAAAGCTCATCTTGCGCACGGTAAACGTGCCCTGTGGGCCTTTGTTGATGGCGATGACCAGGCCTTCAAAGGCCTGCAAGCGTTCCTTGTCGCCTTCTTTGATCTTCACTTGGACGCGAACCTGGTCGCCAGGCACGAACTCCGGGAGGTCGGTGCGCTTGAGCTTGTCTGCCAGGCGCTGCATTACGGGATGAATGGACATGGGGTCTTCCTGCGTTTGGACTCAGAACTTTCAGTTTATCAGAGAACTGCTTATAGCGCCTAATTCGTTTGGTCAGCCGCTTGCGCTATAGTTTCCCGTATGGATGAGAAACGCGAATTGTTGCGCCACACACTAGCCACCGTTGCCTACCGGGCCGCCCGCGCCCTGGAAGGCGCGCCGGACCACTTCGCCGGGTTTTCCGCCGCCGGCCGTCTGCCGGTGCAGATTCTGGCCCACATGGGCGACCTCTTTGACTGGGCCTTGAGCATGGCCATGGGGCAGGAGCGCTGGCGCGACACCCAGCCGCGCGCCTGGGCCGAGGAGAAGCAGCGCTTCTTCGAGTCGCTCCAGACCTTCGATGCCTTCCTGGCCACCGGCGGGTCGCTCCACGCTCCGGTCGAGCAGTTGTTTCAGGGGCCGGTAGCCGACGCGCTCACCCATGTGGGCCAGTTGGCCATGCTGCGCCGCCTCTCCGGCAGCCCCACGCGTGGAGAGAATTTCTTCGTAGCCGACATCAAGGCCGGCCAAGTCGGTGCGGAGCAGCCCGCGCCGTTCAAAACCTTCTAGTCGCGCTAGCGATCTTTTCCATTGTCGATGCAGTCTGGGTGCCCCATCCTTCCGCGTATTTTGCGGAAGGATGGAAAACCATGAACTTCATGGCGCGCAAGCGCCGTTTGCCTGGACGGCGAGTCCCCCCACCGCAGGTGGCTATTGGAAGGCCAGCGGCTTCCACGCCCCATCCTGCTTCAGCGCCAGTTGAATCGGCCGGGGCGGGCCTTGCGGCGGAACGGTGACTTCGAGCCACAGCTCTTGTCCGGGTTTGAGCGGCGTCGGGTCCACGGCGTACTCGGCAATGAAGAAGTCCACCGGCTCGACGACGCGCAGGGCATCGCAGGAGGCTCCCGGCATCGCCATCACTTCCACACCCTTCGAGGTGAGGTCAGCCTCCGGAATACGGATCGCCAACAGCTTGTTGCCTTCCACCTTGAGCTTGGCGCGGAATTGAACGGCTCCTTGCCAATTGACGTGGAAGCCATTGGGCCGGGTCGTCCCATCGGCGTTGCGCGGGAAGATGGCGTGCAGGGCGCTGGGCAGCGTGCTCTGGCAGCCGTCCACGGTCAGCCGCAGGCTCAGGTAGCGGCCGCGCATCACCATATCGGGATCGTAGGCAGCCGTTCGCGCCCAGACCCGCGGGCAGGTCGAGCGCTGATAAAGGTACTTGGCCGCAATCGACGAGACCAGCGCCAACTGAATCACCAGCAAAACGATGGAGGTTTTCGAAATTTTCATAGCGCCTCCTCGACCCTATTGGCGGAAGCATCCCCTTTTCCCATGCCGGCGACAATTCTGCGGCGGATTTTTTCCAGCGCCCATCCGCCGGCCAAAAACAGTATCCCCAGCCCGATCAGCCCCAGCGAGCGGTCCAACTTGTCGAAGATGTCGCTGAAGTAAAACCAGATCACGGCGATGGCAAAGCCGACGATGCCCAGGTTAACCAGCGCCTGCGAAAGCTGCCGTACACCCCACCAAATGATGAAAACGCAGAAGACCGCAACCAGTGCGTGAGCGGCTAAATCGGGTCCGTAGCGCACATTGGAGCCGTGAACGTCTCCGTAGTTGTAATACTCAGTCCAGATTCGCTGGCACCAGGGCAGCGCAATCGAGAAGCAAATCGCGACTGTTACCGGAATCACGCTTTTGCGGAACCTGAAGACCGCGAAGAGCAGCGGAATCACGGCAATGTCCACCCAGCCCCAGGTGCGCAATCCAAGCGGCAAATAGGTCTGGTCGCCCCAGGCACTCCAGCCCTCCAGCAGAATGCAGATGCCTGTGATGGAGGCAATCGCCGCAACGGCGAAGAGAATGCCCCGCAAAATCTTGCGCTTCGAGCCAATGAAAAACGTCAGGTAAAGCACCGCCCAGACGATCAGGAAGCGGCCCGCGTAGACGTTCTCGCCGATATGGCCCTCGGCGTAGTAAGAAAACTCGGAGAGAATCCACGCCGGAAAGAGCAGCAGGGTGAGCGTTTGCTGCGCCGCGTCGTGCAGCAGAATCCAACCAGCCAGCGCGGCGATGGCCCACATCAGCACCGCCGCCGGCCAGTGCTCCTGAATGTTGAAGATCTGCCCCACCAGGAAGATGGCCGCGCCGGTGGAGAGCGTTCCCACGGCGTGCAGGGCTGTCGAAAGCCCATGAAAACGCTCGCGCGCCCAGCCTCCGCTCAGGTGGAAGACGCTGACCATCGCCAGCACCACGGCCAGCCGCGCGCCGGGGCCGATCTGATCCCAGTGCGCCGAGACAAACAGCGCCACGCCGCAGGCCAGCAGGATCGCTCCCAGAATCAGCACGACGATCACCTGCCAGCCCACGCTTTTCAAACGTTGCCCGGCGGGTTTCTTCTGCTCCGCTTCATAGGCGCGGATGCGGCGCGCCACCTCCGCATCCAGGAGGCCGGCCGATTGCCAGCGGGTTAAATGCGATTCAAAGTCTGCCATAACCGTCCGCCAACAGTAAAACATATTCGGGGCACTTCGGGCGCGGATAATTCTGCCTATATCATCAAGGAGTATGAAATTCGAGATCATCACCATCTTCCCGGAGTTTTTCTCGAGCATCTTCGAGAACGGAATTCTGCGCCGCGCGCTGGCCGAGGGGCTGGTGACGGTGGATGTGCATGACCTGCGCGCCTTCACGCACGACCGTCATCGCACCGTGGACGACCGTCCCTTTGGCGGCGGCGAGGGGATGGTCTTGAAGCCGGAGCCGCTTTCCGAGGCGCTCGCCTCCCTGGGCATTGCGCCGAAGGCAGAGCGACTGGAGGCGCAACAAACGGCGGAAATACTGGATTCGGAGGGAGGCGGGGGTTTCAACCCTCGCATAGAGCAAGAAGAATCGACGCGGGCTTTAGCCCCGGAGGGAATCCCGGATCAATCCCCACCCGCCACGCGCCCGCGCGTGATTCTGCTCTCCGCGCAGGGACGGCCGTTTACCCAGGCGATGGCCCGGGAGCTGGCCTCAGAAGACCGCGTGGTGCTGATCTGCGGCCGCTACGAGGGCGTGGATGAGCGCATCAACCAGCTCTATTGCGACCTGGAGCTTTCCATCGGCGACTACGTGCTGAGCGGAGGCGAGCTGGCCGCCGCCGTGGTGGTGGATGCAACGATGCGCCTGGTGCCCGGCGTGCTGGGTAACGAGGCGTCCAGCGAGTTTGAGAGCTTTGGCGTCGCCGACGCCGAGATTGCCTCTGCCGAGGATGGGATCCCGCGCTCGCAGCACGGCGCCGGCGGCCTGCTCGACTATCCCCACTACACCCGTCCGGCGGAGTTTGGCGGCCTGCGCGTCCCAGAGACGCTGCTCAATGGCGACCACGCCGGGATTCGCCGCTGGCGGCGCGAGCAGCAGTTGCGCAAAACCCTCGCCAACCGCCCGGATTTGCTGGAAGGGGCTGTCCTGAGCAAAGAAGATCAGAAATTGCTGGAGGCGATCCGCGGGGAAGCGCCATGATCGAATTGAAGGATCAGTAGAGACCGAATGTGCTATTCTGCGAAGCTGAAAAATTTCTGCTTCGGAAAGTTCTTGGTGATCGATGGATTTCGATTATGTTCTCCTTCCGGCCATCATTTTTGTGGTTGGCGTTCTGTTGATTTGGTTGAGCGTTCGCCGCTTTCGTTCACTCTCCACCAAGAGTTACCGCACATGGCGGAAGGTTGTCGAGCGCATTGTTCTGTCAGTCGTGGTTCTACTGGTGGTTGTCTTGGCCGGCAGCAGCGCCTACAACGCGATCGCTGTTCACCGTTTCTGGGCAACGAATCAGCCTCCCGGCGATTTTTACTCCGTCAATGGCCACAGGATGCACATCAATTGCACGGGGAGCGGCTCGCCCACCATCGTACTGGAAGCGGGTTTGGGAAACGACGCGATGACCTGGGGAGGCGTCCAGCCGGTACTCTCCAGCACCACGCGCGTCTGCTCGTATGACCGCGCCGGTTTCGGATGGAGCGACCCGCTGCCGACTCCGCGCGACGCCGACCATGTCGCCGCCGAGTTGCATGAACTTCTGCTTCAGGCCAAAGTCACCGGCCCCATCGTGCTGATGGGACATTCCATCGGTGGAATGTATGAGCGTGATTACGCCACCCGCTATCCGGCGGATATTGTTGGGATCGTCTTTGAGGATAGTTCCACGCCTTTGCAGGACGAGAACACCGTGTTGAAGGCCGCTTCCGGCAAGGTACCACCACGCTGGGCCTTTGAACTGCTGGCAAAATCCGCCATGAGTATAGGTGTTCCGCGCCTCATGGGGATGTGTTCGCAATCCATCAAAGGCTTTGATGCCCGGGCTGCAAAGTTGCAGGCGGAGGATATCTGTCATACAAATGTCAGCGCGATGTTTGATTATCTGGACGGCATGAATCAATCCGGCCAAGAGACCGTTCATACCGGACCTTACGGCGCGCTTCCGATTCTCATCATCTCGGAGGATCCCGCCCAGGCGGTCGCCGCTTCATCGACAGATGCAGCGAACGTCTTTTACGGAATGCAGGAAGACCTGAAGAAACTCTCCACGCGCAGCCGCAGAATCATCGCCAAAGGCAGCACCCACTACATTCATATTGACCGTGCGGACCTGATCGAGAAAGAGGTGCCACTGTTCATCGAGCAGATTCGCGGCACAGCCCCGCAGCCGGACAACTGGGGTTCAACGATTACGGAATAGGCTGAAATATCCAGGAGTGCGAGTAGCTTGCGGCGGGCTCATTCGCGTGAGGCTTTCCCAGTCGCATTCAGCTCCACCAGCCCCTCGGGCAGCGCCATTTCAATGCGCTTTGCCGCCAGGTCGATGCTGCGCAGATAGCTTTTGGCGAAGGGGACCAGCACCTCGCCCGCCGCGCCAGCAACCACCAGCAGCGCCACCGGACCAGCCGTCCGATCCACATTCTCTATTTCGCCGACGGTCACCGGAGCCGCTCCGGCCACGTTGATCAGCGCGCAGCCGATCAGGTCGCCGATGTAGACTTCGTCGTCGGCCAAAGAAGCGCGCGCGGAGCGGGGGATGGCGACGGTCAGCCCGTTGAGCGTCTCGGCGGCAGAGATGGAATCGATTCCGGCAAAGTGCAGCACGATGCCGCCCTTATGCAGCCAATGGGCGATGAGTTCCACTTCGCGCGAAAGCGCGACGCCACCCCCACCGGAGGTGGCCAGCAGCCAAAGCCGCTTGCGTTCAGCAAATTTATCAGGGAAATCGGTGAGAAGCTCGGCGAAGGCCTCGCCTTTGCGCCCCTGCGGATGGCGAATCCGCGCCAGATGGACCCAGTCTTCCGGCACAGGCGTCTCAGACGGCAGAGCGGGGCCGGACCCAGAGGCAGCGGCCATCTCAGGGCTCGTCTTCTTCCAGGATGTCGAGCGTATAGCGGTGATGCAGCTTCATGCTGACGGCGCCCAGGATGGTGCGCACTGAGCGCGCTGTCCGCCCCTGCTTGCCGATCACCTTGCCCACGTCCGTCGGCGCCACGCGGAGCTTGATCACTGTGCTCTCCTCGCGGCCCACGCTCTCCACTTCAACGGCTGCCGGTTCATCCACCAGCGCCCGCGCAATCTCCCGAACCAGTTCTTCCACTTCGACCATAGCGTTTTCCATCATGCTCCAGCCCCTGACCGGATCCGTTCAGGAATTGGCGACCAAGAATGAGCAATTTTGCTCGCGTGCGCATAGTAACAGCCCGCACCCGTCGCCGTCAGCAAATACTGTGCGCGCCGGCTCGAAAGCCCGCCCGCACGCTCAGGGGGAGGAGAAAAATCAGGCCGCGGCCGGCTCGGCAACCGGGGCGGGGTTCTTGGCCACCAGCTTGGCGACAATCGGCGTCAGTTGCGCACCCATGCTGCGCCAGTATGCGACGCGCTCGTGCTTCAGATCGACTGTGGCCGGCTCGGTGCGAGGGTTATAGGTGCCGACGACCTCGATGGAACGGCCATTGCGGGCGCGGTCCTTCTCGATGACCACGATGCGGTAACAGGGCTGCTTGGGGGCGCCAAATCGCGCCAAACGAATCATTACCACGGGATACGGTTCCTTTCGACTTCCAATACTCTGTTGCGGTTCCTGGGGGTTTTCCGGGTTGACTCGGACTTGCCTGGCCATTTGAGGGCCAGACCTATGCGTCCGACCGATCACCCCACGAACGAAGACCTGTTCGCGGGAACCCCGTCGCGCAAGACACAATACCTAAGTATCGCCGAAAACAGGCCTGTGAAGCAAATCAGCCTGCTCGCCGCTGGTCACAGTAACCCCAACATCGGCCTGAGCGGTACCATGAACTAGAAACCGGCGGTTCTTTTCTCCTCCGCCGCGGAGCGCGCGCAGATGGCTCGTGAGTACCACAAAAACTATTCGACCCGCCTGGGCCGGGAGATGGAAGCGCTCATCTTCGGCCACGCGGGTCTGCCCGTCGTGGTCTTTCCCACATCCTGCGGGCGCTTCTTCGATTTTGAAGACCGCGGCATGGTCGCCGCTCTCGCCGGCAAGATCGACGCCGGCCAGCTCCAGCTCTTCTGCGTCGACTCAGTGGACGGGGAGAGCTGGTACAACCGCACTTACGCCCCCCGCTGGCGCATCACTCGCCATCTGCGCTACGAGGAGTACCTGCTCCACGAACTGCTCCCGCTGATCCGCGAGCGGAATCCCGACCCGCGCCTGCTCTCGCTCGGTTGCAGCTTCGGCGGCTACCACGCGGTCAACATCGCCCTGCGCCATCCCGACCTCTTCACCGGCTTCCTCTCGCTCTCCGGCGCCTTCGACCTGAAGAGCTTTCTCGGCGGCTACTACGACCAGGAGTGCTACTACAATCTGCCCACGCATTACCTGCCCAACCTGACCGACCCCTGGTTCCTCGACCGCTTCCGCCAGAACCGCTACGTGCTGGCCACCGGCCAGGACGACCAGTGCCTCGCCCAGAACCAGGCCCTCGACCGCATCCTCAGCGACCTCCAAATTCCCCACCAGCTCCACATCTGGGATGCAAAGAACTCCCACGACTGGCCCACCTGGCAGCGCATGGTGGCGCAGTATCTTTGACAGAGATCAAGGATCCAGGATCAGGGACTAAGGGACTAGATAGTATCCACGAGGGGATTTGGTATAACTCAAGAAGATGGGAGGATAACTCGATGAGCGAACTCAACCCCTATGCCCGCTTCCTGGACGGACGGCCGCTCGAGGCAATTCTTGACGAGACGGGTGTGCGGCTTTCCTCGCTGCTCGCAGCGATTGGCCCGGAGAAGGCCTTTGTCCCGCCAGCCCCCGGCAAATGGAGCCCGGCGGAGATTGTCTGTCACCTGGCTGACTGCGAACTGGTCTTTGCCTTCCGGCTGCGCCAGACGCTGGCCGAGGATGCGCCGGTGATCCAGCCCTTTGATCAGGAGAAGTGGGCCGCAAGCTACCCCGGAATCGCCGCGGAGCAGGCACTTCAGGTCTTCAACGCTGTACGCGGATGGAACCTGCGCCTCATTGTCTCAGCCCTTCCGGCGGCGGCGGGCAGGCCGGTCACGCACCCGGAGCGGGGCACGATGACCTTCCAGACTCTCGTCGAGACGATGGCCGGCCACGATCTCAATCACCTGGGGCAGTTGCAGAGGCTGTGTTAGTCTTTGATCTTTTTCAGCAGCCACGCCATGTTCTGGCCCAGGGTTTTCATCGTCCGCATGCCCTCTTCGTCTCGCTCCACGTCGCCCGGCTGAAGGCCGATGCCGATATTCCAATACGACGAGCCAGGCACAATCATTTCGCTGAAGAAAAAGAAGTGGTTCAAGGCATCAAAAGCAGGAATCGCTCCCGCTCTGCGCACCGCGACAACGGCAGCGCCCACCTTGCGGCGGAAGAAGTTGCCGTTGGCTCGGGAAACATAGCAAGCTCGATCCATCAGCGCCGAAATCTCCGGCGAGATGTTGGCGAAGTACGTGGGCGAGCCGAGCAGAATGCCGTCCGCCTGCTCCATCTTTTCGATCAACGCATTGCCGTCGTCGTTCTTCTGCCCGCAGCGGCGGTCCTTGTTCCTGGCGCACTCGCTGCACGCCCGGCAGCCGTGAATCTTGAGGCCGCTCAGCTCAACCAGTTCAGTCTCAATGCCTTCGCTCTCCAGCTCCTGTAAAACCGTGCGCAGCAGGATGGAGGTGTTCCCTCCCTTGCGCGCGCTGCCGTTGAATGCCACAACCTTGATCGTGCTCATCTGTCTCTCTCCCCTGAAATCCAGAATTCCCAACCCTCTATTGTGCATCTTTCATGGGGCGCTTGCTACGAACGCGGCCCTGCGCCACTTTGTTTTCCACCCGCCGCCGGATGGAAAGCCCGTGAGCAGACACAAGAGCTTTTGCGTCGGTTGCAGTGAGTACGCGTTGGACGGAGGAACGATGCAAAAGCTCTCTCTTTGGGTGCGGAATGGGTTGATGTTGGCGGGTGTGCTGGCGCTGGGGTACTGGCTCGGAGCAGGCGGCACGGCGAAGGCGTCGAGCTCCTCCGCGAGTACAGGCGATGTGCAGTTTCAACTTACCGGCGTGAATGTGAATAGTTCGCTGCTGGTCTACCAGCCGGGAACCAGGACTGTGTACGTCTACCAGGGCGCTACAACGGGAAATTAGTATCTGCAGTGCAGCTTCAAGTTTCAGCTAGGTACGCCCGGCGGCGCGATCCAGCGTCTGCCGTGTCCGGTACCGGCGCTCTTGCCGTAGAGGCCGCGATCCTTTCATCCGATCCAACCGTGGCTTCGCCGAATGATTCTCGACGCGGGAGCCATTTTGCCGTTGGGCGCCCCACAGCTGACCAGCCAAAAATCTGGGTGGCCCACATCTCGAATTTGAGATGTGGGAGACGAAGAACCTCATCCGCCGGGTGCCCCACCCTGGACCAATCGATAAAGTCTGGGTAGCCCATCCCTGGTCCCTGAAACTCGACTACCTATAGTCAGAAAATAACGCCAAATCCTCGCCCCCAAACACCCCAGAGTCCCGCCATCCGGGACGATTTCAAATTATGTGATGACGTACCTGCAGTCATTCCCGGTAAAAGTGGACAGCTACAGGTCTCCAGTGCAGGTAAAACCGGACAGCTACAGATCACCACTTTTCCGAAACCGGTGACCTGTAGCTGTTCATTTCGGGGGTAAACCGGAGATCAATAGCTTCACAGTTTCGCAAAACCGGTAACCTGTAGCTCACAACTTTTATGGCGGGTGGCGCAGGTCCAGGAGTAAGCCATATGTGTGCCCCAGGTCCCGCTTTTGGGATCTGTGTGACCAGCGATGCTTAGAGCGGAAGACCGTGAAGCGCGGCAGACTACTTGACCCGTTTGGCGGTGAGTTCCTCGGTGGCGAAGTCGCCCACCTTGCGGGTGAACTTGATGGTGTCGCCGTCGATCTTACCGGTGTAAGTGATCTTGATGTCCATGCCGTTGAAGCTGAGGGCCTCGGCAAAAGTAATGGTATCGCCGTCGATCTTGCCCTCTGTAATGGCGGTTGCGCCGCGCTCGTTCGTGGCCGTGCCGGTGACGGTCGCGCCATCGACATGGAACTCGTAGGTGTACTTCTGCGGGCCGATCTGGGTGTCGAACTCGGCGGTCCATTTGCCGTTGAAGTCCGCGGCGTGGGCGCCGATGGCGGTGAAGGCGACGAAGAGAAGTGCGAGGGCAATCTTGCGGATCATGCTTTCCTCCTGACCAGGTTCACGGGAGCCAAAGACCCCCGCCTGTGTGTGAAGACGCGGCGGAGGAGCGGGATGTCTCAGAATACTGCAAAAAATGAAGAGGCCGGCCGCCCCAGTTCCGGGGGTAAATGATAGAGGCGCAGCAGACCTGAAATTTTCGAGCGGAAGAGCCGCCGATCGGGCAGCCCGCAAGGAAAAACTGGTAATCAAAACCTACTTTTCATCGATATTGGCTCAATTCCGTCCAGGAAATGAGCACGGTTTTCGAGCGAAATTTGCCGGCGCCTCCGGCCTGGATTTTCAGAGCTGGGCGAGCTCGAACTCCCGGCTACCTCGACCGGGGTTTCACCTAGACCGGTCTGTTGTAGCGTCCGCGGAGGACGTTCCAGCGGATGATGGTGATCTCTTCCAGCACCTTGATGCCGTCGCGCAGGTAGCTCATGCGAGTGCGCTCATCGTTGGCCCAGCTTACCGGCACCTCGACGACGCGGAAGCCTCGCTTGAGGGCGATCAGCAGAATCTCCGGGTCAAAGCCCCAGCGCTCGATGGTCTGGAGCTGGAAGACGGTCTGGGCGGCCTGGCGGGTGAAGGCCTTGAGTCCGCACTGGGTGTCGGCGAAAGGCAGGCGCATCACCGCGCGGGTGACGGCGTTGAAGCAGCGACCAAAGAACTGGCGGAAGAGCGGCTGGCGATGCGTCTGGCGGGCGCTCTCCAGCCAGCGGGAGCCGATGGCGATGTCCGCGCCCTGCTCAATGGCGGCAAAGAGGCGTTCGGCCTCCTCGATGGGCGCGGAGAGGTCGGCATCGGTGAAGAGCGCCACTTCGCCCCGCGCCTGCAACATTCCGGCGCGTACGCTGTAGCCCTTGCCGCGATTGCCGGGGTTCTCGATCAGCCGCACTTCGGAGGCTGTGCGGGCAAAGGCGCGCACTACATCGGCGGTCGCGTCGGTTGAGCCGTCGTTGACGACGATGACCTCGGCCTCCCAGCCACGGGCGCGGATGCAGTCCACCACCGACTTAAGCGTCGCCGGAATGCGAGCGCTCTCATTGAAGGCCGGAATCACGATGCTGTACTTCGGCCCGACGCTGTGGCTGATCTCGTCCGTCACGTTCTCTTCCCCACTCTCCATTCCCCGCCCCATGCTGCTGGAAATCCCAGGGAATGCCTCAGGTCATCATAAACGCCGCCGGGCGAAGTTGGCCTGTGGCGGCTCCGGGCAGGGCATTCCGCCAAGCTATTGAGGAGAAAAGGACCAAATCCGCAGGGAAGGCAACTTTTTCATTCCAGAATGGGGCGAATCCGGTTATGCTGTGAGCGGAGGCATAGAAAATATGACAAAGGCAGACCTGGTGGAAAAGGTGACCGGCGCAGGCGACCTGACTCGGCGCGACGGCGAAGTCATTGTCGAAACCATCTTCGACGCGGTGATCGGCGCGCTCAAGAGCGGCGACAAGATTGAGATTCGCGGTTTCGGATCGTTCCGCATCCGCCAGCGCAATCCGCGCATCGGACGCAACCCCAAGAGCGGCGAACGCGTCGAGGTTCCGGCCAAGAAGGTGCCCTACTTCAAGCCTTCCAAGGAGCTGCGCGATCTGGTGAACCCCAAGGAAGCCAAGAGCGCCGCCTGAAGGACGAGGCAGATTGAGGCTCGTGGTTTCCCAGCCCAATGGACACAGCGGATTGAGGTTCGTGGTTTCCCGGATCCCAAGCGCGGAACTTGGGGCACCCATATTTCCCCATAAAAATGGGCCTACTCGAAAAATAATGCTTCACAAATGGTGCAACTTATGGCCTATAATCCCTTTAGAGCAGGGTTTCCGCGCGCGTAGCGGTCTCCTGCCCGCGTTATCATGGCCATGCAACTCACGCAGAAGAGCTCCCTCGACTCGCCCGCAATCCCCGACCGCCTCTACTTCAAGATTGGCGACGTGGCCCGCATCTGCCAGCTTGAAACCTATGTTCTGCGCTTTTGGGAGACGCAGTTTCCGCAGCTCAAACCCAACAAAAGCGGAACCGGCCAGCGGCTCTACCGTCGCCGCGACGTCGAACTGGCCCTGAAGATCAAGCACCTGGTCCACACCGAGGGCTATACGCTGGCTGGCGCGCGCCAGGTTCTTGGGCAGGCCCAGCGCCGCACCAGTCCCCAGCCAGCCCCGCAGCTGGAATTCCAGGCCGATCCGCAGTCTCAGTTGCCGCTTCCAGCCGCGGCCTCCGCCCAGCCCCTTTCCGGCCAGACTCTGGAGATCGTTACCGCGACCATTGCGAATGCCCGCGCCGAACTCCGCGAGATTGCCAGCCTGCTGGCCTCGCCCGATCCCCAGCCGTCCAGCCGCCGCTCGCGCCTGGCCACGATGCCGCCCGCTTCTGACTCACTCTTCCCGCTCTGAAATGATTTACGCGGCTGCTTGCTGCTCGACCTGATCGTTGCGCCAAAGCTCGGTCTCGGCCTCGCGGCGCGCCTTCAAGGCAGCGCATTCCTGCCCGCCTGCATGGTCCCAGAGCAGCAACTGCTCCGCGGCATCGTCGTACCTTCCCGCGTTGAGGCACTTGAGCAGAGTGGAAGCGATGAGCCGCCCCGCGCCCAGGTTGAAGCAAAAGTCCACCAGCGCATCGAACTGGCCTTGCGTCAGCGGAACCTTCACCAGGCGCTGGACGGCCTGCTCGGCGTCGCGCACGTCGCAAGCCAGCAGGTTGGCGGCCTGCGGCTCGTCGATGCCGTTGGGAAACGAATCGCGATGCAGCAGCCGGTGGCCGTAGCTGATGGTGGGAAAGCCGGCCACATCCAGATAGACGCGGCTGCGAAAGCCCTCGGAGTTCTTGAGCAACTGCATTCCCGCTGTGCTGAGTTTCATCGGTCCCTCCTGTTTTTCTCTATCGTCAATTTCACGCTAGCAGGAGGGAGATAAATTTTCCGCAAAGATGGGCGAAGATCGCCAGACGAGCCGAGTGCGCGGAATCGACCCGCGCGGGCGAAATGGCACAAGATTGCACCGAACTTAGTGCAATTCTCAAGTTATGGAAAACGAACGAGTTCGCGGGAAAAACCCCGAAAAGTATTCTCTTTGAGACAGATAGCCCCTGTGCGTTTTTTGATAACAATTAGGTGAATCAGTGTCGAATTGGTAAAATAAGCAGATGGTGAAACGAGAACCATGCAACACGAGCTCAAAAACTTCGCTACGGGTTTGGCTGCTGGCGGGGGCTTCTTCTGTTGCTCTGACCGTTGGAGTGGTGGCAGTTACCACACGGACAGTGCATGCGGATGCGCCGCTTCCCCGGCCAGCGGCAACCGCTCCCCTTGCGGTTCCTGTAGTGAGCGCGACGCCAGCTATTCTGGCGCCACATCAGCCCGTGGAATCAGCTACGGCTCACGCACTTCACGGCCTTGCATCCTGGTACGGCGGCAAGTTTAACGGCCGGCCTACAGCCAGCGGAGAGCGGTATGACATGAACGCGATGACCGCTTGCCATCCAACCCTTCCCTTCGGCTCGAAGGTTCGCGTGGTGAACCTCGACAACCATCGCTCGGTCGTGGTGCGCATCACTGACCGTGGCGACCTTATCAAGGGGCGCGTCATCGATCTGTCGTATGCCGCCGCCAAGCAACTGGCCCTCCTCAAGCCCGGGATTGCCCCGGTTGATGTGGAAGTCCTCTCCCTGGGCGGCTCTCACCGCAAAAAGTAAGCAACCGGAAGCGTTCAAAAGCAGCAAGGCCGGCCCTCGGGCCGGCCTTGCCGTTTTGCTGGTCTGATCCCTGCTGTGCCCGTGGTGATAGCACTGTCTGCTTAATCTCCGGTGACCGTGATGCTTAGCGGGCCAAAGGTGGTTGACCGGCTGGCGGAGTCAATCGCCACCACGGTCACAACATGCATGCCGGTGGAGAGCGTCGCGGCTGAATAGATGAGCTGGTATCCGGAGTTGGTGTAAGCCGCCTTATTGAAGTACGAGGCCACATCCGGACGAGCCAGGCCCAACTCCGGCGTGCCGATCAGGCTTCCGTCGATGTAAACTATCACGTTGCTCATGGGAGAGCCGTCAAGCGTGTCGGCGACCCATCCAGCGACCAGTAGCGAATCCGACTTCGGAATCGTGGTACTGGAGGTTGAACTGTCGATAGCTACGTCAAGGTTTCCAACGGGCGGTCCCGCGGCGCCCGAACCCGAGGCGACGGTGATCGTCGCCGGGCCAAGAGTGGCTGAGCGTCCGCCAGCGTCGATCGCCACCACGGTGACGGTGTGCGTGCCGGCGGAAAGCGCCGCGGCGGAATAAACGAGCTGGTATCCGGAGTTGGTGTAAGACGGATTATTGAAGTATGCGGTCACGTCCGCGCGTGCCAAGCTCAGGGTTGGCGTGCCTATCAGGCTGCCGTCCACGTAAACCTTGACGTTGCTCAGCGGCGCGCCGTCCACTGGGTCGGCGACCCATCCTCGCACCAGCAGCGAATCCGACTGGGGAATCGTGGTGCTGCCGGTCGTGCTGTCGGCGGCCGCGTCGAGGTTTCCAATGGGCGGTCCCTGGGTGATGGTGATGGTCAACGGGCCGAAAGTAATAGTCCTCCCGCCCAGGTTGATGGCCACCACGGTGACGGCGTGTGGGCCGAGGGCCAGCACCGACGCCCCGCAGAAGAGCTGATAGCCAGATTTGCCGTAAGCCGGGTTGTTAAAGTACGCGGCCACATCCGGGCGAGCCAGGCCCATGTTGGGCGTGCCGAATGGAATCCCGTCGACGTAAACCCTGACGTTGCCCAGAGGAGAGCCATCCGTGGGGTCGGCAACCCATCCGGAAACCATCAAAGCATCCGTCTGATAGACGGTCGTACTGGAGGTCTCGGCGTCCACCGTGTATTCCAGGTTTCCAAAGGGCGGCGAAGCGGCGGCGACAACGGTGATGGAATCTGGACCGAAGGTGGTTGACCGCCCGCCCGTGTCGATCGCGATCACGGTGACGGCGTGCGTGCCGATGGCGAGCGTCGCGGCGGAGGAGAAAATCTGGTAACCGGAGTTGGTGTAGGCCGGATTGTTGTAGTAAGCGGCCACATCCGGACGAGCGAAGCGCAGTGTTGGCGTGCCGATCGAGTTACCGTCGATGTAGACCTTGAGGTTGCTGATAGGAGCGCCGTCTGTTGGATCGGCGACCCAGCCGGAGACCATCAGCGAATCCGACTGCTGAATGGTGGCGCTGCGGGTTCTGCTGTCCACGGCCTGGTCGAAGTTTCCCAAGGGCGGATTCGCATAGATTGCGTAGGTTGCCGCAGCCACCGATGAAGGCGCATAGCCGCTGGCCACGGCGATGGCCTGGATAGTCTCTCTCACCGAAATCGAGAAAGCGCCGGTGTATTTTGTTGAGCTGGTGGTGGGCGTTGTTCCATCGGTGGTGTAGTAGATCGTCGTGCCGGCGGTAGCGTCGGCCAGAGTCACCGACTGCACGGCCAGGTAGGTTCCCGGCGCGGGCGAGAAGAGAGGCGCAGCAACCACCAGGACCCGCACCAGGATCTGCGCGGTGTGGACGTGTCCGCCGCCGCTGGCGGTCACGCTGACCGGATAAATTCCGGAGGCCATGGAAGCGGCAATATTGATGTTGAGCGCATTCGTGGCGGGCGTGCTGACTGCCAGTGAGGCCGTGGCCAGGGTCGCCATGATGCCAGCGGGCGCGCTGGCGGAGAGCGTGACCGTTCCGCTAAACCCGTTGATCGGTGTGAGAGCCAGCGTGCTGATTCCCGTCCCAGAGGGCGAAATCGCAACTTCCGCATTTTGCGTAGTGAGTGAGAAATCCGACTGCGCGGTGATGACATTGACCGCATTGGAGGAGGCTGCGGTGTAAGTGTTGTCACCCTGGTAAACGGCGGTGAAGACGTTGGTCCCATTGGCGACCGCGTAGCTGGGAACGGTCAGCGAGGCTGTACCTTTGCTGACGGTTGCGGCAATGTCGAAGCTCTGGTCGTCGCTAAGGAACGCTACCGTGCCAGTGGGCGTCGCCGATCCTACGGGGCCGACGACAACGGCCGTCAGCGTAAAGCTCTGGCCGGACGCTGGGCTGGCTGCGCTTGTGGCGAGCGTAACGATGGGCGCGAGTTTGCTGGAGAGCGCGATCACCGTTCCCCCGTTGGCTACGCTGCCCAGCCAGTTGCTGTCGCCGGCGTAGGAAGCGGTTACCGGCAGCATGCCGGCCGCAACGTTGTTGAAGGTGATCACTGCTTCCAGGCTGGCGGCGCTGCTGGGGCCGTAGGCCTGCCACGCCGCATTGGCCGTTTGTCCGCCCAAAGTCACAGTTACGTTGCCGGTGGGTGGCGTTCCGTAGAGGGAAAGGTAGCCGGTCGTCAACTGCACATCGATGGCCACGCTGGCACCCGCTGCAACTGTTGGGACCAGCGGTTTGACGATCAGGCTGGTGCTGCCCTGAATCACAGTGAACGAGGCCGCGCTGGCGGCCGAGGAGGGGTTATAGCTGGCGTCGCCGGAGTAGGACTCGCTGACCGCGTGGCTGCCCGGCGCAAAGACGCCGGTGGACCACTCCGCCACGCCGGCGGCGTTCAGCGGTTGCGTCGAGGTGGTGGTCGCCGTCCCCAGCACATCGCTGAAGGTGACGTTCCCGGTGGCCGGGGTGAGCTGAGTGGAGATGGTGGCGTTGCCGCTCACCGGCTGCGCATCCAGGAAGAGCTGCGCCCCATAAGGCAGGGTAATGCCGGAGGAAAGTTGGTAGAGAGTAAGGTCGGAGGGGTTCCATGCCCAGCCAGTGGCGGCCAGGGTATTGTTCTCCGGGGTGATGGTGACTGTAACGGGCACGGACTTGCTGGGGGCGAAGGTTCCGTCGCCCCCGTAGTCGGCGATGAGCTGGTAGGTTCCGCCGGGCAGGTTGTCCACGAGCGCGTAAAAGCTGCCCGCGGTCAGGGCGGGCGAGTCGATGCTCGCGTAGTGGGTGATGCCGTCGTTGCCGGTCAGGCTCACCGCGCCGGTGGGCGTGCCCGAGCCGCTGCTGGGCGCAACCGTGCCGGAGATCGTCGCCGTCTTGCCGTGGACAAAGCTGGACGGGCTTACGCTGAGCGTCGCGCTGGTCGGTGTGAGCACGACCGTGCTCCAATACTTGATAAGATTCGCCACGTCGATGGAGCCCAGGCCGGTGGCCAGGTCATAGCCAGTGCCGGCCGAGTAGCCGCTCTCGACGTTGAAGCCACTGGAGTTCGTAGCCGAGGAGCCGGCCACGCAGTTGGCCGAACTTGGGTTGCAGAGAACCAGGTTGCCACCCACGGTCACGTCGTGAAAGACCGTCGGCTGCCGCGCGGCGAGAGGATAGTAGACGTAGTTGGCCTGCCCCTGCCAACTGCCGGTGCTCTGGTTGACCAGGGCCTGGATGGCGGCCATGGATGGCGAACTGATGGAAGTGCCGCCCACACCGGTGATGACCTCCGTCCCATTGCTATTCAGATTCGCGCTCGAGCAGTCGCCGGGAAGCGCGCAGATGGGATAGAAGCTGTAGTTATAGCCATTGGCGGCAAACAGAGAGACATCGGGAAGGTCGCGCACCCCATTGGCCGGTATGCCGGTTCCCGTCTGCCAGGCCGGCTTGGGGTAGCCCTGTCCTGATCCGCCGGGATAAAGCGCGGCGCTGCTGGCTCCGCCGCTGCCGGCAATGATGTTTTGACTGCCCAGATTAGCTGGGTTGCCGCTGTCTACCAGGTTGTAGCCGAAGAAGTCGTTCCAGGCCTGCTCCGGGATCGTCTGCTTGAGGGAGACGGCGGGCGCGGTGGTCGAGCCGGACCAATAAGTGCCCAACTGCGTGTTGATGACCGAGGAGGTGCTGGCGTACTGGCTATAGTAGAAGTCGGTGCCGCCCACCGCGACGTTATAGGGCG
Organism: Acidobacteriaceae bacterium; assembly: GCA_003134855.1. GTDB lineage: Bacteria > Acidobacteriota > Terriglobia > Terriglobales > Acidobacteriaceae > Telmatobacter. The sequence continues at coordinate 478,960 of PLCS01000007.1, forward strand.
TGGAGGCCATGCCGTTGACCTGGAGCCCGCCGTAGGCGACCGCCTGCGTGTCGAAATCGTCGCAGCCGGCCGAGCCGCCGTCGCCTGTGGAGACGAACGCCGTCTGGCCCTGCGCCGCCGCCTGCTGCCAAAGCGCGCTCCAGAAGGCGTTGCCGCTCTGTCCCAATTGCTGTTCACACTCGCCGTAGCTGGTGCTGATGACCCCGGCCACATCGTCTTCCACCGCCCGCATAGCGGCCAGCGCCAGGCCATCCGTCAGCGCCGTTCCCTCCGAGGTGTACAGCAGGATCGTGGCGCCGGGCGCAACCGAGGTCGCAACCTCGATGTCGAGGTATGCCTCGGTGGCCGCGTCATTCTCACCGGGGTCCACGCCGTCGACGATCACCTGGGGCAGATTGGCGCTCAGCCCGAAGAGGCTCTGGTAGGCCTGAACCATGCTCAAGTCTACGTTCGATGCGCTGATGATGGCGATCGACTGCCCGCTGCCGGTGATTCCGGCCTTGTAGACCGGATTGATGTCGTACTGCACGGCAAAGTCGCCCGGCGCCATCAGGAAAACGACTCCGCTGCCAACCGGATAAGTCCATTGCGGCGTGGCCGCGTGTGTCTTGGGGTTGAATCGCGCCTGCCCCAGTACCTTCAACTGGGGTTGGGGATGAAAGCCGTTCACCGGCGCAAGGCCGGCAATGACCGGGGCGAGCGCCGCGGGAACCGATGGATCGGTCGCATTGGCCAGATGCGCCTCGCCTTTGACCTGATAGTGGTGAATCCCGGTCTGAAAGGCCTCGCTCACCTGCCCCGCACTTCCACTGAACTCGATTGCCAGTCGCCCGGCGTGCACCTGGTTGATGGTCAGCCCATGCGACTCCAGCCACGCGGTTACTGCGGCCACATCCGAGTCCGCCGGCCCGTAAAGGCGGCCAAACTCCGCCGGCTTGAGCCACTGGTGATAGGAGGGATTGCCCGGCGTGTGCGTTGCCTGGATAAAATCCCGCAGCGCCGCCTCCTGCGCCGGAGAGCGTTGCAGCAGGAGCAGCATCCGTCCGGCGGGCAGGGAGTCTTCCACCGCTCCCTGATCAAATGCGGATGTGAGCAATCCGGTCCGGCCCATTCCCTGGACCAGCGGGAGAACGTTGCCGGTGAGGACCACACGCGCGCCATCCTCGGCAGAACCTTGAACCCGTGGCGCGGCCTCGGAGGGCGCAGCCGATTCGGCGGGATTGCGTGGCGCAGCCAGTGCGCCCAGGGCTGCGACGGTGAGACTCATCGCAGCAAACAACACGACACGGACGATAGAACGCAGCGAACTCATGCTCGCGTTATCGGCAAGACGAGCGACTCGCTGTAGATGCGAAAACCGGCCGGGACGTTACCATGGTATTTCTTCAGGCGAGCCAGCGTGCCTCAAATCGAGACAAAAACGCAGGCGGATCGCACGGATTGTCCTCTCTGGGACACAGGCAAGGTTTCCAGGTCTGGATTCTCAGACCTGGGAAACCACGAACCAGTTTTGTTGAGAGAAAATGCGGCACAATCGCAGGTGGCGCGGCCAGCGCTGCGCGCTACTCGCTCTCAGCCCGCTTGAATGGCTTTTGCAAGTACATCCGCGCCTCGTTCACCGCGCCCTGGGTGTTGTCGTTGGTCTGCACCGCGAGGCGATATTCGTTCACCGCCCGGTCGCGTTGCCCGGTGAGATCGTAAATTTTTCCGATGGCAATGTGGCTCCAGATCTCGGTCCAGCGCGGCTCGCCGTCGCCGCGCAGCGCATCGCGGTAGGAGTTCACGCTGGCCTGGTAGTTGCGCTGCGCGAAGAGCAGCTCGCCGATGCGGTAGTTGGCCAGCGAACTCTGCGAATTGGCCTCCAGCGCTTTTTGATATTCGCCCAGCGCGCCGGTCAGGTCGCCCTGCGCCACCAGTTGCTGCCCCTTGAGAATGCTGATGCGCACCAGCAAGTCGGGAGTGGACTTGAGCACCCAGCCCTGCGGGTCGATGCTGATGCGGCGCGGGCGGCCGAAGGTGTCCACAACAAATTGCGTATCCGTGCCCACCACGTCGATCTTCTGCGTTTCGGTCTTGCCGTCGGTTTCGATGCGCAGCTCCACGGGCATACGGAAAAGGTCCAAATCCTGGTCGATCTCGCCGATTGTCCGGAAGCCCTTGTTGTTGCCCAGCCGGTAGACGGCGTACTTGTTATTGAACTGCGGCGCGCCGGTACCGTCCACCCATTGCGCAAAGAAGGCGGCCAACTGCTGCTGGCTCTGCGCCTCGGCCACCTTCTCGAAGTCAGCCGCACGAATCGCCCCGTCGGTGTATTGGCTCAGCGCTCCTTTGAGCGTGGCCAGGAAGGCTTTGTCGCCGACCTCCCAGCGCAGCATGTGGAAGATCATCGCGCCCTTTTCCAGCGTCATCGACTGGAACTCGGGCGAGAAGGGACTCAGGCGGCCGACGCTTGACAGCGGAATCGTGTCGTAGGCCAGCGCTCCGGCGGCCACATCCTGCAGGGCCGTCTTCATGGCGTTCTTGCCGCTCTCGTCCTCCACGTACATCAGCTCGCCGTAGCGGGCCATGCCGTTGGTGATCCAGGCGTCGTTCAGCGTGCGCGGGCTGACCTCGGAACCCCACCACTGGTGGGCGATGGTATTGGCCAGCAGGCGGATGCCGCTCTTATCGCCCACGCGCGAGCCCAGAATCGCCGCCAGCTCCGGCGCCCAGACCGCCGGAAGCGTGTCGTCCGGCAGCTCGACGACATTCAAATGGCTGCTCTCGGCCGCGCCAAAGCTCTCGGAAAAGAAGTCGAACTCCTTGGCTGCCGTCTGCGCCAGCTCGTTGCCCGACTGCTGGTGGCTCACCGTCAGATAGACCTTCACGTTGCCTGCGCCAGCCGAAACCGGGTTCACGTAGCGGCCGGCAATCACCGTGCCGGGAAAGCCGGGCTTGCTCCAGTTGAAGTCGTACTGATCGCCGTCCTTGCCGTTGGCCAGCTTGACCGGCTTCGACGCTCCCAGGCTGCCGCTGGCGAAGACACGCATCCCCTGCGGCACGCGGATGTGCAACTCCATGATGAAGCGGTTGGTCAGGTAGCCAGTGGTGGGGAACCAGCGCGCCGGATAGAGCAGATAGCTGATCGGCTCCTGGATGGCGGCCAGCTTCAAGCCCTCAATCGGGCCATCGTCGTTGCCGGTAATTGTGCCCTCGTACTCGAAGCTCCAATGCGCTGCCTGGCCCGGAACAAAGGGTGTGGCCGGAGTGATGCGGACGCCGCCGTCCGGCGACCGCTCCCCGGTGAGCACCGTGCCCGCCTCGTCGGAGATTTTCGTCACCTTCAGCGCCGGATGAAAGCCGAAGCTGACCGGCTCGGAGTTTTCCGGCGCGGTAAAGGTAACCATCGCCTTGGCCGCCAGGTGGTGCGTAGCCGGATCCAGCTCGGCGTTGATCACGTAGCCGGAGACGGTGAGTGCGGGCCGCTCCGACCGCTGGGCGAAGAGCGGCGTGGCGACCATCAGAGCGCAAGCCAAGGCGCACGCCCACGGTGTCTTCTTTATTCGTGTCAGCATCGCAGATCGAATCACAGCCTTCTGCATTCCGTTCTGCCTCTTGATTCCGTCCTTGAAAATGGGTGCACCAGCTCTGGATTATCAGACTTGGGAATCCTATAACCCGATCCTCTCCAGAGTAATCGTCGCCACCCGGTCAATCGCCCCGCCGCCAGCGGGCTGTTTGCCCAGCAAGCCGCGCACCCGCGCCAGCTCCTCCATCATGGACTGGCGCGGCGCCCCGTCGGGTAGCAGCCGCTCAATCTCTTGGACGATATTTTCCGCCGTGAAGTCACTCTGGATCAGCTCCGGCACGATTCGCTTGCCGGCAATCAGGTTGGCCATGGCCACATAGGGCACCTTGACAACCCGCTTGGCAATCGCGAAGGTCAGCGCCGAGACCCGGTAGACGACGACGAAGGGATTGCCGATCAACGCCGCTTCCACGGTAGCCGTCCCGCTGGCGACGACCGAGGCGCGGGCGTGCAAGAGTGTGGCGCGGGCGTCGTCCACCAGGCGAACCGTGATTGCCATTCGGGTCAATACGTTAGCGAGGATTCTTTTTACCTCGGCGCGTTGTGCCTCAGACAGCGTGGGCGCGAGCGGAAGGACAAATTGCGGTTCCGGATGACCGTGCTCCAGACAATCGTGAAAATGCCAATCTGCCGCTTGCAAGATCGTCGGCAGATGGTCGCCAATCTCCTTGGGGCGGCTGCCGGGGAGCAGGCCAATCCACGTTTTCGCGGGGTTGAGGCCAATCTCATTCGCAAACTCTTCACGGCTGATCGAAGGCAGCGGCAGCTCCGCCAGCGGATGGCCGACAAACTCCGCCTCCACGCCGCGCTCGCGATAGAACGCCTCCTCGAAGGGGAAGATCACCAGCATTTTGTCGATGTACTTTTGCACCAGCCGGATGCGCTTCTTCTTCCAGGCCCACAACTGCGGGCTGACAAAGAAGATCACCGGCACGCCCAGCCGGTGCAGCTCCTCGGCCAGACGGAAGTGAATCTCCGGGAAGTCAATGAGCACAGCCACCGAGGGCCGGCGGTCGCGGATGGACTTTTTGAGTTTGCGGTACTCGCGCCATATGCGCGGCAGGTGGCGGACAATCTCGGTCAGCCCCATCACGGCCATCTCTTCCGAACGGACGACACACTCCAGGCCCGCGGCAGCCATTCGCTCGCCGCCCATGCCGAAGAAACTTGCCGCTTGTTCAGATTGTCCAGAGGCGGCGAGCCGTTTTTTGAGCGCGGCGATCAGCAGCGCCCCATAGTGTTCGCCGCTGGCCTCGCCTGCCGAGATGAAGATCGTGGGGGGCATTCTTATTGTTTGCGCCGCAACTCCCGCGCTGGCACCATCATAACGGGTTGCACGAATCCCAGGCCCGCAAATCAGGACCAGTGCGCCGGCCAGGGTATAGACTCTTTCCCATGAGCGATTCACGCGAGACGATTGTCAGAACCTCCGATCCGGATTGGCTGCGAAGGCTTGCGCTCCTCTACCGGGCTCGTCTGGCTGGGGTGCTGGTGGACGATGCTCAACTTGGCATCCATCCGGAAGATCAGACGCTGCTGCAGATGGCGAGAGACTCCGGGCTATCCGTGCGGGAGATCGCGAGCGTGAGCGTGGCGCTGGGAATGAGCGGCGTGGGCGTGACGATGGTGATCCTGGCAGTCCTTGATCTGGAGCCGACCAGCAAGCTGGGGCTGCTGGTGGGGGGGGGAACCATTTGCGTGCTGGGTGGAGGCTTCCAGGCAATCCGCATTCTTACCAACCACAAACCACCGAAGATCACAGCCACCGCGCACGGCATCGAAATATCCTGGACGTAAGCCTGGAGCTGAGGCCAGAGTCAGGAGATTGCCGGGAACTTCAACCTTTCATGACCACGTCCTCTGCAGGCCCCGGCAACGCGGGTCATCCATCTCTGTCGCCGAACTCCGGCAGCGCGGATCATCCATTTCTATCGACACGCGATAGATCAGGCTCATGCAACGCAGGTCTTCCATCACAATGACCGCGCCATTGAGCAGTCCCTTGCAGCGCGGGTCATCTGTCTCAATCGCCGCTATCTTGCACCGCGGGTCATCCATCATAGTCGTCCCTTCATTGGGCGGGCTTACCCATGAGGTCGCTTCTTCAGCGAACTGAGGTCATATTGACGCGGCTCGTTGAAGATTGTCTGATCAATACAGGACACCGAGGCGCGCCAGCCGCAAGCGCAGACCCAGGATCGCGCTCTTCGACCGCACCGCGTAATGTTCCAGGAGGGTTCCAGGTTCGTGGTATCCCAGATCCGAAAATCCGGGCCTGAGGCACCCAGCAGTTGGCCCCACTGCGGGGGGGCATCGAGCGCTTACAACGTCTTATCATCCAAATCAAAAATCGATAGGTCCGGCGGCATATTTTTTGTATTCCATCATGGCTTCACCCCACATGGGTGAGAAAAGGTCGAACGGCCCCTACCGCCCCTTCTTCTTCCCCGGCTTGGCGGACTTGGGCTGGGATTCGGGCAGGTGGCTGACGGGGATGGGGCCGAGGTCGGAGCCGATGCGCCGGGCGCGCGTGTCGTCCATCTCGTAGGTAATCGTCCGCGGCGAGGCCGGGCGGGTGATGCCGGTCGCCGGATCGGCTGTCAGGCTGTCGCCGTTGGCGATCTGGAAGCTGAAGACGGGCGCCTTGCCGCCGGCGGCAGGCGTGACCCGCACCGGCAGATAGCCCTGAATGGGATGCAGCCGGAAGGCCGTCTCGTAGCGATGATGGCGCGTGCTCCAGGTAAAGACGCGCACCTGATCGAAATCAAAGGGCAGGCCGGCCAAGGGCGGGCTGAGCACGGTCACGTACTGCGGAACCTGATGGTCCGGCGTCGTGGCATCGGCGTCGAAGACCTTGTTGAAGACGTAAGCGCCGACGTAGCGCTGGCCCTCGGCAAAGACGGCAATCTCGTCGGGCACATCCACATCGACGCGGCCGGCCAGCAGCCACCCGGCGTGGCCCTGGGCGTCGCGCACCAGCCACCAGTCTTCCAGCGGCGGCGGCTCGGCGGCGGGCAGGCTGGGAACGTGCGTAGCCGCCGGAGCGGCCGGCCTGGAAGCCGGAGCGTGAGATGTGGCCGTGTCCGCCGGCTTCGGTGCCGGTGGCCTGGGAGCCTGTCCCGAGCCGGGAGCAGCCTTGGGGATCGACGCGCGGGCCAGAAGCTGAACCTTGGCGTTCGCTGCCAGCAGATAAAAGCGCTCCGCATCGCGGCCGGGCGTCAGATGCAAGTAGATGTCGTCGCGCAGAACGCCAGTGGCCACTACCGGGTCGTCCTTGTGCTGCACGCCTAGTTGGTCAAAGGCCTGAAAGGTTTTCGCGTCGATCACCGCCCGCTCTTCAATCCAGCCGATCTCGTTCTTCTGAGTCTTCACCTTGAGAAAGCGGCGGCCGTGTTCGAGGACTTCTAGCGGCTGGCCGTTGACCACCTCAGCCACGCGGTTGGAGACGGCGGCCACGCGGTCATGCAGGTACATCTGCCGCGCAGAGACGTAGACCGTGTCGTGATGCTCCTCGCGGAAGCGGTTGCATCCGGAAGAAAACGCGAGAACGCCCACAAGAAGCAACGCCAAGACGGGAGACGTCGAGCGCCGCGCGGAAGAGACGAATGGGTTGGAGGATTGCGTGAGCACAGCCTGTGGCGATCACCTTGAGGATAGCACTGAAAGCAGGGGTCAGGGATCAGGGATCAGGATCAGAAAAACCGTCGGAATTTATCGCCATCCCATATGGTCTGGGTACCCTTGGTCTCGATTCAGAAACAAGGAAAGCACGAATCCATTCCCGCCATCTGATCCCTGTTCCCTGCTTTTACGGCGCCGCGACGATGGCGATGGAAGTAGCCGCAGAGGTGGAAGGAACCTGGGAGTCCAACTTGCCCGTAGTGGTGGCGTCGAAGGTATAGGCGTCGAAGTAGGGGCTGCCATCCGAACCCACTTCAAAGACGTAGGAATCTGTTGAATCCTCGGCCAGTCCAAGCGGTTGAGCACCAGCCGCAACCGTGCTGCCCGTGGATATCCCGCTCGCCGTCACCGCAAATCCGGTGATGTTGCCTGCATTGCCGATGCCCATCCCGTTGGCAACATAGACATAATCGCCCGAGGCAATAGGCAGGATGAAGTTGGGCGACACTCCGCCACTGGAAGAGGGATTGCTGGCGTTGAGCTCCGTCAGATTGCCGCCATTGATGGTAAAGACGCGCAAGCCTCCGGAGTTGGCGGTGGAATTGGATGCGATCTCGCCGATGTACAGGAACCGGCTCTGGGGATCCGTGGCCACTGATATTGCAGAGCCGGCTGACGTGTTCGTCGGCTTGATTGGCGTGGCGCCAACACCGAGCGTGCCAGAGCTGAAGCCGAAGGCCTGAGTGCCGGTCGAGCCCAGGGCGACGGCAATGATCGCACCATTCGGAGAGATGGTGATCCCACCCGGCGCAATCGTGATGCTGGCCAGGGATTGCGGCTGCGCCGTGCGGCTTGAGTCGAGTGTGCCTGTTGAGGTGATGGGGTAAGCGGTGAGCGTCCCCGCCCCAGAGGCATCCAGCAGCCATTTCCCGCTTGGGTCCACCGCGAGCGCCGCAGCCGCCGTGTCCCCGTTGAACGCGACTCCTGCCGAGAGTGCGCCGTTGCTGCCGATGGTGTAGAGGGTAATGCCGCCAGCAGTCGAAGCCACATAGAGGAAAGCTTCGCCGCTGGGGGCGATGGCGACAGCGGTGGCGCCGCTCACGGATTGAGAACTGCCGGAGATGGCCGTCAGTGCGCCGGAGCTGATCGAGAATCCCGCAATCTGCCCGGGGCTCCCACTGTTCAGGATATAGAATTTGCCGCTCGTGCTGGCCGTGGTAGTGCAGCCGCTGGAGGAGACCCCAACGGCCACGCAAACGACGGTGGTTTCCGCAATGCTGTTGGAGACGCCGGTGACCGTAATGTCGTAGATTCCGGTGGTCGTAGAGGACGTGGTGGTTGCGGTCAGCGTTGAAGTTTGCGCCGTCGTGCTGCTGAAGGTAAGCGAAGACGAAGAAAAGTCGCAAGTGGGACTAGTGGCGTTGGAAGGCGCGGTGGTAACGGCGCAAGTCAGCGCAACCGTCCCGGTAAAGGAACTTCCCGGAGTCACAGTGATCGTGGAGGTGCCGGAGGTCGAGCCGGAGCTGATGGTGATGGCGCCGCTGTTGGTCAGCGTGAAGCTGGTGCTGCTGTTGCCGCCCGGCGCCTGCCAGAAATTTCCGCAACCCGCCAAAAACGGCGCCGCCGCCAGCAACAACTGTGCAAACCTTCCCATCTTCATCGCCGCTCCTTTTGCGCAGTTTTCATACCGCGTCGTTCTCATGAACTCGTATACAGGCTACCGCTTGCTAGCGCATTTGTCTTGCCGGACAATCCAGCCTGCGCGCGCATCGCCCATTATGAATGTAGACGCAGAGTGGCGGGAATTCGCTTGGGGGGCGGCGACGCGGCGCTGGCGCTGTGTGCCCGCACCCCAGGCTGATAGATTTTAGTAAGGCCGTATCGCGCGCCCCCGAAGGAAGCCAGCCATGTTCCACACCACGGAAGATATTCGCATTCAATGGACCAAGGTGGTTCTCCCTCCGGTCTTCCTTGAGGAAGAGCGCCCGGTGACGGAGGCCGCCTCGGCGACAATCTATGACGCCCGCGAAGAAATCTCCGCCATCCTCAATGGGCAAGACACGCGGCTGCTGGTGCTGGCCGGCCCCTGCTCGATTCACGATACCCTGGCCGCGCGCGAGTATGCCGGGCTGCTGAAAGCCGCGATTGAAGAGTTCTCCGCCGAGCTGCGCATCGTGATGCGCGTCTACTTCGAAAAGCCCCGCACCACCGTCGGCTGGAAGGGGCTCATCAACGATCCCCACCTCGATCAGTCGTACAAGATCAACGACGGCCTGCGCCTGGCGCGGCATCTGCTGCTCGACCTGGCCGAGATGGGCGTGCCCGCCGGAACCGAATTCCTCGACGTGATCTCGCCGCAGTACATCGCCGGCCTCGTGAGCTGGGGGGCCATCGGCGCGCGCACCACCGAGAGCCAGATTCACCGCCAACTGGTCAGCGGCATCTCCTGCCCGGTGGGCTTCAAGAACGGCACCTCCGGCAATGTGCAGATCGCCGTCGACGCGATCCTCTCCGCCGCTCATTCGCACTCCTTTCTAGGCCTCACCAAAACCGGCCAATCGGCGATCCTGGTCACCACGGGGAATCCGGATTGCCACATTATCCTACGCGGCGGCCGGGGGACGGTGAACTACACCGCCGAAAGCGTTGCCGAGACAGCCGCTCAGATGGAGAAGGCAGGCCTCCAGCCGCGCATCATGATCGACTTCTCGCACGCCAACTCCAGCAAGGACTATCGGCGACAGGCCACAGTCTGCCACGATGTGGCCGGGCAGATTGCCGCCGGCGACAAGCGCATCATGGGCGTGATGATCGAGAGCAACCTGGTGGCGGGAGCGCAGCCGCTGCTGGCGGGCCAGCCGCTGGACGCACTGGTTTACGGCCAGAGCATCACCGACGCCTGCATCGACTGGGCGGAGACTTATGCCCTGCTTAAGGAGTTAGCCGCCGCCGTACGCTCGCGGCGCGGGTAGAAAAAACAGGTAGAGGTTCGTGGTTTCCCAGGTCTGAAAGTCCGGAGCTGGGACACCCGCGATTGTAGGAAGTCGAGGCGCTGGCCAGAGGAGCGGGGCGATGAGCAAGGTTGAGGAGGGGATGAACTCCTACAGGGCATCCGGCAAATTCACGAACAAGCCGGATCAGTCCAGTTTTCGATCTTGAGGCCCTGGACGCGCCCGAATTCCCGCGTATTGTTAGTCACTAGCGTCAGCCCAAGGCAGCGGGCATGGGCCGCAATCAGCAGATCGTTCGCGCCGATCATCGTGCCGCGCATCTTGAGATCGGCGCGGATTCTCGCATAGTCGAGGGCAGCCATTGCGGGGTAGTCCAGAACCGCTACGTAGCGCAGAAATTCATCGAGCGCTCTCTGGTCCTTCTGTCGCCGCGGCGATACCTCGACGCCGTACATCATCTCGGCCTTGGTAATCGCGGAGACGCAGACGTCGCTGACCGCGACTCTCCGAAGCCTTCTGAGAACAGCGTCGTCGCTGCGCTTCATGATGTAGGAGGAGATGTCGGTGTCAAGCATATAAACGGCCATCAGAAGGTACGCTCCTGCACAGGCTGATCCTCAATTCCAACCATGAACTCTTCAGAGGCCACGGCCTCCGATGCAAGATAAGCTGACCAGTCCTGAGGGCGCGCGGAAAGGATGACCTCGTCGCCCTGTTTCCGGATGAAGACATCCGTGGTGGCGAACTGAAACTCCTTGGGAAGCCGGACTGCCTGACTCCGATTATTCATGAAAATCCTGGCTGTACGCTGCATCGCACCCTCCCGCCCCTTGGCATATACACAAGTATATGCCAAGGGCACTGGGGCATACAAGGGAGAAGCAATTTGGCATAACGGACGCCCGGCGAAACGACTGTGCGCTTCGGGTCTTAAGTCGAGAGGAAAGCGCATCCGGAGGATTTCCCAGGTCTCAAAACGAGACCTAGGAAGCCGAAAACACTTCCTCATCCCCGCCTGCGCAGCTCCAACTCCACGACGCGCAGCATCTCCGCCTCGGGGGCCGGTTTGCCGGTCCAGATTTCAAACTGGCGCGCGCCTTGCTGGACGAACATCTCCATGCCGCTGATCACCGGGATCCCGCGCGACTTGGCCAGCTTGAGGAGCGGCGTTTCCAGCGGGTTGTAGACCATGTCCATGACCAAGCCGGCGTTGAGTTCGTTCTCGGCAACCGGCATGGGCGTCTTGTTGCCGGCCATGCCGCAGGGAGTGGCATTGATGAGCACGTCGAAGCGGCCCTTGGCGAACTGCTCCCACTTCAGCACATGAGCCTTGGCGTCCTTGGCCAGCGCCACGGCCTGTTCGTGGATCACGTTGACGATGAAGACCTCCGCGCCCTGGTCCACCAGGCCGAAGACGCCGGCCCGCGCCGCGCCGCCCGCGCCGACGACGGCAATCCGCGCGCCCTTGAGCTTGAGGCGCTTTTCCAGCGGGCGAACCACTCCGGCCACATCGGTGTTGAAGCCGACGATCTTGCCGTCGCTGCTGACGCGCAGCGTATTGCAGGCGCCGATGCGTGTGGTGAGCGCGTCCATGTTCGCCAGGTGGGGCAGAATCTCCTGCTTGAGCGGCATGGTCACGGCCGCGCCGGCCAGCGGCAGCTCGCGCAGCAGCTTCAGGAGGTCGGCCAGCTTTTGCACCTTCAGCGGCAGCAGCACCGCGTTCACTCCCTCGCGGCGGAAGGCGGTGTTCTGCATTAGCGGCGAGAGGGAGTGGTGGATGGGGTTGCCCGCCACGCCGAAGATGCGCGTCGCGTGGTCCAGTTGCTCGACGCGGTAGAGGTCGCGCAGGGTGCGGACGGTTGCCTGGCCGGGGGCGGTTTCAGTTCCGTCGGAGAACGACGCGAAGGTGAAGGCCGCCCCGGCGCGCAGACCCAGCACGCGGCTGACCAGCCCTTCCTCGCCCATGGCGATGCCGGCCACCTGAGCCGAGCGGGAGCGCTCCGCGATCAATTTCAAGACGGCCAGGTTGTCGGCCAGGGACTTCGCCGTCGAAACCACCTTGACGAAATCGGGCCGGAAGGCCTCGATGCGCGTTGCCGCCTGCTCCAGGTTCTTGGTGCGCGTGAAGTCGTGAAAGCTGACCAGCAGCGCTGTGCCCGCCGCCCGCAGCGCAGCGCGCAGTTGGTCCAATTGCCGGAGCGTGGCCTCCTCGGCCGACTCGACCTCCAGATCGACAATCTGGCATCCGGCTTCGGCAGCCTTGGTCAGCACGTCCAGTTCGGCCCTGAGCGACCCCTCGAAGCTGCCGCCATACTCTTTGCGACGGCAGGTGGCGATAACCGTCGCCTCGCGGTGCGCTTCCAGGAACTCCTTCACCCTGGGCAGAGCCGAGGCCGGCTTGGGCAGCGAATCGAGGCGCAGTTCGAGGAATCGGGCATCGGCCAGCGCCGCTGTCGCCCGCTCGATCAACTCCGCTGCCGAGGAGGCCTGAATGGCTACGCACAGCTTGCCGATATTGCCCAGGCGCAGCCGCTGCAAGGGCGGCACGGGCGCGGATTGAGGCGAATTGGAGATGAAAACAGGCATAAGCGTCGATTGTCGCATCTTATAGCGATTTAGACCAGGATGCAACTGCTTTGTCACTACGCACTGGGAGGCATGCGTGTTCCCCCAAGCAATGCCTGCAAATGCGGGTAGGCGCAAGGTGTATCCTTTACCGGAGAATCGAAGCAATCTGTCTGGGCCGGAAAGCTGCGGAATGAGATTTGCCGGGTGCCCCACCCTCGCCGCGTTCTTGTTTTTGCGGCTTCGGGGTCCCCAACGATAGGTCTTCGTCGTTGGGGTGATCCAGGGTGGGAAACCACGAACCCCAACCAGCCACGTACTAAAGGAACTCATCGTGTACCTTGCCAACGAACAGCGTTACGACACCATGCAATACCGCCGCGCGGGCCGCAGTGGCCTGCTTCTGCCCGCCATCTCGCTGGGCCTGTGGCACAACTTCGGCGGCGCGGATGTCTTTGAGAACAGCCGCGCGATGGTGTGCCGGGCCTTCGATCTGGGCATTACCCACTTCGACCTGGCCAATAACTACGGCCCGCCTCCGGGCAGCGCGGAAGCCAACTTCGGCCAGATTCTGCGCCTGGACCTGGCCCAGCATCGCGACGAGCTGATCCTCAGCACCAAAGCCGGCTACGATATGTGGCCCGGCCCTTACGGCGACTGGGGATCGCGCAAGTATCTGCTGGCCAGCCTGGACCAGAGCCTCAAACGCATGGGCGTGGAGTACGTGGACATCTTCTACTCCCATCGCCCCGATCCGGAAACTCCCGTGGAAGAGACCATGGGCGCGCTCGATCAGGCGGTGCGCTCGGGCAAGGCACTCTACGCCGGCATCTCCAACTACAGCGCCAGCCAGGCCGCCGCGGCGATCAAGATTCTGCGCGAACTGGGCACGCCCTGCCTCATTCATCAGCCCAAGTACTCGATGTTTGTGCGCACGCCAGAACAGGGACTTCTGGATGTGCTGGGCAATGAGGGCGTCGGCGCCATCGCCTTCTGTCCGCTGGCGCAGGGCCTCTTGACCAATCGCTATTTGCAGGGCATTCCCCCCGGCTCGCGCGCCACAAAAGCCATCTTTCTGAAGAGCAGCGACATCACTGAAGGCCGCCTCAAGCAGATTCGCGCACTGAATGAACTGGCCTTGCAGCGCGGCCAGTCGTTGGCGCAGATGGCGCTGGCCTGGGTGCTGCGCGATCAGCGCATGACCTCGGCACTGATCGGCGCCAGCCGCGTCGAGCAAATTGAGCAGAACGTCGCCGTGCTCGCCAATCCCAGCTTTACGGCCGAGGAGTTGGCCTGCATCGACGCGATTCTGGAGCAGGCGGGGTGAGATTAGTGGATTCCCACCCTAGCCGCAAAAACAAGAACGCGGCGAGGGTGGGGCACCCAGATTTCAAATTGAATTAGAAATGTATTATCCTTTGAACGCCGCGAGAATCTCTCCTGTCGAGCGCACCAGGCCCATGCGGGGAAAGATGCGTCCTACGCTGTTTGCGTGGCTCTCGGCGTTCGAGCCGGTCATGGCATCCTCGGCAAAGATCAGCTCATAGCCGCGCTCGTAGGCGTCGCGCGCGGTGCTCTCCACGCCGAACTCGGTGGAGATGCCGCAGAGGATGATCGTGGTTAGATTGCGGCGGCGCAGTTGCAGGTCAAGGTCGGTGCCGTAGAACGCGCCCCACTGGCGCTTGAGAATCACAATGTCGCTGGGCTGGCGGTCTAGCTCGGGAATCAACTCGCTCCAATCCGGCGGTAGCGCGCCGGTGGAGCGCATCGGCTGGTCGGAGGTGGGTTTCAGCCGGTCAGCGCCATCCGCCGCGCCGCCCACATGGACCAGCACCGGCTGCGCTCCGGCGGTGCGTGCAGCGTTGAGCAGACGCGCGCAGTTGGCAATGACGTCCGCTTTAGCGTGCGGCCCGCCGCCGGTATTCCCACAATGCCCTCTTGCAGATCGATGACTACCATGGCTGTGCGGCGCGGTTCGAGTTTAAATTCAAGTTTCTCTTCGCTCATTGCTCAATTCCCTCCTCCGCCTGCTGCAAGCTCTCTGCCGGAATGATACCCATCTCCATGTAGATCGGCCGAATTTGCCTCCGCAACGCCGGCAGCCTTGTCGCGAACCAGGCCGCGCCCAGCAGCACCAACGCGCCGTTGACCATCACCGTCAAGGGCGCGCCCATCGCGGTTGCCATGGACCCGGCCAGCAGGCTGCCAAAGGGCGCCATGCCCATAAACGCCATCGTATAGTAACTCATCACGCGCCCGCGCTTGTCTTCCGTGACAATCGTCTGGATCACGGTGTTGCTGGCGGCCATGCCCTGCATCATGCCCATGCCTGCAAGGAAGACCATCGCCATCGAAAGCCAGAACCAGCGCGAGAGCCCGAAGCCGACGAGGCCCGCGCCGAAGACCGCCGCGGCAATGGGAATCATCTTCACCAGCCCGCGCACGTGCCTGCGCGCCGCCAGCGAGAGCGCCGAGAGCAGCGCGCCCAGGCCCATCGCGCCCATCAGGAATCCCAGCGTGTGCGGCCCGCCTCCGAGCACCTTCTTGGCGAAGATCGGCATCAGCACCACGTACGGCATGCCCATCAGGCTGATCAGAGCAAAGAGCATCAGGATGGTGCGGATGGGCAGAAACTCCGAGACGTAGGTCCAACCGGCCTGCAACTCGGTGAGCATCGATGTGGCCGCGCGCTTCACCACCGGCGCATGAAGGCGCATCATCAGCAGCGAGGCAATGACGGCGATGTAGCTGATGCCGTCGATCAGAAAGCACCAGCCCTCGCTGGAGACCGCGATCAGCATTCCGGCCAGCGACGGGCCGATCAGACGCGCCACATTGACCATCGACGAGTTGATGGCGATGGCGTTCTGCAGGTCGCGCTTGTCATCGACCATCTTGACCATGAAGGACTGGCGGCCGGGCATATCGAAGGCATTGACGCAGCCCTGCATCACGCTCAGCATGAGCAGCAGGGGAATCGTGATGTGGCCGGAGAGCGTCAGCGCCGCCAGCGCCAGCGATTGCACCATCGACAGGGTCTGCGTCCACACCAGCACCTGACGGCGGTCGAGCCGGTCCACCCACACGCCGGCAAAGGGCGCCAGCAGGAAGGTGGGAATCTGCCCGGCGAAGCTGACCGTGCCCAGCAGCAAAGCCGAGCCGGTCAGCCGGTAGACCAGCCAGCCGGTCGCCACGCGCGTCATCCACGTGCCGATTAAAGAGATGGTCTGCCCGCCGAAGAAGAGCCGGAAGTTGCGATGGCGCAGCGCCCGCCACGCATGAGAGACGCCGGCGCGCGGCTCCGCTTCCAGGCCGGACTCGGCCACGTCTCCCGGCATTGCTGGATCCATCCCGCCCAAAATCGCTTCCTCATTCGCAGTTTATCGTGGCGGGCATTTCGAGGCGCAGCCTGTTCCTGAATGCGCAATTGCGCATCTTCCGGTTTCGGTCGCATATCGTAGCGTTTCGCTGGCCAGCAGCCTATCGTTTGTCGTATAGCCGGAAGTTGATCTCGATGTTAATCTTGACCGGGACAGGTACGCCATTTTTCATTGCTGGCTTGAAACGATATTTCAGGACTGCTTCAATGGCCTTCTCGTCCAATCCCATGCCGAGAGCACGCACCACGCGCGGATCATGCGGCATTCCCTGTGCATCGACTATCACAGAAACGAGGACTATCCCTTGATATTTTGCCTTTCGCGCAACTTCTGAGAACTCGGGAATGACTTGGTTAATTGGATATGGAGAACTAACTCCGGGTCCAATCTTTTCGATAGTGCCAATGCTTGCTGTGTAATCTATTTCCGGCCGTTTCTGGAGGGGAATCGCCGTCTGCTCCGGCGGCGAGCAGAGACGCGGCTGATCGACCTGCGGGCCCGAAGAATCCTTTGTCTCATCCATACAGGCGTACAAAGTCACTGTCACGGTTTCCGCGACTGGCACGGGCAGACCCTTAAAAGTGCCCGGATTGAATCGATCGCCGGCGACTGTCTTGAGCGCCAACTCATCCAGCTTGGAATCCTTCGGATAGATCAAGGTCAGATCGCGCGGCACTCCTTGCGCATCGACATAAATTGAAACCGGGATCGTGCTCTTCACTTTTTTCTTGCACTTTTCGTCAGGCATGGGCTGCAGATTGGTCGAAAGCAGCTCCGGCGCCGTCACGCCTGGACCCGCCGTATAGACCATCACCTTGGCCGGCTTCGTATTGGCCACAGGAGCCGACGCGGAAGGACTGCTCTGTTGTCCGGCGGAAATACTCGCACCCAACCCAACGAACAACACGACAATCCACAACCCTCGCATAGACCCTCCGCTCACCCTACACGGAGAATCTATCACACAAGGCCGGCTATCCTGCCTGTCCCCCGGTAGCATCCGGCAGGCACTTACCCATTGCGGCCGGCGAACTCGCGGCCTCGGAGAGTCTTCTGGTCATCACCTGGAAGTGATAACCCATCACCGCCAGAGTCATCGCCGCGCCAATGCAATGGCGATAACGCGTGGCCACGGTGAGCAGAAACTTCCAGTAACTCCAGCGCTGTTTCCCGAAGACTCCCTGGCGGACAATCGAGGTAACAAAGGCGCGCGCATTGGCGACGGTCAGCCACTGCTGCCGGGTCTTTCTCTCGCCGGTCCGCGGATGCGTGCGGCTCAGGTAGAGCCTGACGCGCTCATAGTAGGCCTCGCAGGAGTAGATCCGCTTCAGCACCGAGCGATAACCCTCCACCAGCCGCGCCGCATCCATGCTGGGAAGAAAGTTCAGCTTGTCGTCCGTGTTATCGCCATGGCCCGCGTCCACAATCCGGCCTTCCTTCCACAATCGCCGGAATAACTGGGTTCCGGGCATGGCTTGCAGCAGTCCCACCATGGCGATGGGTATGCCACTCTTCTGAATAAACTCCACCATGCGGTCGAAGATATCGTCGCCATCGGTGTCGAAGCCCAGGATGAAGCCGCCCATCACCTGCATCCCATAACTCTGGATGGTGGCCACGCTCTCCAGCAGGCTGCGGCGCGTGTTCTGCAGCTTGTTGCTGGCGATCAGCCCCGATTCATCGGGCGTCTCAATGCCCAGAAAGACCGAGACGAAGCCGGCGTCTTTCATCAGCTGCATCAGCTCCGGATCGTCGGCCAGATTCAGCGAGGCCTCAGTGTTGAAGTCGAAGCTGATCTTGTATTGGCCGCGCCACGCGGCCAGCGCCACGCATAATTCTTTGGCACGAATTTTGTTGCCGATGAAGTTATCGTCAACGATAAAGACCGCCTCGCGCCAGCCGGCGGCACGCAACTGGTCCAGCTCGGCCAGCACCTGGCTGACGGCCTTGGTGCGCGGACGCCGGCCATAAATCTCAATAATGTCGCAGAACTCGCAGTTGAAGGGGCAGCCGCGCGAGTATTGCACGGCCATCGTCGAGTAGCGGCGCATCTTGATCAGGCTCAGATCGGGCAGCGGGCTGGTTGCCATCTCTGGCCTTTCCGCAGCCCGATAGACCGGCTCGGCTCTTCCCTGCTCCAGATCGCGCGCCAAGCTGGCGATCAGGCTCTCCGCCTCGCCGATCACCACGTGGTCCGCGTTGAGTTCGGCCGCTGAAAGGCTGCTGGCAATCGGCCCGCCCACCACCGTCCGCAAGCCGCGCGCCCGGCACCGTTCGACGATGGCCGCCAGCGACTCGCGCTGGATGTGCATTGCGCTGACCAGCGCCACATCCGCCCAGGCCAGGTCCGAGTCCTCCAGCCGCTCCACGTTGGTGTCCACCAGCCGCTTCTTCCATGCCTTCGGCAGCAGCGCGGCCACCGTCATCAGCCCCAGCGGCGGCTGCGCGGCCCGTTTGCCCACGAACTTGAGCGCGTGTTTGAAGCTCCAATAGGTTTCGGGAAATTCCGGGTAGACTAACAGGGCATTCATCGGCTGCCTCCAGGGGGTAAGAAGGGCAGTTGGCGGGGATGAATCGCTGCGCTCGGAAGGTCGCACTGCTCCGAAGGTAGATTGCTCTGCCGGAGGCGGAAAAGATGAGCAAGAGTGACCACTTCGCCGAAAAACAGCGCGCTTTCGGGATTCAACGCTCGGGCTATTTCCGCAGGTCGAGCATGGAGCCGCGAGGAAATCCAGTGGATTCGCGCACCACCAGCCGGGTCTCGATGGGATAGTCGCGATGCGGCGCCGGGGTCCCCTCGACGTGCGCTCTGAGCGCCATCACCGCCGCCCGCGCCAGCTCGAAGCAGGACATCTGGATGGTGGTCAGGGGCGGAGTGGTCATCTGCGTCAGATGGATGTTGTCAAAGCCGATGACGGAGAGGTCGTCCGGCACGCGCAGCCCGGCGCGGTATGCCTTCTGCAGCACGCCGATGGCCGTCATGTCGTTGGAGCACATCACTGCGGTGGGCAGCTTGCCGCCGGCGAAGAGCTTCTCCGCAGCAGCCATGCCTCCTTCCATGGTGTGATCGCCTTCCACAATCCGCTCTGCATCGACCGTGATGCCACACTCCAGCAGCGCTCGACGAAAGGCCGCCAGCCGCGATTGCGCCGAATGCAGGCGCAGCGGGCCGCTGATGAACGCAATATCCCGGTGCCCCAGCGCAGCCAGGTGCTGCACGCCCTGGCGGATGCCATGGTGATAGTCCACGCGTAGCAGGCTGATGCCCGGCGCCTCCGGCCCCACATCCACAAAGACCATGGGCACCTTGCGCTCCGCCAACTGTCCCAGCAGCGGCTCTTCAATGCCGAAGGTCATCACCGCCACGCCTTCCGCCTTGCGTTCAACCATGCGGCGAATGCAGCGCTTCATCCGCTCGGGATCGTAGTTGGTGGAGCTGATCAGCATCTCATATCCGAACTCCACGGCCACATCCTCGAATCCTTGAATCAGTTCAGGAAAGAACGGATTGGTAATTTCGGAGATGATGAGCCCCAAAAGCCGGCTGCGCCCGGAGACCAGCGCGCGGGCCTGGGTATTGGGCAGATAATCCAGCTCTTTGATCACCTCCCAGACCCGTTTGGCCATCTTGGCGTTCACGGTGGGGACGTGATTGATGGTGCGCGAGACAGTGGCGATGGAGACCTTGGCCATCCGCGCAACGGTATGCATATCCATGCGCTCTGGATTTCGTGGCGCTCGCCGCTTGGTTTTGGGGGTGCGACCAGTCATGGGAACAATGAGGAATGCGTTTACAGGATACTCGATATAGCGGACTGCTTGACAGGCGATGGGAGAAAAAATTACTTTCATCTTACGGTTTGAGAAAAGGTTTACCGCCGCCCTCGGTTTCTGTGCATTTTCGTTTACCTGTGCCGGGGTACGGTAGCCTGTGTGCGTTGTGGAGCATTTGCATGGATTTCTTGCGTTTGCAAGCTGAAGTTCTGGAAGCCAATCTCGAACTCGTCCGCCGCGGCCTGGTGCTTTACACCTTTGGCAACGCCAGCGGCATCGACCGCGAAGCCGGAATCATCGCCATCAAGCCCAGCGGCGTTCCCTACGAGCAGATGACGGCCGCGGATATCGTTCTCTGTGATCTGGCCGGTAAGATCGTCGCGGGCCGGCTCAAACCCTCCTCCGATCTGGAGACGCATCTGGAGCTTTACCGGGCCTTTCCGGCCATCGGCGGCGTCGTTCACACCCACTCCGAATTCGCCACCTCATGGGCGCAGGCCGGGCGCTCCATTCCCGCCTTCGGCACCACCCACGCCGACTATTTCCACGGCCCGGTGCCGGCCACCGAAGAGCTGAGCGACGAAGAGATCCAAGGCAAATACGAGTTGAACACCGGCAAGGCCATCGTACGCCGCTTCAGCGCTCTCGACCCCATGGCCATGCCGGCCGTGCTGGTGGCCGGCCACGCGCCCTTCACATGGGGCAAGACTCCGATGGATGCCGCACACAATGCCGTGATCCTGGAGTCGGTGGCGCGCATGGCCGTTTACACTACTCTGCTGCATCCCGAAAGCGCTGGCGTTTCTCAGGCGCTGCTCGATCGGCACTACTTCCGAAAGCATGGCGCGGATGCAACTTATGGACAAGAGAACAGCTAGCAATTGGCCGCTCAGGAAAGAGGTTTGAAACCGTGATTGTGAACTGCATGACCCACCTTGTATCGCCGGCCCTGCTGGCCTTCAGCACCGTTCCGATGGCGCATCTCAGCCTCCTCGACATGATCGTGATCGCCGTCTACTTCGGCATGGTGATCTGGATCGGCTTCTACCTCAAGGGCCGCTCCAATACCAGCGAAGAGTTCTTCATGGCCGGCCGCGAGATGACCGCATGGATCGCCGGCTTGAGCTTCGTATCCGCCAACCTCGGCTCGCTGGAACTGATGGGCTGGGCCGGGGCGGCTTACCAGTATGGCATTCTGGCCACCCACTGGTACTGGATCGGCGCCATCCCCGCCATGCTCTTCCTGGGCCTGGTGATGATGCCCTTCTACTACGTCAGCAAAACCCACTCGGTCCCCGGCTATCTGCAGTTGCGTTACGGCGAGCACGCCCGCATCCTGGCCGCCATCTCCTTCGCCATGGAGATGATCCTGATGAGCGGCGTGAATATGTTCGCCATGGCCGTGGTGATGAAGGTCGTGCTTGGCTGGAGCCTCACCTTCAGCATTCTGATCTCCGCGGCGGCGGTGGCGATTTACGTCACTCTGGGCGGTTTGCGCTCGGCCATCTTCAATGAGGTTATGCAGTTTGTGCTCATCTGGGGCGGCGCGCTGCTGGTGCCCATCCTCGGCCTGGTGCAGGCCGGTGGATGGAACGGCCTGAAGAAACAGATTATCTCCAACATGCATTCGGACAGCTACTTTCACATGTGGCGCGACACCGGCCACTTTGCCTCGAACCCCATGGGCACTCACTGGTCGGGCATCGTACTCGGCCTGGGCTTTGTCATCAGCTTCGGCTACTGGACCACGGACTTCCTGGTGGTGCAGCGCGTGCTGGCTGCCCACAACCTGCGCGCCGCGCGCATGGCTCCGGTTATCGGATCATTTTTCAAGATGGCCGTTCCCTTCATCGTCATTCTTCCCGGCCTGCTCGGCTTGGTGCTCTTACAGAATCCCGATGGCAGCAGGATGCAACTGGTGGGTCAGGACGTCGTGAAATCCTGCACTGCCGACGAATCCGCCAGTCAGATGGACGCCGCGGGATGCGCCGCGGCAATGTCCAAGACCACCCTCCCCCCTGCCTATCAGCAAAAGGTGCTGACCGGTGCCGCGGGAACCGAACTGCACAGCTATAACGACGCGCTGCCCCTGATGATGGTGCGCTATATGGGCCCCGGCCTGCTGGGCCTGGGCATCACTGCACTGATCGCCGGCTTTATGAGCGGCATGGCCGGCAACGTGAGCGCCTTCTCCACCGTCTGGACCTACGACATTTACAAGCCGCTGATCAACAAGAAAGGCTCGGACAGCCACTATGTGCTGGTGGGCCGATGGTCCATTCTGATTGGCGTCGCGGTCTCCATCGGCGCAGGCTACCTGGTGCAGCACGCGCACGGCATCATGGATTACGTGCAGGCGCTCTTCAGCTTCTTCATCGCGCCTCTGCTGGGAGCCATCCTGATGGGAATGTTCTGGAAGCGCGCCACCGCCCCCGCCGGCTTCCTCGGCCTGCTGATCGGCATCATCTCCTCGGTCAGTATGTTTGTATGGGTTAAATTCGATCACGCGGCGCTGGGAATTGTAGCGCTCTATCCAGAGGCAACGGACATGGCCGCGAACCTCTACCGCGCATGGTGGGCCTTCTCCATTACCGTCATCGTCATCTTTCTGGTCAGCATGATCACCAAGCCGAAACCCGTCGCGGAGTTGGATGGACTGTGCTACAGTTGCACGGTTCTGCCCAAGGAAGAATGGGTTCCCTTCTACAAGCGGGTATGGGTCTGGGCGCTTCTGGCGGTGTGCATCTTTGCCGCACTCAACATTCTGTTCTGGTAGCCCTTGTTGTTTTCTCGGTGAGATGAGAAGAGGAAAGGATCAAGAATTATGCATGGTTCTGGAATTCAAATCTGGTTTTTCATCGGCGTGCTGCTGCTGATTTATGGGGTGCTGATCTTTGGCTATGGCATCTTTGAACTGGCCACTGGAAGCTACCCCGCCGGGGTTCAGTTGACCAGCCTGCACACGCCCATCTGGTGGGGCGCATTGCTGACGGCGCTGGGCGTGCTCTATTGCGTCAAGTTCCGCCCAGGCCGCGCCTAGGCAATTGACGGATCTGTTCCAATCACCATTTCAATGGCCGCGCACGCGGCAGAAGTTCAAGGGAGCGAAAAT
This sequence comes from Acidobacteriaceae bacterium, assembly GCA_003134855.1. Classification (GTDB taxonomy): domain Bacteria; phylum Acidobacteriota; class Terriglobia; order Terriglobales; family Acidobacteriaceae; genus Telmatobacter. The sequence goes on from PLCS01000007.1 coordinate 501,931, forward strand.
CATGGCAGCACAAAAGAAAGTGACATTTGGCGTAGTGGTAGGCAACCGCGGCTTCTTCCCAGATCATCTGGCGAAGACCGGCCGCGAAGAGATCATTAAGGTTCTGGAGGCGGCGGGCGCGAATGTCGTTGTCTTGAGCCCCGAAGAATCCAAGCACGGCGCGGTGGAAACCTACGCGGAATCGCAAAAGTGCGCCGAACTCTTCAAAAAGCACGCCGACGAGATCGACGGTATTATCATCACCCTGCCCAACTTCGGCGAAGAGCGCGGCATTGTGGACGCGATTCGCCTCAGCGGCCTCCGGGTTCCGGTGCTGGTGCAGGCCACGCCCGACCGCTCCGAAGAGATGACCATCGCGGTCCGCCGCGACAGCTTCTGCGGCAAGATGAGCGCCTGTAACAACCTGATGCAGTACAAGATTCCCTACTCGCTGACCACGCTGCACACCGAGAGCCTTACCTCGCCGGAGTTCACCGCCGACCTGGAGTGGTTCACCTCGGTCTGCCGCATCGTCAAGGGTCTGAAGAATCTGCGCATCGGCGCCATCGGCGCGCGTCCCGCGGCCTTCAACACCGTCCGCTACTCCGAGCGCCTCTACGAGTCGAGCGGCATCTCCATCGAGCCGATTGATTTATCCGAGATTTTCGGCCGCATCGCCAAGATGAACGACAACGACGATGCAGCGCAGGCCAAGCTGGCCGCCATCAAGAGCTACGTCAGCACCGGCAAGGTTCCCGAAGCAGCGCTGCTCAAGATGGCCAAGCTGGGCGCGGTCATCGACACATGGATGAAGCAGACCAACTGCGCGGTCACAGCCGTGCAGTGCTGGACATCCTTCGAAGAATACTTCGGCGTCGTGCCCTGCACCATCATGAGCATGATGAGCAACGATCTGATTCCCTCCGCCTGCGAAGTGGATATTCCCGGCGTGCTGGGAATGTACATGATGACGCTGGCCAGCGGCACGCCCTCGGCGCTGCTGGATTGGAACAATAACTACGGCAGCGACCCCGACAAATGCGTCTGTTTCCACTGCTCGAATCTGCCCAAGCATTTCTTCGCACAGCCACCGACGATGGACTATCAGGCGATCATCGCCGGCACCGTCGGCATTGAGAATACCTTCGGCACCTGCGTAGGACGTGTCAAGGCCGGCGTGATGAGCTATGCGCGCTACTCCACCGACGACAACCACGGCATCATCCGCGGTTACACCGGCGCGGGCAGCTTCACCGACGATCCGCTGGAGACCTTCGGCGGCGCGGGCGTGGCCCGGATTCCCAACTTGCAGAAGCTGCTGCGCTTCATCTGCCGCGAGGGCTTCGAGCATCATGTGGCCGCCAGCTTCAGCGATGTCTCCAAGGCCGTTCATGAAGCCGCCACGCGCTACATGGGCTGGGATTCCTACCTGCACGGGGAAGAAGTCTAGCGCAGTGAATGAGTGAAGAAGTGAACGAGTGAATGAGTGAAAAACGCGCGCTATTCTTACTTCACTCATTCACTTCTTCACTTCTTCACTTCTTCACTTTTTCACTATCAAACTGTCACGAAACTAGTTTAGAGGAAGAGAAAAATGACCATCGTCGCAGGAGTGGATTTTGGCACGCTGAGCGTGCGCGTCTCGATCATGGACAGCGAGCGCGGCCGCCTGGGCACCGCGTTGGCGGAGTATCCGCTGCATCGCCGCCGCGAAGACCCCGATTACGCCACGCAGGCCCACGCCGATCAGATGAGCGCGTTGGCCGCCGCCACTCGCGCAGCCGTGAAGGAGGCGGGCATTACCGGTGATCAAGTCGCGGCCATCGCTCTCGACACCACCGGCTCCAGCGTCGTTCCCGTCGACGCGCGGATGCAGCCATTGAATGAATATTATTTGTGGTGCGACCATCGCGCGCACGCCGAAGCGCGGGAGATCACCGAACTGGCGCACAGCGAGAAGCTGGAAGCCATCGACTGGTGCGGCGGCGTCTATTCGCACGAGTGGGGCTTCGCCAAACTGCTCCACTGGCTGCGCAACAATCCTGACAAGCGGGCCAAATTCGCCTCCGCCTTCGAGCACTGCGATATGGTGGCGGCTACGCTCTGCGGCATCACCGACCCGAAGCTCGCCAAGCGCAGCGTCTGCGCGATGGGCCACAAATGGATGTGGAATCCCAAGTGGGGCGGCCTGCCGCCGCAGTCGTTCCTCTCCAAAGTTGACTCGCTCTTTGACGGCGTTCGCGAAAAACTCTCAGGCGACTACCTTACTTCCGATCATCTCGCCGGACACCTTGCTCCGAAGTGGGCTGAAGAACTGGGCCTGCGCGCCGGTATCCCCATCCCCGTCGGCGCCTTCGACGCGCACTGGGATGCGCTGGGCGCGGGCTGCCGCGAGGGCGACGTCGTCAACGTCGTCGGCACCTCCACCTGCATCATCGCGATGAGCCGCAAGACGGAGCTGATCCCCGGCGTCTGCGGCGTGGTTCCGGGCAGCGTCCATCCCCAATTCACCGGCATCGAAGCCGGCCTCTCCGCGACCGGCGACATCTTCGACGCCATCGCGCGCCGCGCCGGCGTCAAGGTTGCCGAGCTTTCCGTGGGCCTGGAGAACTATCGCGCCGGGCAGACCGGACTGCTGCGCCTCACCTGGGACAACGGCGACCGCACGGTGCTGGTCAATCCCGAACTGGGCGGCGTCACGCTGGGCTGGAATCTGGTGCAGACCGCGCAGGATGAACTCTTCGCGGCCATCGAGGGCACAGCCTTCCACACCCGCATCATCCTGGAGCGCATGGCCGAGTATGGCGTGCCGGTGGAGCGCGTGATCAACGCCGGCGGCATTCCGCAGAACAACGCCGTGCTCAATCAGGTCTATGCCGATGTGCTCGGCAAGCCGGTGCTGGTTCCCGCGGGCGTGCCCACCAGCCGCGGTTCGGCGATCATCGCGCTGCTGGCCGCCGGAGCCTTTCCTACGATTGAAGCAGCCCAGGACAAGCTCTGCCTGCCCTTCACCGTCTTCTCGCCGCGCCCCGCCGCAACGGCCGTCTACGAGCGGCTCTTCGCGTTGTATCGCAAGGCGTACTTCGCTCTGGGCACGCGCTCGGCCGAGGCTGTGCCGCTGGGCGAAATTCTGCCCGAGCTGCGCAAGATCGCCGCTAAGGTTGCGGAGCAGGCGTAACAGCCGTTCCTCCCAGAGGGAGGATGCGAAAATAGCCCAAGGTGGAGCAAAGCGAAACCTTGGGTTTGCGTCGCCACCTTGATTCCGTGTCCCGTAAGGCTGCGGTGAAACCCGACGGTGACCAAATTCTCTGCAACTCTGCAACGACAACACCCGCTTCACCGCCGATGCGCCAATAAAAACATCAGCAGCAGCAGCACCACCGGAATCATCGCCAGCCCGCCGTAGTAGAGAAACTTGCGCAGGTTTTGCGATTTGCGTATCTGCCAGTCGCGCAACTCGATGCGGTCCTCGACACCAACCTGATCCAGGTGCGCCAGGTCGCGGGCAAACTCGCTCGCCTTGGCGTAGCGGTTCTTGGGATCCCGCTCCAGCGCGCGATACAGAACCTCCTGCAACTGCGGGGAGATCGCGGGGTTGGCCACCGTGGGCGGCACAGGGTAATTCAGCAGTCGCTCATTCATAGCGGCCATCGGATTCGGCCCGTTGAAGGGCAGCTTGCCGCTGAGCATCTCGTAGAGAATCACGCCCATTGAATAAATATCGCTGCGCCCATCGCCGCGCCTGCCCTTCACCTGCTCCGGCGAGATGTAATTCGGCGTGCCGATGGCGGCGGTGAAGTTGGCGTAGGTGAGGCGCTTGGCGGCCGCGTCACCGGCGATGCCGAAGTCGATCAGCTTGATGTGGTCGTGCTCATCGACCATGATGTTTTCCGGCTTCAAATCGCGATGCACGACGCCGTTGGCGTGGATGTAATCCAGGCCATCAAGCACCTCGCCGGCGATGCGCAAGGCGCGCTCTTGCGAGAGCGGTCCTTCATCTAGGATCTGGCGCAAGAGACGGCCCTGGCACCATTCCATCACCATGTAAATGCGCGTGCGCTCCTCGCCGCCGAAGACGCGCATCACCTTGGGATGATCGAGCTTCTCGCCAATGCCGGCCTCGCGCTGAAAGCGGTCGAAAAGGATGGGATCTGCTTCCAGATCGGGGTGAGGAATCTTCAGCGCCACCTGGCGGTTGTCGCGCGTGTCCGTGGCGCGATAGATGGAGGCCATGCCGCTGCGGGCAACCGGCGCTTCAATGCGGTAGTAATCGATCTCGGAACCGGCCTCGAAGCCGTCGTGAAAACCCATTGCGCGGCACACTCCATCGTGCTGATTGATTCTACTGTATCGGGAAACGGCGCGAAAAGAGTAAGGGTTCCATAAGAGTTTTGTTGAGTCTTGTCAGGAATCGCTCAGGCGGGCATCCGGTAAGGCCGCCCGCGGTACATCCCCACCTGCTCGACCGACCGGACGCGGATCACCTGCGCGGTGGTGTTGTCGTTGCCGTCGATCTCCACGGCGCGGGCTACCAGTTCGCGGGCAATCTCGTCGATATTCTTCTCCTGCGAGACGATTGATGCAATCGTGCGATCGCTCATCTCGTCATGCAGGCCGTCGGTGCAAAGCACCAGCACGTCGCCGGCCAGCAGCGTCAGCGCGGTGGTGTCCGGAGCAACAAACATCTCTTTCCCCACCGAGCGAATCAGAACGTGGCGGGAGTCGGACTCGGCCGCTTCCTGAGCGGTAATCAGCCCCATCTTCCTCTGCTCACCCACCCATGTGTGGTCTTGCGTGACCTGCCTGGCTACACCGTTGCGGATCAGGTAGCAGCGCGAGTCGCCCACATGGGAGACAACGGCCTGATTGTAGCGCAGGGCGCAGCAGACCAGCGTAGTCGCCATCTTCCGACCCTGGTACTCGGGCATCAGAGAGCAATCGTGAACGGCGGAGTTGGCCATCTCGATCAACCGCGGCAGCAGCGTGGTCAGCATGGTGCCAGAAGGGGCTTTGGGAAATTCTTCGACGAGGGTCTTGACGGCCGTGGCAGAAGCAACCTCGCCGAAGTCCATGCCGCCCACGCCGTCTGCAACAGCGAAGAGATAGCCGTGGCTGCGGGCCTGGCGGCGCGAGGTGGGGAGGAACGAGGCCATCGCGTCCTCGTTGTTGGTGCGGACTTTTCCGAAATCGCTGACCTGGCCGAACTGTACGTCGAGCATGAGGGGCGCCGCCTGAAGGTATCTCTTCGATGCTTGTATAAAAGAATGCGATTCAGAAGCAAGGATAACCGGGACAAGGTCAGGGCTTCGCGAGCTGCGGAAAAAACTTCTGTCCATGACGAATCCTCTCCTTGTCTGCAAACGTGCCACCGGGTGGCGCCTCCTGCCTCGACTTGCAGAGCAGGAAGAGCCACCCAGCGATTGCGGGAAACCGCGGTTGAATGAGCCTACCTGGCGGTGAGCAAAATCTCCTTACCCTTGGCTTTCGAGGAGCGCAGGAAGTAAATCGCGCCGTAGATGCCCCAGATGGCTGAAATCGCCAGCGCCAGCAGCGGTTCCTTGAAGGTGCCGAGTCCGAAGACCGGGCTGATCAGGTAGAAGGCCATGCAAATCAGGTTGGCCAGCAGCCCGAAGCCGGGGATGAGCAGATGAAGCACCACGTTATAATCGGGACGCTTATGGAAGGCCACTATGCACAGGAAGCAACTGAGTGCATAAAGGATAAACGTCCCAAAGTTGGAGGTGAGCGTGACAGTCAGCAGCGAGTTGGGCAGCGCGGCCAGTTGGTCGTGTGAGAGGTAGCCCCAACTGGAGAAGAGGCCTTGCGGCAGCGCCTTGATGGCTGCATCGGTGGGTGCTCCGGCGTCGCCAAACACAAGTGACACAGCGATGACGCCGATGACCGCCGAGATGGCGACCAGCGTCCAGATGGCCTTGCGGGGGCTGAGCGATCCGGCGTGCAGGATGCCGAAGTGCTCGGGAGCCTCGTCGTCCTTGCCCATCGCGTAGGTGACGCGGGCCCCGGTGTTCATGCAGCTCAGCGTGGTGCCGATCAGCGCCAGGAAGACGGTGAAGGCCTCTGCCAGCATGAAGTAGTGGCCATTGCCATGGCCCAGCAGCGCGTCGCCGACGATGATCATCATGTCGCCGATGGGCGCGGCTGAACTGGAGGCGTTCGCCATGCTATACCCCGAGTTGAGAAAGTAGTTGGCCGCGAAATACTCGATCAGGTAGCAGACCAGGCCTTGAATCAGGAGCGAGGCAATGACCGCGATCGGTATGTGCTTGGTGGGATTCTTGGCCTCACCGCCCATCGAGGTTACCGATTCGAATCCGACCAGAATCAGAATGGCGACCGTGGCCTGAATGAACAGGTAACTGAACTGGTGCGGCTTTACCACCGAAGCGGCGTTGGGGTGAGAGAGGAAGGCGCCTGTCGAATCCTTCTCAGGATAATCAATGACGAAGGGTACCGGCTTGCCGGCCGCGTCCAGCAAAGGCAGAGGCGCGCCGCTGGCGTCGCGGATCGTCGAGCCGTCCTTGGCCGTCGCGAACTGGTACGAGTAAGTGGCCAGCGTCTGGTTGTCATACTGGAAGGCAGCCGTGCCCGCCGGATGGCTGACGCGATAGCCGATTGCCAATACGCTGAAGACGAGCAGCGCGGAGATCTGAATCACGTTGATGGCCAGGTTGACAGCCGTGGAAGCGCCCGCGCCTTTGGATGCGATCCAGCCGACAAAGATCGAGAAGAGTACCGCCACCAGCGCCATGAAGAAAGGTCCTGGGTTGGAGCCGCTCATCGCGTTGGGATAAAGGAAGCCGACCACATAGCCAACGAAGACGCCTGTAACTGCCACCATAACTCCGGGATAGACCCAGTAGTAAAGGTGCGAGCCCCAGCCGACGATGAACTTGGCGACGCGGGCGTACTTGAAGGCCTTGTCCTTGGAAAGCAGGGCCTGCTCGGCGTAGTAGTAGCTCGACCCGGTGCCGGGATAGAGCTTGGAGATTTCCGCGTAGGCGACGGCGGTGGCCAGACAGAGCAGCAGGGCGGCAAAGATGCCGATCCACATGGCGGGCGAGGTGGTGCCGGTGGTGGCCTGGATGAAGAAGGTGAGCCATAGGAAGGCGCCGGGGGCGATGAGGGCCATTGCATTGCTTGTCAGCCCTGTAAGGCCCAGGGTGGCTTGCATCTGAGGTGCTTGTTGATCGGCCATGAGCTTTCTCCTTAGGATTGAATTTCGTGGTCTGCCCGGCGGTTGGCCCCGGGAATTGCGTAAGGTTCACCTGCGCCCGTATCACTTGTGCGAGCCGGTGCTTGTTAGTTGAATGTTAGGAGCGAAGTGATAAGGATGAAATGAGGAAACAGTTCTTAGTTCTCAGTTGTCAGTTGTCAGATCATTACGCTTTTCTGACAACTGAGAACTGACGACTGTTTTTACCGCCTGAAACCGGATACCGTTCCGACGCGTTGACCTCTCTATTTTCCGGCGATGTTGCTGCCGAAGATAAAGCCGAATTCACCCACGACCCGGAACTGGCTGGGATCAGTTCCTGCCTTGCCGAAGACGTCTCCCGTCGTGTAATTGGAGGCGTGGATATAGGCGAGATCCGCGCGTACAAAGAACCCGCCCTTCTGATAGGTTGGCGTTGCGGTGAAAGTGGTGCCTGCGCTGCCAGCCCCAAAGCCTAACAAATTAAACGATCCGTCGGTAGCATTCCCCGAACTCGTGAGGTATTCCACGCGCGCCGGAAGTGAGAAGCCGCTCTTGAAGGCGTAGCTGACGTTGAGCGCACCACCGGTTGCGGATGTACCCGTGGGGACTAATACTTTTGCGTTGGTCGGCAGCTTGCTGTACTGGAAGTACGGCGAAATGATCCATGGGCCCTTGGTGTACGTATAGATCACCGCGTGCATGAAGCTGTTGTTCGCAGTCGGTGTGGCCCACGTTGTATAGGCGGTCTGTCCGAGGTTACCCATCCCGTCGTACACCAGGACATGAGGCCCCTTGGTCAGGGTCACCGAGCCGGAAAGCCAGGAGTAGCGATTGGAATAGTAACCGTCGTTCCAACTGACCGAGGCAGCCAGGTACTTGCCCAGGGTTTGATTCACCTGAATGCCGTGATTGATGGCGTTTTCCTGATTCCAAACGATGCCGCGCTCGATGTTGAAGTTCTGGTAAGTAAAAGTGGACTCGGCGCCCATCAGCGTGGGCAGTTGGCCTATAAGGAACTGCGTGGTCTTTCCTACCGGAAGCTTCAGGTAGGCGACCGGAACAGGCCCATAAAAATTGTTCACGGTATTTTCGGCGTTCATAAACGACACGCCGAGCGTCGGCATGGTGTATACACCTGCCTGGATGTAGTACTGAACCTTTCCGTCCGCCTTCTGAATGAAGACTTCCCCGTTGCTGAGAGTTGCCTGCTTCGGGTCGTCTCCGGTAATGGCATTGTTCTGGCCCAGCGCATAGCCGGTCACGATGCCGTTCACAGAGAGCTTGCCGAACGGACCGGCATCGAAAATAGCCGGCGGGAGCCAAGTCAGCGGACCGGTGAGAACGAAGGTGGAAAGAGGGGCAGGTGCTGCATCTGCGGGAGCAGCGGGTGCCGCTGCCGGTGCGGGTGCGGGCGCAGGTGCGGGCGCGGGAGTATCCTGCGCATGGGCCATCAGAGCGATTCCCATGGCGGCGGCGGCCATCGTTTGCAGTACGCGATTCGTGTTCATCATCATCGGCGTTATTCCTCCTAAAAAGTTTTGCGTTGTAGAACGCGAAATGAATTCATGCAAAAGGTTGAATCGATACGCCGCACCCGGATCGGTGCCGACGCCCTAACGTCCATCCTCATCGGATTAACTCTAGTAACGCATTGAAGGCATAAATATCCCGTTAGGAATGCATGATGAACGCGTAAGGAAAACGTAAATAGGATTATTGTCCCTTTTCGGCGACGGAAGCGATAGACAGGAATTCACGTGAGAAATCAATCCTCCGCCTGATAAAATTCGCCTTGAGAGTTTCCTTACGATTTGCGTGTAACACTTGGATGGTGATGTTGCAAGAACTCAGGACGACACTGGAAGCCGGAGATACGCTGGACCACTACCGCCTAGATGCGACGGTGGCGCGCAGCGGCATGTCCACGCTCTTCAAGGCCACTGATCTGAAGGACGGCAAGCTGGTGGCCATCAAGGTTCCCCATGCGGAGATGGAGGCCGACCCGGTTCTCGTCGAGCGCTTCAATCGCGAGGCGGAGATCGGCCAGCAGCTGGACCACCCCGGTATCGTGAAGACCTATGACGGCGAGCAGCGCAGCCGCAAGTACATGGTCATCGAGTGGGTTGAGGGCCGCCTGCTGCGGTCGATCATGAACCAGGAGTGCCTGAGCCAGGCGTGCAGGCTGCCCATCGACCGCGCCATCCGCCTCACGCTGGCGATTTGCGACGCGCTCGACTATATGCACAAGCGCGGCGTAGTGCATCGCGACCTGAAGCCGGAAAACATCATGGTGGACGCCCAGGACCGCATCAAGCTGATCGACTTCGGCATCGCGATGAAAGAGGACGCGCGGCGGCTGACCTTTGCCGGGCCTAATCCGTTATTGGGCACGCCGGACTACATCTCTCCGGAGCAGGTGAAGGGCCAGCGCGGCGACCAGCGCAGCGACATCTATTCTCTGGGCGTGATATTCTACGAGATGCTCACGGGCCAGCCGCCCTTCAGCGGGCCCAATCCTCTGGCGGTGATGAACGAGCGCGTGCTCAACGACCCCCAGCCAGCGCGCAAGCTGAGGCCGGAAATTTCGCCGCAGTTGCAGGAGATTCTCTATCGCGCCCTGGAGCGCGATCCGCGCCACCGCTACGCAACCGCTCAGGAGATGGCCTGGGAGCTGGAGCATCAGGACCAGGTGGGCGTGGATGAGGACGCGCGCCGGAGCTCCCTGCGCGGACGCCTCTTCCCCAACGCGCGCAAGCTACTCTTCTATGCGTGCCTGGTGCTGGTGCCGTCGGTGCTCTTCGTGCTGATGCTGCTGCTGGCGCGCTAGCGGTACGATTCGTCCCGGTGAATCACGAACTCCGGATAAGCGCCGCCGCCCAGCTCGTGCAGGTCCATGCCGATGCGTTCGCCGTCGGCGTCCACGCGGAAAGGCACAACTCGATTGAGCAGCCAGAAGAGCAGATAAACCAGCGGCAGTACCAGGCCCAGCAGTGCGGCAATGCCAATCAATTGAGCCACCAGTTGCCCCGGCTGCGCGGCGAAGATGCCCGCGGCCAACAGACCCCACAGGCCGCCCACGGCATGAACCGAGATCGCGCCGGAGGGATCGTCGATGGAGAGAGCCAGCTCCAGCAGCTCGACCAGCAGCGGCGTAACAATGCCGGCCACGATGCCGACAAAGAGCGACTCGCCCGGTGTAACAATTCCGGCGCAGGCGCTCGAAGCCACCAGTCCAGCCAGCCAGCCGTTAGCGCAGAGGCTGGCGTCAGGCTTGCCGAAGCGGAAGCGCGTCACCGCGAAGGTGGCCACGAGCGCTCCCGCGGCGGAGAGCAGCGTGTTCACCGCCGTCACCGGCAACGCGCTGAGCGGCGCATGAAGCCAGAGCAGCGCGCCGGCCACGTTCCACCCTAGCCAGCCCACCAAGGCCAGCAGGCAGCCGAAGAGGACATAGACAGCATTATGGCCGGGCAGCGCGGTGGAGAGGCCTTCCTTGGGAAACTTGCCCTTGCGCGGCCCCGCGATCCACACCACGGCCAGCGCACTCAACCCACCCAGAACCTGCACCGTGGCCGCGCCGCCACCATCCAGAAAGCCCGCGCCCAGCGAAAAATTCACGCCCAGCTGGCTCAGCCAGCCACCGACCCAGACCCAATGCGCCAGCATCGGAAAGACGGTTGCGGCCAGCACCGCGGACAGCGCGCAGCCGGCGGTCAGACGCAGCCGGTCCGCGCCCGAACCCCATGGGATCAGCGCGGCCAGGGCAACAGCCAAAAATTCAAAGAGCAGTGCAAGCTGCGCGTGAGCCGAAGTGGCGCTTAGTCCGCCCAGCAGAAACGGCCCCGTACCCAGCCAGTTCCATGGCTTGCCGGCCAACTGAATCACGTGGCCCGCGCCGCCAATCCATGTTGCGCCCACCAGCGCGAAGGCGATGGCGGTCACGGCCACAATGGCCAAGTTGCCCAGCAGCCCCTGAGCGGCCGAGCGGCAGCGGCCCAGGCCGGTGTTGATCAGCGCCACGCCGGCGATGGCCAGCGGCGCAAGCAGTAGCAGCGCCAGGCAGAGCGCGAAGGCGGCGTCCGTGATGGGGATAGTAGGGTTCATCGCTGGCCTTCTCCCCGCGCTTCCATGTGTCCGCGCACGGCCACGGCCAATCCGAGACATTCGACTCCCAGCCCGCAGAGCACGAAGGCCGCCCGCGACGCGGGATCGGCAAAGAGCACCAGCGCCGCCATCGTGAGAAAGAATCCGGCTGGCATCACCAGCAATCCGGCGAACTTCATTGAGCTTCCTTTCCGAGCAACCAAGGGAGTGTCCGCGCAGCCTCACAAGATGGAAGGCGGCGGACCGGGATCTGCATCCGTGCTCCGCGATCCAATTTTTTTCGGGTCAATCGGCGGCAACGCCTTTACGAAACTATAAAGCATCCAGGTTCGGGATTCACCAGAGTGCGGCAGGCAGCCGAGCGCGCAACCGGCGCCCGCCCCTTTATACTAAGGTGTTTGCAGAATACAAAACGGCGGGCCCGCAGACGGCGCGCGTTCAGAAGGTGGGGGTCCCCAGCGACAGGTCTTCGTCGCTGGGGTCACAGAAGGAGTCGGCATTGGCTCAAGCGGAGATTGGCATTATCGGCGGCAGCGGGCTCTACTCGATGCCCGGATTCACCAACGCAGATGAAGAGCGCGTGGAGACGCCCTTTGGCGAGCCTTCCGACGCCTTCGTCCTGGGCGAGCTGGAGGGGCGCGAGGTCGCCTTTCTGGCGCGGCATGGGCGCGGCCATCGCATCCTCCCCTCGGAGCTGAACTTCCGCGCCAACATCTACGCCTTCAAAAAGCTGGGCGTTGAGCGCATCATTTCAGTCTCGGCCGTCGGCTCACTCAAAGAGGAGCACAAGCCCACCGACTTCGTGATGCCCGATCAGTTCATCGACCGCACCTGCCATCGCGTCTCCACCTTCTTTGGCGAAGGGATCGTCGGCCACGTGGCCTTTGGCGATCCGGTCTGCGCGACGGTGGCGGAGGCGGCTGCTGAGGCCTGCGCCACGGTGGGCGTGGTAGGCAAGCTGGGCGGGACCTATGTCTGCATGGAAGGCCCGCAGTTCTCCACCAGGGCGGAGTCGAATCTTTATCGCAGTTGGGGCGCGGACGTGATCGGCATGACCAACCTGCAGGAGGCCAAGTTGGCCCGCGAGGCGGAGATCTGCTATGCCACCATCGCCATGATCACCGACTACGACTGCTGGCGCGAGGGCCACGACGCGGTCACCATCGAAGAGATTGTGCGCGTCCTCCACCAGAACGCTGAGAACGCCGCGCAGGTGGTGAAGGCCGCCGTGGCGGCGATGCCCAGCGAGCGCAAATGCGCCTGCGCCTCGGCGGCAAAGTACGCCGTGCTCACCCAGCCCGATGCGATTCCCGCCGCGGCCAAGGAGCGGCTGGCACTGCTTTTCGGAAAGTACTTTGGGTAGTCGCTACCTGCTGCCTGCGGAAAGAAAATGCTTTGTAACAGTTAGGCTTTAGCCGTGCCGCATTGGCTGCAAAATTAACGCGGGCTTTAGCCTCTGCGGTATGCATTTCGGAAAACATACCAGACAGAAAACAAGTTTTAGAACCAAGAGAGGAAACAAATGGCCATCACCGTAGTGGGCAGCGTTGCGTACGACACGATTGAAACCCCGGCGGGCAGGCGCGAACGCTGTCTGGGCGGGGCAGCAACGTACTTTTCGCTTTCAGCCAGCTTCTTTACCGACGTGCGCGTCATCGCTGTCGTCGGCGAGGACTTCGGCAAGAGGCAAGAGGCCGTCTTTCAGGCGCGCAACATCAATACGCGCGGCATTGAGCACACCGCGGGCAAGAGCTTCTTTTGGGAGGGCTCGTACCTCGAAAACATCAACGAAGCCAAGACGCACTCGACAGAGCTGAATGTCTTCGCGGCCTTTGAGCCGAAGATTCCCGCTGCCTACAGCGACTCGGAGTTTCTCTTCCTGGCCAACATCGATCCGGTTTTGCAGCGCCGCGTGCGTGAGGCCATGCCCGATGTGAAGCTGGTGGCCGGCGACACGATGAACTATTGGATCAAGGATCATCGCCCGGCGCTGCTCGAAGTCTTGAAGGGCCTCGACATTCTGCTCATCAACGACACAGAAACCAAGATGCTGGCCGGCAACAACAACCTTGTGCAAGCCGCGCGCGCCGTGATGGCATTGGGACCGAAGACGCTCGTGGTCAAGCACGGCGAGTACGGCGCAACGCTCTTCCACGGAGCGAAGATTTTCCGGGCTCCGGCCCTGCCGCTCGAAGAGGTCATCGACCCCACCGGCGCCGGCGACAGCTTTGCCGGCGGCTTCTTCGGCTACCTGGCCGCGCAGCGCGAGATTACTCCAGCCGCCTACCGCAGCGCCATGTTCTACGGCGGCGTGATGGGTTCCTTTGCCTGCGAGCGCTTCGGCACTGAGCGGATGCAGAAGCTCACGCGCGCCGAGATCGACGCTCGCTTCAACCTCTTCCGCGAGTTGACGCACCTTGACTAAACAGAACATCTCGCGTGACGAACGGCTCCTCGTCGTGACCTCGTGCGCGGCGGCCTCGATCCTCGCGATCCTCTGGAGCTGGCGCAACGGCGTCATGCTCAACTACGGAGACGCGGTTGCTCACCTGCACATTGCGCGGCGCGTCTTCGATGCGCGCCTGCCGCGGCTCACCGAGCTGGGCTCGGTGTGGCTGCCGCTGCCGCACATTCTGCTGCTGCCCTTTGTACAGGTTTATAGTTGGTGGGCCAACGGAATCGCCGGCGTGATTCCCTCGGCACTGGCTTACATGGCCGCCTGCGCGGGCATCTATCGCCTGGCGCGCCACTGGCTCGCGCCAACTTTCTCCGCGCTGGCGCTGGCCTTCTTCGCGCTCAATCCCAACCTGCTCTATCTGCAAACCACGGCGATGACCGAGCCGCTCTTTGTTTGCGAGATGGTCTGGGTTGCGGTTTGGCTGGTGAAGTGGCGCGCGAGTCTTAACGCAGACGCAAAGCAATCCCGCCGCCTGCTCTGCTTGATTGCGCTAGTACTGATTGCCGCCATCTTCACGCGCTACGATGGCTGGATCATGGCTCTCGTGGCCTGGACGTGCATGGGCCTGGCTCTCGCTCGCCGCGGCAAGCTGCGCTCGCTCACCTTCTGGATCGCCAGTGCCTTCCTCGTTGCCGCTCCCATAGCGTGGTTTGTTTATAACGCAGTCGGCTTCAGCGATTGGCTCTACTTCGCGCGCGGCCCGTATTCGGCCAAGGCCATTGAGTTGCGCACCATGTCGCACGGAGCCGGACCGCCGCATCCCGGCTGGCACAATCCCTGGGTCTCGCTGCTTTTCTTTGTGAAAGTCGCCGAGATGGACGCCGCCGCTGCCGCGTGGGGCAACGTGCTGCTGCTGGTGAGCTTGCTGGGAACGGCATGGGCCTGGCTGACCGAGCGCAAGCGCGCCTTCACCTGGGCACTGCTGCTCTGGTTCCCGGTTCCTTTCTATGCGTATTCGGTCTCCTACGGGTCGGTGCCGATCTTCCTGCCGCCCTGGTGGCCGCACTCCTGGTACAACACGCGCTACGGCATGGAACTGCTGCCCGCCTTGGCGCTGGGGCTGGGCTTTGCCGCGCACGGCGCACTCGCCGCGCTCCATCGCTTTAAGCCGCGCTGGTCGCTGATAGTAGTGGGCGCGCTCTTCGCGATCGTGGCCGTGAACGCGGCGCAAATGCTGCGCGAGCGTCCTTTGACGTACGTCGAGGGCGTCAAGAACATCGAGGCGCGCAGAGCGTATGATGAACTGATTCCACCCGTGCTGCGCGCGTTGCTGGCCGGGCGTCCCGGCGCGGTAGTGCTGATGGACACATCCGTCTATCCGGAGCTTGTCGCCTTCACCGGCATTCCGCTTCGCCAGACCATCAACGAGAGCGATCTCACCATTTACAGCGACGCATTGTCCGCGCCGGCGGCACACGCCGATCTTGTGCTCGCCTTCGACGGAGACCAGATCGACCGCGCGGTGAAGGCGCATCCCGAGGGTTTGAGCGAGCTCTACCGCTTCCGGACAAGCGGGCAGCTCGCAGGCACGATTTATACTTCGGATAAGACCAGATAGCAAAGGCAAAGTCTGCGGTACGGACGGGTACGGGCATTCGCCTGTACAGGATGGTGCTGGAACTGGTTGCATCAACCTGGTTTTGAAAGGGCACGGCTTGCATCGTGCCGCAAAGACGGCATAGATCCGGAGGAAGATTGATTCCGTTTACCAAAGCGCACGCCTGCGGCAACGACTTCCTGATAGTGACCGAAGAGGCCGCGGCAAATCACGATTGGGCGAATCTGACGCGGCGGCTTTGCGCGCGCAACACCGGCATCGGCGCCGACGGCGTGGAGTTCTTCGCCTGGACCGGGCCAAAGTCGTGCCGCATTCGCCTGCACAACGCCGACGGCTCCATCGCCGAGATCAGCGGCAACGGCACGCGCTGTGTCGCCGCGTGGATGGCGCGCGAGCGCGGCTTCCAGCCCAGCGACGAAGTGGAGATTTCGACCGATGCGGGCTTGCGAATTTGCCAGATCAACGCGCTGAAAACCGACGGTGAATTCACCGTCGAAGTGACCGCTGGAATGGGCATTCCCGCCTTCGCACGGCGCACCGTCACGTTGCTCAGTGGGCTTGCGGTAAACGGCGTCGAAGTCTCCACCGGCAATCCGCATTTTGTCATTGTTGCTGACAATGCTGACTTTTCTGTAGACGGAATCGCGTGGCAGAATATCGGCGCGGAGATTTGCGTGCATCCTGATTTTCCTCACCAAACCAACGTGGAATTCCTGTGCATCAGCCCCGCCGAGATCGAAATCCGCATCTTCGAGCGCGGCGTCGGCCCCACCACCTCTTCCGGCACCGGCAGTTCGGCCGCGGCGGTCGCCGCCATTGTTCTGGGACTGGTCAAGTCCCCTCTGCACGTTGTTGCTCCCGGCGGCGCGCAGACCGTCGATTGGGACGGCCCCGGCACAGAGCTGCGCCTCACCGGCCCTGCATCCCTGATCGCTCGCGGAGAGGCATGGCCGGCATGAGCGCACTCATCAGGCCGCGCGCTGTTCCTGCCGACGCCCAGGTGGCTGTCGTCTCACCGGCTTCCACGCCGCAGCCAGAGCGTGTCGAGCGCGGCCTGGCGGCCTTGCGCGCGCTGGGCTACGCGCCGCAGCCCTCCGAGCACTTCCTCGCTCGCGGCCCGCTTTATTTTGCGGGCACGCCGGCCATGCGCCTCAGCGACCTGCATCATACCTTTGCCGATGATCAATCGCGCGCCATCTTCTGCACCCGCGGCGGCTACGGATCGAACTATCTGCTCGACGATTTGGACCTTGACCTGATCGCCGAAAGCGCCAAGCCCTTCATGGGTTACAGCGACCTGACCGCGATGCATCTTTGGCTGCTCGATCAGATTCAGTTGCCGGCCTTTCACGGCCCCATGCTCTCGGCGGATTTCGCGCGCGAAGACGGCGTTCATCTACCCAGCCTGCAAGCGGCGCTCAACGGCAAGCCCTACACAGTTGGCGTTGCCGAGGGTATGCGCGCCTTGCATCCCGGCCGCGCGCGCGGCACGCTCTATGGCGGCTGCCTGAGCATTCTCGTGGCTCTGCTCGGCACCTCCTACGAGCCGCAGACCGAGGGCAAGCTGCTCTTTCTCGAAGATGTCAGCGCTAAGCCCTACCAGATCGACCGTATGCTCTGGCAACTGCGCGAGGCGGGCAAGCTGGAAGGCGTGCGCGGCATTGTCTTCGGCGAGATGCTCGATTGCGCCTCGCCCGGCGCACCGCCCGAGCTGCTCGATCAGGTGATTCTGCGCGCCTTTGAAGACTTCAAAGGCCCCATCGCCATCGGGCTGCGAAGCGGCCACGTCTCGCGCTCCAACGTAACTCTGACATTTGGAGTCGAGGCCGAGTTGCTCGTGCAGAAAGAAGCGCAGTTGCATCTGATTGAGCCGGCGGTGACGCCATGACATTCACGACCCGCCACATTCACCTCAGCGGCATCTGCGGCACGGCGATGGCCTCGCTGGCCGGACTCTTGCAGTTGCAGGGTCACCGCATCACCGGCTCCGACAAGGCCGCCTATCCGCCGATGAGCGATCTGCTCGCCTCGCTGGGCATTCCCATCCTGGAGCCGTACGCTGAAGCGAATCTCTCGCCCGCGCCTGATCTGGTCGTCATCGGCAACGCGCTCTCGCGCGGCAATCCGGAGATCGAGCGCGTGCTCGACGAGCGCATTCCTTTCACTTCGATGGCCGCGCTCCTGCGCGAGGAGTTTCTCATGGGCCGCGAGCCGCTGGTCGTTGCAGGAACCCACGGCAAGACCACCACCACCAGTATGCTGGCCTGGATTTACCAGGTTGCCGCGCGCGAAAACCCGGCGCTGGAGCCGTCGTTTCTGATCGGCGGCGTCGCGGAGAACTTCGGCACGAGCTTCCAACTGCGCCCCACGCGCCCGTTTATCCTCGAAGGCGACGAGTACGACACAGCCTTCTTCGACAAGGGCCCCAAGTTTCTGCATTACTTTCCCGATGCGCTGATTCTCACTCACGTGGAGTTCGACCACGCCGACATTTACACCGACCTCGAAGCCGTCAAGACCGCCTTCAAGCGGCTGGTGAATCTGCTTCCACGCCACGGCCTCATCGTTGCTTATGACAACAGTGACAATGTGAGCGAGTGCGTCGCCCGCGCCTTCTGCCGCGTCGAGCGCTACGGCTTTGCTGAGACCTCCGATTGGCGCATCCAGAATCTGCGCCATGAAGACGGCCTCACGCGCTGGGAGCTTTGGCGCGCGGGCGCGCTGTGGGCCGAACTGGCGATGCGCATGGCCGGCGAGCACAACGCGCTGAACGCTACCGCTGCGGCCGCGCTGGCGTTTGGACAGGGCGTGCGCAAAAAGGCGATCGTCGACGCGCTGGCCACGTTCAAGAGCGTCAAGCGCCGCATGGAAGTGCGCGCCGTCATCAACGGCGTCACCATGATCGAAGACTTCGCGCATCACCCCACGGCCATTCGCGAAACACTGCGGGCGCTTCGTGCCGTCTATCCTCAATCGCGGCTTTGGGCGATTCTGGAGCCGCGCTCGAACACGCTCCGGCGCAAGGTTCTCGAGGCCGACCTCATCGCGAGCCTGCGCCTCGCCGACCGCGTCGTGCTCGCCAGCGTCTATCAGCAGCAGCTCATTCCCGACGCCGAGCGTCTGCATCCCGAAGACGTTGTCCGCGCGCTCAACGCTTCCAGAACCCCCGCCGAACTCTGCCCCGACGTGGTAGCCATCATCAATTGCATCGCGCCGCAACTGCAATCCGGCGATGTGGTGGCGATCCTTTCCAATGGCGGATTCGATGGCATTTATGAGAAACTTCCCCTGCGGCTCAAAGAACTTCAGGGCTGACTTATCGGAAAGATTGGCATGATTCCTTTTCTTATTTTCATGGCCACGATGGTCGTCACCGGAGTACCCACGGCGATTCTGTTTATTCCGTGGTGCGCGCTGACGGGCAATGTGCTGCCGCTCTACAAAGGTACGCGCTTTATGCTCTCAAGCAGTTGCTGGATGGCCGGGGTGCGCTTCCACGTCGAGGGCCGGGAGCGCATCCCCCGCGATCGGGCATGCATCTTCATGTCCAACCACGTCTCCAACCTTGATCCGCCGGCGCTGGTCTCGCTGATTCCGGGGCGCACCTCGGCCTTCATGAAGCACTCGCTGATGAACCTGCCGGTGCTGGGAACCGGTTTCCGCCAGGGAGATTTCATCGCCGTCGACCGCTCCGGCAGCCCGACAGACGCTGAGGCGAGTGTAACAGCGGCCAAGCGCGTTCTCGCCAAGGGCGTACACATGACCACGTTTGTGGAAGGCACGCGCTCCCCGGACGGCCGCATGCTGCCCTTCAAGAAAGGCCCTTTTTATCTGGCCATGGGTTCAGGCGCGCCATGCATTCCGGTTTCCATCCACGGTACTGAAACCATCCAGGCCAAAGGCAGTTTGCGCATCCATCCGGGGACGGCGCACGTGGTCTTTCATCCGCCCATCGACCCGGCCGATTTTGCCACGCGCGACGAGCTGATGCAGGCGGTTCGAGCGGCCATAGCCTCCGGGCTGCCGGAGTGGATGCGGAGGTAGAGGAGTTTATGTTTATCTCGCTATTCGTGCTCGTCGTCATTCTCGCATTGAGCATTCCCGCGGCGGCGATCTTCATTCCGCTGGCCGCGCTCACCGGCAAGATCGAACCGCTCTACTCCGTGACCTGTTTCATTGTCCGCACCGGCTTTTTCGCAGCCGGCATCCGTGTGCGGATTGAGGGGTGGGAGCGGGTTCCCGCCGGCCGGGCGTGCATCTTCATGGCCAATCACGTCTCGAACCTCGACCCGCCGGCGCTGATTTCGTGGATGCCGGAGCACACGGCCGCCTTCTCGAAGCGCTCTGTGATGAAGATTCCCGTCTTCGGCTACTGCCTCAAACTGGGCCAGTTCATTCCCGTGGATCGCAAGGGAAACGCGGCCAGCGCACAGGAGAGCGTGGCCACTGCCAAGCGCATCATAGCCAAGGGCCTGCACATCACAACGTTTGTAGAAGGCACGCGCTCCCAGGACGGCCGCCTGCTGCCTTTCAAGAAGGGGCCGTTTTATCTAGCGATGGAGACGGGAGCCCCGTGCATTCCCGTCTCGATTTACGGAACGGAGACGCTGATGGCCAAGGGCAGCTTCGCCATCAAGCCGGGAACGGCGCACATTGTCTTCAACGCGCCCGTTTATCCCAAGGACTATGCCACCCGCGATGATCTCTCCGAAGCCGTGCGCGCGTCCATCGCCGCAGGCCTGCCGGAGTGGATGCGGAAGTGAGGCTCTACGGCTGCACAACGGCGTTGTAACCGTCGTTGGTCAGCTTCTCGCGCATTGCGTTGGCCTCGCTGAGGCTGTTGAACGGGCCGATCCGCACGTGGAGCTGCCCGTCATCGCCGGAGCTGACGGTCGCCTCGAAGCCCCGCTTGCGCAGCGCGCTGATCAACACCTCCGCGTCCTCTTGGTGCGAGAGGGTAGCAATCTGGACCATCAGCACAGGCGCTGTCTGGGCGGAATTCGCGCCGTTGGCAGAAGTCAAGCCAGAAGTCTGCGCAGCGGCGGCGGCGCCGGTGCGGGAAGCTCCAGACGTGAGCAAGCCCTCCGCGGCGCCCTGCGGCTGGGCAATCGGCGGGGCGGCTTTCGGCTTAACAATGGAATTGGCCGCTGGCGAAACTGCTCCCGCGCCGGAGGTCTGGCCGGCGACCGGGGAATCGTGCCCGCCGCCTCTGCCCATCGAGTAGCCCAGCCCGAAGCACAGGCCGCACAGCAGAACCAATCCAAAAAACAGGCCCGCCACCATCATTGGACCCAGCGTCAGCTCCCTTTCGCGCCCCCGCTCGACCGGTGTAAGCTCTTCTTCATCAATCACTTCGCGCATCAACCACTTCCGGACTCCAGCCAGACTAAAGCAACGCCTGGCTCATTCCACACATCCGCGCCGCCTGCATCCCACGCAAGTATCTTCGCATTTTTCCGCGAAAAGCTGCGAAAAAATAGGCGTGCAAATTTCTCGCCGGAAATCACGCAACCTTTTTCACCCACGCGCATCTACACATATAACAAGCAGAGGCTTCCACGTAACACTTCTCCGCCCAAGAAAGAGTTTCACTCCTTCTTGAAGGTCTTGTACAGACCTCTTCTCAAAAACCCTCCCCCCTGCCCCCCTCCTTTTAAGCCTCTCGAGCGGGCCTGCCGGAAGGCAGGCCCATTCGCTCCTCTATCGCCAGATAGAATTGAAGCCAGATGCGCTCCTCCTCCACTCCAAAGACTCGCACCGAACCTAACCTCCAGGCAATCGACGCGCTGTTTGAACAGGCGGGCCTGCAGCGCAATCTGCGCGGCAAGGCCGCCGGCGTCACACAGCGCATGAGATTTGCCCGCGCGGCGCAGCAGGAGCTCGTCCCAGCCGCGCCGGTTCCCCGCGTCGCGCCGAATGGCGTCGAATGGCTGCCGGTTGACGGCTGGGAGAAGATCAACTGGCTTTGGCACGGCTTCAGCACCCGCCGCGGCGGCCTCAGCCGGGCCTATTGCGCCGACGATGCTCCGGGCGAGCTGAATCTGGGCTTTACCGCCGCCGACGACCCGGAAACCGTGGTCCGCAATCGCCGCCTGCTGGCCGAAGCGAGCACCGGCGACCCGGCCACGCCGTTGGCCGCACTCAAGCAGATTCACTCGAACAAAGTGGCTCTTGCCTGCGCAACTGATGCCCGACGCGAACACCCGTGCAAAGCCGACGGCCTGATGACCGATGAGCCCGGTCTGCTGCTCGCCATTCTGACCGCCGATTGCTTCCCGGTGCTGGTGGCCGACCGCAAGCGTCGCGCGGTGGCAGCCTTCCACGCCGGCTGGCGCGGCACGGTTAAGCGCATCGTCGAAAGCGGCGTGGGCCGCATGAGGCTCCAGTTCGGCTCCAGGCCTGAGGATTTGATCGCCGTCATCGGTCCTGGCATCGGCCCCTGCTGCTACGCCGTGGGCGAAGACGCGCTCTCCGAATTTGAGTCGCAGTTCGCTTACGCCCGCGAGCTCTTCCGCGAGGTCTACGACGCCGACCCGGTGCGCACAAAGTATCCGATGCTGTTTATGACGCAGCGCGCGCCCGGCCACTCGCAGATTGGCCCCAGCTTGCATTTGAATTTAATCGAAGCCAACCGCCGCCAGTTGCTGGCAGCGGGACTCAAGCCCCGTGCAATCCAAACGGTAGGCGGCTGCACAAGCTGCCAGCGCGAGTTCTTCTTCTCCCATCGCGGCTCGCAAGGCCATGCCGGGCGCATGATGAGCGTGATCGGCATCCGGCCGGAGGTTCGATAAACGATGTGTTCTGGATTCCCGGGTCCCAGAATCGGGACCTGGGGCACCCAGATTTGTGGTTTGAAAAAGAAAAAACGCAGATCGATTACTGCTTCTTGAGCACGGCGGCGTTCTTTTCGTCGGAGAGAATGACCGACTCAAGGTGGCGGAAGTCGGAGGCTCTGGCGGCGGGCAGTTCGACCTGGCGAACGACGTATTCGCGCTCGTAGTGGAGGAGGTTTCCTTTGGCCGAGACCGAGGAGTGGTAGCTGGCAAAGTCGAGGTCGAGCGAGACCGGATCGGGGGTTTCATCGACGGCGTAGCCGGGAGGGATGGCGATGTCGAAGCTGTCGCGCCAGCGGCCGGTGGCGTTGAGGTCGATGGGATAGATGCGCGGCTTATCGTCGAAGGGACGGGCATCAGTGCCGAGCACGCGCGGGCGGACGAGCACTAGCGGACCGGCCTGATGGGAGTATTGGCGCGCCGTCACCTTGTAGTGGAGTTCGATGGGCTTGTCGAGGGCGGAGGGTTCGACAAACTCAAAGGAATCGAGCGTGACGCCGGGAAGCGTCTCTGCGACTACGCGCTCCCAATATTCCCGCCGCTCCTTCTCGTCGGTGTCCTTGATTAAATAGCGAATGTTAGCGCCTGCCGACCCTGTTTGAGAGGTGTCCACGGAACCGGTCAGCGTGCCGTCGGCCGTGAGCGTGAATGCGCCTTTGCTGTCTTTTATGCTGGTATCGGGCTCCAGCACCGGGAGGGCGATGATCTGACTGGAAGCTCCGGTGGCCAGGATTCCGTAGCTGCCCTGCTCGTAGTAGGGCAGATTGCCAACCGGTGTGCGTTGATTGGTGGGGTCGAAGATGAGATAGCGCTTGCCGTCCCTGGCTTTGGCAATGGCCTTGAGGCGCGGGTCTTGCACGTCGGCGGGAATCTCAATGGCGGTGATCATGTGGTTGCCTTCCAGCGAGGGCGCATCGGGGTCGACGATGTCGCGGTGGTCGTCCACGGGCATATAAAAAGCATGAATTCCGGCCACCTGCAACATTGAAATCAGCAGCGTTGTCTTGTCCTTGCAGTCACCGTAGCGGTTGCGGTAGATGTCGGCCGCGTGGTTGGCCTGCAAGCCGCCGATGCCGCGCATGACGATAAAGTAGCGGACATTTTTCTGGATGTACTCTGTGATGCGGCTGAGCTTGGCGTAGAAGTCGGGCGCGCCGGCGATGAGGCTTTGCGTCTGGGAGGTAATCTCCGGCGACGGGTCCGGGCGATTGGCCTCAAGGTTTGTGACCCACTGGCCGATGGCGCGCCACTGATTGTCCTTGCCTTCGACGGCGGCATCGCCCCACTGGACGGACATGCGCGCGGCGAGCGCCTGCCATTCCGGACCTGAGCGCAGCTCGCGCAGGTCGAGGGCGGGCATATCTTTGATCTCCCAGCGCCAGTGATTGGGCGCGACCTCGACGGGCTTGACGGGCGGGAATCTGTGCCATGCCTCGGAGTGGGTGCGGCCGGCGGGCAGATCAACTTCAAGGGCCTGGAAGACGAATGGGATGCTCGTCTGGATGCCCCAGACCGTCTCCTGAAGATACGGTTCAAGCAGTTCCTCGGACTCGCAGATTACGACCGCGCCCACATCGGCAGCCGGGGGATGGACGACCCGTGCCTTGCGGGTGGAGAGCATGATAGGAATGCCGGTGTTGCCCACATCGACGAAATCGGTGTCCTGGGCCTGATACTGCTTTTCGTCGGCAGCGATGGTCCAGGCGTGGAAGTAGTTGACCTTCTCGTCCACGTCGTAGGAGACGCCGCACGCCGCATCGCGCCGTCCCTGCGGCTTCAGGATGCGCTTAACGATGCGCTCGCGCTCGACGGCGCGGCCCTGATCGTCAACGGTCTCGACGTACTCATCGAAGAGAATCACCGCGGCGGCGTCCTTGGCGTAATCGGGAGTGTGGGTCTTGTAGGCATCCAGGCCCCACTGCGGGATCGGCTGCTTATCACTGCCGAACCATCCGGCGTGGCTGGGCGCGCAGGCGCAGAGAAGGAGGCCAGCGAGCAAGACGCGGACGGGGATGGCTTTGGAAGAGCGCGGGTTTCCCATGATCAGTTTCCTTGGGCAACGGGAGTGCGGGTGAGGACGAGTTGCTGTTGATCGGCGGCGGCAATCTTTTGATAGAAGCCGCGGAGGTCCTGGTACTCCTCGGGCTTGGCGAAGGTGAAGGCGCGGGCCAGGGTGCGCGTGACGGTGATCTGGTCGGGTTCCGCTTTGAATGTATTGACCAGAACCGCGTGACCCTGCCAGGGAATCTTTGTGTCCTGGGGCTGGCCTTCGACCGTGAAGCCGGCAGGCAGTCGATAGACGATCTGGTCGCTCACCTGGTCGCCGAACTGCATATCCACAGGCACCAGCCGCTTTTCCTCATTGATAAAGGGATGCCCGCTGCGCGTCTCAAAGAAGAAGCCGGGGAGCAGAAGGCGTTTGGAGGTTGCCGCGCCGAGGGTTCCGTGGACATTCACAATGGCGATCAGGTTGACATCGGGGTTGTCCAGCCCCAGAAAGTGATCGACATGCGTCTCAACGCCCTCGGGGACGATCGGCTCCAGCGAATGATCGAATTGCTTTTTGACCTCGTCGAGGTCGTTTCTGAGGGCTGTTTGCCGCCAGTGGAGGGCTTCCTGGCCGGTCATGACAAAGCGAATGTTGCCGGTAACGGCGCCGTGGGCGTCGAGCGCGATCTCGCCGGTACGGACAATCTTGTTGTCGATGTATGCCTGGGGCGGGGAGGTGAGAAAAGAGCGGCCATCTGTGCCCTGACGAATGCCGGTGGCCCCTGAATGCTTCCAGTGTACCGTTTGGAAGGGGCACATTTTTTCGCCGGGATCGAGGAATATTTCCTTTCCGCCGATGATCACCGTGACTAGATCGTCATCCAACTGGTCAAAATTGAGGTAGCTGGGGTCGAAGACGCGCTCACTGCGATCAGCCACCTTCATATCGTAGGCGGTGAGGCCGGCGGCGCGCAGCATGGCAAGATAAAGCAGGGCGATGTCCTGGCTGGAGCCGCTCTTCTGCGCCCAGGTGTCCTCGGCGCGCTTGGCGGCCTTCAATTTGAGCTGTTTAAGTTCGGCCTCGCTCTTCTTGCGGGAAAAGTTGGTGTTGTCCAGGTTCTGGACCGCCGTGTAGAGCTTTTTGGCCTTGTCGAGATCGCTGTCGCCGGGGGCAATCAGCGCGGCAACCGCTTGTTTGATAGGGCCTGTGGGTTCGGCAAAACGATCCACGTCCTTTGACCAGTATTTGGTCTCGGAGACCCAGAAATTGGATTGGTTGCTGGAGCTCGAGTAATAGAAATACACCTTGTATAGGATGCTCTCAACAGGCGGCATCCACTCCTCTTCCGGTTTGGGCGGGATGTCGGTCAGATCCAGGGAGTAACGGCCGATGAAATCGACCTTGACTGCCAAGCCCGCAGGGAGGATTGTCCGCCAGATAAGGGTGCTGACCGCGTTCATATGTTTATCCAGCAGATAGGAACTGGTCGCGTTATGGCTGCCATTCATGAAAGCCTTGAAAGGAGTAAATGCGTAGTGCGCCTGATGAATGAAGTAACTACGCTGAATCTCCCAAAAAGGAGAGGAGTAGAGGTTTTCGTCGTAGCGAATTTCAAAGCGGTATTCGAGGATGCTGCCGACCTCGACGCTGGGCAGGGTAAAGACCTTTTGGCTGACCTGCAACGGATCGCCATCCTTGGATAATGTCTTGACGATCAACAGGTCTTCCGGCTTGCCGGAGAGCGGGATGACGGTTCCGTCGGAGTGAATGGTGCGCGCCTTGATGTCGGTGATCATAGTTTTGCCCTGGATGTAAGGAAGCTCAACGGTGGCCAGTTCCTTGCCCTTCTCGGTGAGCACTTTGATGCGCGCGTAGTAGCTATGGATATGCTGCTGATCATTGGTGATCTCCTCGATGTTGAGGTAGACGGCGGCTGCGCCCGGGGCTTTGGGGTCGGCGGTCATCGCGAGTTCTTCGCCGGTGGGCTGCTGGAACTGGGCGCGGAGGAGAGCGGGGGATGCGACGGCGAGAAGTAGGAGAAAAATGCGTACCATAGCGGGAATCCGCATGAGTTTTCCCTTCCTGACGGAAGATTAGAAGCAGTTTCGGAACGGCGTTATTGATTGCGGAGATTCTATATCGGCAGGAAGGCGGTGTCGAGGACGTTCTGCTTTGGCGGGTCAGCGAGTCAGCGGATCAGCGCGTCGCGCGGGTTCCGAGGAGGGAGGAGACGAGGGCGATGGGCAGGCCGACGACGTTGAAGTAGCAGCCTTCGATGCGTGGAATCCAGCGGGCGGCGCGGCCCTGGATGGCATAAGCGCCAGCTTTGTCCATCGGTTCGCCGGTGGCGATGTAGGCCTCAATCTCCTCGTCGGAGAGGGCGAGGAAGGTTACGGCGGTGGATTCGGCGGCGACTTCGGTGGAGGTTGCGGTGACCAGCGCGACGCCGGTGAGGACACGATGAGTGCGTCCGGAGAGCAGGCGCAGCATACGCGCGGCGTCGGCGGGGCTTTCCGGCTTGCCGAGGATGTGGTTGTCTAGGGCGACGGTGGTGTCCGCACCGAGGACGGTGGCTTGCGGGTCGCCGAGTTCGTTGAAGACGGCCTGGGCTTTCTCGCGGGCGAGGCGGGTAACGTAGGCTGCGGGGTCTTCGTTGGGGTAGGGCTCTTCCGGGATGTGGGCGGGATGAACCTCGAAGGAGTAGCCGGCCTGGGCGAGGAGTTCGCGGCGGCGGGGCGAGGCGGAGGCGAGAACAAGCATATTGAAATTATGCCGCATAGGATGACGGTGGTTGGTTAGGATCAGATTATGATGATTTTCTCCGATTTGATGCTGGCGCGGCGATTGGAAGCGGCGGAGGGTTTCGCGGGCGCTCAGTTTGCCGAGGCGCGAAGCCGTTTGTTTCCGCAAAGTGGCTCGACGTGGACGAAATGCGCGGGGGCAACTCTGATCTTTGACGGGATCGATGCGCCGACCACGCAGAGTTTTGGCCTGGGGCTCTTCGAGGAACTGACGCCCGCAGCGCTGGACGAGATCGAGAGCTTTTTTGAGAGCCGCGGCGCGGCGGTGATGCATGAGGTCAGCCCGATGGCCGGCGCGGCTGTGCTGGAGCTTCTCTGCGCGCGCAATTACAGGCCATTTGAAGTGAGCAGCGTGCTCTATCGGAGCGTGGAGAAGCCCGGCCACTCACTTCCCGGCAACATTCAGGTGCGCGTGATAGAGCCGGAAGAAGCAGAGCTTTGGAGCAGCGTGAGCGCGCGGGGATGGACGCACGATCATCCGGAGCTGGAGGAGTTTATTCAGCAGATGGGCGTGTTGTGTGTGGCGCGCCGACAGAGCCCGTGCTTTCTGGCCGAGGTTGACGGAGAACCGGGCGCCGCTGGAGTGCTGAACCTGCATGAAGGAGTTGCGCTGTTTGGCGGTGCGGCAACAGTGCCCGAGTTGCGGAGGAGGGGACTGCAGGCGGCGCTGCTGGAAGAGCGAATGCGATACGCCTATGAACAAGGTTGCGATCTGGCAATGATGGTGGCGGAGGCGGGAAGCAACTCGCAACGGAATGCCGAGCGGAAGGGCTTTCGCGTGGCGTACACACGGCTGAAGTGGCGACTTGCCTCCTAGATAGTGAGTCCGGTTTGCAAACCAGTGGGAGTGGCGATGCCCCAGGCCATCGCGGGGGTGTTGTGGGCCAGGCCGAAGCGTCCGTCGGGGCCTAGAAGGATAATGCCGCCGTGGCCGCCGAGACGGTTGTAGAGGTAGGCGATGGCTTCCTGGGCGGCGAGCTCGGGGGCCGTGCCAGCGGCGACGCGGTCGGTGGCCCACTTGCCAAGGACCAGCTTCATGATGGGTTCTCCCCATCCGGTGAGGGAGACAGCGGCGGAGAGATTGTCGGCGTAGCAGCCGCACCCGATCAGCGAGGAATCGCCGACACGGCCGGGAGTCTTGTTGAGGGTGCCGCCGGTGGAGGTGGCGGCGGCCAGGTTGCCGCGGAAGTCGAGGGCTACGGCGCCCACGGTGTCATGCGAGCCGAATGCGCCGGGATCGGCTGGAAGCGCGGTCTCCGGACCTTTGTCGTCATGCAGGGTTTGACCTGAGTAGGACTCGTCGGCAAGGCCTGCGGCCTGGCGAGCCTGGGCCTTGGCCAGGCGCTCGCGCTCGCGGTCGAGTACCAGCTCATAGTTGTCGATGAGGGCCATACCATGGGCGTGGGCGAAGTGCTCTGCACCTTGGCCGACGAAGTAGACGTGGGGGCTTTTTTCCAGGACCAGGCGGGCGGCCTGAATGGGGTTGCGGAGGCGCTCGACGCAGGCCACGCCGCCCGCCTTCATGCGGCCGCCGTCCATCAGTAGGGCGTCTAGCTGGACGCGGCCGTCGGAGGTGAGAAAGCTGCCCCGGCCAGCGTCGAAGGCGGGGTTGTCTTCGAGAACGGTGACGGCGGCTTCGACGGCATCCAGAGCCGATCCGCCGCGCTGGAGGACGCCATAGCCGGTTTCCAGGGCGTTGCTGACTCCGGCCAGGTGTGCATCCGCGGCATCGGCGGGGATGGCCCATGCGCCGCCGTGGACGAGAAGCGTGGGTGAGTGGGGAGCGGAAGTCGTCACCGGATTATCGTAGATCATTGCGGCGGCGGCGTGTGCATCTCCGCCACTTCAAGCCGCTCACCGGGCTTCAGGTAGCCCTTGCGGCGAAACCAGTCTTCCATGGCCGGCTGAAGGCGGGCGAGAGGAACGCGCGTCCCGGCTTCGAGCACTCCGTCGGTGGCGGGCAGCGTGTCGTCGAAGAGGGCGTCGTTGGTGAAGTTGCGCATGGCGAAGTTGTCGATCCAGCCGATGGGGCAGGCGTGGCGAAGGCCGGCCGCGTCGATGCGCTGAATGGAGAGTTTGCGCGCGAACATACCTTCCACTGTACCGGAAGCGGCGTTGCGCGCGGCAAATGGGCTATAGCAAAACCAGGGATGGCGTATCCCGAAACCAACACACTCAAGTCGACGCGACCAACAGAGAGCGGCGACCTTCGACGAGGCTAATCAGGCTACAGTATCCCTGGTTTTGCTCTAGGGCTTCTTCTCCAGCACGACCCTGGATTCCTTGCCCTGCTCGGCCTCCACATGGAAGCGCTGGAAGTCGTAGTAGCGTCCGATGTAATGCTGACGAATCCCCTTGACTAGAAAAAGGCGCATCGCAACGGTTCCCTCGCCGCCGGTGGGGAACCAGATTTCGCCATTCACAGGCGCTTGGTCAAAGTGTATGTTGGAGCCCTTTTCGATGTTGGCGACGATGCCTCCGGCGACATGAAAGTTGTCGTTGAAGGTAACGTCCAGATGAGCCACTTCGCGGTCGGCCTCATCCACCCAAAGCGTCCCTTGCAGCTTCTTGGAGACATCCTCGGCCATGCCGTGCGTCTTGGCGTCCTTGCGTCCTACAAAATCAAAGACAATCGTTGACCGGCCGCGATAGAGTTCGCGACGCGGATTGCGCACATCCATCACCTCCAGAACATCACGCAGCGTGATCTCGTGTTCTTCCTGCTTCTTTGTCTCCGGATGCTGCGCCTTTTCTACGGCCTTGGTGACGCGCTCGGTCTCCTTCTGCTGCTCGCTGTCGTCCAGCGGCTTGCCATCCTTCTTCACCAGCCGCCCAATCCCGTGGCCGTTGACGAAGAAGACCTCAACCTCGCGTGTCTCCGTCTTGGTCACATGACCTTTGGCGTCGATATCTTCAGTAGTCTGCGACGAGGTGTAGGTGTAATTTTCGCGCACTTTGTCGAGCTGCTTCTGATGCTCCTGAACCTCATTCATCAGCTGATGAATATCCGGCAGAGGCTTCGCGGCCGGCTGCTGCGCCCGCGCCGGAAGCACGGGCACCAGAGGCAGTAGAAGAGCCGCGAGCGGGAAGAAACGGAAAGAAAACATGAAGGCAAATCCTCTTGGATGAATTGTATACGGCGCAAAATGATCGCTGGAGGCGATATTGTCTTTGACCCGCCGGGCGGGGAAAGGTTTCGGCATCGGATATGAATCTGCGTTCAATCTTGATGAAGCAGGTGGTTGGGGTTCGTAGTATCCCGTTGTTGATTGAGCCTCTTGACATGGCCGATTGGGGCTCTTGGTGGCCCAGGTCCCAAAAGCGGGACCTGGGCCACCCAGCCGTCTCGGACTCGCGCGGTTGACAGCGCCCTTGCCGCTGCCTAGAATTAGAGATGAAAGATTCGCGTTTATTCTTGTATAAGTGGTAGAAAAATCAAGAGTTGAGCGGTTTCATTCGGGTCGCGGGCAGAACCCCGGACGAGCCCGGACGGAGAGCGGGGAAGATGCCGGATGCGCGCGTCAGTCCGCGAGAGCGGTTGGTGCTTACGGCCATCATCGAGCAGTACATCGCCACCGGCGAACCGGTGGCCTCGCAGGCTGTCGCCCATTATTTTTCCCATCAAGAGGGCTTGAGTTCGGCCACCATCCGCAACGTGATGGCCACGCTGGGCGAGACCGGCCTGCTGGAGCAGCCGCACACCTCGGCCGGGCGGGTGCCGACCGCCGCTGCCTTCCGCTATTACGTAGAACAGATTACTCAGCCGGGTCCGATGGCCACGCTGCCGCAGGGGTCCAACGCTCTGGGGCCGATGAGCGAAGCGCGGCGAGGGCAAATCGAGGAGAGCTTCAGCGGCGTGACCAGCAGCAACGACTACCTGGAGCGCACCTCCCACGTGCTGGCGCTGCTGTCCAGTGGACTGGGCGTGGCGCTGGCCTGCTCGACGGCCAGCCAGGTGCTGGAGCACATTCACTTTTCGCGGCTTTCCGTGGGCCGTGTGCTGGCCGTGCTGGTCACCGAGGCGGGCGCGGTGCAGGACCGCGTGCTGGTGTTGGACCACGAGTTGACGCACCTCGAGCTGGAGACAGCGGCGCGCTACCTGAACGAGAACTTTCGCGGCTGGCCCATCGAGCGCATCCGCGCTGAAGTTGCGCGGCGCGTGGAGTTGGAGCAGACCGCGTATCACCAGATGCTGGCCTCGGTCGAGGAGCTTTGCCGCAAAGGCGCGCTGGCCGCGGGCGAGGCCGGACCGGCGATTTTTGTGGACGGCATGGCCAACCTGATCGCCGCCGAGGCGGACCGCGAGCGGCTGCGGCAGATGCTGATGGCTCTGGAGGCCAAACAGCGGCTGGTGGAACTGCTGACCGCCTACGTGGACGGACGCCAGCAGGAGGTACGCGTGGTGGTGGGCTTGGACTTGATGGGACAGGATGAGATTTCGCGCGCCATGCAGGATCTGGTGCTGATCGGCGCTCCGGCCCGGCTGGGCGCCGCCAACCGAGGCACGGTGGCCGTGATTGCGCCCACCCGCATCCAGTACCAGGAGATGATCCAGGCGGTGCGCTACATTGCGCGCCTCTCCGAGCGCCTGCTGGAGGTTCCCGCCGACGAGGGCTTGCGCGTGTAAGAGGCCCTGAATGGAACTCGCGTTGCTCCCGGCAAGCAAAAGATAAGCCGGCGACTGCCGAAGAAATTATCATGGAAACAGATGCGAAGAATTTTGCGGAGAATTCATAGAATCATGCCAGAAGAGAAGAAAGAATTGCGACTGCTGGAGAAGCTGAAGGGCGAGCAGACCGCCTCGACGGAAAAGCCGGTGAGTGAAGCCTCCGGCGAGCCGGAGCAGTCCGCCGGCCCTGAGGAACTCCAGGAGCAGCCCGTAAGCCGCGCGGAATTCGACCAGCTCAAGGGCGAGCGCGACCAACTGCTCGACCGGCTGGCCCGCCTGCAAGCCGAGTTTGAAAACGCCCGCAAGCGGGGCGAGCGCGAGCGAATCGCCGACCGCGACTATGCCACCGCGAATGTGATCGAGAAATTTCTGCCGGTGATGGACCACTTCGAGATGGCGTTGAAATCCACCGGAACCGCAGAGCAGTTGCGCTCCGGGGTCGAGTTGATTGTGAAGCAGATGGAAGATGTTCTGCGGCAGTTGCAGGTGACGGCGATTCCCGCGCTGGGCGAGGAGTTCGACCCGCGCCACCATGAGGCGCTGGGCTCGGTCGAGCGCGCCGACCTGCCCGATCAGCACGTGGCCGAGGAGATTCGCCGCGGCTACAAGCTGCGCGACCGGCTGCTGCGCCCGTCACTGGTGCGCGTGGCATCCAACCCCAAACAGATTAGCGAATAGGAATTGAATACCAGAGTGAGCAAAGCAGACTATTACGAAGTACTGGGTGTCGCGCGCGATGTGAGCGAGCAGGAGTTGAAGAGCGCCTATCGCAAGCTGGCGATGCAGCACCATCCTGACCGCAACCCCGGCGACCACGCCGCCGAGGAGCGCTTCAAGCAGGCCAGCGAGGCCTACCAGGTGCTGAGCGACGCCGACAAGCGCGCCGCCTACGACCGCTTCGGCCATGCCGGCTTGGGCGCGCAGGGATCAGGCTTTGGCGGCAACCCCTTCGGCGGCGGCGTGGATATAGGCGACCTATTCGGCGACCTATTCGGCGAGATGTTCAACGTGGGCGGCCAGCAGCAGCACCGCGCCAGCCGGCAGCAGCGCGGCGACGACCTGCGCTTCGATCTGACCGTGGACTTCGAGGCCGCCGTCTTCGGCGCCGAGACCGAGGTGAAGATTCGCCGCCGGGATATCTGCGACGCCTGCCACGGCAGCGGCAGCGCCTCCGGCCGCGGACCCAAGACCTGCGGCCAATGCCAGGGCCGCGGCCAGGTTCGCTACCAGCAGGGCTTCTTCAGCGTGGCTCGCGCCTGCGGCGCCTGCGGTGGCACCGGCCAGGTGATCGCTGACCCCTGCCTCGCCTGCCGCGGCGAGACCCGCGTGATCAAGGAACTCAAGCTCAACGTCAAGGTGCCGCCCGGAGTGGAGAACGGAACCCGCATCCGCTACAGCGGCGAAGGCGACGCCGGTCGAGCAGGCGCGGCCAAGGGCGACCTTTATGTGGTGCTCGCCATCCGGCCCCATGAGTTCTTCGAGCGCGACGGGCACAACCTGCATTGCGTCATCCCCATCAGCTTTCCCCAGGCCGCCCTGGGCGCGGAGATCGAGATTGCCGCCATCGACGGTCCGGTCACGCTCAGAATTCCCGAAGGCACGCAGAGCGGACGCGAGCTCCGCGTGCGCGGACGCGGCGTCCCCATTCTCAACGGCAAGGGCAACGGCGACCTGATCGTCAAGGTGATGGTCGAGATCCCCCGCAAACTCACCCGCGCCCAGCGCGAACTGGTCAGCCAACTGGCCGAGTCGATGGCCGTCGAAAACAAGCCCGCCTCGCCGAGTTTGATCGAGAAGATGAAGGACTTGTTCGGCTAGGGACTAGGGACTGAGGGACTAGGGACTAGAAAACTGCACCTCAACTCACCCACGGGTTGATGACCGGCACACCAGCGGCCAAAAACGGCGCGGTGTCACGCGTGGCTACGGTGAATCCATGGACGGCGGCGATGGCGGCAATCTGGCAATCGGCCACGGAGATGGAATAGCCCTTCGCTGCCGCGCGGCTTCCCAAAAGCGCGAAAGCAATCGCCGCTTCCCGGTCGAAGGAAAGAAAGCGGCCCGCAAAGAGCTTCGTTAGCAACGATTGCATGGCCAGTTCCATGCCACGCTTTCGCTTGCCCGCGGGGAGAAGCGCGATATCGATCAGGATTTCCGCAAGATTTGTTGCGGTGAGATACAATATCTCCGGCTCTTGCGCGTCCAGCCATCGAATCACCGCCGGGTCGGCGCGCTGCTTCAAGGGTTCCGAGATCACATTGGTATCGACAACGATCATTCAAATTCCGCCGGTTCGATTGGCCTGCGATCGCGCTTGTAGTTGAGTTCGATGCCGCCATAGCGCTGCCCGAAGGCGGCCAGCTCTGATCCGATCTTGATTCGCGCCTTGGGAGCGACGGCTTCTTCCAGGATCACGCGAATCTCGGCCTCGGTGCTGCGCGCGTTGCGGGCCGCACGCAGCTTGAGCGCGCGATGGACGGCTGCGGGAAGATTGCGAACGGTGACGGCAGGCATGAGGCTTCTCTCCATTCTGCTATCAATGATAGCAGAATGATGGCAATGATCGCATTGTTTATTTTTGCTCTTGAACAAGGCTGGTTGGGGTTCTTGGTTTCCCACCCTTTCTCGATAAAACTGCGAAAGGATGGGACACCCAGCTTTTTGTGAATATGGCCGGTGGAGTGCGTGGTTTCACAGGTCCCAAAAGCGGGACCTGGGGCATCCAACGGGATTGATCGCTTGCGAATCATCCTTCGCGGGATTGTCAAACATCGCTCTTCGCGGCAGACCTATACTGGCATCATGCTGACACTCTCCGCATCGTCTCGTCTGTTTCTGTCATCCCTGGCCGCAGCCGGGCTGGTTTGCGTGCTGGCTCAGCCGCCCGCGGCCCGCGCCTGGGGCAATGGGGGCCATCGCCTGGTAAACAAGCTGGCGGCCAGTTCCCTGCCCTCCGATGTGCCCGCCTTCCTGCGTTCCCCGGAGGCTGTTGCCGAGATCGAGTACCTGGGCCCCGAGCCGGACCGCTGGCGCTCGCCCGCCGAGCCGGAGCTGGTGGCCGCTCAGGCTCCCGAGCACTTCATCGACCTGGAGACCGCCGATGCGCTGGGGCCCTTGCCGCATCGCCGCCTGGACTTCGAGGCACGGGTCTTCGCAGCGGGTGAGCGGCCAGAGAAGATTGGCCTGCAACCCTGGGAGGCCACCGAGGTCTGGGAGCGCCTGAAGGCCGCGCTGCGCGAGTACCGCAACCTCTCCGCTCGCCACGAGAACACCCGTCCCGTCGAGCAGGCGATCCTGTTTTATGCCGGTTGGCTCGGCCACTACATCGGCGACGGCTCGCAGCCGCTGCACACCACCATCCAGTACAACGGCTGGGTGGGAGCGAATCCCAACGGCTACACCACCGGCCACCAGATTCATTGGCAGTTCGAGGGGCCGTTTGTGGAGGCCAACCTGCGCGAGCCCGAGGTGAGGGCAAAAATGACGCCGCCCAAGGCCATCACCGGCGATATGTTTGACGCGTATGTGGCCTACCTGCGTCACTCCAAGAGCTATGTGGAAAAGGTCTATCAACTGGATAAGGCTGGAGGGTTTGTGGGCGCGGGATCGGCGGAGTCGCGGGAGTTTACCGCCGAGCGGCTGGCCGCGGGGGCCAGCATGTTGCGCGACATGATTTATACCGCGTGGCTGGAGAGCGCCAAGCCGGTGCCCGATCCTAACGCGGGAAAGTAAGAATAGCTTTTAGCTCCTAGCTTCTAGCCAATAGCTTGAGGCTCCGCACGGGCACAAATAGAACCAGAACCTGAACTAGAAGCTAGCGGCTAGAAACTGGCCCCTGAATCAGTCGCCGGCCTCAGCCGCTGCCAAGGCTGGAACCCTGCGCAGCAACACGGTCAGAGCAGCAGTCATCAGCGCCACGGCCGGAACGGCGATCAGTAGCCAGGCCAGCAGCGCCTCGCCGGCCAGCCCGCCCATCCGCGAAATCATATCGAGCGGCGGCGCGTGCAGCAGCGCTCCGGCCTCGATGGCGTGCCCAGAGCCAAAGGCAACGAGCCGACCGCCCAGGTGCACAAAGGGCACAATCAGCAGCAACTG
The DNA here is from genome assembly GCA_003134855.1 of Acidobacteriaceae bacterium. Taxonomy (GTDB): domain Bacteria; phylum Acidobacteriota; class Terriglobia; order Terriglobales; family Acidobacteriaceae; genus Telmatobacter. The sequence goes on from PLCS01000007.1 coordinate 537,631, forward strand.
CAACGGCATCGCCACGTAATTGGCAGCTTGAATGGCGGGCAGATTCAACTGGAGCGCCAGCGCCAGCGCCGAGCAGATCAGCGTCGGAATCCCCACCACCGGAATGCAGCCGATGGCGAACCCCAGCGAAAGCGTCAGCGCCAGCCTTTGGGGCGAGATGCCTTGACGCATCCACACAACAACCTTCCGCTGGATCGATGCGATGGATTTTTTCATCATGCTCATACTATCGGTACGAGAAACGCAGCCGGTTAGTTTCACCATGAATCTTTGGTAAACATGCCAAGATGGTCAACAACAGACGAAAACAATCGGAGAAACCCCGCAGACCGCAGCTATGATTGTAGTTACGGCTGATTTTCTTCGTTTTTCGCGGTCTCCACCAGCGCGGCGATTCTGGGCGAGAGCCGCTCCAGCAGCCGGGCAAGCCGCTGCTCCACAAGGCGGCCGGCTGCGAAGACCCCCTCGTGGCTGAGGGCCGTTGCGCCCATCCCCGCGGCCAGGTTGGCGACGCAGGCCAGGCCCAGCACCTCGATGCCCATGTGGCGAGCCACAATCGTTTCCGGCACGGTGGACATGCCGACCAGCGTTGCGCCCAGTGCGCGGAAGGCGCGAATCTCGGCCGGCGTCTCGAAGCTGGGGCCGCTGGCGGCCAGGTAAACGCCTTCTTCGAGCGCAAATCCCTCAGCATCGGCGGCTTCCTTCGCCAGAGCGCGCAGCCGTTTTGAATAAGCTTCGGTCATATCCGGAAAGCGAAGCCCCGCGCCGGGCCGGAAGGCGAATCTCGGCTCGATCTGCCCAATGAGCGGGTTAAAGCCCATGAGGTTGATGTGGTCGCTGAGCGCCACTAGCTGACCCACGCGGTAGCCCTCGGCTATGCCTCCGGCGGCGCAGGTCAGAACGACGGCGCGGATGCCCAGCGCGCCCAGCACACGCAAGGGAAAGGTCACCTCTTCGGGCGAATAGCCCTCGTAGTAGTGAACGCGCCCCTGCATTACGATGACCGGCACACCGCCCATGAGCCCAGCGACAATCCGCCCCATGTGACCCTCGACGGTGGAGCGAGGAAAGTGGGGGATCTCAGCGTAAGGAACGACAACCAGCCCGGCGACCGCGTCGGCCACCGCGCCCAGCCCGGAGCCGAGAACGATTCCGATGCGCGGGCTGAGCGAAGCCAGTCTGGCCTTCAGAAAGGCGGCAGCTTCAGCGACTTGGTCGAAGCAGGTCATGGTTTGTGCCGGACGGCGTGCTGTGCACATTCTACAGTGACGGGAAGGGCTTAACTTATTTCCGCTCTGTTCTCTTGTTATGCAAATGGGCTATATTGACAAGGTGCCGAATCGGTAGAACTTCGATTGCGCCCAGACGATTCCGCGGCGCAACGCGTACGCTCTTTTCCCTGGATGCTGAGAGTGCCGTTGCGCACAGATCGAAATCCATTTTTGTTTCGCTGAGACAAAGACCGCCCCGGATGAAATACACACCCGTACAAGGCCGACAAAGGCCAGGAGGTTCCGATGAAGATTACCGACACGATAGGATTGGTGCTGAAGAGCAAGGACGAAGGCAGAGTCCTCACGATCGCGCCCGAGCAGACGGTCTACGAAGCGCTCGAACTGATGGCCGAGCACAACGTCGGCGCCTTGCTGGTGCTTGCCAACGATCGCGTGGTCGGCATCCTGTCGGAGCGCGACTACGCGCGCAAAGGAGTTTTGCTGGGCCATTCTTCCCGGGAAAGCCAGGTCCGCCAGATCATGACCAGCCCGGTGATCTTCGTCAGCCCGCAGCACACTGTGGATGAATGCATGAACATCATGACCCAGCACCACTTCCGCCATCTGCCGGTCTTGCAGGACGACGCCGTGGTGGGAGTCGTCTCCATTGGCGACCTGGTGAAGTGGGTGATCACCGGCCAGGCGCAAACCATTCAGGAGCTACAGGGCTACATCACGGGCACGTATCCGGGATAGCGTGCGGCGGATTCACCAGCCCTCGATTCGAGTTCCATTCCATCATCCAAATTGGGTACCCGACTACTTTGACTATTGAATCAAGTAAGGATCCTGCGCATAACGAGTAGCGGCGTCTTGAAACCCGCCGTTTTCGAACTTTGCTGTTTTCCAAAATCTCTTATCCAGCGTGTCGTAGGAAAGTTTTATAGTTGCCTCTTGGAAACCGAGATAAAAGTTCTCGGCCTTCTCGAATATCTGCTTAATTTCTTCTGCACTCTTTGCTGAAGCTGCAAGCAGCGCATCCCAGCGCTCGTCCCGATCCCGCGGATAGGGATCACCGAGAGGTTGTGCAGCTTCCTGAAGGATGGCTGCCATCGTTGGCATTCCAATGGTTGTGAATCCTTCAATGGCCTCGGGTACGAGTACACCAGTTTCATTCCAGAAAAGCTGGAGAAATCCGCCGTTGTGAACCTCGGCAAGAGCAATGTGAGCTGAGAACAGAAGGACGGCGGAACGAAGTATGGATGCGCTTGTAGCGGCAAATGCATCGGGACCGTTGCCCGTATCGATCATGTTGAAGAGCGGTTCGATTACTTCCCAATAGGATCGCATGGATTCGCACCTTCCAAAATACGTTTGGATTACCCCAAAAACATTCCCGCAATCGAAGCTGAAATCAAGTTGGCCATCGTCCCGGCGAGCATCGCCCGCACGCCTAGCTTGGCCAGCTCGTTGCGGCGCTCGGGAATCAGCGCGCCGATGCCGCCGATCTGAATGCCGATGGAGCTGAGGTTGGCGAAGCCGCACAAAGCAAAGGTGGCGATGATGAAGGAGCGCGGCGCAAGCACGGCCTTTTGCGCGCCCAGGCCGATGTAGGCGATGACTTCATTGAGCGCCATGCGCGTGCCAAGCAGGTTGCCGATGGCGCCGCAGTCGTGCCAGGGAACGCCTATCAGCCACGCCACCGGCGCAAAGAGGAAACCGAGAATCTGGCCGAGCGAGCCCGGTACCCAGTGCATGTAGGCGAGTGAGTGCGTCCATCCGAGCAGGCCGTCCAGAAGCGCGACCAGCGCCAGAAAGCTGATCAGCATGATGGCCACATTGAAGGCCAGTCTGCCGCCGTCGATGGTGCCGCGGGCGATGGCGCCAACCAGATTCTCCTCCTTGTGCAACTCGTCCTTGGGCATCACGACGCGGCCCTCGGTGGCGGGCACGCCGGTCTCCGGCACCAGCATCTTGGCGATCAGGATGGTTCCCGGCGAGGTCATGATGACGGCGGCCAGTAGGTGCTCGGGCGCAACGCCCTGGGCGATGTACATGGCCATGATGCCGCCGGAGACGTGCGCCATGCCGCTGGTCATGATGGTCATCAATTCGCTGCGCGTGGCCTTGCCCAGAAACGGCCGTATCGTGAGCGGCGCTTCGGTCTGGCCCATGAAAATCGACGCCGCCACATTCATGCTCTCGGCGCCGGAGATGCGCATGGTCTTCAGCATCACCCAGGCCAGAGCGCGGATGACGAGCTGCATCACGCCGATGTGGTACAGCAGCGCGAAGAAGGCGGAGATGAAGATGATGGTAGGCAGAACCTGGAAGGCGAAGATGGAGCCCATGGAACCGTCGGGCACGCCCAGCGGGCCAAAGAGAACTTTGGTTCCGGCATAGGTCGAGGCGAGCATGGTTTTGACCACGCCGCCGGCCCACATCAGCCCCCGCTCCCCATAGCTGAAGCGCAGCACTACAAAAGCAAAGACCAGTTGCAGCCCCAGTCCCCACGCGACCGTGCGCCAGCGGATGCGCTTGCGGTCGGTCGAGCCCAGCCAGGCCGCGGCGAGTACGGCGAGAATGCCCAGCACTCCGGTGAATCGATCCAAAGCGATTGCTCCCTGTCAGAAACTACCTTACAGTATCGCGCAGGTGGGCTTCCGCCGCTTCTCGGGTGAAGATGCGGCTGACCAGCGGCACTTCGTGCGGCGGGTTTTCGGAGATGGTAATTGCTTGTTTCAGCAACGCGAGCGGCTCGGCCAGCATCGCCTCGCTGGTGGCGTAAAGCGTAGCCAGCGGCTGGCCCTGCTCGACGCGCGCGCCACAGCGGGCATGGAACTCGATGCCGGCGTGGGGATCGACCGGTTCGCCAGACTTTTCTCTTCCCGCGCCCAGCCGCTGCACGGCCCAGCCCAGGGCGGTCGTATCCATCGCGGAGATGAAGCCGTTCTCCCATGCCTCCATTACCCGCGTAGCGCCGGGCTTGTGAAAGGCGATTGGATCGTCGAAGGCGTGAAGGTCGCCGCCCTGCGCCTTGACCATCGCAAAAAAAACGCCCAGTGCCGAGCCGTTGGCCAGAGCTGCTTCGCCGCGGGCGTAGCCCTGTTCCGGCGTGGCTGCCTGACCGCCCAGAAAAATCATCCATCCGGCAAGCACCAGTGAGAGTTCGCGTAAATCCTCACTCCCCACCGGCCTATTCCCGCGCAGTAGCTCGACCGACTCGACCAGCTCGATCCAGTTGCCCGCGCAGCGCCCCAGAGGCTGGCTCATATCGGTCATCAGCGCGACGGTGCGGGTTCCGGCGGCCTCGGCGGTGGCCACCATCAGCGCGGCCAGGTACTCGGCGTCTTCTTGCTTTCTGAGGAATGCGCCGGAGCCGGTCTTTACGTCGAGCACCAGCGCGTCCAAGCCCTCGGCAAGCTTCTTACTCAGGATCGACGCGCAGATCATCCCCGGGCTTTCGACAGTGCCGGTGCGGTCGCGGAGCGCATAGAGGACGCGGTCGGCGGGAACCAGCGCCGGAGTCTGGCTGACAATGGCAGCGCCGCAGCGGGCCAGGACTGTCTCAAATTCGGAGAGTGTCAGGTCGGTGCGGTAGCCGGGGATGGCTTCCAATTTATCCAATGTCCCGCCAGTGTGGCCCAGCGCGCGCCCGCCGATCATGGGCACGGCCAGCCCGCAGGCCGCGGCGATGGGAGCCACAAGGAAGCTGGTCTTGTCGCCCACGCCGCCGGTGGAGTGCTTGTCCACGACCGCTTTGCCCAGCCGCGCGGGCGAAAACTGCTCGCCGGAGTCGCGCATCGCCAACGTTAGCGCGCGCGTTTCATCGAGTGAAAGCCCGCGCAGAAAGGCGGCCATCAGCCATGCGGAGAGCTGCTCGGCCGGGATGGACCCGTCCGCCGCGCCAGAGACCAGAAAGCCGATCTCGCCCGCGTTCAGCGAGCCGCCGTCGCGCTTCTTGCGGATCAGGTCGATGGTGTGAAAGGGAGCGTGCATGGTGGACGGGGCCTCGACGGAGCGGCTGCTGCGATTATCTCAAGCGACGGCGAAGTTGGGTGGCCGTTTGCTTGAGCGCATGCCGCATTGCCGTGCTATCGTAAGTCGGAGCCGTTCTCCGCTGCCGACGATCGGTTACCTGAGAGAATAGCTCAATACGCAAGGGGGGGAGCGTTGTCAGCGATTGCACACCCGGAGAAGGCGCTTCAAGCGGGCGAGCCTGGGCCCGACTGCCCACCGGAAAAGCAGTTCGCGCCCAAGTGGTTCGCCGTCTACACCACTCCCCGCCATGAGAAGCGCGTGAGCCAGTACTTGAGCCAGAGAGGAATTGCGCACTATCTGCCCCTTTACCACGTGCGGCGCAAGTGGCGTGACGGCTCGACGGTGACGTTGGATCTGCCGCTCTTTCCCGGCTACATCTTTGTCCACATCGAGCGCAGGGAGCGGGTACGGGTCCTGGAAGTGCCGGGGGTTCTGACCATTGTGGGCGGTACGGGACGCCAGCCGGCTTCGTTGCCGGAGGCGGAGATCGATGCGCTGCGCTTGGGCCTGCACCTGCGCCGCGCCGAACCACACCCTTTGCTTACCATCGGGCAGCGGGCCCGGATTCGCTCCGGCGCGCTGGCCGGGATGGAGGGCGTGGTGGTGCGGAAGAAGAACAGCCTGCGCGTCGTCCTGACGGTGGAGCTCATCATGCAAAGCGTGGCCGTGGAAGTGGATGGATCAGAACTGGAGACTTTGGATTCCACAGTTCCTAGCCCGGAGCATAACTTTCCGTCCGGGTTTCTCCGCTGAAGAGCAGCCGTTCTGCCGCCCATGCGCGACCCCGAAGCCTTCCTCGCGCGCCCGGTTCCGGCATTTGAACGCTGATCGATGAGGGCCGCGCGTGAAGCTTGGCGCCATTGCCTGCACCTCCCGGCTTGCCGCGGCATCCAACCCGTCATGAGCACACAGACTCCCTCCGCCGCCTTGAGCGGCAGATTCCTCATCGGCGGCGACCTTCCCGTCCATCGTCTCGGCTATGGAACCATGCGCCTGGTGGGCGAAGGCGCCTGGGGCGAGCCGGCCGACGCCGCAGAAGCCCGCCGCGTTCTCTGCCGCGCCGTCGATCTTGGAATTACCCTCATCGACACCGCCGACGCCTACGGCCCGGAGATTGCCGAGCGGCTGATCGCCGAGGCGCTTCACCCCTACGCGCCCGGCGTAGTCATCGCCACCAAGGGTGGAATCACCCGCCAGGGGCCGGCCAAATCCGAGTATGTGGGCCGCGCCGGCTACCTGATTCAGTGTGTAGAGATGAGCCTGCGGCGGCTCCGGCTCGACCGCATCGACCTCTATCAGCTTCACCGCATCGACCCGCGCACACCGCTCGAAGAGTCGCTCGGTGCATTGAAGCGGATGCAGGAGCAGGGCAAGATCCGCCACATCGGCCTCAGCGAGGTCACCCCGGCGGAGATTGAGGCGGCGCGCAAGATCGTCGAGGTGACGACTGTCCAGAATAGATACAGTCTGGCCGACCGGCGGCACGAGGAGACGCTCATCTTTTGCGAGCGTGAGGGCATCGGCTTCCTGCCCTGGTATCCGATCAATGCCGGCAAGCTGCTCAAGCCGGAGCATCCCGCGGCTCAGACGCTGGCCAAGCTCGCCGCCCGCCATTCAGCAACGGTGGCGCAGCTTTCGCTGGCGTGGCTCTTGCAACGCTCGCCGGCGATGCTGCCGATTCCCGGCACGTCCAAGGGGTCGCATTTGGAGGAGAATGTCGCGGCGGCAGGATTGAAACTGAGCGCCGAAGACTGGGCAGGGATTGAGCAAGCCGCGCAAGGCTGACAAATGTGGGATACCAGGTCTCAAAAGCGAGACCTGGCCACCCAGATTGATGGTTGGCCGGAGATCGGCCACGCGTCTATCTGGCTTTCAATGGCTCCGCGGATCGGATGAGAATTTCCTGGGTTCCCACCTTCCGTGTGGTCCAATCGAAGATTCCCGCCTCAAGGAAGATCACTGTGTCAGGCAGGTCGATTTCCAGATGGGCTGGGATGCCGGAGCTTTGCGCCGCCGCGTAGGACTCCGGGGTGAGGTCGAGGACCAAGGTTCCGCCCGCCCATTTGCGCGCCTTTCCGTAGCTCTCATAGGCCACCAGCTCGAAGTGAAGTTTGCCGCCGTAATTGCCTTCGGGAGCGAGCGTCAGATTCACATCTTTTGCGCGCACATTGAAATCAACGAGGTAACGAGTGAGCGGTTTGACCTCGTCGCCAGCCGGCTGGGCATCGAGAGCGGGCTGAGGGTTGGCTGGGATTGCGCGCACGCTGAAGGCAATCTGTGTCGAGGCATGCATACCTCGCACCAGGAATGGACGCAGCGGATCAGATCCCGGATTCGGCTCGGGCGCGGTGTGGTCGCCGGCGGTGGATGGGGCTGGTGCTGTTGGGGCTACTGCGGTTGAGGCTGGAGCGGTGGATGGGGCTGGCGCCGCGGTTTGGGCTACTTCAGGCGGCTCCGCGGCGGCGGGTGCGGGGTGCGGCGCTGGCTCCGGTTCAGGCGCTGAAGCCGCTTCAACTGCCGCGGGCGTAGCCGCGATCCCGGCAACGGAAGCAGGCGAATCCCCGGCCGGCTCCGTGCTATCCGCGGACAAGATGCGCATCTCGGAGGTCAAGCGGTGATACATTTCAAAGGCGACATCGTTCAGAAAGGTCTTGACCGGGCCCGGACCACTCGCGTGCTGCTCCGTCGAAGCGCCTGGAGGACGGACCAGCGAAAGAGCAACGCTTTTGACAGGACAAATGAAGCTTTTGCCACCGATCTCCACGGCGCCGTATTTCACCGCGATCGCGGATCGGACAAACGGATCGGCCGGCGCGAGATCCGCTTCCAGCACGAGACGCCGAACCGTGCCACTGGTGGGATCGACGGCAATCTCCCCATGATAGCCGGCCATTTCATGATACTCATGGGGAGTTGGAGAACCATCCCAGATCAAGCCGGCGCCAACGAAGTAATGCGATTTTTGCGCGGGGACCGCATAACTGAAGACCGCTTCCAGCCCGTCCGCTCCCTCTTCCCAGTGGCTCCAGGCCATCCTGCTTTGCGCGGCGTCCAGCAGAACCGTGCCTAAAATGGGTCCAAACTCGCCCCTGGTGACCAGCTCATGAGACTCCGATTGCGGCGTTCCATGCTTGCGCGCGCCCGTGTCGGCCTGCTCCTGGCCGTCCCGGTACACCACAGGCAGACTGGTTTTGCTGACGAAATGCAAGGGCAGGTAGGGCTTAGTTGGGATTGGGATATAGTCGTACGTGATCTGCGGCCTGTCCTCAAAATGCGTTGTCTCGCGTGTCGCCATGAAGTTCGGCAAGCGGCGAAGCGTCTGGGTCACATAGCTCACGACGATCTGCATGGTCTGACGCTGGGCGGCCGGGCTGGGGGCGGCGGCGGCGGGAATCTCAGCCGCCGGAAGATTCAGGAACTCCGACGAATCCGCCAGGGCAAGCAGCGCCTGGCGGGCCTTTTCACCCGGCAGACCGGCCTTCAGGCGTGCGAAGCTGGCCGCGCTCAGACGTTCGGTCAACTGCAACCTGAAGAGCTGGTCCGCCACCTTGCCATCCGAGGCGGCACGGTCCGCAGCCAGCATCTGCTCCAGTTGCGCCACCGTCATCTTGGAGGGTGCGCTGCCATTGACCGCAAAGGCCGGCAGAGAGAATCCTGCCAGCATCAGAAGACAAAAGGCACTCCGCATTGCGCTATCCCACTTTCAGGTGTGTTCCAGAGCATTTTCGCTTCACATTTTGACATGAGAACCGCATCGAAGGTGGCTTTTTCTTAAGGAAAAAGCCACTCAGCAGCATGGTTTCTGTAAAGTGCAGAATCGAAAATGCTGTAATCGCAGATCTCTTCCTCGATAGTATGCACTGCCGCGCTCGCTTGGCAACGGCAGTGCCGTGACTGCGACTGTATATGTTGGACAGAGAATAGAATCAGCGGTTAGGCCGATTTCGCGTCTGTGGTCTCCCTTCTCTGAAAACCAGAGATGGGCCACCCTGCGGTAACACGTCCGCGGAGTTTCAAAGAACACAAATTCGCAAGTCGAGGTTCGTGGTCTCCCCGGTCTCAAAAGCGAGGTCTGGGCCACGCGCCCAGGCCTACTGTTGCTCACAACAGAAAGACCGACCTGAAGAGGCTGAACCCTTTCTTCTTTTCCGGGACAGGGGGTCGCCCGCAAACGGATTCGGTCATCTGCCGGATTACCTGCGAAATCCCCGCACCTTCTTCGCTGAGCGGCGCGGCCGTGTTCTGCATCCGCCGGACAGCAGCATAGTTGTTGGGAATTTTCCAGTTAACCGGCCGGTTCAGAGCCTTTTCAATATGGTCTTCATCGAGATCCACGCTGCGAGCGTCGTACCGATTGAGCACAACTTCGACCTTGGGGCTGCCCGTATCTGCAAGCTGCGAGATCAGGCGATGGCAGTTGCGGAGTTCGGGAAGGCCGGCCTGCGTAACCAGGTAAATAGTGGCGGATTCGTCGAACATATGCTTGCGCTGCAGGTCGAGCTTCGATCCCGCGTCGACCACCACATAATCGAATTCCCGGCGAGCGACCTCCAGCAGCTTGTCGATGGCTTCGACCGAGACAAAAGTGGGCGCCAATTCACTGGGAGCAGCGAGCACGTATAACCCGGAATCATGATGCACCAGCAAGGAGGAAAGAAAAAGTGAATCGAGCCGGCTGACATTCTGAAAAGCGCTGACAATCGTATGTTCAGCCTTGATTCCCAGGCTGATCGCCGCGTCTCCAAGGGGGAGATTGAGATCGATCAAAATGGTCCGTTTTTTGTGCTCCTTGGCCAGCGATACGGCAAAATTACAGGCCAGGGTTGTAACTCCGGAACCGCCCTTGGCGCCTAGAAATACGAGCAGCTTGCCGACGGCCTTCTGCACGGGGCGGTCCGAGGAAAGCAGGGTCGAGGCCCGAAACAGAGCCTCGGCCATCTCGCCGCAACTGAAGGGCAGCCTGAGAAGCTCGCGCGCGCCGGCGCGCAGGCATCGGAGCAGCAGGTTCGGCTCGGCATTGGCCGAGTAGACCATTGCGACTGCGAGCTCTTGGCTGCTGATGGTATGCACCAGTTCCAGGGCGTACTCCAGATCACTGTCCAGGTCCACAAGGACGACGTCATAGTTGTGGCCGATCACCTTCTCCACCTCGCTGAGGGTGGGGTAGGATGCGGTGAACTCCCGGACAGGGCCCGTGTGACACCCGCTCAGCTCGGTCATCGCCGCTTTGCGGCGTTCGTCATCCGGGCTGATCACTGCGATAGATAAAACGCCTGTGCTGTGGCCGTCGCTGATTAGCATTTGGTCTGACATATCTAATTCGATCTCCAATTTCGTGCTGCGTCCTTGCGGTTTTGCATACTCAGTAAATGGTTGGCATGAAGCCGCCCATTTCTGTGCCGATTCGCCTGAATTATAATGCTGCTGATGAGAATTAGATGCGTGGCCGCCCCGCGACGATTCTGAGAATGACGGCCACCCTCTCTGCAATCATTGGCGGACTCCCTAGTCTGAAAAACCAGACCTGGATTACCCGGTATTATGGTTGGTCCGGCTTGGGCCACTCAGATTGAATCGTCTCACCCATCTCTAAATCGAGATGTGGGCCACCCCTCACAAGGACGTGAACCTGTACATCGTCCCACATTATCTAGCCGTCCTTATCGTTCCACTTTGCATGAGCCTCTCGCACATAGTAATCGGGTTCCCGGCGGATTCCGAATCGAAGAGGCGCAGTTCGTAGAATTCCTGCTCACACGGGGGAGTCTTTGGATCGTCCGATCTTGAGAACACTTCTTGCTGACAGAAACAACGCCTCTTTGCAATCGGAATCGTAACAGAGTAGGTAGTCCGCAGACCTTGCTAGAGCCGCACAAAACGAGAGCACAGCTTCAACAGAGGTGGTTGATCTGCAATACCTGTTCCGGCCTGTTGTGTCACCAGTGGCCCGACTCCAAGTGAGGAAAGCTGCTGGAAGAGAGCCGCCGGATGCAGTTTGGCGCGTTCGATAAAATCCTTAAACAGAGATTCCAAATAGGACAGATCCTTGCCGAAAACCATCTCACGCCATTGAGGGTGGACAAGAAAGCGCAGCTTGCGTTGCTCATCCTCAAGCACAAGCATAATAATGGACGCCACTTGCGGCGAGCCGTCGCCCCCCTCCTTTGGCCGGTACTCCAAAGCACAGAACCGCCCTTTGAGGTTTTCGTCCGCTTTGGTCGTCTTTGCACTCATTGGTCCGTTGTTGGGCATCTACCATCGAATCAATTATATTTCGCAAAAGTGTGGCGTTTGACAGTCTGCCGAGGCACTCCGAGTATGCACAGAGCGCCGAATCTGTTTTCCAACCCTGCGGTAATGCTTGAATCTGTCTCCAGAGTTGATCTACATCGAGTGACCCTGCAATCTTCTGAAATCTCAGAAGATGTTTTGAGGATACACTCTGGTATATGCGCGGATCAAGATAGCGCGACGCTAGAAAACGCGACTGTTGTTCCCCTTTGGGACCGCCGAAAAGGTGCCCGTGATCGATAAAATAGGCACTTAAGTGGCCTTGGGCGTCTTCTTGGAAGAGTGCTTGCCGGTTGTCGGTGTGGTGGGCACAAATGTCAATCATCCATGCGAGCCAAAAGCTCTGGAAGTTGAGAACCCTCTTGAAGCTGGCACCTGGAAGGATTTCTAACAGGCGTACCCCGTCACCGCCAAGAAAGCGGGAGCCAAAACACAAGCCTGATTCTGGCCGAAGACGCCCTTCCGGGGTTTGCATCCAACAGTCTGGATTTCGGTCGATAAAAGCATCTGTGACCAGTAGCGGCTTCCATTGCGCGACAGCCAGCCCGCAGGCACGGTAAAGCTCGCTCCCGATGCTCTCATTGAAAGGCAGGTTTGCGCCTTGAAGGTTATTCGTGAACTTGACTACATAGAGCAGGCCGTCGCTTGCTTGAGCCAGAATCGGTTGCGAACCGCCACGTAAATTACGAATATACCCCGTCACACGGGTAAAATCTTTCCCAAAGGCTGGCATGGTTACCCCAAAGACAACGAGATGGAATGATGCAGAAACCGTTCCTACATCAATCTTTGGGGGGAGGCAGGCAACTCAAAAACCAAAATGAATGAGACCCAATGAGAAGTCTCTCATTCAAACCCAGGACAACGGCCTTTCAACAACACAATACGTTTCATGGCGTAAGGTTTCGGACCGTTTTCCACAAGCAAGATTCTTTATAGGAAAATAATGCCTCCAAACGCTCCATGCTGAGCAAAACTATACATAACCTGTGGTTAATTTGGAATTTTTTTATAGTTTGAGATTACGTGACTTGAAAAGAACAAATGCTGTGCTGAATTCAGATAGACAGAATACAGGCCATCACTTTTAGTGAACAAGCGCCGCGCTAGGGAACCCAGATTAAATCGTCACCAACATTTCAAAATCGAGATGTGGGCCACCCCTCGCTTTCACGGGGGCGCAAAGCCTGTTATTCTAAGAGTCACATCCACCCGTTCGACGGGAAACCCCGAAGAGATTGCAACGAAAGAGGTTACTAGTGGCAGACACCACCAAGATCGAAGATACGCAGGAACGCAAGAAGATTAAACGGGCAGCCCGCAAGGCAGCCGCCCCCAAGGCCGCACGGACTGGACCGCGCGGCGAGAAGAAGAAGAAGGTTAAAAAGATGGCGCGCGGCGTCTCGAAGCGCTAAGAGCCCCGTACGAATTAGAGGGTTCCGGGCCGGTCAGCGTGCGCGCCCGGTCCGGAGCCCAGTTCTATCTTCGCCGCCGACGGGCGGGATGAGGAGAACCGAACTGCTCAGCCAACTGGTTGCCCGCAAGTCCATTGACAAGCTGCTTGCCGACTCAATCGAGCCCGAGTACGCGTTGAAGAAGTCACTTGGCCCGTGGTCGCTGACCGCGCTGGGCATCGGAGCGGTGATCGGCTCGGGCATCTTCACGGTGATCGGCACGGCCATGGCCGGGCAGAAGTTCGATGCGCCGAATATCCGCGACACTCCGCTGCTTCACTACATTCTGCATCACACTGCGATGGCGGGGCGGCCTGGAGCGGGGCCGGCGCTGGCGCTCTCGCTGGTGCTTGTGGCCATCGTCTGCGTCTTCACCGGGCTTTGCTATGCGGAACTGGCGTCGATGATCCCCATCGCCGGCTCGGCCTACACCTACACCTACGCCACCCTGGGCGAGCTGATCGCCTGGATTATCGGCTGGGATTTGATTCTGGAATACGCCTTCAGCAACATGAGCGTCAGCGTGGGCTTCGCCGCGCACATTGTCGATCTGCTGGACTGGTTCGGCCTGCATCCGCCGGCAAAGTGGATTTCACCAGCCTATCTGCCCACCGGCTTGCAGGACTTTGCGGGCAATAATATTTATGGCAACGGCTGGCACTTCGGCTTCAACATTCCCGCCTTTCTGGTGGTGATGCTGCTGACGGTGATTCTGGTGCGCGGCATCCGCGAGTCGGCGCGCGCCAACAACATCATGGTGCTGGTGAAGACGGCGGCGATTCTGGTCTTCGTCTTTGCCGGGGCCAGCTTTATCAAGCCGCACTACTGGCATCCCTTCATGCCCAACGGCTGGACGGGCGTGCTGACCGGCGGATCGATCATCTTTTTCACGTACATAGGCTTCGACTCGGTCTCGACGGCGGCCGAGGAGTGCAAGAATCCGCAGCGCGACCTGCCCATCGGCATCCTGGCCACGCTGGTGGCCTGCACCGTGCTCTACGGCGCGGTGGCCATCGTGCTCAGCGGGATTGTGCCCTGGCAGTCGGTGATGGGCGACGCTGCGCCGGTGGTCAACGCGCTCAAGCGGCTCTCTTTGCAGCCGGGCGGCGGGGGCTTGCAGTGGGTGCGGTTGTTTGTTTTGATCGGCGCCATCCTGGGCATGGTTTCGTCGATCCTGGTCTTCCAGCTTGGCCAGGCGCGCGTCTGGTTCGCCATGTCGCGCGATGGGCTGCTGCCCGAGGTCTTCGGACGGATTCATCCAAAATTCCGCACTCCCGATGTGGCGACGTGGGTGGCGGGCTTCGTGGTGGGCATTCCCGCCGGGCTGCTGGATATTGGCACGGTGTCGAATCTGTCGAATATCGGCACGCTCTTCGCCTTTGTACTGGTCGCGGTGGGCGTGCTCATCCTGCGCTATCGCGATCCAGAGCGCTACCGCGGCTTTCGCACGCCGCTGGGCCCGCTCTTCCCGGTGCTGAGCATCATTTTCTGCATTGTGCTGATGATGGGGCTGGAAGTGATTACCTGGATCCGATTCTTCTCCTGGCTGGCGATCGGGCTGGTGATTTACTTCCTCTACAGCCGTCACCGCTCGGAGTTCGCCGGGCTCAAGTAGACTTTTCATGATGCAGGAACTTGCCACATTCATCCGCCGCCTGCCCAAGGCAGAGTTGCATCTGCACCTGGAAGGCACGATTCTGCCCGCGACGCTGGTGGAGCTGAGCGCGCGGCACGACGCGCAACCGCTGACGCTGGCAGAAGCCGAAGCGCTCTACCGCTTCACCGACTTCACCGGCTTCCTGGACGCCTTCCGCGCCGTCTGCAAGCAGTTGATCGGTCCCGAAGACTACGAATTGGCCGCATGGCGGATGATCGAGCACCTGGCCGCGCAGGGTATCGTTCACGCCGAAGTTTTTATCGCCGTCGGCGTCATCTATCTCTGGCGCAAGGACGATCCCGCGGCCTTTGAGCCGATCTTCGACGGGCTGGAGCGGGCGCGATTGCGCGGCGAGCGCGAGCTGGGCCTCTCGCTCTATTGGATTTTCGACGCGGTGCGCCACTTCACCGTCGAGGAGGCCGAGCGCGTCTTCCTGAAGGCCGCCGAACTGCGGCTCGCGCACCCCTCCATTGTTGGTATCGGCTTGGGCGGCGACGAGCGCCGCTGCGGCTCCGCGGCATTCCATGCCCTCTACCAGGAAGCGGCGCGTGCCGGATTGCGGCTGACCAACCATGCCGGCGAAACCACTGGACCCGAGGCCATTCGCGAAGCCCTGGCGATTGGCTCGGAGCGGATCGGCCATGCCCTCTCCGCCGGCCACGACTTCTATCTGCTCCAGGATTTGAAGGAGCGCGAGATCCCACTGGAGTTGAACCTCACCTCGAATGTCCGCACCGGCGTCTGCCCCTCTTATGCCGCCCACCCGCTGCGCCGCTACTTCGATCAAGGCCTGCTGGTTACGCTGAACTCCGACGACCCGGCCTTCTTCGGCTCCGATCTGGCCAACGAATACCTGCTGGCGCACACCGAGCAGGGATTTACCCGCGCCGAACTTCGCCAGCTTGCCGCCAACTCCATCCGCGCCAGCTTCCTTCCAGAGGTGGAGAAGACGGAATGGCTCTTCCGGATCGACTTGATGAAGTAATCATGACTGCGCAATCTTGCCTCCCGACAACCCATCCAGGCAAACCGCGCTATCATGGAACGGTAGGAGAAAGACCGCTCATGTCCACTGAATCAGAAGCCCCGGCCGTCGCGGGAGAGACTGCCGCTGAAGAGACTCCCACAGAAGAAAAGAATGAATTCAGCACGCTGAAAGTGATTACCTGGCTCTCGGTGGGGATGGCTGTGGCCGCGCTGGGCATCTTCGTAGGCCGCGAACTGCGCAACCGTTACAAGTTCAACCACCGCACTCCCTACGACTTTTACGATCACGCCAGCGGCAACGAACAGCAGACGGGCGAAGTCGGCCTGGGCGTTTAGCCCTGACGCCCGTACAAAATCAAAGGGTGCAATTGCTGCCTGCCATGAAACCTGAGCTTATACCATCGAGGAAAAACATGCCGCTCTCCGGAGAAGCCATTCGCCTGATGAACTACATTGACGATGTAGCCGTGACCCTGCGCCGGGTTCTGGCCACCGTCCCCACGCTCTCCGACGAGGAGCGCTTGCGCGTTGCCGAGCACCTGCTGCACGCCAGCCCCAGCGCCGACGACGTGGCTCAGGCTTTAGCCGTCAAGCCCCAACCGATTGCCTGAGAGCGTCGCCATCATCGGAGCCGGGCCGCTGGGCCGCTGGCTGGCCCTCGCGTCTGCTCGCGCCAGGTTTCGCGTGCAGTTGGAAGACGTGATGCCCGCCAATCTGCACCACGCCCAGGAAGCCCTTCGCGCCGTACTCGGTCCCGAAGCTCTCCCCAACGTCGTCTTCGTCTCCACCATTGAGGAGGCGGTGCGCAACGCCGATCTGGTCATCGACTGCGTGCCGGATGAGCTGGAATCCAAGCTGGAAATCCTCTGGCTGCTGGACCGCATGGCCCCGCCGCGCACGGTCTTCGCCACGCCGACGACGCGCCTCTCCATCGCCGACCTGGCCAACTGCACCTATCGCCCGGAGAAGTGCATCGCCATTGCCGCTGAAGCCGCCGCGCTGGCCGGCGATGCAGGCGGGGAGATTCTGCTGCGCACCACCAGCCGCAGCGCGCCGGAGACCGTCGCGCTGCTGGACCGCTTCTGGCGGCGGCTGGGCTTCTCGCCGGTCTTCCAGGCTGACGCCGGCGAGCAACCTCGCTAGCTCACGCGCTCACGACCCTCCATGCTAACCTGAGGTTTCAGCCTGTGGAGAATTCTTTTGCAATCCAACGCCTTTCTGATCGCCATCTTCGAGTTCGTGATTCTCATCTTCTCGCTCTGCGTGCATGAGTGCGCGCACGCCTGGACGGCCTCGCGGCTGGGCGACCAGACCGCCCGCCTGGAAGGCCGCATCACGCTGAATCCGATGTACCACGTGGACCCCATCGGAAGCCTGCTCTTTCCCGCGATCATGATCTTCGGCCCCTTCATCGGCTTCAGTATGTTCAGCGGAATGCTGGTGGGCTGGGCCAAACCTACCCCGGTCATCACGCGCAACTTCCGCAAGATCGTCCGTGACGACAACCTGACCACGCTGGCCGGTCCCGTATCGAATCTGCTGATGGTGCTGGTGGCCGTCATCGTTCTGATCGTTACCGCCAAGATGATTCCCGACGGGCGGACCGTGGTTCTGGCTTCCTTCTTTGCCACCTTCAACCCGTCCGCAGACTTCACGCCGCAGCCGCTGGTGCTGGCCTGCACGGTGGCCATTTTGATCAACCTCTCGCTTTTCGTCTTCAACCTGCTGCCCATTCCGCCGCTCGACGGCAGCCGCCTGGTGCGCAATCTGCTGCCTTACAACGCGGTGCAAGTCTACGACAGGATTCCGATCTGGGTCAGCTACCTGTTCATGATCCTGGTGGGAGGCACGGTGATCCGAGCCTTCGTCGATCCCGCACTGGAGCTGGTGATCCGGGCGCTGATGCAGGCATAGTATTGCTCTGACAACAGTTAAATTCTATTTTTTCCACGGATATTATTTGCCGCAAGGATGATCCGCGCGTCTATAATTCGGTGACTAAGGGAGAAAGTTCATGTCCTTGGCAACCGGGGAAAGCAAGAAGAACGTCAGCAATGGGTCCGAGCTGCAGTTGCGATTAGGTGCTCTGTTGACGATGGTAGTTGTGGGATGCGCCACTTACTTTTGGCTGACCAGCAGCCATGATGTGCATACTTTACACCGGCTGCCAACTTCCAAGGTGCATTTTTTGCTGGCTATGCGCGTGCTAATTGCCGCATTCGTCGTTTATGCACTCTTGATTCCGAGAATCAAGCAATGGATTTATAGGGTGGGGCATGGAGGCGATTACAATAGGGCTCTGCAGTTGGACCGTCTCTGGTCTGTACTGCCGCTCTATGGCAGTTCTCTGAAGGGGCCAATTCTCTTCAATGCGGGACGATATCGTGAGGCAATCGAGTTCCTTAAGCCATTGGCGTTTGACAGGCAGGGAAAACCGCGGCTGACCAGTATTGAACTCTATACCTATGCTATTGCTCTGGAGAATAGCGGACGCGAGGCAGCGGCACAAGTTCTTCTGGAAGCTGCTAATAGTGTGCCGCAGAACGGGAACACAATACGAGTAGCCCTCGCGACTTGCCTGCTGACGCAGAACAAAGAGCCAGAACGGGCCTGCAAACTGCTGGAGCAGGCTTTGGCGGGTTCAGAAAATCTCTCGCGCGCTGATCAAGCGCGCAGAATCGCGCGCTATGCGTATGCGCTGGCCTCCTGTGGGCGACGGCCGGATGCGGAAGCAAAGATTCAGGAAGCATTAGCAATGGGCGCAACCCTCACCAAGGATGACCTGGCCGGAGTGTACTATTTTGTGGGCGAGGCCTGGCGGGCGTTGGGAGATATTACGAATGCTCGTAATGCATTTCAGCAAGCTGTGACGTTGTGCCCGGATGGAGTGACAGCCTTGAGCGTGCAGAAGGCCCTGGCGAAGATGGATGGAAAATGGAACACATGGCAATCTCAGAATTGATAAGCCTGCTTGCTTCCAAACCCGCGCCTCTGACTTCATAGCAATGGCCCGGTACAATAGAAGGAGCCGTTTCTCCTGATTATTCCGGCGGAGCGGCGCATCTTTTCGCATTACCCAAAATCGAAATCCGGAATCGATCAATCAAATGCCTGAATCCGCAATTCCCACCTCTCGTCCGCGCGTGCTGAGCGGTATGCGCCCCACCGGCAAGCTCCATCTGGGCAACTACATGGGCGCGCTGGCCAACTGGGTCAAGCTGCAAGACGCGTACGAGTGCTACTTCTTCATCGCCGATCTGCACGCCCTGACCACCGACTACGCCGACACATCGAAGATAGCGCCCTCCACGCTGGAAGTGGCGCTGGATTTTCTGGCTGCCGGACTCGATCCGAAGCGTTGCACCATCTTCGTGCAGAGCCAGGTGCAGCAGCACTACGAACTGCCTTTGTTACTGGGGATGATCACGCCACTGGGCTGGCTGGAGCGCGTGCCCAGCTACAAGGAGATGCAGGAGAACCTTGCCAGCAAGGACCTGACCACTTATGGATTCCTGGGCTATCCGGTGCTGATGGCGTCGGACATTTTGCTCTATCAGGCCGATTTTGTGCCGGTGGGGCAGGACCAGACCGCGCACGTGGAGCTGACGCGCGAGGTGGCGCGGCGCTTCAATCAGTTCTACAAGCTGGAAGGAGCTGAGGTCTTGCCCGAGCCGAAGGTGCTGCTGGCGCCCTCGCCCAAGCTGCCCGGCACCGACGGGCGCAAGATGTCCAAGAGCTACGGCAACACCATTCAGTTGACCGACCCGGAGCCAGTGGTGCGGCAGAAGCTAAAGACGATGGTCACCGATCCGGCGCGCATTCGCCGCAGCGACGCGGGCGACCCGGACAAGTGCCCAGTGGGCGATCTGCATAAGGTTTTCAGCACGCCCGAGACGCTGGCGAAGATGTATGACGGCTGCCGCTCGGCGGGGATCGGCTGCATCGAGTGCAAGGGCTGGGCCGCTGACGCGCTAGTGCAGATTCTGCAGCCCATTCAGGAGCGGCGCGCCGGCTTCACCTTACCACAGGTCAAGGAGATTCTTGAAGATGGCTCCAGCCGCGCCCGCGTCCGCGCCGGGCAGACGATGGAGCAGGTGCGCGCCGCCATGCAGATGAGCCTGAGAGGCGAGTAGCCGGACAGTCTGATTGCCGAGTTTGCAGAACGCAGGAGAAACCGAATGTCCGCAGCCAATGACGTGATCCAATCCAACGACAGCAGCATGACCAGCCCCGAGCCCGGCCTCTGGCGGCAGGTGATGTCCTATAGCCAAAACCTCATGCTCGTTCGACACAAAATCGAGCCAGGATGGGCCGGCGCGGCGCACAGCCACCCGCATGAGCAATTGGTTTACGTCGTCTCAGGCGCTATCCAGCTCACCGTCGCGGGCATTCCCCGCAAATTGCAGACTGGAGAGAGCATTCTGGTGGCCGGCGGCGTGGAACACCAGGCCAGTTCGGAGCAGGCGGCGGAGGTTCTCGACATTTTTGCGCCATTCCGCGAGGAGTACGCCACCCAATAGAGTACATTCTTGAATAGTCCCAAAGCGGCCTCTGGAAGAGAAAGAGCCTTGACCGAATCCTCGACCCAACCCGAAAGCACCCCCGCCGAGGCGATCCCTGCCCAGACCGCCACCCAGACCGCCGAAGAGAAGGCTGTCGAAAAGGCCGCCGTCAAGGCTGCCGCCAAGCAGAAGCAGCGCGACGAGGAGGCCGAGGAATCGCCGTTTTCCGTCTTTGTGGGGCAGGTCTATGACGGCCCGCTCGACCTGCTGCTGGACCTGATCCGCAAGCAGGACATCGACATCTACGATATTCCCATCGCCCGGATCACCGCGCAGTTCCTGGCCTACGTCAATCAGCTCAAGGCCAGCGACGTGGATGTAGCCGGCGAGTTTATCTACACCGCTTCTCTGCTGATCCACATCAAGAGCAAGATGCTGCTGCCGCGCGCGCCCACGGGCCCGGAAGACGAGGCCGAAGATCCCCGCCGCGAGCTGGTGGAGCGGCTGCTGGAGCACGAGCGCTTCAAGAACGCCGCGCAGATGCTGCAACAGAAGCAGATGCTCGAAGCGGCCAGCTGGTCCAACCCCGGCATCCGCGAATTCAAGGAAGAGGAGGCCGCGGAGCCGGAGATCGCCGCCGACACGGTGGACCTGGTGCGCGTCTTCCGCGATATTTTGGAGCGCGCCCGGACGCGGCCCACCCTCAACGTTATGGAAGACTCTGTGACCGTGGGCCAGATGATCCAGTTCCTCGCCCGCCGGCTCAACATGGAAGACAAGCCGGTGGCGCTGCGCCGGCTGTTGAGCCACACGCGCAGCGAGCGGGCGCTGATCGCCATCTTTCTGGCGCTGCTGGAGATGGTCCGCATGCAGGCCATCCTTCTCCGCCAGGACCGCGCCTTCAGCGAAATCTTCGTCAAGAAGCACAGCGGCTTCGACGCCGTGATGAACGAAGGACTGATGAACACCCACGACGACTGGCGGTAAGGGATTGCAGGACTGGCTCCGTTCCGGCTTGGTCCCTCCGCGGTGTGATCCGAATCACGGAGTCAATGGGTCAAAGTGGATAGCCTTGATCGTAGGGCGTATGCGCCTTGAGCGCTCAAGCGACCCAGGAGTTTCATCATGGCTTATGTAATTACCGATGCCTGCATCAA
Source organism: Acidobacteriaceae bacterium (assembly GCA_003134855.1). Lineage (GTDB taxonomy): Bacteria > Acidobacteriota > Terriglobia > Terriglobales > Acidobacteriaceae > Telmatobacter. The sequence continues at coordinate 558,934 of PLCS01000007.1, forward strand.
GGACTATATCTGCGCGGCGGAGTGCGCCACCGCCGCCATCGCGCCCGCATCAGCCGACGATCCAGCCGCCGTCGGCGTCTCCCAGTTGTTCATCAACCCGGATGAGTGCATCGACTGCGGCAACTGCGCGTCGATCTGTCCCTCGGGCGCGATCTTCGCGGAAGACGAACTTCCGGCGGAGAAGGCGCATTTTGCCGGCAAGAACAAGGCCTACTTTAACTAAGAGCTTATCCGTAAATTGCGAAATTTGTAGCGCCGCTCTCCAGAGCGGCTGTCGTGCAGGTCTCCAGACCTGCACCCATCGTCTCTGGCGTCTTGGAAGCCGCCAGTACAGCCGGTCTGGAAACCGGCGCTACAATTTGCGGATAGGCTCTAAATCGGCATTATGCGGGGATTGCCCCCCCCCCGCCTCCCTCCGCAAGGAGATGGCGCGCATCAGCCGCTCTCACGGCTCGCTTTTGGCGGGCTGTGCCGGGGCAGCCGTAGGCTGAGCCTGCGCTGGGCCAGCCGCTGAAGCCGATGCATTCACCAGCTTCACCGGCAGGGTCAGCGTCTGCACCGTCTCCGGGTCGTCGCGCAGCTTCAGGTAGAGGACGCCGTTCAGCGGATGGGGAACGCTTACCTGGGTTCCTGTAAACTCCGGCGGCAGATCGGCGGCGTTGTCGAAATCCGGCGTAGAGGCGATCGACGCGGCCAGGAAAAGGTTGCTCCCAGTCAGCGTGCAGGGCTTGGCCAGGGCGCGCGGGCAGTGCAACTCCTTGAAGCCGGGCAGCCGCACCAGCGTTCCCAAGGTCAGCCAACCGCCGGTGACCCCGTCCTCCGAGAGCGCGCGGGCCCGCAGCGGACCAAAGGCCGAGGAGCCGAAGCGGGCCAGCGGTTCCACAACGCCCAGGGCGGTTTTTGCATCTTCGAGCATCAGGCTGCCGTCGGCCAGCGACAACACAGTGCTGAAACTGCCGTCGGCCGCGGCTACCTCGACCTTTTCACCGCGGGGGAAGCGCGGCGGCACGCTGGTGCGGAGAAAGAAGACCAGCCGCCGTTCGACGGGCAGGTCGTCGGGGCTGCCCAGTTGCACCGGCGAGGGCGGGGCGGAGGCTTCGTCCTGCGTGCCCTTGCTGAGCAGCGTCACCTGCGGGCGGCGCGGCTCCACGCTGACCGGCACGCGCAGCAGACGGCCGTCCTGCAACAGCACGCCGGCATTGGCGCGTTTTCCCGGCTCCAGGGCGGCTGTTGAGCTGTCGGCGTTCATCGCCAACTGGTCATAGTCCTGCACGCGGCTGAGTGTGGACGGGGTCCAGGTGATGCCGCCCAGGCTGACTTTGGCTACCTCATCCAGCCGGTTGCCTTTCAACAGCGCCACCGCGTCTCCCGCGCTCAGCGTCAGGCGGTCGAGCGCCGCCGCCTCGGCATAGGCCACCATCGGCAACGGGTCTGGCTTTTCCAGTCCAAACTGATAGATTTCCAGAATCACCGGCCCGGGCGGCGCGTCCTTCATGGGGACGACAACCTCCAACTGATCCGGCCTGGGAGACTTCCAGGCCAGCTTAAGCGGTGTGCCGGGGGGGGCTGCCTGCACTTCGATTCGCTCCACGCACAACGCATTTTCCCCTTCGATGTGCAACGTGTCCTCGCGGCCCACCACCAGCGCCGACTGGTCGGCTGCCGTCAGGCTCCACTTGTCAGCCTGTGCGGCGAGCAGGTGGAAGCGCGGCCCCTCCCAGTCGTCAAAGCCCCACTTGCCGCGCACCACGCCGGTCAGCTCGCCCGCCGGCAAGGGCGGTGCGGGTTGCGCCAGCGCCAGCACCAGTCCGCCCTGCGATGGATCGGTCTTCATCGGCAGATCCACCGGGCTGCCCTTGTTCTTCTTACTGCTTTTGTCCTCAATGTGCAGCTTCAGATCGTGGGCCAGTTCCGTGGCAAAGACCATAGGCGCGCCCTCAACCGGCAGCACCAGCTCAGGCTTCTCTGCGCAAAATCTATCCGCCGAGTTCACCGGATGCAGCGGCGGCGGCTTGACCGCGCCCACCGGCGGAAGCGCCACCACCACCACCGACTTGGGATCGCGGAACGAGGGCGGCACATTCAGCCGCAAGTTGAGCGTGTCTTTGGCCGGCAGCGCCAGCGCGGGAATGTACTGGAAATGCGCTGTGTGCAGCGAGGCAAGAATCCTGGCCGTGTCCACGATGGCGCCGACATAAGGGCTGTAAGCGCCCGCGCCAGCCAGGTTCGAGTAGCTGATCTGGTTCATCAGGTCCGCGTTCGAACCGCTGGTCAGTTGCGCCATCCGCGATTGCGCATTGGCGTCGTCCAGCACCAGCCCTTCCGTGTGTTGCAACAGGCAGGGAGCCTGCTGCTCGCTGGGCTTGTCAAAGCATTGCTGGTCCAGCCGGATGCCCAGGCTGCGCGCCGCTCGCTCGGCGCGTTCCTTCAGCAAGCCGGGATCGGTCTGGGAGGTCTCCTTGACCTCGGCCAGGTAGGCGTCCAGGCGCATCCGGTCCCCGCTGGCCGCCTGCAAGTCCTGCACGGCGCGAACAAAGGCGCCGGGGCGGCCGCGCACCGCGGCGCGCAGAGTGCTGAAGCCGCCGCCCGTTTCCGGCGCCAGAAAGATCAGCGCCTGCTGGGCTTCTTCGGGCACGGTGACGAAGGCGCCTTCTTCGCGCGCCTGGCGGCTCCAGGTCTCCACGCGGGTAAACCACTCCGGCGGCGGCGGATTCATTGCCCCGCGCAGAAAGGCGACAATCAGCACATAATGGGCCGACTGGCTCTCGGGAAAGTCGGGGTGAATCCACAGCCGGTCTCCGGGCAGCAGGTTGGGGGTTTCGCCGATCGGCAGCGTGACCACTCCCCGCTTGACGCGGATGTCCACCTTCGGCCCGGAAAGATCGAAAGCCGGCTCGGCGGCGTGTACTCCGGTAGTAACCAGGCAGAAAAGCAGCAGCAATTGCAAACAGCGGCGCATATCTTCTATTGTACGGAGCAAGCCCCAGACACTGTGCGACGGCTGCACATTATTTCCCGGCCGGCGCGGCAGACAGAGGGGGCTTGTGGGCACAGTAAGGCGACTATTGATCCAACCCGTAATAACCAAGATTTCCGTGCCCCATCCTTGCGCCTTTTTCTGGCGCAAGGGTGGGAAACTGCAAACTGATTTCGGGCCTGATCAATCGGCGGAAACGGAGCGAGTCTCTTTGAGTCGCCAAAGGAGATAGGGCAGAGCGGAGAGCGAGAGAATCGCCAGAGCACGAAGCACGCCTTCGGAGATGGCCTGACTCGAGGGCGCAAGAGTGAAGAAGTTCATGCGGATGTGCCCAAGCCCGCCGGGCACTGCCGTCCGACTCGCCTGAATTTGGGCGGTGGCTCCCATCCACGCGATCAGCACCAAACCAGCCATGGGCCAAACCGCCTTCAATCGCTGCCGGACAGCCACGTAACCGATTCCCCAACCAACGAGAATCGGCGCGCTGTAATAGAGCAGCCTGCCAATGTCAAAATAGAGAATCGCGAAACCGCCAACGGGGACGAAAGGCGAATCCGTTCCCGGCAGAAAGATATTCCAGCCAGACAACAATATGAGGCAGGCTACCAGGTACGCTCCGGCCAGCAGAAAGAGCGGGGCGAGTCCGAAGACGGCCCACGGCGCACGCACACACCAGGATTGGAAGTGGCGCTGCTCGATCATCGCCCTGGCAAGATCGTCTATCCCGCCGAGCCGGACGAGTGCCGCGGATTCCGCATCCGCGCGGCTGCGGCCCGCGCGTTCCTCTTCCCCCGTCAAGTCAGTCCAATGATCGGCAAGTTCGGTCAGATAGCGCCGCACATGCCGTGGCGCAACGCCAGCCCGCAGCAGGCGTTCACGAAGTTCGTTGAATGGCTTCGCCATGTTGTCCTCCCGTCAATATTGTTTGGATTGCGGCCGTCAGATGGGTCCAAGCCTCCGCCAGATCCGCCAATCGAGACGATCCGGCGTGCGTTACAGAGTAATAGATGCGGCTGCGGCCGTTGACGGTCTTGCGGCTCGACGCCAGTGCCCCGTCGTGTTCCAGCCCATGCAGCACGGGATAGACCGCGCCTTCGCCGATTGTGATCACCGCTCCGGTGCGACTGCGGATTGCTTGAACGATCTCGTAGCCATACATCTCCTCTTGCTGGAGCAGCCTGAGGATCAGCAGCTCCGGAACGCCATTCATAAAATTCGGATTGGTTTCGCGCGCAGCCATTGAAGATACTATACCTCACAGTTCGATGCATTGCAAGATGGGGGGCAGATTTTTTGCAACAGCGGGAACGCTGTCCCTTGGCGCAACACTCAGTATCAAAATCAGACACTGTTTTTTGCAAAACTGCTCGCAAAACGGTTTTATCGGTTACACTGTTGGATGAATAGCTTCAAGCTGAGCGATTAGCTAGAGTTTTTCTCCAATTCAACTGCGTGGAAGCAACCAGCGGAAGATGGCCATGATTCGGGCAGAAGTCCTGAAAGCGCCATGAGCCGCATTAACTTCATCGTGTAATACATTCGCCTGCCGGAAGAGGGCAGACGCCCTTCCAACGGATCGTAACCCAGCTCGAAGAATCGCCGGGATGCGCCCCTGGCAATCCGCAACAGAGGATGAATTGCAACCCATCCTCTGCCGCGATGAATGAATTTCTAAACTAAGGCTGCTCAATTTTGTCCGCGCGGCTCAAACTCCGGAAGCAGGCCATGAAGCCAGCCGGAAACATTACAGCGCAGACGGACATCGGCGGCAGCATTACGGAGAAGGAAAAATGAAATCGACAAAAGCAGTTCAAAGTAGCGTAGAAATAGGCAATCTGAGCATACCCGACGCGGAAGAGATCATCGAAGAAGCTCTGAATGAACTAGCCGCCTCAACCGACCCCAACCTGGTGCAGGCCATGCCATTCCTGGCGCCTCCGGGCTATCAGGCGATCGTCGAGCTGTGCGGAGAAAACGGGCGCAGCAAGCGGCGCAACGCAATGGCGAATTCGTGGTCGGCGGAGGAGGACGAGGTGCGCATCTACTTCGAGCGTATCGACGGCGCCGAGCTGGCCCCGCGTCCCGTCCGCGTTCCGCGCGCCATCTCCGGAAACGGCTTCGAAGCCGAGGACGACGACGGCCAGGAGGCGCTGATTCCCGCCGACCTGGACGCGCGCGTGAAGGAACTTTGTTCGTCGCTAGCCGAGGCTGAGCGGGGCGGTCACGCCTTCATCGCCCTGAAGTGGTTCCGCGACTCCTTCCTGCCGCGCAAGGCCTTCCGCTGGAATCAGCATCCGGAGTCGCGCCAGGCGGTGCTGGCCGAGGCCATCCAGCGCGGCGTCGTGGTCACCAGCAAGATCGCCAACCCCAAGACCCCGGCCTATCCCACCACCACCATCCGCCTCAACCGCGCCGAAGCTGGAATGCCCGACGAGGCGCAGCGCTTCCATCCGGTCGCGGCGCATGGCGACTCCATTGCCGAAGCGATTGAAGAAGAACGGGGGAACCTGTGAGCTGCTACTTTCTTGAGGCCACCGCCTTCGCCAAGCTCTTTGTCCAGGAGCAGGGCACCGACGAGCTCATCCGCCTGATGGAGGCCGTGGAGGACAATCGCAAGCTGATCTCCGCCTCCACGCCGCTGGAGGTCTACGGGGCCATCCGCCGCCGCGAGCGGGCCGGCGGCATCAGCGCCGAAGACGCCACCGCGGCGCTGGAGATTCTGCGCATGGAGGCCGCGCGCATGGTCCAGGAGCCGCTGAACCCGGCGGTTCTGGAAGCCGCCCGCCAGCTCCTCGACCGCACCACGCTGCGCTGGCCCGACAGCCTGCAACTGGCCGCCGCCATCGTCGCTCGCGATATGTTCCAGGGCACCGAGATCATCTTCGTCTCCGCCTCGCCGCTGCTACTGGAAGCTGCGAAGAGCGAAGGCTTCCACACGCTCGATCCGGCCAAGGAAGCGGTTGCGGCGGTGAAGGAAGTCGCTGAGCCGGTTCCGGAAGCGTAATGAGGGGAATCCCGCATCGCAGAAGCGAGATGCATCGCGCCCGCAGCGTGAATGCAAGAGGAGTTTTCGCTCTCTATGAAAGCCGCGAAGATCCAGCCTGACCTTGAACCCTTCCCCAACTGCCCCGCCCTCGACGGCTGCCACTGCGTCACCAACTCCCTGGCCAAGATCTTCCATCATGCGGGCCATCCTCTCTCCGAAGAGATGCTGCTGGGCCTGGGCGCAGGAATGGGGTTCATCTATTGGCAGATGAAGATGGGCGCGGGCGCGTATATCTTTATCGGCGGCAGGGCAAACAACAAGAACTTCTACCAGGATCTCGGCGCGCGGACCGGCGTGAGGATTGGCGAGGTTACGACCTCCAGCGCTCCAAAGGCGGAAGCTGCTTTATTGCGGGAGCTGGCGCGGAAAGAGCCGGTGATGCTGGGCGGCGATATGGGCTTTCTGCCCTGGTTTCATTTCCCGGATGAGTATCACTTCGGCGGGCAAGCCTTTGTGGTTTGCGGCTATGACGGCGGGTGCACCGTTCTGGCCTCCGATATGGACCCGCGCATGGCCGGAGTGAAAAAGGGCTTCTATGCGCCGGTCACTTTGGAGCTGCTCGCCAAGGCGCGAAGCTCGCCCTACAAGCCGTTTCCGCCCAGGAACCTGCGCCTGGAGTTCGACTTTGCCAGGTTTCGCACTCCGGAGAGCAAGGAGATCACCGCATCGATTGCGCAGACAGTTGATGCTTTGCTCCATCCGCCGATCAAGAACTTCGGAGTCATGGGACTGAGTCACACCTCCAGCCAGTTGTTGAAGTGGCCGGCGATCTTCAAGGACAAAGAGCTGCGCATGAACCTCTTCAACCTCTACGTCTTCATCGAGATCGGAGGCACCGGAGGCGGCTGCTTCCGGCCCATGTATGCACGCTTTCTTGAACAAGGCGCGAAGATCGCCGGCAAGCCGGCGCTGGCGAGCGCCGCAGAGATATTCCATCAATCCGGCGGTAAGTTCACGGAGATTGCCATGCTCTTCAAGGAGGCCGAAACGATGAAGGGTGTGGAGGAGAAGGTGCGATTCGCCTCGCGGCTCTTCGGCGAGATCGCCGATCTGGAAGAAAAGGCCTGCCTGCTTCTTGAAAAAGCAATTTGAGCGGTGGCGAAAGCCGTGCCCTTTCAAAACTGGGTTATTAAATAGCTTCTAACGAACCTACACACAAGTCGCCGCCGGTCCGCCCTCTTCCTCCGCCTCGCCCAGCGGATCGTTGTCCCGGTCCGTCACTTCGACCAGCGCGGCCAGCCTTGCCGCCAGCTCAGGCGTCCAGCAGGACTCCGGGGCGCGCCAATTCCAGTTGCCGGCGGCTACGGCCGGCGTGTTCATGCGGGCTTCGGAACCCAGTTCGAGCAGGTCCTGCGCCGGAAGTACCGCCATCTGCGCCACGCTGGCCTCGACGGCTCGAATCAGCGGCCAGACCGGCTGCTTGCCCACCGGCCCCACGTAGGTCTCGACGGCGGCGCGCTCGGTTTTTTGGAGTGTCTTCCACCATCCCAGCGTGGTGTTGTTATCGTGCGTGCCGGTGTAGGCGACGGTGGCGGGGGTATAGCGGTGGGGCAGGTGGATGTGCGCGCCCCGGTCGCTGAAGCCGAATTGCAGCACCTTCATATCCGGCAGGCCCAGTTCCATTCTGAGCGCGTCGACTTCGGGGGTAATCACGCCCAGGTCCTCGGCCACCAGCGGCAACGGACCCAGCGCCGCTTCCAGCGCGCGGAAGAGCTCCAGGCCCGGCGCCTTGACCCACTCGCCCTTGACGGCTGTTTCCTCGGCAGCGGGAATCGCCCAGTAAGACTCGAAGCCGCGGAAGTGGTCCAGGCGCACGATGTCATACAGCTCGCAGGTGCGGCGGATGCGCTCAATCCACCAGTCGAAGCCCCGCTCGGCCAGAACATCCCAGCGATAGAGCGGATTGCCCCAGCGCTGGCCGGTGGAGGAAAAGTAGTCGGGCGGCACGCCGGCAATGCGAATCGGATGGAGCTGCTCATCCAGCTCAAAGAGCTCCGGATGGACCCAGACATCGGCTGAATCCATATTGACAAAGATGGCCACATCGCCCAGGATGCGAATCCCCTTTTCCGCCGCGGCCACGTGCAGGTCGTTCCACTGAACCGAAAAGGCAAACTGCAGGACCTGCTCCTCGGCGACGCGCCGCGCATGGGTAGCTGCGGCAAGGGCCAGCGCCTGTGGCTCCCGGCGGCGCAGCGGCTCTGGCCAGACCGTCCACGCACCGGTCGAGAACTGGCGGCGCAGCTCGGCGTAGAGCGCATAGTCGGGAAGCCAGGCTGCCTCGGCCCGGCAGAATTTCTCATAGTGCGCCCACTGCCAAGCCAGCTTTGGATCGTGCGGCCCGCGGTCAAGGAAGTTGCCCGCGGCTTCGTAGAGCAGCTTCACCTTGCGCGACTCGATCTCTTCAAAGTTCACAGGTCCGCTACACCCGCCCTGGCTGGCGATGCGCTCCGGGGCGATCCAGCCCCAGTCGGAGAGAAACTCAAGGCTAATGAGGAGGGGATTGCCGGCAAAGGCTGACGTGCCCGCATAGGGCGAGTTGCCATAGCCGGTGGGGCAGAGCGGCAACACCTGCCACACGTGCTGCTTGGCCGCGGCGAGAAAGGCCACAAACTCATGGGCGGCAGGCCCCAGGTCGCCGATGCCGCCGTTCGAAGGCAGTGACGTGACGTGCAGCAGAACTCCGGAGGAACGCTGAAAATCCATGATTGTATTATCAGCGCAGCCATGGGCTGCTTACCAGTGTTTTGAAAGGGCACGGCGTGCGGAGGAATTCCACCCAAAGCAAAAGAGGGGCGGCATTGAGCCGTCCCTCTCTGTTTGAATCCGAACCGTTTGAAGGGGGTAACCCTTAGACGACCTGGACGTTCTCAGCCTGCCAGCCCTTGGGGCCCTTGGTTACGTTGAACTGGACGCGCTGGCCCTCTTGCAGCGAACGGAAGCCGTTCGACTGGATGGCGGTGTGATGGACGAAAACATCCTCGCCGTTTTCGCGGCTCAAAAATCCAAAACCCTTGGCGTCGTTAAACCACTTGACTGTGCCTGTTTCCATTTGTGTGTTGCTCCTCTGTACCGATTTACCGCGAACGCAATGTGGAAGTTTGCGAGTAGGCGGTAACCGGAACAGGCAAGAACTTCAGATCGAATTCTACGATTACAGAGAGTATAGCACGGATTCGACACCGGGACAGGATATTTCTGGCATGATCCGCGAAGGAATGGCGGATAGGGTACGTTTTGTCCCAGGAGGCTGCCGGACGCTCTTCAGGAAGAGTGTGAGAGGTGCGGGGCACAGGGTAAACTCATTCTGGCCCTGGAGGAACGACTTTTGACTAACGAGAAGAGCCGGGTGCTGGTTCTGAATCCCGGAGCAACGTCCACGAAGTTTGGGGTTTATACGCAGGACGGCGCCGAATGGGAACACACGATCCGGCACGGGGACGATGAGATCGAGCGCTTCCGCGGCAAGCCGATGCTGGCGCGGCTGGACTATCGCGCCGGGCTGATTGAGCAGGCGCTGGCGGAGGCCGGGTACGCGGCAGAGGCGTTTGCCGCCACGGTGGGCCGGGGCGGAATTCTGCCGCCGCTGCCCTGCGGCACCTATCTGGTGGATGAGGCGATGGTGGAGGAGTTGCGCCTGGCGCGCCGCGGTCAGCACGCCTCGAACCTGGGCGCGCTGCTGGCGCTCCGCTTCGCTCAGGCCACCGGGGTGAACGCCTATATCGTGGATCCGGTGACGGTGGACGAGTGGCAGGCGCGCGCGCGCCTGACCGGCTCGCCGCTGATCGAGCGTACCTCCATCGGCCATGCGCTGAACACCAAGGCCGTGGCCCGGCGGTTTGCGCGCGAGCAGGGGAGCACCTACCCGGCGCTGCGGCTGATTGTGGCGCACCTGGGCAGCGGAATCACCGTTTCGGCCCACCAGGACGGTCGGATGATCGACAGCAATTCCATCGAGGAAGGCCCATTCGGCGTGGACCGGACGGGCGGGCTGCCGGTGCGGGCGCTGGCCCGGCTCTGCTTCAGCGGCCAATACACCGAGGTTCAGCTCGACCGCCAGCTCTTCGGAGACGGCGGGCTCTTCGCCTATCTGGGCACGCGCGACCTGATCGAGGTGGAACGGCGGATCAATGAGGGGGACGGTGAGGCCGCCCTGGTCTTTGATGCGATGGTCTATCAGGTCAGCAAGGAGGCCGGGGCGATGGCGGCAGTGCTCAAGGGCAAGGTGGACGCCGTGCTGCTGACCGGTGGAATGGCGCGCTCGGAGAGAGTGGTGCGGCAGTTGCGTAGTTACCTGGAATGGATTGCTCCAGTCTGGGTTTATCCCGGCGAGGATGAGTTACAAGCCCTGGCCGAGGGAGTATTTCGCATATTAAGTGGAGAGGAGCAGGCAATGCGGATGGGGGAGTAAGCGGTGGAGGATTATCTCGCTAAATAAAACCAGTTTCCATCTATCGAACCTATTAACTGGTCCAGAGTCCACCGAGTGACTTAAGCCATTCAACTGTCTCGTTAACTCCGTCTTCAAGAGAGTACTTGGGGCTGCCAAGAACTGCAAAGGTTGGGGCCATATCGACAAGATAGCTTTGCGTCATGCTTCTGTAGCGGCTGGTGAACAATGGAAACGGCCGCCCAGTGGACCTGATGATGTCCCCTATCAACGCAATCCCGCGTAGGACAGGCCTTGGGACAACGCGCGGCTGATGGCCCGTGAGAGCCTTCGAAAACGCGGAGACCCATAGCAGGATATCCGCTGGAGGATCTCCCACGTAAAACGTCCTGCCAGAGACCGCGTCAGCCGGCGCTGCAAGAATCTTGAGAGTGTATTCCGCCACGTTCCCGACATATCCGTAGGCACGGACAACCGCCGCCCCCCCTGGATGTACATACCGCCCTTTCTTTACGACAAGCCAAAACTCCTGCGCATAACGGGGATGCCATGGACCCCAAATGTTCGTTGGGCGCACAATGGTCCAAATGCCGGAAAGGCTTGAATCCTGCCGGATCATCTCCTCCATTTCTTTCTTGCTTTCGCCATATAGATTGACCGGGCGGTATTCCCGGTCGCTTCGCGCCAATGGCCCGGCACGCACTACATACTGGGTGGAGTAATATACAGTGCGTTCCACGCTTCCCGCTGCTTTAATTGCCTTAATAAAATTGGCGCTGCCCTCTGTGTTTACTCGGTAATCGTCCAGAGTAAGTCCGCTATCATCAGTTCTAGCCGCCATATGGATCGCATATGTAGGTTGAAACTCCTTCACGGCTGCCATGAAGGATGCCGGATCCAGAAGATCGCTCTTGTGCCAATACGGGAGATGCCTGGTTAGCTTCGGACCTTCGCGGTCGATGTTAAGCACTTCGGCGTCTGGGTTTAGGCTTAGCAGCCGTTCAATCACGCGCGTACCGATAAAGCCGCTTCCTCCGGTAACAATTACTCGCATTCTCCACTCACCTATCCTTTCAATAGTGACAAGGCGTTCTCCATCGCGTTGCGATGCGCCTCAATCGTAAAATAACGTAAATATCTCTCTCTCGCGTTCCTGCCCATCCGAACTCTCAGAGCGGGATCGTTGATGAGTTGAGCCAGAGCGTCCCGGCAGCCTGCGATATCCCGGGGTTCACACAGTATCGCGCAACTACTCTCCTCGACAACCTCGGGTATCCCGCGCCACCTGGTTGCAACCACTGGAAGGCTGAAGCACATAGCTTCAAGTAGGACAATACCGAAGGTTTCTGAATGGAAATAACTCGGAAAAACGAAAATGTCTGCATTCCGGTAAAAGTCCCATTTATCGAATCCTGTTTGAACGCCTGGAAATCTAAACTTGGATCTGAACCTTGGCTCTATCAGGGATTCCGCGTGTGTCCGCATATCTGGCGAGTCCCATTCTCCCATACAAGTAAGCTCCACATCCATTCCAGCTATCAGCAATTGTTGAACAGCGCTGATAGCAACAAGAACGCCTTTGTCTTCCCGAAGCAAAGCTACCAGCAGGATCCTGATAGGCTCACCGCTGCTAGCCGTTCTATCAATACGCTTCCCTGCGGAATCGGGAATGCCATTTGCAATTACCACTTCCCGCTGGCAATGCAAACCTTTGCCGTCCTGTGCAGAAAGGCATGCCGTTCGTATGACCAGGTCGGGATTAAAAAGAGCAAGCCGGAAAATACATCGTAATGCAGGATTCATTCTTAAGTAGAACTCTGAAATCCCGCCTGCATGGAGATGAAATACTGTCTTGTTAAAAAGCCGTCGGGTCGCACAGAGAATAATTATATCTCTAATAACTGGCACATAATTTGGCCCGGACGGCGGATAGTAGAGCACCTCTGGCCGCATTATGAACTTGGCGCGGTAAATCGCGGCTACAACTCGGAATAATTCCCAGATCTTGTCGAGTTTAAGTCTGCCGTTTGAATTCAACTCTTTCGAAAAGTTCATGCGGACATGAACTAACTCGATGTCTTGGTATGCGCCATCGAGCAAAAGCTGTATCATCACGGTTTGCCCGCCATAGGGCGGCGGCGTCTGGCCTACTACAAGAATACGAAGCGGTATCATTAGAGCTAGCTGGCCTCCACAAAGCATTGCATATGTTAGATAATATCAGAAGAGTTAACTTCACGACGCAGGATGATGCCGATTCCTGGCCGCCAAGAATCTCATGCAGACTCCGGGAGTCAATGTCTATGCGTTATGAAGCACTATTCGGACGAAGTAACATACTAAGAACGAGACGCGGCGATCATTCTTGCAGAAATGCCAAGGATAAGGCAGATAATGATATTCTGCAGATAGAAAGCGCCCCGTAAAGGGACGGAGAAATCCGCAGTATCCATTCCGTTCGCCAAACAATAGATAAGCAGAACCAGCGCGCATCGAAGCGTGTGGCGGGACGCACTGTCTGACGCCAAGGCCATATAAGTGTGCTCTTGTGCATAACGAAAACCTATCCTGAATATCTTTACCATCGTAATCAGATAGATCGTCAAGGCCAGCCATCCAGCATCTGCTAGAATATCGATAAAAGAGTTATGACCGTTGCCGATACGGTTAACATTGACCTGTAGTCCGAGGGCGAAATACTGTCTGAAGATAATTCGGAAGCCGGCGATATATCCCATCCCTTGCGGGTGGTCCATGCAGTATTGGATAACAAATTTCCAAATGTCCGTTCTTCCGCTAGCGCTTGCTATGCCTTGAGAGCTTTGACCGCGGTTGAAGCTGTTCCACATGTGTTCCCCTCCGACAACTCCCAAAAGCCCGCCAAAGAGCAATATCGAAGCCATGAATCCGGAAATAAACACGTACGCGGCGCGTCTGCTTGTCTTTGCCCATCCCGCAATAAGAATTGCGAATGATAATATCAGGGCGAGTTCACTTCCTCTTGACTGCGTGATTACAGTACCCGTCAGGCCGACCAGAAAGAAGAACGTTGATCGAGCTTTGGATTCGAGAGAATGCAGAAAGGCATATGCCGAAATAATCGCAATCAACGGACAGATCGCAGTTATAGGAGCAACAGCTCCTCCGGCAAGGCGTATCCCGATTCCAGGTATAACTCTCATGACGAGAATTGGATTGATAAAGACGGTGATAAGAACCAGAAGGCAAAGTAGACATAATATCAACCTTAGATGAAGCAGGCATTGTATCCAATCTGGCGGATTCCTATAAGCATCGACTATAAACTCTACGACGCAAATCCAGGTGAGAAAATATAGGATCGAGTATGCCGCCGAAACAAAGTGGCTGGGAGAGTATGCCGCGGATGCCAGGAATAACAGTCCGAGGAAAAAGGAATATCTAAGAATGGATCGAACCTGCTGAGGCATGAAGATTGTATGAGCGGAAGCTAAACGCAGGATCGCCCTAACGGCAATCAAGGCGAGCCAACCGACCTGGAAAAAAGACCAGATATCCACATTTCCTTTGGTTGCGTCAATCCCCTCGTTTGGCCTGAATATTGGCGGACCAAACGCCAGCAGAAAGACAGGGTACCTCCAAAGGAATCTCAGGAACGAAACGCGCCTATTGGACCTAGCTACTGGGATATCGACTTCGCTATTGCCAATCCATCGAGGAGATTGCATCATATACTGCCTTGTCCTGTTCAAATAACTTCAACATTGCTAGTCTTGGCTGCCGCGGTCAAATCATAGATTATCGTGCGGCGATGTGATTCGTCAGGCTGGCCCAGGATAACTCGTTATTTCTGGCAAGTGCTCCCATAGAAAGATGCTTCAACTCCGCGGCGGACAGTGTCCCCAGGGAGATCATGGCGTTCGCAATTCGGGTAACTATCTGCGCCTCATCGGCGTCTGCTGTTGGAATAATGATTCCACAGGACGAGGTGACTATGATGCCGGGACCGCCGAGATCGAGACAGACCACAGGCGTTCCTTCCTGGAGCGACTCCAACACAGCGAATCCTCCGGAGTCATGAAGACTGGGATAGACGAACGCGGTGTAGCTGTTAAGCGTGTCAACAAGCATCCACCGGGGGAGATAGCCGGCGAATACAACTGCATCAGCCACGGCGTATTTCGCAGCCACTTCTCGTAACCACTGCTCTTCTGGTCCGCACCCAATGAGAGTGAGGGTTACATCGGGAATAGTTTTCCGGGCTTCAGCGAGCGCCCGGATTGCGAAATGCACTCCTTTCCAATGAAGGAGGCGTCCGGCGAATATAAACCGAGGCAAGTCTGGCAGTCTTCGTTCATCGCAATGCGCCGTATGACTCATCGTAGCGATAGCCAGGTGCACCGAAGTCTTATGGCGCCATTTGGCTGGAACTAGTCGCAGACTGTCTGCCGTCGCCACATAAATATGTTCCGCAGCGGCAAACGCAGGACGAGTGAGTGGACTGTAGCGCTGGAATATAATTCCCAGATCGCGCAGAAGCTCGGTAACTTTGCCGCGACATGGCATACTGCGACGCAGGCGCAAGGGCGCGCGTTCTCCGCCTGCAATGGGCCCGACAATAAACGGCACTCCGAGCCGGCCCATAAAGGAACCGTACTGCATGCTGGCAAAGGTGACGTGATAGACGCGGTCAAACGGCGTTATGCGATGGCGCCTGGCAGCCAGGCGGTAGGCCCCCCACTGCCAGAGGATGAAGTAAAGGGGATAAAACCAGGCTTGCTTTTTGAGTAACAGCACCCAAGGTGGAAGGTCATAATAGAGAAAATGCAAATCTGGAGCGCTGCTGAGAGGATCAGACTCGATCACCGCCTGATTATTGGAGCGAGTGAGAACCCAGACCTCGCCGGCCAACTCTGCCATATGCAGCGCTCTCTGCCAGCCGACCTCCGGCTCAGAGCCTTTTCCTGGCTCGCAAGCATACGCCGAAAGCAGAACTCTCATGCCTTTTCCGCCTTCTCCATGTATCTTTGATAACCCAGGCTGTAGCAGCCCGTCAGCAGCCTCCAGAGGATGCGCATTCCCATGGCTACCTTGCGGCGAAGAAATAAAGTCTTTGGCACAGCATGGTTTTTCCAGTAGCGGGAGCGGATTTCGATATCATCGCGATCGCTCTGTGCGCGCAAGCGTCTATTATTCTGCTCAGAATAGAAACGCATGCACGACCACTGGCGCGCTATGTGCCTGATCTTACCGTGCGCATCGCTGAATCTTATCCATAGGTCGGCGTCGAAGGAGAGGCGATAGGTTGTGGTAATTCCTCCCACCCGGTCATATATCCCTCGCCGCCAAAAAGTGGACATACCGGGAATATAGTTATAGGTATAGATCCAGAGAAAGCGATTGAAGGGGATTTCCTTCTGCCGGCGCAGGGACTTTCCATCGGCATTAATCCAGGTTGTATCTCCATAGACGACGTCCACATCAGGATGCGCGGAGAAATACTCCCCGACCTCGCGCAGTACGCCCGGCTCAAAGAGGTCATCGCTGTTGAGAAAGCACAGGATCTCTCCCGTGGCGTGAGAAAAGCCCTTGATCAGGCCCTCCGGGTGGCCTCCATCCGGCTCACTGCACCAGAATTTCATGTGCTGCTGGTACTTGCGGATAATATCCGGACTTTCGTCCTTCGAGCCTCCGTCAATCACGATCAGCTCAAGGTCGGGGTAATCCTGGCCGAGAATGGAGCGAAGGGTCAATTCCAGGTATTTTGCCTGATTGAAGGAGGGCACCACAACGCTGATCCTGGGTAGAGATGTCATTGCAAATCATCTCCTCATCGATGGATAACTAGCACGCGGCATTTCAGTTGCACGGCACGAAAGCACAACAGGAATTAGTATCAAGCGCAGGCTATTCACAAGCCAGCTGGGCGATCAATGCTCCTGCCGATCCTCTGAATGATCTTGTGCTTTCCGTTAGAGAGAAACAGGGTCGATCTCGCGGACTATTCCCGCAGCGCCGCTCTCCCGCAACTTATATTGATCGTGGATCCATGCGTAGGTATTTTCCAGGCCCAGCCGCAGAGGGATGCTCGGCTCCCACCCAAGATACTTCTGGATCAGCGTATTGTCGCTGTTGCGGCCATTCACGCCTTTAGGAGCGTCCAAGTCATACCTGCGCTTTAGCTTGATTCCCGCGATATCCTCGACGATATCCACCAACTGATTGATGCTAACCGCCTCGCTGGAGCCAAGATTGAGGGGCTCGATAATATCAGAGTTCATGATCATGTCGATGCCTTTCAGGCAATCGTCGATGTACATGAAGGAGCGCGTCTGGTGGCCATTTCCCCATATCTCGATCTCGTGCCTGCCTTTTAGTTTAGCTTCGATCACCTTGCGGCAAATCGCCGCCGGCGCCTTCTCGCGGCCGCCGAACCAGGTTCCCCAAGGACCATAGACATTGTGTAAGCGCGCCACGCGCGTGCGCAGGCCGAAATCCTCCATGTAGTGGCGGCACATCCGCTCGGAGAATAGCTTCTCCCAGCCATAACCGTCTTCGGCGAGCGCGGGATACGCGTCAGTTTCCTTCAGCGCCGGCGGCGTAAATCGGTCGCCGTCATCGGAAGTGTGCTGTAAATCGCCGTTATATACGCAGGCGGACGAGGAATAAAAATAGCGCTCGACGCCGTATTTCCGCGCCGCCATCAACATATGCGTATTGATCAGCACGGAGAGCATGCAGAGTGCTTTGTTCTTTTCGATGAAGCCCATGCCGCCCATGTTGGCGGCCAGATTGTAGATCTCCGCGGCACCTTTTGCGGCGATCTCGCAGCTCTCTTTTTCATTCAGGTCGAGACAAAGATTCTCGACACCCTCGAATTTCTGATACCAATGCTCCAGCGGCTTTACATCGACAGCGCGGATATGACTGCAACCCCTCTGCCGGAGCGATGCCACCAGATTTCCGCCGATAAATCCGCTCGCACCGGTAACCACGATCAGTTTGTCGCTCATGCTACTTTCCTTTTGCCGAAACGGCAATTAGTTGGAATCTCCCTTGTTACATACAAACCGCCGGCACACTCGCTCCAATGAATGGAAGGCCATTGCTTTAGCACTGACAACAGGTTCCAAGCCTACGACTCCGCGAGCCAATCTTCATTGTCTAACTGCCGCAACCGGTAGCCGAAGCCATGAACAAACTGTAAAAGGTCGAATACACAATAGCCGAACGGCTTGCAATTTGATTCGTTGGCTTCAAAGATCAGGCTTGGCTTGTCCGGTGAAGATAATAACTGCGTGGCCCCACGAAGAATGAGAAGCTCCGCGCCTTCAGCATCCATCTTAACCAGGCCGATCTTCGGGGTCCCCAGCTCGCTTAAAACATCGTCCAGGCGCTGCGTAGCCACTTCTACGGTCTTCATAACATCGAATCGGCCATTCGCGCGCATGCTACCAAACCCTTCATTTCCTTCAGAGGGGACGTGAAAGGTCACAGTGCCAGGCGCATCGGCCAGTGCAAAGGGGAAGACTTCGACGTTGCCCTGGGCATTCAGTTCGATGTTGCGCCGCAACTTAGCCACCATGCGCGCCTGGGGTTCAAACGAGAACACGCGCTTCTCCGGGCCGATCAATTCGGATGTGAGGACCGTGTAGTATCCGATATTCGCGCCAATATCGATCACGTTCACGCCGCGGACGCGATTCGCACAATCTCTCGCCGCACTTCCGGCTCGAAAGTCTCCTCACAGCGAATTTGCTGCGCCAAAGTGTCATTCGTATCAAGAATCATCCTGCCGCCGCCGATCAGGCGTTGATGGACAGTTTTCTTCCCGAAAGCGTACATGCCGCGAAGGCTCCAGATGGCACAACGTCTCTTAACATAAAGCGGAATCAATTAAACCCTTCCCATTCCATTCTAGCTCTTCTGGTTGTAAAGAATATGATCGATGATATGAGCATATCCATCGACCACACAATTGGGGCCGGGCTCTTTGCGGGCACCCCAAAGATATAGCGTGCAATGATTCATCAGGTAAGCCAGAGCCTGCGAATACTCCTTGTAGCAAGCCTCCGGGCCAAGCTGCTGGCGGCATAATTGCAGCGTATTGCGCATCTGCTGGATCATATCTCCCTTCGGCCGGCTCTTCAAAACCATCGGCATCAGGGCAAAGTGGAGCGGGTCGAACAAAGGAAGCTGTTCATAGTCCGCATATTCCCAGTCGAAGATTCTGGCGGAGCCACTCTGCACGCGGATATTCCATGGGGTGAAGTCATTGTGCGCGGCCACAAACAGACTCGGCGGCCCGGAAAGCGACTGCTCGATTCTTTGCATCGCTGTCTCTATGCGGATCGACCATGCCTGGGTAAGTAGCCCGTCGAGATCCTTCAACCGCGAGTGTAGATTCCGGTACAGCCTGGAGTCTTCAAGCCTGATGGTCTGGCGCGAGTTCTCCTGAAACTTGCGTAGAAACGCGATGTGCAACTCTCCGAAGTTATAGTCGAGCTTGCCGGGGAGCGGAGATTCCGCCACGAAGGAGAGATCCTCTACGGAGCGATGAGCTATCAGTTCGGGAACGTGGCCGGCCAGCGGCGCCTGACCGCGCAGCGTGTGTAGCCACTCCGCTTCGTTGCGGAGAAGGGAGTCAACGGCTTCTCCCGCGCCCGCCTTGACGATATACAGCGGCTCGGCGGAGTGATCCAACAACAGAATGGTGTCTTTGGACCACGGTCCGGGCGCCCCGATGCGACAACAGGACCATCCTGCTTCCTTGCCAATTGCCTGACGGATGGAGACCATCTTATCGTCTTCCACGCAACTCGCAACGCCGAGCAGGCGCGGCAGGCGAGCCATTGCGCGCAGGGGAAATTCCAACCGGCCCGGATGAAAGAGTTTCCAACAAGCCTTCTGCCCGGCGGCGTCGCGAGGAACGATAAAGCGCACCCGTCCATTCCAGCGCAGGGCGAGATGGGTTCCAGAAGGCTGGTCCGGCGCTCTGTAGAAACGGCTAACTTCAACCACGATTGCCTTCGGATTCGATCACCGCTGTGGTGATGGCATGCTCAACATCCGTGATAACTTTGCCCAGCGGCTGCGAAGCGTCTACGATCACATAGTTTCGCTGCTTTCGGACCAGCGACAAGTATGCCTGGCGCTGCCGCGCACTTTCCTCGGCCTGAACCTCCTGCTTGCGCGCCCGCAGAATCTCGGTCGGGGCATCCAAGAGCACCCACAGTCTTGGCCTGGGCATGAGGGTTCCGATGAGCCGGGCTATACTCATCGGCCCTCCGTAGCGATACCGGATAGGGTCAACCAGGAGATCATGATAGTAGCGATCGCAGATGAGCAACACCGCCTTTTTATCCTGGAGGAGATATGCGTACCACTCTTCCAGGAGCCAGACGAATATCTTTGCAACAGAAGTCAGCGCCGAGCGAGGCGGCATGCAGTGAGGAACGGGGTTAATCAAAACCGGCGCGCCGCGCCGTGGCCGGACATAGAACGGCTTCAGGTGGCGCATCTTCACGACGCGCCCAGCCTGAATCCAACTCCCCATGAACCCCTGAATGACAGAGCTTTTGCCCGCTCCATCTGGGCCAAGAATTACGATTCTCAGTTTGAGGTTCTCCTTAGAAGCGATTCTTGAGCTTCCTGTCTGTGCGCTGGGCGAGCATATGAATGATTGCGGCATACGCCTCTTCTGTGACGCTGGTGACTGGCTTACTTGCGTCGAGGATGATGTGTTCTTTTCTAGTCTTTACGAAGGAGCGGTAGGCTTCAATTTTCCTGAGTGTTTCCCCTGATGGAAGCTCCGGGGGCCTCGGTTGCAAAGCATCTGCTGCCGGGTCCAGCAATATCCACAGATCGGGAGACGGAAATAGCTTGCCAACGAGACGCGCAAACCACCTGGGGCCGCAATATCGGCATCTCTTGGGGTTGATGAACAGGTCGTGGTAATAGCTCTCGTGGAGGTGAAGTGTGATATTTACCTTTTCGGCGAATTTACTACGCCACTCAGCCACCAGCCACAGGACGGCGTTGGCCATGGAGGTAAACGCCCCGCTTGAACCTTCCGCTGGGGAATCCGCGCGCGCGGCATTGCCTATTGGCCCTCCAGCAAGAGGCAGACGTTGCCGGAGTGGGATCTTCTCAACTACCTTGGCCGCGGATTCCAGCATGGGCCGCAGGTTTTCGATGATAGTTGCATTGCAGCCCCCGTCCGGGCCCAGAATGCACACCGTTTCAAGAGTCTTTGGTGAAAAACGAACGATAAATTCCCGCGCATAGTATTGAGCAATCGACAAAGGACCGCGGAACGGCCCATGCTGCAGACTGCGCAGAATCAGCGAAGCACGCATAGCTGTTACGCAACCCAGCAACTTCAAGCGGTCGCCAGCCAACACCGCATCCACCAGCCGCGTTGCCAGCTTCCGCCCGAATTGGCGCGAGAGGATGGCAGCCGTCTCGGTGCTATTGCCGGCGATCGTTTGTTGCACCCGGGGAAAGTACTTTTCCTTCACCCGGCCGCCAATCAGCAGCGTGGCCAGCAGGGACGTGATTGCCTCGTAAACCGGAGAAGGAACAAAGAAGTGAAGAGCGCCGGCGTTCCGCGGAATCACGGTTTGCAGCATCTTGCCGGCCGGCAGGTAGGGAAGCTTCTTCCAGCTCAGGGATAAAAAGAAGTCGATCTGGAGCGACCGGACCCCCGGAGCAACGGAAACTCCTTCCACATACGCGATTGCCCCAGCGGGAAGTTCGCAATAGCCGACGATGCGAATGCCTGGAATGGAGCGAAGCCCGCGGATCGCAAGCGGCAACTGGGTAGAACCAATCATTAGATCCATATCGTTGCCGTTGTTATTCTCCGGGAATCCCTCATAATTCCGCAAGACGCAGTAGCGTACTCCCTCCGCTTCAAGCGCCTGAAAAAGGGACGCCAGGAATTCACCGAAGGGGAGAGCCGGCGGCTGCCGAAGGGAGGGTGCGTTCATCGACTCCTGTAACTCCATTTGCATTCTTCATTCTCTTAGAGGCTTGATCGGCCGATTGCCGCTCACCTGCCGGTAATCCGTCACGTGCGGCGAAGCAGCAGCTTCGAGGTGATTTGCGGGAAGGTATAGCCAGGCTGCAAGATCAAAGCCGCAATGAGTGTTGGAGCAAGCAGATAGTACCTGTGCTCGGCAAAATGAAAAACTGCGGCCTTGTAAAGCACCTTGGCCGTGTCCTTGCGCCACGCGTTGGCTCGCACATACCACGGCAGCGTCCGGCGATAACTACAATACTCGTCCCAGGATAATTCCGATTGACCGCTGCGCCTGCGCAACAAGCTGTCCTTATACCAGTGCATCTGTTCACGGATATGCCGCGGTCGGGCAATGCAAACTGATTCAGAATGAATGCGGTACTTGACGAGGTACTCCGGCTGGATAAGTATTTTGCAGCCTGCCTCCAACAGCCGGTTCCACATATCTACGTCCTCGCCCACGCGGAACTGCGCGCGATAGCCTCCAACTGCCAGCACCGCGCTCTTGCGCATCAGCGCCGTGCAGGAGTTGAACCCGATCAACTCATTCGCCTGATAGAGCTTTTGCACGGCCTCATGCGTGACCAGGGGCGATTCTCCCTTGCCGATAATTTTTCCCTGGCTATCGATGTGCAGGCACCAGCCGCCCGCTACAGACAACTCCGGGTGCTCTTCCAGGAAAGCCACGTTGCGTTCGAGACGGTTGGGCATCAGCACATCGTCTCCCTGCATCAGGGCCACCCACTCGTTGGCGGCGAGCGCGAATCCTCGATTCAGTGTCGCCGCGACACCCATGTTGGGATGCGATTCGACGCGCACGCGTGCATCGAGAAGAGCGTAGCTTTGGGCGATCTCCCGGGTGCGGTCCTGAGATCCATCGTCCAAAACAATCAGCTCGAGATTCGTCCAGGTTTGCGCCAGCACGCTTTCGATCGCTTCGGCAATGAATCGCTCTTCGTTGTATGCCGGCATGATGACAGATAATTGCATCATTGCAGCCTCCTCGCAACATGGTTGCAAATCGGATTGCGGTATCACATTCGCTGCCTGGCGTTGCGGCCAGGCGCCGGAGCGAAGGGATGATCCTTTAACTCGGCGACATAATTTGAAACGCCCCGGAAATATTCAAGGTCCTCATAGTATTCATCAATCGCAATCTGCTTTCCGCCCGGCGTAATGCGCCAAATCCGAAATCCAGCGGAGGTCAACAGATTCCAAAACTGGCGGAAAAATGTTCGGGAGTTGACATTTCCGCTTCCAAACTCGAAGAGCATCGCACCAATGCGCCGTTCCGAGAGGGCAGTCTTGGCGCCAAGCAGCGCAAACAATTCGTGCCCCTCAATATCCATCTTGAGAAAATCGACAAACTCCAATTGCCGGGCCTTGATAAAGTCATCGAGCGTGACTACATCCACTTCAAGCTGCGCATAGGTGCGATCCTCAAAGAAGGTATCTTCCCGGGGATGCAGAGATGCGGACCCATCCGTCGGCTGGCTGAAGTGCAGGAGCGCTTTCCCCGCCCGCTCTCCGACCGCTGCCGGAACAATCGTCGCATTGTCAAGTTGCGGCCTCTTCGCTATTTGCTCGCGGCATGCAGGGGAGGGCTCGAAGAGAAAGAGCGTGGATGCAGGCTTGGCGGCAGAGATCTTTGCCGACCATTTTCCAACATTGGCTCCTACGTCAAAAATTACCGGCTCAGGCCTGTAGATCAGCGATAACGCCACTTGAACTTCGCTATTGAGATCCCAGCCGGTTCCCGCGCCCTTGCCAGTCAGGATATTCAGGTAAGCATCCAGCATTCTGAGGGGCGTGAATAGCGGCCGGGAGACGGCCAGCCTGCTGAGGGGTGCCGCGATGATCTTTGCCGTGCGGTCCAGCCACTTCCATCTACGCATCTTCATGGTTGAGCAGTGCTCCCTTTTTGAGTGTCGATTGGTGTCTAATTCGAAAGAATATTCACCGGGAACACACTCGATTTTGCCTGCGGGAACGGTCGTCTCTCCCTGCTGGTTATGCCGCCCATGCACTGGTGATCGCGTTCGATTGCGTGGCGCGGGGCAGGCAATTTTGACTTACGCCCGAAGGACTCTCTGCTGGGCGATTGCCAAACTCGACTCCAGAATCTATTCAGCCTGAAGATACGGCTTCCGAGCGAAGAGTCAGCCTCTCTCGCGCCGAAGTCAAGCCTCACTCAGCCGCGGCGGGAGATTGCGCCAAAAGAGCCGCTTGCTGCCCAACGCGGCGCGCTTTCAGCAGCAGAGAAATGCCGACGATGCTTTGAAAGAGAATCTGCGCTCCTAGGAGTCCGAGCAACGAACCGCTAATGCCCAGCCTCTTGGCCAGCGGTCCCGCAAAAGCGAGCGCAAAAGCCGTCATAGCCAGGTAAGACCAGAAGATCGGCACGGTAAACTCCAGCGCCTGCAAGCCGGCGCGCAACGGGCCGCCCACAAAGACAATGACATAAAGCAAGGCATACAGCCGCAGGATGTAGCCGTACTGAACCATCTCAGGCGAGTAGATCAACTTCAGCCAGAAGCCCGGCGCCGCCGCCATGACGATAGCGAAGAGCAAGGTCAGCCCGCCCCACTTGAGCAGAATCGACCGCGTATAGGCCAGCATCGAATCCACCCCGCCCTTCCGCAGGTGGCGCGCTGTCTCCACCGGAACGATGTTATCCAGCCCCTGAAACCAGACGTGGGTCACGCCCATCAGGTTCTGCGAGGCCTTCAGAACGCCGGCCGCGGCGGCTCCATAATAGACCGGAGCGGAGAGCAGAAAGATATTGCTGGAGGTCCACACCAGCAATGCCGATCCGGTAAGCCAGCGGGAGACTCTCCAGTGGCGCAGCGAGATCGACTTGATCCACTCCCAACTGAATTCGAGCGGCTCCATCCAGAACCATCCCGGCGCCAGGCCAAGGATCGAGGTGCCCGCCATGGTCCATAGCGCGGTCACGCTGTTCAGATGCCCCGCATGATGCAGCAGGAAGAGGATCGGCAACTGGGTCAGATAGCTGAGAACGTCATCGGCCAGGGCGCGGCGGCTCTGCCGAGTGGCGAAAAAGTAGCGCCGGACAAAGTCCTGCATCTGATAGGCGAACGCGGAGACCGCTAGGGGAAGCGCGAGCTGTTGCAAATTCTTATGAGGAAAGAAGTTACTGGAGGTCTTGAGGGCGAGCAAGACCAGAACGAAGCAGCAGGAAACAAGAACCAGTTCCTGGAAGACGACGGCGCCGAAGTAGGAAGGCCTGTCCTTCTCTTCCTGCTTGGGGCCGATGCTCATCATCGGCGCGACAATCAGCGCGGTCTGGAGGCTATTGACGAAGAGCACCGACATCCAGGCCAGCGTGAAGACGCCAAACTCGCGCAGGCCCATGAAGCGGAGGAGCATCACATTGGTGAGGAAGTTCGTCGCGCTGACCACCGCCTGGTCGGTCAGCGCCCAGGTTTCCCGCCCCAGGAATTGGCGAAGCAAGCCACTCTGAATTCGCTCCTCAAGCGCGGCTTTCTCACTCATCCTGCCCCCGAAACGCTCTTTGTTAGATTGGTACCTGGATGCACGGATGGCGGCAACGTCTCGGTGGGCACAATCGCTTCCATGCTGCCGTCTCGGCGGGCTTTGCTCATGATGACAGGTGAGGCGGGGCGCCCGGCGTTAACAGCCCGGCGGCCGCATCAAGGGGTCAGGGATGCGAGACGATGGCCGCCGAGGCTGCGGAGGAGATAATCCCCGTAGCCGTGGAGAACGTGGCCTTGACTTTGCTCATGGGCACATAAACGATGTCCTGCGCTTGCAGCAGGAGCGGCGTCTGGGTTCCCTTGGTAATGGCGTTATAGGAGAGGGGAAAATCCAATACGGTTCCGTCTGGATTGCGGCGAATCACCCGCAGGCCGCCGGTGTTGGCCTGGAGAACCGTTCCTCCGCTGAGGGCCAGGGCCTGGGCGACATTCAACTTTCCGTCTTCCTGCATCACGTAACCGCCCGGCTTGTTGACCGCGCCCAGAATATAGACGATGCCGGCGCGCGGAACGATGACCGAGTCGCCGGGGCGCACGAGAATGGAGGCTGCCCCCCGGGAGTTCTGACTGCGAGAATAAGGAACATCTTCCTCCGGCACGGCGTCATTGGCTCCATGGCGGATCTTGATGCGCGCGCCCGCCAGAGGAGTCACGCCGCCGGCTTCGGCAAGAATCTCGCCGAGCGTTGTGGGGGCGATCAGCGCCACCCGCCCCGGGGTGACGACTTCGCCCATGACCGTCACGTATTGGCCGGCAAACTGCGCCACATCGACATTCACCTGCGGCTGGACCAGTATCTGGCCGTTCTTGAGAGCCGCCTCCAGGCGCTTGGCCGCCTCGGTCAGGGTCAGCCCCAGAAGATTCACTTTGCCGCAGAGGGGAATCGTCAGGTCACCGGCAGGGTCTACGCGATACGAATTGGTGAACTCGGGAGCGTCGTAGACGCTGACGTTCAACAAGTCTCCCGGCGCGATGCGCAGTTCGGATAAGTCCTTGGGAACGACGATGGGCCCCTGCCCTTGAGAGGGGGCTTGGGTCTTGCTGGAGGAGGAAGCCAAGCCTGCCGTGGCAGTCGAAGCAGTTGAGCCGCCCGGCACCTGAGCATTTCCCGGCACAGTCATCATCGCCGGCAGCAAGACGGCGCCGAGCAGAAGCAGAAGGCCGCTGCTGAAAGCTGCCTTAGGTTGTCTTTTCGCCATAATAGCTCTGCACATTGTAGCCATACACGCTCCGATACTCAGTTGCAGACATATCCACCGCTTCAATCACGAGGCCGAGAATATGAATGCGGTTCCGGGCAAGGGTCTGGACAAAGCGGCGCAACGCCTTTCGAGAAGTACGGCCGGCGCGCAGCACGCCGATGGTTCCATCGCAGTGCGTTCCCACGATAATCGCGTCGGCGACCGGCAAGACGGGCGGGTTGTCGATAAAGACCAGGTCAAACCGCTGCCGGGCAGCTTCAATGACCTTTTCGATCTCGCCCGCTCCCAGCAGCTCGGAGGCAAGCGGGGAGTTGCGGCCGGAGGTTAACACGAAGAGATTCGGCTCGATGGGATGCGGCTTGATGGCCTCGTCAAACGATTTCATGCCGGCCAGGACATCTGCCAGCCCATCTTCGCGCCCTACGCGGAAGAGGGAGTGCAGCCGGGGGCGGCGAAGATCGGAGTCGATGAGGAGCACGCGCCTGCCGGTGGCGGCAAAGGCAAGCCCCATGTTATAGACGGTAAAAGATTTGCCTTCTCCGGGAAGAGCGCTGGTAATGGCCAGAACGCGGAGCTTTCGCCCTACGCCGGAGAGAGTCAGTCCGGAGCGCAAGCTGCGGAAGGATTCCGATGTGGCGCTTTCCGGAGCGATCAGGAAGGGGCTGGATTCGGCTGCCATGGCGCCTTCCCGCATTTTTGGCTCCATGCGGTGAAATGGAACCATGCCCAGGACCGGCAGGTTGGCCACCGTTTCCACTTGAAAGCTGTCCGCCAAAGTGTCATCCTGGCTTTCCATCAGATAGGCCAGGCTGACGCCCAGGAAAAGGCCGCCCAAAATACCGAGAACGATAAACAGAACAGGCTGCGGCATATACGGCTGGCCGGGAGGCCGCGCGGGATTGGCGACGGTAACATTCGTCGCGCTGTTGCCGGCATCGATGTTCGCTTCCTGCAGCTTGGCGTAGAGAAGGTCATACAAGTCGCGGCTGGAGCGGGCCTGCGCCATGAGAACGCCCAACTGCACGACATCATAGTTCATCTTGCTGGTCACGAGCTTTTGCGCTTCGAAGGCGGCGCGCAGAGCCTGTTCGTTCTGCTGCGCCAGGACAAGATCGTTCTTCGCCCGCTGCTTGATCTTTCCCATCTCGTTTTGTATCTGCTCCTGAATCGACTTCACTTGATTGGCGATGTCAGCCAAACGGGGATTTTTGGAGCCATACTTGGTTTCCGCACTGGCATACGCCACCCGCGCCGTCGCCTCCTGCTGGCGCAGAGCATCCAGGATTTCCAGGCCGCCGCCCTGAGAGAGGACTGTAGAGCCGGAAAGTCCGGGAAGAGAACTGGAGCCGAGCGAAGAGATCAGATCCGGATTCTCCGTTGCCGTCAAACGGTAGACTGCCTCGCGCCCCATGCGCGCGGCTTCCGCCTGGGTCACCTCGTCATTGAGTGTCGTGAGACGCTCTAGTTCCGGTATGGACACAGAACCGCCGCCCCCGCCCCTGCCGCCGGATGAAGATGCAGAGCCGCCGCCTAGTGTCGCCAGGCCCAGCATCGCGGCGGAAAGATTGTGTGAGCGCTCGAACTCCGCAACGGCCTGCTGGGTTTTGGTTACCTGGCCGGAAAGATCGCCTAGCTGGGCAGAAAGCCACTGCGAGACTTCCTTGGATGAATTGAAGTTAGAGTTCAGCAGATAAGACCTGTACTCGGCAACCACCTGATTGGCCACCTGCGCGGCCTGCACCGGATCCCTGCTGGTATAGGTAATAGCAAGGAGGCGTGAACTCCCAACCTCTTCTACCTTGAGATGCGCCTCGAAGTTGCTAATCAGGTCTTCGCGCTGCGCGGCGGGCAGGTCTTCCGGTTTATTTACCAGGGGCCCCGGCTCCTTGCTGAACCGGTCAGGATTCTCCAGCCGCAGCATTCCCATCTTGCCGAGTACAGCCAGGGCGATCGAGTCGTCCTTGATGACCGCGGTTTCGGTTTCAACCTTTATTTTCAGCTCATCCGCGTGCCCTCCTCCCATCGATGCCATGCTGGAGAGCGCGTCGGCCGCGCTGGCAGATTTTTCGTTGAGCTCGATCATGGCGGTAGCGCGGTATCTCGGATGCATCAGAACGCAAACAAGGACCGCTAATAGCCCGCAAAAGACCGTGCAACCGCCTACAAGATATTTCCGCTTCCATGGAACCAGCGCTAGCTCGCGCAGAGATACCTGGTCTTCGGGATCGAGGAGGCGGCTGCCTTCAACAAGCCGGCCACTGAGGCTGCCCGATTGCGTTTCATTCTGTTCTCTCAAGTGGGTTCCTCTTCCCCGGTCTTCTCTTCGGAGGGCGCATCCTGGAGTAGGGCATAATGCTTCTGATGAGGGTTCAGCGAATCCGGCACAACTACAGGGGATCTATCAATAGTTACCACATCGCTCATCATTTGAGCATAGCTTCGCTATCCTCACTTGGCAGGAGGAGTTTCCCACAGACCGCTCACGCCAGAATACGGCTCGTGACAACCGCACCGTCCGCAGGATGAGAGAATCAGCCTTCGTCCCGCACCTCGCGATATGCCTCATCGGCAGATCCAAGTAACTGTGCTTAAGACTAGCAACGGTTGGTGTATCAGTCAACATGCGAAAGGGTTGTAATGGCGCTTCCGCACGGGGCGGGAGGCGGGCTGTCCGTGGCTTATGCAGTTACTTCCACGTTTGAGCATTTGCTGTTTTTTGATAAGGTTACAGCAATCGATCACTCGTTGTATGCGAAGCGTCCGGTTGCGCAGGACCAGATTGGGATGGCAACTCTTCCCACGGGCCAGGAGCAGAGTCGCAGATGCGGTGTTGGCTCTCGCCCGGATCTTCAAAGCTCCGTATGAATTTGTACTCTGCTCTAACGACCGGCGGGAAGAATGTCTCGCCAATTGCATGCTGCCCCAAAAATGTCCGTGATAAACTGTCCGCACCAGGAGGGCGGATGGCAAATTCCTTTGGCACGGACATTCTCATACAAGCACCAGAGCCCAAGACAGCGGCTGCATTCTACGTCGAGCATCTTGGTTTCAGAATCACCGGCGAAGATCCGGGGATGATCAGCCTGCATGGCGCGCACATTAACCTCTTCATCGAGCGGGGCCCGGCGCTGGGGCCGGTGCTGGAAGTCACCGTGGAGAACGTGCAGGAAGTCGCGCGGCGGCTGGTGGAAAACGGCTGCCGGGTCGTTAAGGACGAGCCGGAATTTCCCCGATGTTACGTCCGGGATCCCTACGGCCTGATCTATAACCTGATCACCTGAATTTGTTACCAAATCGACCTGAGGCGCATCTCTACTACCATGAGCATAGAAAAGGCAACCTTTGGAGCGGGATGTTTTTGGGGCGTCGAGGCGGCCTTCGCGGCCATCCCCGGCGTGACGGCGTCGGCTGTGGGCTATGAAGGCGGCTCGCTGGAGCGGCCCAGCTATCAGGACGTTTGCACCGACCAGACCGGCCACGCCGAGGTGGTCGAGGTGGAGTTCGACCCGGAGCGGGTCAGCTTCGAGCAGCTTCTGGAGGCATTCTTCGCCCTCCACGACCCCACCACTCTCAACCGCCAGGGTCCGGACTGGGGCACGCAGTACAGATCTGCCATCTTCTTCCACTCGCCCCGCCAGGAGGCGCAGGCCCGCGCCAGGATCGAGCAGCTCACGACCGAAGGCCGCTTCCAGCCGAAGCGCATTGTCACGAAGGTTGAGCCGGCGCAGAGCTTCTGGCGCGCCGAGGAGTACCACCAGAAGTACCTCGCCAAACGCGGCCAGGCAAGCTGCCACATTTAATCAGGGATCAGATTCATTGGGAGCAGCCTGATTCGCTGCTGCAAGTTACGCAGCAATGAGCCCGCGAACTTGCGAACTTGCTATCACCGCGAAGCGGTGGCTAACTTGCTGATTTTGTCTACAAACCGCCTCATCCAACCATGATGTTCATAGGGAGGCTTGCGGAGCCCCTTCGGCTCATTTCAGATTGAAGCTGAAATCTCCGTTGGGCTGGCGGTTTTCCAGAAATGCGGTGCTGTGCTCAATGTCGACGCGCAAAAGGGTATCCCCGGTCGCTAGATGCACACTCATCTGTCCTAACTTTTCCGCCACCGCGCCGGCCTGCTCCGCGGTGATTTTGCTCGATGCTTTGTCAAAATTGAATTTTTTAATCAGGCCGAGGATGGCGGCAACATCTTCCATCGGCTTATCTTCCATCGCCTGCAGGTTGGATTGAGCCTGATAGATATTGGTGTACCGCCCGGCTTCCTCGTAAGGCATATACGCCAGCGCGCCGGTCGATTGCGCCGTTCTCCACGCCGTATCGTCCAGAGTGACACCGCCAGAGTTGACCGCAAGGCTGGCGTGCTGAGCCGCCGGATCGTTCGGATGTTCCTGGATGCGCTTCATCGCGGCCAGATCGGCGTCAATCTGATCCTGCCAGGCTTTCAGCCCCGGCTGAATCCCCCGCAGACCCTTCAGGTTGCTGGCAATCTCCGCCCTGAGCGCCACCCGCGCCTGCTCGGCCAGATGCAGGTGGTGGCGCCACTCGACGAAATTCTCGATCTGCACAGCGATCAGCAGGCCGACTGTAATCGTGAAGAGATGAATCAGGAACTCGGAGAATCCACGGATGGACTTATGCGGCAGATGAATATCGAGCATGGGCGGGCACACCTCAAGTGAAATCATCCGCGTTCCCGTCCAATTCGTGAGAAAGAGCGGACAAACACCTTATATTACGAACCCCCAGCTTATTCGTCAGCCGGCGGCGGTTCTTCCTCCGGCGCGGACGCAGCCAACTCCGGCGCCGCCTTGGCCGCTCCCGGCTCGTCGAGCCACAGCCAGACGATCCACCACAGCAGCGCGCACAGGTAGACCAACTTGTTGGCGTTCACCAGACTAGCAAGCAGGCCGATGATGTGGTCATACTCCTGCTGGGAATGGGGATGCGCCGTCTTGACGATGGACTGTACCGTTCCCTGCAACGCCAGCAAGGCAATGGCTACGGTCGAGAGTCCGATGGCAATCATCTGTGTGTGGCTGCGCCAGCCGGCCTTGAAGCGTCGGCCAAAGAGCACCACCAGCAGCCCCAGCCCCACCGTCAGCAGCGCCACCAGCAGATCGCCCTTCTGCGCCAGCAGTTGCATCAGCCGCAGCTTGCCGAGCAATGAGTCCAGAACAATATCCTTGCGCGCCGGCCAAGGCCCCCACACGGTCAGCAAGCCGCCGGCCACCACCAGCAACCCTACGGCATTCACGACCCACAAGGAGCGCTGAAGTCCGGCAAAGGCTCGACGCGCCAACTCCACCAAGACCAGCAGACCCATTATCACAGCCAGGTCGGCCAGCGTGAGAAGCATCTCCTGTAACGGGAGCGTAGCCATGCGGCCCGCCAGCAGAACCTCGGCCATCAGCCGCAGGGCTGCGAGCGCGATGCCGGCGGTGAACCAGGGATAGCGCCGCGCGTGGTCGCGGCCCATCAGAACCACCAGCAAAACCAGTTGCGCGGCAAAGGTCAGCGTCCAGAGAACCCGTTCGACGATTTGCCCCGGGGGTGCCGAATGGAGGGGAGAAGCAAAAAAGCTGAGAAGCATTTGCACCTTGTCCAGGCCGCGCGTGAGTAGCTATGCGGCCCCATTCCATTTTAACCGCCCGCGTCTACTTCTGGGCGCGGGTGGTCCAGGTGGCCAGGTAGATCGACAAACTCGGTTTGTCGGCCACGATGGCTTGGTAAAACGCGACCCGCGCATCCTGGAAGGCTGCCACCAGCGCCGCGGGATCGGCAGAATTGGCCGCATCCAGCGTCATTGGGCCCCAGTCGCTGTCATCCACGAGTTGCGCCGCGCCCGAACCGGCCAGTGTATTCAGGGCCTGCTGCAGGCAGCGCACCGACGCCGCGCTGCCGGCATTGACGGCAAAGTCAAAGACCCGCTTGCACAGGTCATCGGAAACCAATTGCGCGTACCACATATTCCAGAAGTGGTTCTCGTAAAACTGCTGGACGAGCGGCTTGCGCTGGTCCTGGGGAAGCTCCACGATGGCCGCGAACTCATCCGGCCACGCCGCGCTGTTGATGCCGCTGATGGCAAAGGCTCCGGGGGGCGCGTCGGGAACCTGCGCGCAGGCGCGCGCGGCATCCTCGTTGTCCATCATCCAGTTGTAGGCGAGATTCCAGTTAGCCATAGTTCCTCATTTCGCGGAAGATCAAGAGTATAAAAGCGGAAGGCCGGCAGTATCGATAAAAAAGCGGACTCGCCGCGGAGATTCGAACTCCAAACTGAGCACGAAGCAGGAAGCAAAATGCTTGGAATCAACAACCTGCCAGGATGATGAAACAACTTGCGCCACGCCGCAAACATGGACTTGGAGCGGCGTTGCGCAGAGCCACTCAATCTGTCGCCACAATACCACCAAACAGGAAGAAGGCACAAATGAAGCGCAGGATTTGCCTTGGTCCGGCGCATAGCTATGAACCCCAGAATACATCCGTCCCGGTTTTGCTATAGTCTGAACCAGTTGCCGCCAATCGCCAGGGCGCAAAATCCTCATAGGACATAACTGACAGGAGAAGCATGGCATCGGGCGCTCACCTTGAGATCCTCGACCTGCGGCACTTTGCGGCGCCGGTGCTGCGCCCCGTGCTGGAGGCGGAGAGCGAGCTGTGGAAGCAGCGCCTGCACTGGGACTACAACGTCTCGGCCCGGCTGCTGATGCAGTACCTCGACAGCCATACGCTGCCCGGCTACGCGGCCCTGGAGGCAGGCCAGGTTACCGGCTTTGTCTTCTGCATTTACGAGGAGACCAAGGCGGTCATCGGCGACGTCTTCGCGCTGCCCGGCCTGCGCGCCGATGGCGGATCGGCGTACGAAGTCGAGGAGACGCTGCTGCGCCACCTTCTTGAGCTGCTGATGAACTCTCCGCAGGTGGATCGCATCGAATCGCAACTGCTACTGCACCCCTCCGGCTCGCACACCGGCGTCTTCCTCGATGCGGACTTCCAGAGCTACCGGCGGCTGTTGATGAGGCGCTCTCTCGATGGCTACTTCGCCGCGCCCCGCGTGCATCTTCCTGTCCGGCTGGAGCTGCGTCCCTGGCGCGACGATGACCTCTCCGCCGCCGCGCAGTTGATCGCAGCGGTATACCGCGGCCATCCAGACAGTGTGGTCAACGACCAGTACCGCTCGGTGCACGGCTCGCTGCGCTTTCTCAATAACATCGTCCGCTTCTCCGGCTGTGGCGTCTTCAGCGCTCCTGTCTCGCATGTGGTGATCGATCGCATCAGCCGGGAGATGGTGGCGCTGGTGCTGGGCTCCCGCGTCAGCCCCGAGAGCGGCCACATCACCCAGCTCTGCGTCCATCCCGAGTATCGCCGCCGCGGCCTGGCCCGCAACCTGATCAACCTGGCCGCCTCCTGCTTCCTGCGACAGGGTGTGAGCGAAATCTCGCTCACCGTCACTGAAGCCAACACCGATGCCATCGACCTCTATCGCGCCGAAGGCTATGGCTGCGCGCACAGCTTCGACGCCACCGTCTGGCTGCGGAATCGAACGGCTTGAGGTGAATGGAAAAAAGGTAGTTCCACGCCTCGATTTGCGCACAATCAGGAAGCCTCTGCCGTGCTTCCACAATCGAGAAACCGCTTCACCATCGCCAGGTACTCGTCGAAGCGCAAGAACATCGTCGCATGGCCGCCGTTGTGGAAGGTGTGAACCTCGGCGCTGGGGTAGGTTTCGCGCAGAGCCTGGCGGCGGCGCGGGCCGATCACGTCCGTGTCCGATTCCGCGATGAGAACCTTGCCCTGCCAATCCGCAAGATCGTTGGGCGTGAAGTGATAGCGCCGATGGTATGCAAGCTGGATGCGGAAGTTGGCCAGCATATCCGCTTTAGTGATCCGGGTGGAAAGCATCTCGTCGAGATAGGCTTTCCAGAAGTCGCGGTCCTTGCCGGCCGGGTCGATGGCCTTAAGCAAGGGACCGCGCAAGAGCCCGGCTGTGGCAGACCACGGCAGCGCCCGTGCGATCCAATTGAAGAGGCGCACGGACGGCGCAAGATAGCGCAAAGGAACGCCGCAATTCGAGAGCAGCAGATGGCTGATCCGCTCTGGGTACTTGCGTACGAAGACCTGGGCAAGCGCTCCCCCGAAGGACGCGCCGAGGATCGCGGCTTGATCGATCTCTTCCGCATCGAGAATCGCGGCCAGGCCGCTGGCCAGCTCCTCCATCGAATCGACGCGCGGGTAGGCCGGATAAACGATGCGGCAGCAGCCGCGCATCGCCAGCGCAAACTCGAAGCCCAGATCGTTGACCAGCTCGCCGCCGGGAAGAGCCAATAGCGCCCGGGAGCCGGTGCCGATCACGCGATAGCGCCACTTATGCGCACCGTCCCTGACAACCTTATCCGGAAAGCGGCGGCGAAAATCTGCCAGCGCGGCGGCTTTGGGAGACACAACATTCCCATAGAACCGCGCGAAATTCTCCTCTGAATCCGGTGAGTTCATTGAAACTCCTTCACAGAATGCCGAGAGCTAAGCTGAAGTGGATGTGCGGCG
Organism: Acidobacteriaceae bacterium; assembly: GCA_003134855.1. Classification (GTDB taxonomy): domain Bacteria; phylum Acidobacteriota; class Terriglobia; order Terriglobales; family Acidobacteriaceae; genus Telmatobacter. The sequence continues at coordinate 593,619 of PLCS01000007.1, forward strand.
GGATTTCGCCGGTGCAAACAAATCGGGCCGGGCAGCGGCAACGCTCTTGGGCGCTTCCCGGCAGGCGCAATGCAACTGATGCTCCCGGTGCCACTGGATGCGCTGTTCCAGCGTCGCCTTGGATGGCATCTTGTTCTCCGCGTGCCACTGCTTGTTCATGGTGATCCTCCGTGCCGACTCCTTCTCTATCTTGATACTCCTTTGACGGACGCAGGGTCAACGCATCGCCTCTCGATGCCGTCCGCAATCAGCAATGCGAGAGTCCAAGGCACCACGGCCAGGACCGCGAAGGAAAGCCAATCCAGCCGCCGTTGCGTGTGCCATAGCATCCACGCATGATGGCCATGACTGTATAGAACTTGGAGTGTGAGCGCGGCAAATGCCGCCACGAACCAGCGCGGTCGCCGGAGAAGATACCAGGCGCAGAGGAGATCGATTGCACAGAAGACAGCATGGCGCCAGTGCGATGCCCCAGCGCTGAACGCAGGATCCAGGAACGGGACAGCATGGTAGATCGCCGCGCCGGCAAACAAAACTGCGAGGATGCGAAAGAGGGTTTTGCGGGACACGTTGCTCCAGTTATCGCGCGATAAAAAACATCAGCCAGCTGAGCGCAATCGCCGAGCCGACGAAGAGCACAAAGCAATAGATTCCATAGCGGATCATGCCGCGCGGCGTTTCGCGCTGGGTGATGCCGAAGACCGTCGAGGCGAAGAGAGCGAAGAGCAGCACCGCCGGAAAGTAGGTCATGACTTCCTCCCGGTGCGCAGATTGTGCGCGTCCACGGCGGCAATCACGTTGAGCAGCCCGGCCACTACGATGAAGCGCCCGCCCCAGTCGGCGACCGTCGTCTGCGCCTGCTCCGCGCCCCAGCCCGCAACTCGGCCGGCCACGTACAGCAGCCCGTTGCCCAGGTCGCCGGCCAGGCAAAGGATGTCCAGAATGTTATGCGCGCTGGTGTACAGCTGGCCGTGCATCGCCAGCCCGGTCACGAACATTCCCAGAATCGACGCCGCCAGCAGCGACCCGCGAATCCATTTGCCCAGCAGAAAATGCCCCGCTCCCGGCACCAGCCAGCCGGCGATCAGAGGCAGGTAGACAAAGCCCTGTTGCGCTGCCGGTTGCGAAGCGGCCTTCGCGCCGGATTGCGAACCGGACCCTGGCGCGGCGTTCTTGTTCTCTTCAGTAGCCATTCTTTTTGACTATACCGCATCGGGGTTAGCAGCCCGTGGTGTAAGTCTGGTTTTGAAAGGGCACGACTTTAGTCGTGCCGATAAAGCCAATAGAATCCGTGGGCTTTAGCCCCTGAGGGAAGTTTTTTCGGCACGTCGGACTTTTACCACGGGCTGTTAGGGGTTAGTCCCTAGTCCCTATGTCCCTAGTCCCTAGATCCGCACCAGCTCCCGCTGAATCTTCCCCGTGACCCAGGCCTTGCCCGGCGCGGTCATCATATCGATCTCGCTGCGCACGCCGAACTCCGGCAGGTAAATCCCCGGCTCGACGGAGAAGCAGGTGTTGGGCAGCAAGAGCCGCTCGTCGTGGGTCTCCAAGTTGTCAAGGTTCGCGCCGGAGCCGTGGATCTCGGGGCCGATGTTGTGGCCGGTGCGATGGGTGAAGAACTTGGCCATGCCGTCCGCGCGGATGACCTCGCGGGCCGCGTCGTCGGCCTCGAAGCCGCGGATTGCGCGATTCTCGGCAAAGGCCTGCTCGACGGCGTGGATGGCCGCGTCACGCGCCTTCACCACCGTCTCGAAGACGTGCAACTCCGTGGCCGTTGGCTCGCGTCCCACCACGCCGGTCCAGGTAATGTCGTAATAAACGCTGCCCGGTTTATCCGCTTTGGCCCAAATGTCAATGAGAAGAAAATCGCCCGCGGCGATGGGAGAACTTCGCTCTGCCGTCGGCTCATAGTGCGAGTCGGAGCTGTTGGCGTTCACGCTGACGTTGGGGCCGTCGTCCCAAACCAGGCCTTCGTTGCGCATAGCCGAGCTCAGCCATTGCATATGGTCGAACTCGGTGTACGGGCCCGCTCCGGAGCGCACTCTGCGGCCAATCACTCGCCAGCTCTCGGCCAGAATCGCGTCGATGGCCCGCTGCGCGACGCCGTGGCTGGCGATCTGTTCTTCACTCAGGACTGCCTCAAAAACGCTGACAAGGTCAGCAGAGCTTACAATTCGTTTGCCCAGCCCGCGCAGAAACTCGACCGTGCCGGCGTCCACCATCGAGACGTACATAATGGCGTTGTTGGGCGAGTATTGCATGGCCAGTGTGCTCGCGCCCGCCAGCATCGCCTCCAGGCCGGCGGCGAGCTCCTGCCAGCTGGAGTAGAGTCCCTTGGCGCCGGGCAGAGAGTCCAGCCGGCCCTGTTCTATTCTATGGACCAGCTTGCGCGGCTCGCCCGTGGCGGGCACAAAGTAATACCAGCGGCGCGTGATGTGCGCCTTCTCGTCGAGTCCCAGGATGCGCTGGGCAATGGGGTCGCGGTGATGATGGTCGTAGAAGAGCCAGCCGTCAAAGCCGGCCTCGCGGATGGCCGCCTGAATCGCTTGAAGGTCCATACCGGCCATGATACGCGAGCAGGGGCGGATCAGAACCATGCCGGCAACAATTGCTCCATGGCTCCATGCCCCACCCTCGCCGCGTTTTTGTTTTTGCGGCTTCGGGGTCCCCAACGACAGGTCCTCGTCGTTGGGGTGAACTAGGGCGGGAAACCATGAATTCCACCCGCCGTCTGGCCAAATTTATGCCCAAAAGTCTCTGCTTCGATGCAGAGTCTTTTTCGCGCGGATGTGTACACAATTCCGCCCGATCACAGCGCCGTCAGCGCCTCGGTCTGCGTGGGGAAGAGGCCGGCGTACTTGGTGATGCCCACCATCGTAAAGACTTTGGTGAAGTGCGCCGAGAGGCCGAAGGCGTAGACCTTCTGGCCGCAGTTCGAGGCCTCGATCATCATCTGGATCACCAGCGCGATGCCGCTGGAGTTGATGTAATCCACCTTGCTGAAGTCCAGCAAAACCAGCCTGGAGGTCTCCTTGGGCAGCGCCTGGTAGGTGCCCAGGACCGCATCCTTCGAGGTGCTGGCGATGTCGCCCTCGAAGCGCAGGACGGCGACCGCATGCCCGGCCGGGGAAGTGAGTTGCTCAACGCGCGCCTTGGTTTCGCTTTGCACGATCCATCGTCTCCGTATTCTCTAGGGTTATTCCGCGTCCTTATCCAGCCGGATGACCAGCCGGACGTAACTGCTGTTGCCGTCGACGCCGACCACCCACTCGGCTTCGTCCACCAGCGCCTGGATGAGAAACATTCCCATGCCGCGCGGGCCTTCGTCGCCGTGCATCTTGCGGTCGATGTCGGGCTTGCTGACAAGGCCCGGCTTCCGGTTCATGCCCTTGCCATCGTCGATGACCTTAACCTCCAGCGAGTTGGCGTTGACCGAGAGCACAACACCCACGCTGAGCTTTTCGTTCAGCCGGTTGCCATGCTCGATGGCGTTGATGCAGGCCTCGGCGACGGCCGTCTTCAGGTCTTCGATGCGGTCTTCGCGGAAGCACATCAGCTTGGCCACCGCCGCCGCGGTACTCATGGCCACCTTCTCGAAGCCCATGCGCGAGGGCAGCCGTACCTCGACCATGGTGGGCTTGGATTTGGGGATGGAATTGTCTTCGCTCATGCCGGCATCTCCATCACACCCGTTTCGCGGCACAGCGCCAGTGCGGTCATGTCGTCTCCCTGCGGCCCGCCTTCGGAGAAAGCCTCGATGGCCGCCCATAATGCATCGAGAATACCATCGGCCTTTGCCGCCTGGCACCTTAAAAATTCGTCCAGAAGTCGTTCGGGACCAAACTCCTCATCCCCCTTGAAGACTTCCGTCAGCCCATCGGTATAAAACAGCAGTCGCGTTCCCGGCAAAAAATCGCAGCGCTCGCTCGCGTAGCGCATCCCCGGCAGCATTCCCAGCGGTGTGCCGGCGGCCTCAAAGAGGCGCGGCTCCGCGCCGGGCTGCGCCAGAAACCCAGGATTGTGGCCGGCGTTGACCACCTCGATCTCGCCCGCCTGTGCATGCAGCCGCAGGAAAATCGCCGTGACATAGCGGCGGCGCGCCTCTTCGCCCTCCGCCCAATGGTGCTGATTCATGCGCGCAGCCAGTTCGTCCAAGGGCGGCCCGTCGGCGGCCATCGCGCGGAAGGCCGAGCGGAAGCTGGTGGACATGATCGCCGAAGCCATTCCCTTGCCGGCCACATCGGCCACCGCCATCAGTAGGCTGCCGTCCGGCTGGGCCACAATGTCCAGGTAGTCGCCGCCCACCTCGTAGCAGGTATCGGAACGGAAGGCCAGCGAGTAGCCCGGAATCGCGGGAAGCCTCTGCGGCAAGAGCGAGCGCTGAATGGCGCGCGCCGCGTCCATATCTTGCTGCACGCGGGCAAACTCTATGTTGCGCTTGTGGTTGCGCGCGTTTTCCAGCGCCACGGCGGCCTGCAACGCCAGCCCCTCAAGGAAGTCGGTCTCGTAGATCGTCAGCGCTCGGCCGCCCGGAGACGCCACCAGCAGCTCAGCCATGAGCTGGCCGGTGCGGTCTTCCAGCGGATAAGCCAGCGCGTCCGCCGTGTCGAGGTCGTCAGCGCTCGGAGCGTCGCCATAACTCAACCCAGCCGCAGGAAAGGCCGCACCGGCCATCTCAAGCTCGCGCACCACAATGCGCAGCACCTGCTCCAGCACCTCTTCCTCGCGAATGGTCGAATGCACCTGCCGCGAAGCCTCCAGAAGCGCCTGCAACCGCGCCACCTGCTGCTGCAACCCAATCGTATCGGCATTGCCCGTCTCGCCATGACCGGGAAGCTGAATTCCAGCCGCCATCGCGCCTATCCCCCGTGAAATTTCACTCTAGCATGATGAGGTCCGCGCTGGCGCAGGTTTTCAGCGATTGGCCAAGCAGCGAAGATCCCTTGTCTCCAGAATCCGCTTCTCATAGCCCCGCCGCGCCACAGCCAGCACGGCCTGGCCGATCTCGCGCGTCGACAGAACCTGATTCGGCAGCGCCCGGCGGAGTAGCGGCAGCAGCGGCTTGGTGAGCTTGTACAGGACGCGATAGGCACGCGTCTTCGATTGAATTCCATCCAGCGGCTCAATCAGCCCGGGACGAAACATGAACGCCTTGAGCGGCAGCTGCAGCAGGGCATTCTCCGTCCGGCCCTTGATGCGCGCCCACATCACGTGCCCCCGCTCCGAGCTGTCGGTTCCCGCGCAGGAGACGTAGATGAAGGTCATCCCCGGATTGAGCCGGCTGAGCGTCTCCGCCGCGGCCAGCGTGAGTCCATAGGTGATGCGCTCGTAATCGGCCTCCTTCATGCCGGCTGCCGAAACGCCGAGCGAGAAGAAGCATGCGTCGAAGCCAACCAAATCGGTCTCCACCGCCATAAGATCGCCGACGTCAGCGCAGACAATCTCGCGCAGCTTCGTGTCGTGCACTCCGGTTGCTACGCGGCCAACGGACGCCACAACTTCCACATCCGGGGCTCGCAGGCACTCGCGCAGAACCCCTTGCCCCACCATCCCCGTCGCGCCAAAGATCAGCACTTTCATCTCGTCCCTCTTCTCTGTTTGCCCATGCTGGAAGCAAGTATAGTCCCGGCTGTTTCTTCAGGAGATGAGCAGCGGTTTCACAGCTGTGTAATCCGCGGCTTTGGCTATGAAAATTTTTACCGAGAATTCTTCAACTTCCGCCGCCTGCGGAGAGGGCTTTGGTTGCTACAGCAGGGCAGGAAAGAATAGTTTATTGACATGCGGAAGATGAATTGCACGCGAGCCATTGCAGCGCTGATCGCGCTTTGCACAATTGAAATCTGCGCTGCGCAACAGCAGGCGGCGTTGCCGGATGTAACCATCGCGCCAAAATCGAGTGCGGCGGTGAGCGCGCAAATCATAGACCCTGCCAGTGAGCCAGCGATTACACAGGCTGAGAAGCTGCGGCTGATCCACAGCCGGATCAAGTACGTCTTTGTACTCTTCCAGGAGAACCGTTCCTTTGATTTTTATTTTGGCAGCTATCCCGGCGCGGATGGAATCTACGCGGGAGCGGCTGGCCCCTACCAATATCGCCAGGTGCCGGGATTCACGCAACTACTGGTGAATACCGACGGAACTCTGGGAGTGATTTCGCCCTTCCGGATTCCAACAACAATCATCGATGCAAAGGGCAGCACCGTGCCGCTCTATCCGGCGGACATAGCCTCGGTGATTCACTCGCATGTGGGCATCGCGCGCAAGATCGCGCTGGATGCAAACGGCGTGGCGCGGAACTCGGAGTATGCGTTGACCGAAGAGGGCGTGACGCTGACCAATGGCAAGCCGTCCAAGGCGCCGACGCTCGAACGCAAGCAGTTTGGTGAGCTGGTGATGGCTCATGTGGACTGCGATACCGCGCCGTTTCTCTGGCGCTACGCGGATCGCTTCACGCTCTTCGACCACTTCATGGACACGATCATCGGTCCTTCGACGCCCAATGCTATTGCGATGATCGCGGGTCAGGGCGGCGAGACGCAGTGGATGCTGCATCCGGATGCTGCGGCCTCCGGCGGCCAGGGCAAGGGAGCGACGGTGCCGTTGGTCTCTGATCCTCAGCCCTATTGGGGATCGCCACTGGATCGCGCGGATCGCCTGAAACAGCCGCAAGCCACGCGGCCCTTTGGAGGCGTCTCGAAGAACCTGACCTTTGCCAGTCTGCCGCTCTCCTTCATGGGCAGCGAGATCAAGAAGACCACGGCGGCCGATTATGATCCTGCGTTTGATCTGCCCGATGTGCGCGAGGACATTGAAAAAATTGCTGGTCACGGCGTGAGCGCGATCAACTGGGGATGGTATCAGCAGGGCTATGAACACGAGAACAACGACGCTCAAGGGAAGGCCTCGCACGAAGGCTACGTGGCGCATCACAATGCGCCGCAGTACTTCGGCTATGTGGCGAACAATCCGCTGGCCAGCACACATCTGCATGGGTTGAGCGAGTTCTTCGACGCGATTGCGAAAAAGCAGTTGCCGGAGTCCGGCGTCTTCTATCTGCGCGGCGGCTACGGCAACATTCGCGGATGGAAGCCGCAGGATCCGAACCCCAAGCTGGCCGCAGTCTTCAACGGCAACGACGATCATCCGGGCTACTCGGACACGCAGATCAGCGAAGGGCTGCTGGCCGAGGAGATCAATGCGATCGCGGCGAGTCCGTATTGGAGCGAGAGCGCGATCATCATTACCTACGACGAGTCGGACGGGCTCTACGATCATGCGCAGCCACGCATCCGTTCGCGCGACGCGAATGGGCTGCCTCTGGAGCAGGGGCCGCGCATTCCGGCGATTGTGATTTCGCCTTACGCGGTGGCGCATGGCGTCTCACACGTGCCTTCGGAGCACAGCTCGATCATCAAATTTGTGGATGAGTTGTTCGGCCTGATTCCGCTCGCCGACCTGCCGGATGAGATGTGGGCCCGGCAGATTGGCGCGGATAAATTCGGCCAGCCGAATCTCGGCCCGGCGGACGACAAGGTGGAGGGCGTGGGCGACATGAGTACGGCCTTCGATGCGCTGCGGCTGATGGGCAAGCGCGCGCCACTGAGCGCGGAGTATGCGACCATTCCCGCGGCGGAGATCACGCACTTTCCTCATGCCAACGGCGCCGGTTGCAAGCAACTGGAAATTACGCCGACCGATTGGGCGCTTCCGAATCCTGTGCCGGCGGACTTTAACCCCCGGCCCGATACAACGCCGGGCGTACCCGCTGCGGGCGGATGGACGCCATAATGCGAGTTAAAACTTTCATCGCGGCATTGGCCATGATAGCCGTGTGTAGTGCGTTGTGTGTTGCTCAATCCTCCTCCGCAAATGAATCGACCTTGGCGCGTGTACGCGCGGCGGGTGTGTTGCGCTGCGGCATCGATCAAGAGGAAGCCGAATACACGACCTCGGACGATCACGGCAATCGCGAGGCCTTCGACGCCGATCTCTGTCGCGCGGTAGCCGTGGCTGTGCTGGGAAAAGACGCGCTGATGCGCGTGACGCATTATCCGGATGACCGCGCCGCGAGGCAGGGACTCAACGCGGGCGAGGTGGAGATGGTGGCCACGCTCTCCGACGACTTTACTCACTTCGTGGCGACGCATCTGAGATTCACGCAGCCGGTGCTGTGGGACGGCGTTGGATTTCTTGTGCTGGCGAAAAGTCCGTCGATGCATGCGCGGCAGTTGAGCGGAAAGAAGATTTGTTTGCTTGCTGAGACCACGGTGGAAGAGAGCGTGCGCGCATGGTTTGCTCGCGAGCATCTGGAGTTTGTGGCGTTTCCCTTTCAGGAAGAAGGCGAGATGCAGGCAGCCTTCGCCACCGGTAATTGCGGCGCTCTGGCCGGCGACCGCACACGCCTGGCTGGGACGCGCGCGGAATTGATACGTCGCGGAAAGCAGACGCATTTGCTGCCCGAAACAATTTCTCAGGATCCGCTGGCGGCATCGGTGCGTGAGGACGATCCGCAGTGGGCGGCGCTGGTGAATTGGGTGATGGAGGCACTCATCCAAGCAGAAGAGAGTGGCGTAACGCAGGCCAATGTGAATGCGATGCGCGCGCGGGCTGACAGCGACCCGGCGCTGCGCTTTCTGCTCGGCGGCTCGCGTGAGATTGGCCCAGCTCTGGGGCTCGATGACGGCTGGGTGGCGCACGTGATTGCAGCCACGGGAAACTATGGCGAGATTTACGAGCGTGATCTGGGCAGCGGCTCGGCGATGAAGCTGCCGCGCGGTGAGAACAATTTACGCGCGCATGGCGGCGCGATGAGGTCGTTGCCATTCAAGTAGCGAGGCGAATCATTCCTACTCTTCGCGCACCATCTTGAGCCGCGACAGTCCCTGGCGGGCCAGGTCTGCGATGGCGCGGGCGAGCGTGACCGATGCGTTCAGCGACTCGGGCCGCTCCAGGCGAAGATTCAGTTTTCTGGCAAATTCGCGGAAGAAAATGTCGACATCATAAAGGATTTCGACGTGATCGCAGAGAAAGCCGATGGGCTGAAGCAAGACTGTCTTTGCGCCTGATGCGGCGATCGATTCCAGCGTCTGCTCGACGCTGGGACCGATCCACGGCCCTCCGCTTGCGCCCTGGCTTTGGAATGCGAAACTCCACTGCGGAATCTCCGGTACGCTCGCGGCCACCAACTCCGCGGTGCGCCGGGCCTCGTCGGCGTAGGGGTCGGCGGGCTGGCCTTCAGAGGCCTGAATGGTGCGCGTGGGGACACTGTGCGCGGTAAAGAGGACGGGAACCGGCGCGCCGGTCTCGGCGCTGAACTTGTTCCAGGCTGGGCGGAGGCGCTCGGCAAAGGCTTCGATGAGGAGCGGATGCTCGGCCCAGCTCGCCGTGAAGTCGATGCGCAGGCCGGAAGTCTCCACTGCGCGGCGATAGAGCCCCACACTGGTGCGTGAATTCTGCGGCGCAAGGCAGACGACCGCGGCTTCTTCCACTCCGTCGGCGCGCATCCTACTGACAATGTCAGCAATGTAAGGGTACCAGTTGCGCATCGCCACATAGACCGGAACTCGCTCGCCGCTGGCGGCTAACTCAGCCTCGACGAGGCGGGATTGCTCGTGCGTGATTTCAATAAGCGGGCTGCGGCCGATGAGCGCGTAGCGGCGCTGAATCTCTTCGACGACCTCATGCGGGAGCGGCCGTCCGCCGGTCACGTTGCGCAGGTACTCGGGAATCTGCTCGATAGTCTCGGGCGTGCCGTGGGCCAATAGAAGGACGGCTTGCTTACCCATGTGCTTTCTCCAGCCGGAACTCGCGCACCATGCGGACGACGGCTTGAACATTCTCGACCGGCGTATTGGGCACGATGCCGTGGCCGAGATTGAAGATGTGGCCGGGACGGCCGCCCGCTGCGCGCAGGATTTCATGGACGCGTTGCTCCAGAACTTCCAGCGGCGCAAAGAGCGTGATGGGATCGAGGTTGCCTTGCACCGCGTGGCCATGGCCGACGGCGCGCCAGCCTTCGTCGAGCGGCTGCCGCCAGTCGAGGCCAATCACATTCGCGCCGGTCGCGGCCATTTGCGTCAGCAGCCCCGCGGTCTCTACGCCAAAGTAGATCACCGGCACGCCCATCTGCTGGACGGAACGCACCAGGCGCTGCGAGGCTTCGAAGGCGTATTCGCGATAATCGGTCAGGCTGAGCGAGCCAACCCAACTGTCAAAAATTTGGATCACGTCCGCGCCGGCCTCGACCTGCAGGCGGCAATACTCCGTCAGCATCACCACGATCTTGTCCAAAAGGCTGCGCCATGCAGTGGTGTCCGTGTACATCATCTGCTTGGTGTGGATGTAATTCTTTGAGCCGCCGCCCTCGATCATATAGCTGGCCAGCGTGTAGGGCGCGCCGCAGAAGCCTATGACGCCCAAGCGATCACGGAAGTGCGCGGCGACTTTTTCGATGGCGCGCGCGACGTAAGCCAGATCGGCAGCGCGATCGGTGCGCAGCGCGCGGACATCGTCGGCGGTGCGGACGGGGTGATGGACGACCGGCCCCTCGCCGGCCTGAAACTCGAAGTCCAGGCCCATCGGCTCCAACGGCAAGAGCAGGTCGGCGAAGATAATGGCCGCGTCCACGCCCAGCTTTTCCGCGGCGGTGATGGTGACCTCGGCGGCGATCTCCGGCTGCTTGCAGATTTCCACCAGCGTGTGGTGCTTGCGGATCTCGCGGTACTCCCGCATATAGCGTCCGGCCTGACGGAGAAACCAGACCGGCGTGCGGTCGACCGGCTGGCGCAGACAGGCGCGGAGAAAGCGGCTGCCGGCGGGGGTGTTTGCGGGGATGGTTTCGGCGGCTTTGGTGGTTGGATTAGTTGGATGCATACAAGTTGATTCTAGCGGGTAGAGGGACAGCATTTTTCCAATGCCCTTCAGTCGCAGTTCTTACAGATGATCGCACACAAAAAAATCGGCCCCCGTTATGAGCGGGGGCCAGTTGCCTTGGTTCTCTCGTTATCGAGAGCTTGATTGGCGGCCGGACGGCTGGGGGCCGCCGGTGCGGATAGGAGCCTCGGGGGCGGGGCTGCGGGTTCTTAGGGCCGCTCCGCGCCGGTCAAGGAGGCCGCATCATGGGGAGATGCGACTTCCCGGGCCGCCAAACTGTTTTCCATCAACCGGATGCTGACGCTGCTCGTCTTTGCGGGCTTGGTCTCTTCCGAGCCGGGAGCGGGAGCATTGCCGAGGGCTACGGTGTGCAAACGGTAGACGGGAATCTGATCTTCTGTGACGAGGTAACGCTTGACCGCCTCGGCCAATCGCCCGGAATTCTGAATGCCGGCGGTGCTCGCCTGAGGCGAATGGCCCTCAATCTCCAGCACGTATCCTTGATGGCCGGCCAAGTTGGCGGCGAAGGCGTCCAACTGCTTGCGGGCCGCGGCCGAGAGGATAGGCTGGCCGTGGCGAAACGCTACGTCAAGCTGGTTTGCCTGGTGATACTGGTCCAGGCCGGAGACGGTTGTGTTCAACTGATCCACATGGCCGTTCGCGCCCAGAGCCGTGGCATGAGCTCTTTGCGCCAGACTGCCGGCTTCGCTGGCCGTCTGGTTGGCAACGTCCGCGGTGGACTGGGCCTTGCGGATGCCCGCCTGCGCCCTGCCGTTCACGTCTTTAATGTCGCGCCCGTTCCTGGCGTTGACTTCATCCAGTTCATTGAGCTGACCCTTCAGGGGCTCCACCCGGTTATTGACCCACTTCTTGCGCGCAAAGGGATTGACCCGGCCCCAGAAGCCCTCCTTAGGGGCGTTGATGAAGACCGACGGCGGTGCAATGAGGGAGGACTGCTGTTCGACCGTGGCAGGCGGAGTGTTCTGTGAGTCTGTCGTTGGCTGCCCCTGTTGCGCAAGGGCGGGAATTGCAAGTGCAGATGCCAGCAAAACAAATGCAAGCTGGCGAGGGAACAAGTTCCGAGATATTGCGATAGCTTTCATCTTATGGACCCCCTTCAGGGTTCTTCTCCGCCAGGGTTGCACGGGGTGAGCGGTCGCGTCTGCTCGCTTCTCTAGAAAGCAAGCCACGCGCCAAAACTGGCGGTCTGGGCATGAAAATCTGGATTTACTTTGGATTGTTTGACTTGGAGCGCGTCTGCTGCGTGGAGCGGCGACGGAGAAGGGTTGGATGCGGCGAGCCGGGTGTGTAATTTTTGCCGGACTGAGTATTTTCTACCCGGTAAATCCCGCGGGGTGGTCTATTGCGATTCGACGTGGAGGATGCGAATCTCCGGGTAAGCGCCGTTCCAGTCGGCCGAAACCACATCGAAGACCAGACGGAACTCGCGCTCATCGCCGGGCTTGAGCGGCGCCGCGGAGACCGGTTCGACATCAATATAAGGTTCGCGCACACGGATCAGCTTGAGCGGCATGGTTTCGTTCTGCGCCACTTCGTTGTAGACAGTGCGAAAGAGCACCTGCACGGTGACGGCGGTGACGGTGCGCGCGCCGGTGTTGGCGATGTGGCCATCCAGGTAAGTGACCTTGCCTCCGGCCAGATTGGCGGATTCGCTCATGGCCAGGCCTGTCAGCGCGAGGCTGCCCGCGTAAGGGTCGAGAGGCGCGTTGATCGGCGTAACCGTGCCCTTGCCGCGGGCGTCTTTCAGGCTCAGCAGGATGGCAACGGCAACAATCGACAGGACAACGGCAGCGGCCACCGCCAAGGGCAGCCAGTTGCGCTCTTCCTTCTCGCGGATCGGGATGACTTCGGGCGGAGTGCTCACGTGCGAGATTTTACACCCGCGAGAGGAGAAATTTCCCAACTTCATGTTTTGAGGAATAATGTAGAGCGCAGAGGCTTGATGGATCGACCGGTCCGCTAGCGGATATTTGCGGGCAGGAGGAGACAATGCCAGACGAAACGAAGAAGTATCAACAGTCCGATTACGTATTCAAGGCCAGGTCGGCAGCCGAAGACTGCCTCGAAATTGCCAAGATCCACCACCGCGAGGCTAAGCAACTGTTTGAAAACGCGAGCAGGGCGGAGGCCGAGGGCAGGTTGGAAGAGGCCAAATTGTTGACGGACCTGGCAGTGGCGCGGGAGGCGACAGCCGTTGAGTTCGAGAGCACGGCCCGGGGCGAGAGCAGCGACCCGGTTGTGGCCGAAATCCTGGATTGGCAGGAAGATCTGAGCGAAGGTTATGTCGCCTATACACCAACCTTTGTCACCGGAGATGAACCGGTTCCCGAGCAATTGATCGAGGAGCTGAGAAAGCCCAAGCCCGGACTTATCGCTCGCGCCGTGGCATGGGTAGGGGGCTTGATCACATGATGCGCTGGCCGCGCCCTTGCCGCACAGCCGGTGATCCTCACATCACATCCCCGGCGGTCCTTGCACCAACCCGATCAGATTGCCATCGGGATCGAGGAAGCCGCCAATGATGCCGCCATCGGGGATGGGATGCGGCCCGAAGGCCTTCTTTCCACCTTTGCTTTCGATGAGCGCCAGAGCGGTGCTTACGTCCTCTACCGCTACATAAAAGGTTACGTGTGCATGGCCTTCTCCCATGGCGCCTATGCCGCCGCCGATGCCGGAACCGGGTTTGACCAGCGAATACCCCTCCATCGCGGGGGTGATCTCCCAGTCGAAGACGCCTTTGTAGAACGCCTCCAGCAGCTTCTGGTCCTTGCCTAGAATCTCAAAATGGACAACCCCATTGGTTTGGGGCATGGATTGAACCTCCTCTTGAGTCCGATATGAGCCTCACTCTACTCGCCCCCTCCCGGCAAAATCCAATGAAAAAACGCCCCCTAAAAATAATTATAAAAAATCCCTTGACATCTATTGCGGATTGCGATATACCTATTGCATATTGCGATAGTGATGCGGATTGAACGGCAACCCCATCGCAGCGGGAATCGGGTACGGAGCCGGTTTGGGTTCGTGGATTCCCACCCTTTTCGCATAATGCGCGAAAAGGATGGGGCACGGAACTGACCGCTGTCCACTGACGACTGACAACTGACAACTGGTTCTTATGAAGCTGGGCGAAAAAATCCGTTATCTGCGCGAGGTGGAGGGCAGCCTGCGCGGCCTGGACCGGGCGATGAGCCAGCAGGAGATGGTGCGCGACCTTGCGGTCGAGACCGGCTCGAAGCTGAGCCAGAGCTACCTTTCGCAGATTGAAAGCGGCGCGCGGCCGCACATGACCAACACCACGCGGCAGCTACTGGCACGCTTCTTCAAGGTGCATCCGGGTTACCTGGTGGACGATCCGGAGGGCTACTCGCCGGAATTGCAAAGCGAACTGCGCCCGGTGGAAGACAAGCTGGATCTGTGGCTGGTGGCGGGCGCCGAGCGCTTCCGCCGCGACCCGGAGTTGATGAAGGCGCTGCTGACCCTGGCCCGCCACGAGCACTCGCGGGAGTGCCTGCTGCTGCTGGAAGCGATCCTGGAGACGCCGGGGCTGATGCCGCGGCTGACCGAAGTCCTGCGGCCCAAAATCAGGGAACAGGGATCAGCCACCCCAGCGAGTAAAGACCGCTCGCCGGGGACCCCGGCAGAGAACAGGGATCAGGGACAAACGGAGTTGGCGGCGGCTCATTCGCGGAAACAAGGGTTCAAAGCAAATGGCAGGAAAGGCGAGGCATAACGATGCACTGGGAGACATTTTATTTCGTTTGCTTTCTCGTAGGGCTCTTTCTTAGCGCGTTTTCGCTGTTGGGCTGCATGGGGCACTTTGGCGGGCACGTTCACGTGCCACACCTGCCGCACGCAACGCATCTGCCCGGCGCCGGCCATATACCGCACGTTGCGCCGCATGGTGCAGCGGGGTTGAGAGCGGGGCAGGCAACGGCCAGCATTCCCTGGTGGAATTCCTTCTCGCTGATGATCTTTCTCTGCTGGTTTGGCGCTGCGGGTTATTTACTCACCCGCTACGGCGGCTTTGTCGCCGGGATTGTGGTGGTGTTCGCCGCGGTTTGCGGCGTGGCCGGAGGGGCGATCGTCTTCTTCTTTCTGGCCAGGGTGATGCTGCCCCACGAGCACGAACTCACTGCGGACGAAACAGATGTCGTCGGGGTGGTGGGCCGGATCTCGGCTCCCATCCGGGCTGGCGGAATCGGGGAGATTGTTTACGAACAACTGGGCGCGCGCCACTCGGCTCCGGCGCGCTCCGAGGACGGCGTGGCGATTCAGAAGCAGGAAGAGGTCTTCGTCGTCCGCTACGAAAAGGGAATTGCCTACGTCCGGCGCTGGGAAGACTTGCCGGAAGAGCTGGGGACAGGGACTGGGGACTGAGGGACCAGGGACAGAGGGAGTAAGAGAGGATATGAGCAACAACGGTGTGCTGATCATCGACATGGCCATCCTGGTGGGGATATTCCTGCTGGGGTTCCTGGCCAAGATTTTTCCCAAAAACGGCCGGAATGACGGCTCGAAGCAGTGATCATCAGTAGTCAGTTATCAGTAACCGCAAGCTGGCGACTGAAAACTGACAACTGACAACTGACAACTTTAAAACCATCAACCACTCACCTCCCGGATGAAAGGGCCGGGATTGCAATGGATAACCAAATCATTCTGATTGTCGGACTGGGCGTACTCGCACTGATTTTCATCCTGGGTCTGCTGGCCAAGATGTATCGCAAGGCCGGTCCCAACGAGGCCTTGATTGTCTACGGATTCCGCGGCCCTCGCGTCATCAAAGGCCATGGCACGGTGATCTTCCCCATGGTGGAGAGCTGTCGTGAGCTCAGCCTGGAGCTGATGAGCTTCGATGTGGCTCCGCAACAGGACCTTTACACCAAGCAGGGCGTCGCGGTGACCGTAGAGGCCGTCGCCCAGATCAAGGTGCGCTCGGACCAGGCATCGATTCTAACCGCTGCCGAGCAGTTCCTCACCAAACCGCCGCAACAGCGCGAGGGGCTGATTCGCCTGGTGATGGAGGGCCACCTGCGCGGCATCATCGGCCAGTTGACGGTGGAGCAGATCGTCAAGGAGCCTGAGATGGTGGGCGACCGCATGCGCGGCACCTGCGCCGACGATATGAGCAAGATGGGCCTGGAGGTGATCTCGTTCACCATCAAGGAAGTCCGCGACAAGAACGAGTACATCTCGAATATGGGCCGGCCCGATGTGGCGCGCATCAAGCGCGACGCCGATGTGGCCACCGCCGAGGCGGAGCGCGACACCGCAATTCTGCGCGCCAATGCGATGCGCGATTCCTCAGTGAACAAGGCCAAGGCCGACCAGGAGCGGGTGATCGCCGAGACCGCCTCCGCGACCCGCCAGGCCGAGGCGCAGCGCGATCTTGACATCAAGAAGGCCGAGTACAGCGAGCAGAGCCGCCGTCAGCAGGCCACCGCCGACAAGTCCTACGAGCTGCAAACCAACGTCATGCTGCAGCAGGTGACCGCCGAGCAGGTGAAGGTGCAGCAGGTGGAGCGCGAGGGCCAGATCAAGGTGCAGGAAGCGGAGATCCTGCGCAACGAAAAGCAGCTGATCGCCACCGTGCTCAAGTCCGCCGAGATCGAGCGGCAGCGCATCGAGAACATGGCCGCCGCGGAGAAGAACCGCCTGACTACCGAGGCCGAGGGACGCGCCGCCGCCATCCGCGCGCAGGGCGAGGCCGAGGCCAGCATCATCTTACAAAAGGGAACGGCGGAAGCCAAGGCCATGAGCGTGAAGGCCGAGGCCTACCAGGAGTGGAACCAGGCCGCCGTTGTGGACAAGTTGCTGACCAATATGGCCGACGTGGTTCGCGCCATGGCCGAGCCGCTCAGCAAGGTGGACAAGATCACCATCGTGTCCACAGGGAATGACGAGGCCGCCGGAGCGTACAAGATCACCGGCGACATGACGCGCATCGCGGCGCAGGTGCCGGCGTTGTTTGAGGCTTTGAGCGGCATGGACATCAAGCAACTGATGTCCAACGTGAAGGCCATCAAGCCGAAGCCGGAGAAGGATAGCAAGCCGGTGGAGAAATAAATGATGGGTGCCCCATCCTTGCGGCTGTCATCCTGAGCGAAGCGCAGCGAAGTCGAAGGATCCGCGATTCGTTCAGATGCCGCAAGGGTGGGATACCAGGAACCAAATCATCGCTGATTCAAGAAGTTTCGAGACGAGGAAAGTATGAAGAAAACCATTTGTTTTGCCGCGGCATTGGGAATGATGATGTTGCCCTGCGCAGCCTTTGCGCAAGCCCCTGCCGCACCACCCTCGACCGCGCCTGCGGCGGTTTTGCCAGAGCCATCTGTCATTCCTGCCGACCAGCAGCCCACCAAGGAACAGTTGACCAAACTATTCGAGTTAATGCGCATCAAGCAGCAGATGTCATCGATGACCAAAATGATGCCTGCGATGATGCGGCAACAGATGCAAGCTCACGTCAAGGAGATGCAGAAGAACCATCCAGAGCTGGCGGCGATGACAGAAGAACAGCAGCAGGCCTCCATGAAGGTGGAGAGCAAGTTCATGGAGAAGGTGGTTGACCTCTACACCTCCGACGAGATGATCGCGGACATGGAGGGCATCTACCAGAAGCATCTGACCCGGTCGGATGTGGACGGAATCATCGCCTTTTACAGTTCGCCGGCCGGACAGCACATGGTCGATATGGCGCCGGTCATCATGCAGGAGTATGTGCCGCTGATGATGCAGCGGACGCAGGAGCGGATTAAACCGTTGATGGACGAGATGAGCAAGGAGATGGAGCAAATCGCCAAGCCTGCGGCTCCTTCCACAGACAAGCCGGCAACGAAGTAACACGGACTCCCACCCTGGCCACAACAACAAGAACGCGGCGAGGGTCGGGGCAACTGACAACTGATAACTGACAACTGAGAACTGACGGAGGTACGTCATGGCACTGTTGGAGAGAGTGAGCACATTGCTCCGCGCCAATCTGAACGACCTGATCGAGAAGGCCGAGGATCCGGAGCGGATGTTAAAACAGATCGTGCTGGACATGGAGAACCAGTTGATGCAGGTGAAGACGCAGGTGGCCATCGCCATCGCCGACGAGCACCTGCTGGAGAAGAAGCGCGCCGAGCACACCGAGCAGGCGGCGGAGTGGCGGCGCAAGGCGGAGCTGGCCGTGCAGAAGGGCCACGACGACCTGGCCCGCGCGGCACTGGAACGCGCGCTGAGCCACGATCAGCTTGTGGCCGGCTTCACCACCCAGGCCGAGGACCAGAAACACGAGGCCGACAACCTTCGCCAGGCGCTGCGCAAGCTGGAGCAGAAGCTGGGCGAAACGCGCGCCCATTGCGAGATGCTGGTGGCCGAGCATCGCCGCGCCAAGGTGGTGGGCCGGGCCACGGAAGCTCGCCAGGTCGTCGGCATAGGGCAGGAGCACGCGCTAGGCCGGATGAAGACTCGCGTCCACCTGAAGGCGGCCCAGAACGCCGCCGCCAGCGAGGTGATGGTCCCCGAGTCGCTCGAAGACCGCTTTCATGCGCTGGAGAGCGAAGACCGGATTGAGCTGCTGCTCAACGAGATCAAAACCCGGCAAGCGATTCAGTAGATGCTGCAGCGAATCCCACCCTGGCCGTATGAGACGCTAGGAATAAACAAGCGTGGACCGGGAGGTCCACGCTACAGCCGGCCGGGAGGCCGGCGCTACAGTTTCATGTCCCGCGGCTCGGTAACGCCGGTGGGGGACTGAAAAGGAAGCCCGGCAGGAGCAGAAATTGGACCAGCGCGCCGGCAAGGAATGCGGATGCGCCGCGCGGTTAGTCGCACAGGGGCCACGCGCGATACTCTTGAAAGAGCAGCACAGTCCTCTCCAGTTGCCGCGAAAGGAAACCAACGATGTACTCAGTCCATGCCTGGAATTGCCTGCTCTCGTTGGCATTCATTCCCGTCTTCGCCGCGGCGCCCTTTGCGCTGGCCAAGACGGCGCCCCAGGACGGCGCCGGAGCCTATACAACCGGAAAGTATCGCAATCTTTTTGTGGAAGCCGGCCATTCGCCCCAAGAGGTTAAGGCGAAGATCGACGCCGCCTTTCAGCAGCTCTTCCATGGCGACCCGCAGACGCAGGCCGTGGCTTATTCTGCGGGCAGCAACGCCAACGGTCCGCTGATGTATTTGAAAGACGTGTATAGCCGCGACGTGCGCACCGAGGGGATGTCGTACGGCATGATGATCGCCGTGCAGTTGGACAAGAAGGCCGAGTTCGACGCGCTGTGGAATTGGGCGATGACCTACATGTACATCAGCGACCCGAAGCATCCGTCGTACGGCTATTTTTCCTGGTCGTGTAAAACGGACGGCTCCCCCAACGATGAGTCGCCGGCGCCCGACGGCGAAGAGTACTTTGCGATGGCGCTGCTGTTCGCGGGCAATCGCTGGCCGGGAGGCCACGGCATCTACGACTATCATGCCGAAGCCTTGCAACTGCTCTCCGCGATGCGTCATCGCGCGATCATCACCGGCGCCACGAAGTTCGGGCCGCGCAGTGTGGGTCCGCAGGTGAGCGAAGAGAATGCGATGATTCTCTTCACCCCGGCCATCATGCCGCATCCTTTCACCGACCCCTCCTACCACCTGCCTGCCTTCTACGAGTTATGGGCGCGCTGGGGTCCGGTGGAGGATCGCGCTTTCTGGGCGCGCGCCGCCGAGGTGAGCCGCGCCTTTTTTGTGAAGACCACGAATCCTCAGACCGGCCTTGCTCCCAACTATGCCAACTTCGACGGCACGCCGCACGTCACCGGATATGCGCAGTCGGGCGTCTTCGCCTACGATGCGTGGCGCACGGCCAGCAACTGGTCAGTGGATTGGTCGTGGTGGCGCAAGGCGCCCGCGGAGCAGGAGTTGAGCGACCGAATCCAGAAATTCTTCGCTGCCGAGGGGATCGACAGCTATGGGCCAATCTACACGCTGGACGGCAAAGATCTTGGCACGCCTGGAGCGAACAAGGACCATCCCGCCGGGCTGGTGGGCATCAATGCGGCCGCGGGACTCGCGGCCACCGACCAGGCCCGCGCAAAGCAGTTCACCGAAGCCTTGTGGAAGACGCCGATCCCCTCTGGCCAGGGTCGTTATTACGACGGCATGCTTTACCTGATGAGCATGATGCATATGAGCGGCGAGTTCCGCATCTGGGCGCCGCGGCATTGACCGGGCATGAGACTGGTTGATCGCGCCATCAGAGTTGATGGTGCGCATCCAGAGAGTTTTCCGGATGCACCTGGAGTCGAACAGGTCCGCTTATAGTGACTTTTTCTTGAGGGAAAAGCCACTATAAGCGCGACTCTCTCATCAGTTCACGGCCCCGCTCAATTGCGCGCCGGTTCAACTCCGTCCAGCGCGGATTTTTCACCAGCCTCTTGAGCGCCGCGTCAATATTGACGTCCCGCAACACTCCGGTCATCTCCAGCAGCGCGCCCAGCATCAACATGTTGCCCGCGCGCGCATTGCCCAGCGCATCGGCAATTTCCGTGAAGGGACACGCCAGCACTTGCACGCCTGGCTGTTCGCAATCGGCCGGGAACTCCTCGCCGTTGTAAAGAATCCATCCGCCCGCGTGCACGCTCTTGACAAACTTGCGCAGCGCCGGTTCATTCATAGCCACCAGCACATCGGGATTGGTCACCATCGGTGAATCGATGACACGCGTGGCTAAACGCACATGACAGTTCGAAGTGCCCGAACGCATCTCCGGCCCATACGAAGGCAGCCAGGAAACTTCGAGACCAGCGTCCAGCCCGGCCTCGGCCAGCACCTCGCCCAGCAGCAAGACTCCCTGTCCGCCAAAGCCCGCCACGCGCACGGCAAGATCCAGATCCGCGGCCGTCTCATCGTGCACGGCCGGATTGCCCTCCGGCAGATCCTCGTTGGCGACGCCCAGAATCTGCGGAATCCGATCCAGCGCCGGAGCCGCCTCGGGCAACGCTCGCGGCTGCGCCTCTTTGGTGCGATCGCGAAAGACGCCCAGCGGAAA
Organism: Acidobacteriaceae bacterium; assembly: GCA_003134855.1. Taxonomy (GTDB): domain Bacteria; phylum Acidobacteriota; class Terriglobia; order Terriglobales; family Acidobacteriaceae; genus Telmatobacter. The sequence goes on from PLCS01000007.1 coordinate 614,536, forward strand.
GGTCTTCTCCATCACGTCACGCACCCAGCGCTGCGCCTCCACCGGTGTCATCTTGAAGAGCGTCGGACAGGGCGAGAGCACCTCGATCAGCGAGAAGCCCAGCCCGCGCACCTGGTTTTCCACGGCCCGCTTGATGGCGCGCGCGGCCTGCATGATTTGCTTATTGTCTCCCAGGCCCACGCGCTCGATGTAAACCGGAGCTTCGAGTGTAGCCAGCAGCTCGCAGACGTGCAGCGGATAGCCTTCGTTGGCCGCGTTGCGCCCCTCCGGAGAGGTCGCGGTCTTCTGCCCCAGCAGCGTTGTCGGCGCCAATTGTCCGCCGGTCATGCTGTAGATGGCGTTATTCACGAAGATCACCGTGATGTGCTCGCCGCGATTGGCTGCGTGCAGAATCTCCGCCGAGCCGATGGCCGCCAGGTCTCCGTCGCCCTGGTAGTCGATCACGATGCTCTCCGGCCTGCTCCGCTTCACCCCGGTAGCCACCGCTGTCGCGCGTCCATGCGCCGCCGAGATATTGCCCACATCGTAGTAGTAGTATGTGAAGACTCCGCAGCCGACCGGGCCGACCAGGATCGTGCGGTTCTGGATGCCCAGCTCATCGATGGCCTTGGCCAGCATCTTGTGCGTCTGGCCGTGCCCGCAGCCAGGGCAGAAGTGCGTCTGATGCTGCAACTCATCTTTGCGCTCATAGCGCTCGTAGAAGGCCTTCGCCTTGCCGTGCGAAACCTCGTATTCCGCAATCATCTCGCTAGACATTGGCCACACACTCCTCTTCCAGATGCAATGCCGGCAGGGATTGCCGTGCCAGCTTTCGCACAAATTCAAGCACCTCGCCGTGCGATGGCACATTGCCGCCCACGCGGCTCAAAAACTCCACGGGCCGCGCGCCGTTGAGCGCCAGCCGAACATCTTCCAGCATCTGGCCGTTGCTCATCTCCACCACTACGAAGACGCGCGCGCTTTTGGCCAGCCGCTGGAAATGCAACTTCGGAAATGGGAAGAGCGTGATGGGACGCAGCACGCCGATCTTGAGCCCGTCCGCGCGCGCCTCCGCCGCTACGGCCTTCAGTATGCGGCCCATGATTCCGTAGCCGGTGAGCACAATCTCCGCATCCGCGGTGCGCCATTCTTCGGCGCGTGTTTCATGCTCCTCGGCGTGGCGATACTTCGCTTCCATGCGGCCCTGATGCGCCTCCATCTCATCGATGTCGAGATGCAGCGAGCCGATCAGATTGCCGCGCGTCTCCTTCGTGCCGGTCACAGCATAATCAGGCGTCCGCGGCTCAACGGCCGTCTGCGAAAACTCGACCGGCTCCATCATCTGCCCGATGAATCCATCGGCCAGGACGAAAACCGGATTGCGATAACGGTCCGCCAGCTCGAAGGCCAGTGCGGTCAGGTCCGCCATCTCCTGCACCGAATGGGGCGCCAGCACAATGGTGCGATAGTTGCCGTGGCCGCCGCCCTTCACCACCTGGTGATAGTCGCCCTGCTCGGCGGCAATGTTGCCCAATCCCGGCCCTCCGCGAGTGATGTCGGCAATCACGCAAGGCAGCTCCGCGCCCGCCATGTAGCTGATGCCTTCCTGCATCAAGCTGATCCCCGGCCCGCTCGACGCGGTCATTGAACGTACGCCCGCCCCCGCCGCGCCGTAAATCATATTGATTGCCGCGACTTCGCTCTCCGCCTGCAGGAAGACTCCGCCGGCCCGCGGCATATAAAGCGCAGCGGCCTCGGCAATCTCGCTGGCCGGCGTGATCGGATAGCCGTAGAACGCGCGGCATCCGGCCAGGATCGCGCTCCTCACAATCGCTTCGTTCCCTTTCATCAGTTGCTTGCGCATTCGCTTGCTCCCACCATGCACTGTTCAACGCTGCGTGCTCGATTTACGATTCTCATCACAGTAATCGCCCCCGGTTCGGGGCACGCCATAAAGCAGATTCCGCAGCCCGTGCAGCCCGTGCCTTTGTAGGCCGCCGTGCGATAGCCGTAGTGATTCAACCGCTCACCCAGCGCGATCACCTTCGGCGGACAGGCCTCCACGCAGAGTCCGCAGCCCTTGCACTCTTCCACATCTACCCGCAGTTGTCCACGGTCCTGCTTTTCCACATACGCCATTCGCACTCCTCTCCGACGGCCGCCAGACCTCAGGCCTGCAGGATCGCCGCTGCTTTGCGCTCCAGGTAATGCGAGCGCATCGCGAAATCTTCCAGATCTCCCCTGAACTGCGGATCGGCAATGGCGATCAACGCCTCCGCCCGCTCGCGCAGCGTCTTGCCGTGCAGGTACGCGATGCCGTGCTCCGTCACCACGTAATGCACATCGGCGCGCGAGGTCACCACGCCCGCGCCCGGCTCCAGCATCGGCACAATCCGCGAAACCGTGCCGTGCCGCGCGGTCGAAGGCAGCGCGATGATCGGCACTCCGCCCTTGGAGCGCGCGGCCCCGCGAATGAAATCCACTTGTCCGCCAAAGCCGCTGTAGGGCTTTGTTCCCAGCGAATCCGCGCACACCTGCCCCGTCAGGTCCACCTGCAGCGCTGAGTTGATGGCCACCATATTGTCGTTTTTCGCCACCACAAACGGGTTGTTCGTATAGCTGATCGGCTGAAACTCAAAGCTCGGATTGTGATCAATGAAATCGAAGAGCCGCTGCGATCCCAGCACAAACGAGAGCACCACCTTGCCGCGGTGCAGTGATTTTCGTTCGCCGGTCAGCACGCCCGCTTCCATCAGGTCAATCACGCCATCCGAAACCATCTCGGTATGTATTCCTAAATCGCGCCTGTCTCTCAGGCAAGAAAGCACCGCGTCCGGGATCCCGCCGATCCCGGTCTGAATCGTCGCTCCGTCGGGGATCAGCGAAGCCACATTCGCTCCCACCCGGCGCTGGATTCCAGTGGATGGCTCCGGATGCGACTCCAGCAGCGGCCGCGATGTCTCCACAATCGCCGAGAGGTGGCTCACATGAAAGGACGTGTCTCCATGCGTGCGCGGCATCCGCTCATTCACTTCGGCAATCACCGTCTTCGAGGCGCGGGCCGCATTCAACGTGCAATCCACCGTCGTCCCCAGGGTCACGAATCCGTGCTCATCCGGGGGCGAAACCTGCATCAGCGTAACATCCAGCGGCAGAGCGCCGCTCGCAAACAAGCCTTCAATCTCGCTGAGGAAGATGGGGGTGTAGTCGGCGCGTCCGGCGGCCACCGCCTCGCGCACATTGTCTCCTAAAAACAATGCGCGATGACGAAAGATTCCTTCGTACTCCGGCCTGGTATACACCGCCTCGCCCAGCGTCTTCATGTGAACGATTTCGACATTGCGCAACTCGGAGGCGTGCGCTACCAGAGCGTCCAACAGCACGGAAGGCGTGCCGCACCCGGACTGGACCCATACGCGCTCGCCGGAGCGAATCGCCTTGAGCGCCTGGGCGCCATCCATGCACTTGCTCCGATACTCCTCGCGCCAGTTCATCTCTGCTCCGCTATGCTCTTGCGCTGACTACTGCGCTACGCTGGCCACTACGAATCATCATCCCCAAAACCCAAATCATTCTCGTCTTCGCAAGGGTGCCCGGCAGTGACGCGCGTCACCTGTTAAATTCGCATTTTATTGGCTGCATCTCCATGGTAAGGCCTCTGACCCGGGGAACGAAACCGGGCGCCCCATCCTCGCCGCTCTCATCTTGAGCAGTTCAACGCGCCATGTCGCGTTACGTCCAGAGAAGAATGAAAGATCCTAAAAGAAAGACTGCCGAATCATCCGCGAACTTGCGAACTCGCGATCACCGCGAAGCGGTGGCTAACTGCTAAATGGTTAACCAGTCCCCATGTGTTTCTGGCGAAAGGGTGGGAAACCTCGAACCCAGTCGGCCTGGTAGATTGTAAGTAATGTAAGCGACGTAGATTTGCATTCCGCAGCAGCCGGATGAATAATTGCGCTCGGATGAGAACTCAGATCAATTCCGTCGCGGAACGCAAGCCGAAAGGCTCTTCACCGGCCGTCAAGGCGGCTCTGATGCTGATCGGATGCAGCGCCGTACTCGGCCAGATCGTCCTCATGCGCGAGCTGATGGCCGTCTTCAACGGCAACGAAATCTCGCTGGGCATTCTGCTGGCCACATGGCTCTTCTGGACCGCGATGGGCAGCCTCGTATGCAGCGCTCTTGCGCAGCGTGAACGTAACGCGCGCCGCGCGGTGGCCGTGCTCGAATGTTTGCTCGGCATCAGCCTGCCGCTCACCGTCTGGGCATTGCGCTGGAGCAAGAGCCTCTTTCAAACCGTGTCCGGCGAGCTGGTTGGCCCGCTCCCGGTGCTGCTTGCATCGCTTATCTGCCTGAGCCTCTTCTGCGTGATTGCGGGCGCGCTGTTTGTAGCCGCCGCGCGCATGATGAGCATTGAATCCGCCGTTGACGCGCGCCGAGCCAGCAGCACGGCCTACCTGCTGGAAGCGGCCGGCTCCGCCGTGGGAGGAATCATTGCCAGCCTGGTGCTGCTGCGCTTTCTCTCGCCCTTCCAGATCGCCGGCATTGTGCTCGTCTTGAACCTGCTGATGGCAGCCGTCCTCTGGTTGCGCATGAACCGCAAACAGATTGCGGCCGCGGTCGCGGCTGCCACGCTGCTCGCAGTTTTTCTTCTCATCGAAGTTGCGCCGCGCATGGAAAGGCTGGCGCAGGCACAGGAGTGGCGCGGCTTTCACCTGCTCGCCTCGCGCGATTCGATCTACGGCAACCTGACGGTCATCGCAACCGGCAACAATCGCAGCCTCTATGAAAACGGCCTCATCCTGGCCAGCACGCCGGATGAAAGCGCCGCCGAAGAATCGGTTCACTACGCGCTGCTGGAGCATCCCGCGCCGCGTAAGATTCTGCTCATCGGCGGCGGCGCCGGCGGCAGCGTCCCGCAGGCGCTCAAGTATCCCACCGTCGAGCACATCGACCTGGTTGAGCTGGACCCCGCGCTCATCCGCATGGCGCGTGATTATCTTCCCGCGGACTCCTCGCCTCTTGATCCCCGCGTGCATCTGCACTACGCCGATGGCCGCACTTTCCTCAACGCGACGCGCGACAGCTTCGATGTAATCATTGTCAGCCTTCCTGACCCTCAGACCGCGCAGTTGAACCGCTTCTACACCGCCGAATTCTTCCGCTCCGCGCGCGATCATCTTGCGCCGGACGGGCTGCTCGCCTTGCAACTGCGCTCGTCGGAGGAAGCCATCAGCCCCGATTTGGCGGAGTTCCTGCGCTGCATCAACCGCACGCTGCATGAGGTCTTTCCCAACGTTGTCGCGATTCCCGGAGAGACGATTCACTTCTTTGCCGCGACGCGCTCTGGTCTTCTCACGGACGATCCGCGAGTGCTGGTTGCGCGGCTGCTCGCGCGCCATTTGAAGACGCGTTATGTGCGCGAATACTTCATTCCCTTCCGCATGATGCCCGATCGCATGGGGCAGGCGCGCGGCGAATTGCAGCCGCTGGCCACGACACAAGTCAATCGCGACTTCTCGCCTATCGCCTACTACTTCAACACGGTTCTATGGAGCGCGCAGTTCAAGCCCGCCTATGCCAACTGGCTGCGCTCGGCTGCGCGCGCGCGCTTCTCCGCCATGCTTGGCGGCACTCTCATCGTTCTGTTTTCCGTGACGGCGCTGCTCGCGTTTGTGCCCGCTCGCGAGCGCTGTGCCCGCTTCGCCGCTGCCGGCTGCATGGCCGCGACCGGCTTCACGCTGATGGCGCTGGAAATCATTCTGCTGCTCGCCTTTCAATCCCTCTACGGCTTCCTCTACCGCCAACTCGCCATTCTGATTGCGCTGTTCATGGCCGGTATGGCGGTTGGAAGCTGGCTTGGGCTGCGCCACATTCGCCGCGATCATCGTCCTGCTTGCCGCGCTGTTGCTGGCACGCAGTTTCTTCTCGCGCTCGCCGCGCCTCTGCTGATGCTCGTGATCAGCTTGCTCGCCAAGCTCTCCGGGATGGCAGCAATCTGGCTGGCCGCGCAGTGCGTTTTCCCAGCCCTGGCTGCGCTCTCGGGCATCCTGGGAGGCTTCCAATTCCCCCTTGCGACGCACCTCTATGGCGGCAGCGGAGGGCGAAGGCTCGGATGGCTCTACGCCATCGATCTGCTCGGCGGCGGCGCGGGCGCTCTGCTGCTGAGCGCCTACCTCATCCCGGTCTTCGGATTCTGGAAGACCGCGTGGCTCACGGCGGCGGTGAATCTGGCGCCGGCTCTGCTGGCCGCGTGGATTTGCTTTCCGCGCCGCGAGCGGCCCTGACAGATCACCACGGCGATTCCAGCATTTCCATTGCCACAACGGCCGAGGCGGGAAAATAAATCTCTGAAAAACAGCCGGTGTAGGAAGACGAATTCTGAAAAATAATTCACATTAAAGTTTTTTCAATTTTTGCCGATAATTATGTATAGAGCGCCTAGGCTAAGAAGTAGCCAGACCAGAGTCGGAAGTGCCGAGCCCGGCGAATGTTTACGCCCTCCCCCAGCGGATGGTTCCGGGGCTTGGGGCCGTCTCTGGTCTTCCCTTCAGCGGCTCTCCGCCGCGAGCTAGAGCCGCAACCACGGTGGCGCTCGAAATCGGGGAGATGCGACAAATCGAGACCAGCGGCTGGCACGCAACACTGCCCGCCGCGGGTCTCGATTTGTTTTTGTGCGGAAGCGGTTTGAGCCTCTCCCGTGCGTCAAATTTCAGGTAACCAAGGCGGCTGAGGCCGCCTTTTTCTTTGCGAGGAGCTTTCCGCATGAATCCCATTTCGAATATCTGGAACCACCCCAAGACCTCGGCCGCCGGGCTGCTGATTGGGGTCATCACCATCGCCAGCGTGTTTTCGCAGCAGGGCATCACGCTGGGCGCGGCCGGCAGCGGCACCATGGTTACCCTGGTGAGCGGCCTGGCCACCGCGCTGCTGGGCCTGCTGGCCCGAGATCCGGCCCCATCCAATGGCAACTCCGCCAACTCCACCAACACCACCGCCAAGCTCGGCGTCTGGGCGCTGATCGCCCTGCTGCTGCCTTTCACGGCCGGCTGCTCGGGTACCAGCGTGGCGCAGAACATTGTGAACTGGACGCCGACGCTGCAATCCGCGGTGGCTACGGTGGATTCGACAGCGACGCTGCTCGATCCGCTCGATGCGCCGATCTTTACCGCGGCCACGGTGGGCTTCGACGCGGCCTCCAATGTGCTGGTGGCCCAAGCCAAGGCGTACCTGGTCAATCCTACGGCCCCTCTTCTCCAGCAACTGCAAACCGCCGTGGTAGCCTTCCAGCAGCAAGTGAACGCGGCGCTGCTGCGGGCGGCCAGGATCTCCAACTCCGCCAGCCAGCAGCAGGTGCTGAACGCGATCAACGCGGTGGCGACTGTGGTCAGCGCGATGCTGGCGCTGGTTTCGTCCATCTCCAGCAAGACTGCCGTGGCACGGATGGCTTCGCAATCGACGATCAAGCTAGCTCAGGTCCGGCCCTATATGGATGAAGGCAAGGCTGCCTCAATGGTGGCCAGTCACTACGGAGAGCCGTTGAAGCTGGCGGTAATGCAGGTTGCCCAGGTGGAAGCAAGCGCGGCACAGGCCGGGTTCTAGTCTGACAGGAAGGCATGAGCGGCGGGGAATTCATCTCGGCTGATCGTCGACGGCGCTCGATTCAAGGCGGAGGCTATGACCGCCGCCTTGAATTCCAACTTCAACTGAGCCTGAATGGTGATCCGATCCGATAATGTCGATTACTCATATTGCATGCGAATATATGGTGCGCCCGGAGAGATTCGAACTCCCGACCTAACGCTCCGGAGGCGTTCGCTCTATCCAGCTGAGCTACGGGCGCGCATTACCAGCATATCGTACTTTGGATTCTTCCGGGTGAAAGCAGCCAGCGGACCCGAATAAGGCCGGATTCGGCTCCCTGCTTTTACTCTTCGTGCGGCTCGTCGTCGAGGTTATCCAGCGCGGCCAGAGCTTCGTCGGGCACATCCCACTGGCGGAGAATCTTGTAGATCACGCCGGGAGAAAAACCAGCCGCTACCAGGCGGCGCATGATGCGCGCGGTCTCCTTCTCGCTCTCCGGCTTGAGCAGGTGCTTGCGTTCCAGGTGCTCGCGGGCCAGAGCCTCTTCGCTGGTCTGGCCGTAGCGGGCTTCGAGGGTCTCGGCGATCAGCTCGCTGCCGACGCCTTTCTGCTGCAAGTCCTGGCGAACGCGGCGTACCCCCAGCTTCTCGTTCTCCTGGCGCAGGCGGGCATAGGTCTCGGCAAAGGCGGCGTCGTTCAGGTAACCGTGCTCGCCCAGACGAACGACGACAGCCGCGATGGCTGCCTCGCCGCGCACTCCCGGCTCGATGCGTCTCTGCATCAGCCGCCGCAGCTCAGCCTCCGTGCGCATCGCCCGCCCCAGCGTCTTGACGGCATAGTCGTAGAGACCGGCTTCGTCGAGGAAGGGGCGGGGCTTGGCGGGTTTGGATTTGAAAGGCAGCTTCCACCTCCTGGTTCTCATTTAATGGCTGAGTTGCGATCGCTCTAGTCTTTACTACCTATCCTTCCTAGTACTGTTGTTCGTGTGAGACTGACCACTGACTGCTGTCACTTCGTCCACTGGTCCACCCAGTCGTTCACTGTCTTGTACCAGAGGCGCGAGTTCTGCGGCTTCAGCACCCAGTGGCCTTCGTCGGGGAAGTAGAGCATCTTGCTGGGCACATTGAGCCGCTGGAGGGTGGTGAAGAGCTGGAAGCCCTCGGCGACGTCGAGGCGGTAGTCGAGCTGGCTGTGAATCACCAGCGTAGGCGTCTTGAAGTTTTTGGCCGACATCGCCGGGGACCACTTGCGGAAGGGGTTCTCTGCGTCCTGCTTGCCGTAATAATCCCAGGGCTTGCCCTTGAACTCCCACTCGTTGAACCATAACTCCTCGGTAGTCCCGTAGGCCGATTCGGGGTTGAACATTCCGTCGTGGCTGACGATGCACTTGAAGCGGTCGGTGTGGCCCAGAATCCAGTTGGCCATGAAGCCGCCGTAGCTGGCGCCGAGGGCGCACTCGCGGCTCTTGTCGATGAAGGGATAGTGCTGCTCGGCGTAGTCGAGGCCCTGCAGCAGGTCGGTGAAGGGCTTGCCGCCCCAGTCGCCGTTGACGCCATCGACGAAGGCCTGCCCATAGCCGGTCGAGCCGCGGGGATTGATCATTACTACCACGTAGCCGTTGGCGGCAAAAAGCTCCGCGTTCCAGCGATAGCTCCACGAGTCGCCCCAGGCGCCCTGCGGCCCGCCGTGGATAAGGAATTTGACAGGATATTTTTTCTTGGCGTCGAAGGCCGGCGGCTTCAAGATAAAGCCCTGCAACTTGACGCCGTCATCGGCCGTAAACCAGAAATAATCGAGCGCAGAGAGATCGAGTTGGACCAACAATCTTCCGTTTAAGTTCGTCAACTGCTTGAAGTGCAGCGATGTCGTTGGAGCATTCGAGTGAAGTATGTTTGCTGCGTGAGTAGCAATCTCTTCCTCATGTTTAGAGAGCGCCTCTACCGATAGTAAGATCACTTCGCCTGGGCGGCTGATGCTACCCCAAACAACAAGAACAGTGTGATTATCTGCGAGAGGCTGCAAATCGCTCAAGGTTCCAGAGTCATAGAAATGTTCCAAAGCGCCATCAAGACTGAGGATAAAACTTCGAGAAATACCTGCTGAAGTTGAGTAAAGCATAGACATAGTGGAGATAAAGTATAGCCTTTGCGAATCCGGTGCCCACGCAAACTCCTCCACCCAATTGTCGAACTTCGGCAGCAAATCCTTGACCGTCTTCGCCGCGCGATCATAGAGCGCCAGCCTGAACTTGTCGCTCTCGTACCCAGCCCGCGCCTCGGACCGCCACGCAATGTACTTGCCGTCGGGTGAGTAGGCGGGGTTGAAGTTGCCGCCCGCTGAGGTGCTGATCGCTACTGGCTTGGCCGCCGGGTTGGTCAGGTCAAGCGTAAAAATTTTTGCGCTCACGCTGATAGCCGGTTCCGGGTCGAGGTTCTCGGTGAAGGACAGCTCCCTGGAGTCAGGCGCAAAGGCGCAGCCGCAGCCGCCGCCTTCGAGCGAAAACGGCGGAACGTCGTGCGGATCGTTGGGCGTCAGGTCGCGCAGAGCGCCCGTTGCAATCGTCAGCAAAAACAAATGGCTGCGTTTATCGCCGGTAAAGTGGTTCCAATGGCGATACAAAAGATGCGTAAAAATCTGAGCTTTGACCTTGCTGGCGGCAGCAGCCGCGTCGCGGTCGGCGTTGCACTTATCGCCCGTCGCCGCGTCGGCTGCCGTGATGGCCGGACAGTCCGGATTGACGGCAGAAGTAAAGAGAATGGAGTTCCCGTCGGGGGACCAGAGGGCGTCGCCGGCTTCGGTCGAGATCGCCGTGAGCTTCTTGGGGTTGGCGCTTGCGCCGGTGGACGCATCGAAGTCAGCCGTCCAGACCTGTTGGCCACCCTCTCGACTGGAAAGAAAGAGCACGGAGTGCCCGTCCGAGGCGAACTGAATCCCCGAGTCGCCGGGCCGCGCCACGTCCAACTTCTTCGGCGCCTGAGATTCAGAATTTGGGCCGGCAATCGCCTGAATCCACAGCTCCGCTGTTTTGGTGTTTTGGTCGAGATTGACGGTGGTAACGCCGTAGGCCAGCCACTTGCCGTCAGGCGAGATGGCGGTGTCGCCCAACCGCTTCATCTTCATCAGATCCTCGAAGGTCATGGGGCGCTTGTCGGGCGCGGTTTGGGCTGGGCAAAACGAGGCGAGGACGAAGGCGAGTGCGAGGGCGAGACAAATCGTGATTTTGCGCATGGTGTTTTCCTGTTCGCGCGGGGAAAAGATGGCTTCTCCGCGAAGAAGAAGTTTACACCTCGGATGGATTGGTTTGTCAGGGGGCGGGTCAAGTTTGTGGATTCCCACCCTTTTCGCATCGAACGTGAAAAGGATGGGACGCCCAGAGTACATGGCAGGGGCAGATGGCTTAATCTGAGCGCATGGGCAAGCGGGGCTGGGAGGCGGAGAAGATCGCACGGGTGCGGGGGCGCTTGCTGGAGTGGTACGAGCGCTGCCGGCGCGATCTGCCTTGGCGGCGCAGCCTGAATCCCTACGCCATCTGGGTCTCCGAGATCATGCTGCAGCAGACGCGCGTGGCGGTGGTGGTGGAGCGCTACCAGGCCTTCATGGCGCGCTTTCCCACGCTGCTGGCGCTGGCGCTGGCCACCGAGCAGGAGGTGCTGGCCGCGTGGAGCGGTCTCGGCTACTATCGCCGGGCGCGGATGCTACACAAGGCGGCGCAGTTTGTGGCCGACCATTATCAGGGCAACCTGCCGCAGACGGCGGCTGAGCTGCGCCTGCTGCCCGGCATCGGCGCGTACACCTCGGCGGCTGTGGCGAGCATCGCTTACAGCGAGCCGGTGGCCGTGGTGGACGGCAATGTGGAGCGGGTGCTGTGCCGGATGGAAGGCTGGAAGGCGGGTAGCCGCGCGGGCGGCGGCAGTGCTCTCCGGCGCAAAATCGAGGAGCTGGCCGCCAGGCTGGTGGACCCGCTCCGGCCCGGAGATTTCAACCAGGCGCTGATGGAACTGGGCGCGACTCTCTGCGTGCCGCGCAATCCGCAGTGCCTGGTCTGCCCGCTGGCCGCCGATTGCAAGACGCAGGGGGAGCACGATACCGCGCCGCGCCCGCGGATGCAGAGCCGCGAGGTGGCTCACGCGCTCTCGGTGCGCAGCGGGCTGCTCTCCGGCCAGGCGCATCGGGAGGTGCTGCTGGAGCAGCGGCCGGCCTCGCTGACTGTGATGCCGGGGCTGTGGGAGCTGCCTGCGCTGCGGGAGTCAGCCGTTCCTGATGAGGCGCTGAGGATGACTGTGCGCCACGCCATCATGCAGGTGAATTTCTATGTGCGTATACGCACAGTCTTTGAAGACGATGTGGCGGCGCTGACCGTCGCAGGCGGCGAGCGGCGCTGGGTTCCGTTGCAGGATGCGGCAGGGATGGCGCTGACCGGCCTGGCCCGCAAGGTGCTCGCCCGCGCACATCTGCTGGTCGCTGCGCCGCTGGACGCCATGGCCCCGCAGGAGGGCGAGGAACTCTGACGCTCTGATTGAGGCGCGCCTACACGCTTTCTCTCGCATCCTGACAGGCTTGCGACGCATCAAACGGACGTCCTGCATTTTGCAACCGCGGTTGGGGCTTCCCCGGCAGCGGCGCATCCGGCAACGCAATCCCAAAACATTCAATCAACCCCCAAGGAGGCATTATGGCAAGCAAGGCAAGCGCGGTATGGAAAGGTTCACTGAACGAAGGCAAGGGCACGATCTCGACGGCGACGGGCGTGCTGAGCAACGCAAACTACTCATTCGCCACACGCTTTGAAGGCGCGGATACGGGCACCACGCCCGAAGAGCTGATTGCGGCGGCACACGCCAGTTGCTTCTCGATGGCGCTGGGCGCGCAGTTGGGCGGCGCGGGGCTGACGCCTGCCAAGATTGAAACCCACGCGGCGGTCACGCTGGGCAAGGTCGGCGACGGCTTCGCTATCACCCGCATTGCGCTGACCACCACGGCCAGTGTTCCCGGCGCCACTCCGGAGGTCTTTGCCAAGGCCGCCGCCGACGCCAAGGGCGGCTGCCCGATCTCCAAGCTCTTCGCCAACAACACGGAGATCCTGTTGGACGCCAAGCTGGTGTAAGCAGGACTCTGAAGCCTTGGCCGGGGCCAAAAGCTCCGGCTTTCCCGGCCTGTTTCCTGCGCCGGAAATTTGACACCGTGAGCCGCATTTGCGAGACTCAGAACTGCTGCTTGTTCAGCGAAATGCTGGACTTGCGTACTGTGCCGAAGTGGCGGAATTGGCAGACGCGCGTGGTTCAGGTCCACGTACTCGCAAGGGTGTGGGGGTTCGAGTCCCTTCTTCGGCACCATAGATTCCTATAAACTCCTTATTCCGCGCCGCCGGCGTCTCGGACATCGTGCCAAACCGCGTCAAAAGCAGTACAGAATACGCAAGAAAAGCTTCACTCCGAAGCAGAGCTAGTTTGGCGTAAAAGTGGCCAAGAATTGCGTTCAAAGACGACCCTCCGCAGCCTTTTGCTCTTCCGTACAGAGCCATCTGGGCTTTGCCCAATTCCACTTCACCTAAGAACATTTAGACTGGAAGAGCCATGAGCACACTGAAAGCAGTACGCGGGACGCGGGATTTGCTGCCGCCGGAGACCGCGCTTTGGAACCGGATTGAGGCTACGGCGCGGGACGTTTTTGCGCGCTACAACTTCGGCGAGATTCGCACGCCGGTCTTCGAGGATACAGGGCTCTTTGCCCGCGGGGTGGGCGAGGAGACCGACATCGTCTCCAAGGAGATGTACACCTGGGAGGATCGGGCGCGGGCGCAGTCGGAGAAGACGCAATCGCTGACGCTGCGGCCGGAGAATACCGCCGGGGTGGTGCGGGCGTACATCGAGCACGGGCTGGGCGAGAGCGGGCTGTTGCAAAAGCTCTACTACATAGGGCCGCAGTTCCGGCGGGAAAGGCCGCAGAAGGGGCGCTACCGGCAGTTTTCGCAGATCGGGGCCGAGGTGATTGGGCCGCCGTCGGCGGGGAGCGAATCGCCGCTGCGGGATGCGGAAGTGCTGGAGATGCTGGCCACTCTGCTGGACGAGCTGGGCATCACCGGCTGGGTGCTGGAGCTGAATTCTGTGGGGTCGGCGGCGGACCGGGCGCGCTACAACGAGGCGCTTCGGGAGGCGCTGATTCCGGTCGTTGGGCAGATGTGCGGGGATTGCCAGCGGCGGGCGGAGACCAATCCGCTGCGGGTGCTGGACTGCAAGGTTGCCGCCGATCAGCCGATCATCGAGACGCTGCCGGTGATTGCCGATTCGCTGGACGAGGCTTCGGGGGCGCACTTTGCCGCGGTGACGGCGGCGCTGGATGCGGCGGGCGTGCCGTACACGCGCAACCACCGGCTGGTGCGCGGGCTGGACTACTACACGCGAACGACCTTCGAGTTTACGCATGGTGGCCTGGGGGCGCAGAATGCGCTTTTGGGCGGCGGACGCTACGACGGGCTGAGCGAGATGCTGGGCGGGCCGCGCGCGCCGGGGATCGGCTTCGCCATCGGCGAAGACCGGCTGGTTCTGACCTTGCTTGCTGCACTCGACCAAAAGGCTGCCCCACCGCAGGTGGCGGATGCGTTTATTGCGCCGCTGGGCGAGGGGATGAATGCTGCGGCGCTGGTTCTGGCGCGTGAATTGCGCCACCAGGGGTTGTGGATCGAGCTGGGCGAGGGCAGCTTCCGGCTAAAGAAATCCTTTGAGGCCGCTGACAAGACGGCCCGCCAGATCGTGATTCTGGGCGAAGACGAGCTTCAATCCGGTATTCTGACAGTGAAAAACTTCTCCACAGGCGTGCAGACCAAGGTTCCTCGCGGGGAACTGGCGGTTTTTCTTTCTAATTGAATTTCGGATTGAGTTTTTGGTCTCCCACCCTAGCCGCAAAACAAGAACGCCGCGAGGGTGGGGCACCCAAAGTTCGTGGTTTCCCACCCATTTCGCAAAGTACGCGAAATGGATGGGGCACCCGGCTTTCTGGCCGAGCCTGCGAATTAACCTTTCCGCATATAGTGAAAGACTGTAGGCGGCAGTTCGTGGCCTTTGTCCTCGTAGATCCAGGTCTCGTCGTGGTGGTCGGTGTCGATGAAGGTGAAGATCAGGCCTACCATGTGGCCTTCTCCGGGGCCGATGTTGCTTCCATCCTTGAAACGGAAGGCAATCTGGTTGGGGCCGGGCGCCGCGACCAGCTGCATACGGGGCTGGTTGTGCGCCGAGCAGTAGTGCGTGGCCAGCAGGGTCGCTCCGTCCGGGTGAATCATCGTCACCATCTCGTGTGAGGTGTCCTTGTCGAGCAGATGCATGATCGCCGAGCTGTCGCCGGTCATGCGAATTTCGAGTGTGGTGGCGGATTTCTTGCCATCCTCAGCCACGGTGCCCTGCCATTGCCCAACGAGTGAGCGAAGCTGCCGCCACTCGGGGCTGTCGGGCGCGGGGATGTGCTTCATCTCCATTTGTTTGGCAGCCTCGGGCTGCGGCGGGGGCGTCTGCGCCATCAGGCCGGCTGGGGAAAGAGCCAGTGCGAAGAGCACGATTACGCGAATGAGTGTGTTCATGCGGACCTCCTTGGGTTCATTGTCGGCAGACGAGGCAGATGTGTCAAATGAGTTTTTGCCGAGGATCGGCTCTACATCAATACACCGATTTCGGTATTAAAAACATTGGACAATCCAACTGGCCGTCGGTCGGCCCGGCACCCTTTTTGCCAAACAGGAACGGGTTCAGGATAGGAAAGAACTTACTTCCGTAGATTCATTCCATTACAATGAAATAGATATGATTCTCGACTTTTTAGGTGATCTCGAACGGACGCACTCTTGCGGCGAATTGCGCGCCTCGCATGCTGGACAAATTGTAGTTTTGATGGGCTGGGTGAACCGGCGGCGCGATCACGGCAACCTGATCTTTCTCGATCTGCGCGACCGCAGCGGCATCACGCAGATCGTGCTGGACAAGGAGCTGGTTCCCGAAGGCCACGCCAAGGGCGAGCACGTGCGGCCGGAGTACGTCGTGGCCGCTGTGGGCAAGGTGAGCCTGCGCGATGCGGACGCCATCAACCCCAAGATGCCCACCGGCGAGATCGAGATTGAGACAACCGAGTTGCTGGTACTGAATGACACGCGCCTCGCGCCGTTTTCACCCTCGGATGAGGCGATACAAAATGAGGAAGTTCGGCTCAAGTACCGCTACGTGGATCTGCGCCGCCCGGAGATGCAGCACAACTTCCGCTTGCGCCACGACATTACACTGGCCATTCGCGACAACCTCAGTCAGCAGGGCTTTCTGGAGATCGAAACGCCGATTCTGACCAAGAGCACACCGGAGGGCGCGCGCGATTTTCTGGTGCCCAGCCGCCTGCATGCGGGCGAGTTCTACGCGCTGCCACAGTCGCCGCAGATCTTCAAGCAGATACTCATGATCTCCGGCTTCGACAAATACTTTCAAATCGCCCGCTGCTTCCGCGACGAGGATCTGCGCGCCGACCGCCAGCTTGAGTTTACGCAGGTTGATTTGGAGATGAGCTTCCCGCGCCAGGAGACGGTCTTCGGCGTGGCGGAGCAGTTTCTTGCGGCGGGCTTCAAAGCGGCGGGAGTTACCTTGCTGACACCCTTCCCGCGCATTACTTATGACGAGTCGATGCGGCGCTTCGGCAGCGACAAGCCCGACCTGCGTTTGCCGGGATTGACGGATGTGCGCCCGGCATTTACCGACGAGAATTTGGCCGCGCTGCAAATCGATCCGGCGCTGCCGGTGGTGGCGCTGCGCATCCCCAACGTGGGCGAGTTGAGCCGCAAGGAGCGCGAGGATAATCATCCGAGCTTCGACCTGAAGAAGGGCGCAAAGTTCATCGACGATTTCAAGCGGCTGGCCAAGGGCTTTCCCGAAGCGGCGGTCAAGGTGCGCGAGCTGGCGGGGGCGGCAGAGGCTGACTTTGTCATCATCGTGGCCGGCGATCCGGCTCACCACATCAAGGCCAGCGACACCAAATTTGAGGGCCGGCTGAGCGAGCGGGAGATCAACGTCTACTCGGCCGCCGGCAACTTCCGCACCGAGCTGGCCAAGAAGTACGCCGATAAGCATGGAGCCTTTGGCGTGACCGAAAAGGTGGTCAAGGACGCGGAACCGGGTGCGCCGGTCGATGGCGCGCAGGCCTTCCAGCCGATCTGGATCACCGACTTCCCGATGTTCGAATACGATGCGGCTTTGGCGAAGTGGATGCCGGCGCACCACCCGTTTACCTCGCCGCATGAGGCGGACATGGCGAACCTACTGACCGATCCGGCCAGTGTGCGGGCGAATTGTTATGACCTGGCGATGAACGGCATGGAGCTGGGCTCGGGGTCGATCCGCATCCATAGAAAAGATGTCCAGCAGCAGATCTTCCAGTCGCTGGGCATCAGCGACGAAGAGGCCCGCGCGCGCTTTGGATTCTTCCTGGACGCGCTAGAGTACGGCACGCCTCCCCACGGCGGCATCGCGCTGGGCCTGGACCGAATCGTGATGCTGCTGGCCGGCGCGCCCAGCCTGCGCGAGGTGATCGCCTTCCCCAAGACCGCCAAGGCCATCGACCTGATGGTGGAAGCACCGACGACGGTCACCGAGCAGCAATTGAAGGAACTGCACATTCGGGTGGCGCTGAAGAGCTAGTTCTGTCGATTTTTCGGAGTGGAATCGGACAAGCTGCACATAAGGATGCAAAATGAGTCAACTTGCTCACACTGGCGGAGCTGCAACTGCTTATACTGGTTGTGCGTCGATTGCTGCGAGTGTGTAGCGAAGTTTCTCCCGCCGGGAGTGCGTCGATGCTTTCTGGGGAGCCGCAACCGGATTTCATTTGCGGCAGAGACTGAAATTTGATACGCTCAGGCCATCTTGAAGCTGAGCGAAAGGGGATTTTTCGTCATGACAGAAGAAAACAAGATTAACGGTCTGGCGTGGTTTGTGGCTGGATTGGGCGTCGGCGCGCTGGTCGGGATTCTTTATGCTCCCAAGAGCGGCCGCGAAACCCGGGAAGACCTGATCAGCGGCGCCCGGGAGGGAACTGAGTACCTGCGCGCGCGCACCCGTCAAGCCGCCGAACAAATGGGCGACCTGGTGGACAAGAGCAAGGAGCAGGTGAGCGAATACGTGGAGCGCGGCCGCGAGGTTGTGGATCGCGGGCGGGCGCAGTGGGAAGAGTTTGTGGAGCGCGGCAAGAACCTGGTCTCCGAACAGGCCGGCCGGGTGACCGCGGCGGTTGACGCTGGACGTCAGGCTTACCAGGCGCCTATCATTCCCGACGAACCTACCGAGCTTTAGCCTTTACCCTGGTGCCTTCCAGACCGGATTCCGGGCTGGCCCAGGGGCCTTCGATCCTTTGCGCGGTGTCTGCGTTTGAGCGGCCGGTCGGCGCTCAAGCGCAGGCTCCGGAGACAGCGCTTCGGCTTGGATTGCGGAGCGCGGAAGAGTACGAAACCGAGCCCGCGGATCGGCTGCACGAGGTCACATCGATGCCAAAACTGGACCATGAAACCATCCTGCTCGCCTTCGCTGTTGTCACGGGGCTGGCTATGCTGCTACAGACGATCATGCTGCTGGCAATCACCGTCGCCCTACGCAAGGCGGCTAACTCCGTTCGGGAAGAGACCGAGAATCTGCGCACCACGGTCATGCCCGTCATCTACGACACGCGGGATCTTGTGGCCAGCACGCAGATCGTCCTGACCAGCGCGCAGGAGTTCGTTTCGAGCGCACAGGCGGTTCTTAACCGCATGGCGCCCAAGATCGAGGCGGCCACCGGTGATCTGGCGGAGATAGCGCTAGGGCTGCGCGTGCAAACCGCGGAGATACAATCCACGGCCATGGAGATTGTCGATAAGGTGCGGAAGCAGGGCAACCGGCTGGATTTGATGTGCACCGACCTTCTGGACACTATGGATCGCGCCGGGGGCTTTGTCACCAATGCTGTCAGCGCGCCGGTGCGTCAGGTCTCGAGGATGCTGGGGACGGTCAAGGCCGTCGTTGAATCGCTGCGTTCGACGGCAGCGCGGCGGTAAAGCAAGGAGTCAGGCTACTCGCGCCAGTCGGCCACCGGCCGGCGCTGGCTCGGTTGTCTATTTATATGCGTTTCCACTGCACCGCGAGGCACTCCCGGAGCTAGCGCGCGAGCTTCTCTCCCGCTGATCGGGCCGGAAGATCCAGCACTATCCTCTCACTGAAATATGAATGCAAAAGGCATGGCGCGACGGAGCCTACTGCGTGGGCTGTGGCAATTGCGCGCGCCGGGAACACTTTGCACCTCTCTGGTGTCTACATCAGTACAGTGGTTCCGATTGGGAGTTGCGTAGTGCTTCGAGCCCCGCTCCCCGCGCCAGCTTGACGCCCAAGCGCGCGCGGGGATCGGCCAGCCCGCTCGCGTTTGAAAGGCATCCTAACTCCCGGCCGGCGCGGCTGAATGTGCTCTTCGGGAGGCATGCCATGTTCGAAGACTCCACCTTTGAATCCACAGGAAGAATCCACACCCGCAGCCGCCGCTGGATGATCGCGGTTTTCCTCAGCAACACGTCCATCCTGCTGGCGCTGATTCTGATTCCGCTGATCTACCCCGAGGCGCTGCCGCGGCCGTTCAGCGCTTTTCTGATGGAAACGCCCTTGCTGCAGCCGCAACCGCAGCCACAACCAACCGTGCAGACGGCCCGGCCCACTACCGAGATGCACAACGGAGTGATCTTTGCGCCGCCCCGG
Organism: Acidobacteriaceae bacterium; assembly: GCA_003134855.1. Taxonomy (GTDB): domain Bacteria; phylum Acidobacteriota; class Terriglobia; order Terriglobales; family Acidobacteriaceae; genus Telmatobacter. Next base: position 633,840 of record PLCS01000007.1, read on the forward strand.
ATTCCGATAGGCATTCTCGTTCCTGCCGGTCCCGAGCCGAAGTTGGAAGTCGGCATCGCAAGCTGGGAGCCGCCCGCTACATCTCCCGGAGGCCTGCCGTTTGGCAGGCAGGCAGCGGCGGTCGTTCGTCCGGAGAACAGGGCGCCGATTCGCGTTTCCACCAAGGTGGAGGAAGGGCTGCTGATCCGCAAGACGGTTCCGACTTATCCGGCGATTGCCAAGGCGACCGGAACTGGAGGCACGGTCCGGCTGGCTGCCACCATCTCCAGGAACGGGACGATTGAGAATCTGCGCGTCACCGGCGGCCCGGCGATGCTGCAACAGGCGGCGCTCGACGCCGTGAAAACCTGGCTCTATCGCCCCTATCTGCTCGATGGCCAGCCGGTCGAGGTGGAGACTACGGTGGATGTGATCTTCACGCTGAGCCGGTAACGGGGAATGGCACGATCCCAAGTCCCAAAATCGGGACCTGGGGCACCCGGCCGATTCGCGCTTCTCCGGCTCAGTGACCATCCGGTCGCGCTTCATTGAGCCCGGCGAAGATCACGCCATATTTGCCGCTGGCAGCGGAAAAACGCAGCCCTTTCACGGCTTCCACGCAGATTTCCGCCGGGGTCGGCTGCGTCTTCAGGATTTTCATCACCTCGGCGATGAACTGATCCAGGGGCATGGCGCGCGGGTCGTCGGCGCCGTTCATCAAGTAAGTCTGGACGTAGGGCGGGACGAGTTCGAGAACCTCGATCGGCGTTGCCCTGAGCTGGTAGCGAAGCGACTCGGTATAGGAGTGAATCGCCGCCTTGGTGGCGCAATAGGTTGGAGTCAGCGCCAGCGGAAGAAACGCCAGGCCGGACGAGACGTTGACGATGGCCGCGCGGGGCTGCTTCTGGAGGTGCGGAAGCAGCGCCGCCGTCAGGCGAATCGGCCCGAGCAGGTTGGTGGTGACAATGGCCTCCGCATCGGCCAGATCGGCTTGCTGAGCGAGCAGGTCTTCCGGCCTCATGATACCCGCGTTGTTGATGAGCACATTCAGCGCGGGAAACTCTGTGGCCACCTGGGCGGCAAAGGCGCGAATCGCGGCAGGGTCTTCGATGTCGAGGGTGAGCGACTTCATGCCGGGGTTGGCGGCGGTGGTTTCCTCCAGCGCGTGCCTGCGCCGCCCGGCGATGACGACCTGGTTGCCGAGCGCGTGCAGCTCTTTCGCCAGTCCGCGGCCAATGCCGGAGCCGCCGCCGGTGATGAGAATGGTGTTGCCGGTCAGGTTCATTTTTTGCCTCCAAGAGCATGATAATGGCAGCGCCACCTGCGGTGGGGCCAGTTGCTCGCTCTTCGCTCGCGCAGAGGTTCGTGGATTCCCACCCTTCGCAAAGTGCGCGAAGGATGGGGCACCCGACACGGCCTTACATTGTGACGTTCTAGGTATTTTGAAAGCGATTTAGTGCGTGGTGACTTGCGTCAATTGCGTTTGTTGAACTCTTGGTATGTGCTCGAATACTCTAACTACTTCGTAGCCCACGTTTGCATATATTCCTGTCTCTTCATCTTTCGTCTGGCGAATAAGCAAATTTACTTTTAGCTCATCTCCCGGGGCAATCCTGATGTTGTGAGCAAAAAACTCCGTATAAAACTGCTGATCCAGTACCGGTGCAGAGATTTTTACTCCTCTCCATCGAAACTCCCATTTCCGATGATTGCGCTCCAGAATTGCTTTTACAATCTGTAAGTCGCAATTCTCTTCGATCACTCGAGTATTTCCTTCATCCCGTACGCTCGGTACAATTTGCGAAAAGGCATCTTTTGGGATTACATGATCGGGCGGAGGTGAGTCCATGTGCGGAACAAATGCCATCCCAGTTATATGCTGATCGTTTGATAATGACTCCATCGTCCGGCCAATTGCCCCAACAAATTGAGGATTTGTCTCAGCTAGGCGAGTACCGTCATAAACCTTCCGCGGAATCACAATTCTTTCATTGCCATGTTCTACGACAACTTCATCAGTCTGAATTTCTACCCTCACATCCTGATGAACTGCTAACGTTCGCTCATAGATAAAGTTTGTGATGATCCCAAGGATGATTACCTGCACCGCTTGGTTCGAAAAGAGATTGTGCGCTGTGTCGTAAATCGCCCTAATCCTGGCGCGAAAGCTTCCTGGTCCAAGCGCTTCGACGACGATCTCAATATTATGTCCGGCATTAATAGTCGAATTAGCAGCTTTAGCTGCATCGGCCAAACCGATGAGCATCGACGCTAAGGTGTAAGCGTTAATTCGTCGATCTTCCGTTGCGAGGTGGATGACAAAGCCATCTTCAAATTGCGCGATGTCGATGATTTGCATATTTGCTCCGATTCATCATATCAGTCAGACTCTGAAAGATTGAAAAATACTTGCACGTAGAAGAACCTCGCAAACTGTTCCCTAATCTCACTTCTTCAGCGGCTTGCGTGCGAAGTAGTACAGCGAAAACGCCAGCATTGCAAAGGCTAGCACCGAAACGGCGGGGTTGTCGGTGAAGTGGAAGTGGATGGGGCTGAGCGGATTGTCGGGATGAACCGTCATCGCGTAGCCTTTGAGGCCCACGCCGACCAGTCCCGCGATGCCGCCGGCGGCGATGAGGCCACTGGCGAAGAGCGAGCCGGGCGAAACGTCGCCTTCGGCTTCAGGGTTGCCGCCGGCTTTCTTCACCGCCTCATCAACCAGCCAGCGCATGATGCCGCCCGCAAAGATGGCCAGCGTGGTGCCGATGGAGAGATACGCGCCCACGGCGAAGGCCAGCGAGCGAATGCCGAGCAGCTCGACAGTAAAAACAATGGAAACGCCCAGCAGCACTAGACCCCAGGGCAATTTACGACTCAGAATCCCGCTGATCACCGTGGCCATCAGGCGGGCCTGCGGGGCGGGAGCCTTCTCGCCGCCGATGCCGGGAATCCATTGCACTTCGATCTGCTTGCTCGTGGGCGAGTAGAGATACTTGCCGTCGGCTAGCTCAGAGGAGCCCAGCGCGTTCAGGACGATGTATTCGCTTTTGGGGTGCATGATGATCTTCTTGTCCGCGCCCATGACCGGAATCCGGTCATTCAGCCCGGCGGGGTTGGACTGCACCGCGACGCCGGAGTGCGGAATGGATAGATCCCAGGCCTGCGGCGCTTCATGGAACTCCTGTAGCACGGTGTTCATCTTCTGGAGGGTGTAGCCGATGGCGATGGTGGAGACCACGATGCCGATCAGGAAAGCATAGCGCTGTTTACGGGGCGTGGCCCCGATCAGGTAGCCGGTCTTCAAGTCCTGCGAGGTATCGCCGGCCTCGGCCGAGGCGATGCAGACCACGCCGCCAATGGTGATCGCCAGCGCTCCAAAGGCCGGGGCGGTCCAGCCCGAGACCAGGAAGATGGCCGAAGTGGCCATTAAAGTGGCGATGGTCATGCCGCTGATGGGGTTGGCCGAGGAGCCGATCAGGCCGACAATGCGCGAGCTGACGGTGACAAAGAGGAATCCGAAGAAAACGATGAGCAGGGAGGCGGCCAGATTTTCAATGGGTCCGAGCTGCGCGCCCGGCACCGGCTTGAAGTAGAGGAAGAGAAACATGAGAATCACCAGCAGTCCGGAGCCGATGATCGCCGTGCCCATGGAAAAATCACTCTCCGTGCGGAGAGGCTCGGCGGCCGCGGCGTCCCTGCCCTTGCGCATGAGCTTGAAGCCCGAACTGAGCGCGCTGAAGATGGTGGGCAGCGTCTTGAGGAGGGTGATAAGCCCGGCGGCGGCCACTGCGCCCGCGCCCATGGGACGGATGTAGGTGATCCAGAGGTCGCTGGGGCCCATCTGCGCGATGGGCACCGTGCCTGGGTAGACCGGCGTGGGCAGCGCCTTGCCGAAGAAATAGATGAGCGGCATCAGCACCAGCCAGGAGAGCACGCCGCCGGCAAACATGACGCCCGCTGTCTTGGGTCCGATGATGTAGCCCACGCCCAGGTATTCGCTGGTGGCGTCGGCCTTGATGGCCGAGCCCTTGAGCACATGGTTGGGGCCAAAGTCGGGGCGGAACTCAGGGGTTCCCGGCCATACGCCGAAGAGGTTCTCGTTCTGGAAGAAGGTGTAAAGCGCGCCCAGGCCGAGGCCGAAGAAGACGCGGCTGGCGAAGGAGCCGCCCTTTTCGCCGGCAATCAGCACGTCGGCGCAGGCGGTGCCCTCGGGGAACTTCAGGCTCCTGTGCTCATCCACAATCAACTGCTTGCGCAGCGGCACCATGAAGAGTACGCCGAGAAAGCCGCCGATCAGCGCCAGCACGAAGATGCGCGCGTATTCCAGGTCGAAGCCGAGAAAGATCAGCGCGGGCAGTGTGAAGATGACGCCCGCGGCGATGGACTGGCCGGCGTTGCCGGTGGTCTGGACGATGACGTTTTCCAGGATGGAGCTGCGGCCGAAGGCGCGCAGGATGCTGATCGACAGTACCGCGATGGGGATGGAAGCGGCGACCGTGAGACCGGCGCGGAGGCCCACATAAACCGTGACGGCGCCGAAGATGATGCCGAAGAAGGAGCCGAGCAGAACGGCGCGGGGAGTGAACTCCGGGCGGTTGTCGCCGGCGGGAACAAAGGGTTGAAAGACGGGCGGTTGAGTGTCGGGCACGGTGATCCTCCGAAGGTCGGCCAGCAATCCTGCTGGAAATCTCCATCCGAGGAAGTGTAGCAGCGCAGGGGGTAGAAGCGACAGGGCGTACTAATAATCGGCCAGTGGCGGTCGAGCTTGGCCCACAAATCTCGACTATCCTATACCCTAGAGTTCAGGGAGCAAGAATCCAACCATGGCCCAACCAGAGATCAAGTTCGGCACCGACGGCTGGCGCGCTGTCATTGCCGATGACTATACCTTCGCCAATGTGCGCATCGCAGCCGAGGCCATCGCTGCTTACGTTCACGCCAAGGAGGACCCCACGAAGGGCCTGGCCATCGGCTACGACACGCGCTTCGGGTCGAAGAGGTTTGCACGCGCATGCGCCGAGGTGGTGGCCGCGACCGGCATTCCGGTGCAGTTGGCCGACCGCATCACGCCGACGCCGGCGTTGAGCTACGCCGTCCTCTGGCGCGGCATGGCCGGCGGCATCATGATCACCAGTTCGCACAATCCGGCGCAGTGGAACGGCGTGAAGTACAAAGGCTGGTACGGCGGCTCGGGCAAGCCCTCGATGATCGCGGAGATCGAGTCGATGCTGGACCAGCCGGTGGCGCGGACCGCGCAGCCCGCCGCCATCGAGGAGGTCGATTTCCTGCCTCCGTACCTCAAGGCCATCGAGAGCTTTACCAGCCTCGACGCGCTGGCAAAGTCGGGCATGAAGTTCGGCGTCGACTCGATGTACGGTGCGGGGGGGACGATCATCTCCGAGATCTTCACACGCCTGGGCGTGGCTCACGTGCAGATTCGCGGCAACGTTGACCCGCTTTTTCCCGGCATTAACCCGGAGCCGATTGAGCCGCACATCCGCGAGCTGGGTGAGGTGGTGGTGGCCAACGGCTGCCAGGCCGGCCTGTGCACCGACGGCGACGCCGACCGCATCGGCGCGACGGACGAGTTTGGCGTGTTCGTTGATCCGCACAAGATTTTTTGCGTGCTGCTTAGTTGGGTGCTCAAGCGCCACAACGACTGGCCGGGAGCGGTGACGCGCGCCTTCAACACTACCAAGATGCTGGACCGCATCTGCCTCAAACACGGCCGCGAGCTGATCGAGCACGGCATCGGCTTCAAGTATGTCTGCGACTATATGCTGGAGCGCGAGATCGTGATGGGCGGCGAGGAGTCGGGCGGGATCGGCTTCCAGCGCCATCTGCCGGAGCGCGACGGCCTGCTGAATTCGCTGCTGCTGGCTGAAGTGATGGCCGAGGAAGGCAAGACGCTGGGCCAGCTGGTCGCCGGTCTGCAAGAGGAGTACGGCGAGCACCAGTACGGGCGCATCGATCTGGACCTCTCCGACGAGGTGAAGAACGGAGCGATTGCGCGGGCGAAAGCGCTGAAGCCCGGCGACCCGGTCTTCGCGGGAATGCCGATTTATTGCCAGGAGACGCTGGACGGCATCAAGTTCTACCTGGACAACCCGGAGGCCATGACCAAGCCCAAGGCCGCCGAGACCTGGCTGCTGCTGCGCGCCAGCGGGACCGAGCCGCTGCTGCGGATTTATACCGAGTCGTGCTCGAAGGAGTCGGTGGCGCGGCTGCTGGAGTCGGCGCGCAGCTTCGCGCTGGGCGGATAGCTACCTCTCCTGTTGACCGTTCATTTGGCTAGTTAGAAGTAGCCATTTGGCTGAACTGAAATGGCCAATTGGCAATCTGAGCTAAATGCATTATGCGATCACCGCAACCTTAGCGCGCTTGCCAAGGCGAACTACGATACGGGCGGGCAAGGCTGGGACGGAGATGATGGCGGCTGCGGCTGGTTCGCCGTCCAGCTTGACGGCCTTCTCGGCGATCTTGCGGTTGGCTTCGGCGTTGCTCGATGCGAGACTGATCTGAACGAGTAGCTTCGGCAGGCGAATCTGGTTTGGCTCTGAGCCGGCTACGTCAGCGAAGGCGACGGCTACCTCTTCCAGGTCTTCTGCGGTCTCTTTTTGCTGGAACATTTTGGCCCAGTTTTCGTCGGCGCTCTGGGCGGCTTCCTCACCATGGAAGTCCGCGGTGATGGTGCGGGCCAGGCGCTTCTTCACTTCCATCGGATGGGCTGATCCCGTGGCGACCGAAGCCTGGAGCGCGTCCACTTCCGACTGCTTGAGATCGGTCAACAACACCCAGTACTTCCACATCAGCTCGTCAGAGATGCTCATCAGCTTGCCGTACATCTCGGCGGGCGGCTCGTTGATGCCAATGGCGTTGCCCAGCGACTTGGACATTTTTTGCACGCCGTCCAGGCCTTCCAGGATGGGCGTCATCAGCACGATCTGCGGCTTCTGGCCGTATTGGCGCTGCAACTCGCGACCGCAGAGCAGGTTGAACTTCTGGTCAGTGCCGCCCAGCTCGACGTCGCACTCCAGACAGACCGAGTCGTACCCCTGCATGACGGGATAAAGGAACTCGTGCAGGCTGATCGGCTGCTCGGCCTGGTAGCGCTTGTGGAAGTCGTCGCGCTCCAGCATCTGGCTGACGGTGAAGCGCGCGGCCAGGCGGATGGTCTGCTCATAGTCGAGCTTGCCCAGCCACTCGCTGTTGTAGCGCACCTCGGTGAGCTTTTCGTCGAGGATTTTGAAGACCTGCTGTTTGTATGTGACTGCATTCTCGTCAATTTGAGAGCGCGTAAGCGCCTTGCGGGTGATGTTGCGGCCCGTGGGGTCGCCGATCAGCGAGGTGAAGTCGCCGATTAAAAAAATCACGGTGTGGCCGAGCTGCTGGAAGTGGCGCAGCTTGCGCATCAGCACGGTGTGGCCCAGGTGCAGGTCGGGGGCGGTAGGGTCGAAGCCGGCCTTGACGCGCAGCGGGCGTCCGGTTTTGCGGCTCTCTTCAATGCGCTCCCTCAGGTCGGCGATGCGGATAATCTCCGCCGCGCCCTTCTGGAGCAGGTCCATCTGTTCGTCTACTGGCAGGAAGTCGGTCATGTTGTCTTTCAGTATAAAGTCTATGGGGTGTAGGGAACGGGCTTTAGACCCCAATGGAAAGCTCGAAAAAGGTCAGCATTCGGTTATAAAACAGCTTCTAGAGGTTTGTGCTCAGGGTCTCTTGGTTTTCTTAGAATTACTACGTAAGGGATGTACGGGTTCGATTCGCCAACCGCACACATACGTTGAGCCTTTTGTGACAGGCCAGATAGTGAATACACGATTCTCATTTGGGGCGAGTTGGAGCCTTTTGACCGGGGATTTGCACGCCTCTTCATCGGTGGATTCTGGATCATATGGAATGGTCGATGTAACGAGTAGATCATTGCTACCTGGGTCGACAAATATGCAGACAGCTTGGCCACCTATCAGCGGCACGCTGTAATCCAAAAAGCGCACAAAACTCGCCAAAATGTTGATTCCGCCGTTGTTTTCCGGCCTCTCAAAACAAAGCTGTGCACGATTGTCGCGCCAAGACTGAGCAAGCAGCGGCACAGAACAGGCAAGAAGCAGACAAAGGCAGAGCCTAGGCTTTCTCATAGGCTTGCATTGTAAACGACGCTGCGGCGGGGAGCAAACGGGTTCAGACAATAACCAGGGCAAACGCATTTTAATTGTCGTGATCTCTGCTTCATGCACCCCCCGCCCCTTTTGCCTTAGACTTGATAGATGGAAGAGTTCAGCAGAATCCAGCGCCTGCCGCCTTACGTCTTCAACATTACCGACGCCATGAAGAAGTCCGCCCGCCAGAGGGGCGAGGACATCATCGACTTCGGCATGGGCAACCCGGACGGAGCCACGCCCAAGCACATTGTGGACAAGCTGGTGGAGGCGGTGCTCAAGCCGGCGACGCACCGCTACTCGGTCTCGCGCGGTATTCCTCGGCTGCGCCGGGCCGTCTGCAACTGGTACAAGACGCGCTACAACGTCGATCTTGACCCGGAGAGCGAGGCCATCGTCACCATCGGCTCGAAGGAGGGGATCGCGCACCTGTGCCTGGCGATTCTCGACTCGCGCGACACCGTGCTGGTGCCCAATCCCAGCTACCCGATTCACATCTACGGGCCAGTGATCGCCGGGGCGCACGTGGTCAGCGTGCCGGTGCACGACCGCGAGCAGTTTTTAGCCCAACTGGAGGATCTGATCCCGCGCATGGTCCCCCGCCCCAAGGCGCTGATCGTCAACTTCCCGTCGAACCCTACAACAGAGTGCGTTGACCTGCCGTTTCTGGCGCGGCTGGTGGAGCTGGCCCGCGAGTACGGCTTCTACCTCATTCAGGACTTGGCCTACGCCGACATCGCCTTCGACGGCTACAAGCCGCCCAGCGTGCTGGAGGTTCCCGGCGCAAAGGACGTGGCCGTAGAGTTCTTTACGATGTCGAAGAGCTACAACATGCCCGGCTGGCGCATCGGCTTCATGGTGGGCAACCAGAAGCTGGTGGGCGCGCTGGCAAGGCTGAAGAGCTACTTCGACTACGGGACCTTTACGCCGATTCAGGTGGCGTCGATTGCCGCGCTCGAAGGCCCGCAGGAGTGCGTTCATGAGATTTGCGAGAAATACCGCAAGCGCCGCGACGTGCTGGTTGAAGGCATGAATGCGCTGGGATGGCCGGTGGCTTCGCCAAAGGCGACAATGTTTGTCTGGGCGCAGATACCGGAGCAGTACCGGAAGCTGGGTTCGCTGGAGTTTGCGAAACTCATGCTCTCCGAAGCGAAGACGGCGGTTTCGCCGGGGATCGGCTTCGGCGACTACGGCGACGGGCACGTGCGCTTCTCGCTGATCGAGAATGAAGAGCGCACGCGGCAGGCGCTGCGCGGGATCAAGCAGATGCTCGCTAAGGGATAATGTGTTGGTGTTGGAGAAAGGAATGAAATGTCTGATTACAAGTGGCACCCAATCGAACCGCTTTCAGAGAAGGATTTATCGGTTGACCTTGCTGGTAATCAATCTTTGTACGAATCCTGGAGATCCGCCAAGGCTCGTCTAAAATCCCTCGGGAATAATCAGGTCGAAGAGTTCACGCGCAGGCTGATCAGGCGATTGAGCGTTGAGACGGGGATTTTGGAACGGCTGTATGATCTCGACAGAGGTACGACGGAAGCTCTCGTTCAAAAAGGATTCGCGGAGAACCTGGTTGCGCACGCAGACACGAACATCCCACCTGCCACGCTGATGGAGTATTTGCATGATCAAGAGGCTGCAATCCAACTTGTTATGGATGTTATTGGACAGAGTAGACCTCTTTCGAAAGGTTTGTTAAATGAACTCCATGCAATTCTCACCCGTCATCAAGAGACAACATCCGCGATAGATCAATTCGGTAACCGCCTTGAGATTCCACTGCTGCGAGGAAAGTTTAAGGATCATCCAAATAATCCACGCCGTCCCGACGGATCAATTCATGAATATTGTCCTCCGATTCACGTTGAATCTGAGATAGACAGATTGTTAGAATTATTCAATTCCTATGACAAAGTTGACCCTGTTATTGTCGCGGCATGGTTGCATCACAGATTCACGCAGATCCATCCATATCAAGATGGGAATGGAAGATTAGCTCGCGTGATCGTCACAATGGTGCTGGTGCAACATGATTTGCTCCCAATTGTCCTTGATCGCGATATTCGCACTGAGTATATTGCCTCGTTGGAAAGAGCCGACAGCGGCGATATCGACGGATTAGTTAGAATCTTTGCAGGGCTAGAGCGGAATGCTATCCTACAGGCTCTCAGCGTGAACGCGGAAGCGGATATATCGCACCAACAGTCGCTTACTTCAGCTGTTATTGGCAGTCTTGCTGACAAATTCACCCGCCGCAAGCAGAGCCGCGATGCCGAACTGCTTAAAGTGAACGATAAGGCGTTGTCCCTGCGACAGATTGCCCATGACTTCATCGAGGATAAATTGGGGAATCTCAAATTAGCGGTTCCAAGAGACCGCAATGTATCAATCATTATGATGAATGGAGGTCCAGAAAACGAAAGATCTCATTGGTACCGCAACGACGTAATCCGAACAGCTCAAGCCGCTCAGAAATTTGTGAATTTCGACCAGAATCACTATTTTTCTCAAGGATCGATTAAACTTAGTGGAGATCGATTGAAGTTTATCGTTTCTTTTCATCATGTGGGCGTAATGCTAAGTGGAATTATGGAGGCAACAGCGTTTGCAAAGCTACAATTCGACGATGACCCCGATGATAGAGAAAGCATGGGGGAGGAATTTCTTCCCTGTTCAATCGAACCGTTTGCTTTCACATATCAAACAAGGATTGATGATGTGGCTTCTGCTTTTTCCAATTGGCTAGATGCCTCCTTAGCCATTGCCATGAAGGAGTACGGAGATAGGCTCTGAGTTGAGCCTCCATTATTGCGAAGGGGCGGCGGGGTAAACCATGACCTGCCGCGGAGAATCGACTTCCGTGCCCGGTGCGCTGAGCTTCAGCTTCAGGGTTTCGACCTGGGACTTGCCGTTCAGGCTGCTCACAAAGCCAAGTTCGTACTGATTCCGGAAGCGGCGGGTCAGCTCGTCGAAGAAGGGTTCGAAGGAAACGGGATTGCTCATCCCGGTCCCGAAGTTCTTCCCGCCCGTAGCCTCAGAGACCAAAGCCAGGAGGCTCTGGCCGGCATTGTTCTCGTAGCTGGAGCCGCCGGCGTTGCCCTTGCCTTCCCAGTAGATCGAATAGACGACCAGCCTGGCGCGAACGGAATCGGCAATTGCGGCCTGGAGATAAGGGTCAGCCATATCGAGTTCCGGATGGTAAGGATCGATGCCGTCGGTAACCATCACCACTTCGCGTCGTGCATGGCGATCCGTGGAAGGCCAGTGTTTTGCCAGGTCGGAGAGGCAGAAATAGGGGCTGGCGCTGGAACCGGGTGAGCCAGCGGGCAGATGGAGCCCGCGCAACACCACAGCGTGGTCCGCGGAGAGCGGGCCGGAAAAGATGGCGCTCCCATTCTGCATATACGCGATGGCGGCCTTGGTATTCGGCGGGAGGCTCTTGACGAAACGCTCGATGGAGTCGAATTGGCTTCCCAGGGCGCTGCGGGCTGAGCCGTCAATCAGCAGCACCAGTTCGAGGCTGTTATCCGGGCTCTGGAAGGGCTTCCAGGAGGTGACGCGCGCCGGCTTCCCGTTCACCTTGACCGACAGATCCTGCCCGGTAACGCTGGGCGGCAACGCGCCCTCTTGCTTTGGCAGGACCGTCACCACGGCCTGTCCCTGCCCTTGTTCATTCTCACTCTGGGAAAATCCCGGCGCCGCGGCGAACAGTATTGTCACGGCCACACAAATGGCGATTCCTGGAATCTTCATGTGAATCTCCCTTCGAGGCGCGCGCGGCACGCTCGATGAATCTACGCGCTTCGCCCTTACAGAGTATTAGACGCGTGATCGAAACAATGCGTTACCGTGATTTGATTGATCCGGCCTTAGTTCCGGCTGCGCAGTTTGGAGAGCAGGCGCAGGATTTCCAGATAGAGCCAGACCAGCGTGACGATGATGCCGAAGGCGCCGTACCACTCCATGTACTTGGGAGCGCCGGCCTGGACGCCTCGCTCGATGAAGTCGAAGTCGAGCACCAGATTCAGTGCCGCGATGGCGACCACAAAAAGGCTGAATGCAATGCCGATGAATCCGCCGCCGTTGATGGACGTGAAGGTGATGCCGAAGAAGCCGAGCAGCATTTGCAGCAGGTAGAAGACCATGATGCCGCCGGTGGCCGCGACGATGCCCATGCGCAGCTTCTGCGTGACCGGGATCAGGCCGGAGCGATAGGCCATCAGCAGCACCAGAAGCGTGCCGAAAGTCAGGCCCACGGCCTGGATGGCGATGCCCGGATAGCGCAGTTCCATGAGAGCCGACAAGCCGCCCAGCACCAGGCCCTCCAGCAGCGCGTAGATGGGCGCCGTCACCGGTGACCACTCCTTCTTGAAGATGGTGATCATGGCAAAGACCAATCCGCCGATCAAGCCGCCCATCATCCACGGCGTCACATCCGCCATATCGCGCGAGAGGCTGAATTGATGCCAGATCCAGTAGGCAGTTGCGATGGCGCAGAGCAGCAGAATGCCGGTCTTGTTCACTGTGCCGGTCAGCGTCATGCGGGCGGTCTCGTCGATCACGCCGCCGTACTGCGTTTGCGGAAGGTTCTCGAAGGTATTCCCGTTCAGTGCCGGATTGGAAGTCTTCATCAGAGCCATTGCATATTCTCCTCTTTGCAACTGAGACGAGCCTCTCGCCCTTGTGTTGTGCGAAACATTGATCGCTGCTTCAAGTTTAGAACAGGCGGGCGGCGGCCTGCTGATTCCTGATCCCTGATCCCTGCTTTTAGTGCATCGCCGCCCCGCTCGCGCCCGCGCCGGGCTTGTTCCTGCTGAGCAGGAAGGCCAGCGCCACCAGGCCCACCGACATCCACGACAGCTCCATGTACACATCCTGGTAAGCCTGCATCTGCGCCTGCTGGTTGAGCTGGTTGTAGATGGTCGCCAGCGCCATCCCCTGGCCGTTGGGCGCGCCGAACTCCGAGCTGAAGATACCGGTGAGCGCCTGCGCGTGCTGCTGGAAGGCGCTGCTGGCCGACTGCATCGCGCTTTGCAAATGCTGCTGATGCAAGAGCGCGCGGCTGGTCACCTGCGCGTTGGTGACGGCGATCAGGATGCTGCCGCCGATGTTGCGCACAAAGTTGATCAGGCCCGCGACCTGATTGCTCTCTTCCCTGGGCATGCCCACGTAAGCCGCCGTGGTGATGGAGATGAAGCAGAAGGGAATCGGCATCATCTGAATGACGCGCAGCCACGACGCGGAGGCAAAGGTCATGTCGAGCGTGGTCACGTCAGCCGCGTAGCGGAAGGTGATGACAAACAGTATGAAGCCGACAACAGCGAGATAGCGCGCGGCGACTTTGCCGGTGGCGTAGCCGGCGATGGGCATGACAAAGAGCAGCACGACGCCGCCCGCGGTCAGCGCCAGTCCGGCTGTGGTTGCGTTCCAGCCCAGCAACTGCTGCATGAACTGCGGCTGCAAGACGGTGTTGGCGTTGAGCACACCGCCCACCAGCGCCATCAAGAAACAACAGATGGCGAAGTTTTTATAGCGGAAGAGCCGCAGGTTGATGATGGGATTCTTGTGGCGCAACTCCCACCAGACCAGAGCGATCATGCCGCCAATGAAAAGAATCGCAAAGAAGCGGATGAAGCCGGAGGCGAACCAGGCATTCTCCTCGCCCTTGTCGAGCATGATCTGCAGGCCGCCCATGGCGAGGGCGAGGAAGCTGAGGCCGAGGTAGTCCATGTGGAGCAGGCGCGAGCGGTCGGCCCTGATCCATGGCGGATCATCGACCAGGCGGCTGACCAGAAAGAAGGCGAGAATGCCGACGGGAATGTTGATGAAGAAGATCCAGCGCCAGGAATAATTATCGGTGATCCAGCCGCCGAGGGTGGGGCCGATGGAGGGCGCGAGGACGGCGACGAGGCCGTAGAGGGCAAAGGCCTGGCCGCGCTTCTGCGGCTCGAAAGAGTCGGCCATGATGGCCTGGGCCATGGGCTGCATTCCGCCGCCGCCGGCTCCTTGCAAAACGCGGCAGACAAGCAGCATGGGCAGCGACGGCGCCGCACCGCAGAGAAAGCTGGCGACGGTAAAAATCACAATGCAGAACAGGAAGAAATTACGGCGGCCCATCACGCTGGAAGCCCATGCGCCGATGGGCAGTACGATGGCGTTTGAGACCAGGTAGCTGGTCAGCACCCATGTGCCCTGGTTGGTTGAAGCGCCCATCGAGCCGGCGATGTGGGGCAGGGCCACGTTGGCGATGGAGGTGTCGAGCACTTCCATGAAGGCGGCCAGCGCCACAGTTGCGGCAATGATCCAGGGGTTGGCGCGGGGCTTCCAGAGCGCGCCGGGGCCATACGGATTTTTAATGGGCGACGGGCGCTCCTGTGGGGTGGGGAACTCCATACATCAGGATAATCGATAGCGTGATGCGCTGAAATTACATTTGTCTCCGACGGAGGCATTCTAGCCGGATAATTCCCGGTGTGATACATTTTTAGAATACGTGCTACTGGAGATTCCGGCTTTCATTCGATCGTTGCACGCCACCCAAGAGGAACCTGATGACCTTCTTATTGCGGGCATTGCGAAAGGCCGAGCCGGGCAGCACCAAAGCCAAGGTCATCGCTCTGTACGCGCTGTTGATCGGCTTCAATCTGGCGGCATGGTGCTGGGCTTTCATCGCCTTTCATCGCTTTCCAGTGCTGCTGGGCACGGCCTTTCTGGCTTATAGTTTCGGGCTGCGCCATGCCGTCGACGCAGATCACATTGCGGCCATCGACAACGTCACGCGCAAGCTGATGCAGCAGGGCAAGCGGCCGGTCGCCGTGGGATTGATGTTCTCGCTGGGCCACTCCACCATCGTCATCGTGGGATCGATCGCCATCGCCGGCGCCGCGCTCGCCTTGCAGCATCGCATCGATGGCGTGAGAGAGATTGGCGGCGTGATCGGCACGCTGGTGTCAACGCTTTTTCTTTTTGCGATTGCGATTGTCAACATGACGGTGCTTCATTCGGTCTATCGCAGCTTCCAGCGGGTGCGGCGCGGAGAGCCTTATGTGGAAGAAGACTTCGACCTGCTGCTGGGCAATCGCGGCTTTCTCTCGCGCTTGTTTCGCCCCATGTTCAACCTGATTCAATCCAGTTGGCATATGTATCCGCTGGGCTTCCTCTTTGGCCTGGGCTTCGATACCGCGACCGAGATCGGCCTCTTGGGGCTGAGCGCCGCCGAAGCCTCCAAGGGACTCTCACTCTCGTCGGTTCTGGTCTTTCCGGTGCTCTTCGCCGCAGGCATGTCGCTGATCGACGCGACCGACAATGTTCTGATGCTGGGCGCTTACGGCTGGGCCTTCGTGAAGCCCATCCGCAAGCTCTACTACAACATTACGATCACCTCGGTTTCTGTCGTGGTCGCCCTGGCGGTGGGCGGGATCGAGGCGCTGGGATTGCTGGCGAGCGAGTTTCATCTGACCGGCGGAATGTGGGGCTGGATCGGCAAGCTGAATGAGAACTTCGGCATGCTGGGCTACTGCATCATCGGGCTCTTTGCCGGGAGCTGGATCTTATCGATTGCGATTTATAAGTGGCGGCGCTTTGACGATCTTGAATTCGGCGCAAGGGATGCGGGCTAGGCATTATTATTGCAATTAACGTGAGATAGAACACACGAATCAATCATGCTTTCCCCACCGCGCTATTCGAAGCCTCAATTAACCGCAAAAAACCTGCATGGGTATCAACAAAAGCGATTCCTTTGCGTCCATAATGCAAAGTGAGTATGCGTTTCATTCTTCAACTCAGGAGATTCAGGATGCGAACGAAATGGATGCAGAGAGCTATTCTGTTGGGTGGACTGGCCGCTCTAGCCGGGGCCACGGCTTACGCGCAGACGGATGTGGCGTTGAGCGTTTACGGAGCCTTCACGGGAACCACCACGGGCAACAACACGATTCAGAGTCCATCGAACGCGGCTGGCGGGCTGCTGGAGGTGCGGCACATCTCTCACCCGTGGTTTGGCTATGAAGGCACCTATTCCTTCAATCGCGCCAACCAGACGTATACCGGAACCTCCTTATGCCCTGGCATAGGCTGTCCTATCACAGCCAAGACGCCGATTTCAGCCAATGCGCACGAGGTGACCGGCGATTGGGTGGCGTCCTTGAAGGTGATGAACTTCAGGCCCTTCGCGCTGGCAGGCGGCGGCCTACTTTTCGATGCGCCCGCCGGCGGGCAAAGCAGCACCAGCACGACCACCAAGCCGGTCTTTGTCTACGGCGGCGGAGTGGACTGGACGCTGCTGCCGCACATCGGCCTGCGCCTGCAGTATCGCGGCAACCTCTACAAGGCGCCCGACCTGACCAAGCTGTTTACTTCGACCAACGCATTTACGCACACGGCGGAACCGATGATCGGCGTCTTCTTCCGCTTGTGATTGATTCCGCAACAACGGATTTGCCTGAATGCAAAAGGGACGGGGTATGATGCTCTCATGTCTTTCCATCGACGCAGAAGCCACTTGCTGGTAATCGTCTTCGTTCTCCTGGCGGGCGGCTGCCGGCCTGTAGAGGCTCAGGCGACCGCGACCGCGCCGCTGACCGCCGCGCAGATTGTGGACCAGATGCAGCGCCACAACCAGGCGCGGACAGAAGCGCTGAAAGAATTGCAGTCGATCCGCCATTATCAAGTGGAGTACCGGGGCTTTTCCAAGGTGATCGACGCCAAAATGGAGGTCGAATACCATTACGACGCCGCGTCGGGGAAGAGCTTTCGCATCTTAACGCAGAGCGGGTCAAAAATGCTTTGCGAGAAAGTGCTGAAGCGGGCGGTGGAGAGCGAAAAGGAAGCCTCGCAGGACAAGGCGGCGATGGCCCTGACGGCGGCCAATTACCGCTTTCGCTCGGTGGGGAGCGAGAACGTGGGAGGGCGGCGGGCCTATGTTCTGGAGGTAGAGCCGATCACGCCGACCAAGTTTTTAATACGAGGCAAGATCTGGGTGGATGCGGCGGAGTTCGCACTGCTGAAGATCGAGGCAGAGCCGGCCAAAAATCCTTCTTTTTGGATTGCGCGGACGCGGATTCTGCAAACCTTCGCCAAGACGGGCGAGTTCTGGCTGCCGGAGCGGAACCGAAGCGAGAGCAAAGTGCGGATCGGCGGCGCGGCGGTCTTCACGATCGATTACGGGACGTACCGGACGGAGTCGAAGGCGGCGCATTGAGAAGCGAGGATCAATGCGTAGCAGATGCAGGCGCGACTTCCGGCGGCGGGCGCTCCCTTTGCCACGGCGGCTGCTGTGTTACCGTTTGAGTACGGCGTCTCTGAGCCGGGCCGGTGGAGAGGCCTGCGCCGTATGCCTGTGGTTGGGCGGGAATCGGGGGCGGCGGGCGAATAACCATAATGTCCCAGCAGCCGGAACAGACGTCGCTTTCCCTTGCCCCGAACCCGGCTCCCGCGCCTGGGTCAGCATCCGGTATCCTGCCAGCAGATCAGCCGCCGGCGAAGGGCTCAGGACACGCGCCGCAGCGTATTCCGCGCTGGTTGGAGCGCGCCGAACTATTCTTGCGCGTGTTGCTGAGGATGTACATCGGCCTGGCGATCTGCTATGCGCCGTGGTCAAGGATGTTCTGGGACCAAAACCCATTGTTTATGCACTATCCCGCGCTGGGGAATTTTGCGGCTCACGGGGCTGTGCGCGGCCTTGTGTCGGGGCTGGGGCTATTGAATCTGTGGATCGCGTTTCAGGATGCGCTCCGCCATCGGGATGGATGAGATGAACGACAGAGATCAGAGATCAGAGATCAGGGATCAGGAATCAGTTCCGGGCGCAGTAACATCCGCGGTGATTCCGGTCAACGGAGCGCCGCCGCCGCCGCTGGAATCAGCGCCGCTGGCTTACGAGAACTCGGAGTTTTTGAACAGCGCCGACGGGCGGCTGCTGCGCATTGTCTCCGAGTACATGGAGCCGCTGGCGCGCTTCCGGCGAGAGCAGATTCAGGACACGGTGGTCTTCTTCGGCTCGGCGCGCTTTCGCGGGCGCGAGGAGGCCGGCCATGAGTTGGAACTGCTGGCAAACACCGGCTCCAAAGAGCCGGCCCCCAGCGATGAGCAGCCGGCCAGCATTCCCGAGATCGCGGCGGGCCAGGCGACGGAGTTGCAGCTCAAGCGGGCCGCGGCCGCAGTGGAGATGGCCCGCTACTACGAGGACGCGCGGCGGCTGGCGGGGATGCTGACCAACTGGGCCAGGACAATTCCCTCGCGGCGGCACCGGTTTGTGGTCACTTCGGGCGGCGGGCCGGGCATCATGGAGGCGGCCAATCGTGGCGCGCACGAGGCGGGCGGCAAGACCATCGGGATGAACATCCGCCTGCCCTTCGAGCAGCACCCCAACCCCTACATCACGCCCTCGCTCAACTTTGAGTTTCATTACTTCTTCATGCGCAAGCTGTGGTTCGCCTACCTGGCGAAGGCGCTGGTGGTCTTTCCCGGCGGCTTCGGCACGCTGGATGAGATGTTCGAGATTCTCACCCTGGCGCAGACCCAGAAGCTGGCCAAGAAGATCACCGTGGTCGTCTACGGCTCGGAGTATTGGAAGAAGGTTTTCAACCTGGACGTGCTGGTGGATACCGGAGCCATCTCGCCCAAGGACATCGAGCTTTTTCAGTTTGCCGACTCTCCGGAACAGGCCTTCGAGCTGCTGCGCCAGGGCTTGACGGAGAACTATCTGCTGGCCGAGGCCGCCGCGGGCACCCTGGCAGAGAGCCAGGAGATGCCCCAGGGCGAGGATCTGATGGCCGGCTGGACGGTGGAGGATTTTCTCGGGCCGGAGATGGCGAAGACGAGTAAATAGGCGGAGCCGCAGCCGGCATTACTGCTTCGACTGCGTAGCTTCTTTCGTCGTCGCCGGAGCATCAGGAAACCACCAGTGAATCTCATCAGGGCCAGGCGGAGGGTCATCCGCCAACAGCGGCTTAGCCCAATCCGGGACCACAGAGTCCTTGCGGTCCAGCGACCAATGGGCAAGCTCTTTCCCGGTGTTCACGTCAAGTAGAGTGCAGTCGTAGAATTCCTGGCCGTGCGGTGGGGCACGGTGAAATGCGACTTCGTTGCCGTCTTTGAGAAACATCCATTTTTGGATTCCCAGACCTAAGCCGGATCGAAGGATCACACGCCCGCCTCGCCAAATTTGCAGTTCCGGTGCGATTACATAGGAGTAGCTCGTGCTGCCTTCGAGAGGCGTGAGCATATGTTCGACAAGCCAGCCGACGGTTATTCCGTCTGGCGCGATCTGTACGTCCCCAAAGCCGGATTGCCATTTCATAAGTCGTATAGTGTGGTCGCGCCCATCGGCGGACAGAATATGCAAGACTCCTTTGCTGTCCGCATAGGCCTTTGTGACGGCGGAGCCATTCGCGGCAAATGCCACAGCGCAACTTAACGTAAGGCAGATTATGGCAAACAATTTCCGCATGAGGGAATCATACCGCTAATCACCCCACACCAAGTCGGACTGCTGAAATCGTTGTTTCAGTGACTTTCCGGAATCT
This sequence comes from Acidobacteriaceae bacterium, assembly GCA_003134855.1. Lineage (GTDB taxonomy): Bacteria > Acidobacteriota > Terriglobia > Terriglobales > Acidobacteriaceae > Telmatobacter. The sequence goes on from PLCS01000007.1 coordinate 653,503, forward strand.
GCTTTGCCCAATCGGGTTCCACCCCGTTGTCGTCGGCATCCTTCTCATCAACATCGTTTCCGTTTTCATCAACCGGATAGTTCCAGGAAGCCAAAGTCCTTCCGGTAGCAATTTCAATCAACACCCGCTCTCCGGACCAGCCTCCATGCAAAGGGCTATTACGGTATGCAAGTTCTTTTCCGTTCTTAATAAAGCCCCAAGCCCATATGGCCATCATTGGATGGATACGTTGGATAATGTGGTCTGCTTGCCAGACGACCAATTCAAGCGGGACAGCATACGATACGCAGCAGGTTCGGCTATTGACGAGCCAGCCGACGGTCTTTTTGTCCGGCGCAACTCGAATATTTTCAATGCCTTCAGGCCCCTCTTCCTGGCCTTTTTCTGGGCTGATAGCGCGGTCGCGCCCATCGGCGGTTACTATGTGAACGATTCCCTTATTGTCCGCATAAGCCTTCGTAACAACAGTTTCCTTCGCGGCAAACGCGAACGAGCAGGTCAAAGTAAGACAGAAGAGAACGAGCAATTTCCGCATGGAAGAATGATACCGCGTTCAGAACTCCAACGCTGACAATGCATTCTAAAATTCAAGCGGCTAAAAACACGGGAATAGACCTTTTGCACTCCAATTTCCCTGATAACTCTTTTGATTCCTGCTTAATTGAAGCGTTATTCTCTCCCCATTAACCCGACGTATATATCGGACCTGCAAACTGGCTCCAGAGATTCCGATTCCCCTCGGAGTCCTAGTGCGTCTTCGCATTCAAGGAGCCGTCAATGGCCGCCTCGACCATCTCGTACCTGTGGCGCGACAAGAAGGCCTCGCAAGGCTTTCGGACCGGCGTCTCGCTGCACAGCCACACCAACCAATCGCACGAGACGCTGGATTTTCTGGCGAACCTGGGTAATCAGTACCCGATGATTCGTCCGCTGCTCACACGGCTGGAGCAGCGCTCGGAGCGGATGCACGGGGTGCGCATCAACTACGCGGCCAGCTACTGGACGCCGCCGATGACTCCCAAGCTGGCCTTCGACCTGGAAACCCGGCAGATTGAAAAGCTGGACCTTGCGCCGATGGTCTCCCTCACCGACCACGACACCATCACGGCGCCTATGCTGCTGCGCACGATCGTGAGCGCGCGGCAGATTCCGGTTTCGGTGGAGTGGACGGCTCCGTATGGCGAGCAGTCCTTCCACCTGGGCGTGCACAATCTGCCCAGCGCCAAGGCGAACGAGTGGATGACGGCGCTGGCTGATTACACTGCAACCCCCAGTGACACGCGGCTGACGGAGATTCTGAAGGCGCTCGACGAGGAGCCGAATGTGCTGGTGGTCTTCAACCACCCCCTGTGGGATTTGTACTTGATCGGCAAGGAGCGGCACGAGTTCCTGGTCAACGAATTCCTGCTCGTCAACGGCAACTATCTGCACGCGCTGGAACTGAACGGGCTGCGCAACTGGGACGAGAACCGGGCGGTGCGGCGACTGGCGGAGCAGTGGAATATGCTGCTCATCAGCGGCGGCGACCGGCACGGCGTGGAGCCGAACGCCAACCTCAACCTGAGCAACGCATCGAGCTTTACCGAATTCGTGCATGAGGTGCGGCGGGAGAAAAAGAGCGATTTGCTCTTCATGCCGCAGTACGCCGAGCCGTGGAAGCACCGCCTCCTGCAATCGACCATCGACGCCATCCGCTACTACCCGGAGTTTCCGCAAGGTTCGCGCACCTGGGACGAGCGCGTCTATCATCCCGACGTGAACGGAGACCTCCGGCCGCTGAGCGAGCTGTGGCCCAACGGTGCGCCGCCGAGGGCGATGAGCTGGATGCTGGGCATGGTGCAGTTGATGGGCGCGGCTCCGCTCTCCGGCGGGTTGCGGCTGGCGTGGAGCGAGTCGCGCCAGTTGCGGCTGGCGCTGGGCGAGTAGGGCGAACGAAGCGGGGTTAGAGGAGTTGGCGGTGTCAGCGGTGTTAGTGGAGTTATCGGAGTTAGCGGTGTCAGTACGGTTAGCAGCCGCCACGCGCCGTAGGCGCAGTGTTTGTTAGCCCCGCGCTTCAGCGTGGGGTAGCTGGCCCTGGAGATAAGGGCGGAGTCCCGTAGGGACGGCGCTTGCCGCCATTTGTCTTTAGAGCTTGAGGAAATGAATGTTCCCACAAGCAGTTTTGGAAAACGATGTCACGACAACTTTGCTTACAACGCTAACCCCGCTAACTCCGCCCCGCGTGGCCTACTTCCCCGACTCCTTTCATGAGGTGAACGGGGTGGCGCACACCAGCCGCCACTTTGAGGCATTTGCGCTGCGGCGTGGCCTGCCCTTTCTCTGCGTTCGTGCCGGTGACCGCGCGCAGGCCATTACCGAAGACGGCAGCGTGGGTACGCTGGAGCTGCCGCGCGGCTTTCTCTCCTTTGCACTGGAAAAAGACCTGCGCTTCGATCCCGCGTTCCTGCGCCACTATCCGCTCGTTAGCAAGACGCTCCAGCGCTTCCAGCCCGACCTGATTCACATCACCGGACCCAGCGAGGTGGGGATGCTGGGCGCGTGGCTGGCGCACCACCTGCGGTTGCCGCTGGCTGCCAGTTGGCACACCAACGTCCACGAGTACGCGGCGCGGCGCTCGGAGTGGTTCTTGCGTCTGCTGCCGCAGCGCCAATCTGCGGCGGCCGGGCAGAAGATCGAGGATCTGTCGATGGCACTGGCGGCGCGCTTCTACTCCCCGGCGCGCGTCCTCTTTGCGCCCAACCCGGAACTCTGCGCGCTGCTGGAGCGAACGACGGGCCGGCCCTGCCACCGTATGCCGCGCGGCGTGGACGCTGAGCTTTTCAATCCGGCGAAGCGCAGGCGCAACCCCGATGACCGCGAAACCGTGCTGGGCTTTGTGGGGCGGCTGTCGGTGGAGAAGAACGTCGCGCTGCTGGCCGCGGTGCAGCAAGAGCTGGAAGGGATGGGGCAAACAAACTTCCGTTTCCTCATCGTCGGCCATGGCAACGAGGAGGCTTGGCTGCGCGAGCGCCTGCCGCGCGCCGAGTTTACCGGAGTGCTGAAGGGCGAGGCGCTGGCCGAGGCGTACGCGCGCATGGACCTCTTCGTCTTCCCCTCGCACACCGACACCTTCGGCAACGTGGTTCTGGAGGCTCTGGCCAGCGGAGTGCCGGCCATCGTAACACCAGACGGCGGTCCGCCGACGATTGTGCGCGATGGAGTTACTGGACGGATTGTCCGCGATGAAGACTTTGCCGCCGCAATCGCCGGAGTATTAGCCGACCCGGCGCGCCACGCCCAGATGCGGCTGGCTGCGCGGAGTTATGCGCTGACGATGAGTTGGGACTCGGTCTTCGAAGGCGTCTATGCGGCCTATGAGACGATGCTGCCGGTGCGGGAGCAAGCGGCAGCAGCCGGATAAGACCCTTCAGAGGCGCCTCACGGCTACGCCTTGTAGCGGAGAATCCAGTCTTCCTGCTCCTGCGTGTCGGGCACGGCCAGGCCGCGAGCCGCTGTAATGGCAGCCAGAGCCGCCTTGGGCGTCCAGCCCAGATGAATCAGCGCGCAGGCCGCCGCGACGGCGGATCGGCCGATGCTTCCCCGGCAATGGACGCCAACAGCATGACCGGCGCGGAGACGATCTGCCAGCCTTCCCGCAAATGTCCTGAAAGAAGCTCTATCCTGCGGAAGATGAGTGTCGGGAATCGGATAAGAGAGAAACTGCAACCCGATCTGCTCCGCAAACCGGCCTTCTTCTAAGAGTCCAAGCAGGTGGGCTTCCTCAGGTTCCAGAAGCGAAACCAGAGTTTCAATGCCTCGAATCTTCATGGTGAGCAGTTCATCACACAGTCCCCGGCCGCCTGGCGGACAGAGAACGATGGCCAGCGCTGCGGGCGGATTGCCGCTGATCCAGAAGATGTCTTTCATACTTGTTAGACTCCCACGAACCGATTAAGACGGTCGCGGACGCTGAGAACGCCGAGGCCGAGCGCCACGCCGTCTCCGATGTATCGATGATAGACGGTAGAACGTAAGGGTGAATCCGGTCAAGACGATTGACGGGGCAGGGAAGCTCCGCGTCGCATTCTTGCCGACTTCATGACTCAGGCCCACCGGTGACATTGACAGGTAAGGCTTTTTGACCTGGATAACGCCTTGCCGGAGTTAGCAGAAATGCTCCCATCCGTGCGGTATCAGCGGCTGGGGGCCCTGCGGTGTGAGGAGAGTAATGGCGGGCTGGCCTGCGCGGGCTTTGAGGATGCGGCCGATTCGTGTGACCGGGACGCCGGCGATGGAGCGGGGCAGGCGGGCGCTGACGGGCGCGGTGAAGAGCAATTCGTAGTCTTCGCCGCCATGAAGAGCCTGGGGGAGGGTTGCTGCCGGGTGGATGGGCAGCAGGGCCGCATCGACCTCGGCGGCGACGCCGGACTCCTCGCAGAGATGAGCGAGGTCGGTAGAGAGGCCGTCGCTCAGGTCGAGGGCGGCGGAGGCCATGCCGCGGCGCTGGAGCCAGAGGCCCTGACGGATACGCGGCTGCGGATAGAGGTGCGGGGTGAGCATCGCTTTCAGCTTGTTGGGGATGATGGGCGGGTTAGGCCCAGGCTGGGCCTGGGCCAGCTCGGCCAGGCGGGCGAGTCCGGCGGCGGCTCCGCCGAGAGCGCCGGTGGCGTAAAGCAGATCGCCGGGTCGCGCGCCGGAGCGGAGCAGCGCGCGGCCTCGGGGAACAGCGCCAACGAGGACGATGTCGGCCACGACTATGGGAGATTCGGCCAGGTCTCCGCCGGCCAGCGGGGTATTGTGGGCTTCTGCCAGAGCCAGAAGGCCGTCAAGAAAGCGCTGGACCCAGGAGCGCCGCCGACCCGAAGCGATGGTCAGCTCGCGCGGTAAACCCAGCGAAAGAAAGGCGGCTACGGGACGAGCGCCCATCGCGGCCAAGTCGCTCAAGCCGCGCGCCAGAGCGCGATGGCCGACGGCTTCAGGCGGATGCCAGTCGAGGCGAAAGTGGTGGCCGGCGATCGATAAATCCGTCGTTACGGCCACTTCCTCGCCCGGGCGCGGAGCCAGCAAGGCACAGTCGTCGCCGATGCCCAGGCGAAGGCCGCCGCCAGAGAAGCGGGCTGCCCGCTTGCGTATCTCGACAAGCAGGGCGCGTTCGCCTCGTCCGGCGTAAATTCCTGAGTTGGTCTGCTTCATGCCCACTCTAAGAGAATAGGACACAGTTGAACGGATTATTGCTGGCCGAGCATCAAATATGGGCAATTTTGCACCAATTCTTCGACAAAATTGGCAGTGTGCCGCGGAGAATTCCGTTGACTGGGCAAGGGCCGGTTTGCTAACCTTAACAGGCGATCCTGAGGTGCGCCCGTTGGGGCGAGATGCGTTGTTTTGGGGGTCGAACGGCTCTGTTGCCTTGGCTTTGATTGAGTACACGGCGAATTGCGGCCCTGCTGACGGCAGGGATGAAAGGCGAAAATGCTGCGCAAGCGCTATTACATTCTATTTGTCGCCAGAGATGAGGACGGCCGGATTCGCAAGATTCCCCTGCCGCTTCACTATGTATATGGATTTGTGGCCGCCGCGCTGGTAGGAGCCTTTACAATCGTAGGGTTGGCCGGGTCTTACACCCGCATGCTGCTCAAGACCGAAAGCTTCAATCAGCTCCGCCAGGATAAAGAGAACCTGAGCAAGAACTATAAGCAGATGGCGCAGATTGCGCATGACCGCAATGTGCAGGTGGCGTCGCTGGGCGCTCTGGCCAATGAAGTGACCGCGCTTTACGGATTACGGCAGAGCCGGCTGGCCAAGTCCGCGCCGGCCGCCACCGCCGCTGCTGAGCCAACGCCCGCCAGCCTGGCCTTGACCGACGACCCGGACCAGCAGCAGGTGAAGCTCTCCATCGACCAGTTTTACACGCTGCGGAGCCAGGCCATGTCGGGCCGCATCTCCCGCGCCCTGGAGGGCGGCCTCTCGCCCGGCTTTGCCGGCGACTGGACGGAATTGGCCGACGCGCCTTCCCTGTGGCCGGTGGAGGGTCGCGTGGGCTCCAGCTTCGGTGAGCGCCAGGATCCGATCAACGGCGAAGGGGCCTTCCACTCCGGCCTCGACATTGACGCGCCCAGCGGCACGCCAGTGCGCGCCGCCGCCGACGGCAACGTGACCGACGCTTCGATGAATGCCGGCTACGGCCGCGAAATTATCATCAATCACGGCCACGACGTGCTGACGGTCTACGGGCATCTGTCGGCGATGGTGGCGGTGCCCGGCCAGCATGTGATTCGCGGCCAGGTGATCGGCTACGTCGGCCAGTCGGGCCGCGCCACCGGTCCGCACCTGCACTATGAAGTGCGCGTCCACAATGTCCCGGTCAATCCGCACAAGTATCTGCGCACTACCTATGAGCAGATCGCCTTCAGCGATCCCGGCGATGCCGCCGCGCAAGCAAACTAATCAAATCCAAAGTTCCCCGGCACTACCGGGGAGGCAGTCAAACTTTGAGAATTTCGGGAGTCTACCTCCCGCTGTTGCTGCTGGTGCGCGTCTTTCCGCCGCCGGTTCAGTCTGCCGCTAGTGCCGCAAGAGCAGCACCGGCTTCAATCTTCGCGAAAAGCCTTCCGGATTGTGGAACGGAGGTTTCTGGAAAAGGCGGTGGCAGACGACCACGTCCACCGGTTAACATTCTTCACGGAAGGGTTCCCAGCACGATGGAAATGGAAAGAATCTCGAATGCCGCTGTCGGCGCCGGGGAAGCCGAAGTTCCAGAGAGCCTGGGTCTGTTGAAGATACCGTATCTCCATCGCTACTGGCAGCACTGCTGGCTCAAGCTCAAGGAGCCGGCGGTAAAGCCCAGCCAGAGCCATGGGGAGTGGGACCTGGAGAACACGCTGCTCTCCGGCCTGGGGCTCAACATTCTGGAAACCGGCAGGTTTCTTCACTCCGCAAGTCATACGGGCTTCGACTCCTTTGAAGAGTGGATCATCGAAACCAATGGCGGGGCTATCGAGGAGGCGCGGCTGACACGCCTGCGCGATGCTCTTGCGGGCCAGCCTGTAGGCTCCGCAGCCGGCTCTCTGGACAATGTGCCGGGGCTGACGGCTGAGGAACGGACCTTCTGGGATGAGTACGGCTACTTGGTCGTCCACGACGCGGTGGCGGCCGAGGATCGCGATGCTGCCGCCGCGGCCATTTACGAGTTTTTAGACGCCGACCCAGACCAACCGGAGACTTGGTACGGAAATAAATTCGGCGTGACCATCTGGGTTCCCTTGCTGCGCCATCCAGCCTTCATAGCCAATCGCCAGGCGCCGCGCCTGGTGAAGGCCTTCGCCCAGTTGTGGGGCAGGGAGGACCTGTGGTCGACGGTGGACCAAGGCGGTTTCAACCCGCCCGAGCACGAAGGCTGGAAGTTTCCAGGGCCGCATGTGCATTGGGATGCGTCTCTTGAGCGACCCCATTGCTTCGGTGTGCAGGGCATCCTCTACCTCACCGATACGCCCGCCGATCAGGGAGCTTTCAGTTGCATTCCCGGATTTCACCGCACGCTGGACCAGTGGCTGAAGGAGTTGCCTCCGTCGGAAGATCCGCGCCAGGCAATCCGGCGGCATCCGGGGTTGAAGCCGATTGCCGGCAAGGCCGGGGACCTGGTGCTGTGGCATCAATCTCTGCCACACGGCAGCAGTCCGAATCATGGCACGGAGCCGCGCGTGGTGCAGTACATTTCACTGCGGCCGACACGGTGGGAGTATACCGCGGAGTGGAAATGAGGATTGAGAATCCTACCACGGGTAGACCAGACAGAGACCAGCGTTCGGTGCCGGCCTGTGGCCTCAGATACTTGTAAACTCCGCTAACCCCGTTTCATCTCTTCCCCATGTAGCTCACGTGCCAGATGGAGCGCGAGCCGTCGTCGGAGACGAACAGTGAGCCGTCTTTTGCCTGGGCGACGCCAACGGGACGGCCCCAGACGGTGCCGTCGGGTAGCGTGAATCCGGTGAGGAAGTCCTCGTATTCGCCGGTGGCGTGGCCGTTCTTCATGGGCAGCCGGATCACCTCGTAGCCGCCTCGTTTAGCGCGGTTCCAGGAGCCGTGCTCCGCGGCGAATCCGTCGCACTGCAAGCAAACTGAAGCGCTCGCCGCAACGAATTCAACCTCGGCTCCTGCAGCATGGGAGCCGATGTTGTTTGAGGGGGATTGCGCCCGCGCTCGTCCGAAGCAGAACAGCAAGCAGCGCCCGGTGGTATCGTTGTGTCGATGTGCATTTCAATTTGGGAGTTTCTGCCTATGCGTCTCGTGACTCTACCTCTTGCCGTTCTTCTACTGATCTGCTTGCCCGCAACTGCACAGGATCACAGCGCAGGCTTGCAGACGGCCTTTGCCCGCGTTCAACATCTGAAGCATGGCATTAACGCCTCGGAGTGGTTTGCCCAATCGGCCAGCGACTACTCGGCGGCTCGCACCAACCGCTACACCGATGCGGGCGACATTGCGTTGATGGCGCGGCTGGGCTTTGACAGCGTGCGTCTCAGCATCGATCCGGTGCCGCTGGAGCAGGCCCCCTTGGACAAGGACGGCTTCAACGCTGACTTTCTGGGGCGGCTGGACAAGGTTGTCGATACGGTACTGGCCGATGGCATGGCCGTACAGATCGACATTCACCCGGAGGAAAGCTACAAGCAACAGTTGCATGGCAGCGACAAAGCGGTGGACCGGCTTACCTCACTGTGGCGGCGGCTGGCTGCGCATTATGCGACACGCGATCCGGAGTTGGTTTTCTTTGAGATCATGAACGAGCCGGGGGAAAGCGACCGCTACCGATGGGCTGGCATTCAGGCGCACGTGGCCGAGGCCATACGCGAGGTCGCGCCGAGGAACACGCTGATCGCGGCCGGGCCGAATTACTCCGGGCTCAGGGATCTGTTGACTCTACACCCGCTCCCCGACGGCAATGTGATTTATACCTTCCACACTTACGATCCAATCGAGTTTACGCATCAGGGCGCGTCGTGGGGCGATCTGTGGTGGATCAACACGCATGGGATTCCCTATCCGGCGACGGAAATCTCGATGCGGGAGGCGTTGAAACAGGTTCCTGACGCGAGGGACCGCTCTGACCTGGAAGGCTATTGGCTGGGGCACTGGGATGCGCATCGCATCCGGCTGATGATCGACGAGGCTGCGGCGTGGGGCCAGGCAAATCACGTGCCGCTGATCTGCAACGAGTTTGGAGTTTACCGTGTGCATGCGGACGCTGCCTCGCGCATGAACTGGATTCGCGATATGCGCACGGCGTTGGAAGCCGACGGCATCGGCTGGACGATGTGGGATTATCGCGGCGGCTTCGGCGTGGTGTGGAAGGAAGACGGCCAGCCCGCCAAGGTCGATCCGGCTGTGGTCGAGGCGCTGGGGTTGAAGAGGCAGTAACGGCAGAGCCTATTTGGATGCGCCGGAGCCAACCGGCGGGGCGCTCTCACCGCCGGCTGCTTCGCTGAAGAGCGAGCGCGAGACCGAGGCCGTGACTACCACCCGGTCGTGCTTCCGGGTGATTTCGGCGGTCTTCAGCAGCTCTTTCAGGCCGTTGTTTTCGGTGTTGCCGTTCAATTGGACAGTAAATCCGCGGGCCAGCGTGACCAGCATTTGCAGCGCCGCGGCCTGGCGGGCAGCCACCGCCTCGCTGGGGGCGATCTCCACAATTCTCAGCGAGCCGGTCCAGCCGAAGCTGGCGATGATCGTCGAGTCGGCTTCCAGCGGCAGTGAGAGGCCGAGGACGCTGATGGCTCCGCTCTCATTGAAGGGCAGGCCGATCTGGCCCACGCCCCAGGCCAGCGAAAGCAGCGGCACCTCGTGGTAGTGCTGGCGGAGCAGCGTGGAGCCGGCAAAGGGCCACGCGGCGGTCGAGTGCCGGTCGAGCATGGAGTGAATCATCTCCGGCGCCGGATAGTTGGAGACGGCGACCATGTCGTAGCCGATCTGCGCCACACGCACGGTCCGGCCTTCTGAGGGGATCGAGTAGATGGTGTGGCCGGCGTAGGACTCGCGGCTGGTGGCGTGGCTGTCGAGCCATGCGTTCAGCCGTTTGCCGGTAATCTTGCCCACCAACACCATCGAATAGGCCACCGGGCCGTTGGGCCCGTTGGGGTCCGCCATGCGGTGCAGCGCGATGGCCGCCTCGTCGAGGTCGTGCTCCGGATCGATCCCAACCGCGTCGATGAATTGCTGGTACTCGGCGGCGTGCTGAGGCGGCTTCAGATCCTTGTGAAAGAAAGAGCGTACCGGCTTGAGGTTGATGTAGAGGATGCCGTCGGACTCGGGCAGCAGGCGCGCGGCCTCCGGCGGGGCTTTGGAGCGCAGGAAGACCGCCGCGGCCAGGACAAGAAGGACCGCGGCCACAATCCAGAGCGTTCTGCGCGTTCGTCTGTTCATGAAAGACCGTCAGAATTACCCTATCACTCCGGGGCTGGGCCGGAGATGCGTACGCTGACAGCCCACGCCACTATTACTTTGCCGGTTCCAACTCCGCGTTGAGATGAATCGCGCCGCTGGTGACGTTGAGGGTCTTGGTCCAATCGGCGAAGCCTCTTTTCTTCACCGTAACCTGATGGCTGCCAGGGGCGATGGTGACCGTGGACGGCGTGTTACCGACAAACGCGCCGTCGATTTCAACATCGGCTCCTGCTGGGGTGGAGTCGATCACCAGCGAGGCTTGAACGGGGGCGGCCGGAGTCGCAGATGCCTGAGCGAATGCGGGTGCTGCTGAGGCGTCAGCAAAGTTTGCCATGTTCAAATGCATATCGCCTTCGACAAAGGCAGTGATTTCGGTTCCCTGAGGTATGGTGATGTCCTTGCCATGGATGAAAAGGAACAGCGGAGCGGCAGGAAAGAAGATGATCGATGTAGCCACAATGGCGCCGGTCATCGCCCCAATGTGCCCCCCGCCTTTGTTTTCTTGCGTCGCTCGTAATGCGACCTTCTCCTGATCCTTGAGCCGCGCGTAACTGACCGCAATATCGAGCTTACCGGCGCGTCCCATGCTCTTCTTGTGTTCTGTAGCGGTTACGGTAGCGATGGCGGTCGCCCCTTTGGGAAGAACGGTTATTCCATCTACGCTGACGTCTTCAACGACATCAAAAGGTATCTCCTGTCCTACCTTAGTGTCTGCGGAGGAAATCGTTTGACTAAGCCGCAGTTTTACGGGCGTGCCATCCAGCAGCGTATGAGGAGACGGAGGGGCCGTCGTGGCGGGTTGTTGCGCATCGGCAGGCGTTTGAGGAGTGGGCTGCGGTTGTTGAGCTACGAGCAAAGGGCAAATTGCCAAAAGCACGACTGCAATAGGGTTTTTGCGCACGTGTCTTCTCCTTACTAAATTCAAAACCGCCAAAGCTGTTAAAGAATGGCAACAAAATCATCCACCCAAACCCCGCCTTTTTGCAAGTAGTATTTTTAGAGGGGCAAAAAAGCGACAGGGCCAGCCCCGTTTCCGGAGTGGCCCTGCGGTTTGCTGTCCCGCGCAATGGGCGGGCTCAATGCGCCGGCGGCTGGTCCTAATTGACGGCGCTCAGGCAATAGATCTTCCAGTTGCTGCCCTCGGAGCCGTCGCGCGGCTTGGGCGCGAGCAACCCATACTCGCCCCTTCCGATGCCGGAACTCAGGGTGATCTGATAGATGCGCGGCGCGATCTTTTCCGAGGTAATCATCACCGCGTCTTTGTCGATCTCATTGTCATTGCTCTCTTTGGAGATCAGGCTGGAGGAGATGTGGAACTCGCGCTCGCTGGATTTGACCAGCAGCCGCATAAGCCGGTACTCGGCAATCGAGCGGCCTTCCGGCACGTAGACGGCGAGCATAACCGGAAGGGGCGCGCTCAAGTGCGCCTTGGCGCCGAGAATATGACCCTTGATGGAGCCGACCTTATTATCCCCAACGGCAAAGCCAGCGGATTTTGCGGTCACAATCTCCGGGGCGATTGGCTTCCATGCGCCGCTACTGTCCTGATAATAGACGCCCACTAAGTCGATGCCGGGTGGAAGAGCGGGCGCGGCAGCCGCGGGCGGCGGCGGAGGAAGGGCGGGCGCGGGCGCGGGCGCGGGCGTGGGCGCCGGAGGCGGTGGCGGCGGAGTGGGGGCAACGGGCACCGGCGGCGGAGGAGCAGTAGCAGAGGCTTTGGTTACGATCGCCCCCACCACTTTATCGCTGGCGCCGGCGCTCTTCAGCGCAATCAGCCCATCCGGAGAGGTGTCGTAGCTACCCGGCATCATATTGATGGTGGTGATAATCAGATCGTCCGACAGGCCGGCCTTGACCAGCTTGATCACAGCTTCATTGTTGAGTGCCAGTTGGGCGTAGAGCAGGGGGCTGATCGCCAAAAATACTATTGCGAGAATGTACTTGCGCACGGGTCATCTCCTTACGATTCAAAACTGCCAACACTTTCAGTAAAAGGCAATAAAATCATCCTCCGGCAGCCCTGCCTTTCGCAAGTAGTTTTTTAGAGAATGCCGAATCAGCACGATAATCCCAGGTCCGAATATTCGGACCTGGGGCACCCAAATTGGATGTGATTTTGGAGGTTGCTTCAGCGGCCGATGACCAGGATGGTGAAACTGCCGGGGACGATGGCGGGGCGGGGACGGGGATTGTCGGCGGTGGGCGCGGCCGCGGGGCCGAATTCGGCGGTGGGCAGATAGAGGCGGCCGGAGGCGGCGTCAAAGGTCATGGTGCGCGCGCCGCGCTGCGTGGGCAGCGATTGGAGAGTTGGATAGCCGGGGGCGGAGGCATCGATCACCGAGAGGACTCCCTCGCCGCAGGAGGCGAAGGCCAGCTTGTGGGCGGCGTCCCAGCCGGCGCCGTCGGGGCCGTTGCCGATCTCAGCCGTAGCGAGCACCTTGCCGGTATTGGAGTCAAGCACACCCATCTTCTTGCCGCCACAGACCGGGAAGAGGCGGCTGCCGGCTACGTCAATGGCTAGGCCGCTGGGTCCATCGCAGCCGGTGATCGGCCACTCGGCGGTGAGCTTGAGGGTGTGCGCGTCGAGGCGGGCGATCTCGTTCTTGTCTTCGATGTTGTCGAAGACTGTGCCTTTGCCATCGACGGCGGCGAACTCGGGCCTGCCGGGGAGGGGAATGGTGGCGACCACCGTATTCGTCGCGGCGGAGATCACGGTAACGTCTTTGCTGCGGCCGTTGAAGGCCCAGACGGTCTGCGTGGCCGGCTCGAAAATGATGGCATCGGGACCGGTTCCGGCGGGGATGGTGGCGACCGTGGCCAGCGTGGCGCGGTCGAAGACAACGACCGCGTTGGCGCCACCGTCGGAGATGTAGCCGAATTTACCCGCGGTGTCCAGGGCGACGCCGTGCGTGCCGTGCAGGCCAGTGACGGAGCCGATGAGTTTTCCCGTTTGCGTATCGACGGCATCGACGCGCGGGCCATGGGTGAGATAGAGGCGGTGAGCCTTCCCATCAGCGGTCAGGTCATCCCAAAAGCCATCTCCACCGATCTTCCAGTGGTCAAGGACTTTGTAAGGCTGCTGCGCGGCGAGGGGACGAACAGCGGCCACAAGGCCGAAGAGCAAAGCCGCGGCCGCGAAGGACCGGGCAACAAGGCGAAGGGTGTGCTGCATGGACATGGAAAGGCTCCTGGTACAACAGGAGAAGAATAGCATCTCCGGTAGCAGTAAGGAAGAATCGGCGCGGCCAACCCTCCCTGCGATGCGTTACCCTCATAACAGCCGGCCACAACGGCTCAAGGACTTCACCTTGCGCATAGTTCTCTCGAATATCGGCACCTACGGCGACACCAATCCGCTGATCGCCCTTGCCCTGGAAATGAAACGTCGGGGCCACGTGCCGGTGATGGCGCTGCCGGCGGTCTACGAGCCGAAGATTCGGCCGCTGGGGTTGGAATTTCACGCCGTCCGGCCGGACATCGATCCCACCAACACCGTCCTGGTGAAGATGGTCTACGACATCAAGAATGGCACCGAGTATGGGCTGCGGGATTTTCTCTTTCCGGTGCTTCGCCAGACTTATTCTGACCTGCTGGATGCGGCTACCAAACCCGAGCGTGCCGATCTGCTGCTGCTGGGCGAGCTGAACTACGCCGGCCCCCTGGTGGCCGAGATGACGGGAATTCCCTGGGCCAGCTACGTGCTGGCGCCGCTTTCGTTCTTCTCCGCCTTCGACCCGCCGGTGCTGCCCCCCTATCCGCGGCTGGCGCGCGTCGACAAGGTGGTTCCGGGCTTCGGACGGGTCATCCGGCGGGTGGCGCGCTTTGTCAGCCGCAAGTGGCCGGAGCCGATCTACGAACTGCGCCGCGAACTGGGGCTGCCCAAAGGCGCGAATCCGCTCTTCGACGCCAAGCACTCGCCGTCGCTGGTGCTGGCGCTCTTCTCCCGCGTGCTGGGCGTGGAGCAAAATGACTGGCCGGAGCATACGCTGATTACCGGCTTCTGCTACTACGATGCCGACGCGGGCAACCAGGCGCTGCCGGCGAATCTGGAGAAGTTTCTGGCCGCGGGCGAGCCGCCGGTGGTCTTCACGCTGGGGTCGGCGGCAGTGCTGGCCGCGGGGGAGTTCTACGAGGTTTCCGCGAAGGCGGCCATCCGGCTGGGCATTCGCGCGGTGCTGTTGATCGGCACCGATCCGCGCAACCAGTTGAAGACGGCTCTGCCGGAGACGGTCTGCGTGGCCGACTATGCACCCTACTCCGAACTCTTCAAGCGCGCGGCGATGGTGGTGCATCAGGGCGGCGTGGGGACGACGGCGCAATGCCTGCGCGCCGGCAAGTCGATGCTCATCATGCCCTTCTCGCACGACCAGCCGGACAACGCCCGGCGCATGAAGCGGCTGAAGGTGGCGCGGGTGATCCAGCGCGGCAGCTATACGCCGTGGCGCGTGGCGCGGCGGCTGAAGGCGATGCTCGCCAACCCGCTGCTAGCCCAGCGCGCCGAGAGCGTGGGGAAGCAACTGGCCAGTGAGGACGGCGTACGCGCGGCCTGCAATGCGCTGGAGGAACTGTACGAAACCACCTACAAACCCGCATGAGGAACTGTCTAAGAACAATCTGTTTATTTGAGCCGGGACCGGTAGGTCGGGGTTTCAACCCCGACACCAACGCCAGCACAATCAACAGGCCTTTAGGCCCTGAGGCGTGCTTTAAATGGCCATTTGTGGTATACGAAAGGAACCCAATATGGAAAATCTGCCATTCAAGGAATTAGCGGAGTTCATCCGTGAGTGGAGCCACTTACCACCGAGGAAACAGATCGCACCGGGGACTCAGTTTGAACGCGATTTGGGCATTACCGGAGATGATGGCTGCGAACTACTCGAGGCAGTCGAGAAGCGATTCGACATCAGCCTGTCATACGAGGAAGGTGGCCTTCGAAAAACGTTCAATCTTGGTCCGAATGAATTCCTTTTTCATTCAGAAGGCTTTGAATTATTTCCATTCGAACAGCTCTCAATCTTTGGACGAAGTTCAACGCCGACGATACGCTCATTCACTGTGGGTGAACTTTACGACGCCGTTCAACAAGCAATGGAAGGAAAGCATAGAAATACAGCCTAGCTATCGAGTTCCGATCAATATTCTTACGTTTATTCAGATACAAGAATGGAAAACTACGAATCTCGATCGGTTTGTATTCATGAATAAATGCAGAGGCATCTCCGGATACTTAAACAGCCGGTCTCCACCGCAGAATCGGCTTCCTAGTAGCTTGCAATGCACTGGAGGAACTCGAACGCCAGTGAGGGACTCACATCGCCCTGTATGTAGCTGAATGCGGGAGAGATTCCTGAGGAAGGCGTTTACGCGGTCAGGCGTTCGAGCTGGTCGGGCTTGGTGATGGTCATGCTGGAGCCTTTGATGGTGATCCACTGATCGCGGCGGAACTGGTTGAGCAGGCGGGTGACGGTCTCGCGCGATGTGCCCGCCATGTTGGCGATCTCCTCGTGGGTGAGGGCCATGGTAAAGCGAATTTCGTGCTTGCCGTTATTGTTATTGTTGGAGTTACGGCCCCAGTCGAGGAGCAGGCGGGCTAGGCGTCCGGCGGCCGAGCCGGAGAGCGCCAGCCGCTTGGCGTCGTGGAAGACGGTCAGGTATTCGCCGGAGAGCGATTGCGCGGCGTGCATGGATGCGATGCCGTGACGGCC
This sequence comes from Acidobacteriaceae bacterium, assembly GCA_003134855.1. Classification (GTDB taxonomy): domain Bacteria; phylum Acidobacteriota; class Terriglobia; order Terriglobales; family Acidobacteriaceae; genus Telmatobacter. The sequence goes on from PLCS01000007.1 coordinate 669,627, forward strand.
GAGGAAGTCGACAAAATCCTGCTTGCGCACAGTCTTCACCTGGCAGGGTTCGATGGCCTCGGCGGTGACCTCGTGGGGAACATTGGCCAGCACCGCGCTCAGGCCCATCACGTCTCCGGGGCCGGCTATTTTGAGGATCATGGTCTTGCCGTCGCGCGAGGTGGAGGAGATTTTTACCTGTCCGAAGCAGATAACAAAGACGTTGCGCGCCGGGTCGCCCTCGGAAAAGAGCTTGGCGCCGCGGGCATGGCTCATCATGATGCCGATGCCGTCATAATCGGCGAGGGCTTCGGGGGTGAGATTGCAGAACATCCTTAAATGACGATGTTCACAATTCACGCAATCTTCCGGGGGGTGATGGGGATGAAATGTAGCCATGTGCTCGCTGGCGTGCAAACTGAGTATAGCGCACTTGGACGGGATACAGGGCAGGGATTTTTCCTGAATCTCCGCCACAGCCCCGAAAAAGTTGCGGCGCGGAGATTACGCTGGTTGCAAATTGCCACCCCACAGCCAATCAGGCCGCGGGGCTTCCCGGCCGAGAGCTCACGGCGCGGCAGAGGCAGCAAGTGTAATAGGCGCGGGAAACCTCGCGGGCCTGTTCCTCCAACAAATGCATGCGCAACGGGGAATAGCTTTGAAACGCCTCTCTGAGCGCTCCGATGGGCAGCATCAAGAATGAACCGGCGGTCTGCGCGGTGAGCGTGTAGGTATGCGGGACGTCCCCCAGGGCGGCAGCCAGTTCCAACAGGTCTCCGGCGCGGGCCGGGGAAAGCTCCAGCCGCGTATGAAGCCGCTCAGTCTGGCGCAGGAACCGTCCCGAGACGACCAGATAGAGCCCCCGGCACTCCTCGGACTGGCGAAAGACGATCTCCCCGGCGGCAAAACTGATGCACCGGGCCGAGCCGTTCAGCAGCATCCCGATAGGCGCAGGGCACTCCAGCAACTCGGCCACGGGATGCGCGCGGACGGCCTCTATTCGCCTGGACCTGGACTCACGTTGCATGCTTCCATCTCCTTTTGCATACGCCCTGCTGTCGCGGCGGGTCGAGGCGGTACCTCTTTCGCCGGCCGCTTGCGGGCGAAGGCTTTTGGTGATGCGAGTTTGAGAGGAACCGAATTCCATGGACGGATCACCGCTCCTCAGGAACAGGGCTGGTTGAGGTTTGATGTATCCCAGGTCCCAAAATCGGGACCTGGGCCACCCATCATTTGCTGATTGAGGTTCGATGTATCCCAGCTCCCAAACACGGGATCTGGGGCACCCATCATTTGCGTCACCCGGCCCGGGTATTATTCCGGCGGCACGCAGAGAACCGGTACACGCGAGCGGGCCAGCAGGGCGAAGGCGGTGCCATGCGGCCCCGGCGTGCCGCTCGTGCGCTTGACGCCGGCCACCAGAATGCACGGATGATTCTCGGCGATTCCCTCGACGATGGCGTCGGCCGGATTGCCGTCCTTGACGATGCAACGCACCGGGAAGTCTCCTTGCGACTCGATGGCAAACTCCTCCAGCGTGGCCGCGCAGGGGTCCGGATTCTCTGCCGCCTCGGCCAGCGTGCGCGCATGAAGCACCAGCAGGGGGCGCTCGAAGACACGCGCCAGCGAGCTGGCTGTTGCCATGGCCGCGGCGGCAGCCTCGTTGCGCTCGATGGCCAGTAGCACCGGCCCGCCCGGCGTGGGGCGAAAGGGTCCGGCATTCCAATCCGCGGCCACCGCCAGCACCGGGCACGGCGCCAGCCGCACCAACTGCTCGGCGATGGCGCCCACAATCACCGGACCGGCGCCCTCCATGCCCTTGGTGCCGATCACGATCAGCCCGGCCTGGTATTGCCGGACCACATCCAGAAGCATCTGCGCCACCGCGCCCTGGCGTAGCTCGGAGTGGCTGGGGATGCCCTCGCGCAGTAGCTCGCCGGACAATTTGTCCAGCACCGCGCGCGCTTCCTCGGGAAGAATTTTCAAAACCCGGCCGGGAACCGAATCCACCTCGGCATATTCCATGGGATCGATGCCGTGGGCGAGCACAATCCGCGCGCCATAAGCCGCGGCCAGCTTGCGGGCATACTCCAGAGCCGCTTCCGAGCGGCCAGTCAGCTCCGTGGCTACGACGATGGTCTTCAAACCGCTGGCAAAGCTCATGATGCCTCCCGGCGCACCGCGGCGCCGCATGGTTTTCCGTCTATAGGATTCCGAGTCTGCGCCCCCGCAAGGGGCAATGGCAGTGACACCATTCACTCCGAGCTGTGACTCGTATCACAAGACTGTGTTGAAGATAGCCAAAAGCAGCCCGCAAATTCCAGCCACGCGAGCGGCCGCGGTCAGATAAGTGTACGCCCGAACGCCCAATGCGATAGGATTTTCCTGTTATGACAAACGCCAAAAACCGCACCGCATGCAGTTATTCTTTGGGAATCGCAGGATTGCTGGCGATTCTGCTTTGTGGCGCGCAATGCGCCTCCGCGCAGGCGCCCGCGCCGGATTCACCCGCGATTGAGGCCCAGGCCCATGCCCTGGTGGCTAAGCTCACACTGGAAGAAAAGATCAAGCTGCTGGGCGGCGTGGACAGCATGTTCACCCAAGCGGTGCCTTCGATCGGCCTGCCGCTCTTCAAGATGTCCGACGCTTCGGTGGGCGTGCGTACCTGGGGACCGACGACCGCCTATGCCGGCGGGGTCGCGCTGGCCGCCACCTGGGATCAAGACTTCGCCCGCGGCCTGGGCGAGGCTCTGGGCAAGGATGCCCGCGCCCGAAGCGTGAACTTTCTGCTCGGGCCGGGCGTGAACATCTCTCGCTCTTCCGTGGGAGGCCGCAACTTTGAATACCTCTCCGAGGATCCCTTCCTGAACGCCGCCTTGGTGGTTCCCTTCATCGAGGGCGTGCAATCGCAGGGCGTCATCGCCACCGTCAAACACTATGCCCTGAATGATCAGGAGTACAACCGGCACAATGTGGACGTGGAGGCGGACGAGCGGACGATGCGCGAGATCTATCTGCCCGCCTTCGAGGCCGCCGTCACCAAGGGCCACGTGGACGCGGTGATGAACTCCTACAACCTGGTCAACGGTTCGCACGCCACGCAGAACGAGTTCCTCAATCTGAAGGTGCTCAAGGGCGACTGGGGCTTCCAGGGAACTCTTATGTCCGATTGGGACGCGACCTATGACGGCGTGGCCGCGGCCAACAACGGCCTCGATCTGGAGATGCCCAGCGCCCGCTTCATGAACGCCGCAACGCTGCTGGCCGCCGTCAAGACCGGCACGGTGAAGGAGTCCACCATCGACGACAAGGTGCTGCGGCTGCTGCGCACCGTACTGCGCTACGGCTTCCTGGACCGGCCGCAATTCGATCCGGCCGACGCGACTTACTCCGTGGCTGATCGCGCGGTTGCCCTGAACGGCGCGCTGGAAAGCCTGACCCTGCTCAAGAACGATGGCCACCTGCTGCCGCTGGATGCGGCCAAAATCAAGACCATCGCAGTCATCGGACCGGACGCCTGGCCGGCGGTTGCCGGCGGCGGAGGCTCCTCGGAGGCTCATGCATTTGAGCCGGTCAGCATCCTGACCGGCATCGCCAACGTGGCGGGAGCCAAGGTCACCGTGCTTTACAGCCGCGGCCTGCCCGATCTTGGCGAGCTCTTCTGGAGAACCCGCTGGGAGGGCGCCATCCAGGTAGATGATTATCCCAGCCATGACTTCACCGGAACGCCGCAATCCTCAACCGAGCGGGGAATCGCCAGTTGGAGTGAGACTGGCTGGGAGCCTGAGGCTCCAGCGCCGCACAGCATCCGTTACACAGCTCACTACAAGGCGGAGAAGGCCGGCAAGTATATGGTTCTGGCGGCCGCGTCGGGTTGGGGCGGAAACGGATTCAAGGTGCTGGTGAACGGCAAAGAGGTTCTACACCAAGAGCGCGCCGAGGGCCAGGTTCCCCAGTCGGCCGTCGTCGAACTCGCAGCCGGAGAGACTGCCAGTGTGGTAGCCGAGCTTTTGCCTCGCACCACATCGCCGCGCTTCGGCCTGGGCGTTGCCTATCTGCCGGAGCTGATCTCCGCCGAGGCTCGTGAGATGGCCGCCAAGGCCGACATAGTGGTCATCGCCGCCGGCTTCAATCCGCAGTCCGAGGGCGAGGGCCATGACCGCACCTTCGCGCTGCCATGGGGACAGGATGCGCTGATCGAGGCCATCTCGGCGATCAATTCCCACACTGTTGTCACACTCACCGGCGGCGGGGCCATGGACACGCGCGGCTGGCTGGACAAGGTTCCCGCCCTGCTTCATCTCTTCTATCCAGGCCAGGAGGGCGGCACGGCCGTCGGCCAGGTGCTCTTCGGTCTGCACAACCCCGAAGGCAAGCTGCCGGTCAGCTTCGAGCGCAGTTGGGAGGAGAGCCCATCCTTCGCTTACTACTATCCGATTCCGGGCGCGAACACCTCGCTGCACATAGCCGAAAGCGACAGGCCGGCTGAGGATCGCGTCATCCCGCACGTGAAGTATGCGGACAAGCTGATGGTCGGCTACCGCTATTGGACGACCACCGGCAAGCACCCGCTCTTCCCCTTCGGCTTCGGGTTGAGCTACACAACCTTCGGCTTCGCGAAGCTGGAAGCGGCGGCGACGGCCGCCTCCGGCTCGACCGTCGCGGTCAGCTTCGACGTGACCAATACCGGCAGCGTGGCCGGCGCCGAAGTGGCCGAGCTATATGTCTCCGATCCTTCTTCGACCGTCAAGCGCCCGGAGCGCGAGCTGAAGGGCTTCGAGAAGGTGCGCCTGGCTCCCGGCGAGACCAGGCGCGTGACTCTGAATCTGGATGCCCGCGCCTTCAGCTACTGGGACGAAGCAGCCCACAAGTGGACGATCGATCCCGGTAAGTTTGTGATTCGCGTCGGCGACTCCAGCGAGAACACGCCGCTCAGCGCGGAGGTTACGGTGAAGTAGTTTTTCCTGGAATTTGGCGCTCCATCCTTCGCGGTGTTTTGAGGAAGAATTGCGGAGGGTGGGGCGTCAAGGATAAGATTCCGACGGGAGAGAACTCTTCATGCGCCTTGGTGTCTTCACGCCGCTGCTCTCGCAGCTTCCGCTCGCTTCCGTACTCGACAAACTAAAATCCCTGGGCATCGATACCGTTGAACTGGCCACCGGTAATTATCCCGGTGACGCGCACTGCAAACTCTCCATGCTCGAGGAGAGCTCCGCCCTGGCCGAGTTTCAGAAGGTGCTGGCCGATCACGGCGCATCGATCAGCGCGCTCAGTTGCCATGGCAACGCGCTGCATCCCAACAAGGCCCGCGCCCAGCACGATCGCGAGGTCAGCCGCAAGACTGTCCTGCTGGCGGAAAAACTCAACATTCCCGTGGTGGTGGATTTCTCCGGCTGCCCCGGCGACTCGCCCCACTCGACCGCTCCCAACTGGGTCACCTGCCCCTGGCCTCCCGACTACCTCAAGGTTCTCGACTGGCAATGGAATGAAGTGGTGACGCCCTACTGGATCGAGCACGGCAAGTTTGCCGCCGACCATGGCGTGAAGATCGCCATCGAGATGCATCCCGGCTTCGTAGTCTACAGCCCGGAGACGATGCTGCGGCTGCGCGCGATTGCCGGAGCGAGCGTGGGATGCAACCTCGATCCGAGCCATTTATTTTGGCAGGGAATCGATCCCATCGCCGCGATTCGCATCCTGGGAGACGCGATCTTTTACGTGCATGCCAAGGACACGCAGATCTACACGGCCAATCTGCCACGCACCGGCGTGCTGGACACCAAACCCTACACCGAGGAGCGCGAGCGCGGATGGATCTTCCGGACCTGCGGCTACGGGCACGGCGCGGAATGGTGGAGCGAGTTCATCTCCACGCTGCGGATGTTTGGCTACGACTACGTGCTCTCCATCGAGCACGAGGACAGCCTGCTCAGCGCCGAAGAGGGCCTGACCAAGGCGGCCAGCTTCCTCAGCGGTATCGTGATCCGCGAGCAGGCCGGCGCTGCCTGGTGGGTCTGATGAAGCACAAAAAAATGGTGAAACAATGAAACCAATCAGGACGGCAATCTTCGGCACCGGCTTCATGGGCCGGGTTCATCTCGACGCGCTCAGGCGGCAGGAATTCGTCGAGATCGTGGCCATCGCAGGCAGGAATCTGGAAGTCGCGCGGAAGTTGGGCGCGGGCTTTGGCGTCTCCGCGATTACGAACGACTATCGGGAGATTCTGCGCGATCCGGCCGTCGATGCGGTCCACATCCTCACCCCCAACGCGCTGCATTATTCCATGGCCAAAGAGGCGCTCGATGCCGGCAAGCACGTGGCCTGCGAAAAGCCCCTGGCCACATCCGTTCAAGAGGCGCGGGAACTGGTTGCCCTGGCCGAGCAAAAGGGATTGCGCAACTGCGTCTGCCACAATCTGCGCTACTACCCCATGGTGCAGCAGTTGCGCCGCATGAGAGAGGCCGGCGAACTGGGCGAAATCCTCTCCGTGCAGGGCGGATATTCGCAGGACTGGTTGCTCTACGAGACGGACTGGAACTGGCGCATCGATGCGCAGGCTGGCGGCGCGTCGCGCTGCATGGCCGATATCGGCTCGCACTGGTTCGACATGGCCGAGCACGTCACCGGCCTGCGCGTCACTTCGCTGGTTGCCGACTTGCAGACCTTCCACGCGAACCGCAAGCAGCCCAAACACTCCGTTGAGAGCTTTGCCAACAAGCTTCTCGGCTCGGATGATTACCTTGTAACTCCGGTAGACACGGAAGATTTCGGCACTGTTCTGTTCCACATGGGCGCGCGCGCACGCGGAAGCGTCGTCGCCAGCCAGGTCTCCGCGGGACGCAAGAACCGGCTGCACATCGAAGTCTACGGCAGCAAGGCCGGGGCGGCATGGGATCAGGAACGCCCCAATGAACTCTGGGTCGGCCACCGCGATACGGGCAACGAGATCATTCTCAAGGATCCGGCACTGCTCCAGCCAGAGGCGCGCTCTTACGCCGACCTGCCCGGCGGCCATACGGAAGGCTACGACGACGCTTTCAAACAGCTATTCCGCCGCTTTTACGCCTCCATCCGCACGCCCGGCCTCGCACCGGAATATCCGCAGTTCGCCGACGGGTTGCGGCAACTGATCATTCTCCAGGCCGAACTGGAGAGCCATCGCACGCACGGCTGGATGGATGTGCCCGCTCTCTAGGGCTACAGCCCCAGAAATCCGCGCATCGCCGCATCGACGGCCTGCATGGTGGCCGCATCCACCTGCCCGATCCGCGTACCCAGCTTCACGCGCGGCACAGTCGTTGCCTTGTCCACCATGATCTGAGAAGGAACTCGCAGCCCGGCTGAGTCGCCGGCTGCCACCGTCACGCGTATGAGCGGCGCATCATGGATTTCGCTGGTCAGTGGCAGCACAATCACCGAGGGATGCAGATCGAAGGCGTTCGCCTGGACAATGAGCGCCGGACGCGGCTTGCCGTAATCGCCGGAAACGGCCACGGTCACCAGGTCGCCGCGCTTCATTGGCCGCCTTCCCAAACTCCGGCTTCGAGGGCGCTTACATCCTGAATCCAGCGCATCACTTCTGCCTCATCCTCGCTGGCGGCGATCAGTTGCGACTGTCGGCGTGCCTCAGCGGCAAAGCGGCGCTGGCGCGCCTCTTCTACATATCCGCGCATCAATTCGCGCAACACCTCAGAGGCTGGCCGGGCCTCCGCCTCCACCTGGGCTACAAACTCCGCCTTGAGCGTGGCGTCAATCCGCAGATTCAGCGTCGTTTCTCTGGATGGTGCAATTGCGTAAGGCACTTTACAACTCCTGAATACATACTGTAATTACAATAGATAATTACGTCAAGCGAATCTCTATCCACCTCCCATCCTAATGGGGCAGTAAGGTTGTATTCAGGCTGCCACGTACCGCTCGATGGAGATGTTCTTTGCGTACTCCCTGGCCTTGGACACGTCATAGGCGAGCTGCATGCGAAGGAGATGATCCATCTCCGGGCCGAATGCTTTTTCAACGCGCAGCGCCATATCGGGTGTCAGCGCGGACTTGCCGTTGAGAAGATCGGAGAGCGTAGCGCGGCGCACCTGCAAAATCTCCGCGGCCTTGGTCACGCTGAGGCCAAGTGCTTCGATGACTTCAGTCTTAATCAGGTTGCCCGGATGGGGCGGGTTCTTCATGGGCATTTCAGCCTCCTCAGTGATAATCAATCAGGTCAATTTCGCTGGCAGAATTGGCAGCTTCGTCATAGCGGAAGACCAATCGCCAGTTTCCGGTTACGGTCAGGCTCCAAAAACCCTTCAGGTCACCCTTGAGCGGATGCAGCTTCCAACCTGGGAACTTGCCGAGTTGTTCTAGCGTCTCGGCGGTTTCGATGGCGAAGAGCAGATTGCTCAACTTACCGGCCATTGCGGGAGGCACGGAGCGGGCGTTTCCCTCTTCGTAGAACTGCCCCAAGCCTTTGTGGCGAAACCGGACCAGTTGCATGACGCCTCACGTATCTATGATGTACGGTTTTACCGTACACGTCAAGCGCGGGGCAAATGCCTTTAGCCACCCAATCATTTGTGGATGGTTAGATCTGGGCTATTCGCCATCAATCAAAGACATCTTGCTCAATTGATCTATAGCCAGTCTTTCTGAAATCATCTGGAGAGAAATGTGGACAAACATTGCACATGTGCTCCACACCCGCTGCCTGTATCTGATCCTGAAAAGTTGATGGATGTCCCCGCTGAAAATGGAACCATGGAAACAAGTATTTACAGGGAAATGTGAAAAGGTCAATCCTCTTTTCTTTCTTCATATTCGGTTTCGGAGAGAAATTTAAGGATATAGACAAATTCATATTTCTGGAAATATCTGATAATGGGTCATCTATAATTGTGTGACAATGGGCCTTTGTGTCACGACACTGGCACGACTGAAGAAAGCAATTGATAACCTGTGGAAGTCTATATCGATCTTGAACCGCTTTACCCTGAACAAATACAAATGCGCCTCTCCAGCTTTGAATATATCCAAGCAGAGCCGAAGCCCGGCCCGCATCTACTTGCGTCTTGCCGAATGCCGCGACATGCATCAATTTACCTTCGATTTGGACCATTGCATAGCGTTCGGCACCTGAGGCTATGTTTACAGCGAAGGAATAGAATTTGGAAGTAGTCTTGGGGAATGCAACTACAAGTAAACAGTCAATTGAAGCCTCAAAAGGATCAATCGTCTTAAGACTTGGCTCGTTTCTGATAATCTGAGTGTCCATAATTGATATCTTCTCACCAATAGAATAGCTGGCACATGTGCCGGAGTAAAGACTCCGGCACATGCACAGTTCCTTCCCCCACCGCGGGTGGCTATCGCAGCGTCTTCAGCGCCGGATAGAGCTTGCGCCACTTCGCGTAACCGAGCTTGTAGGCGGCCAGATCGGCTTCGTCCGGCTCGATGCGCTGGGCTACCTCGATTCCCTGCGCACAGGCTTCGTCCAGATTGGCCCAGTGTCCCGCGCCGACGCCGGCCATCAGCGCGCAGCCAAAGGCTCCGCCCTCTTCGGCGGTGAGCACTTCAACCGGCAGGCCGTAAATCCCCGCCTGAATCTTGCGCCAGAGCGGTCCGCGCGCCCCTCCGCCGCCCAGGCGAATGGCGCTGACCGGAATGCCAAGCTCGGCAAAGAGCGTGAAGGTGTCTTCCAGCGAATAAGCCACGCCTTCGAGCACGGCGCGGACAAAATGAGCCGCAGTGTGGTTCGAGGAGATGCAGGCAAAGGCGGCGCGGACTTCGGGGTCGAGGTGCGGTGTGCGCTCGCCGAGCAGGTAGGGCGCCCACTCCAAGCCCTGGCTGCCCGCCGGAATCTTGCTGGCCGCAGCGGTCATCTCGTCATAGTTGTGGCTGGGAAAGAAGGTCTCTTTGAGCCAGCGCAGGCTGAGGCCCGCCGATTGGGTCACGCCCATCACGTGCCACAGGCCGGGAACCGCGTGGCAGAAGGTGTGCAGACGGCCCTTGGGATCCTTGGTCGGCGCGGCGGTGGCGGCGAAGACCACGCCCGAAGTGCCGATGGTGGCCGAGACCGATCCCGGCTGCAGGATACCCATTCCCACCGCGCCCGCGCCCTGATCGCCTGCTCCGGCGACGACCGGCGTGCCGGCGGCCAAACCCGTCAGCCCGGCCGCGCCTTCGCTGATGCGCGCGCAGACCTCTGGCGACTCGTAGACCTTGGGCAGCCAGCTCTCGGGAATCCCCGCCGCCTCGGCCACTTCCTTCGACCAGCAGCGGTGCGTCACGTCCAGCAGCAGCGTCCCGGAGGCCTCCTGCACGTCGATGGCGAACTCGCCGGTGAGCCGGTAGCGTACGTAGTCCTTGGGGCACATGATGTGGCGAATCTTGGCGAAGATCTCCGGCTCATGCTCCTTGACCCAAAGCAGCTTGGTCAAGGTGAAATTGGGCAGCGCCGGGTTGCAAGTCAGCTCGATCAACTTTTCGTAGCCAATCTTCTCCGTCAGCCAGTCGCACTGCGGCTGGGTGCGCGTGTCGCACCAGATCAGCGAGGGGCGCAGCACCGCCCCGTTCGCGTCCAGCATCACCGCGCCGTGCATCTGGCCGGTCAGGCCAATGGCGACAATCTGCTGATGCGGCTCAGGCGCGGCGTCGATGGCGCCACGAATTGCCTCTTGCGCCGCCCGCCACCAGTCTTCGGGGTCCTGCTCGGCCCAGCCCGGATGAGCCGTCGTGAAGGGCGCATGCTCGCTCGATGCGCCGCTGATGAGTTTTCCCGCCGCGTCCACCACCACGGCCCGTGTGCCGCCGGTGCCTACATCCATTCCCAAAAACCACATACTCGTTCACTCCCTTGCGTCAATCGTTATTCCCGCGCTAGCCAGAATAACAGCACAGGCCGATGCAGGGACAGGGGATTCAGAGACCAGGGACCAGGGACCAGGGAATAGGGACCAGGGACCAGGGACCAGGGAATAGGGACCAGGGACCAGGGTCAGATCGCGGCGTGCAACCTATTGCCAGTTTCCGAGTGGCCGATATGCTGGGAACGACATCGCCTGTGGAGTTAACGGTGCTTCCCATTACCAGTCCATCAAGAAATTTTCCTGTAGCCGGAAACTAAGAAATCTCTGAACAAGTCTTTGTTGCAGTCCAACATTCCCTGAGGGGATCAATGGATTGGTTGAAATCCATCCCTACCAGCCCTCGTTGATTTTGCAGCCTTTGCGGCACCCTTTGGCTGCGCTCAGAGGCCCTAAAAGGCGTGCCTATCAAAATCGGCTTCGTCAGAGCTTTCCTAAACCAGGCCAGCCCTTGTGACTTATACTGAATTACAATCCCTGATTGACGATCACTCTCTCTTTTACTCCTCCCGCAGGAGGATGATCGGATTCACCGCCAGCGCCCTTTGCGCCGGAATCCAGGAAGCCACCAGTCCCAGCGCAAGCATTGTCAGCACCACTCCGCCCAAGACCAGAGGATCATTCGGCGAGGCTTGGTAGACGATGTGCGAAAGCACCTTCGTGGCCAGGAGGCCCAGCGCCAGTCCGGCGACCGAGCCCACCGAAAGCAGCGTAAACGCCCTCCCAAGCGCTGCACGCAGCACTTCCTTGGGCCGCGCCCCCAGCGCCATGCGAATCCCCAGCTCACGCAGCCGCTTGCTGACGGTATACGAGGCCATGCCGAAGATCCCTGTTACCGCCAGCACCGCGCCCAGCATCCCCAGCACACCCAGGGCCACCGTGGCCACACGCGCGGCAAAGAGCGCTGAACTCAACTCCTGATTCCACGTCCTCACGACAAAAGGCAACCCAGTGTCCAGCCCGTGCAGCGTGCTCTCCAGCGACCGGGCTATCTCTTCCGGATCGCGTGACGACCGCACCAGAAGAAATGTGCCGCCCGATGGGTGCTGCTGGAATGAAAAGAACATCGCCGGCTGCTGATCCTCAGTCAGCGTCCGGTATTTCCCGTCTTCCACCACGCCCACAACTTCAGCTCGCGTTCCGTTCCAATACTTGAAATGCCCGCCGATCGCTTTGTCTACAGACCCGAAGACCTTGACCGCGAATTGCCGATTGACCAGAGCTACCTTCGGCGAGTCTTTGTCGTCGTGCAGCGTGAGGTCTCTTCCCGCCAGCAGCCTCGTGCCTGCGGCGGCCAAATAGCCGGGAGATATTCTGTAGTTCATTGCGTCGGCAACATCGTTCGTGGGCCGAAAATCGGTCGTGCTATCGGCGAAAACCTCTGAGTCGCCGCCACTGCCGCCTAGCGGCAGGTGGTCCACATAACCCACCGTTGTCACGCCCGGAATGGCCGCAACTGCATCCATCATGCGCCGCTGCATCTGTGGAACGCTCTCGCCGTCGTAGCCAGCCATCTGCAGTTGGCTCCCCACCAGCATCACGTTCTGCGGTTGAAATCCGAAGTTGCTATGAAGCGAACGCGCCATCCCGCGCACCGCCACCAGCGATGAGGTTACGAGGACCGCGCAGATCGCAATCTGCACCGCCAGCAAAACGTCCCGCAAAGTGAAGCGCCGCAGCCCGGCCACACCTGCCGCACCGGTTCGAATCACCTGCCACGGATCGGCGTGCATCACCTGGCGCACCGGTACAATCCCAAAGAGCAGGGCGCTGACCAGCGCCAACACCAGCGCCACAATGTAAGTGGCGGCATCCGGATTCACCGGCACGTTGATTGGAGTGTCGGGAATCGGCTGCCAGGCGCTCAGCCAGCGCAGGATCACTACGCCCCCTGCCAGCCCCAGCGCTCCACCTGCCAGCGAAACCATTACAGCCTCTGTCAACATCTGGCGCAGGATCAAGCCCCGCCGCGAGCCGAGCGCCAGGCGCAAGGCTGTTTCCTTCGCATGATCAGCTGCCCGCGCCGCGAACAAGCTTCCGAGGTTCGCACATGCGGCCAGCAGAATCAGCCCGGCCAGCAGCATCAGGCCCGCCATAAAAGCGCGCGCCGGTCCCCCAAGCACGTCACCCATCAACCCCGGACGAGCCAGCGTGAACTTCAAACCGTCGTCGTCAGTCGGATAGGTCTTGGATAGCCATCCGGCAAGAGTATTCAGGTCCGCCGTCGCCTGCGCCGGCGTCACTCCCGGCTTCAGCCGTCCCACCACAAAGCCGGAGTGATCGCCGCGATTATTCAGCAAATCGTAGCCCCCGACGGTGGGCTGCTCGACCATCGGAATCCAAAGCGCCGGCGCAAAGAAGAGTTCCGTGCCGCGAAAAGCAGGAGGCGCCACGCCGATGATCGTGAGCTGGCGCTTATTGATCTCGACCGTCCGCCCCACCACGCCTGCATCGTCATGGAAGTGGCCATGCCAGTAGGCGTAGCTCAACACAACGTAGGGAGCGCTGTTGGCCCCGTGCTCGTCGGCAGCGTGAAAGAACCGCCCCAGATAGGGCTGGATGCCCAGCGAGTCGAAGTAGTTTCCACTCGCAAGGTAGGGCCACGCAGTCGAAGGATTCCCGCCGGTATCCACACCCACCGGCCCCATCATGTTGTACATGATCAGGCTCTCGAAGCTCCGATTTCGATCCCGCAAATCCAGATAATCGGAATACGACTGAGAAGGAAACTGGGAGCGCTGTACCATGAAAAGATTCTGCGCATTCGGCACCTTCACCGGCTTGAACACCACCGCGTTCAGCACGCTGAAAACCACCGCGTTAGCCCCAATTCCCAGCGCCAGCGTCAGGATCGCCGTCACAGTGAATCCCGGCGACTTCGTCAATTTCCGAAACGCAACTCTCACATCGCTCGTCATCTCGCCTGTCCTTGCATCGAAATACGACCGCGTCCGGCACTTGGTTCCCCTAGAATTGAGATCTATCCTTTTTTCTGTCCCCCTCTTCGCTGTTGCCAAGCTTGCCATATTGCTCATTCAGCAGAACGACTGGTCTAGTGTTTAGACCCCATGAATTGGTAATGATTCTTGGACAAGCGCGGGCGAGGACGCCCGCGCTACAGCCGGTCAGGAGACCGGCGCAACACTTTTTACTGGACCATAACCAGACGGTCAGAGACCTAGTGCTATAGGAAGCGCTTGCCATTCCTGCCGTCGCTCATGGTAGTGTTACCGGCGACTCTGCGAGCGCTCCGCGGTCGCTGCCAGTGCAGCAGAGCCGCGATGCCGCCGAAGTCAATCCCGCCATGCGGTACGCTGCCCCGGCTTGTGACCTTTGGCACAGTCTTGTTTTCCCCCGCTGACCGACAATCAATAGGTGAGGCCCCGCAGCCATCCGCTGCGCCGGCCAGGAGAAGATGCTTATGAGCGATCTTGCAGGGCTGGCTGAATCCGTAGCCGTTGATCCGCTGGTTGGCCATCCCGCCGACTTCCACGTCTTCCATCAATTTCTGGAGCGCTGCAAGGAGCTGCCGGCCATCACTACCGCCGTAGTTTGGCCGCTCTCCGATGTGGCCCTGCGGGGCGCCGTCGAAGCGGCCGAGGAAGATCTGATCCTGCCCACGCTGATCGGCGATGAGGCCGCGATGAAGGCTCTGGCCGCCAAGATCGGCGTCGATATCAGCCCCTACCCGATTCTGCAAGCCGAGACCGAGCGCAAGGCCGCCGAGCTGGGTGTCTGCATGTGCCGCGCCGGCGGCGGCGCGCAGGCGATGATGAAGGGCAGCCTGCACACCGACGAGTTGATGAAGGTGGCAATGAAGAGCGAGACCGGATTGCGCACCAATCGCCGCATCAGCCACGTTTTTGTGATGGACACGCCGGCCTATCCGCGCACGCTGCTGATTACCGATGCTGCGATCAACATTGAGCCGGAGCTAGAAGACAAAATCCACATCGTGCAGAATGCCATTGACCTGGCTCACGCGCTGGGGATTCCCGAACCCAAGGTGGCGCTGCTTTCGGCCATCGAGACCGTGAACCCCAAGATCAAGTCCACGCTGGACGCGGCGGCGCTGTGCAAGATGGCCGACCGCGGGCAGATCACCGGCGGCATTCTGGATGGGCCGCTGGCTTTTGATACCGCGGTAAGCGTGAAGGCTGCCAAGATCAAGGGACTGGTCTCGCCGGTCACCGGGCAGGCCGACATTCTGGTGGTGCCGGATCTGGAGAGCGGCAATATGCTGGCCAAGCAGCTTGAGTACCTGGGAGGCGCGCAGTTGGCCGGCATCGTGCTGGGCGCGCGCGTGCCGACGATCCTCACCAGCCGGGCCGATTCGGCGGAGACGCGGCTGACCAGTTGCGCGGTGGCCGTGCTGCTCCACTATGCCGAGCATCCGCTGGGAAGCTAGGGCCTAATCGCAGATCAAGCAATGAGGGCATCAAGGTATCCCACCCTTGCCGCAAATACAAGAACGCGGCGAGGGTGGAACAACGTCTTGAGCTTATACAGGTACCCATCTGTTGATTTCAGTACGCCCGTCCCAATTACTCCGGTAGCAACAGCTTGCCCTTCACCTCGAAGTTCTGCTGGAGTACCTGTGCGCCGGTCTTTGGCTGGCCGCCGCCGACCGAGAGAGTGTACTGGCCCTCGGCGACGATCGGCTCACCGGCTTCCGTGACCATGCTCAGGTCGCGCGGCTGAAGCTCGAAGCGCAGCTTCTGCGAGACGCCGGCTTCCAGATGAACCCGCTGGAAGCCGCGCAGCGCCCGCAGCGGCGCGCCCGCCACCTTGGGAAATTCGAGATAGAGCTGGGCGACCTCATCGCCGGCGCGCTTGCCGGTGTTGGTGACGGTGACTTCGGCGACAACCGGGCTGCCAGCCGCCACTGTAGCGGTGGGAATGGTCAGTCCGCTGTAGGCGAAGGTGGTATAGCTGAGGCCGAAGCCGAAGGGATAGAGCGGCTCACCCTGGAAGTAGCGGTAAGTGCGGCCCTTCATCGCGTAATCCTCAAAAGGCGGCAACTGATCGACGCTCTTGTAGAAGGTAACCGGCAACCGCCCGGCGGGGTTGTTCTTGCCACTGAGGGTCTCAGCGACGGCCGCGCCGCCCTCTTCGCCCGGATACCAGGCTTCGAGGATGGCGTTGGCGTGATCCTTTGCCCAGTTCACGCCCAGCGCACTGCCATTGGCCAGCACCACCACCAGCGGCTTGCCGACGGCGCCCAGCGCTTCGATCAGCTCCTCTTCCGGCTTGGGAAGATCAATGGAGGTGCGGTCGCCGCCCTTGAAGCCCGGCTCGTCCACCTGCATCTCCTCGCCTTCCAGTTCGCTGGTGATACCCACCACGGCCACCACCACATCGGCCTTTTTGGCCGCCTCAATCGCCGCCGTTTGCGGCTTCAAATCCACCTTCGACCAGACCAGCTTTGCCGCGATCTCATCGTTTCCGAATCCGAACGCGCTATCCACCTGAAGTTTCGCCGGCTTGCCCGCTTCCAGATGCACATGGCCCAGCTTGGCGGCCTTGCCGTCGCCGCCGTAGCTCGATGTGACATTTTTTCCGTCAAGCTGCATTCGGAAAAAGCCGGTAGCCGCCATGCCGAGGTTGTAGTCGCCTGTTTGCGCGGCTGTCAGCATCCCCTCCCAGTGAATGATCAGAGGCTTCAACGCAGCCGCTTCCGCCGGCAAGCTTCCGGCGGAGGCATCGATGGTGGCTTCAACGCGCTCAAGGACCGGCTTATTGGCAGCCGGGTTGTTCATGTTGCTCATGTCCAGCTTCGCGTAGCTCGCCTTGATCCCCGGCTTGCCATCCACCGTCAGCGCGCTGGCCGGCACCGGCTCCGCGTCCGAACCCAGGAACTGCGTGCCCGCCACGTAGTCGATCGCCGCGCCGGGGAACTCCTTCTTGATGCCGTCAAGAATCGAGACTGTGTGTGTGGGAAAGCCGTTGTAGTTGCCCAGCAGAACCTTGGTCTGCTCGGCCAGCGGGCCGATGACGGCAATCTTCTTGACTGTGGGCTTCAGCGGCAGCACGCCGTCGTTCTTCAACAGCACCATCGCCTCGCCGGCCAGCTTGCGCGCCATCGCGCGGTGTTCGGCCGAGTCCAGCTCCTTCTCATCGATCTGGTTGTAGGGCACCATCTCCGGCGGATCGAACATCCCCAGCTTCATCCGCGCCGTGAAGAGGCGGGTGAGGGCTACATCGATCTCGCTCTCTTTCAGGTAGCCCTGCTTCACCGCGTCCAGATAGGGCTTGTAGTCGTGGTCGTCGTTCACCTTCATGCCAAAGTCCACGCACTCGTTGTCCATGCCGCGCTTTAGGCTGATGGCCGATGACTCGGCCTGGGTGGGCTTGAAGCGGTGGCCATTGAAGATGTCGATCACCGCACCGCAGTCGGAAACCACGTAGCCCTGGAAGCCCCACTTGCCGCGCAACTGATCCTGGAGAAGAAACTCGTTCGCGCAGGCCGGCTGGCCGTTGATGCGGTTGTAGGCGCACATCACCGAATCCGCCTTGCCCTCCACCACCGTGGCGCGGAAGGCGGGCAGGTAGGTGTCCAGTTCGTCGTGCTTGCTCACTGTCACGTCTGCGTTATGCCGCGTCGGCTCCGGTCCCGAGTGCACGGCAAAGTGCTTGGGCGTCGCGATCACGCGGTAGTAGCGCGCGTCGTCGCCCTGCATTCCGGTCACAAAGGCCACGCCCATGCGCGCCGTCAGGAACGGGTCTTCGCCATAGGTCTCCTGCCCGCGCCCCCAACGGGGATCGCGTACGATGTTCACGTTGGGCGCCCAGAAGTCCAAACCCGTCATGAAGTCGTTGAGCTTGGCGCGCACCGCCTGCACGTGCTTGATGCGCCCCTCGGTACCGATCACCTCGGCCATGCGATGAATCGCCGGCGTGTCGAAGGTGGCGGCCAGGCCGATCGGCTCGGGAAACTCCGTAGTGCCGTCCTGGGCCACGCCGTGCAGAGCCTCGCTCCACCAGTCGTACTCCGGAACATTCAGCCGCGGAATCGGCCGCGCCTGGTTCACCAGCTGGGTGGCCTTCTCCGCCAGCGTCATCTGCTGCACCAAGTTGGCGGCGCGCTGCTCTGCGGACAGGCTTGTGTCCAAATAAGCGGGCTTGGGGGCATTCTGCGCTCCGGCCATACACACCGCCGCAACGCACGTCAGCGCCGCAGCCATCATCTTCAATCCAAAGCACTTCATCGGTTTCCTCTTTCAGGGGTCAACTGGCGGGCGTCAGGGATCGGAAAGCCGCATCAAGCGCCAGCCTATTCCTAGACGTTTCAGGCTGCTCTTCGGTTTCCAACGCTAAAGCGCGCGGCAGAGACTGTCAAGCGCGGTTCAGAGCGGAGAAAGCGGACAGTGGATTTATGCATTCTCCGTGTCATTCCAAGGCTTTTCTGACCCCTGACCCCTGATCCCTGACCCCTGGTCCATGAACGATTGCAGGATGAGCGTGGCGGCCACCTGGTCAACAATTCTCCGGTGCTGCTGGCGGGCGTGGCCGGCTTCATACAAAATCTGGTGGGCCTCGCGGCTGGTAAGACGCTCATCCCACAAATGAATGGGCAAACCAGTCATCTCGCCCAGTTCGGCTGCAAAAGCCTGGATTTTCACGGCCTGCGGGCTAACGTCGCCGGAGAGATGTACGGGGTTGCCCACCACGATGCCCACCACTTTAAACCGCCGGCAGAGCCGCGCCAGAGAGTGCAGGTCCTCGCGCTGGTTATGACGCCGCTCCAGCGTCAGTACCGGCTGCGCCGTCAGCTCCAGCTCGTCCGACACCGCCACGCCGATGCGGCGGTTGCCGACATCGAGGCCGAGATAGCGGGGATGAGAGGCGGTTTCCAGCTTCTTGCTCCTGGCTTCTAGCTTAAAGCACTACAAAGGCCAATCATGAAGAATACGCTCTGCCGCGGGCCTTATGCCCGGTACAATCAAAGGTAGGGAGTCCCGTGAGGGATTATTTGCGTCTTTTCAATAGTGAAGGGTTGACAGCAACGCATGGTGCGCCGCAGACAGACGAAAAGAAGGAGAAAGGGTTCCGGCGCCGCGGGCATCTTGTGGACGCTTCTCTTTATCTTGCTTTTGTTGCCAGCGGGCGCGGCGACCTGGCTGGTTCTTGCGCCCTTCGGTCCAGAGACGGAGACCTTTGTCGAGCTGGCGCCGGGTTTTTCCACGGTGCGGATGGGCCGGCAACTGGAAGAGTCGGGCGTGGTGCGCAGCCAGTTTGCCTTCGATCTGGTGCGCTGGTGGAAGCGGGGAACGCTCAAGGCCGGCGAGTACCGCTTCGACCATCCGGTTGCGGTGACCGAGGTCTATGCGCGCATCAGCCGTGGCGATGTTTACACCCGGACGGTCATCATTCCGGAGGGCGCGAGCCTTTTTGAAATTGCCGCCCGGCTGGAGCAGACGGGATTTGGCTCCCGGAAGAGTTTCCTGGAGGGCGCGGCAAGGCAGGTGGGCCTGGTGAAGGACCTGGACCCCGGAGCAGCAAGCCTGGAGGGCTACCTGTTTCCGGACACCTATCATTTCGCCCGCAAGTTTGGTCCGGCGCAGATTTGCGCGGCGATGGTAAAGCGCTTTCGCGCCGTAGCCGGGCAAATTGGATTGGTGGGATTGAAAGGGAATATGCATCGCGTGGTGACCATGGCTTCGCTGGTGGAACGGGAGACGGCGGTGGATGAGGAGCGTCCGCTGGTGGCCGGCGTCTTTGAAAACCGCCTGGCCAAAAAGATGCCGCTGATGACGGACCCTTCGGTGATCTACGGGCTGGAGCTGGATGGACGCTGGCGGGGCGCGATCTACCAGAGCGACCTGAAGCTGGACACCCCGTACAACACCTATCTGCACACCGGTCTGCCGCCTGGTCCGGTGGCCAACCCTGGCCTGCGCTCGCTCAAGGCAGCGATGGAGCCGGCCAAGTCCGACTATCTCTACTTTGTGGCCGCCGGAGCCAATCCCCAGGGGCGGTCGCTGTTTTCCAGCACCATCGAGGAGCACGCGCGCAACGTGGCCGATTACCGGCACGCCGTGAAGAAGGCAGGCGGCCGGTGAGAACAAGCCTCCTCCGCGCGCCCGCCGCGGCCCTCCTCTTTCCGGTCTTGCTGCTTTCCGGATGTGTGTGGACCACCCGTAAGCTGCCTGTTCCCAAGGCTCCGTCGATCGTGCAAACGGTCATGCCGGACCAGTTGGTGGAGCGGCTCAATCAGCGCTGGAAGGCGCTCGACAGCCTGAATGCAAGCGTCGAAATCCAAGCCAGCGTGCTCAAGAGCAAGGAGGGCGTGGCCAAGGACTACACTTCCATCCGCGGAATTATCCTCATGCTCAAACCGGAAATGCTGCTGGTCTACGGGCGGGTTCCGGTGCTGGGCACGCGCCTCTTTGAAATGGTCAGCGACGGCAAGGATTTCACTCTGTGGATTCCATCAAAGAACATGGCATTCAAGGGCGCCAACACGGTGAACAAGAAGGCGGCCAACCCGCTGGAGAATCTCCGGCCGGGCTTCTTCCTGGACGCGCTGGTCGTGCAGGGCCTCGAGCCGGATGACCTGTACTCCGTTGTGGCAGACTCGGAAACGATGGAGGACGCGGCCAGGAAGCACCTGTTCACCGTTCCGGAATACATCCTCAGCATCAGCCGCCGCAAGCCGGGAAGCAACCAGTTGACGCCGGTGCGCGTGATCACTTTCCATCGCGACGACCTGCTGCCTTACCAGCAGGATCTATATGACAGCGAGGGCAACCTGGAGACCCTGGTCTTCTATTCCGCGTACCAGGACTTCGGTGGGAACAAGTACCCGTCCAAGGTCGTCATCAAGCGCCCGCTGGAGGATATCCAGGTCGTTCTCACCATCGACAAGGTGGTGGAGAACCCGAAAAACCCTCCTCTGACCGAGGACGAGTTCGTCCTGAAGCTCACTGAGGGAACCCAGATTCAGAATCTGGAGTAGCGGGCCAGCGCCGTTGCGGCTGAAAACTCCCCGGCTCGCAAAGCAGAAGAGAATCCGTCTGTGCTAGTATCCCTGCAAGTAAAATCACAGCATTCCCGGGGAGCCCGACATGGAAAGCAATCTCCGCCCGCTCACTCTCGGTGAGATTCTCGACCGCACTGCCCAGCTTTACCGCACCAACTTTCTGCTCTTTGCCGGCATCTTCGCCGTCTACGCCGGCGCTGTATTGGTGATGGGCTTGCTTCAGATCGGCCTTGGCGCGCTGCTGAAATCTCTGCACATGGCCGGGGCTGTGTTATGGATGATCGGGATCATGGCTGGGGTTGAATGGCTGCTTATCTTCCTTCTGTTTGGAGCGGCCACCGCCGCCATCAG
The DNA here is from genome assembly GCA_003134855.1 of Acidobacteriaceae bacterium. Taxonomy (GTDB): domain Bacteria; phylum Acidobacteriota; class Terriglobia; order Terriglobales; family Acidobacteriaceae; genus Telmatobacter. The sequence goes on from PLCS01000007.1 coordinate 690,792, forward strand.
CCGCGCCGTGGCCTGGGTTCATCTGGGCGAACCGGCCACCATCCGCGGGGCTTACCAGAGCATCCTGCCCCAACTGGGCCGCTACCTGTGGCTGATGACCATCACCGCCTTCAGGGTCTGGACGCCGTTCGTGCTGCTTTACGCCGGCTTCCTCGGAACCATTGCTTTCTACGGCGGCTTCAAGGGCATGGGTGCAAACCCCGGCGCGGTCGCCCAACCCACCTTCGCTTCCAACCCGCAGGCGGTGACTGCCCTCCTTGTGGCTTCAGGGGTTTTCTTCCTGCTCATCTTCCCCGTCGGAATCTACACCATCCTGATGAGCCTGCGCTACTCGCTGGCGATTCCGGCCTGCGTGGTGGAAAAGATGAAGGCCCGCGCGGCGATCCGCCGCAGCATTGAGCTGGCCAAAGGGTCGTGGGGACGCATCTTCCTGCTGGCGTTGCTGGTCGGCATCATCAAGCTGGGGCTAGTCGGCGTTACCCAGTTTTTCGTCTTTGTTGCGGCCTTCAAGAACCACGGCCAGATTGGGCCGGGACTGGGCGCACTCTCTCAGGTGATGGGCTTCTTCACCAACACTTTCCTGGGACCGATCTGGGCCACCGGCATCACGCTCTTCTACTACGACCAGCGGGTGCGCAAGGAGGGCTACGACATCGAGTGGATGATGCAGGCCGCCGGACTGACGCCGCCGTCGCCGGCCGAATTGCCAGCAGCCATCAATCCGCCGCAGCCTGCCCCGCACAACCCGGAGGCTACGATATAGAAAGAATGATAGAAACCGCTGAATTGATCGCGCCTGAGCCTCAGCCAAGCGGCGATGACTCCGATGCGCCCATCAAGGCTGTGGAGGGCCAGGGTTGACGGTCTGGACCCAACTCGCTGGTGCGGCGCTGGCTGTGGCGCTTGCCGCAGTTCTCGGCGCGCCAACGGCTTATGCCGATGCCCCCGCCGCTCAGTTCCCGAGCAACGGCCGCGAGGCAACGCTCACCGAGTACCGCCAGCACCTGGTCGAGCTGAATGCCGTGGTGGAGGCCTGCGCCAAGGCGCGCAACTCCAAGGCCTGCGACCCCGCGCTAGTGGGGCAGGACGACCGTGTGCCGCTCTCGAATATACCCAACGCCGAGCGGCGGCAGGTGCGCTACAACTGGCTGCGCGTGCTGCTCACACAAGCTCAAGAGAAGGACGTAGCCAAGGACAAGCCCCCGGCCAAGCCGCAAGTCCAGCCCATCGTCGCATCAGAACAGGCTCCGGTCGAAGAGCCTACTCGGCCGCCCAAGCCAACCACCAGCGAATTGTTGCAAGCTGCCGAGGCGCGCCTGACCCAGGAGATCGCCCAGGCGGACGTAGCAGCGGCAGGTCAGCCCATCGTTGCTGCCGATCACGCCCAGGAGCGCGACGCGATGAAGCAGGTGCTGGCCGGTCGCGACTTCCGCAACCTGGAAGCGCCCACGACGCGCGATTCGGCCCTGGAAAAATTGGGCGCATGGCTCAACGGGCTCTTCGCGAGCTTCGGCAAACTTCAGGCCAGCATAGCCTGGCTGGGGCCGGTGCTGGTTTGGGGCTTCGTCCTGGCCCTCTGCGTGGGGCTGGTGTGGGGACTGATGCAACTGGAACGCCGCTGGCGCATCCGCCTGGTACCGGAGAGCGACGGTCCTGCCGCCGGAGCCGCTTCGGCCCGCGATTGGCAGCTTTGGCTGGCCGACGCGCGTCGTGCCGCCGCCGCCGGGCAGTGGCGAGAGGCGATTCATTTCGTCTACTGGGCGGCAATCTCCCGGCTCGAATCCAAGCGCCTGTGGCCGGCTGACCGGGCGCGCACGCCGCGCGAGTATTTGTCGCTGGTGGCCGCCGAAGACCCGCGCAAGTCGAGACTGGCCACACTGACCCGCAGCTTTGAGCGCACCTGGTACGGTGGCCGCGCGGCGGGCGAAGGCGATTATAAGAAGGCTGAAGAGCTGGCGGCGGGGCTGATCGCGGGCGGCACTCCGGCGGCAGGCGCGTCAGAAGGCGGTGCGCGATGACGTTCCTCTCCTCGCTCGACTCCAAGGACCGCAAACTACTACTCTGGTGCGTGGGGATCGCCATCGTACTGGCGGTAGCCACTGGCTTCCTGCTGCCCAACGGCAACAACGACAATCCGCTGCCCTCGACCTACCTGGCCGGACAGCACGGCGCCCGCGCGGCCTATGAGACGCTGCTCCGCTCCGGCTACTCTCTGGAGCGCTGGGAGCGGCCCTTGAGCGAACTGGCCGCGACGGCCGGCCCGGAGACCGTGGTGATCTTTGCCCAGCCGTTCACCCGCGAGCCGGAGGACATCAAAGCGGTGCGGAAGATTGTCGAGCGCGGGGGCCGCGTGCTCTCCACCGGCTACATGGGCGGGTTCATCCTGCCCGCCGAGGCTAGCGACACCCCGAAAGAGTTCCACTTCGCAGCCTGCAAGCTGGAGCCCGAAGGGTTGGACGCGCTCGCCGGGTCGGGCGAGGCTTGGATGGTTCTCGAAGCTACCTGGAAGGTGGGCAACCCCTTGCAGCGCGTCGAGTATGCCTGCGCCGGCAACCCGGCGGTGGTGGAGTACGACTGGGGCAAGGGACACATCGTCTGGTGGGCCAGCTCGACGCCTCTGGAAAACGGCTCGCTCAGCCGCGCTCATAACCTTGACCTGCTGCTGGCTTCGCTGGGTACGCGCGCCGGCCACCGCTTCTATTGGGACGAGTCGCTGCATGGGGAGATTCGCTCGGTTTGGAGCTACGCTGGTGGGGTGGCGTGGAATTCGTTGTGGATTGGCCTGCCGGTGCTGGCGCTGCTGATTGTCTTCAGCTTCAGCCGCCGCAGCGGGCCGGTGCGCGACCTGCCCCCGCCGCCGCGCGCCACGCCCATCGAGTTTCTTGAGGCCCTCGGAGCGCTCTACCGCAAAGCCGGAGCCGCATCCACGGCCGTCTCGGTCGCCTGGGAGCGTTTTCGCCGCCATAGTCTGCGGCTCTGCGGGCAACGGGGAAGCAAGATGGGTGCAGCTGAGCTGGCAGCGATGATTCGCCGTCGCTTTCCCCGCGCCGACGCCAGCCTGGAAGTGGATCTAGCCGCCTGCGAAGAGGCCGCATGGGCCAAAGCTGCCAATCCCCGCCAGGCGCTCAAGCTGATCCAAACGCTGCACGGGCACTATGAAAAGCTGAAAGAAGCGGCCAGGCCTAACCGGCAAATGGGCAACCAAGCCGCACAATCTGAGAAGATTCAATCCAAACCGCAGGAAAGGGTTTCATGAGCCAGGAAAACAACCAAGAACTCGACCAAGACGTAAAATGTGCGGAACACCTGCGCGCGACCAGCCAGCTCATCGCCCACTCCCGCACGGAGCTGGGCCGGGTGATCTCCGGCCAGAATGAGGTGATCGAGGAGGTGCTGATCGCCGTTCTCTGCCAGGGCCATGCGCTGCTGGAGGGCGTTCCCGGCATTGCCAAGACGATGATCGTGAAGGCACTGGGCCGGCTGCTCGGCCTCGGCTTCCAGCGCGTGCAGGCCACCCCCGACCTGATGCCCGCCGACATTCTGGGCACGACGATTCTGCGCCCCGGCTCCGCTGACTTCGCCTTCCACGCCGGACCGGTCTTCACCGATCTGCTGCTGGTGGACGAGATCAACCGCATGCCGCCGCGCACCCAGGCCGCGCTGCTGGAATGCATGGAAGAGCGCCAGGTGACCAGCGACGGCACGCGCCGCCCGCTGCCTGCCTGGTTCACCGTCTTCGCCACGCAGAACCCGATCGACTTTGAGGGCACCTACCCGCTGCCCGAGGCGCAGCTCGACCGCTTCCTGCTCAAGATTCGTGTCGCCTACCCCTCCGAGTCCGAGGAGCGCCAGATTCTAGAGCGCCACCACGGCGGCTCCGGCGCGGGTCTGCTCGAAGACGCCTCCATCGCCCCCATTCCCGCCGGCTTGCTGGCAGCCGCCAGCGCCGAGGTCCGCGCCATTCGCATCGAGCCGGAGCTGACCACCTACATCCTCGCGCTCGTTCGCCGTACGCGCGAGTGGCCCACGCTGCTGCTGGGCGCAAGCCCTCGCGCCGCCGTGAGCCTGATGCGCGTGGCCCAGGCGGCAGCCGCCTTCGATGGTCGCGACTACCTGCTGCCCGACGACGTAAAGCGCGCCGTGCAGCCGGTCCTGCGCCATCGCGTGATCCTCAAGCCCGAAGCGGAACTGGAAGGCTTCGACGCCGATCGCGTGCTCGCCGACGTAATCGCCGCCGTGCCGGTGCCACGGCAATGATTTTGCCGTCCCTCCATCCCGCCCCGGTCAGCGCCGTCTGCGAGCGCCGCCGCCGAATGAGCTTCGCTCTCACGCCCCGGAGCATTGGCCTGCTCTTGCTGGGTTTCGTCTGGCTGGTTCCGGGCTTCTGGGATGGGCGGCTGGCGTATGCAATGCCGGCCTGGGACGCGTTGGTGCTGCTCTTCGCGCTGATCGACGGCCTGCGTCTGCCCGCCCCGGCCGAACTGTCCGCAAGCCGATCATGGTCCAACGCTCCCGCCCTCGACAGCGAAACCGAGATCGATCTGACGCTTGAAAACGGGGGGCGGCTCATCCTGGATTGCCGGCTGGTGGACGATCTGCCGCCGGCGTTGGTCGCGGAGCCGGCAACGCGCCGGCTGACAGCCTTTCCCCGCGTGACCGCCCATTTGCGCTATCGCGTCGAACCCAAAGAACGCGGCGATTGGGAGACTGGCCGGCTCTTTGTGCGTTACCGCTCGCCCTTGGGCCTCATCGAGCGCTGGGCTCGCGCGCCGCTCATCCAAACCGTCCGCGTCTACCCGGCCCTGCGCGCTGGCGAAGCGCAGCAAATCTTCCTCGCCCGCAGCCGCCAGATCGACCTGCAACTGCGCCGTTCGCAGCAGCGCGGCCTGGGCCGCGACTTCGAGAGCCTGCGCGACTACCGCGAGGGCGACGACCTGCGCGACATCTGCTGGACGGCCACGGCGCGCCGCGGCAGTCCCATCACCCGCCAGTACCAGACCGAGCGCAGCCAGCCGGTGTGGATTGTACTCGACTGCGGGCGGCTGATGAGGGCTCGTGTCGCCATGGCACAAATGCCCAAAGACTTCGGCCGGACGCCCAGCCCCCACTCCAAGCTCGACCACGCCTGCACCACGGCAGTCGCGCTGGCCCAACTGGCGCTATACTCCGGCGACCGGGTTGGACTGCTGGCCTACGGCCACGGCATTCAGCAGCGCCTGCTTCCCGGTCGCGGCGCAAGCCACCTGCGGCAGCTCATCGAGTCGCTGGCCCTGGCGCGGGCCGAGGGCAGCGAAGCCGACCATCTGCGAGCCACAGCCGTACTCAACCGCCTGCAACCACGCCGTTCTTTGATCTTGTGGATCACCGATCTGGCCGAGACCGCGATGCGCCCCGAAGTGATCGACGGTGCGCTGCAACTGCTGCGCCGCCACGTGCTCTTGTTTGTCGCGATGGCCCAGCCGGAGGTCGAGCAAATCGCCCAGAGCCGGCCCAATAACATTGAGCAGATGTTCCGCGCGTCTGCTGCCCAGGAGATGGCCGGCAGCCGCGAACTGCTCCTCGCCCGCCTCCACGAGCAGGGCGCGCTCACCCTCGACCTCAACCCCGAGGCCCTAACCTCGTCTGTGCTGAATCAGTACCTGACGGTTAAGGAACGGGCGATGGTGTAGAGAGCCAAGCCAGCAAGAGCCTGAAACACTCGCCGCTCCCGGCGAACCGAGAGGCGGCGTGGGCGTGGGTTCAGAAGAGCTACTCCGCGACTTCCGCTTCCGCGACAGGCTCGGCAACCGGCGCTTCGCCGACGGCTTCTTCCGTGGCTTCGGCCAGAACATTGACCTTCACGTGCGCGGCAACTTCGCGGTAGAGCTTGATGGTCACGGTGTGATCGCCAACCGTCTTGATCGGCTCAGGTAACTGAATCTTGCGGCGATCGATCTCGAAGCCCTTGGCGTCGAGCGCGGCGGCGATGTCGGCCGAGGTGACGGAGCCGAAGAGGTGGCCGGCCTCGCCCGACTTGCGGGTGAAGTCGAGCACGACGGGCTCAAGCTTGACGGCCAGCGCCTCGGCCAGCGCCTTCTCCGTGGCGGAGCGGCGGGCGGCGGCGTTCTTCATCTGCTCGACCACGGCCTTGTTGGCCGAGGTGGCCTGCAGCGCCAGCTTGCGGGGCAGCAGAAAGTTGCGGGCATAGCCGTCGGCGACTTTAACCAGATCGCCGCGGTGGCCCAGATTCACTACATCATCCTTCAAAATGACTTCCATGATTCACTCTCCTGTGTGCGTTCGGCATCCACAATATCGCCCTCCGCCAAATCAGCTTCGCGTGAGCCACTCACAGCGAGCGAGTGTGCGAGGCGGCGGAACGGCAGCCGATGGTTCCAGCGATTCCAGGAATCGCGTTAGTGCCGCGTGGCAAAGGGCAGCAGGGCAATGTTCCGGGCCTGCTTGATGGCGCGGGTCAGGCGGCGCTGGTGCTTGGTGCAAACGCCGGTGAGCCGGCGGGGCACGATCTTGCCGCGCTCAGCCACAAAGCCTTGCAGCAGACGCACATCGCGGTAAGGAATTGCGTCAATCTTCTCGGTGCAGAACTTGCAGACCTTCTTGCGGCGGAAGAACTTGCCGCGTCCGCCAGGACCGCTGGAGGGCCGTCCGCCGGGTCCGCCGGCAGGCCGTCCGCCGGTGCGGGGACCTGAACTGTGGCCGTAACTGTGGCCGGAACCCGTGCTCGGGCCGGTTTCCGAGCTGGCTGCCGCGGGTGCGCTCGTTGCTTGAGTTTCATCAGACATACTGTTTCCTCTTTACTCTCTTGGCTTCCGGCGATGAGCCGTTGGGCTACCGCCGGAACGCTGGATCGGGCCGCAGCCGACGCCCCGCAATAGCGGGCCGGCAACGGCAATTCGTGACAAACCGTGCTAGACGGCCGGGACCGGCTCGGCGGCTACCGCCGCTACGGGAGCAGTTGCCGCTACGGGGGCAGCTTCCGCTACCGGAACTGGCGCTGCAACCGGAACCGGCGCAGCGGCCTGAACCGGCGCGGTTGCACTTCGGCGGACGCCGCGCAGAGCCTTGACCTTGGCCAAGCGCTTCTCTTCCTCGTCAATGCGCACGGTGATAAACTTGATCACCGGCTCGGTGACGCGCAAGCGGCGCTCCAGCTCCAGCACCACCGCACCGTTGGCCTCGATGGTGAGCAGAACGTAGTTGCCGTCGTTGAACTTGCGCACCATATAGGCGAGCTTGCGCCGGCCCATCTTCTCCACCGTCTTCACCGATCCGCCACCCTTGGTGACGTTTTCGGAGAAGCCGGCGATCAGCTTGTCAACATCCTCTTCGGCCGCATCGGGCCGAACAATGAACATCACCTCATACACACGCAACATCCGGTTTCCTTTTCCGCTGGAGTCTCAGGTTTCACCCTGATCTCCAGCTTTGCACTCTCGTCTTGCCTTCCAGCTTCTGCTTCAGTCGATCCCAGAGAGCTTCAGGGCTTCCAGGTCTATTCGCTATTCCCTGTTCCCTGTTCCCTGTCTTTCCGGTTGAACTCGTTCATCGCGGCTGCCGGGCCGTCGGAGAGGATGCGCCGCGCGGCGGTCGCCACCCGGTCCAGCACCTCGTCCAGCACCGTCAAATCCTTCTGGCGCATCGGCGAGAGCAGGTAATCCCTGCCCCGCCGCCTGCCGCCGCCTGCCGCAATGGCCTCGGGGAGTAAATCCAGCCCTACTCCAATGCGCAAGCGCAACCACTCCTGCGAACCCAGTGCGCCGATGATGCTGCGGGCGCCTTTGTGCCCCGCCGCCGAACCGCGCTCCCGGATCTTGATGGTTCCCAGCGTCAGGTCCAACTCGTCGTAGATCACGAGCAGGTCCTGTGCCGGGTCAGCGTCAAACTCCCGAACCAGAGCGGCCACTGCCAGCCCGCTCTCGTTCATAAACGTCTCCGGCTTGGCCAGGACCACCTTGCGCCCCGCCACATGGCAGGTTGCGGTAGAGGCCCGGCAGCGCCGGTTCTGGACCACAACCCCTTCTTGCCGGGCGATGCGGTCGATGGCCATGAACCCCGCGTTGTGCGGGGTCCACAGATATTCGAGACCCGGATTACCCAGCCCCACCATTAAAAATGGGTTGCGCGCGCCGGACTCTGTTGCCTTGGCCAAGGGTTACTTCTTTGCATCGGGCTTCTTGCCCGCTGCAGCCTCAGGCTTCTTCGCCGCTGCCGCATCTTCCGGCTTGCCCTTCTTGGCAACCTCCGGCTCTGCTGCTGTCGCTGCCGCCGCCGCCGCTGTGGCTGCCGCCTCAACCTCGGCCGCGGTCGGCGCTTCTTCGCGGATGGAGACGACGTGAGCCACGGTCGCATCTTCGGAGTTGAGGTACTTGATAACGTCCGAGTGGGGCAGGCCGCTGATGCGCATCACCCCGTGCATCTCCAGATGGCTGACGTCCACCGCAATGTTGGCGGGGATGTCCGCCGGGAGGCACTCAATTTCCACCTCGCGCAAGACCTGGTCGAGGATGCCGCCGGAGTTCTTGACGCCCAGCGGAATTCCCAGCAGCTTGACTCGCACGCTGACGCGCAGGGTCTTGTCCAGAGCAATGCGCTTCAGGTCGATGTGAATCAAGTTGTCGTTGAGCGGCTCGCGCTGCCAGTCGACGATCATCGCCTTGGCCGCGCTCTGACCGGCCACTTCAACGTCGAAGATCGTGTTGTGGCCGGTCTCTGAGAAGAGAATCCGCGAAATCTGCTTGGGGTCCACCTCGATGGCCACCGGATCGTGTCCCGGACCATACAGCACGGCGGGAATCTTGCCCGCGACGCGCACGCGGCGAGCGGCATTTTTGTTGAACTTGCCCTCACGGGGCTTGGCTACGACTACTTCGGACATTCGCTCTCTCGTTTCCTGGTTTCGGGCACGAACATTTGAGGTTCGCTCCCTTTGTGAAGGCCAGTTATCAGATTTCAGTTGTCAGTTTTCAGCAAAAGCCATAATCCGGCTGCCGGTAACTGACAACTGACAACTGATAACTGACAACTTAGTTAAACAGCGTACTCACGCTGGTTTCCATGTGAATGCTCTCGATAGCCGCGCCCAGCAGGCCGGCAATGGAGAGCACCTTGATCTTGGGCAACTTCTGCGCCGCCTCACCGAGCGGAATGGAGTTGGTCACCACCAACTGTTCCAGGCGCGACGCGGCGATGCGGTCAATTGCAGGGCCGGAGAGCACAGCGTGACTGGCCCCGGCGTACACGGTGGACGCGCCGGCGGCGTAAAGTGCGTCCACGGTTTTGACCAGCGTGCCGGCCGTATCGACAATGTCGTCGAGGATGAGGCAGGATCTGCCCTTCACGTCGCCGATTACGTGCATCACCTCGGTGACGTTCATATCCGTGCGGCGCTTGTCCACGATGGCCAGCGGCGCTCCAACCTTCTGCGCAAAGAAGCGCGCCCGCTCCACGCCGCCGGCGTCGGGCGAGACTACCGTCAGATTGGGCAGGTTCAGCTCGCGGAAGTAGCTCACCAGCACCGGGCTGGCGTACAGGTGATCGACGGGAATGTTGAAGAAGCCCTGAATCTGCGCGGCGTGCAGGTCTACGAAGAGGGCGCGGTTGGCGCCGGCGGTAGTCAGCAGGTCGGCAATGAGCTTGGCGCTGATGGCCACGCGCGGACGGTCCTTGCGATCCTGGCGGGCATAGCCGTAATACGGCACCACTACCGTGATGCGCGCCGCCGAGGCCCGCTTGAGCGCATCAATCATGACCAGCAGCTCCACCAGGTTCTGATCCACCGGGTAGCAGGTGGGCTGGACAACAAAAACATCCACCCCGCGCACATTCTCCAGCAACTGGAAGTAGACTTCGCCGTCGGCAAAGCGCTGAATTTTGACCTCACCCACGGGAACGCCGATGTGGCGGCCAATCTCCTCAGTCAACGGCCGGTTAGCCGTGCCGCTGAAGAGCTTGAAGCGCTTGTCCTCGCTCAGGTTGCGGCTGCGCTTGCGATCGGGAGCCAGTTTGGCCTCCTTCGCTTTTGCGGCTGCATCCGCCGCGGCAAACTGCGCGGCCTCTTTGGCCGCCGACTGCCCGCCGTCCTGTTGTTTGTCTTCCGCCGTCACCGTCGATCTTCCTGCTTCCATCTTCAATTGCCTCCAAGCTGGTTGGCTTTGGGCTACTGTTCACTGACCATTGAAAACTGGCTGGGCGACCAGGATTCGAACCTGGACAAATGCCTCCAAAGGGCATTGTCCTACCATTAGACGATCGCCCAAAAAACTACGGTAAAAGCATCTCGCGCCAGTACTTCGCTCGCGGCAGAGTGCGGGTCAGCAGACTCGCGACTCCCATTGGCCGCAGACGTTCGCGCGCCGCTTCCGCATCTCCGCGGGTTCGGTACAACCCGAAGAGCGCTGAACCTGACCCGGACAGCGAAGCATGGAGGGCTGCCTCCGGAGTGCCCGAGCCCAATAGTATGCGCTTGATTTCTGCAAGGGAAGGATGCTGGGGAAAGACGACGCGTTCAAAGTCGTTCACAATCCAGCTCGTAATCCCGGTGCGGACAAGCGCGGACTCCATGGGTCCGGCCAGGTTCTCTTCATCCAATTCTCTGGAGAGAACACCGGAGGAGCCAACTCCCTGCCGTCCTTCGAGAACTGCTCCCGCGAAGGCGCTGGCATAAGCGCGGCTCAACTTGTTTAGTTTATCTGTACTGGCCTCCGCGGTCAAACCCTCGGCTGCGCAGAGCGCGTCCCAATCGCGAAAGGCCTGCGGCGTGGAGACGCCCAACTCCGGCGTGGCTACTACGCACCAGACCGGCTCTAGGTCCGGCAGCGGATAGACTTCCTGTCCCCGGTCGAGGCCCAGAACCGCCCCTCCAATCAGGAATAGCGGCACATCCGAGCCAACTTCAGCCGCAATATCCAGCCGCTTCGTCGAGCAATAGGTAAGAAGACCAATTTCCTTTAAGCTTTTCCATCGCTTGCTTCCAACCGGTGGTGGAGTTGTAGGAATGCCGAGTTCAGCCTCTAACCCTATTAGCGCCGCAACAGCATTCGCTGACCCAGCCCCCAATCCGCCCTGAACAGGCAATCGCTTTTCGATATGAATCGCCACATCTGCACTGACCCCGCCGTCCTGAAGCGTCAATTCCACAATCTTCCAAGCAGTATTCCGGCGATCGGTCGGAACGCGGTTGTCATTCGTAGTCAGGCGAATAGTTTGCTTTGATGGGTCTTGAAACGGGAGCTTTATTGCCGTAACCGTCACTACATCATAAACTTCCAGCGTCTGATAAACAGTGCAGAGCCCATGAAAGCCATCAGCGCGAGGCGCGCCGATTCCCAGTCCAAGGTTGATCTTCGCGTGTGAACGAACGGCGGTAGGCATACCGATTCATTGTAGAGCGGAACGGCACAACCGGACTCTATCAGTGCTAATCTGGATGCGTTATGCCGCCCTATGATACACCGCCGATACAACCTTCAAGCCCGCCGGCAGTCTACTGCGCGGAATGCGGCTGTGAGGTTGATCCAGCTGCATGGCTCTGCGCTACCTGCGGCATGAATCTCCATGAATCGGGAGCCATGAGTTCGATGCGCCCGTTCGCGACCGCAACCTCGAAAGACAAAAGGCACGGCAGAAGCCTAAAAGAGAGAATCTTCATTGTTTTACTGGTCGCGGCTGTCGCTATCTTCATCGATGCCGTGAAATGGCATCGGGAATTCAATGGAGGTCACGGTCATCTACCGGCTTGGATCTTGATTGTGGATAGTCTTGTATTGCTTTTTACGTTGTGGATCAACGGGTTTTTCATTACTTTCGACCTTTGGTAGCAACGAGATTACCCAAGGTCTTTGAACGCCTCACGAGCCGCTGCAATGGTAGCCGCAATCTCCGCTTCGCCGTGCGCCGTGCTCAGAAACGCAGCCTCAAACTGCGAGGGCGGCAGCCAGACGCCCTGCTCCAGCATCGCCCGATGGAAGCGTCCGAAGGCGGCCGTGTCGCTCTGCGCGGCCTGCGCGTAGTTGGTTACGGGTCCGGCAGTGAAGAACCAGGTACCCATCGAGCCGACGCGGTTGAGGGTGAGCGTGACTCCGGCGCGGGCGGCTTCGGCGGCGACGCCCTCGAAGACGGATTTGGCGGTGGCTTCCAGCCGCGGGTAGACCTCGGCGGCGTGCTCCTGCAAATAGCTCAACGTAGCAATGCCGGCGGCCATCGCCAGCGGATTGCCGCTGAGGGTTCCAGCCTGATAGACCGGTCCGAGCGGCGCCAGCAGGTCCATGAAGCGGCGCTTGCCGCCGAAGACGCCCACCGGCAGGCCGCCGCCGACAATTTTGCCCAGCGTGACCAGGTCGGCATCCACGCCATAAAGCTCCAGCGCTCCGCCCAGCGCCACGCGGAAGCCGGTCATCACCTCGTCGGCGATCAGCAGCGCGCCTTCTTTCTGAGTCAGCGCGCGCAGGCCGGCCAGGTAGCCGGCGGCGGGCGGGATGCAGCCGGCGTTGCCGACCACCGGCTCCAGAATCACCGCGGCAATCGCGCCGGGATGCGCGGCAAAGGCCGTTTCCACGGCGGCTAGGTCGTTGTAGGGCAGCGCCAGCGTCAGCCGGGCAATCTCCTCCGGCACGCCTGCCGAGCCGGGTATTCCAAAAGTAGCGACGCCGGAGCCGGCTTTGACCAGGAGGCCGTCGGCATGGCCGTGGTAGCAGCCCTCAAATTTGACGATGATCTTGCGGCCGGTGACGGCGCGAGCCAGCCGGATGGCGCTCATCGTAGCTTCGGTGCCGGAGCTGACAAAGCGCAGCTTTTCGATGGCCGGGTAACAGGCGACGACGCGTTCAGCGAGATCGGCTTCGGCGGCCGTGGAAGCACCAAAGCTGGCCGAGTTGCGCGCCGCTCTCTGGATGGCCTCGACGACCGGCGGAAAGGCGTGGCCCAGAATCATCGGCCCCCAGGAGCCGAAGTAGTCGATGTAACGGTTGCCGTCGGCGTCGGTGAGACAAGCTCCCAGCGCCCGCTCGACAAACGGCGGCGCGCCGCCCACCGCGCCAAAGGCCCGCACCGGCGAATTGACGCCGCCGGGGAAGAAGCGCTCGGCGCGGAGTTGAAGGGCTTGGGAATGGGTGCGGGAGCCTGCTGGCGTCAGGGAATTCATCGTGGGTTTAGTATAGAGGGCCGATCAAGGCGCCAGTTAGAAGTCGAGTCAATCGACATTGCCGTCGCATCTCAAGATGTATGAAGGCAATGGATGGAATCGGCAATCGTCTGCTGGTGGTTTACGATGGCCATTGCTGCCTGTGCAACGGCTGGGTCCGTTGGCTGCTCCGCCATGACCGGCGGGATCGGTTGCGCTTTGTCGCTTCCGTCTCGCCAGCGGTAGCGCAGTTGTTCGAACGCCACGCCGATCTCCTTGAGCCAAATGGCACTCCGGACACGGTTCTGGTCTTTCGCAATCCGCTGCAAATCAATGAACAGTTGTGGCTTAGATTCGCAGGTGAATTGGTCTCGCTGCGCGAATTGCCGCCGCCCTGGCCTGCTGTTGCCTTGGTGCTGGGCTGGATTCCGGATCTACTCAGCGACCCGGCATACAAGCTCATCGCCCGCTGGCGCTACCACATCTGGGGGCGGCTGGAGAGCTGTCCATTACCAACGGTTGAGGAACGCGCACGGTTCTTATAGCTTTTCAGGATCAATGGCGCAGCAGCGGCGAGCTCCCCGCAGCCCAAAGAACATGATTGCAATGTACAGACCGTAGAAAAAGCCCGTGAATGCATGAAGCCAATTCAGTTCCATCTGGCTAATGCCATGCACCCAATTCCAGCGCACGGAATTCGACAGCAGAATGCCAAGGATCATCGAGAGGTTGGCGATGACCATCCAGCGGCGAGTTTTGGGATCGAGTTGGCGATTTGAGATGCACATTTTTGATTCCTCCTTTGTGGTAATGCTGTTGCGATGCGGCTTCAATCGTGACGAGGTTGCATGGCACGTTTGGCAAAGATGCGGGCAAGTTGGAAGACCACCAAGACATCGATCGATGTGCCTAGTCCCGCACAAGCACCCCGGCAATAATCGTCGTGCGCAGCCGTGAGATGCAGCAACGACAAGAGTGTTTGCGGCCAGCCGGCGGCACTGGCGAGATCGACTTGAGCAACGACGAGCAGTGCAAAGAGGACCGGCAGAGATTTTTTTAAACTGCAAGTATCAAACAGAGACATGGGCAAATTCCTCCGAAAGATTTAGTTCTTGAAGCGCTGCCAGAGCATGAGCGCTATTTTTACCGCGCCCATGGCGTAGATCACGGCGATCAGATCCTCCGGAATGCGGTGCTCGATAAGCAGGTGATATTCGAGCAGGGCAAATGCGGTGAGCGTACCGGCGATGGCAGCGGCGCTGGTCGAGCGCCGGTTATGTTCGCGGAACCGCTCGTCGGCAATATGGTCGAGCATGAGAATGCGGCTGAGAACAGGATGGATCATGCTTTCTCCTCTAACTGAAAAATTTCATCGGTGGAACAGGCGAAGATGCGGGCGAAGATCAGCGCCAGCTCCAGGCTGGGCACGTAGCGATTGCGCTCGATGGAGTTGATGCTCTGGCGAGAGACGCCCGCGGCCTGCGCCAGTTGCTCCTGCGTCCAATCGCGGGCGATACGGAGTTCCTTGACCCGATTTGAGATGGTGGACGCCATGTAAAGCCAGCTTTCCAAAACAGAATAACGAGAAGGGTGCAGTATGTCAAGCCGACTTTCCATTTTTTATCAGGTTATTTCAGTCCATCCACAGGTAAACGCCAGAATTGCACTACCACCTCAACAAAATCCTGCTAAAATTGATCTTCCCGGCCAGCAGCGCCGTCCAACAACTCCATCCGCAGAAAGCCGCACCGTGCCTGACGAACCCAAATCCGTGACCTACGCCGACGCCGGCGTGGACATCCGCAGTGCCGACCGTGCCAAGGAACGCATCAAGTACCTGGCGCAGAAGACCTTTAACCGCAATGTGCTGGGCGGCATCGGCGGCTTCGGCGCGCTCTACCGGCTGGATATGCAGCGCTGGAAGAACCCCATCCTGGTATCTTCGGCCGACGGGGTGGGCACCAAGCTGAAGATTGCCTTCGAGCTGGGGATGCACCACACGGTGGGCGCGGACCTGGTGAACCACTGCGTGAACGACATCGCCGTGCAGGGCGCCACGCCTCTGTTTTTTCTCGACTATCTGGCCAGCGGCAAGCTGGACCCGGAGGTGACCGAGAGCGTGGTGACGGGCCTGGCCGACGCGTGCAAGGCCAACGCCTGCGCGCTGATCGGCGGCGAGACGGCGCAGATGCCGGGCTTTTATGCCGAAGGGGAGTACGACTTGGCGGGTTTCATCGTGGGCGCGGTGGACCGTGACAAGATGGTGACCGGCGCGGGGATCAAGGCCGGCGATGTGCTGATCGGGCTGCCCTCGACCGGCTTGCACACCAACGGCTATTCGCTGGCCCGCAAGCTCTTCTTCGAGGTGGCCGGCTACAAGCACACGCAATACGTGACCGCCATCAAGGAGAAGGCAGGCGCGGCGCTGATGAGAACCCATCGCAGCTACCTGCACGTGATTCAAAAGCTGGTGACCGCGGGACTGACGACAGGCATGGCGCACATCACCGGCGGCGGCATCACGGAAAACCTGCCCCGCATCCTGCCCAAAAACACCACCGCGCAGGTCGAGATCGGCTCCTGGCCGGTGCTGCCCATCTTCGAGCATCTGCGCACGCTGGGCCAGGTCTCGCAAGAGGAGATGATGCGCACCTTCAACATGGGCATCGGGCTGATCGCGGCGATTCCGGCGGCTAAGTTCGTGCGCGCGAAGAATCTGCTCGACCGCTCCGAGGAGAAGTTCTATGTCGTCGGCCGCGTGGTCAAGGGCGAGCGCCGGGTGCAGTACACATGAGCGGCGTACGCGATCCACTCCGGCTGGGCATCTTGCTCTCCGGCCGGGGGTCGAACTTTCTGGCCATTGCCGAGTCGATCCGGACCGGGCGGCTCAAGGGCGTCGAAATCGCCGTCGTCGTCTCGAATGTGGCGGAAGCCGCCGGCCTGCAAGCCGCGCGTGAGTTAGGGCTACCGACAGCCGTCTTTGTCTCCATGGGCCGCAAGCGCGCCGAGCACGATGCTGCCGTGATCGCCTGCCTGCGCGAGCATCGCGTGGAGCTGATCTGCCTGGCCGGCTACATGAGGCTGCTCTCGCCGGAGTTCATAGCCGCTTTTCCCAATCGCATTCTCAATATCCATCCCTCGCTGCTGCCGGCCTTTCCCGGCCTCGAAGCGCAGACGCAGGCCTTCGACTACGGCGTGCAGGTGGCCGGCTGCACGGTCCACTTTGTCGATGAGCATCTGGACCATGGTGTGATCGTCGTTCAGCGGGCGCTTCCGGTGCTGGAGACCGACGACGCGCACTCGCTCAGCGAGCGGATTCTGGCCGAGGAGCACTTGGCTTACACCGAGGCGATTGCCCGCGTGGCCAGCGGCGAATACGAGATTCGCGGACGGCGCTTTGTGAAGCTGAGTCTTCCCATTTAGGCCGCGCAGGCTGGGAACGAGATTCAGATCCTGCAAAGCCCTGAAGTCCTCATTGCTCAACCTCAAAACGCGCGAGATCGACTGATTCAGGAGCTATGATCATGATGCAAAGATACCGTTTGCAGCTTCCGCGATGTCGAACCTCGAGTTTGGCGTGGAAAACCATACGGTCTATGCCTTTGGTCTGTCTGGCACTATATGCAAGGAGAGCTTTAACGATCATTTCAAGAAATGAGCAGAATTATGAGCATATCACGGAGATTGATGATCTGTTGTTTCTGGATATTGTTGATTTGTGGCAATTTTATGGTTTCCTCGGCGCAGAACGCAACGTCGAATGAAGGCCACTGTTTTAGCATCCGCGTCCATCTCAACGGCCAACTGCTCGAAGGTCCTAAAGCTGTCATTTTCAGGACCAGGCAGGGCGATAAGACTGTGTCACTGGAAGGTGTTTCTTGTTTCAAAGTGCCATCGGTCCTTCTATCGGAAGAGAAGCTTGACCTCCTTTTTACAGTTCCCGGAAACAACATTCACTTCAGTGCGATTGCAATAGATTTTTTCGAAAACATATGGGACGTCGACCTTCAAGATAAGAATTTCGGGAGAGACGTGCATCTGCCTAGACATGCTCGCGCCAATAATGCTTGTGTTGTCGTTTTTCACGGAGGCGAGCCCGAAATCGTGATGTCGGCGACTGGATGTCGCACACCTTATTGACTTCTACGATCGGGTGCGTGTGACCTAAATCTGACCATCCAAGAAGTGCTGGGTGCCCAGGTCTGGATTTTCGGACTTGGGAACTATGAACCTGAATTGCTTGAATCAAGTATGATGAACTTAAGCATCGACGCCAAACGATGCGCCGTTAGGGATGAGCCCGGCCGGCTCGATGGCCGCCAAATGCGTGGATCGTTCTGGTTCCAGCCAGAACTTCGCCCCCGTGCTCGACGCCGCGCGGAATGATGTATTCTTCCCCGGCCTTCACAGGAATTCTCTCGCCATCGATGATCAGGGTATAGCAGCCCTGCACGACGACCATGTACTCGTCGTAATCGTGGGCGTGGGTCGCGGATGCGGCGGTTTGTGGGCAGCTCCAAAACGCCATCTGGCTTCCGTCCGCTCCATCGAAGACAAAGCCCTCAACGCCCGGAGTCGCCTGATTGGATTTCGCAATTTCGTTGGCGGGGTGCTTCATGAATTCTGGAAAATCTTTCATAGCTGCTAACATTCTCCCACTTTTTCACAACCTGGATGGAAGTTCTTCTGGCGTTGAACTCTGCCTCACTTGGTTCACCAGCCAATTGATGGCCTCGGCCTGATTCTCGATCTTGATGCGCAGGCGGGCGGTGGCCAGCGGCGTGGATTTGGGGAAGATCGAAACCAGATTTCCCAGCCGGACGAGGTCTTTTTCGGTGGTGACAATCGCCGTAACATCTTTTTCGCGGGCGTTGGCGATCAGTTCTTCCAGAACGCGCCGGGTATAGGTGAAGTGGTCGGGGAAAGCGATCCGGAGAGCGACTTCGAGGCCGGCGTCTTCCAGGCCTGCAAAGAACTGCTCGGGGCGGGCGATGCCGCAAAAGGCGGCGACCGGGCCGCTGACGGCGGTCAGCTCCATGGTGCGGTGCAGCAGCCAGACCGGCCCATTCCAGCCCCACACGTGCAAGGCAGCCTCCAACTCCGGCTCGTTGGCAGGAATGGCGAGAACGTCAGCGCGGCGGATGGCCTCAAGCGGCTCGCGCAGATTGCCCGCCGGCAGCAGCCAGTCCTGCCAATCCCTCTGATTGAGCAGTAAAATGTCCACATCGCGAGCGAGTTGGCGGTGCTGAAAGCCGTCGTCGAGCAGGTGAACGCCCTGCCCACCACCCGCCAGCGCCTCCGCCAGCGCGCCGGCGTCGTAGCGCCGGAGAGCCACGTAAACCGGCACGCCCGTCTCGCGGGCGATCAACAGCGGCTCGTCGCCGAAAACTTTGGCGCTCCCATCCGGGAGGACGCGGGCGGCCAGTTTGCTCTGGCGGCCGTAGCCCCTGGAGAGCACATCCACGCGCAGGCCGCGCGCGCTGAGCGCCTGGGCCAACGCAATGGTCAGAGGCGTTTTGCCCGCACCGCCGGTGGAGAGATTGCCGATGCTGACCACCGGAGATCGCAGCCGTCGCGCCGGCTCCAAGAGAAGCCGCAATTCACGAAAGGCGAGCGCCAGCCGGTAGAGCGGAACCAATGGCAGCAGCATACGGCGCGTGGAGGAGGGCTGGCTCATGCGGGCGGCTCCATTCCTGCCTGTGCTGCAAGCAACTCCTTGAGCGCCTCGACGCAGCGGCTGGTCGCTCCCGCCTGGCTGGTGAAGACTTGCCTGGCCCGGCTCCCCATCGCCTGGGCGGCATTTCGGTTTTGGAGCAGCTCGATCAAGACCGCGGCCAGCTCTTCCCTGGCGGCGATGCGCACCGCCTGATGGGCCAACAAATCCTCGGAAATCGCGCGGAAGTTGGCGTAGTGCGGGCCCATCACGATAGGAACCCCGAACTGCGCAGGCTCCAGTGGATTGTGGCCGCCGGCGGGAATCAGGCTGCCGCCGACGAAAGCGACGCAGGCAATCGAGTAAACCGAAGCCAATTCGCCGATGGTGTCCAGTAGGATGATGCTTCCGGGGCTGAGCGGCGGGATCGAACTGTCGTTGTCCGAGTACCATTCCGAGCGCCGCACCCACGCGACGCCCGACTTGTCCAGCAGCGCGGCTACCGCAGAAAACCGCTCCGGATGGCGCGGCGCGAGGACCATCGCCAATTGCGGATCGGCTTCGAGAAGCTGCGGCCACGATTCCATAAGCGCGGCTTCTTCGCCCTCCAGCGTGCTGCCCGCCACCACCAGCCGCAGACCGCCGGCGAGCGCTTTCAGCAGCCGCGTCGCATCGGCCTCCTCGGCGATGCGCACGTCAAATTTCAAGTTCCCGGCCACGGAAACCCGTTGCGGCAGGCAGCCGATGGCCTTGAGCCGCTCGGCGTCTGTCTGGCTCTGCGCCAGCACGCGGCTGAGCCGGCTCAGGAAAGGCCGCCACAGCCAGCGCAGCCGCCGGTAGCGCGGCCAGGAGCGGTCACTGATGCGGGCATTCACCACGGCCACGGGGATTCCGCGCCGGAAGCAGCCGCTGAGCAGATTCGGCCAGAACTCGGTCTCGGCCAGCACAAGGAGGCGCGGTTTGATGGCGTTGAAGTAAGCGCGTACCGCCCAGGGCAGGTCGAGCGGACAATAGAAGACGCGCTCCGCTCCGAAGAGCTCGCGGGCCAGAGCCTGGCCGGTTCGCGTTGTGGTGGAAACGGCGATGAAGAAGCCGGGTAGCGCGGCATCCAGCGTCTTGACCAGGCGGCTGACGGCCAGCACCTCACCGACCGAGACGGCATGGACCCATAGGACTGGGCGCTCACGGCTCAGGCGGATCAGCTCTGGGCGAATCAGGCCCAGCCGCTCCCGCAGGCCCTCGCGGTACTTTTGCGTGGCGGCGATGCGGAAGAGCCACCATGGCGCGCCCACCACCAGCGCTACCAGCAAGGCCAGATTGTAAAAAAATAGAATCATGCGGTGCGGAATTCCCTGTTTCCGTGTCTAACCTCAGATGATACAGTCGAGCACGATGAAAACTTTGCGGATCATTCCGCCGATCCTGCTTTGGCTGGCGCTGCCGGCCGTGGCCAGCAACCACACTCCGCCTCCCGTTCAGCCGGCCACAGCCTTTGCCGCGGTCGAAACGCACGCGGACGAGAAGGTCTCCATTGCCGCCGAACCCTACGACACGCGCGAGAAGGAAGCCATCTTTCGCATCGATTATCTCGGCCACGGCGTGATGCCTATCCGCCTTATCGTCACCAACAACGGCAGCCGGCCCATCAGCCTGAGCGATGCGCGGATCATCTTCCTCACCGCCGCCGGCGACCGCATTCAGGCCGCCGAGCCGGAGGACGTGGAGCGGCTGATGACCCGCAAGGAGCGCGAGGGCGGCAAGATTCCCTTGCCCGGCGGAATCCCTCCCATCAAGCTCAAGCCCAAGGCCGGCAACAAGGAGATCGAGCAGGACTTCAACACCTTCGAGTTCAGCTCGCTGGTCGTCGAGCCGCACACCACGCGCGCCGGCTTTCTCTTCTACGACGTCTCCGACATCGACCACCCGCTCCAGGGCGCCAGCCTGCACCTGCGCAAGCTGCGCGACGCCGACGGCAACGAGCTTTTTTACTTTGAGATTCCCTTCGACAAGTACCTCAAGTCGAAGTCTAGCCAGATGAACTGAGCGGCCGTGGTGGTGCACAGACTACCCGGTGTGCGCGCTACTCGTAGTAAGTAGCCGTGGTCGTATCCGTCTCCCAGATCGTCGCGTCCTTCACGCGCACGCGGCCTTCGGTCATCGCGGCGAGCTGCTCATTGGTCTGGTCGTAGAAATACTTGGCGATGTTCTCGGCCGAGGGGTTCAGTTCGATGAACGGCTCCAGATCGTTGAGCATGCGGTGGTCGATGCGCTCGATCACCGGGCGCAGCACCTGCTTGAGCAGCTTGAAGTCCAGCAGCAGGCCGGCAGGGTCCAGCTCGGTCCCAGCCAGCGTGACGCGGATCTTGTAGTTGTGGCCGTGCGGGTTCTCGCACTTGCCCTTGTAGTTGCGGAGGTAGTGTCCGGAGGAGAAACCTGCCTCCACGGTAACTTCATACATGGCCGTCTGCTCGATTCTCTGCGGGGATACGCCCCGCTTTCTATTCTAGTCTGCCGCCGCTTCTGCCGCTCTTCCCGCCGCTCCACTTGCGCTGCCGCACCTCTTCGCTGCGCCGGTCCACCTGCTCGAAGAGATGGCTCATCACTCCGATCAGCGCCGACCCGAGGCCAGCCAGCAGCAGAATCAGCGCAATCGTGCGCCAGAGAGATCCGTTCGTCGCGAGGCCGGATTGAAAGCTCGAAGGCGCCGTCGACATCGCTGCCGAAAGCGGCGCGAGCAAGAGCAGCGTGCCCGCCAGAATGTAGAAGTTGCGCGACATAATTCTCTTCGGCGGCAATAATAACAGCGCCTGCTACGATTCTAGAGCAGCCCGACTCGCGTTTGCGAGTTACGTCAGCAATGAACCCGCTAACTTGCAAACTTGCTATCACCGCGAAGCGGTGGCTAACTTGCTAAATGGTTAACCAGTCCTCGTGGGTCTTGGCGAGAGAATAGAGAAGACCCAAATCTCAACCAGTTTTGTTCATGAGGAGCATCATATCCTTATCATGATCGGTGTTCATCATCAAAGAACTCTTCCACATCGGTAATCGTCGCGGTCATGCGATAGGGCGGCAGGCTGGCGAGGAAGGTTTGGCCGTAGCGTTTGGTGCGCACTCGGGGGTCGAGCAGGACTAACACGCCGCGGTCCTCGAGGGAGCGGATCAGACGTCCGAAGCCTTGCTTGAGAGTTAGAACTGCTGTGGGGACTTGGTAGTCGAAGAAGGGTTTGCCGCCGTTCTCTTCGATGGCCTTCATGCGCGCTGAGACGACCGGGTCGCTGGGCACGGCAAAGGGCAAGCGGTCGATAATGACGCAACTCAACGCCTCACCCTGCACATCCACGCCCTGCCAGAAGCTCGACGTGCCGAAGAGAACTGCGTTGGGCGTTTCGCGAAATTGCTCCAGCAGAGCTTTGCGCGGAGCGCTGCCGTGCAGCAGGATGGGAAAGTCCAGTACCGGCAGCAAGCGCTCGTATAAGTCGCGCATCTGTGCATAACTGGTGAAGAGGCAAAAGGCGCGTCCCTGAGTGATCTCCAGCACGCGCTGGATGCAGCGCGCCGCGGCTTCAGGAAAGCCGGCGTCGCGCGGATCGGGCATCTCCGGCGGCAAATAGAGCAGCGCCTGTTCGCCATACTTGAAATGAGAGGGAACCACTAACTCACGCGCCTCGCTCAACCCCAGCCGCTTACGGATATGCTCGAAGCCGCCCTGCACTGTGAGCGTCGCCGAGGTCAGCACCACGGTGGGAATCTGATCGAAGACTAACTCGAAGAGCAGCTCAGAAACATCGATGGGCGTGGCCTGCAAGAAAGTCGTCCGCGACTGTGCGCGGAAAGCACCGCGCGCGGCGGACCTTTCCGATGAACCCCCGGCGGAGATGCGCCGCTCCATCCAAAAAACCATGTTACTGGCGCTGGATTCGAGTAGAAACTCAAGCTCGGTGCGCAGGCGGGCGACGCGCTTCCTGAGCCCCGGCGCTTCGTCGGCTTTCATTCCACCCATCTCCGCTTCCAGGCGCTGCAGCGTGGCGCGCACGGCCATGTATAAGTCGCCCTCAGTTTCGAGAAACTCCTCGCGCCCGATAAACGGCTGCCGTCCATCGCCGGCCAAGGGCAATCCGGCAAAGAACATCCGCGCGCGGTCGCGCAGCTGCTGAGTGAGTACGGGCAGGCTTCCCGCGCCCTCCTTGCCGCGCAGAAGCACATCGGTATCGCGCGCCAGTTCCTCAAAGCGAATGTTGCTGACCGAAAGCCCAAAGTAACTCGAGGCGACATCTTCTAACTCATGCGCCTCGTCAAAGACCACCGCCGCAGCCTCGGGCAAAATGCCGGCGTCGGGCGCACCCGCGGCCTCGCGCTTGACGGCCAGGTCGGCAAAAAACAAATGATGATTGACGATGATGATGTCCGACTCAAGCGCCTTGCGCCGCATCTCGGTAATAAAGCAGCGGCGGTAATCAGGACAAGTTGACCCCAGGCAAGCCTCGGTGCGCGCGTCGAGCTTTTGCCACAAAGCGCTCGACTCCGGCATTCCGGATAACTCCGCGCGGTCGCCGGATTCTGTGGTCTGTTCCCACTCGGAGATTTGCCGGTATTGGTCGATCTCTTCTAATCCAGACAAAATTGGCTGGTTGCGCAGAGCCGTGAGCTTGTGGCGGCAGAGATAGTTGGCGCGGCCCTTCATATAGCAGACGCGCAGCTCGCCGACCAGCGTTTCCAGGAAGGGCACATCGCGGAAGTAGAGCTGATCCTGCAAAGCCTTGGTGCCGGTGGAGACGATGACGCGCTGGCCGGTGCGCAGGGCGGGCAGCAGGTAAGCCAGCGTCTTGCCGGTGCCGGTGCCGGCCTCGACGATCAGATGGCGGCGTTCGGCGAGGGCGCGCTCGACGGCTTTGGCCATCTCCAGTTGGCCGGGGCGGTACTCATAAGGCAGCGATGAGCGCGCCAGGATGCCGCCCGGCGCGAAGAACTCGTGCAGCGTGGGCAGGGCGCGGGTTGGGCTGTCGGTGGGCGGCATCGGGAGCGGGCGCTCTTCCCATCATAGTGATGCGCAGTGGTCCGGCTGACAGCCTGGCAGCATTTGCTTGGATTGTGCGTTCCTTAGCCATAGCCAAACTCCAAATCTCGCCTGGCGGCGGCTCTCTCGCCCTGCGCGGCGGCGTAAAATTGGCCGCGTTGACGGCCATGGAGTTCCCGTGGATGTGCATCGTTCCCTCCTGCGGTGCGGGAGATCAATTTAAGCGCCGGAATTCTGCCGGAAAGATGAGAAGACGTTCATGGTGAAGCTGGAGCGTTACTGCACTTGACCGAGATGAGATACTAAGTTATGACGTACACCACCAATGAGGCGCGGACTCATCTTTCGCGGCTGCTAAGAGTGGCAGAGGCGGGGCATGAAGTAATCATTCTGCGCGGCAAGCGGCCGGTTGCGAAGATTGTGCCGATCCGGCCCCTCGCGCCGTTGAATCCTCCGTGGGCCGAGCCCGTGAAGAAATGACTCGCATGGGTTCAAGGACCATCCTGCTTACATAGCCCCCAGTGTAGTGACCGGTTTTTCGATAGGTGTAGCGTGAAGCGAATCTGGGATTGAGATAGACCGCTTGCGCCGTATGAACAGCGATTGGAGACAAGTTTTGTCGAAGTATCATAAGTCGGTCGTGCCAACCAAGTCGCGCGCGGGCGCGCTTCCCCTGGTGGCCATTGTCGGCCGCCCCAATGTGGGCAAGTCCACGCTCTTCAACCGGCTCACAAAGAGCCGCCGCTCCATCGTTGGCGATGAGCCGGGCATCACCCGCGACCGCATTTATGGCGAGTATGAGTGGATGGGCCGGGACTTTCGCCTGGTGGACACCGGCGGCATGGTGCCCGACGACGCGGAATTGATTCCCACTGAGATCTATGCCCAGGCGATGGTGGCGCTGGAGGAGGCCGATGCGCTGGTGCTGGTGGTGGACGCGCGCACCGAGTTGGCCAGTCCGGATTACGATCTGGTGCGCATGATGATCCGCGGCGGCAAACCGCTCTTTCTCGCCGTCAACAAGGTCGAGGGCGAGGCGATGGCGCTTGAGGCGGAGAACTTCCGCCAGTTGGGCATTCGCAACGTCTTTCCCATCAGCTCCGAGCACGGGCTGGGCATCGGCGACCTGCTGGAGGCGATTGCCGAAGCTCTACCCGCGCCGCCGGAAGCTGTGCCGACCGAGGAAGAAAGTCTGGCCGCAGAAGAGCCTGAGGCTGTTGAAGAAGCCGAGGCGGGCAACGATGCCGAAGAAGACTCGCCGGACGCCCGTCCCCTCCATCGCACCCACGGCGAGTTTGAGCAGCACGAGACCTCGGTGGCGATCATCGGGCGCCCTAATGTCGGCAAATCCACGCTGCTGAATGCGCTGACCGGAACCTCCCGCGCTATTGTTTCGCCCATCGCCGGAACCACCCGCGATGCGGTGGACGAGGTGGTCGAGTTCGAGGGCCAGCAACTGCGTTTTGTGGATACGGCCGGCATCCGGCGCAAGGGCAAGACCCACCTGATGGCCGAGAAGATGAGCGTGGTGATGGCCCGCCGCCACCTGGAAGCCGCGGACGTGGCGCTGCTGATCATCGACGCGGTCGATGGCGTGACGGCAGCCGACGCCACCATCGGCGGCTATGCCCACGAGAGCGGGCGCAGCGTCATCATCGTGGTGAACAAATGGGACCTGGTGACCACGTGCCGCACCGACGGCAAACCGCCCGCCGACCGCGAGATCTTCGAGCAGCAACTGCGTACCGTACTCAAGTACCTCAGCTACGCGCCGGTGATCTTCCTCTCCGCGCTCGAAGGGGCAGGCCCCGACGGCAGGAAGATGCTGCGCGTGCTGCATGAGGTCGTCTCCGTGGCCGCCGAGCGCCGCAAGCGCGTCACCACCGGGCAGATGAACCGCTTCCTCGAAAAGATCGACTTTCAGCGCGCGCCGGTGCCGATGTCCAAGCGAGTGCGCATCTTCTACATGACGCAGGCCGCCGTCGCCCCGCCCACCTTCGTTCTCTTCACCGACCGCGACATCAAGCTGCACTTCAGCTTCGAACGCTTCCTGGAGAATCAAATCCGCGAGGCCTTCGGTTTCAAGGGCACGCCCATCTGGTTCAAGGTCCGAGCGCGCAACGCGGAGAAGAAGGGTGAGTAACACAACTGTGTTTTTTGGCGGTAAAGAAATTTTGTAGCCCAAAATCAAGCTGCAAGGTCTACAATGCTTTCCATGAAATATATTTTGTTAGCTACCCTTCTTTGCACGGTGCGAATACCTTGCGCAGCAGCGCAGGGTATCCCAACTCCGGCTGAACCAGCCAATCAGACAACCACTGATTGCATCGATTTCAACCGGCATTTGAATTGGAAGCAACAGAAACTTCCAGATGCATTTCGTAAGAATGTTCCGGCAAGTGCCTTGGTGCGGATGGTTCAGGAGTTGTCTGGCTCCGACATGCTGGTCATCTATGAAAAAGGGAATTTTGATAAACTAATTGGCTCCAATATTCAGGGTGTTACACTTACAGATCCAAATACACAATTAGTTATTTCTCGGAACGGGAAGATTATTTTTCATCTCGACATGAAAGATACAGAACCGGCCAAAGGTATGGACCCCACATGGTATTCCGATGCCGTAGCCATGGCCAGCGCGCGCATCTGCAAAGGCAATGACCCTTTGGTCTATCTCGTTCTCCAATCGGGAAATTCAGGTGGTGATTTTATCGCGATACAGCCTTGGCTTGAAAATTACAGAATGATTCAAATTGCAGATGCCAGCCAGGGAAAGCTTGTGCTTTCAAAGAGCGATCCTACCACTGTTCGTGTCTGGGATGGCGATGATCCCAATGTTTGTACTGCATGCCCAAAGCCATTTATCGTTAAAACCCTTCATTTTGATGGGAATAAATTCGAATTAGTTTCTTCGATGAGAACAAGAGTCAAATACGCAGGTTTTCAAGAAACGCCCCTTTTTATTCTTCCTTAACTCAACTGGCTTGGAGGATTTCTCGCGATGAATTCCGCTTTGAAGTTGCGTTTCGCTCGTTTTGCCTGCCTGTTTGTCTTTGCTGCCACGCTCTTTGCAAGCCGCGTTCTGGGCCAGAGCGCCGCTGAAGCCGCAAAGATTGCCGCTCCGCTGCCTGCCGACGCGCGTGCAGTCATCGACCGGCTCTCCCTGCTGCGCGAGCTGCCCGATGGCGCATGGAAGCTCCATGCCGGAGACCTGGCGCATGGCGAGGCCGTCGGCCTCGACGAGAGCGGCTGGCAGCCCATCGCGTTGAAGAGCAAGGCGCCCAAAGAGGCACTCTGGTTTCGCCAAAGCTATCAGGTTCCGGCCACGCTGAGCGGCTACGACCTGACCGGCGCGCGCATCTGGTTCCAGTTTCACGCCTATGCCAACGGACCCATGCCGGAGATTCTCTACTTCAACGGCCGCCGCGTGGCGATGGGCGACGACCTGGAACCCGTTGTGCTCTTTGACGGCGCCAAGCCCGGCGACAAGGTGACAGTCGCCGTCAAGCTGCTGCATACGGTGGACGAGAAGACCTTTCAGGGCGCGACGCTGAAGATTGTCTTCCCAGAGAGCCGCCCCAACCCCGAAGACCTGCGCGAAGAATTTCTTTCAGCCGCGCTGCTGGTTCCCGCGCTGGCGCCGAATGACCCCACGCAGATGACTACGCTCAACGACGCCATCCGTAAGGTGGATCTGGCCGCGCTCGACGCCAACAATCAAGCGAAGTTCGATGAAAGCCTCCGCGCGGCGCACAGCAAGCTCGAAGCCCTCACGCCGCTGCTGCGCCAGGCGACCTTTCATCTGACCGGCAACTCGCATATTGACGCCGCCTGGCTGTGGCCGTGGACCGAGAGCGTGGATGTGGTCAAGCGGACCTTCGGGACGGCACTTCAGTTGATGTACGAGTACCCCGAATACACCTACACGCAGTCGGCCGCGGCCTACAACGAGTGGCTCGACGACAAGTATCCCGAGATGAATGCCGAAATCGCCCAGCGCATCAAGGAAGGCCGCTGGGAGATTGTAGGCGGAATGTGGGTCGAGCCGGACCTGAATATGCCCGACGGCGAATCGCTGGTGCGCCAGTTATTGGTCGGCAAGCGCTGGTACAAGCAAGCTTACGGCGTGAACGTGAAGGTCGGCTGGAATCCGGATACCTTTGGTTACACCTGGCAATTGCCGCAGATTTATAAGAAGAGCGGCATTGATTATTTTGTGACCCAGAAGATGGCCTGGAATGACACCAACCAGTTACCTTTCAAGTTTTTCTGGTGGCAGTCGCCGGATGGCTCGAAGGTGCTGACTTACTTCCCGCACGACTACGCTAACGACAACCTGAACCCGGTGCGCCTGGCACGGGATTTTTCGATTGCCCGCACGCAAACGCCGGGGCTGAGCAACATGATGGACCTCTACGGCATCGGCGACCACGGCGGCGGACCCACGCGGGCGATTCTAGATGAGGGCAGACACTGGGCTTACCCTTCGCTTCCCCCGTACGTAACGCCAAAGATCGAATTCGGTACGGCGCTGCCCTACTTCACCGCACTGGAAAAGCAGATCGCGCCCGGCAGCCCGGTCTGGGATTATCCGTCGATTGCCAAAGGTTACACGCCTCCTCCGCCGGTTGCGGGCATGGTGAGCATTCCCACCTGGAAGAGCGAGCTGTACTTCGAGTACCATCGCGGCGTGATGACCACGCAGGCCAACCATAAAAAGAATATGCGCGAGGCCGAGGAGCAGATGCTCGACGCGGAAAAGTGGGCCTCGCTGGCATGGGTCCTTGCCGGACGGGCGTACCCTTCCTCGGATTTAACGGAAGATTGGAAGAAGGTGCTCTTCAATCAGTTTCACGACGTAGCCGCAGGCTCCGGCATCGGCGTGATCTACAAGGACGCGCAGAAGGATTACGATGTTGTGCACTGGTCGACGAATGAGATCTCTTCCGACTCTATCGAGAAAGTCGCAGAGGGCATCGACACGCTACCTAAAGACCTCAGACCCATCCCAGTCATTGTCTACAATCCGCTCGGATGGAACAGATCAGGCGACGTATCGGTGAAGGTTCAGTTTAAGAGCGGGACAGTTCCAGACGTGAAGGTTCTAGATGGAACTACCGGAAAGGTGATTCATATACTCACGGCAGCACCTGTCGACAAGAAGAGCGGCGTCACCGAACTTACTTTCAACGTGCCAGATGTACCTGCCCTCGGCTACAAAGTTATTCAAATCGAGCAGGAAAGGACGGTCGATTCTTTCGATTTCTTGGATTCGTGGGTCAAACAGGTCGATCGCGCTTTGATTCTGGCGAATAAGTCGCTGCAAGTCGCAGTCGATGAGACAAGTGGTTGCATCACCAGCCTGTACGACAGCCACTCCGGTTTTGAATCTGTCGCTCCGGGTGCTTGCGGCAACCAGCTCCTGTTCTTCAAGGACACGCCGAAGGAATACGACGCCTGGAACATCGATCCGGGCACGCTCGACACTGCGCCCAGCGTCATTGAAAAGGCCGACTTGGTGGAATTGGTTGGCCAGGGGACGGTACATCCGGCCATCCGTATAATTCGCCACTGGCAAAACTCAAAATTCGTTCAAACAATCAGCTTACAAGGCAACCAAGTCGACATCGACAACGAGATCGACTGGCACGAAAGCCATGTTTTGCTCAAGGCGGCCTTTCCGCTGGCGGCTTCCGGGCCGTTTGCTACTTACGAGATTCCTTATGGGACCATCGACCGGCCCACTACGCGCAATAACTCCTGGGAGAAGGCGCAGTTTGAAGTGACGGCGCTGCGCTGGGCAGATCTCTCCGGTCCCGGCCCCGATGGCAAGATCCACGGCCTGAGCATTCTTAACCAGAACAAGTACGGCTACGACGCCGTGGGCAATGTGCTGCGGCTGACGCTGCTGCGCTCGCCCAAATGGCCCGACGCCGAGGCCGATATGGGCCATCATCACTTCCACTACGCGCTCTATCCCCACGCCGGAACGTGGAAAGACGCGCTCACCGTGCGCCACGGCTACGAGTACAACTATCCGCTGACGGCGGTCGTCACCACGGCCCACCCCGGCACGCTGCCCCCGTCGCATTCCTTTGCCTCGGTCGCGCCGGAGAATGTCGTGCTGACCGCGGTGAAGAAGGCCGAAGACGCCAACGGACTCATTTTCCGCGTCTACGAGTGGGCGGGCAAGGAAACCATTGCCGAGTTCCATGTGCCGCCGGGAGCGACCGGGGCCACCGTGACCAATCTGATGGAGACGCCGGAAGGCAGCCCGCTGCCCGTGACCGGCGACGTAGTCAAAGCGCCGATTCACCCCTATGAGATTCTGACCATCCGCGTCGATTACCCCAACGCCGGGCCGAAGCCGTAATCAAGCCGGCAGGTTCAGAGAAGCAGGACCTACGACTCCCCATAGAGCACAAGAAAACGGGTTCAAGAGCGCGGAAAAGGCTATGCATCAAAGTAGAGATAGTTTTGCAAAAATTTGGCCAGAATTGGAGGACTCGCAGTAGATGTCTTCGTCTTTTATTCGCTGCGGGGCGACGGAAGAACAGCCGCAGGTAAACTTCGGCTTCGCTCAGTGCAGGCTCAGGTTAGCAAGTTCGCGGATTTGCCGGCAGTCTTACTTTCAGGAACTATTGTTCCCTTCTGGAGGCAACGCGCCCCGTTCGAGTCGAACAGCTCAGAATGACAAGCGAGGGTGGAACCCAGCGGTAAGGGAATGCGGAGAGGCAGGCTTTGTTACTCTATGCACAGGAGAACGCGCAATGAACATCACTTCCCCCTTCTTCGTCGTCTCCGTCATCGTCCTGGTCTTCACCGTGGCGATGCTCTTCGCCGCCAGCAGCAAGGAAGACGGCGACTCGACGCACTGAGCCGGATCTGGATTGCGGATCTGGATGCCCGGCTCGTCGTCGTTGGCGAAGAGCGCGGCAAGAAGTTATTGCCGCGGGCGGTGCGATTCCCGGAACCTTTCTCACGATTCAGGCGTATAACGGGGCTAGAGGGCGATTGCCATGGTGAGGAACGGGATGCGGGAAGCGGCAGCTTTGGTTGCGGGCCTGGCGTTGGCCGCCGGTCTGGCGGGATGCATGATTCATACGGAAAAAGACGCCAACGGCAAGGAAAAGAACGTCCAGGTGGATACTCCTTTTGGCGGCATTCATGTGAATACCGATCAGACCACGGCGACGGACCTGGGATTGCCGGTCTATCCGGGCGCGGCGCCGGTGAAGGACAAGGACAACAACAAGTCGGCCGACGTGCATCTGGGCTTTGGCGAGTGGCAGTTGCGGGTGCGGGCGGTCTCCTATGAGACCCCCGATTCCGAGGAGAAGGTGACCGCGTTTTACAAGAAGGAGCTGGGCCGCTACGGCGACGTGATTACCTGCAAAAATAACTCTCCGGTGGGCGCTCCGGCGGCCACCCACGAAGGGCTTACCTGCAACGACGACAAGAACGCCAAGGTGCGGATCGACAACGGCGATTATGGCGTCACCAAGGAAAGCCTGGAGCTGAAGGCCGGCTCCAAGCGCCACCAGCACATTCTTGGCTTTGAGAATACCAACGGCGGCAAGACCCGCTTCGCCCTGGTGGCGCTGGATCTGCCCGCCGAGGTGGTGGAATCCGGCTCCGATAAGAGCGACTAAACCATTTTGTTGTACGGAAAAGGCACAACAAAACCCCGTCCGGCCTGGACGGGGTTCGTGTCAATCCTTGATTGTGTGCCTGATTTTCGCCTTCGCGCCCGAACTGGGCCGGTCTCAGCGGACTCCGCCAGCCTTACGCCTTGGCGATCTTGCCGTCCTTGATGCAGCCGGTGCACACCCTGATCCGCTTGGCGTGGCCGTTCACCAGCGCCTTCACAGCCTGCAAATTCACGCTCCAGCGGCGCCGTGTGATGTTGTGGGCGTGAGAGATGTTGTTGCCGAATTGCGGACCTTTCCCGCAGATGTCGCATACCTGTGCCATGACGTTGCTCCAGACCTTGATCTTTCGCGCCGCCGGGACTAGCCATCGAGCCACATAAAACCGCGCTCCATCCGGGCCTGTCCAACGGGGTAAAAAACAGACACACTACCCCTCGGCTTGCCGAATCTTCATTATACCCGGAATCGCTCCCCAGGCCAACCCGGACTCTGGGCGCGATGGAATCCGGCAGGCGGGCTACCCGGAATGCTGTCCATCCCTCAGCGCTCCAGCCCGCGCCACCCGCCAAGGCGCAATTTGAGTACCAAACGCGCAAAAATACCTCTGCGTCGAAATAGAGATAGTTTTGCATATTTTTGGCCAAATCTGGAGAGAATGCGGGCAGTTTTTGAGTGAATTGAGAGCGGGCGGGAGAGATATTGGTTCCCAGGTCCCAAAGGCGGGACCTGGGGCACCCAGTTTTTTACCCCCGGAACCGCGCCACCTGTCTGTATCAGATACCCTTCTTCGTTACTCTGACCTACGCTTATGACGGCGGAGAGACAGGTACTCCAGGATCATATGATGACATTTAAAATCGATGGGGTACGGCTTGCCTGCTGGAACATTTCGCTTGTGCATTGATGCTCGATGGGGTTTTTCGGGAAAGTCAGCGACTTGATCTAACGTAGTGTTGAGTTTCGCGCCAATTTTGATGAGTGCATCCGCGGCGCTTCCCGTCAAGAGATAACCCAGCATTGCTCCCGAAGTCGTAAAGGGCGCGTATCGGCACGTCAGATACTGCTCTCGGATCTCGCTTTTGTACTCAGAGAGCGTCCCTGGCGTTTCTAACACTTTTGCTTCCAGAGGCCACATGATTCGTTCATCGGCGCGAAGCACGAAAGCAAGGTCGTATTGGGGTGGTTGGGCAGGAGGAAGTGCCATCGTTTCCCGTTCGAAGGCTCCGTGCTGAATGTAATAGGGCTCGTCGCCCGTCATCGCGTCTCGGATATCCTCCAGGTCCGCCGAAAGCTCGATCTCTGTTTACGCCAAATCGCCGCGTTGCTTAGCGAGCGTCCCATCGAGTGTGGAAAGTTCAGAGCCGCCGGAGAACGCGAGCTGAAAAAGACAGATTCGGAATTGACAAATTATAGGTCATAGTCTAATAATTATTAGATTATGGCTGAGATCTATAACGCCTTTGCCCGATGCCGCGAAGTGCTGCTCGACCGGCTGAAGGAATCCGCGCCGGCCCGCATCCAGCTTCTCACCGGACCACGCCAAGTGGGCAAAACCACGTTGCTTCTGGAAATCGCCACCCGGTTCGGCGACAGAGCTGTGTATGCAGCCGGAGACGATCCGGATGCCGCGCTACCCGGATTCTGGGAGCGTTGCTGGATGGATGCCGAAACACGGGCGCAGCGTGGGACTGTAGTTCTGCTGTTGGACGAAGTGCATCAACTGTCCGACTGGGCGGGACGGCTCAAAGGCTATTGGGATCGCGCTCGCCGCCGTCATCTTCCCATTCATGTCGTAGCCACCGGCTCTTCGGCGTTGCGTGTTGCCACTGGTTCGCGCGAAAGTCTGGCGGGGCGCTTCGAGCGGCTGACCTTGAGCCATTGGCCCGCCTCCTCGCTGGCCGATGCCTTTCATCTTTCGCCGCGTGAAGCCGCTCAGAGCCTCGTTCGCTTTGGCTCATATCCTGGCGCAGTCGAGTTCCAAAAGGATTTTGCGCGCTGGCGGGCTTACGTGCGCGATGCCATCATTGAACCAGCAATTGGCCGTGATGTATTGGCAATGGGTGCTGTGCGGCGCCCTGCGCTGCTACGCCAAGTATTCGCTATTGCCACCGGCTCGCCCGCGCAGATCGTTTCACTCCAGAAGATGCAGGGACAGTTACAAGACAGCGGCGCTCTCGAAACAGTCGCCCATTATCTGGCGCTGCTTCAGGACGCCTACCTGGTTGCGCCGCTGGAGAAATACTCGGCGCAGGCTCTCAGACGCCGCGCCTCTCCGCCCAAGCTCGTAGTGCTGAACAATGCCCTTCTATCCGCCATGCATCCCGATGGCCCTCCCGATCCTGCTCGTGAGCCCGAGCGTTTCGGCTTCTGGGTCGAGAATACCTGTCTCGCCTTCGCCATCAACCAAGACCAACAAGTGACGTACTGGCGAGAGGAACCGCTGGAGATTGATGCTGTCTTCAACGGGAGCTGGGGGAAGTGGGCGGTCGAGGTCAAGACGGGAAGATACGATGTCCAGGCTCTCCGTGGACTTCTGGAATTCTGTCGTCGTCATCCCGCATTCAAACCGCTGGTTATCTGTGCGCCGGACAGTGAAGAGACTGCACAGCGACACGGGATCCCAAGCATTAGTTGGGAAGATTTTCTGATAGAAGGCCCGCCCGAAAACTGAACAAAGCTGAAGGTCGTGAAGCTTCCGAAAACCGGAAGTCGACTGAACACTCCACCAAATCAATGAACACTTGGCGACTTATCAGGACAAATACGTTCACTACGGAGCCAAATCTTAGAAAAGGCCACTCTTTGCATCAAGCAACCGAATAGAAAACGTCCATGGCGGAGGGCCAGTTTGGTGTGATCGTTTCCGGATTTCCCGCAAACAGGGCTTGACCGCAATTACAGAGGTGACGTCCGGATTGCGATGCACAGCTTATTTCCACCCTCACAGGTTCCCTGAAACTAGAATGCGCTCGGCTTTGCCTTAAAACCGACTAATCGGCTGCAGTCTCTCGCGCCAGTTCATGGGGCCGGTTAGTTTATCAAAGAAATGGATTCGCTGGTATCGGAATGGCTCGCGTGGTTATATCGTTCAGTCCACCCCTTTCACAATAATGCGCGTCGCGATGACTTCGCCGCTTGGCTTCACATCTGCTCCGTCTGGGGCGGCACTTACACGAAGGCAGGCAACCTCGGGAAATCGCATAGCGACAAGGATCGAAGCCAGAACGTGAGGCTTTGGCCCCATCGGGACTAGAGTTATTTCTCCGTCCGGGCGGTGAGGCGCAATGGTCTCCGCGAGCTGTCTACAGCAGGCTTCTATGCTAGTTAATGGCATTTCAAGAGTTGCTACTGTCTTCCGGTGGTGGATCAAAGCGTCGTTCTCTTTACGCGTCCTGTCAATATACTCTGTTCGCGCACCATGACTCGCCAGAAATGCATAAACTGTATCTGCCTCAAGGTGGTCGAGCACACAGAGCGCAGCTAACCCATGCAACCCAAGGCCGAAGACAGCAACTGACTCGCGCAGACGGAAGGCTCGCCCCTCACAACCTGGGATTGAAACCATTTTGCTAATTACAAAGGGACGTTCTTCTTCCACAGGCGGATTCAACAACGAAGCGCAACGGGTTGGTTAGAGTGTAACTGTTCCCAGAAGACTTGGTGTGGTGTTTTGTAGCCCAGGCATTTTCTGGGCCGGTGGTTGAGGAGGTGCTGGGCCAAGGCTATCTCATCGTCGGTCACTTCTTCCAGCTTGCGGTGCTTGGGAAAGAACTGACGGACCAGGCCATTGAGGTTTTCGTTGGCGCCGCGTTCCCAGGCGGCGTGAGGATGGGCGAAGTAGAAGTTCAGCTTGAGCGCGGAGGCGATCCGCTCATGCTGGGCAAACTCTTTGCCATTATCGGTGGTCAAGGTATGAGCCAGATGGGAAAAAGGTCTGAGTTTTGTGACGATGGCCTGGCGTACGATAGGGGCCTGTTTACTGATTACACGCTGAATCAGCACATAGCGGCTCTTGCGTTCGTTGATGGTCACCAGCGCCTGTGAGTGACGCGCGCCGACAACCAAATCAGCATCCCAATCGCCGTAGCGTTCTCGTGCGCCAACGATAGCCGGCCGCTGGTCGATCGAGACCTGGTTGGGGATAGTGCCGCGCCGCTCGCGCACGCCGCGCCGTTTGCGCCGTTGCTTGTGGACCCGCAGCGCCAGGTGGAGATGGCCGCCGGCGCGCTTGTCCTGGTAGATGCGTTGATAGATGGTCTCGTGCGAAAGCCGCGGCAGATGCTCGGCGCGCTGATGACCGGCGATCTGTTGCGGACTCCAGGTCTCTGCCAGCTTTTCGCGGGCGAAATCCCATGCGGCGGCGGGCACGCGACGAGCGTTGGCGGCGCTGCGCAGGCCGCGCGCCGCAGCCAACAATCCGGCCACCTGCGGCTGATAAGGGCCGACGACGCGGTTGCGGTTCAACTCGCGGCTGATGGTGGAGGCAGGCCGCCCCAGCTTGGCCCCGATGGACCCCAGGGACCAACCGGCCTCCTTGAGGGCGGAGATTTGGTATCGTTCTTCTTGGATGAGATGGCGGTAGCACATTCGGCAAACCTTACTTGGTGGTTAGGCTTTCTGGATGCTACCCCATCCCATCCACCTGCCACCGGAGTTGCCGTTGCACTTCGTTGTTGAATCCGCCAACCATAACGGACCTACAATAATCTGGAGGGGATTTGTAACTTGCTGATTCTATTGGCGTCCCCGACGGGATTTGAACCCGTGTTATCGCCGTGAAAGGGCTATTTAGGGCATTTCGGATGGGTTTGCATGGGTTGTGCAAAACTCGCCAATCTCCGCCAATTGCGCATGGATACTGGTGACTTCGTGCTTGCCTGCGTTAGGCCTCATTTGACTCCAAGTTCCAGTTCTATCGTTACCACAGCGTTACCGCGTTTTCAGCCGCACACAGAGCCAGCAAACCCCTTGTAGGCTTCCCTTGTCCGGTGAGCCAAGCCCCGGATGCAGGGAGAGATACGGGCATTTTGATTCCGCCCCGCCCCCATGCCTCCAGTTGTCATCTGCGAGTTGACAATTCCTGCGCAACAAATCAACCCCGGCAATTCGCCCTATACAACGCGCGAGGACACCCGCTACATTTTCCGCTACATTCCCGCGAAGCATTCTTTTCTGGTGGACCCCAGCCCCCCCAGAGAGGGCGGGTGGGTCCAAGCTATTACATCTGGCTCCGGCAATTTTACGCTAAAAACGCTGTTTACTATGTAGTCATTACTTCTTCACAAAATCATAGACAGGCCGCCGGAGAAGTATTTTTTAGATTTTCAAGCATGAAACGCGGGTTTGCACGATGTGGCGCAGCCGCGAAAAGTGGGATTCTTTACCTAGGAAAAATGGCAAAAAGCTTCAGCGACTTCGCTGCTTCCCTACCATTCGCTCAACCCATCCAAACCCGTCCCCGCTCACGCACACGCGCGCCCGCGCGTATTGCTGTAATAATTCCATTCTGCTATATGGCGGATTCTCCAATTTGCCCGGAGTCTCCCCTGGCCCGCAATGCCTCATACAGCATCGCTGGTCCGAGCAGCACGTCTTTCAATCCGCTGCGCACCTTCTCCGAGTCCAGAGCCTGCCTGCTCATGGTGGAGTGTGCCGCCAGGGCGTCCATGATGGCATTCATGATGCCATTGGCCAGATCGGGCGAGTTGGAGAACTGTTCCTTGGTGTTGTTGCTGGCCTGCTGCACCAGCAAGTCCGACTCCAGCAGCTTGCCCTTGATGACGTTGTTCACGTACACCAGCTTGTCGTCTTCCGTCAGTTCCCCAT
This sequence comes from Acidobacteriaceae bacterium, assembly GCA_003134855.1. GTDB lineage: Bacteria > Acidobacteriota > Terriglobia > Terriglobales > Acidobacteriaceae > Telmatobacter. The sequence goes on from PLCS01000007.1 coordinate 728,057, forward strand.
CGAAGAGGTCATTCACTTTGGCAATAATCTCCGCCAGCAGGGCCTTCTCTTTCTCCTGAACCGAACCGGAGCCAATGTCAGTGATCGGCGGCAACTTGGGTGTCTCGCCCTCGCCCAGCACCATGGCTTGCTTGCCCTTGTTCTTTAGGTTGTGGTGGGTCAGCTTCACCTTCGATAGGTCAATCTCTTCCCTCTCGCGGCCAAAGTCCAGCAAGGGCAGCAGGCGCCGATAGAAGATATACCGGCCCTCAAGAGCGGTGTTGCCGTAGTCGAATATCTGCGATAGGAAGGTGTAGACACGCTGGAAGGTGCCCATGTCCCGCTTGAACAGGATCAGGCTGTCCATCTCATCCTTGGCTTCTTCAGCGGCATTGCTGTCTTTCTTGGACTGGGCTGCTCTAAAGCGGGCCTGGGCTTCCTTGTACTGGTTCAGCAGTCTGCTCACCACAGGCTCCAGCGCGGCCAACAGGTCACTCTGCTTCGCCTGGGGGTTCAGCTCCACCTCCACCACGCGAACCACCTCAAAGTCGTCGTAGTGCCCCGCGCTATCCAGCTTCATCCGCAGATCGAAGACCAGGTTCGGGTCAGTGACGTTCGCCAACTCTGCCGTCTGGTAGTACGCCTTGAACGCCAGTAGCACCTCTCCCGGATCGTTCTGGAAGTCCAGCACGTAGGTCGTCGTCTTCTCGCCAAACGGACCCTTGTACGAGCGATTCAGCCGGGAGAGAGTCTGCACCGCCTGAATGCCCGCCAGCCGCTTGTCCACATACATGCCGCACAAGAGCGGCTGATCGAAGCCGGTCTGAAATTTGTTTGCAACAAGCAGGACTTGATACTCCTCCGTACCAGCGGCGTCCCGCGCATCGAAGGCTTTGCGTATCTCCCGTCCGCGCAAGTTGGGATTCAGCACCTTGCTTGTCTCTGTGAACCCGTCTGGGCCGGACTCCACGTCATTCACCTCCCCGGAGAAGGCGACCAGCGTCGCAATCTTGTAATTGTTGGCCTTGATATATTTGTCGATGGCCAACTGCCAGCGCACGGCCTCTAACCGGCTGCCCAGTACCACCATGGCCTTTGCATGACCATTCAGCAGGGGTTGCACCGTCTCCCGGAAGTGCTCCACCACCACTTGCACCTTCTGCGCGATGTTGTAGGGGTGCAGCCGTACCCAGCGCAGGATGCCCTTCAGAGCCGCGCTGCGCTCCACCTCCTCCTCATCCATCTCCTTGCCTTCATGGGCCAGCTTGAAGGCCAGCTTATAGCTTGTGTAATTCTCCAAAACGTCCAGGATGAAGCCCTCTTCAATCGCCTGCCGCATGGAGTACACATGGAACGCTTCGGGCAGATTGCCGGGACCGGCGGGCAATTCCGGGTTGGGTCTGCGGCCAAACATCTCCAGCGTCTTTGCCTTGGGAGTTGCCGTAAACGCCACATAGGTGATGCCCGCGTGGTTAGTACGCGCAGCCATCTGCGCCGTCAGTACGTCTTCCGTGCTCACCTCGCCGCCGTCGGCCACCTCTTGCAATTCCTCGGCAGTCAACACGGCCCTCAGTTTGGAGGCTGTTTCGCCGCTTTGTGAGGAGTGGGCCTCATCAGCAATCACGGCAAACCGCTTGCCTTGGGTAGCTGCCAACTCCTGCACCTTCTCCAATGCAAAGGGAAAGGTCTGGATGGTGCAGACCACAATCTTTTTCGCTCCACTCAGCGCCTGTGCCAGCTCACCGCTCTTGCTGGCACTCTCTCCGGTGATTGTCGCCACCACACCCGCTGTGCGCTCAAAGTCGAAGATGGCCTGCTGCAACTGCTGGTCAATTACGTTGCGGTCACTCACCACCAGCACCGTGTCAAAGACCTTCTTCTGCTGCTCACTGTGCAGATCAGCCAGGAAGTGCGCCGTCCAGGCAATCGAATTGGTTTTGCCGGAGCCTGCCGAATGCTGAATCAGATACTTGCCGCCCGCGCCCGTCGCGTACACATCGGCAACTAGCTTGCGCGTGGCATCCAACTGGTGGTAACGCGGAAAGATCACTCTCTTGATCTGCTTCTTTGAGTCCTTCTCTGTCACCAGATAGCGGCCCAGAATCTCCAGCCAGCTCTCCCGCGCCCACACCTCTTCCCACAGGTAGGCCGTCTGGTGCCCGCCCTTTGGGTTCGGCGGATTGCCCGCCCCGCCGTCGTTGCCTTTGTTGAAGGGCAGAAAATCCGTCGCCGGTCCTGCCAGCTTGGTGGTCATCTGCACTTCGCTGTTGCTCACTGCAAAGTGAACCAGCGCCCCCGAAGGAAACGAGAGCAGCGGCTCGGCTGCCTGGCCCTTGGGTTTGGGATGCCGGTCAAAGCGGTACTGGTCCACGGCGTCCTCTACCGACTGGGTGAAGTCCGTCTTTAACTCCACAGTGGCAACGGGCAGGCCGTTCAAAAAGAGCACCAGGTCCAGGCAGTTCTCGTTGTGCAGGGAGTAGCGCACCTGCCGGACAACGCGGAGCCGGTTAGCGGCGTAGCGGGCCAGAATCTCCGGGTTCATGGCCAGCGCCGGTTTGAACTGGGCCAGCGGCAGCTTCTGCTTCAGGCCAATCATCTCCACACCATGGCGCAACACATCCAACGTGCCGCGAGCGTTCAACTGTTCCCGCAGCCGCGCCAACAGCACTTCGCCTGCCTTTGCACCGTGATTCTTGGTGAGCGCCTCCCACGCCTTGGGCTGGGCCTCTTGCACCCATGCCAGCACATCCGGCGGGAAGAGAGTCAGTGAGCGGTCATAATTTGCGGCGTCGCTCTCGGCATAGAGCCAGCCATGGGCGGCTAGATGCTCGCAGACTTCGGTCTCGAAGTTGATCTCTTTGTGCAGGTTCATGCGGTTTCCTCTTTGGGTAGGCCGCGCACGTCGATCTTGCCGGTGACGGCGGTGGAGATGAGAGCGGAGCGGCGTTCCTGGAGCAGATCGATGGCGTGAGTGACTTCTGCAAGCAGTGCGTCAAACCTGGCAATCTCGCGGTCGAGAAATGCTGTGATTTGAAGTTGCTCGTTCAAGTTTGGAGATAGTATTAAGACCTTTAACAGGTTTTGAAGCGATAAGCGCGGCAGCCCTGCTCCTTTTACGAATGCCTCGACTTGTCCCTTTAAGAAGGCCGATTGGCAAAGGTAATTCAAGTAATTCGATTCAATCTCACTCTCGTCGGGTGTGATGATGATTAACGATGACGCAACGACAAAATCTAGATCTTCACGTATAACGATGGTTTTTCCGATAGTTCCATCCTTACTGAAAAGCACGTCTCCCTTTTGGGGTTTGCATCCACTCTTAACGAGGGCGGCGTAGCTGGCAGCGGAAGTAAGAATGGCCTCCGAAAAATCAATAGCGCTGTCTGTAATGTCCTTCGTAGATACAAAGAAAAATTCACCGTTCTCTGTCTCTGGCGATACATGTGCACCATCAGTAATGCGCTTTGCTGAATGTTTTAGCATAGAAACATTCCAATTGGAAGGTACCTCGCCTAACCATTCGATGCCGGAATCCTTCATGGGGGCATCGGGGTTCAGCCCTTTGGTGACGGCGTGGGAGATGACGGCCTGCCGCTTCTCTTTCAGCAGTTCAATCAACCGCCGCTGCTCCTCCACCAACGTATCGATCTTGGCAGTTTCATGCTCCAAAAACTCGGCTATTAATGATTGCTCTTGTGTCGGAGGTGTTGGGACTTTGATAGCACCAAGGTCGCCTTTTGTCACGTGAACCATACCGATGATCCCATGAGCCTGATCTTCGACATGAGCGGTTACCGCTTTAAGTGTCCAAAACAAGGTGCGCTTATCAATTGAGTTGGGTACAACCCGAAATATATGCTGGTTGAGAGCGCAGACTTCGTCTCGTCTCCAAAGAAAAGGGCCAAAAGATGTACCGCGATTACCTGACCATCCGAAGAGTAAATCTCCGTCGTGAACCAAGTATTGCGGTTCGACTTGACCTTCGTAGTAGTTGAACTCTTCACTGCCATTGAGGTTCTGTATTCGTATGATTGGAATTCCGAATTCTACCCATTCGGATGGCTTGAAAGCATCCCCATTGATGAATTCCGCGAGTCGTTTTAACGGCAGAAGCTCCCAGTGCTCCGGCACGTCGCCCAGCCATTCCACGCCGCTATCTTTGTACTTTGGATACCGAGGCAAGCTCATTCGGCTAGGCCCTCCAGCATCCCCATGATCTTTGCCGTGACGCCCTTCAATTCCGCATCAATCTCTTCCAACGAGCGCGGCGGCTTGAAGACGTAGAAGTGCCGGTTGAAGGGAATTTCATAGCCGACTTTTGTCTTTTCATGGTCAATCCAGGCGTCGGGCACGTGGGGCAGAACCTCGCGCTCGAAGTACGCGTCCACATCTTCACTGAGGGGCACATTCTCTGTGTCGCGCAGACTGCTGTCCGGCTGCGGGTCGCCCTTGTTCTTGCCCTTGGCAACCCAAACCACATTGCCCTGTTCATCGACCAATGGCCTCTCCACGGTGATGGTGCAGTAGCCGAACTCCTCGTTCTTGAAGATGCGGCTGATGGGAGCGCCGTCCTTGCTGGCCTCTTTGAACGAGCCGAAGAGGCGGGTGACCTCCGCAATATGCTCTTCGCTCAGTTCCTTGCGCTTGCTACCCAGGCTCTTGCGCATCTTCTGCCAGAAACTGCTGGCGTCAATCAGTTGCACCTTGCCTTTGCGGGCTTTGGGCTTACGGTTCGACAGAATCCAGACATAGGTGGAGATGCCGGTGTTGTAGAACATGTCCGTGGGCAGGCCGATGATGGCCTCCACCAGATCGTTTTCTAATACGTAGCGGCGGATTTCACTCTCCCCGCTGCCCGCTCCGCCGGTAAACAGTGGCGAGCCATTCAGGACGATACCGAAGCGGCTGCCCCCATCCACGGCCGGACGCATCTTGGATAGCAGATGCATCAGGAAGAGCAGCGACCCATCGCTGACACGGGGCAGTCCGGGGCCGAAGCGCCCGCTGAAGTCCTGCGACTCGTATTCCTGCCGGACGGCCTTCTCCACCTTCTTCCACTCCACGCCAAAGGGCGGATTGGAGAGCATGTAGTCGAACTTGCGGTGCGGGTGACCATCCTCAGAGAGCGTGTTTCCGGGGATGATGTTGGCTACGTCTTGCCCCTTGATGAGCATATCGGCCTTGCAGATGGCGTAGGACTCATCGTTCAACTCCTGTCCGTACATGGTGAGCCGGGCCTGGGGGTTGTGCTCGGCCAGGTATTCGCCCGCCACAGAGAGCATTCCGCCCGTGCCTGCCGTAGGGTCATAAATGGTGCGGACCACTCCAGGTGTGGCCAATACGTCGTCATCCTCAACGAAGATCAGGTTGACCATGAGACGGATGACCTCGCGGGGGGTGAAGTGCTCTCCGGCGGTGGCGTTCGATGCCTCAGCAAACTTGCGGATTAGCTCCTCGAAGATGGTGCCCATGTCATTGTTGCTGACCTTGTCCGGATGCAAGTCGAATCCCGCAAACTTCTCCGTCACCAGATAAAGAAGTTTCCATTTCTCCAGGCGATCAATCTGGGTATACATGTCAAATCGCTCGAAGATGTCCCGGACGTTGGGAGAAAAACTCTGAATATAGATGCAAAGGTTGTCTTTGATGTGGTCCTGGTCGCCCATGAGCGTCTTCATGTCCATGGGCGAGGTGTTGTAGAAGCTCTGCTTGGCTTTGCGCAGCAGGAACGGCTCCGGGTTGACTCCAGACTTGCTCCGGACGCCCAACTCGGCCAGCACGGCCTGCTTGGTCTCTTCCAGAACGCAATCCATGCGGCGCAATACTGTAAATGGCAGGATCACCTTGCCGTACTCCGACTGCGAATACTCACCGCGCAGCAGATCGGCAACCGACCAGATAAAAGAGGAAAGGCTCATTGTCTTGGGAATCCCGTTCCAAATCATGGAAACATACGTTGCATCCCATCTTAGCGCGCCCGGCTGGCTGATAGCCTCATTCACCCTTGCAAAGCGGTCCAAACCTGTCAAAATCCACGCTCGCGCGCCCGCGCGTACTGGTCTAAATAGGGGAATTCCTGCCCTTTTTATAGCGTCCGAATTGCCTGGAACCTCGCGCGCGCGAAGTGTGAATCATCAGCTCACGTGCGCGAACTACTCCATTTATTCCGCAAATTGCCGTCACCGCTGCATTCCCCGCAAATAATAATTACCGATTGGCGGGGCCGGGGTTGGCTCCGTTGCGTCGGGCGAATCGGAAATAGGGGGGAAATCATCACGGGCGGCACGGCGGCGCGGCCTGGGGCAACGTGGCGCGGCGGCGCGGCCTTTTTATAGCTGCCGCTAATCCCATCCCCGGCACGGATTGCTCCCTGTTCTCTTGCGTGTTCTCAGGTGTTTCGGATTGTCTCTCCCGCGCTCGGATTGCTCGCTGTTATTCCCGCTGTTAGCAGTGAATCGCGGCTTGGCCCTCGCGCGCGTACCGCTCATAGTCGTCTTTTTATAGACTGCCGCAGAATTCGTCTCTAAGCCCCTTGCAATCAACGCGGAATATGTTTTACCGCAAAATCCTGCTCACGCGCGCGCACCATGTAGCAAAATTCGCCTCACGCGCGCGCGAAGCGTGTTGCAAATTCGGCTCCCGGTGCTAGAAATCGGTACGCGGTTCACCGCGACGCAAAGGGAAGCAAAGCAACGCTCACGCGCGCGCGCATTACGTGTGTCAAAATTCCCTCGCAGCCCAAGTTTCCCTGAGCTGCGAGAGCCTTCCGGGTTCGCTGGCGAGCGCACGACCGGAAACCTGTTTGTGCCATTGCGGGGCGACGTTTCCGCCACCCCGCCGTTGAGTAGGTTTGGCTGCCTTACTCTCTACCCTGGCAAGGGCAGAATCCTTTACAACAAAGCCGCACAACTCTTTTTCTAGCAGTTGTTTACTGTGCCTTAAGTTGATACGTTGATACATTGATAGGCTGAAACCCTGATACAGAGATACTGGGATACAAAGAAACGGTGAGCGCGGCCAAACCTTCAAACGCAAAGCTCCAGAATCTTTGCCACTGTCGAATAAATTGCGTCCGCGCTGTGATTGAAGCTCGGATCGAGAGTTCGGGTCACGTCCCGGACCTCGCAGCGAAAGACGCGGCCAACAAATTTGCGCGGCGAAAAAGATGTTCCTTTTCGTGGGAGCACTCCGCCGTTTGCCACTATCCAAGCGCGGAAGTATTCCGATTTGCGTCCCGCCTCTGGTTTCGCTTTGCAACCCATGTGAAAAAACTTCGCAATTCGGCGCGGGTGTTCCATGTCCATAAACTGAAACATCAGCCGCAGTTTCCAACTGTTGCCGTACATTCTGACGCGCTCGTATTTGTAGCTGGTGCAACGAAGATCGTAGGAACCCGGCTTGTATCGCTCCCACGGCGCTGGCTCTTCGGCGCATATTAACTCCGGCTCCCCTGGCTCCTGTTGCATCGGGCCGGGGCTGTCTTTTGTTTCGCTCGCCATGTCTATGCCCCGTTCTCACTCAGTGCTGCTCCAATCGCGGGCGCATCCCTTCCGCGACTACGCGCCGAATCTCGCTAATCGGGATCAGCAGCTTGGCTCCCAGCTTGACGCTGGCAATCTTGCCCTCGTATGCGTCCCGTCGCCAACTCCATCGGCTCCGGCCCGTCATAACCTCCGCCCCCTGTACGCTCACCAGTTCCGGCTCTACTCTTGCAATGACTGCCATGCGATTTGCTCCTTTTCTGCTTGTATCCTAACGCATCTTATGTAATACTAACTATTGCAAATGGTCTTACACCGCTCAAATTTCGAGATTCCCGCACGGTTCAGCTTTCAGCCGTTCGTTGCGGAATGGCACTTTGTGAGTGCGGAAACGGTGGAGTGGGTAGAAGAACCAAAGCTTCGGCCTGTTTTTTCCGGGCTAGCAAATGAATCCGAGAAAACATGGCTTCGGGTTCGCATTGAAGTACCGGACGCTGATGGCCTGGGAATGCTTTATGGACTTGAGCTTGACGGTTATTCGTGCTACTCGGCTGTATTGGACCGTGCAAGCGTTCCGCCGGACGTATTGGAGGCACATGAGAATTACAGCAACACGCCGGACATTTCAGGCCGTTACTTCCGAGTGCTGACTTGTCAGAAGCCCGAATTCAAAGACTTGCTATGGGCATTGAAGCCTGGAGAGGTGACAAAGAACGCATGGATCATGCGCGATGAATTCCTGAGCCTAGATGCGGACCCGGACCCCAAGTTGGGTTGGGATTGGAGCGCGCAGCAGTTTCTTAACAAGTGGGGACTTTGGGGGTTCAGCCAAGTTCACGTGAACGATTGGGACCCGGCTTCGTACTTGGCGATGGCGACACTCCTCCAATCAACGAAGGGGGAGAGTATCTACAAGCTCAACAAACCTGGTTTGGTAATGGTCATTCCGCATTTGCTCAAAGGGCAGCAAGAGAAGTATCGTAAGGCCCTTTTGCCAAATAATGCGCGCCCTTGGCTACGCTCACATCCTCTGAGCCTCGATGTGGCAGATGAATTTCCATACTTCCGCATACGTAGGAGCTATTGTTCCGACGCAATCGATACTACGATCACGATTGACCACCTTGCAGAGAGACAGTTTGGAATATGCAAACGGTGTCACAAGGTCTTTGAAAAAGAAACTCGGCACAAGAAGAACTATTGCTCGGAACGCTGTTTCAACGCGGCTGGTGTTCAGCGTTGGCGGGAAAAACAGCGGATCGCAACGAAGAAGGGAGCAAAACAAAATGCCAAGAGGTAAAGTCAAGGATCGAGATGGAATCTATCAGCGGAAGGATAGGCCGGGCTGGTGGGCGTCTTGGGTTGACGCCAGCGGGAAGCGTAGGCAGCGGAAACTGGAGGCTCACACGCTCCAACAGGCCCGGACGCTGCTCTCGGCGGAGAAGGCCCGCGTCGATAAGACGGTGACGCTCGGCTATGCCCCGCCCTCTGCGGAGACCTTTGCAGCCGTTTCTACGCGGTTCCTGAAACACCAGAAGGCCAGACTGACACCGGCTGCCTACACGCGCGAAAACGGCATTATGGAGGCGCATCTCCGGCCATTCTTCGGAACGGTGAAACTCGCAGAGGTCCGCCGCGCCGATGTGCAAAAATACGTGACGCATCGCAGCGGCGAAGTATCGCCCGCCTCCGTTGTGAAAGAGTTGAATGTCCTGAAACACCTGTTTGGGCTTGCCGTTGAATGGGAATTGATTCCGGCCAACCCCGCGCACGGCGTCAAGCCCCCGCGCGTTCCGGCGGGCCGTGTGCGCTATCTACAGCCCACGGAGTTGCGGGCCGTCTTGGAGGCTTGCCCGGAATGGTTGCGCCCGATTGCTGGCCTTGCCGTTGCAACCGGCATGAGGCGCGGTGAAGTCTTGGGGTTGCGCTGGCTGGACATTGACTTCCAGGGCGGGCGGATTATGCTCCCACAGACGAAAAACGGTGACGGGCGGATTGTCTACCTGAATACATTGGCGCAACAGGCTCTTACGGTCGTGCCGCAAGGAAAAGCCAAGCCTACAGACCTTGTTTTCAATGGGGAGCCAATGACGCCGGAGAATGTGTCCTTGGCATTCTTGCGGGTTTGCCGTTCCGTGAACGTCTCAGACTTCCGATTCCACGATTTGCGGCACACCGCCGCCAGTTGGATGCGAATGAAGGGCGCGGACATTCACACGGTTGCGCTCATCCTGGGTCACAAAGATTTGAGAATGGCGGCAAGGTATCAGCACCTCAGCCCGGCTTTCCTTTCGGACGCGGTGAAGCTGCTAGACGGGGCTTATGCGGAGTCCCCGGAAAACCCCGAAAATGGACCAAGTTCATGCGCTATCGTTACCACAGCGTTACCAGAGGGAAAATCGAAAAGGGCAGAATCCGTTCTAACTAATTGATTCTATTTGGCGTCCCCGACGGGATTTGAACCCGTGTTATCGCCGTGAAAGGGCGGTGTCCTAGGCCGGGCTAGACGACGGGGACGCGCATGATGGCGAAGAATCGGCCGGGATTGGCCGGAGGCGCCTATCGGAAGGCTACCAACTCAGGAGAGCCCTGTCAAAGAGCTGAGGCTGTGCCGGGAAACTATCGAGTTCCGAATATGAAGATGGGGACGGCCTGAAAAAGCCTTGGCGGGAAGGCCGAGCGGAACGAGTGGAGGGCTTCAACCTCGTTGTCAAGCTCGTCGGAAGGCCGGGCGGTCTGGCTTTCCAACCTGGAAAGGCTGGCCGGAGAGAGTTTTTTGCGTCAATCCCATGCCTCCAGGCGTCACAATACAGAAGGCGAAGCTGCGTGGATTCTCCGCGCCGGAAGTTGCCGGGGGCGGGATGGGCTGCTTCTCAGGAGCGGCGATGCATTGGGCAGCATCAAACTTAAGGAACTCAGGGCGGGGGATTCCCGTAGAAAAGATCAAGCGAGGAAGAGCAAGTTGAAACAGATTCTTGGGATAGGTTGTTTTGTGCTTCTTGGGTTGGCGGTCACGGGCTGCGAGAAGAAGCCGGCGGCCGCTGCCGGAGCCGGGATGCAGGCCATGCCGGTGCAGACGGTGACGGTAGCACTCCAGCCGGTGGCGCAGTCGAGCGAGTATGTGGCCACCATCAAATCGCGGCGCTCGGCCACGATGCAGCCGCAGGTGGACGGCCGGCTGACCGGGATTCAGGTTCGCTCCGGCGATCATGTGAAGGCCGGCCAGACGCTGATGAAGATCGATCCGCAGCACCAGGTGGCCACCGTCGAGTCGGCGCGCGCCACCGAGCGGCAAAAGAAGGCATTCTACGACTACAACACCTCGGAGATCGAGCGGCAGCGCAAGCTGTTTGAGGCCGGCGTGACCAGCCGTGACGTTTACGAGCAGGCGCAGCAGGCCTTCGGCAACACCAAGGCGGATTACGAGTCGGCGGTGGAACTGCGCAAGACGCAGGAAGAGCAACTGGCCTACTACACCATCCGCGCGCCCTTTGACGGCGTGGTGGGCGACATCCCGGTCCATGTGGGCGATTACGTTGCCCCCACCACAGTGCTGACCACGGTGGATGAGAACAAGGACCTGGAAGCCTACATCTACATTCCCACGGAGCGCGCCGGGCAGGTGCGGCTGGGGCTGGATGTGGAGCTGATGGACGACTCCGGAAAGCTGCTCGACAAGACGAAGATCGATTTTCTTTCGCCGCAGGTGGAGAGCACGTTGCAGGGGATTCTGGTGAAGGCTCCGGTGCGGGCCTCGCCGGAGCTGCTGCGCAACGCGCAGATGATCAAGGCGCGGGTAATCTGGAGCACGACACCGATGGCGGTGATTCCGGTGCTGGCGGTGACGCGCCAGGGCGGGCAGAGCTTCGTCTTTTTGGCGCAGGGGCAGGGCGGCCACTTTACGGCTCGCCAGACTTCGGTCACGCTGGGCGATACGGTAGGCAACAGCTACTCCGTCACCTCGGGGCTGAAGGCGGGCGACCGGGTGGTCGTCTCCAGCACACAGTATCTGGTGAACGGGATGCCGGTGATGCCGCTGCCGGGAGCCTAGAGCACTGTTTGGCCATGCGCCTCCGGCGGCGATCCGGAGGCAGGCACAGGACGCCGGTCACACCGCGCCCATAGCAGACGAAAAGGAAGGCAACCCTTGTTTGTAGATTTTTTTATTCATCGGCCAGTCTTTGCGACGGTCTGCGCGCTGCTGATCATTCTTGCGGGCGCGGTGTGCATCCCCACTCTTCCTGTCGCCATGTACCCCACGCTGGCGCCTCCGCAGGTCTCGGTTAGTTGCAACTACGTCGGCGCCAACGCCGACACCGTGGAGAAGGCTGTCACCATCCCGCTGGAAGAAGCTATCAACGGCGTCGAGGGCATGCGCTACATGAGCTCGTCCAGCACGAACAGCGGCACCAGCTCCGTCACCACGACCTTCCAGACCGGCTACAATCTGGACATCGCCGCCGTGGACGTGCAGAATCGCGTAGCCAGTGTCACGGGGCGGCTGCCAGCGGCCGTCAACGCCACCGGCGTCAGCATCTCCAAGGCCAACAGCAACTTCGTTCTCGGCGTCGGCTTCTTCACCCGCGATGGCCGCTACTCGCCCGAGTTCATCTCCAACTACCTCGACGTTTACGTCAAAGACGCCATCAAGCGCGTCCCCGGCGTAGGCGATGTGATGATCTTCGGCGAGCGCAAGTACGCGATGAGAGTATGGCTGGACCCGGAGCGCCTGGCCGCCCGCAATCTCACTGCGAGCGACGTGGTGAATGCGCTGGTGGAGCAGAACGTCGAGATTCCCGCCGGCCAGCTTGGCCAGCCGCCCACGGACTCGAAGCAGGCATTCCAGATGCCGGTGCGCGTGGTGGGCCGGCTCACCTCGCCCGCCGAGTTCGACAAGATCATCGTCAAGAACTCCGCCAACGGCCTGGTGCTGCTCAAGGATGTGGGCCACTCTGTGGTGGGCGCGGAAAACTACAGTTCCTCGCTCAAATTCGGCGGGCACGATGGGATGGGCATCGGCGTGATGCAGCTCTCCAACGCCAACTCGCTGGAAGTGGACAGCAAGGCCAAGGCCGCGCTTGCCGAACTCTCGAAGAGCTTTCCGCCGGGGCTGGAATATGCCGTCGCGTTTGATTCGACAACGGTGGTCGGCGACTCGATCCGCGAAGTGCTCTTCACCCTGAGTATCGCCATCATCATCGTCATCACCGTCATCTTCCTCTTCCTGCTGGACTGGCGCGCCACGATTATTCCCGCCGTCACCATTCCGGTCTCACTGATCGGAACCTTCGCCTTCATCAAGGTCTTCGGCTTCTCTATCAACGCGCTCACTCTGTTCGGCATCACCCTCGCCACGGGTCTGGTCGTCGATGACGCCATTGTGGTCATCGAAAACGTGCAGCGCCACATCGCGATGGAGCACTCCGACCCGCATGAGGCCACTTCGCGGGCGATGGGCGAGGTGACCAGCGCGGTCATCGCCACTTCGCTGGTGCTGATTGCGGTCTTCGTGCCGGTCTCGTTCTTCCCTGGAACTATCGGGATTCTCTACCGGCAATTCTCGCTGACCATTGCCTTTGCCATCGCCATCTCAGCCTTCAACGCGCTCACGCTCTCGCCGGCTCTCTCGGCCATCTTCCTGCGCGGCGAAGAAGAGCGGCCCAAGCAGCTCGACTTCCTGCACTTCGCGCCGCTCTCGCGCCTCTTTGCCCGATTCATTCACTCCACCGACGCCCAGATCAGTTGGCTGTCGGCCAGTTACGCCAAAGCGATTCATGGGGCTCTCAAGCTGCGCTTCGCGTTGCTGGTGATCTTCTTCGCTGGCCTGGGCGCAACGGTATGGACCTACCAGCACGTGCCTACCGGCTTCATTCCCCAGGAAGACCAGAGCTTCCTCATGGTCATTGTGCAGGCCCCGCCGGGCTCGTCGCTGGCGTACACCGGCGCGTTGGCTGACCGCGCACAGGCCATCATCGCCACCAACAAGGACATCGCCGGAGCATTTTCCGTGATGGGCTTCAGCCTCTCCGGCGGCGCATCCAACGCCGGCATGATGTTCATCTCCACCACGCCCTCCGATCAGCGCCGCGGCAAGGGCCACTCCACCGCCGACATCGTCGCCGATCTGAACCCCAAGCTGCAAAGCCTGATGTTTGCACCCAACGGCGGTATTGTAGCCATGTTCGAGCCTCCGGCGGTCAACGGCGTGGGCAGTTACGGCGGCTTCCAGTTCATGCTCCAGGATCAGGGAAACAACACGCTCAGCGACCTGGACCGCGTCGCCCACCAGATCGTTGCCGGCAGCCGCCAGCGCAAGGACCTGACCGGCCTGCTGACCACCTTCTCGGCCAACGATCCGCAGGTACTGGTCACCATCGACCGCGAGAAGGCCAAGGCGCTGAACATTCCCCTCTCGCAGATCACCAGCACCCTCAGTGTCTTCATGGGCTCGGAGTACATCAACGACTTCGATTACAACAACCGCGCCTACCGCGTCTTTGTGCAGGCTGACCAGCCATTCCGCATGAACGCCCGCGATCTGCACAGCTATTACGTGCGCTCCGACTCCGGCCAGATGATCCCGCTCGACAACCTGGTCAAGGTGACCGAGAGCGCCGGCCCGCCGGTCATCACCCACTACAACCTCTTCCGCGCGGTTGAAATCGACGGCTCGCCGGCGCGCGGATACAGCTCCGGCCAGGGACTCGCGGCCATGGAGGATCTCGCCAAAAAGACCATGATTCCCGGCATGAACTACGAATGGACCGGCCTGACCCTGGATGAGATCGAGTCGGGCGGCAAGGCGCTGCTGATCTTCGGCCTCGGCATTCTGGTCGTCTACCTCACCCTCTCGGCGCTCTACGAGAGCTTCGCGCTGCCCTTCATCATTCTGCTGGCGGTGCCGATGGCGGTGCTGGGCGCGCTGGGTTTGGTCTCGCTGCGCGGCCTCTCCAATGACGTTTATTGCCAGATCGGCCTGGTGATGCTGATTGGCCTCTCGGCGAAAAACTCGATCTTAATCGTCGAGTTTGCCGAGCAACTCCGCAAAAAAGGCCGCTCCATCGTCGATGCCGCCGCCGAGGCGGGCGCGCTGCGTCTCCGGCCCATTTTGATGACCTCGTTCGCCTTTATCCTGGGCGTGCTGCCGCTGGTCTTCGCCACCGGCGCGGGCGCGTTGGGACGGCGCTCCGTCGGAACAACAGTCGTCGGCGGTATGCTGCTCTCCACAGTGCTCAACCTCTTCTTCATTCCCGTGCTCTACGTGATTCTGAGCCGTCTGCTCAGGCGCGGGGATAAACCCGAGCCTGGCGAAGCTCCCGCGCCGGAGCCAGCCGAGGCGTAGGAACATGGGTGCCCCACCCTCGCCGCGTCTTTGTTTTTACGGCTAGGGTGGGACACCACAAAGTTCGACCGTCTTCACTCACGGCACTTTTTGATGCGCGATCACGTAATCCTTGATGCGGTCGTAGACCTGGCCGGTCACGATCCCGCGCTCCAATAGCTCCTGCTTGCCGCGGTAGGGCCGGAAGCGAACAATGCGCGCGGCCCAGACTCGTGTCATGCCGGGAATCTTGAGCAGCTCATCGACACCGGCGTGATTGATGTCAATGCGCGCCTCCGGCGGCGGGGCCGTCGCCGAGGTTTTGGGCACGCCACGAGTGTCTCGATCCTGATATTGCGCTATTCCGGCCAGGCAAACACCCAGCACCACAACCGCCAAAGCCGCAAATTGCATTCGCGCTCGCACGCCTCCATTCTCCGCCCCGCCGCGCATTGGCGGCAAGCCGGCAATTGGGAAAAAGGCCCAGATCGCCATTTTCAAGCTCGAATTTGCGGCGGACCTGCAACAATTGATGCATGGCAGGACTTCCCGTAACTCCCATTCCTGGCGGTCGCATACGCAAACGCGTCTTTGGCCGGTTCAGTCTGATCTTACTTCTCGCAATGGCTGCGCTGCTGGTTCTTTGCCTGGCCTTCTCCTGGACCACACGCGACTCCATGGCGCCTCTCTCCTTTCTCACAGGGCGGGGTAACGTCCACAGCCTTGGGAAAAGCCAAAAGACCCTCGTCGATCTGCGTCCCTGGCAAACGGCCGAAGCCCTGGCGCCGCTGGCCGTGACCGCTGAGGAGACGGAGTACGCGCACGAAGCTGAACGTCTGGCCGATCACGAAGTGGACCAGGACTTTGCCTCGGCATTGCGCCAAGCCAGCGCGCAGGCGCGGCATCGCAACCTCGCGGGCGATGCGCTTGCGCTCTCGCAGAGAGTCCTACAGCTTCAACAGCTCATCAAGGAAGACCAGGCGCTGGTCAATAGCCTGACCGCTGCATCCGGTTCCGGTGCCACTTCGGCGAAGAATGCCGCGAAGCCGGCTGGCGACAGTGACGATCTTGAGGTTGCCAAGGCGCAGCTCGGGCTGGACACCGACGAGTTGGAGGATGCGCAGCAGGAGCTTGATCACGCTTCAGGCGATGACCGCGCCCAGATTCAAGGGGAACTCACCGCGCATGAAGCGCTGATGAGCAAGTACGACAGCCAGTCGCACAGCCCTGGAGAAGTAGCGGTTCTTTCCGCCAGGCGGCACAGCACACTGGCAGGCCGGCTGACGGCATGGCGGAGCCAGCTTGACCGCTACGCATTGATCCAGCAGGCCATGCAGCAGGCGCAAACCGACATAGTAAGTTTGACAGCCGAACACAAAGCTCTTGAGGCCAAAGCCAATGTAAGCACAACGGCGCAGGGCAGCGCTACGCCGGATCGTGTATCGAGACTGACTAACATCCTGGAGAAGACCGAGGAACGCCAGCTTCTTACAATTTGTAGCGACCGTATTCAAACAGAGCAGCAGCTTGCCGCCGTGTATGGCAAGTGGTCTGCCCAGGTGCTCCTGCAACATCGAACTCTCTGGCATTTGATTCTGCAATCGCTGGCCCTGATCGCCTTTATCGTCATCTGCATCATTCTCTGCGATGCCCTTGTGCGGTGGCTCATCGCCAATCCGGCGCTCGACCGGCGCCAGACTCACACCTTGCGTTCCGTTCTGCAGTTGGGTATACAGGTCGCCGGCGGCCTGCTCATCCTGCTTGTTGTCTTCGGCTGGCCGCAGCAAATGTCCACAGTCTTGGGCCTGACCACCGCCGGGCTCACGATCGCAATGCAGGATTTCATTCTCGCGTTCTTCGGATGGTTTGCTCTCATGGGCAAGAATGGCATTCGCATCGGCGATTGGGTTGAGATCGACGGCGTCTGCGGAGAAGTCACCGAAATCGGCCTGATGAGCACGACCTTGCTTGAAACCGGAGATTTGGCGGACAGAGGCCATCCAACCGGCCGTCGCATCACCTTCCTCAACAACTTCGCGATTCGCGGCAAGTACTTCAACTTCTCCACGGCCGGCCAGTGGATGTGGGATGAGATCACCGTCAGCATCCCGGAATCCGATGACACGCGGAAGATAGTCGAGGAGATTCGCAAAGCGGTAGAAAAAGAAACGGTGGAGAGTGCCACCGTGGCGGAACAAGAGTGGAAACGCGGTGCGCGAGGCGATGGCCTGAGTCTGTTCAGCGCAGCTCCGGTCGTGAATCTGCGTCCGTCCGGATCGGGGATCGAGCTGTTGATCCGCTATGTGACTCGCGCGTCCGAGCGCTTCGGAGTGCGCAACCGCTTGTATCAACAGGTGATTAAATTGCTGCATAAGGAGAGCACCCCGACACCAGCAGATGAGACCCACGAGGCTGGGGGCGCGGAACCGTCTTAATACACAGTTGCGCGCTAGGTTTCGCAGTTTCAAAGGAAGCCATGGTTGACACCGCGCCGTGTTTCCTTTATTGTTTGAATCAGATGCAGAGCCACCGCCATCACGGTCATCCCCATCATCATGGAACCCCCATGCCGGCGGACTGTTATGGCCTGATGTAATCGGCCAGAGAGATCAAAGAGTTCTGAAGCCCGCCGGCGACCACGCTGAGCGGGTTTTTTCATGCGTGGACACAAAAACAAACAACCAGAAAATCCCCAAAACAAGGAAGAAAATGAGCAATCCGAATCCCACAATCGACTTTGACAAGATGGACGGCCTCGTTCCCGGCATCGTTCAGGATGCAGGCACCGGCGAGGTGCTGATGCTGGGCTTTCTCAACGCCGTCAGCTACGCCAAAACCCTTGAATCCGGCTTCGTCACCTTCTGGAGCCGCACCCGCCAAAAGCTGTGGATGAAGGGCGAGACCAGCGGCAACCGACTGCGCGTGGTCACGGCCGCAACCGACTGCGACAACGACACCTTGTTGTTTCGTGTTTTCGTCGAGGGCGACGGACTCGTCTGCCACGAAGGCACGGTCAGTTGCTTCACCAAACCATTGCCCGTGGCCGGCGCCGACCGCCAATCCGGCGAAGAGAAAGAGGCAGCTCGTGGCTAACAAGCTAAGACTCGGCATTCCCAAAGGCAGTTTGCAGGATGCCACCATTGCTCTCTTCAAGCGCGCCGGCTGGAATATCTACGCCGACGGCCGCTCCTACTTTCCTTCCATCGACGACCCGGAGATCGAGTGCATGTTGATTCGCGCGCAGGAGATGGCCCGTTACGTCGATCATGGCGTACTCGACGCCGGCCTCACCGGCATCGACTGGGTCGTCGAAAGCGGTCTGGAGGTTACAAGCGTTACAACGCTTACCTATGCCAAGCAGAGCCGCCGCAAGGTGCGCTGGGTGCTGGCCGTTCCCGAAGGCAGCGGCTTTGAAAAAGCCGAAGACCTGGAAGGCAAAATCGTGGCGACTGAGTTAGTGGAAGTCAGCAAGCGCTACTTCGCCGCCAAGGGCGTCAACGTGAAGGTCGAGTTCAGTTGGGGCGCAACGGAAGTCAAGCCGCCGATGCTGGCCGACGCCATCGTCGAAGTGACCGAGACCGGCAGCTCATTGAAGGCCAACCACCTCAAGATCATCGACACGATCATGGAGAGCGAGACGCATCTGATCGCCGGCAAAGCGACGCTCGCCGACCCGTGGAAGCGCGAGAAGCTCGACCAGATCGCGCTTATGCTGCGCGGCGCAATCGACGCGCAATCGCAGGTGGGCCTGATGCTCAATGTCAAGCGCGGCGACCTTGAGGCCGTGCTTGCCGTGCTGCCCGCGCTAAACTCACCGACTGTCTCCCAACTCAGCAACTCCGACTGGGTCGCGGTCAACACAATCGTCGAAGAGCGCGTGGCCCGCGATGTGATTCCGAGGCTGAAGGCAGCCAGGGCAACGGGCATCGTCGAGTACCCGCTCAACAAGGTTGTGTTGTAAACATTTTTCATCGCCACAAAAACTCCGTGCCCCATCCTTCGCGCTCTATGCGAAGGGTGGGAGACAAGATTCTTCATTAGTTTTGTATTTCACAATCTCTGAATGTGTATGAACCGGAGACTAACAATGAAACTGATCCGGACCAAAGGCCGAGCCGCACAGCAAACTACGGAAATCCTCGCCGTACTCGAAGATCGTGGCGGCGCGACGCTTGACGCCGTGCTGCCCGCCGTCATGCGCATCGTTGCCGATGTGCGCAAACAAGGCGACCGCGCGCTGCTCCGCTACGCCGCGCAATTCGACGGCCTCGCCGGCGCGGACGCGCTGCGAGTTACACCCGAGGAGATGGCCGCTGCATGGGACGGCCTCGCTCCCGCGATGCGTAAGGCTCTCACGATCGCAGCTGATCAGATTCGCGCCTTTGCTGTTGCTCAACTGCCCGCCTCCTGGAGCGAATCTCCCATCGCCGGCCTCACTACCGGTCAGCTTGTTCGTCCGCTTGGCTCGGTGGGTTGCTATGTGCCCAGCGGCCGTCATCCACTGCCTTCCACATTATTAATGACAGCGATTCCCGCGCAGGTGGCGGGCGTCGAGCGCATCGCGATGGTCTCGCCCAAGCCCGCGCCGGAGACTCTTGCCGCCGCGCATTTACTCGGAATTACTGAGTTCTATCGACTCGGCGGAGCGCACGCAATTGCCGCATTGGCTTATGGAACCGCAACTCTCCCGCGTGTCGCCAAGATCGTCGGTCCCGGCTCGCTATACGTCACTGCCGCCAAGCGGCTGGTCGCCTTCGACTGCGCCATCGATATGCTCGCCGGCCCCACGGAGATTGTTGTCACCAGCGAGCACGGCAACGCAAATGAGATTGCCTCCGACCTGGTAGCGCAGGCCGAGCACGATCCCGAGGCATTGGCCATCTTCATCACCACGCGCGCCGAGTTGGCAAAAGAGGTTATCGCGGAAGCAAAACTCCGCAGCCGCAACAATCCTGTTGCGCGTGAAGCGCTGGCTCGCAACGGCCTGGTCATCCTCGCGGCGAATGTGAATGAAGCGCGCGCGATTACCAATCGCCTCGCGCCCGAACACCTCACCGTCGATGCCGCAAGCGATCTCGATTGGGTGCAAAATGC
The DNA here is from genome assembly GCA_003134855.1 of Acidobacteriaceae bacterium. Taxonomy (GTDB): domain Bacteria; phylum Acidobacteriota; class Terriglobia; order Terriglobales; family Acidobacteriaceae; genus Telmatobacter. The sequence goes on from PLCS01000007.1 coordinate 747,932, forward strand.
GGGATCGGTCTTCGTGGGCCGATGGAGCGCGCAGCCCATGGGCGACTACATCTCCGGCCCCAATCACACGCTGCCCACCGGCGGCACGGCGCGCGTGCGCGGCGGCCTGAGCGTCAACGACTTCGTCAAGCTCATCACCGTGCAAGAATACACCGCGCAGGGAATCCGCGCCCTAGGCCCATCGGCCGCATTGCTGGCCGAGGCCGAGGGGCTCATCGGCCACGCTGAAGCGATTCGTACTCGGCTTGGAAAAAGGAGAACTCGTGACTGAATCCGTCTCCGCAATGACTCCCATTCCGCGCGCGCGCGTGCAAGCCATGAAGGAGTATTACCCTCCGCTCGGCAACCGCGAGACGCTGCGCCTGGACTTCAACGAAAACACCGTGGCCTGCTCGCCCAAGGTGCGCGAAGTGCTGGGCTGCATCAGCGCGGGCAGTCTCACGCGCTATCCCGAGCGTGCGCCGGTCGAGGCCATCGTCGCCGCGCATCTCGGTCTCGCGCCCTCTCAGGTTGCGCTCACCAACGGCGTGGACGAGGCGATTCACGTGCTCTTTGAAGCCTTCCTCGACGAGGGCGATGAACTGCTGCTGCCCGTGCCCACCTATACGATGTATGAAATTTACGCGTCGGCGACGGATGCGCGAGCGGTCGCGGTGCAGGCCGCGGATGACTTGCAGTTTCCCTTCGAGCGCCTGCTTGCGGCCATCTCGCCGCGCACCAAGATCATCGCTATCGCTAATCCCAACAGCCCTTCCGGCTCCGCGGCCACGCGCGCGCAACTAGTCGAGATTGCCGCGCGCGCGCCGCACGCAGTGTTGCTGGTCGATGAGGCATACTTTCACTTTCACGGCGAAACGGTCGTTGATTTGATCGGCGTGGTTCCGAATCTGATGATGGCGCGCACGTTTTCCAAAGCATACGGCCTTGCCGGTTTGCGTCTCGGATTGCTTGCCGGTCCCGTGGAACTGATGCGCTGGGTCAAGCGTGTACTCTCGCCGTACAGCGTGAACTCGCTGGCTCTGGCCTGCCTGCCGCCCGCGATGGAAGATGCAGCCTATCTCGACTGGTACGTCGGCGAAGTGCTGGCCGCACGCGCGGAGTTTGAGGCCGCGCTTGACAAAGCCGGAGTACGCCGCTGGCCCAGCCGCGCAAATTTTGTTTTGATCGAAATTGGCGCGCGGCACAAGGAGTTCACGCGCCTGATGAGCGCAGCGGGCGTGCTGGTGCGCGACCGCTCCAGCGATCCCGGCTGCGATGGCTGTGTGCGCATCACCGTCGGAACGCGCGAGCAGATGCGTCAGGCCGCCGTGGCGCTTAATAAAACTCTGGCCGCACTCAACATTAAAGGAGTCTCTCAATGACCAGCGAAACAAAGATGGGTTCCCCAGGTCCGGGGTCCCTGCGGACAGGTCTTCGTCTGCGGGGTGGAGATCCCGATTCTGGGACCTGGGATACAACTGCTGCACCGCGCACCGCCAGCTTTGAACGCAACACCACCGAAACGCGCATTGCGATCAAGCTGACGATAGAAGGCGGCGGCCACTACACAATCTCTACCGGCATTCGCTTCTTCGATCACATGCTGGAGCTCTTCACGCGTCACGGCGCATTCGATCTCGAACTCAAATGCGACGGCGACCTCGACGTGGATCAGCACCACACCGTTGAAGACGTGGGCATCGCGCTGGGCGAGGCCTTCGACCGCGCGCTCGGCGACAAGCGCGGCATTTTGCGCGCCGGATATTTCCTGATGCCGATGGACGAAACCCTGGCCATCGCCGCCGTGGACCTCAGCGGCCGCGCGGCCTTCGCCGTCGAAACCAAGGTACGCGTTCGGCTGGTGGGCGATCTGCAAACGGAGTTGGTGACGGACTTCTTCGAGGGCTTCGCACGCGGCGCACGCGCCAATGTTCACGTGAAGACGATGTACGGCCGCTCGAATCATCACAAGATCGAAGCGATCTTCAAGGCCTTCGCGCGCGCGCTGCGCGTGGCCTGCTCGCGAGACAAGCAACTCGGCAAGATGCTGCCATCTACCAAAGGATTATTGTGATGTGCGTAACCGTGATCAATTACAAGGCGGGCAATCTGACCTCCGTGCTCAAGGCGCTGCGCCATCTGGGCGCGGAGACGATTGTGACGGACGGCGATCTTGCGCTCGTCGAAGCGGCGGAGCGCATTGTGCTCCCGGGCGTCGGGCATTTTCAGGCGACGGACCGGCTCGACGCGACGGACCTCACCGGCGCAATTCGCACTGCGATTGCGCGCGGTGTGCCGTTCCTTGGAATTTGTGTTGGGATGCAGTGGCTCTATGCAGGCTCCAGCGAGGCGCCGAATCAGCCCGGCCTCGGACACTTCGCCGAATCCTGCACGCACTTTGCCGAAAGCCCGGAAAAAGTTCCGCATGTCGGTTGGAATTCCCTGGAAGTGCGGAAGGATTCGCGGCTTCTTGCCGGCGTCGAGCCGGGCGAGTACGTCTACTTCACGCACTCCTACAAGGCTCCCGTCACCGCCGACACTGCGGCCGTCACTTACTACATCGAGCCTTTCGCGTCAGCGGTCGAGCGCGGCAACGTGATGGGCGTACAATTTCATCCGGAGAAATCCGGCGCAACCGGGCTGAAGATTCTCGGCAATTTTCTCAAGTGGAAGGACGTTGAATGATTACAAAACGCATCATCGCCTGCCTCGACGTGCATGACGGGCGCGTTGTGAAGGGCGTGCAGTTCGTCGATCTGATTGATGCGGGCGATCCGGCTACCCAGGCCGCGCGTCATACCCGCGAAGGCGCGGATGAGATTGTGCTGCTCGACATTACCGCAACGCACGAGGGGCGGCAGACGCTGCTGGACACCGTGCGCAGAACGGCGCGCGAGTTGTTTGTTCCCTTCTGTGTGGGCGGCGGCATTCGCACCGCGGACGACGCGGCGCAGGTCTTCGAGGCGGGCGCTGATAAGGTGAGCGTGAACTCCGCCGCTTTGAAAAACCCAAAGCTCATCGACGCCATCGGCCGCAGCTTTGGCGCGCAGGCGGTTGTCGTTGCTATCGATGCGCGGCGCGACCCCGATGCCGCCGATCCGGTCCGCGATGCGCAGGTTTATGTGCAGGGCGGACGCAAACTGGCCGGCCGCCGAGTGGTAGAGTGGGCGCGTGAAGCCGAGCAGCGCGGAGCGGGCGAAATTCTCCTGACCTCGATGAACTCCGACGGAATGCGCACCGGCTTCGATTGCGAACTGACCGCCGTGGTGAGCGAGGCCGTCGGCATTCCGGTCATCGCATCGGGCGGCGCGGGAACCGTCGAGCATTTTGTCGATGTCTTCGGGCGCGGCAAGGCCGATGCGGCTCTCGCGGCAAGCATCTTTCACTTCGGCGTTTCCAGCGCCCGTTCGCTCAAAGAAGAGCTGGCCAAGGCCGGCGTCTCGGTGAGGCTTCCATGCTGATTCCTTCGATTGATTTGCTGGGCGGACAAATCGTTCAGCTTGTGCAGGGTGAAAAACTGCGCTTGGCCTTTGATGATTTTGAATACTGGATTGAAAAGTTCTCGCGCTTTCCGCTGGTGCAATTGATCGACCTGGACGCGGCGATGCGCCAGGGCGACAATTCAAAACTTGTTGCGCAGATTGCCAAACGGCTGCCTTGTCAGGCAGGCGGCGGTATCCACACGATTGAGCGAGCGCAGCAGGTGCTGGACGCCGGCGCGAAGCGCGTGATTATCGGCTCGGCTCTTTTTTCCGAGGAGGGCGCGGTCAACACAGAATTCGCGGCAGCGCTGGATGCCAGCGTGGGCGCGGAGTGCGTGGTGGCCAGCATCGATACAAAGAACGGCCGCATCGCCGTTAAGGGATGGAAGGCTCAGGTCGAACTCACGCCCGACGAAGCGATTCCGCAACTCGATCCGTATGTCAGCGCATTCCTCTATACGTACGTGGATGGCGAAGGCTTGATGAAGGGCTTTCCCATTGACGTAGCCGCGCGCCTGCGCAAGCTCACGCAGCGCCAGCTCATCGTCGCCGGCGGCATTCGCTCGCAGCAGGAGGTCGATGCGCTGGATGCCCTGGGCGCCGATGCCGTCGTCGGCATGGCTGTTTACACGGATTTGTTGAAGGTTTGATGAGCAACTGACTTGATAGCCAGAATGCTTCTTATGAATGTTGCCGATTAACTTCGAGGTTTCCCACCCTTTCGCCTGAAAAACGGCGAAAGGATGGGGCACGGAGATTTCTTCTGCGAGCAGCTTTACTTTTGTGCTTCGCCGACGGCGCGGCTGGTCTCGACGCGCGAGGCGCGCAGCAGCTGGGCGATTTGTTTTAAGTGCAACTGCACGGCGTAGGCGCGCAGAATCTCGGCCTGCGTGAACTGAAAGCCGGTGGGCCGCACCTCGGCCATGCGTGCCTCCAATTGCGCGATGTCTTCCTCCAGATGCAGTCCCGGCGGCGGAATGTGAAAGCGCCAGTCGTGCGTACACTCGGCGATGTAATGAAAACCAGCGCGAATGTCGATGGCCAGCCGTCCCAACGCCGGCTCCAACTGCTGTGCATACCGATCCTCATGGCTGTCTTTGGCGGAGAACTCCAAGGCGATCAGCGCATCGAAGAGCGAGCGTCCAAACTGCGAGAGCATTCCCAGTCCCTCGCGCCATCCTGGGCCGCCGGAAGGCTCATTGCGCGCGGCTTCCAGCAGTTGGTTGTTGCTGCGCAGCACGGCCAGCACATCCTCGCGCAACGCAGGCAGATTCTCAGCAGGCGAGCCGCGAAAACCTTCAAGAATCCCCTCAAATAAGGCGCCCAGCAGCAGAAATTCCTTAGCCAGGCCGTCGCGCAGCCGCAGCCGCGCGCGATCGGGAAAGACCAGTGTGGAGATCGCCACAGCCACTAGGATTCCCAGGAAGACCTCCATCACGCGGTCCAGTGCAAGCGTCCAATGCGAGCCGGTGTTCACCAGCATCACGATGGTGATGGTAACTCCAGCCAGACGCGAGCTGCCGCGCAAACCCAGCAATCCGCAGACAATCACCGCCGCCAGCACGGCCAGAATGTAGTTCCACGGCAGCGTGCCAACCAGTGTGAAGGCGAAGCCGAGCACTGTGCCGATCAGTGTGCCGAAGATGCGGTCGCGCGAGGCGGAGATGGTGGCGCCGAAGTTCGATTGCAGCACGATGATGGCGCTGATTGCGCCCCAGTAGCCGTCCGGCAGGCCAAAGCGCATCGCGATCCACCAGCACAACGCGGCGGCCAGAGCCGTCTTCGCGGCGTGAATCAGCAGCCGCCGGCGCTCCCAGGTGAAGAAGCCCTGGTTCTCCGATTTTTCCACGCGCAGCTTGATCGCAAGCTCTCGCTGGGACGACGTTTTGTTTGCCTTCAGGCGCATGGGTGCAATCCGCGGCGCAAGAAACTCATACTCATAGGATGCTCCATTGCGGCGGGTTGGCGCGGTGACCCATCTCACTGATTGTTCCGCCACTTCATCGCCTCGCCAGTCTTTGACGGCGCAGAACGGCCCTTTCCGTGTAGCATGGGAGTCAGGCGCGAACCCATGATGCGAGTCGGATACCCAGCCATTCTGGCGGCGGAGTTGTTCAGCGATTTCCCCGCGGAAGTCGAACTTATAGCCCTGCCCGATGATCTCGACCACGAGATCGAGATTGACGTATGGATTCCCGACCCCTATCCGACGAAGGCAATGCGCATCTGGCCGCGGCTGCACGGCGTGCGGCTGGTGCTGTCGCTGATGGCGGGCACGGAATGGATCCCCGGAACAGTCGGGCCGCGCGTCACCATCTGCAACGCGCGCGGCGCGCATAACATCTCCACCGCCGAGTGGACCGTGAGCGCGATTCTGGCCACGCTGAAGCACTTTCCGTTTTATCTCGAAGTGCAGCACGGGGGAGTGTGGAAGCGCCGCTTCGAGGCCAGCGCCCACTACGCCTGCATCACCGGCGATTCACGGCCCCTCTATCCGCCCGTCATGCTCGAAGAGCTTACCGGCAAGAGCGTGCTCCTGGTGGGCTACGGGGCTATTGGCAATGAGATCGAGCGGATGCTCGCGCCCTTTGATGTGAAGCTGATGCGCGTGGCCCGCAGCGCGCGCGATGGCGTGCATTCGGTCAGCGAACTCGATAGCCTCTTGCCGCAAGCTGAAATCGTAATTCTGATTCTGCCCTCGACGGCTGAATCGCATCATCTGATTGGCAGCCGCCAGCTTGCGCTGATGCGGCAGGGCACGCTGCTGGTCAACGCCGCGCGCGGGCCTGTCGTGGATACTGACGCATTGGTGGCTGCGCTCAACTCCGGCCGTATTCGCGCCGCGCTTGACGTGACTGATCCCGAGCCGCTGCCGGAAGGCCATCCGCTGTGGAGCTGTCCTAACCTGCTGCTCACGCCTCACGTGGCCGGATCAAGCCCGCAGTTCGCGCCCCGTTCCGTCAAGACTGCCGCGGATGAACTGCGCCGCTACCTTGCCGGCGAACTGCTGCGCAATGTAGTTCAGGCCGCCGTCTGAATTGCTTTCGATCGTGCACTGCTGGCACTTCGATGGCCCATGGCCGGCACGCTGCTCACAATCCACACTGCGAAGAGGATGAAGCTGCCGCCAAGCAGTTGGAGCATGGTCATTCGCTCGTTAATAATCATTAACGCATTCACTGCCGTTTTAGGATGATCGTTCCCCAATGTTGTGGGGCGCTCATTTCATAATCTACACAGAGAGTTTCTATACTGATTCTTGGACGAGGGGATGCATTTTGACGGATTCACGAAATGCCGCAACGCTAACGCTCGACCCCGGCGGGAACGCTCCGTCGCTGCTGCTGCGCGGGCTGCGGAAGTCCTTTGGCGACGTGGTGGCGGTGGATGGGCTGGACCTGGAGGTGGCGCGGGGCGAGTGCTTCGGCCTGCTGGGGCCGAATGGCGCGGGTAAGACGACGACCATCGAAATCTGCGAGGGGCTGACCGAGGCCGACGCCGGGAGCGTGGAGCTGCTGGGGCTGGACTGGCGCACGGGCGCTGGTGAGCTGCGGCAGCGGATCGGCGTGCAATTGCAGGAGACGCAGTTTCCCGACAAGCTGACCGTAGAGGAGACTCTGCGGCTCTTTCGCAGCTTTTACCGCAGGGGAATTTCGGTGGACGAGTCGGTGCAGAGAGCGCAACTGGAGGAGAAGCGCGGGGCGCGCGTGGGCACGTTGAGCGGCGGGCAGAAGCAGCGGCTCGCCATGGCCTGCGCGCTGGTCGGCGATCCGGAGCTACTGTTTCTGGATGAGCCGACGACCGGGCTTGATCCGCAGGCGCGGCGTCACCTGTGGAATCTGGTGGACGCGCTGAAGCAGGCGGGGCGAACGATAATTTTGACAACTCATTACATGGAAGAGGCGGAGCGGCTCTGCGACCGCGTGGCGATCATGGACCATGGGAGGGTGATCACGCAGGGAACGACGCAGCAGTTGATTGCGTCGCTGGGCGCGGAGCACGTGGTGGAGTTCGCCGTGGCGGAGCGCCAGGCAGGCAAGTTGGACGTCGCGCCGCTGCTGGCGATTCCGGGCGTGCAATCGCACCGCGTGGATGCGGGCTTGCATCAGCTTTCGGTGGGCGAACTGCACACCGCCGTGCCCTCGATCTTTGCCGCGCTCGACGGACAGGGGCTGGAATTGAGCGAGTTTCGCACCCACTCGGCAACGCTGGAGGATGTGTTTGTGAGCCTGACGGGGAGGACGCTGCGCGATGAATAGATTGGAAAGCAGTTCCCTCTTTCAACTGACTTCAATGCGCTTCCGGCTGTTTTTGCGCGAGCCGGAGGCAGTCTTCTGGACCTTCATCTTCCCAATTCTGCTGGCGGTGGGGCTAGGGATTGCCTTTCGCAACCGGCCGGCGGATGTGTTGCAGGTGGGCGCGACTACGGCGCAACTGTCGCAGGCTTTGGCCGCGGACAAAGGGCTGACAGCGACGACGATGGACGAGGCCGCGGGGACGCGGGCGCTGGCGACGGGAAGCATCCTGCTGCTGGCAATTCAGAGGCCGGAAGGGATCGAGTACAAATTCGACGACACCAACACGGATGCGCGGACTGCAAGGCTGCTGGCGGACCGGGCGATTCAGACGGCGGCGGGGCGGCGGGAGGCGGTGCGCGCCGAAAACCAGTTAGTGCATGAGACGGGCGCGCGCTACATCGACTTTGTGGTGCCGGGGCTGCTGGGGATGAACCTGATGGGCTCCGCGATGTGGGGGTTGGTCTTTCCCCTCGTCGAGGCGCGGCAGAAGAAGCTGCTGAAGCGGATGGTGGCTTCACCCATGCCGCGCTGGCAGTACCTTGCGTCATTCTTGCTCTCGCGGCTGCTGCTGCTGGTGATCGAGGTGGCGGTGTTTTTGGGCTTTGCGGGGCTGGCGTTTGGCGTGCCATTTCGCGGGCCGCTATGGGAGCTGGCGTTGCTGTGCGTGCTGACATCGGTTGCGTTTTCGGCGCTGGGGCTGCTGGTCAGCTCGCGCGCCAGGACGATGGAGGCCGCGTCGGGGCTGTTGAATCTGGTGATGCTGCCCATGTGGATTCTCTCCGGCATCTTCTTTTCCGCATCGCGCTTTCCTGCGGCGATTCAGCCGCTGGTGCGGGCGCTTCCGCTGACCGCGGCCAATGACGCGCTGCGCGGGAATATGCTGCAAGGGATGAGCCTGGGACAGTTGGCCGCGCCGGTGGCGATTCTGCTGGCGTGGGCGGCGGCGGCGTTTGCCGTCTCGCTGCGGATCTTTCGCTGGCGGTGAGGGCGGAGCAGCACACCCGGTTGAATTAGCATGAGACCATGACAACGACGATTCGTCCGGCTGCACGCGCGGATGTGCCGCGGATTCTGGAGTTCATTCGCTCGCTGGCCGCCTACGAGCGCGCGCCGGAGGCGGTGACGGCAACCGAAGCGAGCCTGGAGCGGGAGGGATTCGGCCCCAATCCCTATTATTTCTGCCTGATCGCCGAGCACGACGGCCGGACGGCGGGCTATGCGTTGTTTTTCTACAACTACTCGACCTGGGTGGGGCCGGGGATCTACCTGGAGGACATCTTCGTTGAGCCGGAGTTGCGCGGGCTGGGGATCGGCAAATTGCTGCTGGAACGGGTGGCGGCGATTGCTGTGGAAAAAGGTTGCGCGCGGCTGCAATGGGCGGTGCTGGACTGGAATACGCCGGCGATTGAGTTTTACAGGGCGATGGGCGGCGAGTTTCTGGACGAGTGGCGGAATGTGCGGGTGACGGGCGAGGCGCTGCGGCGGCTGGCCACCTGCGGTGGGGCAGACGGCGCTTGCGCGCCATAAAGCTCATGGATTTCCACACTAGCCGCAAAAACAAGTACGCGGCGAGGGTGGGGCACCCGGAACTTTCTACTCAAGGCCAGTTCATTCTTGGCCGTAACGCAACGCAGTGAGTTGCTCTGCTGAGGATGACAAGCAATGAAGAAAATACGCATCATCGGCGGCGGACTGGCCGGGCCGGAGGCGGCGTTGACCGCGGCGCGGCTGGGCTGCGCGGTGGACCTCTACGAGATGCGCGCGATGGTGGACGGGAAGCCGCGGCTGACTCCAGCCCACCAGACGACGGAGTTCGGCGAGTTGGTCTGCTCCAACTCTCTCAAGAGCGAATCGCCCAACACGGCGCCCTGGCTGCTGAAGCAGGAGATGCGGCGAGCAGGATCGGCGCTGATGCGCATTGCCGATGAGACGGCAGTGCCGGCCGGCCACGCCCTGGCCGTGGATCGCGTGGAGTTTTCACGGCGAATTACCGAGGCGATTGCCGCCGAGCCGCTGATTCGGGTGATCCGCGAAGAGGTGACGCGGCTGGAGGCGGAGAGCGATTACGCGCTCACGATTCTGGCGACCGGGCCGCTGACTTCCGACGCTTTGTGCGCGGAGATTGAACGCATCACCGGCTCCGGGCATCTGGCTTTCTATGACTCGATCTCGCCGATTGTCGAGGCGGACTCGATTGACATGGAGAAGGTTTACTTTGCCGCGCGCTGGGAGAAGGGGACGGCGGATTACATTAACTGCCCGATGGACCGCGCGGAGTTCGACCGCTTCTTAGATGCACTGCTGGAGGCTGAGCCGGCGGAGACAAAGAAGTGGGAGACTGCGGATTATTTTGAAGGCTGTCTGCCCATCGAAATTCTGGCATGGCGGGGGCGCGATACGTTGCGCTTTGGTCCGATGAAGCCTGTAGGTCTGCGCGATCCGCGCACCGGCAAGACGCCGTGGGCCGTGGTGCAACTGCGCAAGGAGAATCTGCGCGCTGACAGCTATAACCTGGTCGGCTTCCAGAACCATTTGAAGTTTGGCGAGCAGGCGCGGGTGCTGCGGTTGATTCCCGGCCTCGAAAATGCGCGCTTCCTGCGCTACGGGCAGATTCATCGCAATACTTATGTCTGCGCGCCGGTCTTGTTGGATGAAACGCTGCGGCTGAAATGCGCGCCGCGGATTCTGATTGCCGGGCAGTTATCCGGAGTCGAGGGTTACACCGAGTCAATTGCCACCGGATTGCTGGCGGGAATTTATGCAGCCAAGTTAGCGCACGGAGAAGAGCCCGTACCCGTACCGCGCGCATCCGCTCTTGGCTCGCTCGTCCACTACATCATCCATGCCGACGCCAGGAATTTTCAGCCGGCGAACATGACCTTCGACTTGCTGGAGCCGCTGGAAGAGGAGTTGCGCAAGAAGGTGCGGGACAAGAAAGAGCGCCACCGGCTGCAATGCGAGCGGTCGCTGGCGGCCTTCGATTCGTGGTGGGCGGCGCAAACTCAGCCGAAGTTACAGGATTAAGGTCAGTCCGCACCCAGTTGGGGAACTTCGCACCCAGGATTTTCGTAGCTCTGTGATACGCTGTGCCTTCTCAGGAAAGGATACCTATGCGCCCCATATCCGCCGCGGATTCCGTTTCGCTTGCCATTCAACGCACCAGGGAGTTCCTCTTCAGGCCATTCCGCTGGGGAACCTATCTGAAGCTCGGCCTGGTCGCGATCATCACCGAAGGAATCGGGAGCAACTCCGGCTCCTCAAAGCACGGCGGTCCCTCGCCGGGACATGGACCGATAATCAATTCGCCGTTCGACATCCCTCCGGTGTGGATCGCGGCGATCGTAGCGGCAGTGGCGTTGGTGATTCTTATCTCCCTTGTGGTCTTTTATCTGATCACGCGGCTACGGTTTGCCTTCTTTCATTGCCTGATTCACAACAGCAGCGAGATTCGCCCCGGATGGCGGCTCTATCGGGAGCAGGCGAAGCGCTTTTTCTGGCTGAATCTAGGGGTGGGATTTTGTTATCTGCTGCTATTGGGGTTGATCGCGCTTCCGTTTGTAGCCGGATTTATCCGGCTCTTTCATGAGACTCCGCCCGGCGGCCCGCCCGATTGGGGGCTGTTGCTCTCTCTCGTATTGCCCTTGATTCCGGTCATTATCCTGCTGGTGCTGGTGGGAATTGCGCTCGACGTGATCCTACGCGATTGGATGCTGCCGCATTACGCGCTGGAGGACGCAACGGCCGGCGAAGCGTGGGCAGAGGTGTGGGATCGCATCACGGCGGAGAAGCGCCAGTTTGCGGTCTACGCGCTGCTGCGAGTGATCCTGCCAGTGATTGCAATGATCGGCTTGTTCATCGTGCTGCTGATTCCGGGACTCATGGTGGCCGGCTCGGTTGCGGCGATTGTATATGCGATTCACTCGGCCTTCGCGGATGCGACCGGAGCCTCCGCGCTGATCGGCATTCTTCTCCAGGCCTTCTTCGGGGTCGTTGCATTCGGCTACGCGCTACTGGCCGGCATCTGCCTTGGAGGGCCTTTGAGCACAGGGTTGCGCGAGTATGCGCTGATCTTCTACGGGGGCCGCTACCAGGCGCTCGGGGATCTGCTATATCCACCGCCTCCGCCGTCGTCCTTTCCAGGAACATACTAGAGCATTTTGCCTGTTGGTATAGAGTGGATCTTCTGCTTGAGTCAAGGTTGCCGGTCGCTGCAAGAACAGGTAACGCCGGCCTCCTGGCCGGCTGTCGCGTGGACCTCCCGGTCCACGCCGGACTCTACACCAACAGGAAAAACGCTCTAGCCCCTGAGGGACGCTTTGCATGGACTGAATGGCATTTGTGAGATGGCTTCTAGTAGGATGGACAGGGCTTTGGTCCCGTCCGGTGGAAGGCGGAAACCGTTGAAGTGCGCCTCACGAGGTTACATTTACCGCACTCGCCCCCGGTGCACTATGCTTTCGGAAAAGGAAGGAAAACGACAATGAGATCAATCTTGCTTGCTATCGCCATCGCGGCAGCGTCGTTGATGAGCGCGGCTGCAAATACCACAGTGAAGGTGGAGCAAGGCCTATTGCAGGGAACAAAGGAAGATGGACTCACCGTCTACCGGGGCATTCCCTTCGCGGCTCCGCCCGTAGGCGATCTGCGCTGGCGCGCTCCGCAGCCGACGGCCAAATGGGAGGGCGTGCGCCCCGCCGATAAGTTCGCGCCGCAGTGCGTGCAGGGCAGCTACGGCGGCAAGGCTCCCGCGATGAGCGAGGACTGCCTCTATCTGAATGTCTGGAGCCCGGCGAAGTCGGCCTCCGCGAAAATCCCGGTGCTGGTATGGATCTACGGCGGCGGCTTTGCCGGCGGCGCTACCTCGATTCCGGGCTATAGCGGAGAGATTCTGGCGAAGAAGGGCGTTGTGCTGGTCAGCATCGCCTACCGCCTGGGCCCGATCGGCTTTTTAGCGCATCCGGAGCTGAGCGCCGAATCGCCCAATCACGTTTCCGGCAACTACGGCCTGCTCGACATGATCGCCGCTCTGCAATGGATCAAGAAGAACATTGCGGCCTTCGGAGGCGACCCCGACAAGGTCACCATCTTTGGCGAGTCGGCCGGCGGCATCGCCGTGAGTCAGCTATGTGCTTCACCGCTGGCGAAGGGCTTGATCCAGGGGGCAATTTCGGAGAGCGGCGGCTCTTTCGGCCCTCCGCGGTCCTCCGGCGCGCCCGGAGAAAATATGCGCCCTCTTGCCATTGCCGAGAAGGACGGCCTGGCCTTCCAGATCAACGCGGGAGCCAGTTCGCTCGCCGAGTTGCGCAAGCTGCCGGCGGAGAAGCTGCTGGCCAGTCAGCGCGGCATGGCGTGGCCGAATACCGACGGCTGGGTGATTCCCGCCGATCAATATATGCTTTACGACGCCAAAAAATTTAACGACATTCCCGTCCTCATCGGCTACAACTCCGATGAAGGCGCAAGCTTTTCCCGTGACAGCTCGCCGAAGGCGTATATCGACGGCGTGCGCAAGCGCTATGGCGCATACGCCGACAGCTTGCTTAAGGCCTATCCCACGGGCGACAAGTCCGTGCCCAAAACCGCCCGCGACCTTAGCCGCGATGCGGCCTTCGGCTGGCAGACCTGGATCTGGGCGCGGTTGCAGTCGCAGCGGGGCTCGTCCAAGGTCTTCATGTACTACTTCGACCAGCATCCGGATTTTCCCGCCGGCTCGGAGCATGAAGGCTATGGCGCGTGGCACGGCCGGGAGGTTCCGTATGTCTTCGGCCACTTGAACGATTTGCAAAACGAGGTGCCAAGCGCGACGGATCGCGTGATCTCCGACGCGATGGGGACTTACTGGACAAACTTCGCCAAGTATGGCGACCCGAACGGCGAGGGGATGCCCAAGTGGCCGGCCTTCAGCGACCAGCATCCAGAGTATATGTATTTAGCTGGAACGCCGCACCCCGGGCCGGTTCCCAACGAAGAAGGACTCAAGGCGCTGGACGCTTACTTCGCCTGGCGCCGTTCGCCGGAGGGAGTGCGCGTCTCGGCGGTTGAGGACGCCAAGCCCGCCGCGACGAATGTGATGGGCGCCCAGTATCCGCGTGTTCTGCCGGATCATAGCGTGGCCTTCCAATTCAAGGCGCCCACGGCACAGTCGGTGGATGTGGACATCTCGCACCAGAAGTTTCCCATGACGCGCGGCGACGACGGCGTGTGGAGCGTAACCACGCCTCCACTGGTCGAGGGCTTCCACTACTACGCGCTCGACGCCGATGGGGTCCGCATGAACGATCCCGGCAGCCACACCTACTTCGGTATGAGCATGGACGCCAGCGGCATCGATATTCCCGAAGACGGCGTCAGCTACTACATGGCCAGGGATGTGCCGCACGGCGATGTGCGTATCCGCACCTACCACTCTAAGATCACCGGCCAGTGGCGGCGCTGCTTCGTTTACACCCCGCCGGATTACGACTCCAACCTCAGCGCGCGCTATCCGGTGCTCTATCTCCAGCACGGCATGGGCGAGGATGAGACCGGATGGATCTTCCAGGGTCACGCCAACCTGATTCTGGATAATCTGATCGCGGAGAAGAAGGCCGTGCCGATGATCATCGTGATGGACAACGGCTATGCCTCCAAGCCCTCCGGTCCTTTCGGTCCCGCTCCAGGAGCAGGCGGAGAGACCAGCGCCTTCGATGACGTGATGATTAAAGACGTCATCCCGATGATCGACTCCACCTTCCGGACGATTCCCGATCGCGATCACAGGGCGATGGCCGGCCTTTCGATGGGCGCCAACCAAGCGCTCCACCTGGCGACGGGCCATCTGGAGACCTTTGCCTACATGGCCGGATTCAGCGGCACCATGAATGGTTTGAGCGGCGACGCCCTCGATCCGGCGACGGCTTTCAACGGCATCTTCAAGGACGGAGCGGCCTTCAATGAAAAGGTCAAGCTGCTCTGGCTCGGCATGGGAACCGAGGAGCCCGATTTCTTCCATAAATCCATCGGCGCATTTCGCGCGATGCTGGACAAGGCAGGAATCAAGTACGTCTATTTCTCTTCGCCGGGTACTGCCCACGAATGGCTCACATGGCGGCGCGATCTGAACGACTTCGCGCCCAGGCTATTTCAGTAGCGCTTCCTCTCGCCGATCGCTGCGACAGGAGGATGGAATCTATCAGCTTGCTCCTTGAACATCCACGCGATCCTCGATCGGATCGCGCGGGTTCACCAGATCGACGCAAATGAAGTGAAAATGCTCTAGTCGCGGGCAGTCGCGCCGGCGGCGAGCTGACGGGCTTTGATGTCCCTCATGGGAGGCGCACCGAAGAAGCTACTGTACTCGCGATTGAATTGGCTGGCGCTTTCATAGCCGACCTCGAAGGCGGCGCTGGCGGCGTCCTTGCCCTCCGTCATCATGCGCAAGCGCGCTACGTGCAGCCGCAGCCGCTTCTGATATTGCAGCGGACTCATCGCGGTCAGTGAGCGGAAGTGATGGTGGAAGGTGGAGACGCCCATCTGCGCCACCGAGGCCAGTTCTTCTACACGCAAGGGCTTTTCGTAATTCGCCTTGAGCCAGGCGACGGCTTTGGCCGTCCGGTTGCTCTGCTCGCCCAGCGTGGCGATGGCGCGCAGATGCTTGCCGAGCGGCCCGCGCAGCACCCGGTAGATGATCTCCCGCTGCATCAGGCCGCCGAGGAAGGGAATGTCCCGGGGCGTGTCCAGAAGACCCAGCAACCGGCAGCAGGCGCTGAGCAACTCGACCGGGGTCTTGCCGACCGCCATGCCTCGCGCCCCGAAAGAGGCCTCGGGGACAAGAAACTCATCCTGGCTGAGAATCTCGCGCGCCACGGGCATTTCGAGTTTGAGGACCAGAGCCAGAAACGGCTCGGTCTTTGATGCCTTTGTGAACTGGCCCAGGACCGGCAGATCGACTGATGTCAACAGAAAGGTGGAACCGTCGCAGAGGTGGATCGTGCCGCCGACGGTGATGCGCTTTTCGCCCTGAGCGAAGACAATCAACTCGGGCTCGTAGGCAGCGGAGTAGCACTCGGAGGGCGCGCTGTGGCGGGAGAGGCGCAGGCCAGGCAAGGCGGTCTCGTTCGGACCCTCCACCTGGATATGTGCGGCAATCTTGCGCGCCAGCTCGGCCCGCATCTCGACCACCCTTGACTCTTCGCTTGCATCTATATCTTTTGCCACTTGACTGCATCGCTCCTTCAAATCCAACGTAGCACTGAATGCGGGGCAGTGTGCATAAATATCTGCGCTGCGACAGGAATAGGCAATAGATTGGCAGGATTTGGATACCGTTCGGACGAGATTGTTCTGTAGTCTTTGGATGGAGAAGGGCAGTTGTGAGAGGCTTCGGTCCTGACCAACTGATGAGGTGACACAATGCAAAAGCGCAAATTGGGAAACAGCAATCTGGAAGTATCGGCACTCGGCCTGGGCTGCATGGGAATGACTTTTTCCTACGCGCCATTCCCGGAGAAGAAGGATTCAATCGCGCTGCTTCGCGCGGCTGTTGAGCGCGGCGTCACCTTTTTTGACACGGCCGAGGTCTACGGCCCCTTCAACAACGAAGAGCTGGTGGGCGAGGCCCTGGAGCCCTTCCGCGGACAGGTGGCCATCGCCACCAAGTTTGGAATGGATATCAATCCCGACGGAAGTCACGGCCCGAGGGGGCAGAACAGCCGGCCTGAGCATATCAAGCAGGTTGCCGAGGCCTCGCTCAAGCGCCTCCGCGTGGACGCCATCGATCTTTTTTATCAGCACCGCGTCGATCTTGAAGTGCCCATCGAAGATGTCGCCGGAGCGATCAAGGATCTGATCCAGCAGGGCAAGGTCAAGCACTTCGGCCTGTCGGAGGCCGGAGTGAAGACGATCCGCCGCGCCCACTCCGTTCAGCCCGTCACCGCATTGCAGAGCGAGTACTCGCTCTGGTATCGCGCCCCGGAGGCCGAGATTATCCCCACGCTCGAAGAACTCGGCATCGGCTTTGTGCCCTTCAGCCCGCTGGGCAAAGGCTTCTTGACCGGCAAGATGGACGAAAAGACTCAGTTTGCCTCGACCGACATTCGCAGCAAGATTCCGCGCTTCACACCGGAGGCCCGGATTGCGAACCAGGCGCTCGTCGATCTGCTGGGCAGGATCGGAGCGCAGAAGAAGGCGACTCCGGCGCAGATCGCGCTTGCCTGGCTACTGGCCCAGAAACCGTGGATTGTGCCGATTCCCGGAACGACCAAACTGCACCGTCTGGAGGAAAACATCGGAGCCACCGCCGTCGAGCTCTCCGCCGAAGACCTGCGCCAGATTGAAACAGCTCTCTCGCAGATCCAGGTGGAAGGCGCGCGCTACCCGGAGGCGCTGGAGAAGACCACCGGCCGCTGAGCAACTTCGTCGTTTTCGGAGTCATCTCTTCCTAGGATGATTCCCTGCCATCCTCCCGGAGGGAGGAAACGAGAATAGCCCAGGGTGAAACCCTGGGAAAGCGATCATTTCAGAGATTCCCGCCCCGGCGGGGCGGAGTGAGTTACAACTCTGAAGACTCAATTCTGAGAAGAAGGAATTCATCAATGGAGATCAAGCGAATCGGTTCTCAGGCTTCCTACAAGGGACCGGCGGATTACTTCACGGGCACGGTGCGGGTGGACCCGCTCTTTGATTCACCCGAACCCGCACGTGCCGTCGGCGCAAGCGTCACCTTTGAGCCCGGCGCACGCACGGCCTGGCATACGCACCCGCTCGGACAGACTCTTGTCGTCACCTCCGGCTGTGGCCGCGCGCAGCGCTGGGGCGGTCCCATCGAGGAGATCCGGCCCGGCGACGTGATCTGGTTTGCGCCGGGAGAGAAGCATTGGCACGGAGCGGCGCCAACGACGGCGATGACCCATATTGCCATTCAGGAAAAGCTCGATGACAAAACCGTTGATTGGATGGAGCAGGTGAGCGACGAGCAATACGGCGAAAACTAGAGCATTTTCGCTTATACTATAGAATTCCGTGCCCCATCCTTTCCGCTTTTTTCTGCGGAAAGGGTGGGATGCCAATATACTTTCGGTCTAAATAATTTCCGAAAATGCTCTAAATCCCTTCGCCCATCGAAACGTACTGCCGCAGCCGCTCCAGTTTTTCGCGGTAGGCTTCGCGCTCGGCGGCTTCGGCGGTAAACTGCTCCGCCGGCTGCGGTTTGCCGCCCAGGCGCTCTTCCAGTTCTTCTACGCGAGCCGAGAGCGCAATCAGCGAATCGGAGAGCGGATCCTTGATGTCGTGCGGATCGGTAATCAGCACCCGCTCGCCGTTGCGATAGACAATGTGCGCCGGAACGCCGACCACCGTCGAGTCGGGCGGCACGTCGGAGAGCACCACCGACCCCGCGCCCACGCGCGAATTCTCGCCGATTGTGATATTGCCCAGCAGATTGGCGTTGTTGCCGATGAAGACGCCGTCGCAGACCGTCGGATGGCGCTTGCCGTGGCCTTTGCCGGTGCCGCCCAGCGTCACGCCCTGGTACATCGTCACGTCGTCGCCCACGATCGAGGTCTCGCCGATCACCACGCCAGTCGCATGGTCGATGAAGAGCCGCCGGCCCAGCAGCGCGCCAGGATGAATATCGACGCCGGTATAAAAGCGGCCCACCTGCGAGAGCAGCCTTGCCAGCAGACGCAGCCGCCAGCCCCACAGCCGGTGCGAGACGCGATGAATCCACACCGCCCACAGCCCCGGATAGCAGAGAAAGACCTCCAGCCGCGAGCGCGCAGCCGGATCGCGCTCCAGTACGGAGTCGATGTCTTCGCGGACGCGGGCAAACAGGGACATGGCGGGCCGAACAATCTGCGGAGTTCTTGAAACTCGGTCAGAACAGCGTTTTGAAAGGGCACGGCTTCAGCCGTGCCGCAAGAGCGCCTGTTGAAGAGCGGCTTTAGCCGCCGAGGGAATGCTGGTTATTCAAAGCATATCCTCTCAGGGTAGGCCGGGTGCCCCAGGTCCCGCTTTTGGGACCTGGGAAACCATGAACTAAACTCCGCCCGTGCGGTTAGCACCTTATACGGCAATCGCTTCCACCGGCAGAGCCAGCGCCTGCTGGCGCAGCGACTCGAACAAAATGCTCGACAAATAGCGCTCGCCGAAGTCCGGCAGCACCACCACGATCAGCTTGCCGGCATTTTCCGGTCGCGCAGCCACCTTCAGTGCCGCCGCCACCGCCGCTCCCGAGCTGATGCCCACAAACAGGCCCTCTTCAAGCGGCAGCCGGCGAGCCAGCGCAATCGACTCCTCGTTGGTCACCTGCACCACCTCATCCACAATGCTCATGTCCAGGACGCCAGGAACAAAGCCCGCGCCGAGACCCTGAATCTTGTGCGGCCCCGGCTTGCCGCCGCTCAGCACCGCGCTATCGGTCGGCTCCACGGCGATCGCCTTGAACTCCGGCTTGCGCTCCTTGATGTACTTGCCCGCGCCGGTGATGGTGCCTCCGGTGCCAACTCCCGAGATGAGAATGTCCACCTTGCCGTCCGTGTCGTCCCAAATCTCCGGGCCGGTCGTCGCGTAGTGAATCGCCGGGTTGGCGGGGTTGTTGAACTGCTGCAGAATATAGCCGTTCGGCGTCTTAGCCAGAATCTCGTCGGCCTTGGCGATGGCGCCCTTCATGCCGTTGGGCCCGGGCGTGAGCACAATCTCCGCGCCAAAGGCCAGCAGCAGCACGCGCCGCTCCAGGCTCATCGTCTCCGGCAGCGTCAGAATCAGCCGGTAGCCCTTGACCGCGGCCACAAAGGCCAGCGCAATGCCGGTATTGCCGCTGGTCGGCTCAATCAGCACCGTCTTGCCGGGGCTGATCTTGCCGGCCTTCTCGGCGGCCTCAATCAGCGCCAGCCCAATGCGGTCCTTCACGCTGGAAACCGGGTTCTGGCTTTCGAGCTTGGCTACGACGGTTGCGGGCAAGCCGGCCGCCACTTTGTTCAGCCGGACTAAAGGGGTTTTACCAATGAGTTCCGTTACATTCGCGGCGATGCGCGCCATGATGATCTCCTTTTCCGGGATGCGATCCCAGACGGTTCTGTTTTGTGGGGTGATGGTCGAACTGTCAGGCGGGGAAGACTGCGCGCGAACAGGGCGCACACCCGCATCGTGTCTGGCACCAGGGCGGTGTTAGCGACATCGACGCATAAGAAGAGCATAGTACGAGGATGCCGCTCATGGCAAGAGGGATTATATAAATATGCGAATCAGGTGAGCATTTCTTACCCCTCCAGCAGCATCATCAGCTCTTCCCACTCATCGGTGAAGGCGGCTAACTGCGCGCGCAACTCCCCGGCCAGTGCAATCAGCCGCTCGGTCTCGGCGGCGCTGACATAAACCCCCAACTGCTCCTCGGTGTGCGCAATCGAAGCCTCGATGCGCGGGACTTCTTCTTCCAGGAACGCGCACCGCTCTTCCATCTGCTTCTGCTTGATGGGATTCAGCCGGCGCGGTCGGTCCTTCGCAGCGTCGGCCTCAGAGCCAGTCCCATTGCTGTTCTTCGCGGCAGGCTCTTGCGGCCTTTCTTTAGCCGTGATCTCAACCGAAAGGCTGCCGTCTGCAAGACCAAGACTCTTCCAGCGCAGATAGTCCTCGTAGTTACCCTCGTGGCTGGTCACGTTGCCGCCGTCTACTTCCAGCACACGCGTGGCCAGCCGGTCAATGAAATAACGATCATGCGAGACGAAGACCACCGTGCCGCTGAAGGCTGCCAGCGCGTCGAGCAGCACGTCCTTGGCGCGCATGTCGAGGTGGTTGGTCGGCTCGTCGAGCAGCAGAAAATTCGACGGCGAAACCAGAATCCGCGCCAGCGCATAGCGGTTGCGCTCGCCGCCCGAGAGCACGCCCAGCGGCTTGAAGACATCGTCGCCGCTGAAGAGAAAGCAGCCCAGCAGCGAGCGCAGCGCAGACTCCGGCACCTTCACCGCGGCGCGGCTCAGGTCATCCAGCATGCGCGCGTCTCCGTCCAGCACCTTGTACTGGTCCTGCGCAAAGTACTCGCTCACCACGTTGTGCCCCAGCTTGACCTGCCCGCCGGTCGGCGCTTCGTCGCCGGTGAGCAAACGAATAAGCGTGGACTTGCCCGCGCCGTTCACGCCCACCAGCGCCACGCGGTCGCCGCGCTCGATTCTAAAGCGCACCTTGTCGAGCACTAACTTCTGCCCATAACTCTTCGATAACTCCTCGGCCTCCGCCACCATCCGCCCCGAAGGCGGCGGCTGGGGAAACTTGAAGTGAATCGTCGATTCCTCCTCGGGAATCTCGATGCGTTCGATTTTTTCTAACTCCTTGATGCGCGACTGTACCTGCTTGGCTTTGGTGGCCTGCGCGCGGAAGCGATTGATGAAGGCCTCCAGGTGCTCGATCTGCTGGCGCTGGTTGTTATAGGCCGCCTGCAACTGCGTCCGCCGCTCGTCTTTCTGGCTGAGGTATTTTGTGTAATTGCCTTGATAGATATTCACCCGTTTATTCCAAATCTCGACGGTTCTATCGATGGTTACATCCAGAAAATAACGGTCGTGAGAGATAAGAATATAGCCGAAGGGATAACTCTTCAGATAGTCTTCGAGCCAGTTGCGCGTCTCCAGGTCCAAATGGTTGGTCGGCTCGTCCAGCAGCAGCAAGTTAGGCTTGGCCAGCAGCAGCTTGGCCAGCGCGATGCGCATCTGCCAGCCGCCGCTGAACTCATCGGTTTGGCGCGTCCAATCTTCCTTGCCGAAGCCCAGTCCGGTCAGCACGCCGCCCACCTGCGCGTCCAGCGCATAGCCGTCCAGCGCGTGAAAACGCTCCTGCAGCATCGAGTAGCGCTCCGCCGTTGCCTCGTACTCCGCGCCTTCGTGGTCCAGCACGGAAAGTTGCCCGCCCAGCCGCTCGACCTCGCGGGCCATCTCGCGCAGTTCGTCGAAGACGGTCAGGCACTCCTCGAAGACCGTTCGGCCAGCCAGCGCCAGCCCCTCCTGCGGCAGGTAGCCGATGCTCATGCCCCGCGTCTGCTGCAAGCCGCCGTAGTCCAGCGTCTCCAGGCCGGCCAGCACCTTCATGATGGTGGATTTGCCGGTGCCGTTGGCCCCCACGAGCGCAGTTCTTTCCTTGCTTCGGATCAGCCAGTTGGCTTCCAGAAACAAGACTCGCGGTCCAAACCGCTTGCCGGCATTTTGCAGGGAGAGCATCTAGTACTATCTTCGCAGAACGATGGGCGGCAAGAACTCATCCGCAAAAAAGCGGGGACCGCAAGCGATCCCCGCCGAAAATGGGAGTGGATTCCACTCCCCGAAAGTTCTATTTGCCTTCCAGCTTGACCGGCGCGCTGAGCGGCAGGTCGCGCGATGAGCCGCCGGCCCAGACCGTATATTCGCCGGGAACCACCTCCCAGGCGCTCTTGTCCTCGTTGTAGATGGAGAGGAAGAGCGGCTCGACCTTGACGGTAACGTTCTTCTCTTCGCCGGCCGCCAGGACGACCTTGCTCCATCCCACCAGCCGTTTGGGCGGCTCCTGGGCGGCGGCGGGCAGGGTGAGATAGACCTGCGCAATCTCCTCGCCGGCGCGCTTCCCGGTATTCCTGACCTTGAAGCTCACCTCAAGCCCCTTGCCGGATTGCACCTGCAGGCCGGAATAGGCGTACGTCGTGTAGGAGAGTCCGTAGCCGAAGGGGAACAGAGGCGTCTTGTTCTCGGCGTCATACCACTTGTAGCCCACCTTCAGGCCCTCGTCGTACACGGCATCGAAGAACGGGCCGTTCACCATCAACATGGCAACAAAGCCGGGGAATCCGGGCAGCTTGGGCATGGGGTGCGTTGCGTCCGGCTTGGGCGGATCGTTGTGCACCGGGTGCGGAATATCCGCCTCGCTCTTTGGGAAGGTCAGCGCGAGCTTGCCCGACGGATTCACATCGCCGAAGAGAATATTCGCAATCGCTTCAGAGCCGCGAATCCCCGGATACCACGCCTCCACAACCGCGCTCACCTTGTCGATCCACGGCATCAGCACGGCGCCGCCTGTCTCCAGAACCACAATGGTATGCGGATTGGCTGCTGCAACCGCTTCAATCAGCGCGTCCTGATTGCCGGGCAGCGACAGGTTTTTCAGGTCAATCCCTTCTGACTCGTGCTGCACCGCGAAGACAATCGCCACTTGCGAACTCCTGGCCAGCGCCGCAGCCGCAGCCGGGTCTGTCCCTGGATCGAACTTCACCTGCGCGCCACGAGCCTTGTCCTCGATGCCTTTGAGCGGAACCGAGCGTTGATACACCTCGGTCAGCCAGATCGCTGCAAGCGGGTTCATCAATAGCTCGGGCGGAGGAGGAACTGGATTTCCACCCGCCGGAGAGACCTGCGAAGAACCTCCTCCGGACATCACGCCTACGTCCGCATGACCTCCGATCACGGCAATCGACTTGATTGCAGCCGCGTGCAATGGCAGTTGCCCGTGTTCGTTCTTCAGCAGAACCGCTCCGCGCTCCTCGATCTTCTGCGCCATCTCAAATCCGCGCATCACGTCCGGCGATTCTGGTTGCGGCGGATCGTCCACGATTCCCGAATCGATCTCCGTCCGCAGAATACGGTGCACCATCTCGTTCAGCCTCTCCATCGGCACGTCCCCGCTCTCCACAGCCTTTTTCAGCGGGTCGCCGAAGGAGTCGTTGCCCGGCATCTCCACGTCCAGGCCCGCCATCGCCGCCTTTACCGTGCTCTGGGTCGCGCCCCAGTCCGATATCACAAACCCCTTGAATCCGAGATCCTTCTTCAGCACATCGGTCAACGTATAAGGGTTCTCGCAGGCGTACGTGCCGTTGATCCGGTTATACGAGCACATCACCGCGCCGGCGCCGGACTCCCTCAGCGCAATCTGAAACGCCAGCAGATCGCTCTCCCGCAGGGCGCGCTTGCTGATCACCGAGTTCACGGTTGTCCGCCCCACGTCCTGGTCGTTCGCCACAAAATGCTTTACGTCAGTGATCAGGTGCAGCGCCTTCTCCGCCTTCAGCTCCTGCCCGGCGAGCGTTCCGGCCAGCAGCGGATCCTCGCCCTTGTACTCGAAGGTCCGTCCGTTGCGCGGCTCGCGGATCATGTTGATTCCCGAACCCAGCGACATATTGAAGCCGAGCGACCGCATCTCGTGGCCGATCATCGTCCCGATCTCATATGACAGCACCGGATCCCACGCCGCTGCCATCGCTTCGGCCGAGGGCAGCGCCGTCGTATACCGGCCCTTCGTTCCCGCGCCAGAGATGCCCTCAACGCAATCCGACATCTGCAGATCCGGAATCCCCAGCCGCGGCACTCCAGGAATGAATCCAAGCGTCGTAATGGCGCGCGTCGCCGGTCCCGATTCCGGCTGTGCCATGATCGTCTGCCATCCCATCCCGTGCAGAAGCTGAATCTTCTCGTCCAGCGTCATCTGCGCAATCACCAGATCGGCCCGCTGGTCCGGCGACAGACTCTTGTTCGACCACGGTCCCTTCGGCTGTTGACTCTGGAACAGGCCTGATTGACCGTACATCCCCGCCGCCGGCAACAGAGTCAAAACTACTGCCGCGGTCAGAGCCATCTTCCCCATAAAACAAACGTATTTCATGCTGCATCCTCTTTCGTGGACAGCGTTCATCTTCGCGCTTTTGTTTCCCCGGCACACACTGCTTACATGACTGGGGCGAACGGCTATTCTGACTAGCGGACGGTGAGTCGCCACCTGAAGCATCATAAACCAGCAGGATAATTTGGGGCGCAACGCTGGAAATGCGTTATCTTTTGCGGGGAGGGGAAGCGATAGCCTGTCTATGGCCGAATCTCCACCGGCGTGCCCCGAAAGCGCAGAGAACAAGGAAGGCCGCTTCGGACACTCTTAGGAGCGCCAGCCAAGTTGCTGCTTGACCTGTGAAGCTGCGCAGTTAAACTTCCGTTACCGGAAAAAGCCCTCCGACTTGAGGGAAGCGACGATCTGCGCGGCGGGATCGAGGGCAGGCGATGCTCCCGAAGAGCCGTTGACCGGAGGCCGGAGCTCAACCTTCAAGACCATGCGCTTGTTTGCCAGGAACTCGGCGCTCACGATATTCGAGGCCTTTTGCACGCCGCCGCCGCGTACCGTGACGCGGAATTCATGCACTCCCGGCGGAACAAACAGGTTGTCATACTCCGCCTTGTCGCCCGCGGATCCCTTGAAATAGGTCTTCCCATTCATCGCGATGGTGAAGGCCAGGCCAGCCGGAAAGTGATCCAATTCCAGCTTCAAACGGGTGTTCTGCCGGGGATCAAGCGTCTTTGGATCGAAGGCCACGGAGGGGGTCTGGGCGAGGGGCGCGGGCAATGCGGCCGGCGGTGCGGGCAATGCGGGCGGCGGTGCGGGCAATGCGGCCGGCGGCGCGGGCAATGCGGCCGGCGGTGCGGGACGCCCTCCGGCAGCTTTTTTTGCCACCACTGGAGCCGTCACCGGCTCGACTGCGGGGACCGGCAACGGCGCAAACGACGGCTGAGTGGAAGCCGTTGCCGCCGGGTTCGGCGGTTGCGCGGCAGGCTGCCTGTGATGCGCCAGCAGATACCCGCCGCCCGCGGCCATTGCAACCAGAAGAGCAACCGCCGCGACCAGCAGCGCGCCATGCTTTTTTGCCGGCTGAGGCGGCATATCCAATGCGGTGATCTCGGTCACCGGAAGAGGTTTCGGCGGCTGGCCGGGATTCAGATCGAAGGTCTCCTCGGATGCTTTTCCCGTTCCTGTGGCCAGCGGCGCAGTCGACTGCAAGCTCGAAGCCTTGGAATCGGCGCACAGCAGCGCCAGGTCCTGAGCAAGCTCCTCGCCGGTTTGATAGCGGTTCGCGGGGCTTTTGGCCAGGCACTTGAGAATCACGCTCTCCAGCTTGGGAGGAATGGCGGGATTCAGTTTTGCGGGCGGAACCGGTTCCGTGTGGACAATCTTGTAGGAGACCGCGGTCATTGTTTCGCCGGGGAAGGGCTGCTCTCCGGTTGCCATCCAATACAGGATGACGCCCAGCGAAAACAGGTCGGCGCGGCCGTCGAGGGGCGAACCGGTAAACTGCTCCGGCGGCATGAACGCCGGGGTCCCAAGTAGCTGGCCGGTGGTGGTGACCCCTCCGCCGATGAGCTTGGCGACGCCAAAATCCGTGATCTTCGGCCGTTCGCTCCCATAAGCCTCGGCCGAGGTGAGCAGAATATTCGCCGGCTTGATATCGCGGTGAATCACGCCATGTTGGTGCGCGTATCCCAGGGCTTCGGCGATCTGCTCCCCGATCTCGGCGACCCGCTCCAGCGAGAACCGCTCGCCCTTCTTCATGGCAAAGTCGAGGGTCTCCCCCTTGACAAACTCCATCACCAGGAAAGGCACGCCCTCATGCTCGCCGACGTCGAAGACGGGCACAATTCCGGGATGAGCAAGAGCTCCCGCTGCGCGCGCCTCGCGGTAGAAGCGCTGGCGGTACTCGTCGCCCTGCTCGCTGGCCAGCGCCACAGTCAGGATGGTCTTCAGCGCGACGACGCGGCCCATGGCAGGATCGAGCGCACGGAAGACGCTGCCCATGGCGCCGTGGCCCAGCTCATCGAGGATCTCATACCGCCCAATGGTCTTTGGTGTACTCATAGCTCAATGCGTACCACTCTAGCACAGCTTTGACAGCGTTGTCTGGTGGTATAGGGACTGCGGCGTTCAGGCTGTTGCGGAATTTTCATGAGTAGCAGCCCGACTCGCTGCGAAGAGTTAAGGCTGGATCGCGCAGGATTCAGGGCTTGGCGCTGGGTGGAATCAACAGCGTGACGGCATCGGGCACAATCTCGATGCGGACCGGCAGATGCCCCAGAATCTCTCCATCGGCCTCCACGAAGATGCGCGCCGAGGATCCGTTGCGGGGACGGCACTCGACCGAGACGGCATCGATCATTTCAATCTCAGGCGTCGACCGGCTAAGGCCAAAGAGAGAGGCGATCAGGAAACAAAAGTAGCGCAGGCGGCTGCGCGTCTTGAAGGCCACCAGGCGCAGGTGTTGGTTGTGCAGAGTGGCGCCCGGGATGAAGTTGTTGAGGGCGCCGCCGAAGTTGCGAATGCGCACCACCAGAAGCTCGGAAATTTCTTCCACGCGCGGCTGGGCACTCGCGTCTTCGATAAAGGCCGCTTCAAAGAGGGGGAAGGTGTGGGTGGCCCAGACGCGAAAGGCCTCGATCATGTAGAGGATGTAGCCGAAGCGCCGCTTGAGAGCCGGGTCGAGCTGGGAGAAAAAGAGAGCATCCGTGCCCACTCCGGCGGCTACGGTGAAGGATCGCGTGCGGGTTTCGCCGGCCGTGTCCTGATAAGAGATTTGGCCCACGGGGAGGCGCACCGGGAGCGCAGTAAGCAGTTTGCGGACCGCCTTGGCAGGTGAGGATTGCAGGCCCAGGTTCGCGGCCAGCGCGTTGGCGGTGCCCAGCGGCACCACGCCCAACGCCACCTGGGTTCCGACCAGGCTCTGTAAGACTTCATGGACGGTGCCGTCGCCGCCGCAGGCAATAACTGTGTCGCAGCCTCGGCGGGCGGCCTCCTCGGCCAAAATACCGGCGCTGCCCGGCGCGATGGTTTCCAGCGCTTCGGCTTCTACGCCGGCTTCGCGGAGGACGTCGAGCGCTTTGTCGATGGCCGCGTGGCGACCGCGCGAGTGCTGGCCGGAGGCCGGATTGTAAATCAGCGCGACACGACGCATGGCGTTTCCCCTGGTGTTCGCGCCGCGCGCGAGAGTAGGAGCGGGAGTTCTGTTCTTATCATCGCATCCGGGAGCAAGCCGGGGACACGGCTTTCGTAACAGACCGCTCTTCATCGCGCGCAAAAAACGGCAGCAGCCGGGAGGTCTTCCCGGCTGCTGCTGTCTGTCGCAGATTCGATGGATTCCGCGCTACGCCTTGGCCAGAACCAGCGCCTTCAGCCGCGCATTCAGGCGGCTCTTGTAGCGGGAGACGGTGTTGTCGTGCAAAATGCCCTTCTGCACGCTCTTGTCGAGGGCGGAGACGGTCGAGCGATACTGCGCCTGGGCGGCTGTCACGTCGCCCTGGACGAGCGCTTCGCGCAGATCGCGCAGACTGGTGCGCACACGGCTGCGGTTGGCGCGGTTCACCGCGGTGCGGGTTACGGTCTGGCGGGCGCGCTTCAGCGACGATACATGGTTTGCCATTGATGATCCTTAAATCTCAGGGATAATGCGGTCACAGAATGCAACTCAAGCCGCATCCCTCGCAATTACTTAGTCTACGGGAAATCGGGCGGCGGGTCAATGCGCCTGCGGCGAACCGCGCACTGCCCGATGCGGATGCAGCCGGGAGGTTCATGCCCCTCCAGTACCCTTCAAGGCACACTTTTCATTAAAATTCCTTGCCGTACGCATTGACTCGCCCTCCCACTCGCGCTACTCTCAAGCCCAGATAACGAAAACTGATTCCGGATTTGGTAGCCTTATCCAACCCGCGGTTTCGTTCCACAGCCCAGAGCTTCGGCCCGGTTCTGCGCCGCGATTCGCGCTTTCCCTCCCAATTCACGTATACCCGGCACGATCGCGGCCTTGCGCTTGTCTTCGCCGCGCCTTATGCCGATATTCTGTCTGTGGCCGCGACGGGAGCGCCTGCCCGCCGCCGCTGCACTTCAACCGCACATCCTCTTGGAGGCCATCGAACCCATTGAAGATCGCATTGGAGATCACACCCAACCTGGAGCCCCTCTTCGGGACTCGCGATGAAAACCTCAGGCTCATGGAAGACTCGCTCAGCGTACGCATTGACCTGCGCTCCGACGCCGTGCACGTGGAGGGACCGGAAACGGGCGTGGCCCGCGTCCGGCAGATCTTTCAAGATTTTGACGCGCTGCGCAAGCAGGGCGTCAACCCGCACAACGGCGAACTGAACGGCCTGCTGCGCCTGGTGGTCGCCGACCCCGCGACAACTCTGAAGTCATTGGCCGACAGCGGCAAGCAGCGCTCGGCCGGAGTGAAGCGCACCGTCCAACCGCGCTCCATTAATCAGAGAAAATACGTCGAGGCCATCGAGCAGAACGACATGGTCTTCGGCGTCGGCCCGGCGGGCACCGGCAAGACCTACCTCGCCGTGGCGATGGCCGTGGCCGCCTTGAACGCCAAAAAAGTCAGCCGCATCGTGCTCGTCCGCCCCGCGGTCGAGGCTGGCGAGCGCCTCGGCTTCCTGCCCGGCACCCTCCAGGAAAAGGTGGACCCCTACCTGCGCCCCCTCTACGACGCCCTCTACGACCTGCTCGACCCGGAAAAAGTCGACAAAATGCTGGAGAAGAACATCATCGAGGTCGCCCCGCTGGCCTTCATGCGCGGCCGCACCCTCAACGACGCCTTCATCATCATGGACGAGGCGCAGAACACCACCATCGAGCAGATGAAGATGTTCCTGACCCGCATGGGCAACAACTCCAAGGCGGTCATCACCGGCGACATCACACAAATTGACCTGCCCAACCCGCGCAAGTCCGGCCTGCTGGACGCGATCAACATTCTCGGCGGCGTCGAGGGCATTCACTTCTGCCACTTCGAGGATTGCGACGTGGTGCGCCACGTGCTGGTGCAGCGCATCGTGAGAGCCTATGAGTCGTACAAATCGCAACAGCAGGAGCTGCCGCTGATCCTCGGCGAAGCTATCGAAGTTGGGGCGCAGAGCCGCGAAGAGCGGACGCAGGCGCAGCCGTTACATCCGGCCAAACCACAATAAATACTATACCAACCGGAAGAATCCCTGGTTTTACCGGGGACATTACTTCTTCGCCCGCTTGTAGAACGGCGCCGGAACCAGTTTCGCCCTCACCTGATTCGCGCGAACCTGGACCATCACGTCTTCGCCGCTGGCGGCTAAGGATGCGGGCACGAGCGCGAAGGCGATGTTGGTCTTGAGAAACGGCGCGGGCGAGCCGGAAGTGACGACGCCGATCTCATGGCCTTCAAGGTCGAGGACCGGATAGCCGTCGCGGGCGATACCGCGCTCCACCATTTCCAGAGCCACGAGCTTGCGCTTGGCTCCGCCCGAGGCTTGCACGGCCAGCAGCGCCTCGCGGCCAATGAACTCGTCCTTGTCGAGCTTGAGCCAGTGGTCGTGACCGGACTCAAAAGGATTGATGGTGTCGGAGATTTCGTGGCCGTAGAGCGGCATTCCCGCCTCCAGCCGCAGCGTGTTGCGCGCGCCCAGGCCGCAGGGGCGAATGCCAAACTCCGCGCCCGCCTCCAGCAGCGCATTCCACACTTTTTCCGTCGTCGGTCCATCCGAGGGCAGGTAAAGCTCGAAGCCGTCCTCGCCGGAGTAGCCGGTGCGTGCGATCAGCACATCGGGCACGCCGCACACATCGCCGAAGGTAAACCAATAGTTCCTGATCGCCGCCAAATCGACTTTGGTCAGCTTTTGCAGGGTTTCCAGCGCCCGCGGCCCCTGCACGGCCAGTTGAGAATAGCTGTCGGAGTCGTCGCTGATTTGTGTCAACTGCATCTCGCCCACCTGCCCGCGAATCCAGGCGTAGTCTTTGTCCTTGGTGCCGGCGTTGACCACCAGCAGATAGTCGTCCTGGCTGAGCCGGTGGACCAGAATGTCGTCCACGAACGTGCCTTCCGGGGTGAGCAGCGCGGAGTAGTGGGCCTGGCCGTCCTGGAGGCGGCTGGCGTCGTTCATCGTGATGTGCTGGATGGCGTCCAGCGCGCCGGGACCGCGAAAGCGGATCTCGCCCATGTGGCTCACATCGAAGAGGCCGACTGAGTTGCGCACGGCAAGGTGCTCGGCCACCAGCCCGCCGGGGTACTCGACCGGCATATCCCAGCCGCCAAAGTCCACCATCTTGGCCTTCAGCGCGCGGTGGGCGGCGTTGAGGGCGGTCTTCTTCGGCATGGCGGCAATGGGCGAAGCTGGGAGGGTCATGGAGAATCCTTTCGGGCGACTTGCTGTACTCTCTTCACGATAGGGAGTCAGCGCGGCGGGGTCAAACTCCGCGCCCCAGCTCAGGATCAAGCGATCGAGCAAGGACCAAGCCGCTGCCTCACCGCTTCCGCGCGCGCCAGAACGAACTTACGCCCAGGTAGAGAAAGACCGCCATCACCCCGGCGGTAAGCAGAAACGTCCGGTGATCGGGGCCGTGAGCCCAACTCGCCCTTGTGCTCCACAGCTTCGGAGCAAAGACCACCACAGGCAGCAGGAAGAAGGCGCCCGTCACCTCCAACCACAGGATGCCGCCTACTCTGCGGAAGGGGCGCAGAAATCCGCGCACACCGCGCGCGACGCCCGCTGTAGCCCGCCCGGCTGCCTGCCCTTCTACCCGTCCGCGCACTCCGTCGCCGGCAACCGCTGGCGGAGCGGACGCCGTGGCGGCGGAGTGTGCCGGGGCATTCTGCGCGCCGCCGCCCATGCGCTGGCCGGCGATCCGCCCGGCAACCCGCAGTCCGATGCCCAACGCGCGCCCAATGTTCTCTGGTCTCATCTTCGTTATGATGGTAGCAGCGGCGGTCGCCGTACCGTATTTCGGCGGATTCCCGGCGATTCGCACTTGCAAGCGAACGGTAACGGAAGTAATGTAGAGGAATCCTGCACTGTCCGGCGCTTTTAGCGTGCGTCGGCCGAAGCTCCTGGAGGTGCCCATGACAACCCGTCTGCGCGAACTCATTCAGCAACTGGGAGAGGCCATCCACGAGTCGGTCATCGAGAGCGAGCAGATCGCCGGCGTGGTCCAGGATATCCGCCAGCACGGCTTCGACGTGCTGCTGATGCTGGAGGCCACCATCGGCCTCAACGATGTCGCAGCGCGAGAGGCCCGGGAGGCCGAAGCAGGAGCAGGCGAGAGCGGCGCCGAGCCGCCCTTTACCCAGAACGATCTCAGCTTTCTCCGCTCCCTGCGCATCACCATCGCCGGCGAGAAGGACAACGCCGGCGAGCCGAACGCCCGGTAACCTGCCCCGCCAACTCGCTCGTGCTGCATCCCTGCTTAGTGGGGCCTGAGCCATCGCGTCATCCTCCGTGGACACCCGGGATCTCCTCAGTAGGAGCTGAAACCCGTTCCATTTTTTCAGCAAAACGTCAGATAATGCGGCGTACCCATGGTCTTTCAGGGTGTTCGGCGTTGCCGGACGCCCTTTTTGCGGCCTGCAGAGACGATATCGCATCAATCCGCGCGCAGATTTCTTCCACTTCCGGTACGATATTGGAGGTACCCTATTACAGAATGAGCCTGAAAGCCAAGCTGGAAGCTGTCATCTACGCCGCGGAAGAGCCGGTCACACTGGCCCAGCTCACCGCCCTCTTTGCCGCTGACGCCCTCGAATGGAAGGCGCAGCAGGAAGCCGCGTCTGCCGGACTGGCCGCCCTGCAACCGTACCTGGGCGAGGAGTTCGCCCTCCTGGATGAGCCGGAAAAGTTCCATCCGGAGCTAGATTCAGTCCTTCCCGATGACCTTGATCTGGAGATCGATTCGGCCGCGAGTCCCGCTGATACTGTACTGAATTCGGAGACTGCGGCCAGTTCCCCGGCAGAAGCGGAATCGAGCCAGGAAACGCCCTCGGAGAGCCTCCTCGACGCGCCCGAAGGTGCAGAGGCCTTGCCGGAAGGCGCGGCCGCCCCGGAAGCCGAATCCGCCTCGGAAGCCGAGTTGACTGCCGAAGCCGAGTTGGAACTGAGGCGCATCGCCCGCCTGCGCGACCGCGAGGTCCGCATCATCCTTCGCCAACTCCTCGACGAACTCATCGCCTCCTATGCCGCTGACGGCCGCGGCGTCGAGATTCGCGAGATTGCCGGCGGCTTCCGCATGGCCACCAAGCCCGAGTGCCACGACGCCGTCAGCCTCTTCGTGAAAAGCCTCAAGCCGGCGCTCAAGCTCTCGTTGCCGGCTCTGGAAACCCTGGCCATCATCGCCTATAAGCAGCCCGTAACCGCCCCCGAGGTCAACGAGATTCGCGGCGTGGATTCGTCTGGCGTCTTCGGCTCGCTGCTTGCTCGCAAGCTGATCACCACCGCCGGACGCAAGCCGGTCATTGGCCGGCCCATCCTCTACAAGACCACCCGCGAGTTTCTGCTCCGCTTTGGCCTCAAGGACATCGCCGAGCTGCCCTCGATGGAGGAATTCGAGAAGCTGGCCGCGATCGAACTGGACGAGCCGGAGCCTGAGGCCGAGGACGACTCCGGACAAAAATTTAACCCTGCCTTTGGCCCTGACTTCGACGAAGCCGCCAGCGAGGAGCTGGAAGACTCCGAAGACCTGGAACCGCTAACAGAATCCCCTGAACGCACCGAGACCGCCGAGATGGCGGCCAGCAACGAACCCTCCACCCTCGCAGAGGCCGCTCCTGCCGCGCCTCCTCCAACAGAGCAGGCGGAAACCGAGATGTACCTCCATGACGAAGAAAAAGAGTAAGCTCCAGCCCGAAACGACAGCAACCGTAGCCACTGAACCCAAGTTAGAAGCCACTCCGGAAGCAGCAACCGTAACCAAAGCTGAAGCCGCCGCCGAAGCTGTCTTTGCATCTGAAGTAGAAGCCGCGGCGGAAGAAGAACTCGTAGCCGAAGAGGCTAAAGCGCAGGCCGAAGACGAAGCCGAGACCGAAACGGAAGCCGAAGACGGCCCTGAGCCCGAAGACGAAAACAGCGCCGGCTCCGAAGGCGACGCAGTGTTCATTCCCCAGCCGCGTCCCCCCGCCAAGCTGGAGCGGCTGCAGAAGATTCTCGCCGCCGCCGGCGTCGCCAGCCGCCGCCGTGCCGAAGAGCTGATCGAGCAGGGCCGTGTGCAGGTCAACGGAAAGATCGTTACCGTGCTGGGCACCAAAGCCGACGCCGCCCGCGACCACATACGCGTCGACGGCAAGCTCCTCCAGGGCCCCGAGCGCCTCCGCTACTTCGTCCTCAACAAGCCCCGCGGCTTCGTCACCACCGTCAAGGATCCCGAGGGCCGCCCCACGGTGATGCAGTTCTTCGACAAGATGAAGGAGCGCCTCTACCCCGTCGGCCGCCTCGACTACCTGAGCGAGGGGCTGCTGGTGGTCACCAACGACGGCGAGCTGGCCAACCGCCTCACCAAGGCCTCCTCCGGCGTGGAAAAGACCTACCTCGTCAAAGTCGCCGGCCAGCCCACCGAAGCCGAGCTCGACATTCTCCGCGGCGGCGTCTCCATCGCGCTGGGCGCTCCCGGCTCGCGCCAGATCCGCACCTCTCCGGCCCGCATCCGCCAGGTTCGCCAGGGAGACAATCCCTGGTACGAAGTCGTTCTCATCGAGGGCCGCAACCGCGAACTGCGCAAAATGTTCGAGGAAATCGGCCACTTCGTCGAAAAAATCCGCCGCACCGGCTACGGTCCTCTGGTCCTCGATCAGGAGCCGGGCAACCTGCGCGAGTTGCAGCCGGAGGAGTTGGCCGCGCTGCGGCTGGCCGCCGAAGGCAAGCTGCGCACCCCCAAATCCAAGGATCTCCGCCGCCGTAACCTGCTCGACGCCGGTCTGCTGCCGACCGTCCTCCCCAAGCCCAGCAGCCGTCCGCGCGTTGCCACACCGTTGGCCCAGCCGCCCGCCATCGCAGCCCGCCCAAGCGGTTTCCGTCCCAAAAAATCCGGCGCCGACCGTCCCGCCCGCGCGGCGGACTCCTTCGCCAGCGGCGATGCCAACAAATTCTTCCGCCCCACCCGCCCCAGCGCGGAGGGATCCCGCCCTTCCGCCGGCCGCACCTCGGCCCCCAATCCCGTTCGCAGCTTCTCTCGCACGGAAGAAGAGCGTCCCAGCCGCACAAGCAAGGGTTCTCCAGCGAGTTTTGGCTTCAATCGCCCCGCAGGACGCAGCTTTGACCGTCCGGATTCGCGCCCAGTCGCCCGCCCCGCTGCACGACCGGCGTGGAAGAAGGACGACCGTCCCGTTCGTCCGCCCGCTCGTTTTGCCGAAGGTTTAACCGGAGAAGCCCGGCCCGCTCCGAGCCGTCCCTTCACCCCCAAACCCGCCTGGAAGAAGCCGGAACGCCCAGATAGATCAGATCGCCCAGCCCGCCCGGAGCGTTCGGCTAGGCCAGACTTCAAGCGCTCCGCCCCACCCCGCCGCGAAGCGCCAGCACGCGAAGCACGAGTTTTTGACGAGGACCTCGGTCCGGTTCGTCCGCCCAACCTTCACATTGAGGAGATCACGGGGCCGGATCGTTCCAGCGCGCCTCGCCCCAGCCCATCCCGGTCGAGCGCTCCTCGCGCCAGCTACAGTCGTCCCGGTTCAAGCCCATCCGCCTCCAGCCGTCCCAGCGCGCCCCGTTCCTATTCAGACCGGCCCAGACCCAGCCGGCCCAGCTTCGACCGTCCCGCCCGCGCCGAAGGCACTCGCCCCTACACCACCAGCAGCGGCAAACCCCGCGCTGGCGGCGCGCGTCCCAGCAGCAAACCCGGCAGCTTCGCTAAAGCCGGCCCCGGCTGGAAGCCCAAGTCCAGCTTCAGCCCCGGCAAGCCCGTCTCCGGCTCGCGCTCCAAGCCCAAGCCAGGAAGCTCCGCCAAACCCAGCCACCGAGTCAAGCCCAGCGGCAAGCGCCCTACTGGCAAACCAGCCGGCAAGAAACGCAACAATTGATCAGTCCCAAACCGTTTGCATAGCCAAATTTCTGTCATCCTGAGCGAAGCGCAGCGGTACTCAGCCTCAACACACCACCGGGAGCGATCACTCCACCAGACTCAACAGCACCTTTACATTGCGTTCCTCGTCGCCGGGAGCATCCACCGGAGTTTCGGCGATGAAGGCGGCGTGGGCGAAGCGGGGGTCGTTGAGCAGGCGGCGGAAGGGTTCCAGCCCCATCGTGCCCTTGCCGATCTGCTCATGGCGGTCGAGCTTGGAGCCGCGTGCGGCCTTGGCGTCGTTCATGTGCCAGACGCGTACCGTGCCGAGGCCCACCGTCGCCGCGACCTGCTTCATCGTCTCCTCGTAACCCTCGGAGGTAACCAGATCGTAGCCGGCGACGTGGGTGTGGCAGGTGTCCAGGCAGACGCCCATCGGCGCGGTTGGCTTGAGCCGCTCGACCAGCTCGGCGACCTGCTCGAAGCTGCCGCCCAGCGAGAACTCCGACCCGGCGGTGTTTTCGATCAGAATGTGGAACGGAGTTCCCTGCCAAGCCAGACCGTCAATCGCTCGCGCAATCGAGTCGGCGGCCAGCGTAAGTCCCTCGTCGCGCGTCAGCCCCTTCCACGAGCCGGGATGCAGCACCAGAAACTCGGCGCCCAGCGCCAGCGCCCGCTCGATCTCGCCGCGAAAGGCTGCGACACTCTTCTCGCGCACTTCGTCGGTCTGGCTGCAAACGTTGACCAGGTAGCTTGTATGAATCACCACGGGGCTGACATCGAGAGCGGCGCGAAGCTCCTTCATGCGGGCGGCCTGCTTGGGGTCCACCTTGGGCGCGCGCCACATACGCGGACTCGACGAAAAGATCTGAAAGGTGTTGGCGCCAATCGCCCTTGCCTGCTCGACGGCGTTCGAGGCCCCGCCGGTTGTGCCGAGATGGATGCCAATGCGTTTTGCCATGGAAACAGTCTAATTGGTGATATGCGTCACCAAAACAGATTACCAACGGTTGGGCAGCCGTAATCATGCATTTTTTTTAATTTGACCATAATATTTCTTCATGAATGATCCTCTTGTTTCACTTTCCCGGATTCTGACCGAATCCATCCTGCCTAACCTGAAGTCCCTGCAGGCCAGCCAGGCCGAGCAGATCGAAGCCAACGACCGGCTGGAGAATTCCATCGAGGAACTGCGGCTGCATCTGGAGTCGGAGTTCAGTTTCCTCTCAGCGCAGTTGACCGCCTGCCGCGCAGAGCTGGCGGCCGCGCAGGCAACCTACTATGCGACGCAGGTGCAGCGCGGACTGCTTGCGCCGGATATCATGATGCTGATCCACTAAGGCCCCGTTCTCCCGGAGAGCCTGTAATAATCTCTAGTATGCGAACCGTGCTCACAGCGCAACGGCTTTGGGATGGGATCAGGCTGCTCGACTGGCCTGTAGTGGTGATCGAAGACAGCCGGATCGCGTCCATCTCCCCACGCGCGGCGGTCGAACTGCCCACTGATGCTCGCGTTCTCGACTTTCCCGGCGCAACCCTCGCGCCCGCCTTCTTCGACGTGCACATTCACGGGGCCATGGGCCACGACGTGATGGAGGCTACACCCGAGGCGCTCGGCGCAATGGGCAGCTTCCTGGCCGCTCACGGCACGGGCAGCTTTCTGGCGACCACGGTCACCGCACCGCTCGATGCGACACTCCGCTCGCTCTCCGGGCTGGCCAAGCTGCTGGCGCAGCCGCCGAAGTCAGGGCAAGCGCAGCCCATCGGCATTCATCTGGAAGGCCCGTTTCTCTCGCACACCAAGCGCGGCGTGCAGCCGGCGGAGCATCTGCTGGCACCCGATATTGCCACCTTCGACCGGCTCTTCGAGGCCGCCGAGGGCCGCATCCGTCTGATGACGCTGGCTCCGGAGCTTCCGGGCGCAATCGAGCTGGCCGCGCACGCCACCGCGCGCGGAGTTCGTGTCTCGCTGGGACACTCGAACGCCACTGCTGTCGAGACCCAAGCAGCCATTGCCGCCGGAGCCGTCAGCGCGACGCATACCTTCAACGCGATGCGTCCGCTCGACCATCGCGAGCCGGGAATTTTGGGCACGGTTCTGACCAACGATAACCTCTTTGCCGAAGTGATTTGCGACGGCATCCACGTTGCGCCGGAGATGGTGAAGCTCTGGTGGAGGGCGAAAGGCGCGGAGCGCGCGATTCTGGTGACCGACGCGATCAGCGCCGCGGGAATGCCCGACGGCGCGTACCGTCTGGGTGACTTTTCA
This sequence comes from Acidobacteriaceae bacterium, assembly GCA_003134855.1. Taxonomy (GTDB): domain Bacteria; phylum Acidobacteriota; class Terriglobia; order Terriglobales; family Acidobacteriaceae; genus Telmatobacter. Next base: position 785,485 of record PLCS01000007.1, read on the forward strand.
GTTCAGGTGGCCAACGGCAGGGCTACAGCCAACGGCGTTCTGGCTGGCAGCGTGCTCACGCTGGACCGCGCGCTGACAAACTTCATAGAGTTTACCGGCGCGCCGCTGGAGCAGGCGTTGCGGCTGCTCACCGTGAATCCGGCTTCGATGACCGGACTCGGCGATCAGGCTGGTTCGCTCGGCGTTGGAGAAGCGGCTAATCTTGTGGCACTCGATGGAGCGGGAACGCTGGTTGGCTCGGTAGTGAACGGGCAGACGGCGTTTGCCCGGCGATGAACGGGCCAATTGAGGCTTGTGGTTTCCCACCCTTCGCAAAAAACGCGAAGGATGGGGCACCCATTTTCCTTAGCGGTGAAGATGCTTAACCGGCGGCTTCTGCCAGCCGCTGGGCCCGCCAGAGTGCGCCTTCGAGCGAGACGACTGACTCACGGCCCACCGGCATCAGCGGCGCGGCGGCATTCAGGCCAGCGAAGAAGGCCTCGCGGACCAGCGTCATGTGCGACAGGACGCCGCCGGTCCAGGCTACTGGAAGTTCGCCGGCGATCTTGTGTTTGCGGTGCAGCTTGGCGCGGACCAGCAGGACAAACTCGACCAGATCAGCCGCTGCCTGGCGAAGAACATCGACCGCAACCGGGTCGCCGGCTTCGGCCAGCTCGTTGATCGCTGGAGCGAGGGCGGCAAAGTCCGGCCCGGGGGTGCTGTCGCCCAGGTTTACCAGATCGTCCAGGTCGGGCGTGCCCCAGATTTCGCCAATCTTTTCGAGAATTTGCGTCGGCTGCTCTCGGTCATGAGCCTTGAGCGCGCGGCGCAGACTGTGCAGCCCGATCCAATAGCCGGAGCCCTCGTCGCCCAGATGCGAACTCCATCCGCCGGCCGTCTCGCGGCTACCGTCGGGCGCGCGGCCGATGGTGTTCGAGCCGGTGCCGGCAATCTGCAGAATTCCCGGGCCGCCGCGGAAGGCCGCGTCGAGCGCGATCACCTCGTCGCCGACGACCTCGGAGCGTTCGACGGCAAAATCGTGAAAGACCGCCGTGATCCACTCCGCGGTGCCGGGCATGGAGGCAGAGGCCACGCCCACCGAGGCGGCGTAGACGCCGGGGACGCCGGCCTGGGCGTAGACCTCCTTGAGCAGTGCGCGGAGATGAGTCTCGGCGGCTTCCGCTCCCACGCGCAAGCGCTTGATGGAGCCGTTCTCCGCGTGGGCGAGAAGCTTGTCACCGGCCAGGATGGAGGCGCGGGTGCGCGTTCCGCCGGCATCGATTCCCATAATTAATTTCATCGTGCTCTTGCTCCGTCGCTTGCCAAAGTACGCCCTCGCACCAGCTTATCGCACAGTGCCATAGGCCGGTTTCCCTAAAAAGAAACAAGATTGCTATTGGGCCGTGATTTGAACGATTCGCGGGAAGGTACAACGAGGGTTGTGGAAATCAATTCAGCAAGTTAGCGTCCGCTTCGCGGACATGGCAAGTTGGCGAGTTGGCGGCGGCATTGCCAATCAACGGTTTCATCTCCCGCGAGTCGGCAACGCCGGTGAACGACTGACACCAAAACGGCGTTGCACTTGTACCTTGAACCTGCCCACCCAGCGTTCCGGATTGCTGCGGATCTCCCGGCGATTGTGGTATTGTTTCGGCATGGAACGCCTACGCTGTTTTCTCGCCGCTCTTCTCTTCGTCGTCGCCGCAACGCTTACTCCCGCCCAGAACCCCGCGCCCACGCCGCCGATGGGCTGGAACAGCTGGGACGCCTATGGGCTGACCATCAACGAGGCTGATTTCAAAGCCAATGCCGCGGTACTGGCCACGGTGAAACAGTTCGGCTGGCAGTACGCGGTGATCGACGAAGGCTGGTACATGGAGAACCCCAACGGCCGCAACCTGGCCGAGAGAAAGTATCTGCTGGACGGAAACGGGATTCTGCTTCCGGTGGCGAGCCGCTTTCCGGACTCGGCGAATGGCTCGGGTTTCAAGCCGCTGGCCGACTGGGTTCACGCGCAAGGACTGAAATTCGGCATTCATATTGTGCGCGGCATTCCCAAGCAGGCCGTCGAGCGGAATCTGCCCATCGCCGGAACGAGCTTTCATGCCACCGACGCCGCCGACCTCAAATCCCCCTGCGGGTGGGATGAGGGCAACTGGGGTGTGGCCGACAACGCCGCCGGACAGGCCTACTACGACTCGATGCTGAAGCTTTATGCCGGCTGGGGCTTGGATTTCCTCAAGGTGGATTGCATCAGCGACCACCCCTACCGGCCCACCGAAATCAAGCAGATTGCTGTGGCGATCAAGAAGACCGGCCGTCCCATCGTGCTGAGCCTTTCGCCGGGGCCGACGCAACTGGAGCACGCGGCCGAGATCGCCGAATACGCGCAGATGTGGCGCATCACCAATGATCACTGGGATGGTTGGAAATTGCCGTCCAAGCCAGAGTGGGACGAATATCCCTTTGGCTTGAGCGGCGAGTTCGACCGGCTGGCCAAGTGGTTTACTTACGTCAAGCCCGGCAACTGGCCGGATGCCGATATGCTGCCGTGGGGCTGGCTGGGGCCGCATCCGGGAATGGGCGAGCCGCGCCAGTCGCGACTGACGCACGACGAGGAGCAGACCGAACTCACGCTCTGGTCGATCACCCGCTCGCCGCTGATTCTGGGCGCGAACCTGACGAAGCTGGACGATTTTACCAAGTCGCTGATCTCCAACCAATCGGTTCTTTTCATGAACCAGAATGTGACGTACAGCCATCCGGTTGATGTTGCCGGCCTGGGTGCGGGCTTTGCAAATGCGCGGGTGTGGCGGGCAACGATCAATGAACCGGGCGCAAGGAATTACGCGGAGTTTTTTGGCTTTTTCAACCTCGCCGACACTCCGTTGACGCTGCGCGTGAGCTGGAAACAACTGGGCCTTGAAGGCAAGCATCTGGCGCAGAACGTGTGGAGCGAAGGCGGCTTCAAGGAATCGAAGGAAGTCAGCGTGACCTTGCCGGCTCACGGCAGCACGCTCTACGAGGTCCGATAAACGAGGGTACGAGCCGTGCAGAGACGAAGCCTTTTATGCGTGCGTGCCGCTGGGCATTATCGCTGGCCGGCAGGGTAGGAATTCTCTGAGAATGATAGGTTTATGAGACCGAGTTTTCCCGGAAGCTAAAGCCGCGCCTTTGCAAAGCTATCACCTTGCATAAAGAATCGCCTCCATTGCGCTATGCCCGCCCCTATCCGGTAAACTTATCTCTGCGATGTCTAACAAAATTGCCTTTCTCTTTCCGGGGCAGGGTTCGCAGACCGTCGGCATGGGTCGCGAGCTTGCCGAGCGCTTTCCCGTTGCCCGCGAAACCTTCGCCGAGGCCGACGAAGCCGTCGGCTTCCCGCTCTCTAAGCTCTGCTTCGAGGGGCCGGCGGAGGATCTCAAGCTGACGGAAAACACCCAGCCAGCCATTCTGACGGCGAGCATCGCCACGCTGCGCGTGCTGGCCCTGCATGGGATCGAGCCGGAACTGGCCGCCGGCCACTCGCTGGGCGAATGGTCCGCCCACGTGGCCGCTGGGACCTACTCGTTCGCTGACGCGGTGCGCTTTGTCCGGGCGCGCGGGCGGGCGATGCAACTGGCCTTTCCTGCCGGCCAGGGAGGCATGGCCGCCATCCTCTCGCTCACTCCCGAACAGGTGGCCGAGGCCTGCGCGGAAGCCGCTCAGGAGACCGGCCTGACCGTCTCCGCCGCCAACTTCAACTCACCCACTCAGACGGTCATCTCCGGGGCGCTGGCGGCCGTCGAGAAGGCCGCCGAGATCGCCAAGGCCAAAGGCGCCCGCCGCGCCGTTATGCTCCCCGTCAGCGCGCCCTTCCACTGCGCCCTGATGCAGCCCGCCCAGGAGGAAGTGGCGCGGGTGCTGGGCGGCTTTACGCTGGCCGATCCGAAGATTCCCGTTGCCTCCAACGTCAGCGGCAAGATGGTCACGACCGCCGCGGAGGTTTTGGAGGCGCTCACCTGGCAGGTCACCGGAACTGTACGCTGGGTAGACTGCATGAAGTCGCTGATCGCCGCGGGCGCGGATACGTTTATCGAGATGGCCCCCGGCAAGGTCCTCTGCGGCCTGCTCAAGCAGATCGATCCGGCGCAAAAGCCCGGATTGAATGTGGAAGACGCCGCCAGCCTGGAGAAGACGCTGGCCGATCTTACCGCCGCACACTCAGCCGAATAAAGACAAAAGGCTCCATCCTCAGCGACCTGCGACGAAGAGAATGGCGCCCATCCAAGCAAATCTCCGGGCGAACACCGCTAACCGTGCTAACCGTGCTAACTCCACTGGCCAAGCTCCCTACGGCCCCAGGTAGAGCTGTACATCCTCGGGCGAGAAGTTCAGCGCGTGCGTCTTGGGATCGTAGTCCAGGTCGAGCGCCTTGCTCTTGCGCCCGTTGATGTAGATGGCCATCAGCAGCACATTGCCATGCATCGTCGCCTCGACAATCTTGTGGCTCTGAATGGCGCCATACTCGTTGTCCGGGCTGTGCGAACTCCAGTCCTGCTGGAAGCGACTATAGGTGTACGTTTGCTGAGCCGCAGGATGCTGCTGCCAGTCCTTGTCGTGAATCCAGATGCCATAAGCCGCCGGCAGGTCGTTCTTCTCGACCGCTGTGAGGAAGCTGTTCACCGCCATTCTGCCCCGCAGGTGGCTGTTCCAGTACCAGGGATAGTCCACCGGGCGGCCGGCCGCCAGCCAAAAGCCGACAAACAGAACAAACAGCAGCCCCGCGGTGCTGTAAAAAACCACCAGCCGGCGGCGTTCATGGGCTTCATCAAACTCTGGAGCGTCGAGCAGGGTCATCGTGGTTCCTCTAGTTCTCAGTTTTCAGTTCTCAGTTCTCAGTGGTCGGTGTTGAAACCGCTCATCCTGCGGCCAAATTGATTATCGCTCTCTACTCTTCTATTAGACACCGGCGAATCATAAAGAGTTCCCTTACGCAGGAAACTGAGAACTGAGAACTAAGAACTGAGAACTATTCTCTGCTGTAAATCGTCCGGCTCTTCTCCGCGTGGCGTTCCAGAGCCAGCTCGATCAGCCGGGTAATCAGCTCCTTGTAGCTGATCCCCGTGGCCTCCCACAGCTTGGGGTACATGCTGATGCTGGTAAATCCCGGCATCGTATTCACCTCGTTCAGATAAATGCGCCGCTTGCCGTCCGGCTCCATCAGGAAGTCCACCCGCGCCAGGCCAGCCAGATCACAAGCGCGGAAGGCCGCGACGGCCATCTCCCGAATCTGCTTCGTCTCGGCCTTGCTGAGTTTGGCCGGTATCACCGGCACCGAGCCTTCCGAGAGGTACTTGGCCTCGTAGTCGTAGAACTCCTTGCCGGGAATAATCTCGCCCACCACGCTGGCCTGCGGGTCGTCGTTGCCCAGCACCGCAACCTCGAACTCGCGCGCCTTGGCCTTCTTGCCGCCCACGCCCTGTTCCACAACCAGCTTGCGATCGTAGCGGGCAGCCTCGGTAAGCGCCGGCCCCAGTTCCTTGCGGTTATGAGCCTTCGTAATGCCCACCGACGAACCCAGATTCGCGGGCTTCACAAAGACCGGATACTTGAGCGCCGCCTCCACCTGCGCGATCGCCTTGCGCGGCGCGCTCTCCCACTCGGCGCGCAGCAGCGTCACGTGCGGGACGATCGGCAGCCGAGCCTGGGCAAAGAGCCGCTTCATCACGTCCTTGTCCATGCCGGCCGAAGAACCCAGCACGCCCGAGCCGACGTAGGCGATCCCCGCCAGCTCGAAGAGCCCTTGAATGGTTCCATCCTCGCCGAAGGTTCCATGCAGCACCGGAAAAACCACGTCCAGGGACTGGCTGCCCAGCGCCGCATGGCTGTCCAAGGCCGCGACCCCGCCGCGAACCAGCGCCGAAGTCGCTGAATCGGCAGGCTCCGGAGCCAGCAGCGCGGGCTGCCCCTCGGCCAGCACCCGCGCTCCCGGCGTGGCCGCCGGATCGCCCGCCCGCAGCTTCTTTGGTGTGGGACCCGGTTCATTGCCGCCGCCCTGTGCCGTCCCGGAGCCCTCCAGCAGCCCCTGCGCGGCCCCTGAAGTCAGCCAGTGCCCGGCCTTGTTGATGCCGATCGGAACCACGTCAAATGTGCGCCGGTCAATCGCCTGCAAAATCGAAGCCGCCGAGAGCAGCGAGACCTCATGCTCTCCGCTCCGCCCGCCAAAAACAATTCCAACTCGTATTTTTTTTGCCATGTCATAATCGATTCTATTTCGCACTGGCGGGTGCACTGTTGTTCACGCAGGTTACCAACTTCGGTATTCTGAACATAAGCGCTTGACTGCCAGGGGAACAAAGAGCGAACATCAACTACGAGATGAGTTCTGAATTAAAAATCGACGAGATTGGTTACTGGTCGGAGGTAAAGCTCTCCATCCTTGAGGAATATGCCAAGCCCTACAATCAGATCCTCCGGTCGCATAACCTGTATCCAAATTATGTCGATGGGTTTGCCGGAGCCGGACACCACAAGGCAAAAGGGTCTGACCGAGTCATTGATGGCAGCCCTACAAGGGCCTTGAACATTGACCCTCCTTTTGATTCTTTCTACTTCGTAGACAGCGACGAGGGGCGAGTCTTGGAATTGCAGAGGTTGTCGGCAGGCCGGTCAAATGTCCACGTACATCACGGGGATTGCAACAAGGTTCTCATCAGCGAGGTTTTTCCGAAGATCAGCTATGCAAACCGTCAGCGTGCGCTTTGCATTCTTGACCCCTACGGACTCGACCTTGATTGGCAGGTCATTCAGACAGCAGGTAAGTCCAAAGTGACCGAGATATTCTTGAACTTCCCGGTCATGGACATGAATAGAAATGTTTTCTGGCGCAACTATGACGGCGTTTCTCCGTCAAATCAGGAACGCATGACGCGATTCTGGGGAGACGACTCTTGGAAAGAAGCGGCCTACTCAACCACGCAAGGTCTCTTTGAGAAGATGGAAGAAAAGACTTCCAACGAAGAGGTCGCTGAAGCATTTCGGAATCGACTGAAGGAAGTTGCCGGATTCAAACATGTTCCCAAGCCAATGCCGATGCGCAACAGCAAATCAGCCATTGTTTATTACCTCTTCTTTGCGGCACAAGAACCAGCCGCAGACAAGATCGTAAAAGCCATCTTCGCCAAGTACGCGCACCGAGGAGAGATTCCAAATGGCTGAACATTCCACAATCGAATGGACGGATGCAACCTGGAACCCGGTACGCGGTTGCACGAAGATCAGCCCCGGATGCAAGCACTGCTATGCCGAGGTATTTGCCGAGCGGTTTCGAGGCGTTCCAGGCCATCCCTATGAGCAGGGCTTCGATCTGCGCCTGGTTCCAGAGAAGCTCGCCGAGCCGCTGCGCTGGCAGACGCCGAAGATGATTTTTGTGAACTCCATGAGCGATCTCTTCCATGATGGAGTTCCAGATGAATACATTGAAGCGGTTGCCAGAGTGATGGTGAAGGCTGAGTGGCACACGTATCAGATTCTCACGAAACGTTCAGCACGCATGGCGAGTCTATTGCGTGGCCGTTTGCGCTTTGCTGCAAAGAATCCGCACATCTGGTGGGGAGTGAGCATGGAGAACAAGGAATACGGTCTCCCGCGCCTCCGGGATTTGCAGAAATCGCCTGCCGCTATCAGATTCCTGTCCATCGAACCTCTACTGGAGAACCTGGGGAACCTGAATCTGACCGGCATTCACTGGGTCATCGTGGGCGGAGAGAGTGGCCACGGCGCCAGACCTTTGCAAAAGGAGTGGGTTACTTCCATTCGCGATCAATGCAACAAGGCTAGTGTCCCCTTCTTCTTCAAACAATGGGGCGGAGTTCGGAAGAAACACGCTGGCAGAGCATTGGACGGACAAACCTACGATGGATTTCCCATTCGGATCAGCAACCCGGTCTCTTCAGCAACGACCGCTCTGAGATGGGCAAAGGAGATTCAGGAAAGCTACGTTCCTTCCCGAACGGAACTTTTCCCGGTTTTGGCGTAACCCCTCGCGGCATCTTCTTCCCCAATGGCGCGCCCTGTGCCAAAAGGGTCATCAACAAGATTTCCGTTGGAGTAGAATAAGAACGCTTTAATTCTCCGGGCATTCGGCTCGCGTTAAGGCCTTTGGCCAATCCCAGCGGGTGTGATTGTTCGGCGAACGCTGCCTATAAGAACGAAAGGGTGTCTGGCAACACAACAACGATGCCATCCAGGTTCTTTCCGATGAAGAGACTGATTTTAACGATCACCGTCCTTTTCGCCTATGCATCGGCTGCCTGGGCCGCGCCGCCCGTCACTCTTACCTCTCTGCGCGCCATTCGTGCGCTCAGCAATGCCGAGGCCAGCAACGGGCTTCCCGTCGCCTTCGAGGCCACGGTTACCTACTACCGCGGATATGAACACACATTGTTTGTGCAGGATGGCGACGCGGCCATTTATGTTACCTATCCAACCGATCTCAAACTGATTCCCGGCGACCGCGTGCTGGTGCAGGGAAAGACGCGGAGCAGCTTCAATCCAATTGTGAAGGCCGGCAGCGTCACATTGGTGCGCCACGGCGTCGTGCCTAAACCGGAGCCTGCCAGCTTCGATCAGATGATCCGCGCAAAGACCGATTGCAAGCTGGTGACCGTGCGCGGCGTGATCCGCACAGCTGACCGGACGTTAAGCGCGGAAGCCCCCGTGCATTTCATGCGCCTGCAGTTGCTTATGGAGGGTGGCTATTTTAACGCAAATGTGGACAGCGACGAAGTAGACGTTCTCGAAAGCCTGTTGGATGCCGAAGTGGAACTCACCGGCATCGCCTCGGAAGAATTCGACAGCAAGATGCATCAGACAGGGATTTTGATGCACGTTCAATCGCTTTCCGATGTGAGGATCATCCAGCGCGCCGGCTCCAGTCCATGGGCTCTTCCCACCACCCCGATGGATCGGGTGATCACGGCTTTTCATAGAAGTGATTCCTCGTCCAGGATCCGGGTTCATGGAACCATCACCTATTACCTGCCTGGTTCAGCCGTTGTCTTGCAGGACGGAGCCAAAAGCATCTGGATCGCAACCTTGACTCGCAAACCTTTACGAGTCGGCGATGCAGCGGAGGCAACCGGCTTTCCCGATAATCACGACGGCTTTCTCAACCTGATGCATGGCGAAGTTCGGGACACACTCACGCCCGCGCTGGTCACGCCGCTTGCGGCAACCTGGGAGACCATGTCACCCAGAGGATATGACTCGCCCGGCCATCATGACGATCTTGTTTCGATTGAAGGCCGGGTTGAAACCGAGGTGCGGGAGGCTTCACAGGATGAGCTGGTTCTGGCGGCTGATGGCAAGCTCTTCTCCGCCATCTACCGCCATCCGGATTATCCGAATCCGTCCTCCAGGGTGATTCCTCTTGGCTCCAAGGTTCGTGTAACCGGCATCTGCGTCCTGGAATACTCCAACGCCTTCACCGCACACGTGCCTTTCAATATTCTTCTGCGCAGCTATGACGATATTGTCATCGTCGCTCGTCCTTCGCTGGTCAACACGCGCAACCTCCTGATCGCCGTCGGCCTGCTGCTTCTTGTCGTCTTCGCCGTGATCGCCAGGGGATGGGCACTGGAACATAAGGTACGTCGTCAGACCGCCGCGATGTCGGCGCTGAGGGAAGCCGAGGCGGAACTGGAGCGGCACCGCAGTAGTATTCTCGAGGACATTAATGGATCGCGGCCCCTGGCCGAGATCCTCGAAAAGATCGCGGAGATGGTTTCCTCCACGCTGGAGGGCGCCCCCTGCTGGTGCGAGGTTGCCGATGGGGCAAGGCTGGGAGATTGTCCGACGGAGCAACAAGACCTGCGCATCGTCTGTGAGGAGATTCCTGCCCGTTCCGGTCCGGCGCTGGGCGCGCTCTATGCCGGACTCGATCAGCGGACACCGCCGGGCGGCCGCGAAACTGCAGCTCTCCAAAACGGGGTGAGGCTGGCTACGCTGGCCATTGAAACCCGGAGGCTCTACAGCGATCTGCGCCGCCGCTCGGAGTTTGATCTGCTCACCGATATTCGCAACCGCTTCGCGATGGAGAAATTCATCGAATCGCAGATCGATGAGGCGCGCCAATCAGGCAGAATCCTCGGATTGATCTACATCGACCTGGACAAATTCAAGCCCATCAACGACACCTATGGCCATCACGTGGGTGACCTGTTCCTCCAGGCGGTGGCCGCGCGCATGAGCCGCCAGTTGCTGGGCGGCGATATGCTGGCGCGGCTGGGAGGAGACGAGTTCGCCGCGCTGGTCTCGCTCCACCATGGCCGCGCCGACCTGGACACGATCGTTGCCAGGCTGGAACACTGCTTCGATGATCCTTTTGTCGTGGGGGGATATCTGCTGCATGGCGAGGCCAGCATCGGCGTTGCTATCTATCCGGAGGACGGCGCCACCAAAGACAGCCTGCTAAGCGCCGCCGACGCTGCCATGTACGAGGCAAAACACAGCAAGCGCCAAGCCGAAGAGAAGCCGGCATAGAGCCCGCGCGCTGCAATCCTAGACAAGAATTACTTGCGCCAGAGTGAACCATTAGGAGCATACTGCCGATAGAGCCTTCAGGAACCGCAATGAGAATTGCTGGTTGATCGGTGTGTTCGCAATGATGAAGAGACTGATTCCCGTGATCGCGATCCTTCTCGGCTGGGCCTCGGCTGCCTGGGCAGCCGCGCCCGCCCCACTCACGACCGTGCAGGCCATTCGTGCGCTGACCAATGTCGAAGCCAGCATGGGACTACCCGTCGCCTTCCAGGCCACGGTGACCTACAACCGCAGCTATGAACGGCTCTTGTTTGTGCAGGATGGCGACGCCGCCATTTATATCGGCTACCCAACCCCGCTCAAACTGGTTCCCGGCGACCGCGTTGTGGTGCGCGGAAAAACGCATAAAAGCTTCTCTCCGATTGTGAGTGCCGACAGCGTCACATTGCTGGGCCACGGCGCCGTGCCAAAGGCGGAGCCGGCCAGTTTCGATCAGATGATGCGCGCCGAGACCGATGGCAGGATGGTCACGGTGCGCGCGACGATCCGCGCAGCGGACCAAAAGTTAAGCCCGGAAGCGCCGGTCTCCTTTTCGCGCCTGCAGTTGCTCATGGATGGCGGCTATTTTACCGCCGATGTGGAAGGCAAAGACGCCATCGCACTCCAGGGATTACTGGATGCCGAAGTGGAAATGACCGGAATCGCCTCGGAACTATTCGATAGCAAGATGCATCACACCGGGATTCATATGTATGTTCAATCGCTTTCTTACGTCAAGGTAATCAAGCGAGCCAGTTCCAGTCCATGGTCCCTCCCAGCCACCCCGATGGATCGGGTAATTGACGTCTATCATTCGAACGATTCCACCCCCAGAGTCCTGGTTCATGGAAGCATCACCTATTACCTGCCCGGTTCAACCGTTGTCTTGCAGAATGGCGCCAAGAGCATTTGGATCAATACCCTGACGTACGAACCCTTGAGGATCGGCGACGCCGCGGATGCAACCGGCTTTCCCGAAGTCCACGACGGCTTTGTCAATCTGACGCGTGGTGAAATTCAAGACAGCCACACGTCCGCGCCGGTCACGCCGATTGCGGTGACCTGGCAGACACTTTCGATCCAGGGCTACGATTCGCCCGGCCATCACGACGATCTTGTTTCGATTGAAGGCCAGGTTGTTACCGAGGTGCGGGAGGATGCGCAGGATGAACTGGTGCTGGCCGTCGATGGCAAACTCTTCTCCGCCATCTACAACCACCCGAATGGTCCGGTTCCAGACGCCAAGGTGATCCCACTGGGCTCCAGAATCCGGGTTACAGGCATCTGTATCCAGGAAAACTCCGACCCATTCACCGCGCAGATACCCTTCAAAATCCTGCTGCGCAATTATGACGACATTGCGGTGGTCGCCAAACCATCCATGTTGAACATTCGCAACCTCTTACTCATCGTCGGCATCTTGCTCGTCGTCGTCTTCGGCGTGATCGCGAGGGGATGGCTCATTGAACGAAATGTGCGCCGGCAAATCACTACTATGGCTGAAATCGAGCGTCAGCGCAGCCGCATCCTCGAAGACATCAACGGATCGCGGCCCCTGGCCGAAATCCTCGAAGCAATTGCAGCCATGGTCTCCTCCACGCTGGAGGGCGCCCCCTGCTGGTGCGAGATCGCCGATGGAGCAATTCTGGGCGCTTGCCCGCAGGAGCAGAGCAGCCTGCGCGTCGTCCACGCGGAGATTCCTGCCCGCTCCGGTCCGGCGCTGGGCGCGCTCTATGCCGGATTCCATCCGCAGACGCTGCCGGCCGCCGGCGAACTGGAGGCGCTCCAAACAGGGGCGCGCCTGGCCACGTTGGCCATTGAGACGCGCCGGCTCTACACCGATCTGCGCCGCCGCTCGGAGTTCGATCTGCTCACCGACATCCCCAACCGCTTCGCGATGGAGAGATTCATCAATGCGCAAATCGAGCAGGCGGACAAATCCGGCGGCATTCTGGGCCTGATCTACATTGATCTGGATAAATTCAAGCCGATTAACGACACCTACGGCCATCATGTCGGAGACCTTTTCCTCCAGGCGGTGGCCCGTCGCATGAGCCGCCAATTGTCGGGCAGCGATATGCTGGCGCGGCTGGGCGGCGACGAATTCGCGGCCCTGGTCTCACCGCAGAATGGGCGAATGAATCTGGATCCAGTCGTCGCCCGGCTGAAGCACTGCTTCGATAAGCCGTTTAGGATTGAGGACCACCTTATTCACGGCGAGGCCAGCATTGGTGTTGCTCTTTATCCGGAAGACGGCGCGACACAAGACAGTCTGCTGAGCGCCGCCGACGCGGCCATGTACGCGGTGAAAAACAGAAAAAAGAATTTTGAAAAGAGCATGGGTCTGATCTTGCATTCGGAACTTTGACTCGATTATCGCGCAATACAAAGGCCCGGCTTGCGCCGGGCCTTTTGTGTTGATAGAACGCGGCAGATGCAACTCATTCGGCCGCCATCTCCTCGGCCTCGCCCTCCTGGCGCATCAGCTCCAGTTCGCGCTCGGCGGCTTCCATCTCAGCCGTCACCTCCTGCTGCACGCGAGCCGCCGCTTCTTCCAGCTCCGGCGAGAGCTTGACGTTGCGGTAGTACTCCAGGCCCGTGCCTGCGGGAATCAGCCGTCCGACAATCACGTTCTCCTTCAGGCCGCGCAGGTTATCGATTGCGCCGTTGATGCTGGCCTCGGTGAGCACGCGCGTCGTCTCCTGGAAGCTCGCCGCGCTGATGAAGCTGTCGGTCGAAAGCGACGCCTTGGTGATGCCCAGCAACAACGGGCGGCCAATCGCCGGGCGGCCGCCATTGTTCAGCACGCGATCGTTCTCCTCGCGGAAGCGGAAGCGGTCCACCTGCTGCTCCAGCAGGAAATTGGTGTCGCCCACTTCGTCGATCCGAACCCAGCGCAGCATCTGTCGCACAATCACTTCAATGTGCTTGTCGCTGATGGCCACGCCCTGCAGGCGGTAGACCTCCTGAATCTCGTTCACCAGGTAGGATTGCAGCTCCTTCTCGCCCAGCACATTCAGAATGTCGTGCGGGTTCAGCGGCCCGTCCATCAGCGGATCGCCGGCGCGCAAACGCTCGCCCTCCTGCACATTCACGTGAATGCCGCGCGGCACGGAGTATTCCTTCTCGTCCCCGTTGTCCGCGGTCACGTAAATCTTGCGCTGGCCCTTGGCAACTTCGCCAAAGCGAATCACGCCGTCAATTTCAGAGATAATGGCCGTCTCGCGCGGCTTGCGCGCCTCGAAGAGTTCCACCACGCGCGGCAGGCCGCCGGTGATGTCCTTGGTGCGCGTGCTCTCCTTGGGAATCTTGGCCAGCACGTCGCCCGGCCCCACCTCGTTGCCGTCCTCCACCATCAGGTGAGCGCCGCGCGGCAGCAGGTAGCGCTTGTGCCCCTTGGCGTTCTTCACCACGAAGGCCGGCTGGCGCTTCTCGTCCGGAGCATCGGCCACCACCCAACGCGAGAGGCCGGTCACTTCGTCCACCTCTTCGTTCAGCGTGATGCCTTCCTGCAAGTCCTTGAACTGCACCGCTCCGCCGATCTCTGTAAGGATCGAGTAGGTGTACGGATCCCACTCGGCCAGCAACTGGCCCAGAATGACGTGCTCGCCGTCCTTCACCTTGAGGCGCGCGCCATAAACCACCTGGTAGCGCTCCTTCTCGCGGCCGCGATCGTCCTGAATGGCCAGCGAACCGTTGCGGTTCATGGCCACCAGCGTGCCGTCCTTGCTCTCCACATAGTTCAGATTGATGAAGCGCACAAAGCCGTTGTTCTTGGCGTCCAGGCGCGACTTGTCGGAGACGCGGCTGGCCGTGCCGCCCACGTGGAAGGTTCTCATCGTCAACTGCGTTCCCGGCTCGCCGATGGACTGCGCGGCGATCACTCCGCAGGTCTCGCCCAGCTCCACCATGCGCCCAGAGCCCAGGTTGCGCCCGTAACAGAGCGCGCAAACGCCGCGCCGCGACTCGCAGGTCAGCACCGAGCGAATCCTTACCTTCTCCACGCCCGCGCCCTGAATCGCCGATGCGATGTCCTCGTCGATGCCCTGGTTCAAATCGACAACGATGTTGCCGTCGTAGTCCTTGATGCGTTCCAGCGACACGCGGCCGATGATGCGGTCTCTCAACGGCTCGATGATCTCGCCTGACTCGACGATCGATCCGACGTAAATGCCCTCGACGGTTCCGCAATCGTACTCGGTCACAATCACGTCCTGGGCCACGTCCACCAGCCGCCGCGTCAGGTAGCCGGAATCGGCTGTCTTCAACGCCGTATCGGCCAATCCTTTGCGCGCGCCGTGCGTTGAGATGAAGTATTCCAGCACAGTCAGCCCCTCGCGGAAGTTCGCCGTGATGGGCGTTTCAATGACTTCGCCCGAAGGCTTGGCCATCAGGCCGCGCATACCGGAAAGCTGGCGAATCTGCTGCTTCGATCCGCGCGCGCCGGAGTCGGCCATGATGTAAATCGGATTGAAGGCGCCCTCGTCGTCCGCGCGCTTCATGTTGTCGAACATCTCGTCGGCAACCTTCTCGGTCACCGCCGACCACATCTGGATCACCTTGTTCGAGCGCTCGCCATTGGTGATGGCGCCGTCCATGTACTGCTTCTGGACCTCGATCACCTTCTTGTCGGCTTCGTCCACAACGGTGTACTTGCTGTCCGGAATCACCATGTCGTCCAGGCCTACGGAAAGCCCCGAGCGCGTGGCGTACTGGAAGCCCAGATCCTTGATCTTGTCCAGCATCCCCACCGTCACTTCCAGGCCCAGGTTCTGGTTGCAATAGTTCACCAGTTGCCCGATGCCCTTCTTCTTCAACAAGCCGTTGATGAACGGCATTCCCTCCGGCAGCGCGTCGTTCAGAATCACGCGGCCCACCGTCGTCGAGATGTACTGTTTGTTGAACTCCACCGGCTCGATGTGCGTCAGGTCCTGGTCATCATAAGCCGTGGTCAGGTCCAGCACAGGACCCGTGTAGCGCAGCCGGATCGGCGACAGCGTCTCCACTTCCTTGGCTTCCAGAGCCATAAGAATCTCTTCCGTGTTGGCGAAGACGCGCCCCTCGCCCTTGGCGTTCTTCTTGGCCTTAGTCAGGTAGTAGAGACCCAGCACCATGTCCTGCGAGGGCACCGTAATCGGCTGGCCCGAGGCCGGCGACAGAATGTTGTGCGAGGCCAGCATGAGCACGCTCGCCTCAATCTGCGCCTCCGGCGAGAGTGGAATGTGAACCGCCATCTGGTCGCCGTCGAAGTCGGCGTTGAAGGCCGTGCAGACCAGCGGGTGAATCTTGATCGCCTTGCCCTCCACCAGCACCGGCTCAAAGGCCTGAATGCCCAGGCGATGCAGCGTGGGCGCGCGATTCAACAGCACCGGATGGTCCTTGATGACCTCTTCCAGAATGTCCCACACCACCGGCTCCTGCATCTCCACCATCTCCTTGGCCTGCTTGATGGTGGTGCAGTGGCCCGTCTGTTCCAGGCGATGATAGATGAATGGCTTGAAGAGTTCGAGCGCCATCTTCTTGGGCAATCCGCACTGGTGCAATTTCAACTCCGGCCCCACCACGATCACCGAGCGGCCCGAGTAGTCCACGCGCTTGCCCAGCAAATTCTGCCTGAAGCGGCCCTGCTTACCCTTCAACGTGTCGCTCAACGACTTCAGCGGGCGGTTGTTGGCTCCGCGCAGCACACGGCCGCGGCGGCCATTGTCGAAGAGCGCGTCCACCGCCTCCTGCAACATGCGCTTCTCGTTGCGCACAATCACTTCGGGCGCGTGCAGGTCCATCAGCTTCTTCAAGCGGTTATTGCGATTGATCACGCGGCGGTAAAGGTCATTCAAATCCGAAGTGGCAAAGCGTCCGCCATCCAGCGGCACCAGCGGGCGCAGCTCGGGAGGAATCACCGGCAGCACATCCAGAATCATCCATTGCGGCTTGTTATCGCTCTTGCGGAAGGCCTCGACAACCTTCAGCCGCTTGGCGTACTTGAGCTTCTTCTGCGCTGACGTTTCCGTCTTCATTCTTTCGCGCAGCTCAATGCCCAGCTCGTCAATCTGCACGCGCTTGAGCAGCTCCTTGATGGCCTCGGCGCCCATCATTGCCTTGAAGCCCGAGGGACGGAACTGCGCATCCAGCTCGCGGTACTTGGTCTCGTCCTTGATGATCTCGCGTTCCTTCGCCGGCGAGTCGCCCGGATCGACCACCACATAAGACTCGAAGTAAAGAATGGCTTCCAAATCGCGAAGAGAAATGTCCAGCAGGTGGCCGATCCTCGAAGGCAGCCCCTTGAAGAACCACACGTGAGAACAAGGAGAAGCAAGTTCGATGTGGCCCATCCTCTCGCGGCGCACCTTGCTCACTGTCACTTCCACGCCGCACTTGTCGCAGATCACGCCGCGGTGCTTCATGCGCTTGTATTTACCGCACAGGCACTCCCAGTCGGTTACCGGCCCAAAGATGCGCGCGCAGAAAAGCCCGTCGCGCTCCGGCTTGAAGGTGCGGTAGTTGATCGTCTCCGGCTTGGTGACCTCGCCATGCGACCAGCTGCGGATCTTCTCCGGCGAGGCAAGCATGATGCGGATAGCGTCAAAATCGGTAATGGGACCAGAAAGCTCAAACGGATTCGAACGGAACAAGGCGACCCTCCTTGGCGGGCCTCATCGACGCCTGCCACGGCTTATCCCGGGATTCTTTATGGATTCTTCCTTCCCGGGAAGCGGTGTAGACCGCTTTCAAGAAGAACCCTGAAAAAACTCAGCGATCAGCTAGAAGCTAATCAGCGACTGCCGCCATCTCCGGCGCGGGCAACTTCTTGATGAGGTCCGCGCGCTTGATCAACTCCACATCCAGGCAGAGAGACTGCAACTCGCGGATCAACACATTGAACGACTCCGGCACGCCTGGCTCGATGGCCGCCTCGCCCTTGACGATTGCTTCATAAATTTTTGTCCGGCCATAGACGTCGTCCGACTTCGCGGTCAGCAACTCCTGCAAGATGTATGCAGCGCCATACGCCTCCAGCGCCCATACTTCCATCTCGCCGAAACGCTGCCCGCCGAACTGCGCCTTGCCGCCCAGTGGCTGTTGCGTAATCAGCGAGTACGGCCCAATCGAACGCGCGTGAATCTTATCGTCCACCAGGTGCGAGAGTTTCAGCATGTAGATGTAGCCCACCGTCACCGGCTGCTCGAACTGCTCGCCCGTCATGCCGTCAAACAACGCCGTCTTGCCCGAGGAAGGCAGCCCGGCCGAAGCCAGCAGCGCCTTGATCTCGCCCTCGCGCGCGCCGTCGAAGACCGCGGTCCCAAACCAGATGCCGCGCTCCATGCCTGCGCCCACGCGCAACAGCATCTCGTCGTCCAGTTCAAGCAACTGGCGCAGCGTCGCGGTTCCGGCGAACTCCTTCTTCATCAGCTCACGCGTGTAGGCCGCATCGGTGTTAGCGCGAATGAGATCGGCAATCTTCTTGCCCAGCGCATGCGCGGCCCAACCCAGATGCGTCTCCAGAATCTGGCCCACGTTCATACGGGAAGGCACGCCCAGCGGATTCAAAACGATTTCCACCGGCGTTCCATCGGGCAGGTACGGCATATCCTCCTCGGGAAGAATGCGCGCGATCACGCCCTTGTTGCCGTGGCGGCCGGCCATCTTGTCGCCCACACTCAACTTGCGCTTCATGGCCACATAGACCTTCACCAGCTTGATCACGCCCGGAGGCAGCTCATCGCCCTTCTGCAGCTTGGCGACCTTTTCGTTGGTGATCTTGCGCAGCACTTCGATCTGCCGCGAGGTCATCTCTTCGATCTCGTCGATCTGCTCGTTGACGCGTGGATCCTTGTCGGCGTAACGGATGCGCTTCAAATTCTTCGTCGAAATGCGCTCGATCGTTTCGCGGTCCAGAATCGCTGCCTTTGTCAGCAGCCGCTTGTTGGTCCGCTCGTCGTGCAGATCGGCCAGAACTTCCTTGCCGCCCAGAATGCCGTCAAGGCGCTTCAGGCGCTCGTCGGTCAGAATGCGAATCTCGTCGCCCAGATTCTTTTCGAGCTTGGCAACGTACTCGCCTTCAATCTGCTTGGCCCGCTCGTCCTTCTCCTGGCCCTTGCGACTGAAGATGCGGACATCGACGATCGTGCCCTCGATTCCCGGAGGGCAGGTCAGCGAGGCGTCGCGCACATCACCGGCCTTCTCGCCGAAGATGGCGCGCAGCAGCTTCTCTTCCGGCGTCAGTTGCGTCTCGCCCTTGGGCGTGACTTTGCCCACCAGAATGTCGCCGTGCTTGATCTGGGCGCCGATGCGGATCACGCCGCTCTCGTCCAGGTCGCGCAGCGCGTGCTCGCTCACGTTGGGAATGTCGCGCGTGATCTCCTCGGGACCGAGTTTTGTGTCGCGGGCCTCGATTTCAAATTCTTCAATGTGTACCGAGGTGTAATAGTCCTCTCTCACCAGCTTCTCGCTGATGAGAATCGCGTCCTCGAAGTTGTAGCCGCGCCATGGCATGAAGGCCACCAGCACGTTGCGCCCCAGCGCCAGCTCGCCCTGTTCGGTGCATGGTCCGTCGGCGATCACCTGCCCCTTCACCACCCGCTCGCCCTCGCGCACGACTGGTTTTTGGTTGATGCAGGTGTTCTGATTCGAGCGCTTGAACTTGATCAGCGTGTAGATGTCCGAGCCGACCTCGCGCGAAAGCTGCGTCGGATGATGTTCGCCCTCCACGCGCACGATGATGCGCTGCGAATCCACCGAATCAATCACGCCGTTGCGGCGCGCCAGAATCACGGCGCCGGAGTCGCGCGCCGTCACGCCTTCCATGCCGGTGCCCACCAGCGGAGCCTCGGCCACCAGCAGCGGCACGCTCTGCCGTTGCATATTCGCGCCCATCAGCGCGCGGTTGGCGTCGTCATGCTCCAAAAATGGGACAAGGCTCGCGGCCACCGAAACCAACTGCTTCGGCGAGACGTCGATGTAATCCACTTCGGTCCGGTTCACCAGCACAAAGTTGCCTTGCCGCCGCGCATTCACCAAATCCTCGGTGATCAGGCCATTATCATCGAACTCAATATTGGCCTGCGCGATGGTGTGCTTGTCCTCTTCCCACGCCGAAAGGTAGAAGCTGAATGGGATGTGGTCGATGATATGCTTGCCGGCCTTCTTCAGCCCCGCGTTCAACCGCGCCGCCTCTTCCTTCTCAATGTGGTCGCCCACGCGCAAGCCGCTCTCGCCGGCATTGGCAATCTCGACGAAGTCCAGAATCCGCGAGTCTTTCACCTTGCGGTAAGGCGACTCGATGAAGCCGTACTCGTTGATGCGCGCAAAGCAGCTCAGCGAACTGATCAGTCCGATGTTCGGACCTTCCGGCGTTTCAATCGGACAGATGCGCCCATAGTGCGTCGGGTGTACGTCGCGCACCTCGAAGCCCGCGCGCTCGCGGCTCAATCCGCCCGGTCCAAGTGCCGAAAGGCGGCGCTTGTGCGTAATCTCACTGAGTGGATTGGTCTGATCCATGAATTGCGAAAGCTGCGAGGAACCGAAGAACTCGCGAATCGCCGCCATCACCGGCTTGGCGTTGATCAGGTCGTGCGGCATCGCCGTCGAAAGCTCCTGATAGACGCTCATCTTTTCCTTGATCGCCCGCTCCATGCGCACCAATCCAATTCTGAATTGGTTCTCCATCAGCTCGCCCACGGCTCTTACGCGCCTGTTGCCCAGGTGGTCGATGTCGTCCACCATGCCGATGTTCTTGCGCAGCTTGAGCAGATAGCGGATCGTCGCGTAGAAGTCCTCGGGCGTCAGCGTGCGATTGTTCAGATGCGTGGCGTCCTGGTTTTCATACAATTTGATGTTGAACTTCAGCCGGCCCACGCGCGAAAAATCGTATTTGCGCGCGTCGAAGAACATGCCCTCGAAGAGCGCCGTGGCCGTGTCCAGCGTCGGCGGATCACCGGGCCGGAGCTTGCGGTAGATCTCGATCAGTGCCTCTTCGGGCTTGCGAATCGAATCGCGCTTCAGCGTGTTGGTGATGATGTTGCCCACGTCGTCGCGCTCCGGGAAGAAGACCTCGAAGACAGCCGCGCCGCTGGACAGAATCTTGTGCAACCGGTCAGCCGTCAGCTCGACGTTGGCCTCCACCACCACTTCGCCGGTATTCAGGTCCACCACGTCGGCCGCGGTCAGCGCGCCATCCAGCTCGGCCGGTTCAACCTCGATCCGGTCGATGGCCGCCGTCCGGATCGCCTTCAGCGAGCCCGGTGTGATCTTGCGGCCGGAGTGTGCGACCTCCACGCCATTGGCCAAAACCGCGTGCGCCGGCTTGGCGCCTACCAGGTGCGTTGCGCCACGGCCTTCCTCCGGAACCGCCCAGTGCAGCTTGCCATCGGCCACATGTAGCCGGTCCACGGTATAAAACGTCTTCAGAATCTCTTCATCCGAACGCAGCCCCAGCGCGCGCAAAAAGATCGTCCCCAAAAACTTGCGCTTGCGGTCGATGCGGACATAGAGAGTATTTTTTTGGTCGTACTCGAACTCCACCCACGAGCCGCGATAGGGAATGATCTTGCCCAGAAAGTAGGTGCGGTTGCTGGCCGTCTCAAAGAAGACGCCCGGCGAGCGGTGCAACTGCGAGACGATCACGCGCTCGGTGCCGTTCACGATGAAGGTGCCATTCGGCGTCATCAGCGGAATGTCACCGAAGAAGACTTCCTGCTCTTTAATGTCGCGAATCGACTTGTTGCCGGTCTCCGGATCCTTGTCGTAAATCGTCAGCCGGACGGTGACCTTGAGAGGCGCGGAGAAGGTCATGCCCCGCTCCTCGCACTCCTGCTGGTCATACTTCAACTGCAGGCTCACCGGGTCGCCGCACTTGTTGCAGAAATCGGGCGTGTTCTTGTTGTACGTGCCGCACTTCTGGCAGAGTACATCGCCGGGATGGAAGGGATCAGTGATCACCATCGACCCGCAATGCACGCAGGCCGTGCGCAGGTGATGCAGCCCTTTCAGGTGGCCGCACTTGCACTCCCAGTTGCCGATGGAAAAATCCACAAAGTCCAACTGCGAGATGCCGCGAAAATCGGTAATGGGAAATACCGACACAAACACCGACTGCAAGCCAGCGTCGTCGCGCTCGTTAGGCAGCTTGTCCATCTGCAGAAAGCGCTCATACGAACGCCGCTGCACTTCAATCAGGTTGGGTATTTGGGTTGCGGTGGGAATCTTGGAAAAATCGAGCCGGCTGCGAATCGCGCGCTTCTCGTTGGGCATGTTCACTCCTGACCCTGGTCGCTCCGGCGCCGAATTTGGCCCGGGCCGGTGCCCGAGTCTCTTCGGCGCCGGCGAATTACGGTAAGTAAGTCAAAAAAACGGACTGGCGGCTGCAATCTCCAGCCCCACCCCTCAAACCCCGGCATGCCCCTCGGCAAACCCCAAGGCAAAATCGCTGCCAAGCCGCAAGCACACCGGGAATCTCCCACGGGGCCATGCATCTCCCGTGAATCTTCATTCAAAAACGCATCGTGGGCATTGCCGAACATCCGGCAAGTGCGCTATGCTGCGCACAATCGAGGAAGCTAACGAAAGGATGGAACCTGTTTACGATTCTGGTACGCGCAGAGCAAATTTTCCCGAAATGGCCCCTCTGCCGCGGTCGGAAGACACGAACAGCCCGCAAGGACACAATGCCTCGCGAGCGCGGCCCATCGCCTGTGCCCCCATCCGAATTCTCTTGAATGCTCTCGCCGATCCCAAAGCTCGCTTCTGCCGCTCGCTCGCCAGCCACTCGCAACGTCAACGGAAACTCAGCCTGCCGCCTAAGTAAACTGTTGACCCCAAGGCACTTAGCTACAAAGCGAATCCCGCCGCCAGAGGGCTTGGCTCTGCCCCGGCCAGCGGATGCTCGCGTGCCCATTCCTAACTCTCAAATCATGCCAACCCAAATGCCCCATTCCCTGAAAAAAAACGGAATGAGACGAAAAAACGCACAACTTACATATTAGCGCGTTCCGGCCAGCCTTGCAAGCCGCCCGGCCTCGCGGTCGGGCTGCCTGATCGTGCCTACTTGATTTCGATGGTTGCGATGCCTTCAAACTTCTTCCGGATCGCCTCGGCCTCGTCCTTGGTCGCGTTCTCCTTGATCGCTTTGGGGGCGCCATCGACCAGGTCCTTGGCTTCCTTCAGGCCCAGCGAGGTAATCTCCCGCACCGCCTTGATGGTGTTGATCTTGTTGGCGCCGAAGTCCTTCAGAATCACCTGGAACTCGGTCTGCTCCTCCACAACCGGGGCCGCCGCTGCCGCCGCCGCCGCCACCGGAGCCGCCGCCGCCGCGGAAACACCCAGCCGCGCTTCCAGCTTCTTCACCAGAGCCGCCGCTTCCAGCAAGCTCAACGCTACAATTTGCTCTTCCAACTGTGCCAAATCCGCCATTGTCTTCTCCATTCAGAACTGTTTTGAATTGTTTTCCTGCGGCCGCAAACCCAAACCGGAAGTTTCCGATGCGCCAGACCCGCGCCCTTCCCGCCTGCTTTCCAGCCAAATCTCTTGAAAGCAGCTATTAGCCGTTAGCTTTTAGCTTCTAGCTCTTTCCCAAAAGGACCGACAACCTCAACTTCAAGAAAAAAGCTAAAAGCTAAAAGCTAGAAGCTAGAAGCTGGCGGCTTTTAAGCCGCCGACGCAAACTTTTCCTTCTCCACACCCTGGCCCAGCACCACCGCCAGATCCTTACCCGCGGCATTCAGCACCGTCACCAGCCGCTGCGCCGGCGCATTGATCAGGAAGAGCAGCTTGGCAAAGAGTTCTTCCTTGCCCGGCATCGTCGCCAGCGCCTTCACTTCGTCCACCGTCAGCAGCTTGCCGTCCACGATGCCCAGCTTGAACTGGAACTCCGCGTTCTCGCTCGCCCACTTGGCAAAGACCTTCGCAAGCGCCACCGGATCGCCCGCGGTAAACGCCACCGAATTCACACCCCGCAGCCCCTGCAGCGCGGCCTCCACCTTGGTGCCCTGGCCGGAGACGGCCGCCAGCTTGTTCTTCACCACGCGATACTTGCCACCCGCCTCGCGAATGACTTTACGTAATTGAAAGTCCTTGGCCACGGTCAGCTTGGTAAACGTGCCGATAATCGCTGTCGTCGAACTCTCCAGCTCCTTGGCCAGCAACTGGACCTTCTCTGTCTTCTTCGCCCTTGAAATCGCCATCTCTTCGCTCCGCTTCGACAGTTCTCAGTTGTCAGTTGCCAGTTCTCAGTACCGAAGAACCTGCCTGCCGCTGAATCCTGCCAGTATTTCCAAACTGTTCTGCCCGCACGGGGCTCGCTTTATTGTCCCAGCTTCCCAATCGCAACACGGAATGTTGGTAACTGGCCGCTGAGAACTGAGAACTGACAACTGTTTAGTGCTTGCCGGCCGCGTCCGCAACCGCCGAATCCAGCGGAACTCCCGGGCCCATCGTCGAGCTCAGCGTCACGCTCTTGATGTACTTGCCCTTGGCCGCCGAAGGCTTGCTGCGCACAATCGCCCCGATCACCGTCGTCGCGTTGTCGATCAGCTTCTGCGGCTCAAAGCTCAGCTTGCCCACCGGCACATGCACCAGGCTGGTCTTGTCGGCGCGGAACTCCACCTTGCCGGCCTTGATCTCTTTCACCGCCGCGGCCACATCCATCGTCACCGTTCCGGTCTTGGGATTCGGCATCAGCCCCTTGGGGCCGAGAATCTTGCCCAGCCGCCCCACCACCTTCATCATGTCCGGCGTGGCGATCAGCGCGTCGAAGGCCGTCCAGCCTTCCTTCTGAATCTTCTCCACCATCTCTTCGCCGCCCACAAAGTCCGCGCCGGCCGCCGTCGCTTCCTTCTGGCGGTCGCCGGTGGCGATCACGGCCACGGTCTTGGTCTTGCCCAGCCCATGCGGCAACACCACCGTCCCGCGCACCATCTGGTCGGCATGGCGCGTGTCCACGCCCAGGCGCATCGTCAGATCAACGGTCTCGTCGAATTTGGCGTACTTCACCTGCTTCAGCAGGCTGACCGCCTCGGGCAGGGCATACGACGGCTTGACCACAGCCGCGCGCGCCTTCACAATATTCTTGCTGGTTTTTCTGGCCATTCTTCCCTCGTCTCCCACCGCCCCTGCCAGCCCCGCTTTGCGGAGAACTCCTTGCCGGAGGGGCAACGTTTGGGTTGCCGCGCCTCTGGCAGTCGAGCCCAGAAACCGTGGTGCTTTTGACGGTCCAGAGATTTCCCCCGGACACATATTGGAATCATAGCGAAACAGCCCGGGAATTGCAAATGGGCCGCAAATCAATAGCGGATGGAGGCCGGCGCGGCAGAATCGAAGTAGAAGGCTTGCACGGCCTCGCGGACGTTGGCCTTCAACTCATCCCAGCTATCGACCTGGGTGAAGATGCTCTCGCCGAGGGCTTCGGCGGTGTAGCCGCCATCAGACTCCTGCATCACTTCAAAGATGAGTTCCTTCATGCGGTTCGCACCCCCTGGCAGCCTTGCTTTCATCATAATGCGACTTTGACTAGAAGCGAAGGACTGGGCTCAAACAATGTTCTCGGCGGTTTTAAAATCAAGTATCCGGTGGGTTGGGAATCGAAGATTCCCTGACAAAGCCTTCGTCCGTATCGAGAGTCACCCGCCGTCGGCGCGCGGTAGAATTCAGGCTGAACACCTAAGCCTTGGAGGAACACGATGAAGACACGTCTAGCTGCGCTGCTGGCAATTGCATTCACCATGGCCGTTCTGCCCGCCCGGGCAGAGAAGCCGCTGAAGGATTACAGCTTCATCCGCGGCGTCAATTATGAAATGGGCGGCGACCAGGCGGTGCTGGAGCGAGATCTTGGCTACGCCAAGCGAATCAACCTGAACAGTACGCGCATCTGGCTCGGGTACCGTTTCTACGAGAAGGATCCGCAGGCCTTCATCGCGCGGCTGAAGAATTTTATCCAGACCTCGCACAGGATGGGTTTCACCACCATGCCCATCCTTTGGAATGGAAATGACATCGATCCAACGACACTGAAGCCCGAGTTCCGTCCGCGGGGCGATGCCTATGTCAAGGCCGTCGTCGAAGCCATCAAGGACGAGCCGGGCCTGCTTATGTGGGACATCATGAACGAGCCGGTGACCAACGATTACGTCATGAAGGCGACAGGCGAAGAGAAGCAGCAGCACATCGCCGAGATCACCGGGTTCGTCCGCTATTACCTGACCTACGTCCGCAAACTGGACCCGGTGAACGCGCTCACGGTAGGGTATGAGTTCTCAAGCCAACTGGATGCCGCGGCGGACCTGGAGGACGTGATCAGCTTCCACGACTACACCGTGCGCCGGTCCACGATCGAACACGCATACAGCGTGGCCGAGGAGGTCGCCAAAAAGTACAACAAGCCCATCCTGAACACGGAAACCGGCTGCATCGGCCGCGCCAATCCATACGACCTGGTGCTGGAGATTGCCGGGGAGCATAAGACGGGCTGGTATCTGTTCGAACTGATGATTCAAGGATATTGGGGCGAGATTCACGGGATCTTCTATCCGGATGGCACAGTACGCGATCCAGCGACCGTCGCGGCCATCATGGGCTTTTACAGAAACCGCGACCTGAACACGATCATCAAGCCGGCGCCGAACCGGGAGGGCCAGGCAGAAAAGGCGCTCAAGGAGTTGGAAGAGGCTCTGAATATGAAAGATGACCACCCTGACTTCGGCGCCCGCCTTCATGGGGCCGCGCAGACGGACAAGATCCTGGATGCCGCGGAAGAGGCGGCGGACCTGCTGGAAGCCGCCGAGATGGTTCCCATGTACGTGCCTCCGACCGCGCAGATACGCTTTTGGCGCGAGCAGCCGCCCGAAAAGCGCGACCGGGAGGCGATCCGCAAATTCGCCTACGAACTGGGTCAGGAACTGAAAAAGAACTGCCAACTCTACTAAGTAAGGTTCGTGCGGTGCGGATGGAACAAATTCCGGCGCGCCGCATCGGCGCTGGCAAAGATCACTCTCCTATGGCGAGCCGTTGATAGAGGGCCGGGTCGAGTTCTTCCAAGCCGGTGATGCCATGAAGGTGATTGACAGAGACCCACGGCAGCCAACTGCGGTGCGCTCCGAAACCTCGGTTCGCCCCCATCCCCCAGTGTTCCTGCTGCCAGCCCGGCCCGAGCAGGTCGTAGGTGCGGCCGGGCAGAGCGAGCATGCTCTTGGTGCCGTGCAGCAGGATGCGCGCGACATCCAGGTAGTGCGGGACATGAGACCAAAAGCAAGCATGTCCAACAGCTAGGAAGATAGCACTAACTGTGCGAGGATTTCGGCCGTCAAAGAAAAAAGTCGAAGGCTATTTGTTCTTAGGAGGTTGAGATGCGCGCGCTGGCACTTTTGCTCACTTTGGCTGGATTCATTCTTCCGGCGTTTGCCGCAAAGCGTGTCACGGTTGACGAGCTGGAGCAGGCGCTTGCCGCGGCTCACAGCTTGCCGGACGCGGAGGTTGCGAAGCAACTGTCGGATCTCGAATTGAGCGAACGGTTGAGCACGGCCCGGCTTGATCGCCTGGAGACGAAGGTACCCGGAGAGAAGGCGCGACAAGCACTCACGATCCTCGCGGACGCGTCGGCGTTTCTTGATCCTTCCGCAGCGGAGATTTCAGCCCAGCCCGCCCCGGACATGGCCGCGCAGCGCAAGATTCTGGCGCTGACCGTGAACTATGTCACGCAGACCGTTCACCAGTTGCCAAACTTCTTTGCCACCAGGGTGACCACCAGCTTTGAGGACACGCCAAATGCGCAGAGACCGGGCGCGATCTCCGCTCAAGGCTTAACCTCCGTTATTAAGTACCAGACCTTGCACCTGGTGGGCGCCTCGAGCGTAACGGTCCTCTATCGCGACGGCCACGAGGTTGTAGAGACCATAGCGGACAAGGTGAAAAATCAGCCGCCGGCAGTGCAGACGCTTACGATCTCAGGCGTTTTTGGGCCCATCCTTGGCACCGTGCTGGTGGACGCTGCCCGGAGCAACCTGGCATGGAGCCACTGGGAACAGGGACAAAGCGGTCCAGAGGCAGTTTTCAGTTACAAGGTACCCAAAGAGAAATCCCACTATACAGTCACTTACTACTCACGCCCATCCGATCCATCGGCCGCCGATTGCTCCACGAAGGCAGAGTCCTTTAGCCCGTTGGTTGCCTATCACGGAGAGATGGCTGTCGATCCCGCGAGCGGAACCATCCTCCGCCTGGTGTTGGTGGCAGATTTCAAGCCAGGCGACTTCACCGTCAAGTCCGGCATCGTGGTGGAATACGGCGAGGTCAGCATCGGTGGCCGGAACTATTTCGTTCCGGTGAAGAGCATCTCCTCCACGCTTGCACGCTCTCTTCAGCGCGCACAGATGAACCCAGGCTGCTTTGAGCTTCTGGTCAGAGAGGACCTCAAGGCTTCGTTGAACGATGTGGCCTTTGGTCAATACCACGTCTTCCGAGCTGATGCGATCATGCTCAGCGAGAGAGAGGCGGAGAAGTTGGAGACTCAACTACCCGCTGCGAACGACAGTGGCCCAACGCGACCTGAAGAAGCACGCGTGACATCTGCCGCGGCCGCGATTCCGACTATCGCGACCACCGCGGAGTCCATTTCCCCAGGCAACTCGCAGGCTGCGCCCGCGGCAAGCAGCGACGCGAGTCCTTCTGCCGCTACGCCGCCGACGACCCTGAAGATCGAAATGGAGGCAGAGCAGGAGTCCTTGCTGCGCGGAATGCCCGTCTACCGAACCAACGCGCGCGATGTGATTGTTGACGTGGTGGTGACCAAGAGCAATGGCGATCCGGTGCTTGGTCTTACCAAACAGGACTTCGGGGTGAAGGAAGACGGCAAGCCGCAGGCAATCGACTTTCTTGAGGAACACACGGCCTCGCCTTCACCGCGCGAAGCGCCGCAGACCTTGCCGAAGCTGCCGCTGGGCACCTACACGAATGCACCGCCAGTCCCCGTTGGCGACTCGGTGAACGTGCTTCTGCTCGATACACTGAACACACCGCAGCCGGATCAGGCGTATGTCCATAATGAAATCAGGAACTTCCTGAAGGCGATGCAGCCGGGCACGCGGGTGGCGATTTTTGCGTTGGGTTCGAAGCTGCGGTATGTGCAAGGGTTTACGACGGATACCGCTGTGTTGCTGGCTGCACTGAACGGAAAGAGGAACGGCGCTGCCCCGGTAAAGGAGGGTGGGTCGCGGGACAGCGGCGACCAGGCCGACGATGCGGCAGAGGTGGCGCGTTTGACCATGATGCAATCACCGGCCGTGATAGCGCTTGAGGCAGCGCAGGCCGACATGAGTTCCTTTGATTTCGGGACACGGGCCTCGATTACATTCGAGGCACTCGACCATCTCGCGCTCTACCTGGCGGGCATTCCGGGCCGCAAGAATCTCATCTGGTTTTCGAGTTCCTTCCCGGTTGTTATCTTTCCGAGCGTTGCGCAACGTGCGAGCATCAAGAACTCGCCCAATATGCAGGGGTATCTGGATCAGGTCAGGAAGACAGCGAATATGTTTACCGTCTCCCAGGTCTCGGTTTATCCGGTGGACGCCCAAGGCGTGATGACGGAACACATTGGAGAGGCCGACAGCGCGGGACCAGGCGCACCGGAGGGCGTCGGTCACATCGGCAGCGTGGCCGACGGCATCATGAGTAACGGCACCATGACTCCGTTTATCGTTGGCGCTGGGGATCGCGCCAACACGATTGCCGCCATGGAGCAACTCGCCACCTCCACAGGCGGCAAGGCCTACTTCAACACCAACGACCTAAATGGCGCACTGAAACGCGCCATCAACGACGGCGCCAACTACTACACGCTGAGCTATTCCCCAACCAATGCAAAAACGGACGGCACGTACCGGAACATCGAGGTCTATCTTGCCAAGGACCATTTCACACTGGCTTACCGGCGCGGCTACAACGCCGATACCGCGTCATCGCTCGAACCCACACCGGGAACCGATCCGCTCGCGCCGGTCATGAAACTCGGACTGCCAAGCGCCACCAGCCTTATGTATGGTGTGCGCGCGGTACCCATGGCAACGCAGCCCTCGCCCAACGCGGCTCGAGCGGGACAGAACTCAAAGCTTAGCGGGGCCACAGTTCGCTACAGCGTGGACTTCTTCATCCGCTTGACGGACATGACTTTCCAACTCGGCCCACAGGGCGAGCACGACGGGAAAATGGAACTGGATCTAATGGCCTATGACCACGATGGCAATGTGGAAAATTGGGACGGCGTCACGCAGACTATGAACCTGCAACCCGCTGCTTTTGACGCGATGCAAAAGTCCGGCCTTCCCGCCCACATGGAGATAGACCTGCCAGAAAAAGATGTGTACCTGGTGACCGGCGTTTACGATTGGGGCAGCGGGAAGACCGGATCGCTGGAGATTCCGCTGCATCCGGGCCTTATCGCGCCGACTCCAGCCGTTCGGTAAGGCTCCGGCCAGTTGGTCGCCTAACCGGCATTTACTTTTCGGTTAACAGATACCATGAGCCGGGATTGCATTGGATCCGTATAAGAGGATTTGCCAGAGCGCAAATGCGCAACAATCATGCAACGTTCGATCCGTACACCACAAGGACAGAAGAATAAAAGATCGTATAGAATGCTGATTCTAAATTCTTTAAGTGGTGCCGGGAGGGGGGGTCGAACCCCCATGACCACAAGGGCCGGCAGATTTTGAGTCTGCTGCGTCTGCCAGTTCCGCCATCCCGGCTCGGGGTGGGAATCCGCTCTCAAAGTATCGCACAGGCGTTGCCTCGCGCGCCACAGTCCCGCGCTGCAAAAGAGTTGTCCGCTAGAGCGGCTGAGATGCGCCGCGGTATTATCCCGCAATTGTTGCAAACTCGCACTGGGAATGCGGCATCTGGGACTGGTCCCTGCTTTCCACACAGAAGACAGCTCCGCAAGGCGCGCCGCGTGCGACAATGGAGGCAATCGTGATGAACTCCGCCTCTTCTCAAGATCTGCCCGCGCCGGTTTCGGTAACCCCGGAGCTGCTGGCCCAGCACAGCATCACCGCGGATGAATACAGCCGCATTCAGGCTGCTCTGGGCCGCGTGCCCTCGCTCACCGAACTGGGCATTTACAGCGTGATGTGGAGCGAGCACTGCTCCTACAAATCCAGCCGCGTGCATCTGAAGCGGCTGCCCACCAAGAGCGCCCTGGTGGTGCAGGGGCCGGGCGAGAACGCCGGCATTATCGACGTGGGCGAGGGCTGGGCCTGCGCCTTCAAGATCGAGAGCCACAACCATCCCAGCTACATCGAGCCG
This sequence comes from Acidobacteriaceae bacterium, assembly GCA_003134855.1. GTDB lineage: Bacteria > Acidobacteriota > Terriglobia > Terriglobales > Acidobacteriaceae > Telmatobacter. Next base: position 816,310 of record PLCS01000007.1, read on the forward strand.
TTTCAGGGCGCAGCCACAGGCGTGGGCGGCATTCTGCGCGACATTTTCACAATGGGCGCGCGGCCGCTGGCGGTAATGGATTCGCTGCGCTTTGGACCGATTGAGCCGGAAGAGGGCGTGGCCGGCGCGGAGCCGGAGACGGCGCGCAAGAATCACTCGATTGTCGAGGGCGTGGTGAGCGGCATCGCCGCCTACGGCAACTGCTTTGGCGTGCCCTGCCTGGGCGGCGAAACCAAATTCGAGGCCTGTTACAGCGGCAATCCGCTGGTGAACGCCTTCGCGCTGGGCATGGTCCGCAAGGACGAGATTTTTTACGGCAAGGCCAGCGGCACGGGCAACCCGGTGATCTACGTGGGCGCGAAGACCGGGCGCGACGGCATTCATGGCGCGACAATGGCTTCCGAGGAGTTCCACGAAGGCACCGAGGCCAAGCGGCCCAACGTGCAGGTGGGCGACCCTTTCATGGAAAAGCTGCTGATGGAGGCCTGCCTGGAGGCGATGCTGACCGGGGCGATCGTCGGCATTCAGGATATGGGGGCAGCCGGATTAACTTGTTCGACCTGCGAGATGGGCGGACGCGGTGGCGTGGGCCTGGATGTGGAACTGGACCTGGTTCCGCAGCGCGAGACCGGCATGACGGCCTATGAGATCATGCTCAGCGAGAGCCAGGAGCGGATGCTGCTGGTCGCCACCAAGGGGCGCGAGGGCGAGGTGCTGCGCGTCTTTGAAAAGTGGGGCCTGGATGGAGTTATCGTGGGCACGGTGCAGCCCGAGCCGCGGCTGCGCATCCGCCATCACGGAGTCCTGGTCGCCGATATTCCCAACAAATCGCTCACCGACGACGCGCCGCTCTACCATCGACCGGTCGGCGTCTGGAAGGCGCCGGTGGCGCTTGAACCCTCGGAAGAGGTATTGAATCAGTTCGTCAAGGACCGCGACTACTCGGCGGACTTGAAGAAGCTGCTTGCCAGCGCCAACGTTTGCAGCAAGCGCTGGGTGCATGAGCAATACGACACCATGGTGCAAACGAACACCGTGATCGGCCCCGGCGGCGAAGGTGGCGTGATGCGCATCAAAGGCACAGCGAAGCCGGATGCCGCCGATGGGCCCATCGGAGATATAGGGCTGGCGATGGCCCTAGACGGCAACGGCCGCTGGGCTTACCTCGATCCCAAGCTGGGCGCGATGCACGCGGTAGCCGAGGCCGCCCGCAAGGTGGCGATGACCGGCGCAAAGCCGGTGGCCGCGACCAACTGCCTCAACTTCGGCAATCCAGAAAAGCCGGAGATCATGGCCCAGCTTTCGGCGGCCATCGACGGCATCGCCGAGGCTTGCACGGCTCTGGGAACACCGGTGACCGGCGGCAATGTTTCGCTTTACAACGAGACACGCGGCGAAGGCATTTATCCCACACCGGTTCTGGGGATCGTCGGCATTCTGGACGATGTGAACAAGGCGGTTCCCGCGGATTTCCAGAAGGCGGGCGACGCGATCCTGCTTTTGTGGCCGATTCCCAAGGGCGAAGAGCCGAACCCCAAACTGGATGTTCCGCTTGATCCTCTGCCCATGAGCCAGCTACCTCTCCCCGTTTATCAGCCCGTGGTTTCCGAGGTGGCAGAGGCAACTGAGGCTGTGGCAAATGCGGCACTCTCGGTCTTCGGCTCCTCCGAATACGCCAAAGTAGTGCTCGGCAGCCTCTGGGGCACGCCGCCGGCGCTCGATCTGGAGGCTGAGGCCAGCCTGCATCAGTTGCTGGCCGAGTTGGCAGGCGAGGGTCTGCTTCGTTCCGCGCGCGACATCTCCGACGGGGGCATCGCGGTTGCTTTGGCGCAGGCGGGATTTCCGAAGGGGATCGGCGCTACCGTCGAGCAGGATCAATCGCTGATGGTTCATCCGCTCTTCGGCGTCTTCGCCGAACCCGCCTCTACAGTGCTCGTCACGACTCACCCATCGAATCTCTCCGCCATCGAGGAGCTGGCCGACAAATACAAGTTCTTCACCGCCCATATCGGCTCGACCGGCGGAACGCGGCTGGAGGTCACGGTCGATGGCGAGTCCTTCATCTCCGCGCCGCTCGCCAGCCTGCGCAAGCCCTGGGCCACGGCTCTGGAAGCCATCCTCCATGACGAGGTAACCGCATGACCGGGCTGCTCTTTCAGGGGGTCATGGGCGAGATCGACGTCACCGACCTGGGTGGCCCAGGTCTCGAATTTGAGACCTGGGATTCGTCAGACCCAAAGCTTCGCGAAGAGTGCGGCGTCATCGCCATTCACGGCCATCCCGAGGCTGCCCGCCAAGCCTATCTCGGCCTCTACGCGCTGCAGCATCGCGGCCAGGAGTCGGCCGGCATCGCCACCGCCGACGGCCAGCACCTGGCGAACATCAAGGGCATGGGCCTGGTCTCGGAGATTTTTACCGACGACGTTCTCGACAAACTCCCCGGTGAGATGGCCATCGGCCACACCCGCTACTCGACGACCGGCGACTCGGCGCTGCTGAACGCCCAGCCCATTCGCGTCGACTCTACCAAGGGCCTCATCGCCATCGCCCACAACGGCAACCTGGTCAACCTGGGCAATGTGCGCGCCCGCCTGGAGAGGGACGGCGCGTATTTCCAGACCACCTCTGATTCTGAAATTATTGTCCAGCTGATCGCCCACTCGCCCGCCGGAAGCCTGGTGGACGCCATCGCCGATTCCCTTGGTCAGGTCGAGGGTGCCTTCTCCATCGTGATGATGACCCGCGACCGCATCTTCGCCGCCCGCGACCCGCGCGGCTTCCGCCCGCTCTCGATGGGCCGCATCAAGAACCCCGACGGTCCAGACACCATCGTCTTCGCCAGCGAGAGTTGCGCCTTCGACCTGCTGCGCGCTACCTTCGAACGCGACGTGCTGCCCGGCGAACTGGTCATGGTCACCGAGGACGGCGTCACCAGCCGCCAGTACGCGACCGGCACGCAGCAATCGAGCTGCATCTTCGAGCACGTCTACTTCGCGCGCCCCGACTCGCGCATCTTCGGCCGCTGGGTGCAGGAGAGCCGTGACCAGATGGGCCGCCAACTGGCCCGCGAATCCAGCGTGCCGGCGGATTTGGTCGTTCCCGTCCCCGACTCCGGCGTGACGGCTGCCATGGGTTACGCGGAAGAGGCGGGCCTCCCTTTCCGCATGGGACTGATTCGCAACCACTATGTGGGCCGCACCTTCATCGAGCCGGAGCAGCGGGTGCGCGACTTCGGGGTGCGGCTCAAGCTCAACCCGGTGCGCAATCTGCTTGAAGGCAAGCGCGTCGTCCTGATCGACGACTCCATTATCCGCGGGACAACGAGTAGAAAGATCGTCCGCATGGTGCGCGGCGCGGGCGCCAGTGAAGTCCATCTCCGCATCAGTTGCCCGCCCACCATCTCACCGTGCTTTTATGGCGTGGATACTCCCAGCAAGCGCGAACTGATCGCCGCCAATAAGTCCATCGAAGAGATTCGCCAATTCATCGAAGCCGACTCGCTGGCCTACTTATCGCTCGAAGGGCTGCTGAAATGCTGCGACGGCGAAGAGCACACCGGCTACTGCACCGCCTGCTATACCGGCAACTACCCCACCCAGTGGGTTGATGTGGAAGAGATTCTGCCCGTTGCGGTGAGTATATAAATCAGCACTCGGAAATTATGCCGCGCGATCCTTTCGCGCCAGCGGCAGGTCAAGTTCGATGCGGTCGTGGATAACTTTAGCGGCGATGCGCCCGCGAGGGCCGCGCTCCAGCCGCACCAGTCCGTAGTTGGCCATGGTTTTGAGCGTGCGGGAGAGGTTCGGCTTCTGGCGGCCGGTGAGTTGAGCCAGTTCTTCCAGAGAGCCGGGCGCGCTTTCCACGAGGATGCGCAACAGATCGCGGTTACCCGCCGAGAGTACACGGGCAAACGACTCGGTGGAAGGGAACCACACCCGCGGCTCCTGCGGCATGAGCTTGCGCTGGCCGCGGGCGATGGCCAGAGTCATAGCCTTCATTTCGTCGTAGCTGGCAATTCCAACCTTGAGCGTACTCATAGGCTAATTCCTCTCTCTTTCAGCACCAAATCAACCATTGTCCAGAAATCGGCGAGCAGCGTAGCGGCATCGCAATATTCATACGGCTTCACCGTCCGAATGTGATGACGATGGTCCTGTGGATTGCCGCGTTTCTGTTTTCCAGCCGGATGAGCATTGTCGAATCCAACCAGCCGTTCACCGTTCGGTCCATGCAGAGTGAGCGAATAATCCAAACCATGCGGCTTCTCCGGCGTGGGCGGAATCTGTGTGATCACAAATCGGACCCAGTGTCCGCCATCCGGTTCCACAATCAATGTGATTCCGTCCAGATCAAGCAATGTGTCGAGAGCGGAATCGCGTCCGTACATGACATTCTAAGGTTATCAGAAAGAGATAACAGTTGCAAGCGTACTTTCAAAGCCCGATCATCTCTGCAATGCGTCCAGCCCCAGCGGATGCCGAATCGCGCCCACTTTTGTTACTGTTGACCCATGACCGAAGTTGCCGCTCAATCCGAAATGACTGTTCTCGACCTGGAATCCCTGGCTGCCGATGTGGTTGCGCTGGCCATGAAAGCCGGCGCCAGCGACGCCGAGGCTGCCGTCCGCGAGGGCGATGAGTTCTCCGTAAATGTGCGCCTGGGACAGGTGGAGACGCTGAAGGACTCCGGCTCGCGCGGGCTGGGTCTGCGTGTCTTTCTGGGCAAGCACTCGGCCTCGGCGAGCACCAGCGACCTGACCGCGGAGGGAATCCGCCAACTGGTGGACGGTGCGCTGGATCTGGCCAAAATCACCGAGGAAGACCCCTGCAGCGGTCTCGCGGAGAGCGGCGAATTCGGCTCGGTTCCCGGCGATCTGCGCCTTTACGACGAGGATGTGTATTCGCTGCCAGGGGCGGAGCGGATCGAGTGGGCGCGGCGGGCCGAGGCGGCGGCGCTCGGGGCCGACCCGCGCATCACCAACTCCGACGGCGGCAGCTTTCAGGCGGCCACCGGGCGCAAGGCGCTGGCCAACTCGCGCGGCTTTGTGGGCGGCTACCGCTCCAGCTACGCCGGAGTCTCGGTGTCGCCCATGGCCGAAGACGTGGACGGCAGCAAGCAGGTCGACGGCTGGTGGTCCGGCGCGCGCCGGCTCGCCGACCTCGAATCGCCCGAGTCGATTGGGAAAGAAGCGGCGCGGCGGACACTACGCCGGCTGGGCGCGCGGCGCGTTCCCACGCAACGGGTTCCGATTGTCTTTGCGCCGGAGGTGGCCGGCTCGCTGCTCGGCTCGATCTTCGAGGCCGCTTCCGGCGACATCATCTGGCGCGGCGCGTCGTTTCTGGCGGGGCGGCTGGGCGAGCAGATCGCTTCGGCCAGTTTAACCCTCATCGACGACAACATGATGCTGCTGCCCACCGGTATGGGCGGCTTCGGGACTTCCCCATTCGACGGCGAAGGCCTGCCCTCGCTGCGCACCGTGGTGGTCGAAGCCGGCGTGCTGCGCAACTACCTGCTGAACACTTACACCGCCCGCAAGCTGGGCATGAAGTCCACCCACAACGCCTCGCGCGGATTGGCCGGCACGCCGGGCATCGGCTGCGGCAATCTTTATCTGGAGCCGGGAACGCAGACGCAAGATCAAATCATCGGAGATGTTCCCGCAGGGCTTTACGTCACCAGTCTGATGGGCTTCGGCGTCAACGTGGTCACCGGCGACTACTCGCGCGGCGCCACCGGCCTGTGGATCGAAAACGGCGCGCTGACCCATGCGGTCGAAGAGGTGACCATCGCCGGCAACCTCGCCGAGATGCTCTTGCATGTGACCGCCATCGGCAGCGATCTGGAGTTTCGCGGCGCGATTGCCTCGCCCACGCTGCGCATCGACGGCATGACGATTGCAGGAGCCTGAGCAGGATGGCCGAGCTGGAAACTCTCGCCTTCGACCCGGCCGACGCCAAGGCCGCGCTGAATCAGTTGCCCACGAGTTCCGCGGTCTTCGCGCTCTGTTTTGATGGGGTCCCCACGGACAGGTCTTCGTCCGTGGGGCGGGGCGCGGAGGCGCACGCCGAGCCTTACATCGGCCGCACGCCCAATCTGCGCGGACGGCTGGAACGGCTTTTGCAGCCCTCGGCCAAGCACCCACGCCGGTTGCAACTGGCCGGGCGCGTGCGGCAGATTCGCTGGCGGTTGACCGGCTCAGAGTTCGAATCCCTTCTCCTCCAGTTTGAACTCCTCCAAAACGTCTACGGCCCGAAGGCCCTGGAGCGGATGCACCTGGGCGCGCCTGCCTTTGTCCGCTTCCTGGGCGGCAATCCCTACCCGCGCATTACCGTGACGAATCGCCCCAGCCAGCGCGAGGCCGAATGGGCCTACGGGCCGTTCCAGTCGCGGGCGGCGGCGGAGCGCTTTGCCGACGAGGCGCTCAAGCTCTTCCTGCTGCGCCGCTGCACGGAGGAGCTCGACCCCAACCCCGCCCACCCCGGCTGCGTCTACTCCGAGATGAAGATGTGCCTCGCGCCTTGCTACAAGGGCTGCTCGGACGAGCGCTACGCGGAGGAGTCCGAGGCGGTTGAGCAGTTCCTGGCCACGCGCGGCGAGAGCCGCCTGGTTACCTTGCGCACGCAGCGCGACGAGGCTTCGACGAATCTGGAATTCGAGGCCGCCGCCGCCGCCCACACGCAGGTTGTCCGCGTCGAGAGCGTGCGCGCCCTCGCCTCCGAGCTGGTCCGCCCGCTCGCGCAGCTTCGCGCGGTCGTGCTGCAAGCCTCAGCCGTTCCCGGCGAGGTGGCCGTCTTCCTCTATGAAAACGGACGGCTGAGCGGCCCGGCTGGGTTTTCCACGCTGGGCATGAGAATTCAGAACGAGCAGTCGGGTTCCACTTCGCTCTTCGCGCATCCGATGGCGATAGAAGCGATTCTGGAAACGCCAAGCCTGGAAGCTGAGCCGGGAAAGGAGATCTCCTCCGGGGCTGAAGCCCCCTTGGATTCAATTGGCTTAACACGGGGGTCAAAACCCCCGTCTCCCTCCGCCGAAGCCGAGGAGCCGAAAAAGCTCGCCCGCGGCACGCTCGAAGCCCGCATGGAGGCGGCGCTTGCCGCACTCGCCGCCCCGAGCCAAACCCTATCGCCCACCCTACGCCAAGGCCATCTGGCTCTGCTCAAACGCTGGTACTACCGCCCTGAAGCCCGCCGCAGCGGCGAAATCTTCTTTCCCGACGACGAAGGCCGCTGGCCTGTGAAGGCGTTACTGCGAGGCGTGGGGCGGGTGGCCGGAAAAATGCTGGTTGAGGGGCGTGGTCTCCCACCCTTACCGCGATGAGACTACGGAAAGGATGGGGCACCCTCCGTTGAAGGAAGATTAAGATTCCGAAAAACTTAGGGTGCGCCACCCGCCCGAGCAGACCGGCATCCACGCCAAGACACTGCCTCAAATGTTCGGCACCAAAGGCAATCCGACTGCCTCCAATCTCTTCAAAATTATCGCTTGCCTTCAGGAGCACGAGGGGGTTCGGCTACAGGTGGTCGCATAGACCCAATTACGATCGCCCGCTGACTCCCGCCCCTCCGCGCTGATACACTGACCCTGCTAGGAGATGCATCTAAAAACATGGTTGAACTGCTGCCATCGATACTTTCGGCGGACTTCGCCCACCTGGCCGAGCAGGTTGCCGCGGCCGAGCGGGGCGGCGGCACGGCGATCCACGTGGACGTGATGGACGGCCATTTTGTGCCCAACATCACCATTGGGCCGCCGGTGGTCAAGTGGCTGCGCAAGTTCACTAAGCTGCCGCTCGACTGCCACCTGATGATCGAGAACCCGGACGAGTTCATTCCCGCCTTTGCCGAGGCCGGAGCCGACTGGGTGAGCGTCCACTATGAGGCCTGCCGTCACCTGCACCGCTCGCTCCAATTGATCGGCGAACACGGCATGAAGCCGGGGGTGGTGGTGAATCCGGCTACCCGCGTCGAGCTGCTGCGGGGGATTCTGCCCATGGTCCACCATGTGCTGGTGATGAGCGTGAATCCTGGCTTCGGCGGGCAGGAGTTCATTGAATTCTCGCTCGACAAGATCCGGAGGCTGGTTGAATTGCGCCAGGAGCTGGGGCTGGCATTTAGAATCGAAGTGGATGGCGGCGTGGCTCACGATACGGTGGAGCGCATCGTCCAAGCAGGAGCGGAGCTGCTGGTGGCCGGAAACGCCGTTTTTGGCGCCGGGCAGCCGGAGCGGGATGCGCGTGCGCTGCTGGCTGCTGCCCGCAAAGCCGCGGGCGAATAGGATTCGAGATGCAGGCGTATGGCCTCACGCGGGGCCGCTGCCGCAATGAGGGGTTATGAACCGGTTGACCAAGAAGATTGCCGCGGTAGCTCTGGCGGTTCTGCTGCTGGGCGCAGTTGCGGCCCAAGCCAAAGAGAAGAAGCCCAAACATAAGAAGAACGAGGACCTGAGCGCCAACCCGCTGGCCGGCGTGAAATCCCGGCAGCCCGACAAGGAGCTCTTCGACAAGGCCATGATCGCCATGAAGAAGAGCCGCTTTGACGTGGCGCGGCTGGACTTGCAGACCATGCTCAACACCTATCCCGACTCCGAATACCGGATGCGCGCCAAGCTGGCCGTGGGCGACACCTGGTTCAAGGAGGGTGGCACCGCGGCCCTTACCCAGGCCGAGGCCGAGTACAAGGACTTCATTACCTTCTTTCCCGATGCTCCGGAGGCCGCCGAGGCCCAGATGAAGGTGGGCGACATCTACTACCAGCAGATGGAGAAGCCGGACCGCGACTATACGAACGCCGAGAACGCCGAGCGGGAGTACCGCACGATGATCAATATGTTCCCTGACTCGTCACTGGTGCCTCGCGCCAAGCAGAAGCTGCGCGACGTGCAGGAGGTTCTGGCCGAGCGCGAAACCGAGATCGGCCTCTACTACGAGAGCCGGGAGAATTACACCGCCTCCATTGCGCGCCTGGAGACGGTGGTGGATACCTACCCGTTGTACTCCAAGAGCGACCAGGCCTTGCTGGGCATCGGCGATGCGTATGCCGGCCAGGCCCACGCCATCCAGATTGCGCCCAATATTCCTGGCGCGATCAAGGAGCGACTACGCGCGGTCTACCTGGACCGGGCCGCCGAAGCCTACGCCAAAGTCATCACCCGCTATCCCATGGCTCCCCATGTGGAAGATGCCCGCGACCGGCTGGTGGCGATGAATCGCCCCGTTCCCGAGCCTACCGAGGCCGCGGTTGCCGAGAGTGAAGCCGAGGAGCAAAGCCGCCAGCCCCTGCGCTTTACCACCAAGACCTTTGACATCATCAAGCATGGGCCCTCGGTGGTGGAGGCGGTGCATGTGGGAGAGCCCAGCCTGGAAGACCCCAAGCGCACCCTCGCGTCGGATGTAACCAAGCAGAATGTCGCGATCTTCAACAACGCCATCAACGCCGGCAAGCCTGCCGCCTTGCCCGCCGGGGCGGCGACGCCCACCGGCGTCAACGAACCGCCCCGCAGCGACCAGCCCTCCCAGGCTCCCTTGCAGCTTGAGAAGCCCGAGGGCGGCACTGGCGTGGGCGTTCAGGTGGTAAGAGCGCCCGCGGCCGACCCCAACGCCGTCGTCAAGCCGGTGGGTCCCGTTAACACCACGCTGCCCGCCGCGGAAAAGCCCGCCGAGGCCCCCGATCAGGTCAACGACGTCAAGCCCGGCTCGACACCGGCTGCCAATGCCGCCGACGCCAGGAAGAAGAAGGCGGACCTCAGCGACGAATCCTCCAGCAAGAAGAAAAAGAAGAAGGGCCTCGCCAAGCTGAACCCGTTCTAGGGCAGAGTCAGGCCAAGGCCGCACCCTCACCCGGTGCGGCCTTTTTCTGTGCGCTTCCCCTCTCCAATAGCAAGCGCGCGAAGCTGTGTAGTGCAGGTCAAGGCGATCAAACGCGGAAGATCGAGCATGTCTCCAGGTTTGACGCTCCCACCTGGGCCTCCTATAATCCATCTAGTTCCTGCTGATGTCTCCATCCGCGTTTTTTTGCTGTTTCTGCCGCATCCGCCCCGGAAACATGAAGCAAAGCCGCAAGGTTACTCAGAAGGACAGGATCGTTTCCGCGTCCCGGCGCGGTGAGACCCGCAGGAATTCCGAAGGAGTTTTCCATTCACATGAATCGATCTCTTGTACTTGCCGCCACACTGGCCTCAGGCATTGTCCTGAGCGCTGCCGCCCAAACGCTGCCCGCACCCGCCGCCGCCGCTCCTGCCGGTCCCGCCAAGGTTGCCGTAATTGCCTTCCAGGTGGCTGTGGCGCAGACCAATGAAGGTCAGCGCAACTTCGCCGACCTGCAGAAGAAGTACGCGCCCAGGGAAGCCCGGCTCAAGGCCCTCGGCGAAGAGATCGATACCCTGACCAAGCAGATGCAGAAGCAGAGCGATACGCTCAGCGAGAGCGAAAAAGCCCGCCAGGCCAAGATCATCGACGACAAGACCAAGCAGGCGAAGCGCGAACTCGAAGACGCCCAGAACGATATGCAGCAAGAAGGGGGAGAGGTATACAACGCCTTGGCCTCGAAGGTTGGAGCTGTGATGTCCTCGTACGCGGAACAGCAGGGATACACGCTGGTGCTGGACTATGCCCAGCAGCAGAGTCCCGTTCTCTATGCGCAACCCGCTGCGGACATCACCAAGCAGGTCATTGAGGCCTACAACGTGAAGTCGGGCGTGCCCGCTCCTCCGCCTCAGCCGGCAGAGACAGCGGCTCCAGCAGCGCCCAAGCCCGCGGCAAGGCCTCCCGCTGCCCACAAGTAGTCTGAAGACCAATGGATTGGAGATTGGCAAAGGCCCCGCAATGCGGGGTCTTTGGTTTTCAGGAGCCTTCCCGGAGAGAGCGAAGACCGCGGCCGGCGGCGCAGGGTCCACGAAAGCATGATTTGACGCTCCCACCTGGCGTTCCTATAATCTAATTGCATCTTGCTGACGTCTGCGTTCACTTCTTTCTCCTGATTCCGCGCCGTCCGGCGCAGAGTCCGCCGGGGGATGGAGAGGTTTCTCCGCAGTCAGGCCTTGATTCGCGCGGGAAGATTGCGCAGCCCCACAGGATTTTCAAAGGAGTTTTTGATTCACATGAAGAGATCGCTTGCACTCATCGCAACATTGGCCTCAGGCATGGCTCTGAGCGCTGCCGCCCAAACATTGCCCGCTCCCGCCGCCGCCGCGCCTGCCGGTCCCGTGAAGATTGCAGTCATTGCGTTCCAGGCGGCCGTGGCGCAAACTAATGAAGGCCAGCGCAACTTCGCCGATCTGCAGAAGAAGTTCAGTCCCAAGCGCGAACAATTGAGGGCGCTTGCCGAAGAGATCGATACCGAGACCAAACAGTTGCAGGCGCAGGGAGACAAGCTGAGCGAGGCCGTGCTCGCCAGCCGCACCAAGGCCATCGAAGACAAGAAGAAGCAGTTGCAGCGCGACTCCGAGGACGCCCAGAACGACTTCCAGCAGGAGATGCAGGAGATTTTCAATACCTTGGCCTCGAAGGTCGGTGATGTTCTGACCAGCTACGAGCAGCAGCAGGGATACACGCTGGTGCTGGACTATGCCCAGCAACAGAGTCCCGTTCTCTATGCGCAGCCATCTACAGACATCACCAAGGCCATCATCGAAGCCTACAACGTGAAGTCAGGCGTGCCCGCTCCTCCGACCCCGCCGGCAGCAGCGCCTAAGCCGGCAGCCAAGCCTCCCGTCGCGCACTAAAGACGGGTAAAGTCTGATCAGACGTAAGCTGGCAAGGGCCTCGCGATGCGGGGCCTTTGCCTAACAGCGACGTTGTTGAAGAGCAGCGGCAGGGCAACTCGCCGAGTACGTAAAGAGCTGTGAAATCTGCAACTAGTTTTGTGGAAAAAACTGTGGATTTCTTTCGCGAATTGAGTGAAGAAATCCGGCATTATCCTCTTGCCAAGATCAGTTCCCTTCTGATATATAAAGTAACTCCTTATTTATCAATCACTCTGACTAGAGCACCTTGCTCCCCAGAAGAACCGTCAGACGCAGGCACGCACAGGCGGGCTTGCCGGCGTTATCCACAAATTGGAGTGAATAGATTGTGAATGGGGTCACATATTTTTTGGTTACTTCTGCGAATCTTCGCCTATTCGCAGCACCGCCAGGAAGGCTTCCTGGGGGATGTCCACCTTGCCGATGCGCTTCATGCGCTTCTTGCCTTCCTTCTGTTTTTCCAATAGTTTGCGCTTGCGGCTGATGTCGCCGCCATAGCACTTCGCGATCACGTTTTTACGCAACGGGCTGACGGTTTCGCGGGAGATAACCTTGGCGCCGATGGCGGCCTGGATGGCCACCTCGAACTGCTGGCGGGGAATCAGTTCGCGCATCTTGGAGACCAGCGCCCGGCCGCGCTCATAGGCGTAGTCTTTGTGCACGATCACCGAGAGCGCATCGACCGGTTCGCCGCTGACCAGAATGTCCAGCTTGACCATCGGCGACTCCCACTCGCCGGCCAGTTGATAGTCCAGCGAGGCGTAACCGCGGGAGATGGACTTGAGGCGGTCGTAGAAGTCGAGAACGATCTCGTTCAGCGGCAGCTCGTAGGTGAGCAGAACGCGGCTGGAGGTGACGTATTCGAAGTTCAATTGCTTGCCGCGTTTTTCTTCCACAAGCTTGAAGATGCCGCCCACATATTCTTCGTTGGTGAGAATCTTGGCGGTGATGACCGGCTCGCGGATACTGTCGATGTTGGTGGGATCGGGCCAGCGCGAGGGATTGTCCACTTCGAGTTCGCTGCCGTCGGTGAGCGTGATGTGATAGCGCACGCCGGGGGCGGTGGTGATCAGCTCCAGCTGGTACTCGCGCTCCAGCCGCTCCTGGATGATCTCCATGTGCAGCAGGCCGAGAAAGCCGCAGCGGAAGCCGAAGCCCAGCGCGACCGAACTCTCCGGCTCAAAAAAGAAAGACGAATCGTTGAGGCGCAGTTTTTCCAATGCGTCGCGCAGCAGCGTGTGCTCGTGCGAGTCCACGGTGTAGAGGCCGGCGAAGACCATCGGCTTGATGTCTTCAAAGCCGGGCAACTGGGCGGCGGCGGGGCGAGTGTCGTCGGTGACGGTGTCGCCGATCTTGGTGTCGCCGACGGTCTTGATGGTGGCGGCAAAGAAGCCTACCTCGCCGGCCAGCAGTTCGCCGATCTCCACCGGCTTGGGCATCAGCACGCCCATCGACTCGACTTCAAAAGACTTCCCATTGGACATCAGGCGAATGCGCTGGCCCTTGCGCATCGTGCCCTGCATCACGCGCACCAGCACGATGACGCCGCGATACGCATCGAACCAGGAGTCGAAGATCAGCGCTTGCAGTGGAGCGCCTGGGTCGCCGGTAGGCGGCGGCAGGCGGTGAACTATGGCTTCGAGGACTTCGTCGACGCCCTGGCCGGTCTTGGCGCTCACCGCAATGGCGTCGGTAGCGTCCAGGCCTACGGCTTTTTCGATGGCCTCCTGAGTGCGTAAAATATCCGCCGAGGGAAGATCAATTTTGTTGATGACGGGAATGATTTCCAGGCCGTGATTGATGGCCAGGTAGGCGTTAGCCAGCGTCTGCGCCTCGACGCCCTGCGAGGCGTCTACCACTAGCAGCGCGCCCTCGCAGGAGGCCAGCGAGCGAGAGACCTCGTAGCTGAAGTCCACATGGCCGGGAGTGTCGATCAGGTTGAGCTGATAGGTGTTGCCGTCGTGCGCCTTGTACATCATGCGCACCGCGTGGGCCTTGATGGTGATGCCGCGCTCGCGCTCCAGGTCCATGTCGTCCAGGATCTGCGCCTGCATCTCACGGCCGGTCACCGAGCCGGTCAGCTCCAGCAGACGGTCGCTCAGCGTCGACTTTCCGTGGTCGATGTGGGCGATGATGGCGAAATTTCTGAGGAAGCGAGCGTCCATCGGAGGCTTTCAAAACAAATGGTTTGCGGGTGCGCGGGTGATCCGCCTTAGCGGCTCTCCCATGGTTTAGCTTATCATCGGCGAACTGGCGGAAAGCGGCGGCGCGTGCATCGGTGTGCCTTCCCATCTCCACCGGTTAAAGCTTGTTCCATGCTCAAAATCGAGACCTGGACCCAGGTTTTACCAGACCTGCGCCACCCGCCGCTCAATTCGTTGCTTATCTCAATCATGCGTTTTATTTCCCTCTAATACGCATGATCACTTGCTCTCGAATTAGCTACAACGTGAACAACGGCGCATGGCAATTCTCCACACGTGGAAATAGGCACATGGTATTTTCCACGTGCTGAGGGTCGGCTTCACTTTGGTGGTTTGCGGCGGGTTTTCAGGTAGGATTCGATTTTCTCTGTGCTAAAGTGCTGGCCTTCCGCTTTGAAGATCGCCTGCATCTGGGGAACTGTCCTGCCTTCAGCTTTGTGTTTCCAGATAGATTTGGCCAGTTCTATTTCAGCCTTCCGCCCAGGCTTCCCTTTTTTGTCAAGTCCCGGCCTATGCCTGAAGTATGCATCGACGGCATCATGGTATGTGTCTCGGTAAAGCTTGGTACCTAGCACAGCCTCCAAATCGATCACGTCTTGATCTCGCATGAAGCTCCGCTGGAACATGGCCAGCGACAGAGGCGGTAGATCCCCTAGTATCGCCACCTTGGTCAATAGGTAAAGTTGTTGGATCGCATTGTCCGGCGTTAGGTAGCGACCGGTTTCTGCTGCTTGCGCACAGAGATGGTCAAGCACTGCTTTGCTATATTTGCGAAAGCTTGCGCAGAATTTCTTCGTCTCTTGGAGGTCCGTGCTGGAAACCATGCACCCTTCCTTCCCTTCCCATTTGAGGTTGCAGAAAAGCGGGAAGGGAAGCTACCCGCCCTATCGCCGCTGGTGATCGGCCAGCAGCTATCCGGCTATGTTATTGCGGCATCGGCTTGTTAACCGGAACTGTGGGCTTGCTAGCCGGGGCCTTTGGCTTGATGGGTGTCGGATTGTTAACCGGAGCTTTGGGCTTGCTAGCGTCAGACTTCTTAATCGCCGGATGAGGCGTAGTAGCTGGAATGTCTGGGATAAAACCGGAGGGCTTGTTAGCGGCAACCTTCCTGTTCGCCGGATGCGGCGGTATCCGGGAGTCGAACTTTAGCTGTTGGATATCATCTTCCGCTGTCATAAGACGGTTTTCCAGGGTTTCAATCTTTGTTTCGGCGGTGTGAAGATCGTCTTTGGTTTGCTTAAGTTCGTCCAGCAGACCTATGATATCGTTGTTTTTGACGCCCCATCTCTTCTCGAACTCAACGCTCTCCTTAAGCTTACCGAGGTTGTCATTAAGGCAGTTTTGTCCGTCCTCCAGGTGCTCGAATACGTCTAGGTACACGAATACGTCTGCTCTTCCCCTGGCCATGCCTGTTATCTCATTCGCCAGGGCGGACTCCATCAGTGGGGAAAACCCGCAAGGCCCCTGGGCACAGACGACGGCGGGCAAGAAGGCAAAAACACTGGGCAGAAAGAACTTCGCTAAGTTTTTCATGAGCTATTCCTCCTTCGTGCTAACGGGCGGGTGACCCGGATTGAGGCTATTTCTCACCCTTGCGGCGCGCACACTTTCAGGCCATAGCTTATCATCGGTAAGGACCACCGTATTCCTTATGGGCATGGGCAGGATTCCGTTTCGACTCTTGGGCAGCGCCGCGCTGGCATTTTCGCTGGCGGGCTGCGTTCCCACTGCGCCCACGGGAGCTTCCGCGGGCGCGCGGCCGCAAGCCACCGCTCCCGCGCTGTTGCTGGCCGCGGCGCCAGCCCCGCCCGCGCCAGCCCTGCCAGGGCCATCCGTTGAGCAGCAGCGGGTACGCTTGCTGATTAAGCAGGTGGAGGAGACCTACGCCCACGGCGAGACCGATTATCACAAGGGGAGATTGCCCGAGGCCAAGCAGGAGTTTGATCGCGCCGTGGACCTGATGCTGGTGAGCGGCATCGACATCAAAAACGATGCCGAGTTGCAGGAGGAGTTCGACCACATTATCGATGAGGTCAACGCGCTGGAGATGGAGGCCTTGAAGCTGGGCAACGGCTTTGTCCCCAACGAGGAGGAGACGCCGGCCGAGGTAGCCCAGGACGTGACCTTCGAGGTGGACCCCAAGATTGTCGCCAGGGCCACAGCCGATCTGGCCACTACAAAATCCGATCTGCCGCTGGTGGTCAATGACTATGTAGCGTCGGTGATCAACTTCTTCGCCAATACGAAGAAGGGGCACAACACGCTACTGCACTCCTTGCAGCGCGCGGGCCGCTACAAGGCGATGATCCAGAGGGTGATGGCGGAGGAGGGCGTGCCGCAGGATCTGATCTATCTGGCTGTAGCCGAATCGGGCTTCAATCCGCGGGCGCTCAACCGCCGCTCTCATGCCGGCGGAATGTGGCAGTTCATGCCAGGCCCTTACTACGGGCTAACCCGCAACGCTTACGTGGACGAGCGCTTCGATCCGGAAAAATCCACCCGCGCCTACGCCCGCTACATGAAGTTCATCTACGACCAGTTGGGCGACTGGTATTTATCGATGGCCGCCTACGACCATGGCACCGGCAACATCCAGCGAGAGGTGCAGAAGACCGGTTACGCCGACTATTGGGAACTCTACAAGCGTGGCGAACTTCCCAAGGAAACCAAAAATTATGTGCCGGAAATCCTGGCGGCGATCATCATCGCGAATCATCCCACGCAATATGGCTTCGACGATGTGACGCTGGATCCGCCGGTGCTGACCGACACGGTGACCATCAACTATGCGGTGAACCTCAGGCTGGTCTCGGATATTGTGGCAGCGCCGGTGGATGAATTGACGGCGTTGAATCCCAGCCTGCTGCGCATGGTCACGCCGCCCGATGCATCCTTCGATCTGCATTTGCCGGGCGGCATGGCCGCGGTCTTTGAACAGCGCATTGCCGCAATTCCCGAAGGCAAGCGCAATGCCTGGCGCTACCATCGCGTTGCGGCCGAAGATACACTGGCGTCGGTGGCGCGCGCCTATCGCGTGACCGACGCGGAGCTGGCCGCGGCCAATCAGTTGCACGCGCGCGATAGCATCGAAGGCCTCGAGGCGCTGCTCGTGCCCACGCCGCCGGCCGCCGAGCCTGCGCATGCGAGGCTCTACACGGTGCGCAAAGGCGATACGCTGGTGACCATCGCCGACCGCTTTGGCGTCTCGCTGAATGAGTTGCGCCGCTGGAACAGGATACCCGGCATCAAGGTGCAGCCAGGCCAGCGGCTGCATGTGGCCGAGCCTGTGAGTGTGAAGCGCGCCGCGGTGCGCACTCATCGCAGCGGCGGCTCGCCAGCGGGCGCGCATGGTGCGCAAGCCGCGCCGGCAAAGGGCGCAGCGGAAAAGCCCGCGTCTGCGCATGCGCCCATCAAGAGCGCAACACCGGGCGCGAAGAAGACGCCCACGCGGCGCTCCGCAACCGCTGCCGGCACGAAGAAGAGCGGTGCGACAAGCGCAAAAAAATCTCGCGCGCACAGACGCGCGGCGAACTCCAGGACTCCCGCAGCGAAATAAATATGCAGGGAACCTCATTACATACTTGTCATGTGCTGGTCTTTGCGTGCAAGCTATTACTACAATGATTTGCGTGCGCGGAACGTTGTATTCCGCCGCGTGAAAAGGGAAACGCAAACAAGCGCAGCGCAAGCCGCTGGAGGCAATGGGATGGAAGAAGTATTCAGGATGTACGCGATGAGCGACGGCGAAGCGAATGCCAAGCCGGCAGGAAATGATTCCGATCACGACAGCTTTGACGAGGATGAAGAGGTTGAAACCTCCAGCGTGCTCACCTCATCGGACGACGACGAGGGAGTGGCTGAAGAATCTGTGATCGTGGTCGCGAAGATACCCGCAGCGAAGCCGGCCAGAAAAAAGGCCGCGAAGAAAGAGGCTCCCGCAGTGAAGGCTGTCGAGACGGCCCCGGTTGTAAAAGCGCCGGCCGCGGCGGTGCCTGCCGTGACGGTCCCCGTGGCGAAGGCTCCGAAAGCAAAGCCGCGCGCCAAGAAGGCCGCCGTGAAGAAAGCTGTAGCCAAGAAGTCTCCGGCCAAGAAAGCAGTGGCCAAGAAGGCTCCAGCGAAGAAGGCAGTGGCCAAGAAGGCTCCGGCGAAGAAGGTTGTTGCTAAGAAGAAGGTCGTTGCGAAAAAGATTGTGGCCAAAAAGGCTGCGAAGAAATCCGCCGCAAAGAAGAGTAGTTCTGGTGCGAAGGGCGGAAAGGTTGTAGCCAAGAAGGCCGCAGCCGGCAAGAGCGCCAGCAAACCCACCAAACGAGGTAAAAAGTTGGCCGTCAAGAAGGCAGCAAAGAAGGCGCCCGCCAAGAAGGCAGCGAAGAAAGCAGTTGCCAAGAAGGCTCCGGCGAAGAAGGCAGTTGCCAAGAAGGCAGTTGCGAAGAAGGCTCCTGCGAAGAAGGCAGCCGCCAAGAAGGCCCCTGCGAAAAAGGCAACCAAGTAGCAGCGGCAACCTGCAGTACAAGGCAAGCAAAAGAGCCCGGCTTACGCCGGGTTTTTTTGCGCCTGGAATGAGGCGAATCTCCTAAGCGGCGACCGGAGCTGCGAGCTGCGCGAGATGCCAATGCTGATGCCGGAAGTAATCTTCGACGACAAAACGCAGCGTCACCGGCGCGTTGTCGCCGATTTTGCAGATGGATTCAAGCCGTTCTTCGGGGATGCGATCCACCACGGCCGCAAGAATCTCGTGCTCCACCTTCCACCAATGCAGCAGAGTCGTCCATGGCTGATCGGCATAGCCGTGCGCGGCGACCCATCCGTCCTGCGCGTAGTCTGGCCCGGTGAAACTGCCGTGGATCGCGGCGCGCACAAATCGCTGGCGGTTGTTGGTAGCTGAATCCAGCATGTGCCCTACGATCTGTTTGCGCGTCCATCCGCCATCGCGCCAGGGTGTGTCGGCCAGTTCCGGCGGCAGAGCAGCGAGCGCGGCGTAAATTGAATCGAGCTCCTCGCGAAAATTCTGAGCAATCTCAGCTGGCATAGGTTCCTCCGCTGCCTGGCGGGCGATAATTTCATCCCATCATAAAACAGTTTGGTTCCCCATCCTTTCCGTGTTCTTTACGGAAAGGGTGGGATACAACCAAGCCTGCAACACAGAAACAGAAAAGCCGCTCTTACTTTTCCAGTTCGGCAATCGCCGCCAGCACTTCCTCGGAGTGGTGCGACACATCCACCTTGGTCCACTCCTTCACGATCTTGCCTTGCGGATCGATGAGGAAGGTGTTGCGGTTGGCGATCTTGAAGGTGGCAAAGCTGCCCAGCGAGCCATAGGCATCGACGACCTTGTGCTCCGGGTCGGCGAGCAGGCGGAAGGTCAGCCCTTCCTTGGTGCAGAACTGCTTGTGGCTGTCGGGCGTGTCCAGGCTCACGCCCAGAATCACCGCGTTGGCCGCGTCAAATTTCGCCTGATCGCGCTGGAAGTTGTGCGCCTCGATGGTGCAACCGGGGGTCATGTCCTTGGGATAGAAGTACAGCACCACCCACTTGCCGCGAAAGCTATCGAGCGAGATTTGGGAGCCGTCCTGCGAGGGAAGGGTGAAGGTGGGCGCAACCTGTCCGACAGAGGGCATGGTCTGATCCGCGGCGTGGACTGTGGTAATCGCAGCCGCGGCCACAACGGCCACGGCAAGGATGAAGAGAAGGGGTTTTCTCACGGGGAACCTCCATAGGATTAGATGGGGAATGGGTGAGGCGGGACGCAGAGAGTTTTCCAGCCGAGGCTCAGTGCGGAGAGGCCACAATCGCAATCCCAGCTTCTGCGGCTCTCTGGAGCAGCGCCTCGCGATCGAAGAGCAGCGTGCGGCCTGCTTCGACCGAGAGGCAACTGGCGCCGGCGCGGATCATCGCCTCCACCGTCGCAATGCCGATGACCGGCACATCGAAGCGCATGTCCTGATTGGGCTTGGCCACCTTCACAACGGTCAGGCGGCGATCGAGCGTGGAAGCGTTATCTTCGAGCGAGCGCATCAGCAATCCCGCGCGCTCGATGGCCGCGTCGGTGCCTTCCATCGCCTCGACGGCAACACAGGCCTGCGCCGCCACCACCACCGTCTGGCCGATGTCGAAGCCAGCCACTGCGCGAGCCACGCTCAGCCCATACTCGATGTTCTTGCGTTCGTCCTCATCCGGCGCGCGCCCACCCGGTACGCAATCGCTCAGCACGCCTTCGGCGGCCAGCAGCGGCTCCAGAAACGCCGTCGAGCTGATCAGTTCAATGCCCTCGTCCGAGAGCACCTTGGCCACCGCGCCCAGCAGCATATCGGTATTGCGCGCGCGCAAATTGAGGAGCAGCTTGGCCAGCCGCCAGTCAGGACGGATCGCGGAAAAAATCTGCTTGTGCTTGACTTGCCCGGCCATCACGGCCTTCTGCACGCCTTCCTTGTGGAAGAGCTCGATCAGCCGCGACAGCTCGCCCAGTGAGAGCCAATGCACGGTAATGTGATCGTCAGCCGCGGCGCGCAGGTCGATCTCCGCGTCGGTCTCTTCGCGGATCGCCGCGACGACGACGGCCAGTCCCTGCGCCCGAGCCGCATCCAGCAGCAGAAACGGAAAGCGGCCGTTGCCGGCGATGAGACCGAGCTTCATGGCTACTTGATCACCCCGCGCTCGCTGCGTTCGATGAAGGCCGCCAGCAGCGCCACATCCTCGCCTTCCAGCTCACGCATCTTCTCCAGCGCCTGCGTCGTGTTCAGCTTGGAGACCAGCAGCAGCCGGAAGGCCTTCTGGATCAGCCTGATTCGTTCCGGGCTGAAGCCGCGGCGTTCCAGGCCCATGCTGTTCGCGCCGAAGGCCTTGTTCTCTCGCCGCGAGGAGGTCTTCGAATATGGCAGCACATCTTGAGTGACGATGGTCCCGCCGCCGATGAAGGAGTACGTGCCGACGATGCAGAACTGATGGACGGGGCAGAATGCGCCCACGGTGGCGTAGTCCTCAATGACGACGTGCCCGGCCAGCGTGGCGCAGTTAGCCAGAATGCAATGGCTGCCCACCTGGCTATCATGGCCGATATGCGCGCCTGCCATCAATAAACAATCGCTGCCGATGCGCGTCACGCCGCCGCCGCCCACCGTGCCGCGGCTGACAGTCACATTCTCGCGAATCGTGTTGCCGTCGCCGATCTCCAGCTCTGTCGGCTCGCCGCCATACTTCAAATCCTGTGGTGCAACGCCCACCGCGCAGAAGGGATGGAAGACGTTGCGCGCGCCGATGCGCGTACGGCCGTCGAGCACCACGTGCGAGATCAGCGTGCAACACTCCCCCAGCACCAGATTTGGACCAATCGTGCAATACGGACCGACCGCGCAGGAGGCCGGCACTACCGCACCGGCAGCCACGATGGCGCTGGGATGGATGCTCACTGGGCCGCCTCTGGCTGGGGTTCTTGCGGAGCCTCTGCCGCCTCTGGCGCGGCCTCACGGGCCTTGGGGACGATCTGGCAAGTCAGCGTCGCCTGGCAGGCAACCTTGCCGTCCACAAAGGCCTTGGCCTCCATGCGCCCGACGCGCGGCTTGAACGACAGCACATCCACCTCAATGCGCAACTGATCTCCCGGCGTAACCGGGCGGCGGAACTTGGCCTTCTCAATGCCGGTGAAGACCGCCAGCTTCTTCTCGCGGTCGGGAATCTCTTGAAGCATGATGATGGCGCCGGCCTGGGCCATCGCTTCGACGATCAACACTCCTGGCATCAGCGGATAGCCGGGAAAGTGGCCCTGGAAGAAGGGCTCGTTGAAGGTTACGTTCTTGATGGCTACCAGGCGCTTGCCGCGCTCGAACTCGACGACTCTGTCAATCAACAGAAACGGGTAGCGGTGGGGTAGCAAGCCCAGGATATCCTGGATGTCGAAGGTCATTCATGGCTCCAGTGAGCGCGGTGACGTGGCTGCTCTGCGCTCCTCTGGATTATATCGAAAGCCCCGCCGCTACTTCTTGATGCGCCGCTCGGCGGCCTCCACGCTCCAGAAATCCGGCGGCAACTCCTGGTTGTAGCTCGCGTGAACCAGGAAATATTCCCGCGTCATTTCGTCGTTCTTGAAGCGGGTGATGGTGAAGGGCGTGGGGAAGCCGTCGATAGTGTGGTAGTCGTCGTACTCCTCGGCTTCCAGGTTTTTGTCCTTGTAGACCGGGTCGCGCCACTGGAAGGTGCGGCGCAGCGGCAGGTGGGTCTGCACGTCCATCAGAATCGTGACGGCCTCGTTGTCGGCGGAGAGGAGGGTCACCTGGTCGGCCAGATGGCGCGCGGCCAGGCGCTGGCCCTCGTAGATGAGGATGGTGCGGGGATCGTTGAGCCAGACCTTGACGGCGGTCTCGATGGAGTGGTCGCGGCGGCGCAGGGTGTCGTCTACCTGCTCCTGGGGCAGCGGCGCTTTGCCTTTATAGGTCACCTCCCAGCCAGCTCGCCCCAAGTAAAACTGCACTACGTCGCGGTGCTTGGTGTACTCGATGCGGTCGTGATCAGGCCAGGCGTGAAACTCCCAGTACTCGGTGGTGCCAGGCTCGGGCTTACCATGGTCAAAGGCCGCCACGTATCCCTGCCGCATCTGGTTCTTCATGTTGAGCCAGGCCGGGCCACCCAGGGCCTGCACCATGGCGTCCAGCGCCGCGCGCGCCTGCTGCGTGTTCTTTTGGCCGGCGTCGGCGGTGGCCTGTGTCCACGTTGCGTGTGGCGCGGCAAGCAGCATCAGGACCAGCGCCATCGGCAAAAACTTGCGCATCAAGCCCTCCTCAGATTGGACGGATTCCAGAGGCGAATGCATCGCCCCTTGGGCTCTAAATGGCCCGGACGAGCCGCGCGGGAAGTCGCAGAATCGCGCCGACCAAATCGAGCACGCCACCCACCGCGATTCCGACGAGGCGAAAGGGCAGCAGCAGCAGCCACACCAGCGGAAACAGAATCAGCACCACCAGCGCCAGCGGCCAGCAAAGCACCAGCAGAATGAACCAAAGCAGAAATTTGATCATGGTTTCAGGCCTCTCTGCGCGCGGAGCCTCCTCCGGCGCGTTCCATTCAATGATACGAAAGCGGGCCGGAGGAGTTCCCACCACTCACCCCCGTTTTGCCTTTTCCCGCGCGGCCAGCAGCTTCTTACGTTCGCGAATCAGCTTGACGCGCTCCTTTTCGGGCAGCGCCAGGACGGCTTTGGTCCGCTTGGGCAGCTTTTCGTAGATGAGTGCATGAGCGCGGGCCAATTCCTCCTCAACCTCGCGCGGACGCAGCGCATCCCATCGCTCCAGTGCGACCCAGTGCGAGTTGCCAGAGTAGGGCGCGGGGCAAATTCCATCGATCTCCACAAGCTCGTGGAAGCGCTCAGGCCCACAGCGGAAGGAGAGAACGACATCTCCGATGCCATCGACGTTGGTCATGGCGAAGGACTTACCGCCGATCTCGCGGTCGCCCACCCAGTAGACCAGAACCTGGCCCCAGTTGAGAGTCTCGGCGGCGTGCGGCAGTGCAAGGCAGATTTGGCGGATGCGCTCGTTATCTATGCTGTTTCCTCCTCAGAACTTCGCCTCGAACGCCCGGAACCTCCGCTCCAGCTCCCATTGCGCGGCGGCCTTTTCGCTGCCATCGAGGAAGGACTTGCAATCCGCGGAGGGCTTGTCCGCGCCGAGCGGCTGAGCCTTGCACGCCGCGGCGGGTATGGTGAAGGCATCCGGCGCGGCCCACAAGCTCGCTCCCGGCAGAAAGCTGTGCTCCATGCCGGTGCGGGCCAACTGCTTCAGGTCCCGGTAGCTGAGGTGGTAGTCGAGGGCGGCGCGCACGTATTCGCGGGTAATGTCGGTGCGGCTGACGCCTTCATCGTCGGTGGAGAGCGCCACCGGAATGTGCGCGGCGCGGTAGAGCGGGAAGGGGTGGTCGGCGCCTTTGACGCCCAAAATACCATCGTTCGAAGAGAGATTGATCTCCACCATCACGTGCTTTTGCCCCATCTCCCGGAGCAGGCCGGGGGCGTCGTCTTCGTACATGATGTCCACGCCGTGGCCGATGCGCTCGGCGTGGCCCAGCTCGACGGCCTGGCGGATGTGGAAGCGCAGGCTCTCGGGTGGAACCAGGCCCGGCGCCAGCTCGCCGGCGTGCAGGCTGATAGGCACGTGCGGATAGACGGAGTGCAGGTAATCGAGCATCTTCATCTGCAAGGTGTAATCGCGCGCGGCGATGAAGCCGTCCTCGGGCATGACGAAGTTGATGCCGACCCAACTGGGTTCATGAGCGTCCATGCTTTGCTGGATGGTTTCAAAGCCCAGCAGCGTTTGCGCGAAGACCTGCTCGGGCGCATAGCCGCGCAGTACCTGGTAGATGTAACGAACTTCGACCCGGCAGGCGGACGCGGCCTGAAGAGTGCCGCAGTGCTCGATCTCGCGGCGCAGCGCTTCGGCGGCGCGCACATCCTCACGGTCAATAAAGACCTCGTCGCGCAGGCCGAGGGCGAGCAGCGTCTGGCGATACTGGGCAAAATCCGGATTCAGGGGGTTCTCGTGGGCAATGGCGGCGGCGTGCGAGAAGACTGGCGTCTCCATCAGCTCCACGTATTGTTGGTTCTGTGCGGCGGCGCGGCTGGCCACCTCGTCCACCCACTCGCCGATGTGCCGATTGTTCAGTCCGCCAAAGCGGCCAAAGGTTGCAAAGAACTGGTCATGACTGCTGAAGCCTGGCGTGGGCACAAAGCCGCGCATCGAGAAGGCGTCGATCAGGCGGTCGTATAGCTCCTGGTTGGCCGGAAGCTGCGCGGCGGGCACGAGCGGCGGCGTGCAGGGTTCCTTGACAGGATCGCCCTGATTGTCGCGGGCAAATTTGAGGCCGGCCGGATCGATGCACAGCTTGTCCTCGCCGGCCTCGCGGATGAAGGTTTCAGCATAGACCGCCCCGGAGAGGTGGATGTGCAGGTCGGCGCCCTTGGGAAACTGGTCCAGGAAGGCGCGCAGGGCCGGTGGTCCTGCCTGTACGGCGGCCTGATAGGCGCGGGCGGCGCCGGCTTCCGCAGCGAGAGTCTGGGCGTGGAAGGTGGCGGTTGCGGCGGCAAGGGCGATACTGGCGGCAAAGCAAGCGGGGAGGCGCATAATGCCTCCCAGTGTAGAGCAGAAATGTCCGCGCGGGGAGGGTTTCTTGCCGGGCAATTGTAAAAGGAAAATGTGATTGCCCGGAGTTTGCGGGCAGGGTTTGGCGCTGGAAGTGGGGAGTTGGTATACTGGTTCAGTTGTTGCAGACGACTGTTCGTGGACGCGCCTACACCCTCCGGCAATGCCGGAATCCGCGCAGGAAGTTGCAATGTAGTTTGCACTGAGGCCAGATAGCTCAGTGGTAGAGCGCGGCCCTGAAAAGGCCGGCGTCGGCGGTTCAATCCCGTCTCTGGCCACCACATTTTCAATAAGTTACAAGCCCTCCATTTAATAGTTACGTTGCCCATCGGTGTCCGAAATCACTGGCGTGCAGGGCGTTTACCATTCCCGATCTTGCGAGGCCGGCTGAACATGGGTCAATTCCGGCCTATCAGTGTCTACTACTACCCTCAATTCGTTCTCCTGTGATAGCGGTTGGGCGCGCCGGGCGTGGGAACGTTGTCGGTGACCTGCGCTCCGCTGGCATGCGCATGAGTCAATGCAGTGGTGAAGGTGATGCCGGTACCGGATACCTGTGTGCCGGCCGTATGCGCGTGAGTGAGCGGTGCTTTGACGGCGATGGAGGGAGGGCCCCAGGGCCGGATGGAGGCGATCACCGCCGTCTCGGAGTTCGCGCCGTTATCGATGGTGATGGTCTGACCCTCGCTGAAGCCCGTCACGCTGACAACGGGAATCTCAGTTGCGCTCGCGTTGGTGGCAGTGCGCACTGTGGTAGCTCCGGCGGTGCCTACCGTCGCGATGACGGCAGTTTCGAGGTTGGCGCCCGCGTCAATCTGAACCGTCTGGCCCGAGTCAAAGCCCTCCACGCTGCTGATTTTGATGTTGGTGGCTCCAGCGGCTGAGGCGATCGACAGCGCGGCGGTGGCCTGTGTCAGGAAATCGGTGCAGTTGCGATCGCTGTCGGCGCCGTCTGGGAAACGGCCCGCGCTGGCGGTGACGGCCCGCGCCGAGGCAAAGGGGTTGTCGCCCGCTGAAGCGCCCGGCGCGGGAACAAAGCAACCGCTCTGGTTCATGCCCGAGACTCCCTGATAACCTTCAGCGGCCCATGGATCGACGAGGCCGCCATAGTTGAGGCTGTCGACGACCAGGCCCGCGGCGTCGCGCAGCACCATGTTGCCCTCTTTAACAGTGATGCTGCGGCCAAATTGTGGAGAGTTGGTAACGAGTTCAGGGCCACCGAACCACTGGTTGGGAGCGGGCGTTCCCTGATAGCCGGCGGTGGTGACAGCGGCGTCGCGCACGGCGGCGTTGATCTCATGGTTGTGCGCCAGCGGGCTGTCGAGCGTGATGCCCGTGCCGAGCGCCTGGACAGGCTCGTTACTGGAATGCGCAAAGGCCGTCGCCGGCTCAAAGCTGATCCCCGTTCCGCGAACGCTGAAGGGGAGGTTGGCCGCATGGTTGAACTTGAGCGGGGCGGCCAAGTCGAGGCCCGTTCCCGGAGCAACAACCCACTCGTCGCGAATGTGCGCCTTGGCGAGGGCCGGCGTGAATTCGATGAGGCTTCCGCCCATCCCTCCGCCACTGACGGCGGTGCCGGTCACGACTTCCTTGCTCGCGGGGGTGCCAATCGTAATCTTGCCGCCGACTGCGAAACCTTCCGCCCGGTGGACCCTGATCGAGGTCGCGCCAGCGCTCGCTTCGGCCGCGAGATTGGTTCGGTTCGCCTTGGCGCCGATGTGCGTCACGGTGACGGTCTCGATTCCATGGCCGACGCTGTCGATGTCCAGCCGAATTTTGTCACCGACCGAAATATCGGAGACCGAGGTCACCTGGATGTTGGTGGCTCCGGCGGGCGCGTCCGCTGCCAGGTAGGCTTGTGTGCCCGGCTTGCCGACCGCAGTGACCGTGGCGACTTCGTACTGCTCCTGATCTCTAGCGACGGCGGGGTAAGTAGCGCCGTGGCCAAGAGCAATCTTCTGGCCAACAATGAAGCCGGAGGTACTCGCAACAGGCACGTTGGTCGCTCCGGCGGGGATCGTGATCACCGGACCATCAGGGAGGGGCTGCCACAGTGTCGTATGGTTGCCGGCCGCCGTTCCTATGCTCACAAGCTTGCGGGTCTCCATATTGGAGCCAGCACCGATGGCGACTGCGTCGCCGATCTTCATGCCGTCCGTGCTGCGAACGTGGATCGTGGCGTCGCCCTTGTGCGCCGGAAGCGCCAGCCCGGAGTTGGAAAGGCCAAGCAGGTAGAAACCGTGAGCCGCGAGCTCGGTCCCGACCGGGATCTTGATCTTCGAGAAGATGGCCTGCTGAGTCGGGTGCTCGGTCAGGGTCCAGTTGGAGATGTCGACGATCTGAGAGCCGGCGTTGTAAAACTCGATAAACGAGTCGGTCGGATTGCTGGGAGCGCCGGAGCTAATGCGGAACTCGTTGATCTTGACCGGGCTTGCGTTGCGTACCTTTTCGAACGTTGTCTCTGATTGCTTCGCGCCGCTGGTCGAATTTGTCCACGAGACGTTGCCGGCCAGGTCGCCGTTGAAGGCTGCCGGTCCCGAGGTGATCTTGTAAATCGCACTCACGCTCACACCCGGCGTAACCGGGTCAGCAAAGGTCTTCGACGTCTCCGTGGTGCCCGAAACGAAGGCGGTCCACTGCTGGCTAGGCACGGAAATGCTCAACTTGACGCCTCTAGCGGCCGCCCCCGTGGTATTCGTAAACGTTACGGCGGTCTCTTGCGAGGAGCCGGGCGTGAAGCTCTGGAGTCCCGGCGGAGTCGCGGTGGCCGACGCCGGAGCCAGACTCAGCCGCGCCACGTCGTACCCGGCCGCCACAACGTTGGCCTGCACCAACTGGTCGGTGGCGTCGGACGGGAAGGTGCCCGCGGCCGTCACCGCGCCTTCATAGAAGGTGCCCTGCGAGCCGTTGCTGTTGTCGCCGCCGTTGCCCAGCAGAATCGCTCCCTGCTTGCGCATCGGGTCGTAGGTCGCGTTGACGCGCCCGCCGTCGAACATCACTTGCAATGCGCCTCGCTGTGCGTCGCCACCCATGGAGGTCCAGTGGTGCGGTTCGCCTTTGGCCATCGCGGTCACGAATCGCCAGGTGATGTTCGGCAAGGTTTTGCAGAGATTGGTGCCATCCGGGTTCACGCAACCCACCAGATTATTCTCTTGGTCGGTCATCACCCACGGGCCGGGAGGATTTCCGTGATACCACCAGGGCGCGTCGCCAAAGTAGGCGGTTTCCATGGTGCCGTTGTCGTCGTCGCGGCTGTCGGTCTCAGCGTTGCCGTAGTCGAAGCAGCAGCCGGAGTTGAAATGCTCGCCGTTGATGACCCAATACTGCCCCTCGGCCTGGTCGTCGACCGCAGTGCCCTTCGGGTCGTCCTGGCGCAGGCCCATGCCGGGCTCGATGAAGACGCCGTAGACCTTGTGGCCCATGATCGTAATGGGGGCCATGTCGGCTACCGGCAGGTTGTTGAAGCCGCCCAAGGCCGGGCCGCTGAATCCGCCGCGGGGCGCCTGGGTGAGGTCGTTATGCTTGCCGGATTGGTCGTAGATTTTGGCGATCCAGCAATACGTGTTGGCGCAGAAGGCATCCTGCGCGGGCGCGTCGGCGTATCCGCCCGCATCCGATGCGGAGGACTGGACGACGCCGATATCCAGGGTCTTGCCGTCCGACTGGCGCAGGACCTGGTAGAGCGGGCCGTTGTAGGAGGCGTACAGCGCGCGTGTAGTGCTGTGGGCGGCCACGCAGGGGTCGCCGGCGGTAGCGTAGATGTCACATGGGCCTTGCGGCCTTGACGGAGCAGCATTGGCTCCCGCCCCGGCTTGAGCCGCCATCGTCAATGTGGCGCCAATCACCGTGAGCGAAAGTGCTAGCATAAGTGCGAGATTGATTCTTGTTTTCATCTTCATCCTTTTTGCCTTGCCGGGTTTCATCCTGCATTTAGAATTCTCACGGTTCCAGCGATGGAATGCAAGCGGATCGAGGCGAAATGGATCTATCGAGCGGCCAGTGAATCAGCGAGCCAGCCAGGACCTAAGGAGACAGTACATGACAATGAATCGACGTGAGTTTATAACGGCTTCGGTGGCAAGCGCCGCCCTGTTGCAACAAAGGATGACGGCCCTGGCCGAGCCGTCAGGAGGCCTCAAAGTCTCAATCGATGCGTCGAAGAGCGGTGAGCCGATCAATCCGCTGATCTTCGGGGGGTACATGGAGCCGGCTACCACGCAGGTGTGGGCCGAGATGCTGACTGACAGGAAATTTGCCAACCCGGTGACGGATGCGGAGGCAGCACCGGCCAATTCCCCCTTCCGCCGCTTCATGGGCGAGCCGTTCAAGCCGGTGGGGCCGGCGGGAACGGTCGAGATGGACACTGTGCGGCCATTTGTGGGCAAGCACAGCCCGCGCGTCAAGCTCCAGGGCTCAGAGCCGTGCGGCATTCGGCAATCCAAATTACGCCTGGGCAAAGGCAAGACCTATGTGGGCCGCATCTATCTTGCCGGCGATCCCGGTGCTCGCGTTGTGGTCCGCTTGAGTTGGGGAACAGGCGCCGGCGACTCTCAAACCATCCAGATCCCGCCGCTCTCGCGCGAGTACAAAGAGTTTCCGATAAAGTTCACTCCGGCGGCCGACACAATGGATGCGCGCCTCGAGGTTCTGGGCACGGGCAGCGGCGCATTTCACATCGGGACCGCCTCGCTGATGCCCGCCGACAATGTGGAGGGATTCCACTCCGGGATGATCCGCCTCTTCAAAGAAGAAGGTTTCAAAATGTTCAAGTGGCCCGGCGGCAACTTCGTCTCCGCTTACGACTGGCGTGACGGTCTAGGCAATCGGGATAAGCGCCCGCCGCGCCTTCAGGTAATGTGGTCCGACAGGGTGGAGTCGAACGACGTTGGCCTACATGAGTTCATGGCCCTCTGCCGGCTGGTGGGAGCCGAGCCTGATTTGGCAATCGACAGCGGCTTCGGCTCGGCACGAGAGGCAGCCGAAGAAGTCGAATACTGCAATGGCTCTGTCGAGACGCGCATGGGCAAAATGCGTGCGGAGAATGGCCATCCCGAGCCCTTCAAGGTCCGCCTCTGGACCATCGGCAACGAGATGTACGGCGACTGGCAGTTCGGCTACATGGCGCTCGACCAGTATTGGGTCAAGCACAATTTCATCGTCGAAGCCATGAAGAAGGTGGACCCGGCCATTAAGGTGACCGTCTCCGGGGCAAGCATCTGCGAGAAGTCAGTGGGCGGCGCGGAAAAGAGAAATAATTTCTTTCCGGACATCTGGGAAGCGCCGATGCGCGACAAACTCCCCTATGAGTTCGGCTCGCAGAATGACTGGGACGGATGGCTGCTGGAGAAATGCGCCGGCAACATCGACTTTCTCTCCGAGCATACTTATGCCTATCCCAGCCTGGCATTCGACGCTGACAAGCAGCTCTTCGTGGATGTTAACGACCCGCTGCAATTCAAAGCGCGGCGTCTGGCCAACCGCATCGGCGAAACCTTCGAAGCCTGGGACAAGTACGTGGAAAAGATGCCGTGGTTGAAAGACAAAGGCATCAAATTCATCTTCGATGAGTGGGGCAATCGCCTGCGCTCGGCGTCGGGAAATGGCGGAGGCTTTATGCAGCCAACCGGAATGCTGATGCCGCTCTCTTACGCGCTTTGCCTGCATGAAATCTTCCGCCACTCCGGCATGGTGGAGGCCAGTTGTGCGACCGGAGGGCTGCGCTTGTTGACCGACAACACCGGCGAGGCCGTGGGCTTTGCGGCTGAGGGAGTGGTGATGAAGCTCTTGCAAACTCACTTTCTCAACGCTCTTCCGGTTGCCGTCGACGGGGATTCGACGCAGCCGCTGGTGCCCGGCACGGCGTTTGTTGACAGGGGCACAAAGCCCACCGGAAGCCCGACCTATCCTCTGGATGTTCTGGCGGCGTTCTCCAGCGATCGCAAGAAGCTCCTCATCTCGGTGGTGAACCCCACGGAAGAGGAGCACAGCTTCACTGCGAAGATCGGCGGCGTCAAGCTGCGCGGACAGGGCAAGCTGTACCAGATTGCGCCGCCCGGCGTGAACTCAACCAATGAAGCGGGCAAAGAGCCTGCGGTCAAAATCGTTGAAACTGCGCAAGAGATGCTTCCGGAAACAGTACAGGTTCCGCCCGTAAGCGTGAACCTCTACGAATTTGAGATTGCATAAGCTTGAGCGATCGCCGCTTTTCTTCCCGCAGCAACTCTAGGGGCCATTCCCGTGAAGGCCCGGCCAGGAATGAGCCAGTAAGTATCCTCGGGCAAAGCCGGAGGCTTTATGGTTGGTGGCCCCTCAAAGGGGCCTGTGCCGAAACGTTCCATGCCGGCAGCAGCCAGTCGCCCGCGCCATAGGCGCAGCGGTTGTTAGCCCCGCGCTTCAGCGTGGGGTTGGCGAATCCAACAATTTATCCGGAGTCCCGTAGGGACGGCGCTAATGCTCCGCACCCTTCTGACGTTCTTACGAGAAGAAGGTAAAAACACAAACCGGGAGCGGCTCCCGTAAATGTCAAACGGCTACTGCCACCCCGGCAATAGCCCTCCCCCGCACATCGCGTGCGAACTCTTTCCGGCTACAATGCGATGGGAGTCGATCTGCCATGAACCTTTCATCGAAAGCGTCCTTTCGCGCCTTCCCGATCCTGCTTCTTGCTGGGGGAATCTCCTTCGCCGCGCTGGCACAGTCAGAGGCCGGGTCTTCGTTTCCAACGGCCTCTTCGCGCCGCGCAGGGAACCAACCCGCTCTTCCGCCGCCATCGGCCAACTACCGCGCGGTGCAGCAGCGCCTGGCCCAGGGATGGAATACGTGGGACACAAACAGCGTGCTTACGCAGGTGCTGCTCCCCGAGGGTCTGGCCATTCATGTGGGCCTGAAGCACAACGGCGCCCTGGGCGGCGATGCGTTTCTTGGCGATGTTCTCATCGGCCGCCTGCAGCCCGGCGCCGAGCAGGTGGTTCCCGGTCCACACGCCTGGGATGGCAGCTACACCGATCTGCGCGTTACCTGGAAGGGCCACAGTTGGCGCATCCAGAGCGCGCACGATGCGGGGGACCTGGTTCTGCTGGCCACGCCTCTGCCCTCTAAGCCAATCTCCGCTCTGCCTCCCACGCTGGTGGTCTCCGTCGATTTCCTCTGGAACCGGCCCGGCACAGCGCTGCGCCGCGCGGATTTCATTGAGACCCGTGGCGCTTCGGGCTCCGTGCCCGTGTATTGCACCTGCGACCCGCCCTCCCCCCATGCCGAAAGCGGCGACTACGCCGACGTTCCCGTTGCGGCGCCCTACTTTTCAGTGGATTTCACGGCGCCGGCCGGCATCTCCACGGGACGACGCCGCACCTTGGCCGAGATTGAGGCCATCGTCGATCGCCAACACCAGGCCTACGAGCAGTCCGTCGCCTCCGCCGGCACCGCGGCGCCTATCCTCGATGCCATTGAAACCACGCTCGGCTGGGACACCATCTACGAGCCGAACCTGCGCCGCGTCATCTCCCCGGTGAGCCGCGTCTGGAACCTGAACTTTGGCGGCTACGTGCTCTTCGACTGGGATACCTTCTTCGCCGCCACTCTGGCCTCGATTGGCGACCGCGACCTGGCCTACGCCAACGCCATGGAGATTTTGCGCGAGGAGACGCCGAATGGCTTCGTTCCCAACCTCGCCCGCCCCGGCGGCTGGAAGACCTTCGATCACTCCGAGCCGCCGGTGGGCGCCATCACCGTGCTGGGCCTCTATCAGCAGTTTCACGACCGCTGGTTTCTTCAGGACACCTTCGAGCCGCTGCTGAGCTGGAACCGCTGGTGGGACCAGCATCGCCAGAAGCAGGGCTACCTGGCCTGGGGCAACGACGGCCCCACCGATCCCACCAATCTCGACGACCGCTTCCGCGAAACCGGCGCGGGGACCATCTACGAATCCGGCCTCGACAACAGCCCCATGTACGACGGCGCGGCCTACGATCAGAAGTTGCACCTGATGGAGATTGCCGATGTGGGCCTGATGAGCATGTACATCGCCGATTGCGACGCACTGGCCCAGATTGCCGATGAGCTCGGCCGGTCAGCCGAAGCCAGGGAGTTGCGTGCACGCTCAGACCGCTACCGTGCCAGCCTCGCCATGCTGTGGAGCGAGCCGGACGGCATCTTTCTGAACAAGGACCTGCACACCGGCCAGCTCAGCCACCGGCTTTCGCCGACCAACTTCTATCCGCTGATGGCCCGCGCCGCCACGCCCGCCCAGGCGCAAACCATGATTCAGAAGCACCTGCTCAATGGCGACGAGTTCTGGGGCCAGTGGGTCATTCCCTCCATCGCGCGCAACGATCCCGCTTTTCATGATCAGGACTACTGGCGTGGGCGTATCTGGGGGCCGATGAACTATCTGGTCTACCTCGGTCTGCGCAACTACGACGACCCCGAGGTGCGGCGCGACTTCGCGCAGAAGTCCTATGAGCTGTTCCTCAAGGAGTGGAAGGAGAACGGCCATGTGCACGAGAACTACAACGCGATGACCGGCAGCGGCGACGACGTGAAAAGCAGCGACCGTTTCTACCACTGGGGCGCACTGCTCGGCTACGTGGAATACATGGAGCAGACACAGCCGCCGCCGGCCGCGCCGCCCGCACGCTAGAGCGTTTCCGCAGTGGCATCCGTGAGGGAAATCGGTAAGTCCGCGGTTTATGCCTCGGTGAATCCAGCCCTGAAAAGGCCGGCATCGGCGGTTCAATCCCGTCTCTGGCCACCACTTTATAGCAAAACCAGGGAGATGTATCCCGAAACCGTGACACTCAAGTCGACGCGACCAACAGACCGGGGTCCCCGGCGACAGGTCTTCGTCGCAGGGGTGGAGAGAGCGGCGACCATCAACAATGCTAATCAGGCTACAGTATCCCTGGTTTTGCTCTCGAATGCCTGTTTCGCCCAACCGGAAAACCTGGCTTTAGCGCTTGACAACCTCCACAATCGCGCTGTCCGGCCCGCTCCAGGCCGCCGCTCCCTCGTGGGTAAGCCTGCCTGCCGCTTCGTCCCAACGCAAGTGTGTGACGGAGCCAGCTCCCTTTTCGTAGTCATAGGTTGTGCCATCGTCAGAGAAGAGCGTGAAGCTGGCGTCCGCGCCGGGATAGACGCGGATCTTTTCGATTGCCTGCTTCTCATGCGTACTCTCCACCGGCGCTCCCAGCGGAAGGATCGAGCCGGCCCGCACAAACAATGGAAGTGTATCGATGGGCGCGGAGACCGTGATCGTCTGCCCGCCCTTCACCCGCTCATTGGTCCAGTAGTTGTACCAATCCGTCCCGGCCGGCAGATAGACCTCGCGGCTGGTTGCGCCTTGCTCCGTGACCGGAGCCACCAGGAAGGCCGGCCCGAACATATACTCGTCGCGCAGATCGGCGACCTTGGGATCGTTGGGGAAGTCCAGCGGCAGTGCGCGCATATACGGCGCGCCGGTCAGCCAGCTCTGATAGCCGAGTGAATAAATGTAGGGCATGAGCTGGTAACGCAGGCGCAGATACTTCTCCAGGATGGGCTCGGCTTCTTTGCCGTAGGACCAGACCTCATTGGTATTGCGGCTGCCGTGGGTGCGGAAGATGGGCAGGAAGGAGGCGTACTGGAACCAGCGCGTGTAAAGCTCCGGGTAATCGTCATAGCCGCCTACATTGGCGCGCGCGTCGGACGGGTCGAGCAGCGGCTTGCGCGCCGGATGATGCTCCGCGGGCAATCCCCCCCAGCCGCCCGTGTCGTTCGACCAGTACACCATCCCCGACGCCGTAACATCCAGCCCCGTTGGAATCTGCCGCTTGTACGCGTCCCATGTGGGACCAATATCCGACGACCACAGGACCGTCCCCTGGCTCTGCTCCCCCAGGTAACCATCGCGGCTGAGAATCAACGCGCGCTTGCTCGGCACATCCTTGCGGAGGCCGTTAAACAGCGCCTTGGTGTGGAAGTAAGGATAGACGTTGAAGT
This sequence comes from Acidobacteriaceae bacterium, assembly GCA_003134855.1. Lineage (GTDB taxonomy): Bacteria > Acidobacteriota > Terriglobia > Terriglobales > Acidobacteriaceae > Telmatobacter. Next base: position 851,348 of record PLCS01000007.1, read on the forward strand.
ATTGCGTCCCCGGCCCCACCTTGAAGTATGCCCCGTTCGGCGGCAGGTCCGGCTCCGTCTCGTCGGCCCATAGCGAGTCAAATCCCTGGCTGACAATGTTGTCGCGGAGCACCTTCCAGTACCAATCGGCCGCCTCGGGGTTGGTGGTATCGATGTCCGATCCGGCGCGATCATACGGCAATCCGTTGATCGGCGTGCCGTCGGCCGTGGAAATCAGCCAGCCCTTCTGAAGCAGCTCAGCGTAATAGCGGTCCGCAGGGACAAAGCGCGGCCAGACACTGATCATGGTCTCAAAGCCCATCTCGTGCAGCTTCTTGTTCATCCCCGCCGGATCGGGCCAGAACCTGGGATCAAAGTCGAACTGCCCCATCTTCGTGTAATAGAACCAGTCCACCACCAGCACATCCGCCGGCAGATGGCGGTCGCGATAGCCCTGCGCCACGTCCAGGATTTCTTTCTGGCTGGCGTAGCGCTGCTTGCACTGGATGTAGCCATAAGCCGACTTGGGCAGCATGTGCGTCGGCCCGGTCAGTTGCTTGTAGCCCGCGAAGATCTCATCCGCCGTCGAGCCGGCAATCACAAAGAAAGAAACCCGGTCGCCCACCTGAGAGGTCCATTTCGTCTGCTCGTTGAAGCCCGGTTCGATGGTTGTTTTGGAGGGGTTGTCCCACAGCAGCCCGTAGCCTTTGTTGGTCAGCAGAAAGGGCACGCAGAAGCTCTGCCCCGCCGGCGCGTTATAATCCGCCCAGCAATGCACCACATGGCCGCGATGGTCGAGGAAGCCTTCCTGGTTCTGCCCCAGGCCATAGTAATGCTCATCCTCCGGCGAGGCAAAGCTCGCGCCCACGGTGTAGAACTCGGCGTCCGTCGGACGGCGGTCGGCCAGCACCGCCGCGGTTCCGTCCTTCTGATTGGGAACGACCTGCGCCCAGCCGGTCATCTCCAGCAGCTTCTTGCCGTCCGGGGTGGTAAACGTGATGTGCGCCGCAGGGGTCGAGGACGGGAAGAAGCTCGCGCTGTCGTCCCAGGGCGGGCTCTGCGGACGCTCGACGCTGGCCACGATGCGATCCGATTTGTAAATATCCGCCAGCTTGGTCTGGCTTGCGCTCCAGCCCGCCGCCGCAGGCGCGCCCGTCACGCCATACCCCGGCCCGGCCAGCGCCTTGTCCCGCTTGATGCTCAGCGTCACGCGTAAAATGTTCGGCGCATAAGGCTCAAGAACAATGGTGCCGCCGCCCCGCGTAAGAACGACTTGACTCTCTTGAGCAGAAAGACTCCCGGCAAACAGCAGGAGAACGGCCGCGGAAATAAAACCGCGGCTCCGGCAAAGGGATGAGATCATCTTCGGAATCCTCTTGTGCGCATACTCAGGCTGCCGCCCAAACGTCCGCGCGGATAGCTCCAATGTTACTCCGGCAAGATAGGAGCGGTAAAAAACCATTCTCCATCCGCCCTGACAACTTATTCCACAGTGACCGACTTAGCCAGATTCCTGGGCTGGTCCACGTCGCAGCCGCGGCGCACGGCGATGTAGTAGGCCAGCAACTGCAAGGGCACGATCTCGATCAGCGGCGAGAGCAGCTCGATGGCCGGAGGAATGTGGATCACGTGTTCGACTAGGCTGCCAATGCTCGTGTCTCCCTCGGTGGCCACGGCGATCACCCGTCCGGAGCGCGCGGTAACCTCCTGGATATTCGAGAGCGTCTTCTCGTAGCGCAGCTTGGAGGCGGGGTCGGATTCGTCGCGTGTGGCTAGCACCACCACCGGCAAAGTTTCGTCGATCAGCGCATTGGGGCCGTGCTTCATCTCGCCGGCGGGGTAGCCCTCGGCGTGGATGTAGGAGATTTCCTTGAGCTTGAGCGCGCCTTCCAGGGCAATAGGAAAATGGATGCCGCGGCCCAGGTAAAGAAAATCCTGCGAGTTCGAAAATTCTTTGGCCAATTGCTCGCACTGCGCCGATCGGGAGCGCAACACCTCCTCGATTTTGACTGGAATGCGGCTCAGTTCCTCGATCAGGGTGACCGACTGGGCAGCATCGAGCCGGCCGCGGAGCTGGCCCAGCTTGAGCGCCAGCAGGAACAACGCAGTGAGTTGCGCGGTGAAGGCCTTTGTCGAGGCGACGCCGATCTCCGGTCCCGCATGAGTGTAAATGGCGCCATGCGCCTCGCGGGCCACCATGGCGTCCACCACGTTGCAGATGGCCACGGTCTTTGAGCCCAGCGCCTTCATCTCACGCTGGGCGGCAAGGGTGTCGGCGGTCTCGCCGGATTGCGTAATAAGCAGCCCCAGTACATGGGCGTCTGCGATGGGGTTGCGATAGCGGTACTCGCTGGCGTAGTCCACGTCCACCGGCAGGCGGGCCAGCCGCTCGATCATGTACTTGCCGGTCAGCGCGGCGTGCCAGCTGGTTCCGCACGCGGCGATGCTGAGGCTGGTCGCGGCGGCCAGTTCCTCGTCGCCGATCTTCATTTCGCCCAGATAAACCGATCCTGTATCCAGTGAAACGCGCCCCAGCGTGGTATCGGTAATGGCGCGCGGCTGCTCCCAGATTTCCTTGAGCATGAAGTGCTTGTAGCCGCCCTTTTCCGCCTGGATCGGATCCCACAGGATGCGCGTGATGGCGCGCTCAATGGGATTGCCGTCAAAATCGGTCAGCTCGACGCCGGCCAGGGTGAGGATGGCCATGTCGCCGTCGGCCAGAAAGTAGATGTTGCGCGTGTGGTGGAGCACGCCGGGCACGTCGGAAGCGACAAAATACTCGCCCTCGCCCACGCCGATAATCACCGGCGGACCAAAGCGCGCAACCACAATCTTGTCCGGTTCCAGAGCCGACAGCACACCCAGCGCAAAGGCTCCGGTGAGCCGCTTGACGGCGCGCCGAACAGCAACTTCCAGCGAAATGGGCTGACCGGCGGCATCGGCTTCCTGCTGAATCTGTTCAATCAGGTGGGCGATGATCTCGGTGTCGGTCTCGGTGACAAATTTGTGGCCCTGGGCGATGAGTTCGTGCTTCAGCGCCAGGTAATTCTCCACAATGCCGTTGTGGACCACGACGATGCGGCCTGTGCAATCCCGATGGGGATGGGCGTTCTCTTCGGTGGGCCGGCCGTGTGTGGCCCAGCGGGTGTGGCCGATGCCGAAGCTGCCATCGATGGGATGTTCGCGCAAGACCTCTTCCAGATTGACCAGCTTGCCGGGAGCGCGGCGCACCTCAAGGGTGGAGCGGTTGGGACTGCCCACGGCGATGCCCGCCGAGTCGTAGCCGCGGTATTCCAGCCGCCGCAGCCCTTCGATGATGACAGGAACTACCTTCTTTGGACCGACATAACCGACAATTCCGCACATTCAATAATTTTATGCGAAGCGGCTGAAGCATGGAAGGGACGCGACCTGCGGTGTATTGGGAGAGCTGCGCGCGGCGGCGTTGTCTGTCATGGGCTGCGCGTGGCGATCTGCCCATGGCGCGGCCTCTTCGGCGTTACCCACGGTCCGCCGGCCGGAGCACGCGTGCGCTACTCCTCAATGCGGAAGGTGAATTCTTCGATCACCGGGTTGGTCAGCACCTCGCGGGCAATGCGTTCGACCTGGGCGCGCGCGGCCTCGGCCGAGAACCCCTCCGCGAGCGAAAGCGCGAAATACTTGCCTTGGCGCACTTGGGTTACCTCCGCAAATCCGATCTTGCGCAGGGCGTTCTGGATCGTCTGGCCCTGCGGATCCAGGACCGAAGTCTTCGGCGTGACATAAACGTGTGCCTTCATCGTTAACGATTATACAGGCTGCGGAAAAACTCGATAAAGAATCCAGAAGCGTCAGGGCACGACTTTAGTCGTGCCGATAAAGCCCATAGAATCAACAGGGCTTTAGCCCTTGAGGGATGATATTAGGGGATTTCACTCATATTTAGGCCTTTTCCGCATCCTGTATAGTAGCTCCGGCCGGTCTCTGGGGTGGATGAGCGTGTGACCGCCCATCCGTTTGAAGCGAGCGAGGCAGATTCGCCGCAGAACCTGTCAAGCCTTCAATACGGCGACTGATTGCGGCAATCGGAGGTTCCGGCGCACAGCTGGCGCAACTTCCGGTATAATCCACTGAGACGCGGAGAGATGGCCGAGCGGCTGAAGGCGGCGGTTTGCTAAACCGTTATAGGGGCTAAAACTTCTATCGGGGGTTCGAATCCCCCTCTCTCCGCCACGCAGTCTTAGTTGTTTATTTTGTTTGGCTTACATCAGCGAAAGACCCCGGAGTTCGGGCCTTTTCTGAGAATCTCTTCCACCAGAGAATTTCTCCAGCCGCCAAATTCGGGCCCCAAAATAGGCCTTTTCTCTGACCTGATTATCGAAGGTCCGGTTTGTTGCAATTTGCTTTTCAGCACAAGCGGCGCCTTACACAGGCAAATCGCGTCTGGGGCCGGCCCGGACCAGCTGCGCAAAATCAACCTGTGGAGAATTGAGAGTAGCGAGTGATCTGCTTGCCGAACACAAGGGCACTTCACCGTACAAATTCCGGTCGCGACCGGAGTACGGATAATCCCGGCGTTTTTCTCAGGCATGCGATTGCCACACCAATTCATTCAGTTGTCACTGATTCGCCCAATCAGTGGAACCACCGCAATGGGTGGCACAATTGCTGGGGTACAAGCGGAGCCGCGGATGATTTGTGTGCGTTGCGTGTGCAGAATCAGATACTAACCCTCAGCAAGCCGAGCTTCTGAATGATGTTTGAGCCCGTTCCTGGTACGTGAGGCCTCTGGTTCGGGACCAGAGGGTCGACTTCATGCACCCCTTTTAGAATGAGTCGTTTACAAAGGGGCAGTTGTTGAAGCTTATGGATCCTGAGGGAATTTACAGCTACAGAATCGTCTACATCGCTCTGGTGACCGCCGTTGGTTCTTCTTTATAAGCCACTTGCGGCTGGAGTTGTCTGAGACCGACCCCCTGGGTTTGCACCAGGGGGTTTGTCCGAGGCCCCCAACCTATTTCCGGGAACCTGGATTACTTCAGAGCCGCGGACAAGAGCGCCACAATACGCGTGGAAGAATGGCTTCTTCTCAATCGGGTCGCACTGCACCCCGCCAACATAGCCCCAGGGGGCGTAGAGCGTTCCGCCGCGGTTGAAGCGGACTTTGCAGACCCCCGCCTGCCCGGCGGCGATGGGGCAGCAATGTCCGCAGGAATAGCAGCGAACCCGGTTGCGGTCCAGCTTTTCGTATAACTTGTACGCCGCTTCGCCAACGTGCTGATCGAGAATTTCGTTCAGAGTTGACATAAGAGCCCCACCATGAATTGAGCCCAAATGGCCACCAAAATGACCACCTACACGCTATCACCTTTCCTGTGCGCCGTCTGCGCAAGAGAAGTACGCGTCGTTGCAACTGGAGTGCCCGGTGGTTTTTGTGCCATCGGATGAGAGGCAGACTGGCCAAGGCGAACCCTTCTTCGCCCTGTCTCAAAAGGGGTCCGAAAGGCTACCCCGCAAACCCAACAAAATCAGTGGCCGAAATATCCCCGAGCCGCTCGTCGAGCACAGCACTCGATGAAATTGTCGGAATCGTCGCGTTCCGGTTGGTTGACCGGCTATTCGGACATTGGGCTGTGTTGGAGAGAGTGCGCCGACGCTCCTAGCAAAGACTCGTCGGAGGCAGAAAACGTCTGAAAAAGCAAACCAAGTTGTTGATATTTTACTACTTAGGAATGTCTACGGAAGATCACTCCCCTGAAGTCGGCCAGGGAGAATGAATCGACGATGCGCTGCGCATCACGGTGAAGCCAGCAGGTTGAACCGGAGAAAGCGGCGCTATTACGGCTCGTCGCTATAGATGCCAATCTCCAGCTTGCTGCCTTCCCGCAGACGGGCGCGGAACATGCCGGGGGTATTGAAACTCCAGGCCAACTGGCCATCCGGAGTGAGGGCGATAACGCCGCCGTCGCCGTGCAGCGCTTCCAACTCCTTGTGGCTGACCTGGTCGGCAGCCTGCTGCAGCGAGAGGCCCTTGAAGGCCACCAGGTTGCAGACCTCGCGCGCCACGCCGAGGCGGATGAAAAACTCCCCGGCGCCGGTGGCGGAGACGGCGCAGGACTGGTTGGATGCGTAGGTGCCCGCGCCGATGATGGGCGAGTCGCCCACACGGCCCGGCATCTTGCCCTGCAGGCCGCCAGTGGAAGTGCCCGCAGCGAGATTGCCCAACCGGTCGAGCGCCACGACGCCCACGGTTCCGTACTCGTGCGCGCTGGGCGATTCCTCGATCTGTGCAACCGGCACAACTGGTCCTGGCGGAGGCGCGCCAGCGGGTCTCGGCGGCGCCGGGCGGCCTTCCTTTTTGAGTTGATTGAGCAGGGATTGCCAGCGGCTCTCCGTGAAAAAGAAACTGGGGTCTACCTGCTCCAGGCCGGCTTGCACCGAAAAAGTGTCGGCTCCTGTGCCAATCAGCATCACGTGAGGCGACTTCTCCATGACGGCCCGCGCCAGGCTGATGGGGTGGCGGGTGCGCGTCACTCCGGCCACCGCGCCGGCCTTCAGATTCGAGCCGTCCATGATGGCCGCATCCAGTTCATTCTTTCCTTCGGCGGTAAAAACCGCGCCCCGGCCGGCGTTGAAGAGCGGATCGTCCTCAAGAATCCGGATCGCCGCCTCCACCGCATCGAGCGAAGAACCACCCTGGTCGAGCACCTTCGCGCCGGCTTCGGCGGCCTGCGCCAAGGAGGCTCGATAGGCGGCTTCCGCTTCTGGTTTCAATGCCGAGCGTTTGATCACTCCCGCTCCGCCGTGGACCTCGATTGCCCAGTGCCCGGCCGCCGGGGTGGACGGCTGCTGGGCCAACAGTAAACCGGCAGCTCCCACCATCCCCGCCAACACCCAAACCCGCCATGCGGTTCTCATCGCTTTGAGTCTCCTCTTTCATCCATCCCGCCTGAAACATACTATTGCCGCACAATCACGCCGCCCTTCATGACGAAGCTGACGCGTTCCACCGCTGAAATATCCTCCAGCGGATTGCCGGGGACAGCGATGACGTCCGCCAAGTACCCGGGCTTGAGTTGGCCGATCTGTCCCTCCCAGCCGAGGAGTTTCGCTCCCTGGATCAAGTCAGCCTGCAAAACGGCCAGCGGCTTCATGCCATAGCGGACCATCAGTTCCAGCTCCCGAGCCTGGGCGCCGTGCGGGAAAGGGCCTACGTCCGAACCGACCGCAAAGGGAATGCCGGCGGCGATCTGTCGCTTGAACTCGCGAATCTTGTAGTCGAGCAGAGCCCTCTCGCGCGCGGCCACGGCGGGCGATGGAGCGTGCTCGGCGAAATACTCGAAGATGGCGAAGGTGGGCACGGCGGGGATCTGCTTTTCGCGCATCAGGCGCATCGTTTCATCGCTCAGCTGGGTCGCGTGGTCGATGGAAGCAACTCCCGCCTGGACGGCGTAGAGGGTGCCGGGCTCGCCCATGGCGTGAACCGCAACGCCTGTACCCAGGCGGTGGGCTTCCTCGACAGCGGCGGCCAGTTGCGCCTCCGTGTACTGGTAGGGAGTGTGCAACTCGCCGTCGATCAGACGGTCAGGCCCGGTCTCGTAGATCTTGGCGAAGTCGGAACCCTCCTTGTGCTGGGCGCGCATCACGGCGATGAGCTGCTCGATGGAGTTGGCATAATCGGCATTCGACAGGATGTGCTGGGCGGGATTGAAGTGAATGGCGTCTTCGTGGCCGCCCAGGATGTCGATGGCGTTGCCGCTCACCCGCAGGCGGGGTCCAAGGATAAGTCCCTGGTTGATGGCGTTGCGCACTGCGCTGTCGGCCGAGCCGGCGCCTTCCGTCCCCATGTCGCGCTCGGCGGTGAATCCGGCCAGAAGGTCGGCCTTGGCGGCTTGCTCGGCTAAAATGGTGCGCCAGGGAACGGACTCCTCCACCGTCTGCAGGTCTTCCGCGCCGGGATGCAGGAAAAGATGAACGTGGGCATCGATCAATCCTGGGAGCAGTGTAGCGTCGCCCAGGTCGATGATTCTGGCGCCCAGCGAATGATCCACGGATGTGCCTGCCGCGCGAATGCGGTCGCCCTCGACAAGGATTTCGCCGGGCTGAACAAGAGTGCCGGTGTCAACCTGGAGAAGGCGGGCGGCGTGGAGCACAATCGGCGTTGCTGCCGGGATCATTGGCTGCTGCGCTCGAGCTGCGCAAGCAAGGGCCAAAGCCACGGCGCATCCAGACGCAAGAGCTGCCCGGAATAGCCAGCGAATACTCAGAGAAAAACTCGTCATGGATAAGACTATGCCGCATTAATCTCAGTTTGTCGATGGCCAGTTTCGCAGTGGGACAACCTGGACCGTATCGAACTAGGGCCTGTTCCCACTACCCCGGTGGGCGGCGACGGGAGCCAATTTTTCTCAGATCGAGGAATGAGGAGTGACGGATACCGGGTGTATCCTAGCGACGATGGACGAAGAGCTGGGGAAAATTGGCTCCGTCCCTTCGGGCTGCTGCGAAAATCCGGCCATACTTCATTCTTGCCCTCGACGGTGGACCCGCCACAGCCTTCGGGCTCGGCTTCGTCTGGCCGGATTTTCGCTGGCAGCGCCACCCGCCGGGGTAGTGTGAACAGGCCCTAATCAGGCTCGTCCACCGGCGACGCCGTCCTGCCCGGCCCCACAATCCCATACTTCCAATCCAGAAATTTCTGTAACTCCTCCGGCAAATGCTCCGCAAGCTCCTGCCAGGTCAGCACACTCAACCGCACCCGCAACTCCGCCGACCTCACCGCCGCCAGCACCTCGTACCACGCTTCCCGCAAGTCGGGCCGCCGATCGTCATGCACCACGCAAAAGCTGCACCCCTCCGCATACGCCGCCAGCACGTTGCGAATCAGTTGGTACCCGGCATACCCGCTCTCAACGGCTGAAGCGGGACTCATCTCTCTGGCGGGCTCGGGCCGTTCGGCCGAAAACTCCTGTGAATAATCCTCCGGATACGCCGTCGCCTCTCTCCGCCTCTTCGTCGCCAACTCCACCCGCGGAAGCAGCTCCCGCTCGAAGACGGCATCGAAGTCCCGGTACCCCTCCACCACGGCCGCGGCCCTCGTCTGAAAATCCCCCTCCGTCAGCTTGGCCTCCACCAGCAGCGAACCTAGCCGCATATCCACTTCGGTGCGATCGCTTCGACCGCTTGCCAACGGCACCCGCGCCTTCCATCCAAAGACCGGCGGTTCGTCCCCTTCGACTCCCAGCACACGCCGCACCGTCACCGACTCCGCCACTCCCGGCGTGCAAAACACATTCATCAGCAGCGCATCGGAGCTCATGGACGAGTCCAGCTCCCGCCAGCGCCGCTCGGCCTTGGGCAGCGAACGCCCCTGCGCATGAATCTTGTCGAACCGCCGCATCCACTCCGGCCGCGCCGCAATTGCTTCAAAGGCCGCGTCGAAAAAGTTCCCGTGCCGCAGGCTTTCCGGCGCATACACAATCACCGGGGGATCGCCGTAGCTCTCGACGTGCGCACGTCCCTGCGACCACCGCCTGTTGCGCAGGCACAGTTCGAGCCGGAGTTGGCTCGCATATCCACCTCCAACGTCGCAATGAACGCCGCAGACGACCGATCCAATTTTAAATGTCGGGGTGTTCATCCTGCTTCCCCCAAACTGTACGCAGGCAACGTGGTCAGGCGTCCGTCCTCGACTGGGCCACCCACAGTGAAATGGTAGAAGCTCTGCCAATCGCGCGAAGAGATGCCGAACACCTCGTGAACCGGATCATCGAAGTAGCAGCCGATCCCGGTAGCACGAATGCCCGCCTCCTCCGCCTCGAGGTACAGCACCTGGCCCACGAGCCCGGCCTCCCAGAAGAGATTTCGGTAGAAGCCGGCGCCATACACAACCAAACTGTCCATATATTCGGCGATCATCCCAAGGCTGAAGGCCCCGTCCCCCGCAATGTCTTGACCGCAGGAGACGCTCGCGGCCAGAGTACGGTAGTCACCCTCCTTCAATAGGAATAGCGGAAGGCCATGCGGACACGACGGAAGGCGTTGCCACAGGAACTCAGGCCGCATAGCCTGCCGGAGTGTCTCGACCTTTTCCGGATCCCGAGCGAGCACGTAGAGACCGGTTGGCAAGTTGTTCACGCGGTGCACGAAGAGGCCCAGGTGGATGCGTGGGCGCCAGGGTAGGGCGTCCCACGGCATAGATCGGCCGTCTCGGGTGGGTACGAGACGAGCCATCATCCGGAAGAAGGTCGCCGCAGGAATCGCTGTGGCCCCGTCCATGCTCACCGCGCTCCTGCGCCCCAGGATGACTTTTTCCGCAGTGAAGGCCCCGGACCGAACTGGCGCCCCGAAGAGCTCTTCCTCCGAAGGGAACCTGGAGAACTCTTCGTCCGCCGCAATCCTCGAATTCTTAGTGGCAGCAGCCACTTGGTCGATCACTGGCCAATCGACGCCGTGCTCGGGACTCAGCACGTTAGCTGTGCCGTACCACTGAGAATTGGCCATTTGGGTTACCAACTCTTTGGACAGGCAGAGGCCCCGGTCGCTGGCCCATTTCTCCCTGAACACAAGCGCCACGAGTTCGGGATGCTCCCGCTCCGCGCCGGTGTGGTCGGCCACGTGGTCGAGTCCGAGAAGTTGGGCCACGGCGGCGCTATCCACACGGTCGAGGAGGCGGATTTTCCACCCGATGGCAGCCGCCGCGAATCGCATCGTCCCCAACGCATGGCCGACATCGTGTTGGCAGTACCGGAACGCACGCTCGCCATACTTCCAGGCCTCCCGCCAAAAAATGGACGACAGCCCCACGAGGAATGAACCCTCCGGAAACGCTGCTGTCAAGGCCGCCCAAACCGAGGGATCAAAGTCCGCTCGAAGCTCCAGACCGTGCGCCTTCGATGCATAGTGGTATACGCCGGGACGGTCGTGGATAGCATCCATCGACGGCAAGAGGACGTATCCCTCCGTCGGGTGGAGATTCCCGCTAGACGGATTGGCACGCAGAGGCCATGTGGTTCCCTCGAACTGTTTCCAAGCTGTGAGCGAGAGTGCGTATCGCAAGAAGAGTGAGATGGAGTCGGCCGAAAGCGGAGCCGGCACCGCGTTGTTTGGGACATAGAGCTGCCAGAACGGAAGCTCTCGCCCCTCCTCGGGGAGAGGAAGGCGAACCAGCGGCGCTCCGTCGTAACGGCGGAACGGATCTGGCTGTTTAGCCCAATCCAGGTATCCAAGCGAGGCGGCATAGCGGTGGTAGTGGTGCTTCGTTCTCTCGTGGTAAGCTACCACGACTTGTTCGGACGGAAGGTCGAGGTCGTCCCTATCCGTCTTCAGCGTAAATTCAGGAGGAGTATTTGCTTCCATGACCATCGTTGCCTTCCCGTCACGTGTGGGTAAATGCCTCGTATAGATGAAGGTCAACATCGAATGCCCGGGAGCTCGTGGCGGAGATCTACCCGGCGCATTGGGAGTACAACCTTACCAGGATCCAATCCGCCCTCAACGATAGGTCTCTCTCAGTATCTGCATAACAGATTGTAGCGTAACAAAAATCGCCGATCTACTGTCTAAAGAAACCTATCCTTTACACGAAGGACCGGGCTCGGGAATGCAATTGAGAGGTTTCTGGATGTGTGTTCGGTAATACGTCCGCGATGCACTAATCATACGGGGCTTCATTGAGCAGCGCGAGAGAATCGGACCACAAGGCCGAGTAATAGCAGGATGCCGGCGAAGAGTTCACACAATAACCACATGGGAACAGAGCGATCATTCAATCCAACCCAAGACGCACGACCGAAGAAGCATCCGGCCAATCCGAACCCCGCTCCAATGAAAATGAGCATCAACCCGAGAATTCGCATAAATCCTCGTCTCCCCTTCATCTGTTAATTCTCGACGACAAACCGACCTGCAACCGCACCTTTTCTTCTCAATCCTGGCACGAAGCATATACCGCCGGAGCTCCGGTTGCGTAGTCGCCCACTCTTCCCTTTCCCAGATATTCGTCTCGGAGAGAATTCGAGACCGGCCGCAGGCCGGGTCGGGGAAGAGTAACCGGTAATTCGCCCGAAACTCGGGGAAAGTCCGGCCATCTGCGCCCGAGATTCACGTTCATATTTGGACCTCATCGAAGCTGCGGAATAGGAAGTTGTGGAGATGGCCCTTCTCGATCGAGCGCCTGTAGCCAAGCTCGAACGCTTTCGCGAAGGGCCTCGACTGCTATACCTCCATAAGCAGCGGGAAATGAATCAAGCCGGCGCAATGCTGCGCGCAGCAGCGATGCGGTGCCTCTAAAGTTCTTCCGCTGAAGGTGGTGAAACGCTGCCGTAATTTGAATCAAAGCCTGCAAAAACGTCTTCTCTGGCTCCTCACACTTCAGCCAGATATCTTTCCAGTGCTCGTGAGCGAGGAAAAACTCCTCGTTCTTGTAGCATCGCAGACCTTCCGCAAGGGCCACGCAACTCCAGTCAAGTGGCATCGTTCCCACATTATCATTCAGCGTCTCACAATCCCGGGCGCATCGCTGGAACGGGAGGCCGCCCCATCCGGAGCAGTCTCGGTAGCCGGGGCGGCCAGAGACTCGGGGGTGTAAACCAGGTTGGGGACGAGTGGCCGGTGATCCAGCCGGAACAAAGCCAATCTCTTCGGCGCATGCGTGGTCCGGCGGCAACGGATTCTGCTCTCGAGTGGAAGACGCCGGAGCAGAGTAGCTACTCCCAACGAAAGACCTTTGCCGAGAGCACCGTGCAAAAGAGAAACGATACGGTCATCGCCGCGACATCGCCCATGTGGGTGAACCATCTGTCGCCATTCCAGATCCCCTTGAGCAGGTTTACGGCGTAGGTAAGCGGGAGGGCACGAGCGACAGCATGCAGTGCCGGCGGGAGAGCTTCAACGGGTACAAACAGTCCCGAGACAGCGATCATGGGATACAGAATGACGGCACCGATGGGCTGCGCAAAGCGCGCGGTAGGAACGATACTGGCGATGAGAAAGCCGACAGAGAGAATGCTCCAGGTGCTGATCAAGAGCGCAATGGTGAAGGAGAACCATGGAACATTGACGCCGGCCGGGAAGTAGCGCCTGCCCGCCATCAACATCAGGGCTAGCGTTGCCGCGGTGAGCATCAGCTTGACGATCACGTGGGCGGTGAGGATTGTGTATGGGCGAAGCGGCGTAGCCCGCAGCCGCTTGAGGATGCCGCCTTCGCGGTAGATGGAGATGATGGTGACCAGCGAAAGAACGGCGCTGATGGCGATCAGAAGCGACACAAGAACCGGGAGACCGGCGCCGGAAAGTCCACCGCCTGGGAATGAGGATGGCGCGAGTTTGTGGTTGGTGACGCGACCCAACACAACGAAGAGCAGCACGGGAACACCGATGGTGCCGATTGCGCCAAGCGGCTCGCGCAGAAAGACCTTGATCTCAATCCAAGTCAGCTTCCAGAGCCCACGCAGCATCATTGTGTTTCCTACTCGCGAATGGAGCGACCAGTCAGCTTGAGAAAAACGTCCTCAAGGTTGGGTAGAATTGTCCGGAAATCCGTGACCCGAATCCGATTTTCCGACAAACAATGAATCACCTCTGTAACGAAATCGTCGCCGCGGCCGCCAATCGTGAATCGCTTGTCGATGCAGGTCACCGACTCAACTCCTGAGATCTGCTGAAAGAGCTCTTTAGCGGTCGCATTCTCCGTATCGAGAACGACAGTTCGCTCCGGGCAATGCCGGGCGACTAGTCCCTCCGGCGTGTCGATGTCGATGATCCGGCCGTGCTCCATGATGGCTACGCGGTCGCATAGACGCTCGGCTTCCTCCATCAGATGCGTTGTCAGGAAAACCGTCTTGCCGCGTTCGCGAATGCCGCGCACCAGATCCCAGATGGCGCAGCGAGCCTGAGGGTCAAGACCGGTGGTGAGTTCGTCGAGAAACACCACTTCCGGATCGTTGATCAATGCCAGGGCGATAAACAGCCGCTGCTTCTGGCCTCCGGAGAGGTTCATGAACCATGAGCCCCGCTTATCGGAGAGGCCGAGCTGTTCGAGCAGGCGCTCACCATCGACTGCTTTCTTCCGGTAAAGCGATGCCCACAGGTCGACCGCCTCCCAGACCTTGATTCTCTTCTGCAACTGCGCCTGCTGGAGCTGCACGCCGATCCGCTCCTGCAGTTTGTAGACCTGACGAAAGGGATCGAGGCCGAGAACCGCAATGGCGCCGCGGTCGGGCTTGCGAAGCCCTTCGATGCACTCCATGGTGGTGGTCTTTCCCGCTCCGTTGGGGCCGATTAGACCGAAGATCTCCCCTTCGTTGACCTCGAAAGACGCCTCCTCAACGGCAACGGTTGAGCCGTAGGTCTTGCGGACACCGGAGATTTGAATGACTGGAGGCATACGGACTTTCGAAATCGCAGCTTTGGAGAGCCTGATCCGAAGTCTATATCACTGAGTTGCGTTCGACCTTGGTGGGTCGATTTATCAGGGAAGGCTCAACCGGGCTGAAAACAAGTAGTGAAGCGAATGGTCGCCGATCCTCCCGGAGCCCCGGTCGGCGCCTGCCTGAGATTCTGGGACGGACCAAATCCGGGTTGGGGACGTGTGGCCAGTGATTCGACCGGAACTCGGAAATCTTGGATTCCGACGGTTGGGGTTGCTCGACGAGCGCATTGGCAATTTGGCAACAACCAAGAATCCAGCAAGGCAAAATGGTCGTTTTGCTAGCACGTGTTGTGATTCCGCGCAGCACTTTACGCGGCCAGCCCGTAGCGCTCCTGAAGTACGCACATGCTCACCAGCAGCATCAGTATCTGGTCATTGGCAGTCCGCGAACCCACATCCATGCCTGGCAGCTCGTCCAGCAGCGCCATAACCTTCTTTTGGTCGAAGAAGGGCAGCGCCTTCAACACTGGTCCGCGCAGCATATCCTGCACATAGGTGCTGAAGGTGTCGTCGGGACTCAATGTGGCCGGCGGGCTGAGGAAGGGATGCTTCTGGCGGCGGTAGACCTGATCGGTAATAACCTCCCTGACCGCCTCGCGCAGCACGTACTTCTCCGTCATGCCCCGCACCTTCTGGTTCACCGGCTGACGCACGATTGTCTCCACCACTTTGTGATCGAGGAAGGGAACTCGCCCCTCAATGGAGTGCGCCATTTCCATACGGTCGCCGAGCATGGTCAGAATGTAGCTGGCCATGGCTGTCTTTGACCACAGATAGAGGGACTGATTCAGCGGGTCGCGGCCGGTGAGCTGGCGGCGCACATCCACCTCGTCCAGAATTCCGTAGCTGCCTTCGGTGGCGCCGTACTTTGCCTGGATCCCAGCGTCAAGCAGCGGCCGCATCTTCACCTGACGGCTGCTGAAGGTCTCAATCCAGGTGGGCGCATAACCGAGAACCCGTTTGACGGCCTCCATGGACCCGATTTCGCCATCCGGCAGCAGCAACCCGCGCGAGACGGTGTTCTGCTGGTCCAGCCATTCCAGCAGTTCGGCAATCGCCGCTTCGTCCTGGCCTTCGCGGTTATAGAGCAGCATGTCCCGGCGGAAGTGCGGATAACCGCCCAGAATCTCGTCCGACCCTTCGCCAGTGATCACCACTTTGTATCCCGCGTCGCGTACGGCGCGGCTCAGCAGATACTTGGCCACCCCGTGCGCATTGACGCACAGCGTCTCCGCCTGCGCAATCGCGTCGGCAAAGTTATCCGCCAGATCCCGCTGCACAATCGGAATGGGATGGAACTCCGCCCCAGCCAGCGCCGCCATCTCCTGCGCAATTGGCCCTTCGTCATAGGCAGCCTGCTCAAAGGTCAGCGTAAAGGCCTGCACCGGCTCAGGATGATGCTTGGCCGCCAGGCCCAGCACGGCGCAGGAGTCCAGCCCGCCGCTCAAATAAACGCCCACCGGCACATCGGCCCGCAGACGGATCTTCACGGATTCTTCCAGCGCCGCGCGGAACTCCTCTTTATACTCCGCATCCGACCGCGTGGGCAGATTGTTCTCCTTCAGCGGATAATCGAAATCCCAGTACTGGTTGATCTGCACATGCTTGTCGGTGGCCAGCAAAAAATGCCCTGGCGGAATCTGGAAGACTCCGTCATAGAGCGTCCTGCCCATGTGCCCGCCCATCGAGACTGAGTTATAGACGCCTTGCTCGTCCCAGCGCGCGGGAACCCCAGCAGTCCACAGCGCCTTGACCTCCGAAGCCAGATAGAGCGTCTCCTGGTGCCATGCATAAAAGAGCGGCTTGATGCCAAAGCGGTCGCGCGCCGCAAAGAGTTGCCGCCGCGTCTGGTCCCACAGAATGATCGCGAACTCGCCGCGCAGTTGATGCAGGCACTGTGTCCCGAAGTCCTCGTAGAGGTGCAGCGCAATCTCGCTGTCGGACTTGGTGCGCAATCGGTGGCCGCGGCTCTCCAGCTCTTTCTGAATCTTTTCAAAGCCGTAGAACTCGCCGTTCACGATAATCCGCGTCCGCTCGTCCTCACTGGCAATCGGCTGGTCGCCGGTGGAAAGATCGATGATGCTGAGCCGCGCATGGCCCAGCCCCACTGTGCGATCGGCTGAAACCCATTGGCGCTGCCCGTCGGGGCCGCGATGATAAAGGCTCTTGGTTGCGCGTTCCAGCATTGCCGCCTGCACATCGCCGCGGCGAGAAAAAACACCAACGATTCCACACATACGTTTGTCTTCCTTGTCTTGATGCCAGGTAGCGCCGGCCTCCTGACCGGCTGTAGCGTGGACCTCCCGGTCCACGCCGCACTCTATACGAATAGGAACATGCTCCAAGAATTTGAACTGCCCTGACCCTATCCAGCTTCTTCCGCGGCAAGTTTCAGCTTGGGCCGGCTGAAGAAATCAATCAGGTTCAGGAAGGCCGGATGCGTGCGCAGTCTCATGCATGGCCGCTCAATGAGTACATAGAACGTTGAAGCGATGGCCAGGGTGATGACCAGGCCGAAGGCGCTGTCTGCCGCCAAGGCTCCGTAGGCCCCCAGTCGCCCGACAAACAGAGGCGATATCCTGGGAAAGAGCCACATGAACAGCATCTCGTGCACCAGGTAAATGGAGTAGGAGAGCTGCGCAATCGGGTAAAAGCCCTTCCAGGAGAGAAAGCGCCGGAACCAGCCGCCAAAGAGCCGTGGTGTGTGGATGGCGGCAAGAATCAGGAAGATGCTGGCCAGCGAGAAAACATCGTGGAAGAAGGCCCACCAGAGTTCGCGCGCAAGGAATGGAATGCGGTCAAAGAAGACCGAACCCATGCCGGTCATGGCAACGTGATAGATGATGGCCATGCAGACGAGGGAGATCGCTGTTACCAGCCCGGTACGCGCGAAGAAGCGTTTTAACTGCGGCTGGAAGAAGCAATTCAGGTACGCACCAGTTACCCCGGCCAGCAGGCCGCCAAAACGCATCCATGGTTTGTCATAGACCACGTCAAACCACCGAGCCCAGGCCGCCGAGCCGGGGAGAAAGTGAAAGGGCGGGACAATGCCGGAAGTGTGGATGACGGTGTAGCGAATGGCGACCGATAAAACCATTAAGCCTGCCAGAATGCGAATCCGCCCCTTGCCCAGTCCCATGAAAAACAGAATGCAGGCGGGCAGCAGCAGATAAAACTGCTCCTCGATGGCCAGCGACCAGCACCAGCCCATGTACTGCCTCAGGATCGGCAAAAAATCATTGACGTAGAGAATATTGGCCCAGAAGTTCTCGGCGTTGAACCAGGTTGAATATCCCGGCAAACCGTGCAGAAGATAGAGCCCCAGCGCCATGGCCGCCGTATAGACGGGAATCAGGCGCAGAAAGCGGCGGATGTAAAACCGGGAAAAGAGCAGGTTGCCTGACGTTTTCATTTCACCAAAAAGAATGGAGCCCATCAGGTATCCGCTGATGACAAAGAAGAGGTCAACGCCCATGGTTCCGTTCAGAATCCACGCCGTGGCGGGGTTGGAGAAGATGGCGATGGCCTGCGCGGGAAAGGTGGCGAAGTGGAAGAAAACCATGTGCAGCACTACCACCCAGAGAACCGCGATGGCGCGCACGCCGTCAATAACCGGCTCCTGGAAGGCCGGACGCCGGGTGAGATGGCTCAAATTGTGAGGAACGCTGAAAATGGATACACGACCGCTATCGGCCGCGTTTTGAAAATTCATTTTTGGAGCCTCCGGGGAAGTGCCGAGGTTGTTCCACTATATCACTGCAAACGATTGAGCCGCCATGATTATTCCGCAGGCTCTTTTCGCACGAGGATTTTGAAATTCATCGGGACGGCTCAACGAGCCACACTCAGCACCAGGAGGCCGTCGGCGAGTTAACCGCGCAATTTAGCGCAAGCCGCAGTTCGGAGCAGTACCAGGTAATGAATTGTTTCATCGCAAACTCGCAGTTCTGCTGTGAATTGGGCGAACCCAGGCTGCAGAGGACTGCACGTCGTTCAGCACCGCCCGCGTATCGAGCCAGGGACGGCCGCGGTTGTCCTTGCACCGCCGAGGGCGCAGGGTCGGCTCCACCAACTCCCACTGCTCGTCTGGCAGTTCCCGGCGACCAGCCATTTATTATCGCGAAGACGCCTTGAGGAAAACCAGTTTCGCAGAAAATTGCGGCCAAAATATCTATGAGGTGGGTTCTAGTAAATCGCTCTTCTCCGTGAAGTCGAGAGAACTGATAATTGGGAAGGTATACTATGAATCTATCTCTGATTTCCAACTTCAGTTCGATCTCATTTAGTGCGCAGTTTTGAACGATCCAGAGGACCTATGCGAATTCATCGCTTTGCAGTAGCAGTGCTCATCTTCACTCTCACCCTGCCTATGGCCGCACAGCGACGTCTGCCGAAGAACCTGAGCAGCGTTAGAGGATTCAATTACCAGTCCGCCGAAACCATCGGCCACGCTGAATTCTGGCTGAAATACGATCCAGCTGTCACGGAACGCGACCTGGATTATGCCAGGCGCCTTCAGTTGAATCAGGTGCGAGTGTTTATTCCCTACTCGTCCTGGGCGAAAAACAAAGAAGCACTCGGAAAGAACCTGCTCCATTTTGTGCGCGCCGCGCACCGGCGTGGCATCGGCGTCATGCCGACCTTGCAGTACAAGTTTGGAGAATGGAAGGACAAGGCAGCGTGGCCAAATGCAAGAGCATTTGCAGCGGACCTGGTGGCCACCCTAGGGAAGGAACCCGGCCTGGAAATCTGGGACGTGGAGAACGAGCCCGAGTGCTGTAAACTGCCGCCCACTCCGGACAATCGACTGCGCATGGAACATGCCGTGTATATGGCCAAGATGTTCCACGAACTCGATCCTGTAACACCGGTAACCATCGGCGCAACCTTTGCGGAAAACATGATCGAGATGGGCGATGCGGTGGATGTGCTTTCCTACCACGATTACAGCCCAACCCGCGCACAAATTCGAGCCAATATCGAAACCGCGAAACAGTACGCGGCGAAGACCGGAAAGCCTCTCATCAATACCGAGATCGGATGCATTGCCCGCGCGAATCCGTACGACGTCGCGCTTCAGGAGCATATGCAAGCCCACGTCGGATGGTACATATGGGAGTTGATGATTACCGGTAACTGGGGTACAGTCCACGGCGTGTTCTACCCTGACGGCACGGTGCGCGATCCGTCCATCCCCGCCGCGCTGCTCGGCTTTTTCCGCAACCGTAAACAAGATGTTGTTGAAGATGTTCCCGATCGCGAGAACCATGTCACGGATGCGGTGACAAATAACAGGGCATGGCTAGCGGACCCGAAGGCCGATTGGAAGGCCGGATTGGACCTTGCCGAAATTTCGGCGAATCTCCTCGAGGCTGGTCAATTGGCGCCCATGCACAATCTGCCCAGCAGACAAGTGATTCTGCTGCGCAAGGGGCAGCCGGATATGCCTGCTTTACGCTCGATGCTTGTGAATTTCACTTCCTTGCTCGAGCCTTACCAGGTGCCTGCCGGCGATCCTCGCCATTCGCGACCGCCAGGCTTCATCCAATGAACGACTCGCAAATCCCGATGTGGCCATCAAGCTTCTTTCTGCCAGGGATCGAGTGCATCAATTTCCGTTGGCGAGCCGTCGATAAAGCGCGGGATCGAGTTCTTCGAGGCCGGTGATGCCATGCAGATGGTTGACTGAAACCCATGGCAACCAACTGCGGTGGGTTCCAAAGCCTCGATTGGCCGACATCCCCCAGTGTTCTTGCTGCCAGCCGGGCCCGCGCAAATCGTAAGTACGCCCCGGCAGAGCCAGCATGCTCTTGGTGTCGAGCAACAGGATACGCGCAACATCCAGGTAGTGCTCGTCGCCGGTGTACTTATACAACCTTGCATACGCAGGCACCGCCCAATCCAGGTACTCGTCTACGCCGCCGCTTGCGCGCGCCGTAATGCCCTGCACGCCCACGGTCGGGACGCCGCGCTTCCAGTTCAGATCGGTGTCGACGGCATCGAGCGGCATGGGCACATTCCAGATCCAGATATAGCTCTCGGCGTAATTGCCCGCGGCCTTGGCGCGGCTCAGCCACTTGGGATTCTTTGTGGCATCGTAAAGATCCAGAAAGGCCTCCAGGGACAACATACCGGCCTCTTTGTCAGTGATGTTCGGATTGTCGGTCGCACCCCCGACGAACACGCCGCGGCTGCCATAG
This sequence comes from Acidobacteriaceae bacterium, assembly GCA_003134855.1. Classification (GTDB taxonomy): domain Bacteria; phylum Acidobacteriota; class Terriglobia; order Terriglobales; family Acidobacteriaceae; genus Telmatobacter. The sequence goes on from PLCS01000007.1 coordinate 871,937, forward strand.
TTCCACCAGACGTAATCCGCCGCGTGGATCGCCGCGTCGAGATAGCGCTTTTGCCCAGTCTCCCGGCTCAGTTTCACCAGCATCGGCACGGGATTGTAACTGCTGGTTCCGGAGGCCTCAAGCACCTCGCCCGAGCCCCCGTGCCAACTTCTCGGGAAAGAGCCGTCTTCCCGCTGCTGGGTCAGCAGCCAATCGCCAAACTGCCGGCACCAGAGCAGCCAGTCCGGGTGTTCGCGCCCCTCCCGCTTCTCTCGCCAATACGCGTCCAAAAGAGTGCGCGCGCCCTCCGAGGGGCCTCGAAGAGTGACAGTGTCGCCGGCCCATGAGTCCGCCTTGCCCGTCCAGAGGTTGAATCCTTCGCCCGCCGGAGGCGAAATCGGCACCAGGCGAATAAAACTGTCGATAATCGCCAGTCCATCCTTGCGCATCTTCTGGCCGCGCTTGCCTGGATCACGGTCGGCCTCGATGAGCAATTGATCCGCCACCTCGGCGCCTTTGGAAACGAATCCCATGATGACCTTCGGCCATTGCTCCAATTCATTTGCGCCGGGGTCAACGTGGACACCCACGGTGCGGGCCCAAGCGGCTAACTCCGCGCTCTTCTCCGGGCTCAGTTCATGGGCCGTGACCGGCGTGTTTGCCGGGCGGCGCGGTGGCGCGGGGAAGGAATCGCGATATCGATTCCAATTGCGGTAGGAGCCTGGATTTCCCGTGACGGCATCGAAGAGGAATGGAACGCCGGCGCGGCCTTCCACCGTGAGGACATGATCGTCCAAGTGATCGGTCAACAAGCGCCGTACGACTTCCAGGTCCACGTGTATCGCCGAAGGCTTCAGGGTCTGCCAGGCCCATCGCCAGGCGTCGCGCTCCATGTCGAGGAAGGAGTCACCCTGCCCGAAGCGGAATCCCACCTGGTAACTCTGCGAGAATCCCGCCTTCACTGGATGATAACGATGCCGCACAACAGCTACGGGTGGGATCTGAAACCCTGGAGTGAATTCACTGGTGGTGCCAGGAAACCAGAAACCGAATTCGCCGCCGCCGCCGGGAGCTTCGCGCGCGCCGAGGGCTCCAAACTGAATGCGCTCGTCGATCACCGGCTTGGCTGTGCCAGTTGTCGCCTCGGCCCATGTGGTGTCGCCGCGCGGCGCCAAGTCCATGACCGCCGCCCAGCGTCCGTCGCGAAATGACAAAGCGAACAGCGGCGCGGAGAGTTGATCCTCCCGAATTTCAAAACGCCTGGCGCGGTAGTTCAACTCGCCTCCGGGCGAGCTGTCTCCGTCGTACGCCGGATCGCCGTAGAGCAGGCCCGGAGCAAAGTAATCCGCGTCCGGCCATGTCACTGTGGGCGCCGTTGAAAGCCGGATTGCCGAATAAAACCCCGCCTTCCCTTCCCCGCCGGTCACGCGCACTTTTCTCTCAAGCGACAACACGTTGCCCGCGATCCTCCATCGGTCTTCGACAGCGAACGCCGCATCGCCTCCGCCAGCCACAATTGCCTTTGCGAGAACTGCGCCAGTTTCCTTTTGCAGGGACTGGTAGCCCGCGCTAAAGTCACGCACATCCTCGTCGCCGCGATAGACCTCGATCTGCGCGGGTTTCTCTTGCGTCAGCCGCGGGGCAGAGTCGCCGAAGATCTCGATGCCCCATTCGCCGGAGCCGGATCGAACAAACGCGACACCTGCGCCGTTTGTGAGCCGTCCGAGCGGAATGCGGTCGGCAGAGTTTGCATTAACCTGCGCCTGCGCCATAGGCGCAATCGATAGACCCACAAGCGCGCCGAAAAGTGCGTGTTTGATCATGATACGGACTCCTCGGATACCACTCGGCTTCTTGATTCTGTCATTACTATTCGCTCGTGATACACGGAAGCGGCGCTGTCCATCGATTCTCTTCGAACAACGAAATACGGTTGGCCGGTAAGCTTGCTCCCGAAGCCGGGGAAGAGCACGGCGGACTCTGGCGCGACTCTCATTTCAAAGTAATACTGCAGCGGGTAGGTGCTCTGGGTGTATTCGGGTGGAATGGCAGCGCGCCAGAAGCTGCCGTCGGACTGCATCGATACGCGCTGCCAACGCTCCGCCTGGTTCACATGCCGGTAGTGCAGTTCTATGGAGAGATATGGGTTTTCAGCAGTGAACTCCACTGGGAAGGCGTATCCGGGCTGGAAGTTGGCGGGCGGCGTGTGTCTTCCCGATAGGGACGGTCTTTGGGGCCGGCCTAGGGCCTCGGCGATGGCATGAGCGGCCGGTCCGTTAGCCGGCGCGGGCTGGGTAGAATCCAGCTTCAACGCGATGGCTGCAATATCGGCATCGATGTCTGCCAGGCGGTCGGCCCAGTGGCCGCGCAATTGGCGCAATTCGCCCACAGTGATGTCGGCCATGTAGACACCATTGGTGCGAGCAATCGTTCCGGTCCAAGCTTCGCGTGCCGCGCGATAGGCCTTCAGCGCTTCTTCTAGCGCCAGGCAATCGCCGGCCTGCTCGAAGATGCGATACAGAACTCCGGCACGAAACTTGGCAGCGAAGAATCGGCCCAGGTCCGCCGCCACGGCGATGTCGATGGTCAGCCGCCGGTATTGAGGACGATCCTTGTGCGTCGCATGAGCTTCGGCGAGTGCCAGCGATGAGGCAGCCGTCGCAGCGTAGCTCTCGATCCAGCAGGCCACTTCGATGGGGGTGTACTTGCCATTGCGCTGGCCTTTGAGCAGGTCGTCGGCGAAGTCATCGATTCGGTAAAACAACTGTGGATCCAGCGGGCTCACGGTCCCGAACACCTGCGGTGCGGGAGAGTCAGTGTAGGGGCCGGGGTGTGCCGCATCGATCAGCGAATGGTTCAGGTAGATCTCCGGCCAGTAGTTATTGTTGGCGGCTGAGGGCAGGTGCACGGAAGTCACGGTCGGCAGGATGCGGCTCGCGTTGGCGAGCGCAGTCTCAAGGTACCCGCCGGCTGCGCCGAAGTCATGGCGCATGGCTCGCTGCCATACATCGGGATCGGCGCCTGGGTTGTAAAGCAGCCGCCCCCAAATACGATAGCTGTAGCTGTACTTCTGCCAATCCCAGCGCGGATTGAGCGATTTGTCTGCGTAAGCGCAGCGACTGCCTGCAATGCCGGAACCGCGCCGCCCTTTGAACGAAAGCGGCTCCATAATCTCTGCGCCGACGCTTCCGCAAAAGGAGAATGCGCGAGAATGCGCGGCGGCGGTGAGCGGGTCGCCGCAGATCAGCAGGCGCTGGGTGCCCGGCCAGATGCGATGCAGTACCTCCCATTTGCGGTCTTCGCGTAACAGGTCGCCGTAACCGTAGCGCAGGAAGCTGCGTGAGCCGGCGCTGAGTTTCATCAAACCGGTTCCTTCATGCCCTGCGCGGGGCCACTCCTGCTCGCGAATATCCGCCTGGTGGTAGGGCATTCCGAGGTGCTCGGCCCAGTACTTGGGCGAGATTTTCACCGGCTGTCCGCTGCTGAGCGCAGCATCGATCATGCCCTGGTCCATGCCCTTGGCGTGCAGGTCGACTTCCACCTTCCGGCCGCATTTCGCAACACCCGCGAATACGGCTTTCCAGAAATCGTAACTGCCCTCTGGAACGCCGCTTTCTCCGTGTACGCGAAAAGTTATGCCGCTGATCTTCGGGACCGCCTGGAGCAATGCCCGCACTGCTTCGTGGCAATAGGACGCGTGAATTTCGGGAGTGAGGCCTTCGATGGTGTAGTTTGGGTTGGGGCTCGCACTCCAACGGTAGCCGTGCGTCCAAATACCCAGTTGGAAATCCATGCCGCGCGCCACGGTTTGCTCGCTGATGTAGCGCAGCATCTCGAGGTTATGTTCGCGCTCGGCGTCAGGCAATTGCGGCACGTGAACGTTATACCCGGGCACAGAAAGCAGGAAGGGGTAGGCAAACAGAAAATATGCGTCGGTGACCGAAGTAAGAAAATCATAGCCGATTCCGAAGGCGAGGCTGAACCGGTTGAAGCGCTGGGCAGTCAGCATGGACAAGTACGCCGGCCACATCTCGCGATCGTTGTACCAGGGCTTGTCTTCAATTTCACTGGTGAACAGGCGGGTGACGCTGCGCACGGGATTGGCCGGGCGCTCGACCACCGGCTCAGGCACGACAAGTGCGGCCAGCGGATCATCGGAGTGGCGTACGCGGTCAGCCAATTCCAGAAGCGCATACGCCAAGCCCCGCGCGTCATGCCCGCAGGCCCATATACTCCCTTTTGCCTGGCACAATGCGAGCGCTTCCGGCACGGCTTCCGCACGCGCTCCTGCAGTCTTGAGGGCAGCCGCGGCATCAGGCGAAGCCATCCCTGCGGCCACAATCGGCAGGTGCGATACGGGAGCCTGGGCAGCGTTTCCATAAATGCGGGCAGGGACGCCACGTTCCCTTAGCGCACGCTCCAGTTCTTCCGCGGCCCATCGCGCCGCGCCTGAGGATGCCACCGAATCAGCCGAATTAATCACGATCGCCACACTGGCTGGCTTGCCGTTTGATGCCCCGGCCGCCAAACTCGCTGCCGCCCCGGCCGCAGTACAAAGAAACTGGCGACGATTGAGTTTCCTGTTCACAGTCTTCCTCCGATCAGCAAAGCGTTCTCAGAAGCTTGCAGTATGAAATTCTACACGTTTGACGTGGGGCGCCTTATTAAATGACTCATACGCGGGCCAGCATCCATTCGCTGCTTGTCGTTTGACGCGCCGGCCCCATTGGGAGACTTGGGGGGTTCGTGTGTTGGGCGGCGCGGCTTTTCAGGCGTTGCTATGGACTCTCCACTTACTGCAACTTCGAAAAGAACAACAGGAATTCGTCAATGCGCTTGAAGCGCCTGTGATGAGCGGACCCGCATCGTCTGCGAGCTGCACGACAAGCTCCTGCACAAACCCACCTGAGCGTAGAGTCACCTTCTCGGATATGGGGTTCACTTGAAGGACTTGTAGAATCCGCGTGGCTGGGAGTAATCGCACCGGAACTAGTTTTCGGTTGACGACAACAGCCCCATGCACTCAGCGAGCAATCCATAGGCCTTTCTTGATAGGTTGCGAAAAAACTCTCCTGGCTGCAAGAAGCGTCAGGGCACGACTTCACCGGGGTCCCCATCGACAGGTCTTCGTCGATGGGGTGGAAACCGGGGTCCCCATCGACTCGGGGTCCCCGGCGAGTGATTTTTGCTCGCTGGGGTGAAGGGACAGGTCTTCGTCGATGGGGTGGGAGTTCAGAGCTTATCCGTAAACTGCGAAATTTGTAGCGCCGCTCTCCAGAGCGGCTGTCGTGCAGGTCTCCAGACCTGCACCCACCGTCTCTGGCGGCTTGGAAGCCGCCAGTACAGCCTGTCTGGAAACCGGCGCTACAATGTGCGGATAGGCTTTCAGTCATGCCGTAAATGCAACAAAATAAGGTAAAGCTGTATTGAGACTGCATAAGGAATGTCGGCATAAATGCGCCGGAGGCGCAAAGTTGGTTAGCCCCGCGCTTCAGCGTGGGGAAAAGGGATTCCACAAGTCGGTTACGGAGTCCTATAGGGACGGCGCAAGGACATGATTGATGCAGGAACCAATAGCCCCTGCGGTATGCTTTATGTCCGATTCGTTTGAAAACAGGGCTTTTTCCGCAGCCTCCCTGGCCTAGGATCCGGATGGTTGGACTTGCTTCGTTCGTCATTGAGTGCATTGGCGATTTGGCGCCAATCGAGAGCCCTTCCTGGCGGCGTGGGCGTTTTCCAGGAGCGACTTGGGAGCAGCACCTCGCATTCGGATCGCCCGGGTTTCCCAAGATGCGGGGAGCAAGCGCGGATCGACCTTTCTCCAGAGCTTATAAACCCATAAAATGCAGCTTGCGCGGATGCCTTCGACAGCATAGTATCTCGACATGGGTACCCTGCCGGTATCGACTTTCCTTGCCAATTTCCTGTTAGTTTTCGTCCCCAACCAGTAACACAGGCAGTGAGCCCCGATTTCGGCCGGTTAGACAACCCGAAATACCCAGCAACTTGATTTGTGCCTGTTTCCTCGATTCTGATCAACTCTTCGTTCGCGTGATCAATGTGAAACAACTGAGCTGGGCTTAGAAGCTTCAGATGCATGTCGCGAGGAACAAGTCGGCATTTGACGGATGTGCAGCGACACCCCGCAGGGTGGAGGGAGGGAGAGTTACTTTGGTTCCTCCGGGACGCTGCCGGAATGTGGGCGAGAGTTCTTTTGCGGCATTTGGGCGTGCTGGCAATACTTTGGCCTATTCACAATCGAGCTTCCTAGAGGATCCGATGAGCCTTTCAGACGAAATGAAGCACCTGTTGCATCTGGACAAAGACAAGCCTGCGGACGACGGAGCTGAACCGCCGGCCGTTGGCGGAGACGCGGCAGCAGAGAGTGTGGCGAGATTGCCTGAGCAAAGCGGCAGTCCGGCCGCCGCGCCGCAGACGGCCACGCCGGCGGCGCAGGGCCGGGTGCTGCTGATTCATGGCTACTCCGCAAACTATACGGCGTTTCAGCCATGGAAGAAGGCGCTCTCCGACGCTGGAATTGCGGCGGAGATAATCAGCGTGGGGAACTATGTGACGCTGAACAACGAGGTGACGATCAAGGACCTGGGCGAGGCATTTGACCGGGCACTGCGCATGACGAAGTTTGCCGGCGAGATTCCGGGAGACGCCTGGACGTTCGATGCGGTTGTGCACTCGACGGGGATGCTGGTCCTGAGACAGTGGCTGACGAGCGATCCTTTTCTGCCGAGCGATGCGCGGAGCCGGATCCGTCGGCTAAAGCACTTGGTGGGACTCGCGCCGGCAACCTTCGGTTCTCCGCAGGCGAAGAAGGGACGCAGTTGGCTGGGGGCTTTGGTGAAGGGAAACCACTCCTTGGGACCGGATTTTCTGAATGCGGGCGATATGGTGCTGGACGGACTGGAACTTGCGAGCAAATACACGTGGGACCTGGCCCATAAGGACATGCTTGGGCCGACGCCTCTGTATGACAAGGGCGACGGGACGCCTTACGTGGCGGTGTTTATAGGGAACGTGCCATACAGCGGAATCTCCGCGGTGGCGAACTCGCCGGGATGTGATGGGACGGTGCGATGGGCAGGATGTGCTCTGGATACCCGCAAAGTAACTCTGGACTTCAGGCGGCATCCGCAACTCGATCCTACGGATCCTACGAAGCGGGTGGTGATCTCCGACTGGTCGAGCGATCGTCTTTCAGTGCCGATGATCTCGGTGGACGAGCAAAACCACGGCACGATCATTGCGGATCCAAAGCCTCAGGTTGTGTCGTTGGTGCATGACTTTTTCGGGATCAGTAACAAGGATGAGTACGATGCTTGGGAGACGCGAGCTTTGACGTTTGGCGCGCCTTCCAAGGCGAAGATGGACATTTCCGATGGGGTCGCTGACGGCGCGGGCTGGCAGCAGTTGTGGATTCACATGGTGGACGACCACGGAGACGGGGTGACGGACTACAACATTCAGCTCTACTACGGAGACGCACTGACGGAGTCGGACGATCCGGCGATGGAGAGTGTGAAGCTGATTGCCGACACGTACTCGAGCGACAGCAGTTACCGGTGTTTCTACATTCACCTGACGCAAGAGATGTT